>NZ_BNDX01000002.1:0-1480376 GCF_020521275.1 Streptomyces daghestanicus | reverse complement strand
TTATATGAGGCGATTTTACGGGCAGACGGGGCGGGCGCACGCCGTGCGGCAGAGCGGACCGCCCCGGGGACGGCCGGCTCCACAGCGGAACGTGATGTGCGGCACGCTCACGGTGACCGCCGCCCGTCGTCCGGTCCCGTTCTCCCTGGGCAGCGCTTGATCGCCGAGCAAAAGGGGGCGAACTCCCCTGGCCACAGCGCATTCCGCGCATTTGACAGTGCGCTGAGCGCACAGATAGGAAGCAGCTCCAAGAGGTCGAGAGGTGCACCGTGTACGAGCCGAACGTGGTCGGGGACTGGCAGGAGTACGACGAACACCCCGGACTGCGGGTCCGTGTCCACCGCGTCGAACCGGGCGAGCCGCCGCGCGGCCGGGACGACGCCGCCGAGGGCCTCACCTGCTTCCGCCTCCGCGTCACCGTCGAGAACCGGGGCGAACGGCGGGTCTGCGTCCACCTGGAGGACGGTCAGATCGACGTCCGGATCGGCCCCGACGGGGAGGGCGCCTTCATCGACTGGCGCAACTCCCAGTTCGTCGAGGGCTTCGATGTCTACCCGCTGCGCCGGGTCACCGCCGTCGTCCACGCGGCCGGTCCGCAGGCGGATCTCGGCCGGGTGGACGTCCAGGTGCAGCTGCGGGTCGACGACGAGTGGACGGCCCGGCGGCTGTGGACCGGCGGTCTCGGTCTGACGGAGGGCGCCGGCGGCACCTGCCCGTCCGCCGGCCGCGAGGAACTGGCGCACCAGGTGAGCACGTTCCTGCGGGACCAGGCGGAGGAGGGCACCGCCTGAGGCGTCACCGCCGGGTCAGTGCGGAATCCCGTCGATGATCTCCCGGGCCCCCTGGCGCAGCAGCGACACCGCGACCGAGGTGCCGAGGGTGGCCGGGTCCAGGCGGCCCGCCCACTCGTGGGCGTTCAGCCGGGTCTTGCCGTCCGGGGTGAACACGCAAGCCCGCAGGGAGAGTTCGCCGCTGCGGTCGACCCGCGCGTAACCGGCGATGGGGCTGTTGCAGTGGCCCTGGAGGACGTGCAGGAACATCCGCTCCGCGGTGGCCTCCCGGTGGGTCTCCGGATGGCCGAGGCCGCTGACCGCGTCGATCAGCCCGGTGTCGTCCTCCCGGCACTGCAGGGCCAGGATGCCCGCGCCGATCGGCGGCATCATCGTCTCGGGGGAGAGGACGTCGCTGATCACGTCGGTGCGGCCGATGCGCTCCAGACCGGACACGGCGAGCAGCAGCGCGTCCGCCTCCCCGGCGGCCAGCTTCGCCAGCCGCCGGTTGGCGTTGCCGCGGAACGGCACGCACCTCAGATGCGGGTGGGTCGCGGCCAGTTGGGCCACGCGGCGCACCGACGAAGTGCCGATCCGGGTGCCGGCGGGCAGCTCGTCCAGGGTCAGCCCGCCCGGGTGGACCAGGGCGTCGCGGATGTCGTCGCGCCGCAGGAACGCCGCGAACACCGTGCCGGCCGGCAGCGGCCGGTCGGCGGGCACGTCCTTGACGCAGTGCACCGCGAGATCGGCCTCGCCGGCCAGCAGCGCGGCGTCGACCTCCTTGGTGAAGGCGCCCTTGCCCTCCACCTGCGACAGGTCGCCGAGCCACTTGTCACCGGTCGTCCGCACGGGGACGACCTCGGTGCGGACCCCCGGCAGGAGATCCGCCAACTCGCCCCGGACGCGGGCCACTTGAGCCAGAGCCATGGGCGAGTCACGGGAGACGACACGGATCAGCTCGGGAAGGGACATGCGGACACGATAGTGCCCGGAGGGGCCGCCGTCTCGCCCCCGCGCGGGTCAGGCGTACGGGTCGAAGGTGATCCCCGAGGGCTTCGCCGAGGCCAGGTGCGAGGCGAAGCTCGCGTCCTTCAGGCCGAAATTGGCGCTGCCGAAGTCGTACGCGCCGAGCTTGTCGCGGACGCCCGCCGGGTAGCCGTTCCAGCCGACCAGGGTCGGGTACTGCCAGGTGCCCTTGTGGTTCTCCGGCGGTTCGTCGTTCGCGGTGCCCAGCCGGAAGCAGTGGGTGCTGATGCCGTCCTTGTGGTAGACGACCTTGGCGTGGGTGCCCTCGAAGCGGACCTGGGAACGCGGGTGCACGGTGAACGAGCCGTGGTTGGAGGTCGACACGTACTGCACGGTGCCGTTCTGCACCCACACCACGACGTGCTCCCAGTCGTGACGGTGGCCGCCGATGCTCGTGCCGGCCAGCGCCTGGTCCTTCTCGAAGTACAGGCCGTACATGTACGCGCACCAGCCGCCGTCGCACTTGGCGCGTGCGTAGCCGTTGGTGTTGTCCAGGTCGGCGGCGTCCCGGCAGTTGCCGTTGAGGGCGCCGGTCGGGTTGAGGCCGGCGTTGACCGTGCCGTCGGCGCTGATGGCCGGAGTGGGGTAGCAGCCGTCGGTGTCGTAGTCGAAGGCGGGCTGGTAGGCGGTTTCCGCCGCGTCGGCGTTGCCGGGGAGCGCCGGGGGCGGGGCGGCGAAGGCGGTGGCGGGGAAGGCGACGACCAGGGCGAACGCCCCGGCGACCGTGGTGAGCCATCTTCTGCGGCGGGGTGCGGACGTGCTCGACGACACCGCGTCCTCCTCGTGGGCGCAGCCCAACGGCTGTGGGGGAAAGGGGACTTCAGGATGGCGTCGTTCCCCTTCCGTGCCAAGAGGCCCAGGGGACGCGTGGGTTAAGGGCAGCCCAACAGCCGCCCCGGGGTCACACCAGGTCGTCGGGGACGTCCGCCGCCGACTCCTCCGGGGCCAGGTCGGGCCGCAGCCGCAGCCAGGACGGCTGGCGCAGCATGCCCTCCCGGGTACGGGTGCTGAAGCGGACCTCGCCCACCAGCCGGGGCACCACCCAGCGGGCGCCCGGGACCGCCGGAACCGGGTCGAACGGGCATACGTCGGTGGCGGCGGCCCGCAGCAGCGCGGCCAGGACGGCGCGCTCGTCCTCGCTCCAGCCGGTGCCCACCCCGCCGACGTAGCGCAGCCGGCCGGCGGCGCGCTGGCCGGCCAGGACCGCGCCGGGCAGGCCGGTCAGCCGCCCCTTGCCGGGCAGCCAGCCGCCGACGACCACGTCCTCGCTGCGCATGTTCCGGATCTTGATCCAGGCCCGGGAGCGGACCCCCGGCTCGTACACCGAGTCCAGCCGCTTGCACACCAGACCCTCCAGGCCGTGCTCGCGGGTGGCGCGCAGCGCCTGCTCGCCGTGGCCGACGAGGGCGGCGGGGGTGGACCAGGCCGGACCGGTCAGGCCGAGCCCCTCCAGCTCGGCGCGCCGCCGGGTGTACGGCAGGCGGAGCAGTGGGCGGCGGCCCAGGTGCGGGACGTCGAAGAGGACGAGGTGGACCGGGACGGACGCCGCGCGGTGCGCCGCCCGGCCCGGCGCGTGCGCCAGCCCCATCCGGGACTGGAGCAGCTGGAAGTCGGCGCGGCCCTCGGCGTCCAGCGCCAGCACCTCGCCGTCCAGGACGGCCGCGGTGGTGCCGAGCGCGGTGCCCAGGGGCCGCAGCTCGGGGTAGGCGGCGGTGATGTCGGTCCCGGAGCGGGCGCGCAGCAGCGCCCGGCCGTCGCCGGGCAGGTAGACCATGACGCGCTGGCCGTCCTGCTTGGTCTCGTACGCCCAGCGCGCGTCCTGCGCGGGAGGCGGCAGGGCGCCCGGCGTGGCGAGCATGGGCGGGATCAGCGGCAGCTCCACGGGGAAGGTGTCGACGCGGCCGGGTGCCGCCACGCGCGGCGGCGGGCAGGTTCGCCTGAACGGCGCCGCGATCGTGCCCGGGTACGGACCGGCGCCCGGCGCACACCGCCGCTGACCGTAGCGGGGGCGTGCCGGGCGCCGGGGCGGGGGGCGTCAGCGGGCGAGGCGGATCCTCGTGACGGTGTCCTCGGCCGTGCCGGCGCCCGACTTGTCGACCACCCAGGCGGTGCCGTCGGCGATCTCCACGTGGTTCGGGTTGGCGCCGGTGGCCACGGTCTCCTCGACGACGCCCTTCCTGACGTCGACGCGGGTCACGTTCGCCGCGGTGCGGTTGACGACCAGGACGTTGCCGGAGCGCTCGTCGGTGGCGACCGACAGGGCGCCCGCGCCGGTCGTCACGGTCTTGGTGACGATGCCCTTCCTCAGGTCGATCACGGACAGGGTGCCCGCGGTCTGGTCGGCGGTGTAGGCGGCCTTGCCGTTCTTCGACAGGGAGACGGAGATCGCGCCGTCGCCGGCCGGGACGAAGGCGGGTGTGGTGGAGCCGCGCTTCACCACGATGAGCCGGTCGTTGGTCATGTCGGCGGCGTAGACCGTGCCGGTCCTCTCGTCGACGGCGAGGCCGGCCGGGCCGGAACCCTCCACGGTGACGCGCTTCTTCTCCTTGAAGGTCTTGCTGTCGAAGGCGACGACGCTGCCGTCGCTGAACGCGCTCGCCCAGACCGTGTCGTGCTTCTCGTCCACGACGATCTCGCGGGCGTGGTCGACGTTCGGCAGGGTGGCGAGGTGCTCGCCGGTGCGCTGGCTGTAGACGGACACCGTGTTGTTGCGGGTGTTGGTCGTCCAGACGGTGTTGTGCTCGTCGTCCACGGCGACGCCGTAGACGGCCTCGACGGCACCGGTGGCGGTGTCGGTGACCGGCGGGGTGATGTCCGACTCGACGGTGAGGGTCCCGGGGTCGACCTTCAGCAGGTGGGACTCGGTGACCGGCGGGCGGCCCACGGCGGCGGTCACCCACAGCACGTGGTTCCGCTCGGAGTAGGCCGACTGGTACAGGCCCTTGGTGAGCTTGGCCGTGCTGACGGCCGGGGCGGCGGTGTGCGCGGAGGCGGTGCCCGTCAGGGTCAGGACGCCGCCGGCGGCGACGGCCATGGCGACGGCCGAGGCGATCGCGGTGCGGCGGTGGGTGCGGGTGCCGGTGTGGGACATGGTGGGAGTGCTCCCTTGTCGTGTGCGTGGGGTGGGTCTACTGCGGAGAGATGGCTCGGGGGAGGGCTCACGCGCCGTGCGCGGGCCGTCCGGTGCGGCGGCGCACCACCAGCAGCGTGGTGGCGGCGGCGCCCGCGGCCCCGCCGGCCGCCGCCGCGGCGGCGGACCAGGCGATCGTCGCGTGGGAGACGGCCGGGCCGCTGGCGGCGAGCAGGGCTTTCGCGGAGGTGTCCGGCGCGGTGGTGGAGGACGTGCCGGTGCCCGCGCCGGCCGCCGCGGCGGCGTTCACGGTGAACTCCACCTTCAGCGAGGTGGGCGGGTCGGGGGCGAGGAAGCGCAGCCAGTGGGGGCCGGCGGTGGTGTCTGCGGGGACGGTCACGTCACCCTCGTAGCTGCCGTCGCCGTCGGTCTTCCACTGGCCGAGGATGGCCTCGTCGTCGAGCTTGACGGTGACCTGCTCGCCGGCCGGGAACCGGGTCACCTCGAAGTGCAGGGTGCCGCCGGGCTGGACCTCGCTGGCGGTGATCTCGGCCTTGGCGCCGGCGTCGTTGGTGGCGCTGGCCGGGGCGCCCGAGGCCGCCGGTACGGGGGTGGCGGCGCCTCCCGCGGCGCCGGACGCCGAGCCGCCGCCGGTACCGGAGGACGCGGCGGCGCCGGAGGTCACGGTGAAGCCGGCGCGCAGGCTCGTCGGCGGATCCGGTGCGAGGAAGCGCAGCCAGTGCGCGCCCCTGGCCGCGTCCGGGGGGACGGTGACACTCCCGGCGTACGACCCGTCGGGACCGACCGTCCACTGGCCGAGGATCTCGCTGTCGTCCAGCTTCACCGTGAGCTGCCGTCCCGCCGGGAAGCCGGTGACCCGGAACGACACCGTGCCGCCCGCGGCCACCCGGGAGCCGCCGGTGATGGCGGCGGAGGTGCCGGAGGAGGAACCGGCGGCCGTATCGGAGGAACCCGACGCGCCCGATGACCCCGTGGAGCCGGAAGCACCCGAGCCCGAACCGGAGCCGCCGGAACCCGCGGAGCCGCCGGAGCCGCCCGAGCCGCCGCCCGGCGAGGCCGCCGTGACCGTGAGGTCCGCCTTGAGGCTGGTCGCCGGGTCGGGGGCCAGGACGCGCAGCCAGTGCGCCCCGGCCGAGGCCGACGCGGGGACGGTGACCGTGCCGGAGAAGGTCCCGTCGGCCTTCACCGCGCCGGCCCACTGGCCGAGGATCTCGCTGTCGTCCAGCTTCACCGTGATGTTCTGGCCCTTGACGAACCCGGACAGGGCGAAGGAGACCCTGCCCCCGGCCGCGACCTCCCTCCCGCCGGTCAGCCTGACCTTCGGCTCCGCCGCGGGTGCGGTGGTCCCCGAGGGCGACGGAGTGGGCTTCGGGGTCGGCGCGGGCGTCGGGGAAGCGGACGGGGCGGCGGTGACCGTGAGGCTCTCGCTCCTGACACTGGTCCCGGTCGCCAGGAACCGGAGCCAGTGGCCGTCGCCCGCGCTGGTCCCCGCCGGGACCGTCACCCGGTCGGAGACGCTGCCGTCGTCGCCGACCGTGAACTGCGCCAGCAGCGCGGCGTCGTCGAGTTTGACGCTCAGCCTGCCGCCGGCCGGGAAGCCGGTGGCGGTGAACGGCACCTCGCCGCCGGCCCGTACGGAGGTCGTGCCGAGGGTGACCGCGGGCGCCGCCGCGTCCGCCGCCGTCAGCGCCACCGTGCCGGTGAGGTCCGTGGCACCGGGGCCGGCGGTGACCGGCGGGAGGGCGACGAGGGCGCCGAGACCGAGGGTGGCGCCCGCGGTCAGGGCGACCACGCGGCCCCGGCGGGCACCGAGGGGCGAAGCGGATCTGTCAGAGGTCATGATGGCTGCTCCAGGCAGGCGGACGTCACTCGGGGACGTCCGATAAGGAGGGCACGTGGGGGGCGGCGTACGGCCGGCGCGGGAAAGCGACGTGCGATCAAGTAAGGTAAGGCTAACCTAATATGGAGATCGTGAGCAGTCAAATGGAATCCGCGCACACCGTGTTCACCGGTCCCCCCGGAGCCACGCCGGCCCACCCGCCCCGCCTGCCCCGGCCGCACCCCGTGCCGCGGCTCGCCGAGCCGGTCCGCGCGCTGCCGGGGCCGGACGGCGTGGAGGAGTTCTGGGACGAGGTGCGCCGCCTCGGCACGCCCCTGGTGGGCCCCGACCCGCTGGGCGGCCCCGAGCACCGCGCGGTGACGTTCCTGTGGCGCGGCACCCCGGCGACCCGAGCCGTCGAGGTGCTGCCCAACAAGCTGGGCGACCCGCGCGACCCCGAGGGCAACCTGATGGCCCGCGCACCGGGGACGGACGTATGGCACTGGACCCTGCGGCTGCGGCACGACTGGCGCGGCACGTACGACTTCCACGTGGACGAGGGGATCGAGGAGGCGGGGCCCGCGTACTGGCGGCGGCTGCGCGCCGACCCGCGCCCCGACCCGTTCAACGGCCGCGCCCTGCCGCGCCGCTGGGGCGGCGGGCCGGTGTCCTACGCCGAACTGCCCGCCGCCCCCGACGCGGGCGACTGGCTGCCCCGGCCGGGCGTCCCGCGCGGCACCCTCACCGGGCACCGGATGCCGAGCGCCCGGCTGGGCGGGGAGCGGCGGGTCTGGCTGTACACGCCGCCCGGCGAGGTCCCGGCCGGCGGACTGCCGGTGCTGGTGCTGCTGGACGGCGAGCACTGGGGGCCCCGGCTCGGCCTCGCGCATCTGCTGGACAACCTCATCGCCGACGGACGCCTCCCGCTGCTGGCCGCCGTGCTGCCGGAGGCCGTCGACGAACCCACCCGCTGGGCCGAGCTGAGCTGCCGCCCCGGCTACGTCGCCCACCTCGCGGACGAGCTGCTGCCGTGGGCGGCCGGGCACCTGCCGGTCACCGCGGACCCGGCGCGCACCGTCGTCGCCGGGCAGAGCCTCGGCGGGCTCACCGCCGCCTACGCGGCCGTGTCCGCCCCCGCACCGCTTCGGCAACGCCCTGGTCCAGTCCGGCTCGTTCTGGTGGCCGGCCGGGGAGGACGCCGAGTGGCTCACCCGGGCGCTCGCCGCCGCGCCCCGGCTGCCGGTGCGGTTCCGGCTCTCCTTCGGCGAGCAGGAGTGGGTGGCCCTGCCCGCCGCCCGGCGGCTCCGCGACACCCTGCGCGCACGCGGGTACGACGACTCCTCCTACCGGGAGTTCAAACGGCGGTCACGACTACCTGTGCTGGCGCACCGAACTGGCCGACGGCCTCGTGGAACTGCTGGGCCGCTGATACCGGGCCGCACCGGCCCCGGGGACGGGCGGGCGGCGGCGCGGACACGTCCCGGCGGGGCGTGCGCGCCGCCGCCCGCCCGTCCCCGGGGCCGGTGCGGCCCGGATCAGCGGCCCAGCAGTTCCACGAGGCCGTCGGCCAGTTCGGTGCGCCAGCACAGGTAGTCGTGACCGCCGTTGAACTCCCGGTAGGAGGAGTCGTCGTACCCGCGTGCGCGCAGGGTGTCGCGGAGCCGCCGGGCGGCGGGCAGGGCCACCCACTCCTGCTCGCCGAAGGAGAGCCGGAACCGCACCGGCAGCCGGGGCGCGGCGGCGAGCGCCCGGGTGAGCCACTCGGCGTCCTCCCCGGCCGGCCACCAGAACGAGCCGGACTGGACCAGGGCGTTGCCGAAGCGGTGCGGGGCGGACACGGCCGCGTAGGCGGCGGTGAGCCCGCCGAGGCTCTGCCCGGCGACGACGGTGCGCGCCGGGTCCGCGGTGACCGGCAGGTGCCCGGCCGCCCACGGCAGCAGCTCGTCCGCGAGGTGGGCGACGTAGCCGGGGCGGCAGCTCAGCTCGGCCCAGCGGGTGGGTTCGTCGACGGCCTCCGGCAGCACGGCGGCCAGCAGCGGGAGGCGTCCGTCGGCGATGAGGTTGTCCAGCAGATGCGCGAGGCCGAGCCGGGGCCCCCAGTGCTCGCCGTCCAGCAGCACCAGCACCGGCAGTCCGCCGGCCGGGACCTCGCCGGGCGGCGTGTACAGCCAGACCCGCCGCTCCCCGCCCAGCCGGGCGCTCGGCATCCGGTGCCCGGTGAGGGTGCCGCGCGGGACGCCCGGCCGGGGCAGCCAGTCGCCCGCGTCGGGGGCGGCGGGCAGTTCGGCGTAGGACACCGGCCCGCCGCCCCAGCGGCGCGGCAGGGCGCGGCCGTTGAACGGGTCGGGGCGCGGGTCGGCGCGCAGCCGCCGCCAGTACGCGGGCCCCGCCTCCTCGATCCCCTCGTCCACGTGGAAGTCGTACGTGCCGCGCCAGTCGTGCCGCAGCCGCAGGGTCCAGTGCCATACGTCCGTCCCCGGTGCGCGGGCCATCAGGTTGCCCTCGGGGTCGCGCGGGTCGCCCAGCTTGTTGGGCAGCACCTCGACGGCTCGGGTCGCCGGGGTGCCGCGCCACAGGAACGTCACCGCGCGGTGCTCGGGGCCGCCCAGCGGGTCGGGGCCCACCAGGGGCGTGCCGAGGCGGCGCACCTCGTCCCAGAACTCCTCCACGCCGTCCGGCCCCGGCAGCGCGCGGACCGGCTCGGCGAGCCGCGGCACGGGGTGCGGCCGGGGCAGGCGGGGCGGGTGGGCCGGCGTGGCTCCGGGGGGACCGGTGAACACGGTGTGCGCGGATTCCATTTGACTGCTCACGATCTCCATATTAGGTTAGCCTTACCTTACTTGATCGCACGTCGCTTTCCCGCGCCGGCCGTACGCCGCCCCCCACGTGCCCTCCTTATCGGACGTCCCCGAGTGACGTCCGCCTGCCTGGAGCAGCCATCATGACCTCTGACAGATCCGCTTCGCCCCTCGGTGCCCGCCGGGGCCGCGTGGTCGCCCTGACCGCGGGCGCCACCCTCGGTCTCGGCGCCCTCGTCGCCCTCCCGCCGGTCACCGCCGGCCCCGGTGCCACGGACCTCACCGGCACGGTGGCGCTGACGGCGGCGGACGCGGCGGCGCCCGCGGTCACCCTCGGCACGACCTCCGTACGGGCCGGCGGCGAGGTGCCGTTCACCGCCACCGGCTTCCCGGCCGGCGGCAGGCTGAGCGTCAAACTCGACGACGCCGCGCTGCTGGCGCAGTTCACGGTCGGCGACGACGGCAGCGTCTCCGACCGGGTGACGGTCCCGGCGGGGACCAGCGCGGGCGACGGCCACTGGCTCCGGTTCCTGGCGACCGGGACCAGTGTCAGGAGCGAGAGCCTCACGGTCACCGCCGCCCCGTCCGCTTCCCCGACGCCCGCGCCGACCCCGAAGCCCACTCCGTCGCCCTCGGGGACCACCGCACCCGCGGCGGAGCCGAAGGTCAGGCTGACCGGCGGGAGGGAGGTCGCGGCCGGGGGCAGGGTCTCCTTCGCCCTGTCCGGGTTCGTCAAGGGCCAGAACATCACGGTGAAGCTGGACGACAGCGAGATCCTCGGCCAGTGGGCCGGCGCGGTGAAGGCCGACGGGACCTTCTCCGGCACGGTCACCGTCCCCGCGTCGGCCTCGGCCGGGGCGCACTGGCTGCGCGTCCTGGCCCCCGACCCGGCGACCAGCCTCAAGGCGGACCTCACGGTCACGGCGGCCTCGCCGGGCGGCGGCTCGGGCGGCTCCGGCGGCTCCGCGGGTTCCGGCGGCTCCGGTTCGGGCTCGGGTGCTTCCGGCTCCACGGGGTCATCGGGCGCGTCGGGTTCCTCCGATACGGCCGCCGGTTCCTCCTCCGGCACCTCCGCCGCCATCACCGGCGGCTCCCGGGTGGCCGCGGGCGGCACGGTGTCGTTCCGGGTCACCGGCTTCCCGGCGGGACGGCAGCTCACGGTGAAGCTGGACGACAGCGAGATCCTCGGCCAGTGGACGGTCGGTCCCGACGGGTCGTACGCCGGGAGTGTCACCGTCCCCCCGGACGCGGCCAGGGGCGCGCACTGGCTGCGCTTCCTCGCACCGGATCCGCCGACGAGCCTGCGCGCCGGCTTCACCGTGACCTCCGGCGCCGCCGCGTCCTCCGGTACCGGCGGCGGCTCGGCGTCCGGCGCCGCGGGAGGCGCCGCCACCCCCGTACCGGCGGCCTCGGGCGCCCCGGCCAGCGCCACCAACGACGCCGGCGCCAAGGCCGAGATCACCGCCAGCGAGGTCCAGCCCGGCGGCACCCTGCACTTCGAGGTGACCCGGTTCCCGGCCGGCGAGCAGGTCACCGTCAAGCTCGACGACGAGGCCATCCTCGGCCAGTGGAAGACCGACGGCGACGGCAGCTACGAGGGTGACGTGACCGTCCCCGCAGACACCACCGCCGGCCCCCACTGGCTGCGCTTCCTCGCCCCCGACCCGCCCACCTCGCTGAAGGTGGAGTTCACCGTGAACGCCGCCGCGGCGGCCGGCGCGGGCACCGGCACGTCCTCCACCACCGCGCCGGACACCTCCGCGAAAGCCCTGCTCGCCGCCAGCGGCCCGGCCGTCTCCCACGCGACGATCGCCTGGTCCGCCGCCGCGGCGGCGGCCGGCGGGGCCGCGGGCGCCGCCGCCACCACGCTGCTGGTGGTGCGCCGCCGCACCGGACGGCCCGCGCACGGCGCGTGAGCCCTCCCCCGAGCCATCTCTCCGCAGTAGACCCACCCCACGCACACGACAAGGGAGCACTCCCACCATGTCCCACACCGGCACCCGCACCCACCGCCGCACCGCGATCGCCTCGGCCGTCGCCATGGCCGTCGCCGCCGGCGGCGTCCTGACCCTGACGGGCACCGCCTCCGCGCACACCGCCGCCCCGGCCGTCAGCACGGCCAAGCTCACCAAGGGCCTGTACCAGTCGGCCTACTCCGAGCGGAACCACGTGCTGTGGGTGACCGCCGCCGTGGGCCGCCCGCCGGTCACCGAGTCCCACCTGCTGAAGGTCGACCCCGGGACCCTCACCGTCGAGTCGGACATCACCCCGCCGGTCACCGACACCGCCACCGGTGCCGTCGAGGCCGTCTACGGCGTCGCCGTGGACGACGAGCACAACACCGTCTGGACGACCAACACCCGCAACAACACGGTGTCCGTCTACAGCCAGCGCACCGGCGAGCACCTCGCCACCCTGCCGAACGTCGACCACGCCCGCGAGATCGTCGTGGACGAGAAGCACGACACGGTCTGGGCGAGCGCGTTCAGCGACGGCAGCGTCGTCGCCTTCGACAGCAAGACCTTCAAGGAGAAGAAGCGCGTCACCGTGGAGGGTTCCGGCCCGGCCGGCCTCGCCGTCGACGAGAGGACCGGCACGGTCTACGCCGCCGACATGACCAACGACCGGCTCATCGTGGTGAAGCGCGGCTCCACCACACCCGCCTTCGTCCCGGCCGGCGACGGCGCGATCTCCGTCTCCCTGTCGAAGAACGGCAAGGCCGCCTACACCGCCGACCAGACCGCGGGCACCCTGTCCGTGATCGACCTGAGGAAGGGCATCGTCACCAAGACCGTGACGACCGGCGCGGGCGCCCTGTCGGTCGCCACCGACGAGCGCTCCGGCAACGTCCTGGTCGTCAACCGCACCGCGGCGAACGTGACCCGCGTCGACGTCAGGAAGGGCGTCGTCGAGGAGACCGTGGCCACCGGCGCCAACCCGAACCACGTGGAGATCGCCGACGGCACCGCCTGGGTGGTCGACAAGTCGGGCGCCGGCACGGCCGAGGACACCGTCACGAGGATCCGCCTCGCCCGCTGACGCCCCCCGCCCCGGCGCCCGGCACGCCCCCGCTACGGTCAGCGGCGGTGTGCGCCGGGCGCCGGTCCGTACCCGGGCACGATCGCGGCGCCGTTCAGGCGAACCTGCCCGCCGCCGCGCGTGGCGGCACCCGGCCGCGTCGACACCTTCCCCGTGGAGCTGCCGCTGATCCCGCCCATGCTCGCCACGCCGGGCGCCCTGCCGCCTCCCGCGCAGGACGCGCGCTGGGCGTACGAGACCAAGCAGGACGGCCAGCGCGTCATGGTCTACCTGCCCGGCGACGGCCGGGCGCTGCTGCGCGCCCGCTCCGGGACCGACATCACCGCCGCCTACCCCGAGCTGCGGCCCCTGGGCACCGCGCTCGGCACCACCGCGGCCGTCCTGGACGGCGAGGTGCTGGCGCTGGACGCCGAGGGCCGCGCCGACTTCCAGCTGCTCCAGTCCCGGATGGGGCTGGCGCACGCGCCGGGCCGGGCGGCGCACCGCGCGGCGTCCGTCCCGGTCCACCTCGTCCTCTTCGACGTCCCGCACCTGGGCCGCCGCCCACTGCTCCGCCTGCCGTACACCCGGCGGCGCGCCGAGCTGGAGGGGCTCGGCCTGACCGGTCCGGCCTGGTCCACCCCCGCCGCCCTCGTCGGCCACGGCGAGCAGGCGCTGCGCGCCACCCGCGAGCACGGCCTGGAGGGTCTGGTGTGCAAGCGGCTGGACTCGGTGTACGAGCCGGGGGTCCGCTCCCGGGCCTGGATCAAGATCCGGAACATGCGCAGCGAGGACGTGGTCGTCGGCGGCTGGCTGCCCGGCAAGGGGCGGCTGACCGGCCTGCCCGGCGCGGTCCTGGCCGGCCAGCGCGCCGCCGGCCGGCTGCGCTACGTCGGCGGGGTGGGCACCGGCTGGAGCGAGGACGAGCGCGCCGTCCTGGCCGCGCTGCTGCGGGCCGCCGCCACCGACGTATGCCCGTTCGACCCGGTTCCGGCGGTCCCGGGCGCCCGCTGGGTGGTGCCCCGGCTGGTGGGCGAGGTCCGCTTCAGCACCCGTACCCGGGAGGGCATGCTGCGCCAGCCGTCCTGGCTGCGGCTGCGGCCCGACCTGGCCCCGGAGGAGTCGGCGGCGGACGTCCCCGACGACCTGGTGTGACCCCGGGGCGGCTGTTGGGCTGCCCTTAACCCACGCGTCCCCTGGGCCTCTTGGCACGGAAGGGGAACGACGCCATCCTGAAGTCCCCTTTCCCCCACAGCCGTTGGGCTGCGCCCACGAGGAGGACGCGGTGTCGTCGAGCACGTCCGCACCCCGCCGCAGAAGATGGCTCACCACGGTCGCCGGGGCGTTCGCCCTGGTCGTCGCCTTCCCCGCCACCGCCTTCGCCGCCCCGCCCCCGGCGCTCCCCGGCAACGCCGACGCGGCGGAAACCGCCTACCAGCCCGCCTTCGACTACGACACCGACGGCTGCTACCCCACTCCGGCCATCAGCGCCGACGGCACGGTCAACGCCGGCCTCAACCCGACCGGCGCCCTCAACGGCAACTGCCGGGACGCCGCCGACCTGGACAACACCAACGGCTACGCACGCGCCAAGTGCGACGGCGGCTGGTGCGCGTACATGTACGGCCTGTACTTCGAGAAGGACCAGGCGCTGGCCGGCACGAGCATCGGCGGCCACCGTCACGACTGGGAGCACGTCGTGGTGTGGGTGCAGAACGGCACCGTGCAGTACGTGTCGACCTCCAACCACGGCTCGTTCACCGTGCACCCGCGTTCCCAGGTCCGCTTCGAGGGCACCCACGCCAAGGTCGTCTACCACAAGGACGGCATCAGCACCCACTGCTTCCGGCTGGGCACCGCGAACGACGAACCGCCGGAGAACCACAAGGGCACCTGGCAGTACCCGACCCTGGTCGGCTGGAACGGCTACCCGGCGGGCGTCCGCGACAAGCTCGGCGCGTACGACTTCGGCAGCGCCAATTTCGGCCTGAAGGACGCGAGCTTCGCCTCGCACCTGGCCTCGGCGAAGCCCTCGGGGATCACCTTCGACCCGTACGCCTGACCCGCGCGGGGGCGAGACGGCGGCCCCTCCGGGCACTATCGTGTCCGCATGTCCCTTCCCGAGCTGATCCGTGTCGTCTCCCGTGACTCGCCCATGGCTCTGGCTCAAGTGGCCCGCGTCCGGGGCGAGTTGGCGGATCTCCTGCCGGGGGTCCGCACCGAGGTCGTCCCCGTGCGGACGACCGGTGACAAGTGGCTCGGCGACCTGTCGCAGGTGGAGGGCAAGGGCGCCTTCACCAAGGAGGTCGACGCCGCGCTGCTGGCCGGCGAGGCCGATCTCGCGGTGCACTGCGTCAAGGACGTGCCCGCCGACCGGCCGCTGCCGGCCGGCACGGTGTTCGCGGCGTTCCTGCGGCGCGACGACATCCGCGACGCCCTGGTCCACCCGGGCGGGCTGACCCTGGACGAGCTGCCCGCCGGCACCCGGATCGGCACTTCGTCGGTGCGCCGCGTGGCCCAACTGGCCGCGACCCACCCGCATCTGAGGTGCGTGCCGTTCCGCGGCAACGCCAACCGGCGGCTGGCGAAGCTGGCCGCCGGGGAGGCGGACGCGCTGCTGCTCGCCGTGTCCGGTCTGGAGCGCATCGGCCGCACCGACGTGATCAGCGACGTCCTCTCCCCCGAGACGATGATGCCGCCGATCGGCGCGGGCATCCTGGCCCTGCAGTGCCGGGAGGACGACACCGGGCTGATCGACGCGGTCAGCGGCCTCGGCCATCCGGAGACCCACCGGGAGGCCACCGCGGAGCGGATGTTCCTGCACGTCCTCCAGGGCCACTGCAACAGCCCCATCGCCGGTTACGCGCGGGTCGACCGCAGCGGCGAACTCTCCCTGCGGGCTTGCGTGTTCACCCCGGACGGCAAGACCCGGCTGAACGCCCACGAGTGGGCGGGCCGCCTGGACCCGGCCACCCTCGGCACCTCGGTCGCGGTGTCGCTGCTGCGCCAGGGGGCCCGGGAGATCATCGACGGGATTCCGCACTGACCCGGCGGTGACGCCTCAGGCGGTGCCCTCCTCCGCCTGGTCCCGCAGGAACGTGCTCACCTGGTGCGCCAGTTCCTCGCGGCCGGCGGACGGGCAGGTGCCGCCGGCGCCCTCCGTCAGACCGAGACCGCCGGTCCACAGCCGCCGGGCCGTCCACTCGTCGTCGACCCGCAGCTGCACCTGGACGTCCACCCGGCCGAGATCCGCCTGCGGACCGGCCGCGTGGACGACGGCGGTGACCCGGCGCAGCGGGTAGACATCGAAGCCCTCGACGAACTGGGAGTTGCGCCAGTCGATGAAGGCGCCCTCCCCGT
Organism: Streptomyces daghestanicus; assembly: GCF_020521275.1. NCBI lineage: Bacteria > Bacillati > Actinomycetota > Actinomycetes > Kitasatosporales > Streptomycetaceae > Streptomyces > Streptomyces daghestanicus. The sequence continues at coordinate 1,464,494 of NZ_BNDX01000002.1, read as the reverse complement.
CGGGGCCGATCCGGACGTCGATCTGACCGTCCTCCAGGTGGACGCAGACCCGCCGTTCGCCCCGGTTCTCGACGGTGACGCGGAGGCGGAAGCAGGTGAGGCCCTCGGCGGCGTCGTCCCGGCCGCGCGGCGGCTCGCCCGGTTCGACGCGGTGGACACGGACCCGCAGTCCGGGGTGTTCGTCGTACTCCTGCCAGTCCCCGACCACGTTCGGCTCGTACACGGTGCACCTCTCGACCTCTTGGAGCTGCTTCCTATCTGTGCGCTCAGCGCACTGTCAAATGCGCGGAATGCGCTGTGGCCAGGGAGTTCGCCCCTTTTGCTCGGCGATCAAGCGCTGCCCAGGGAGAACGGGACCGGACGACGGGCGGCGGTCACCGTGAGCGTGCCGCACATCACGTTCCGCTGTGGAGCCGGCCGTCCCCGGGGCGGTCCGCTCTGCCGCACGGCGTGCGCCCGCCCCGTCTGCCCGTAAAATCGCCTCATATAGGTATTTCCCTTCCGGTGTCCGATCACCCGAGCACCCCTGCTGAGGGAGGTGCGCATGATGCGTACGGCCGGCCGAACCAAGCCGCACCCGCACGACGACGCCCCCGACACCAGCGCGGCCTTCGCGCGGCTGTCGGGACTGCCCCAGGGCCCGGAGCGCAAGGCGCTGCGGGACGAGCTGATCCAGGTCTGGCTGCCCATGGCCGAGCGGATCGCCGTCCGCTTCCGGGGCCGCGGCGAGTCCCTGGAGGACCTGTACCAGGTGGCGGCCCTCGGCCTGGTCAAGGCCGTCGACCACTACGATCCGGCCCGCGGCCACGCCTTCGAGGCGTACGCGGTGCCCACCGTGACCGGCGAGATCAAACGGCACTTCCGCGACCACATGTGGACCCTGCACGTGCCCCGCCGGGTGCAGGACCTGCGCAACCGGGTGCGCCGCGCCGCGAAGGAGCTGGCGCAGACCACTCCGGGCCGCGCCCCCACCGTCGAGGAGATCGCCGCGTACGCGCACCTGACCGCGGAGGAGGTGCGGGCCGGCATGGAGGCGCTGGAGTGCTTCACCGCGCTGTCCCTGGAGGCGGAGATGCCGGGCACCGACGGGTACGCGCTCGGGGACGCGATCGGCGGCGTGGACCCGGCGTTCGACACCGTGGTGGACCGGGTGGCCGCGCAGCCCTGCCTGATGGCCCTGCCGGAGCGCGAGCGCACCATCCTCTACCTGCGGTTCTTCCGCGGGATGACGCAGAGCTGCATAGCCCGGCAGCTCGGCATCTCCCAGATGCACGTCTCCCGGCTGCTGAGCGGCTGCTTCGCGCGGCTGCGGGAGGAGATCCTCACCGAGACCGGCTGACCCGGGGGGGGCCGGTCAGGGCGTGCCCGGGACCTGGGTCGGGCCGTGGCGGTCGAGGGCGTCCTCCAGCGCGGCCCGGATCTCGCGCGGCATCGCTCCCGTGCGGCCCCAGACGAGGATCAGCTCGGCGACGCTGCGCAGCTTGATGTTGGTGTGCTGGGAGACCTCTTTCAGCACCAGCCAGCCCTCGTCGGGCGCCACCCGGCCGAGGACCACGATCATGCCGATCGCCTGGTCGACGACGGCGTGCGAGACGAGCGCCTCCTTGAGCTGGCGGACCTGTTCCCGCAGCTCGGTCAGCTGGTCCGAGTCCACGTCACCGGTCATGATCACCTCCGGTCGCCTTGACGCGTCCATCCTCACCACCGCCGGTTCCGCCCGCCACTGGGCCGTCCGGGGTCAACCCGCGTCGTTTCGCTGGTCTCGTAGGGGTACTCGGCGGGCGCGAGCGGCGGTCCGGGCCGGACACTGGTGGGAAACCGGCGGCTGCCGGTGAACGAGACCAGGACGCGACTGCCATGAACGACGACATGACCTCGCCCGCCGGCGCGAGGAACGTACTCTCCACGCACTCCGTGTACGGGGCCCCCTGCTGGGTGAGTCTCACCAGCCGTGATCTCAAAGCCACCGAGGAGTTCTATTCGGCGGTACTGGGCTGGCAGTGGAGGCCGGCCAAGCTGGGTGAACGCCACCGGATCGCGCTCGCGGACGGCGCCCCGGTCGCCGGGATCGCCGCGGTCGCCGGGATGTGGCAGATGGCGGTGGCCTGGCTGCCGTACTTCGCGGTGGGCAGCGCCGACCAGGCGGCGGCCCGGGTGCAGGAGCGCGGCGGGACCACCGCGGTGGGCCCGATCTCCTTCCCGCCGGGCCGGGCGGCGCTGCTCGCCGACCGGGACGGCGCGGCCTTCGGGGTCTGGGAGGGCGACCTGTTCACCGACTGGGAGACCTGGCGCCGCGCCCAGCCCGCCTTCATCCGGCTGCACACCCGCGACGCGTTCGACGCGGCGATCTTCTACGGCGAGGTCCTGGACTGGGCGACCGGCCGGCCCGGCGCCTGCGAGGTCGGCTACGAGGGCGGCGAGGTGGTGCTGCGCAGCGCCGGGGAGGTGGTGGCGCGGATCGAGTCGGGCGCGCTGGAGGCGGCGCCCGACCCGGCCGTGCGCCCGCACTGGCAGGTGCACTTCTTCGCCGCCGACGTCGGCGCCTGTGTGCGCGCCGCGGAACTGCACGGCGGCAGCGTCCTGTCCGCGGGCGAGGACGAGGCCGTCCTCCGCGACCCGGACGGCGCGCGGTTCACGGTGGCCGCGCGCCGCCGGCCCTGACGTCACGCCCGCTCCCGGCCGGCGCGCGACGGCCGGGACAGCAGCACCAGGCTGCGCGGCTCCACGGCGACCCGGGTGCCGGCCTTGTGCTCCGTCTCGTCGGGGACGCCCTCCGGTTCGGCGGTGTCGATCAGCGTCGCCCAGCGTTCCCCGTAGGAGGCGTCCGGCAGCCGGAATTCCGTCGGCTCCCAGTGGCTGTTGAGCAGCAGCACGAAGGAGTCGTCGGTGACCGGCCGCCCGCACGGGTCGGGTTCGGCGATGGCGTCGCCGTTGAGGAAGACGCCGACGGCGTGCGCGTCGGGCCGCTGCCAGTCGTCGTCGGTCATCTCCCGCCCGTCGGGCCGGAGCCAGACCAGGTCGGGCAGCGGCTGTCCGGCGTGGGTGACGGTGTCGCCGCGGAAGTAGCGGCGCCGGCGCAGCACCGGGTGGGCGGCGCGCAGGCCGATGACCTGCCGGGCGAAGTCCAGCAGGCCGCGCTGCTCGCCGGTCAGCCGCCAGTCGACCCAGGAGATCTCGTTGTCCTGGCAGTAGGCGTTGTTGTTGCCGCGCTGGGTGCGGCCGAGTTCGTCGCCGTGGCAGAGCATCGGGATGCCCTGCGACAGCATCAGGGTGGCCAGGAAGTTGCGCTGCTGGCGGGCGCGCAGTTCCCGGACGGCAGGGTCCTTCGTCGGGCCCTCGGCGCCGCAGTTCCAGGACCGGTTGTGGCTCTCGCCGTCCGCGTTGTCCTCGCCGTTGGCCTCATTGTGCTTGTCGTTGTACGACACGAGGTCGCGCAGGGTGAACCCGTCGTGCGCGGTGACGAAGTTGACGCTGGCGCGGGGGCGGCGCCGGCTGTGCTGGTACAGGTCGGAGGAGCCGGTCAGCCGGGACGCGAACTCGCCGAGGGTGTGGTCCTCGCCGCGCCAGAAGTCCCGTACGGCGTCTCGGTACTTGCCGTTCCACTCCGACCACAGCGGCGGGAAGTTGCCCACCTGGTAGCCGCCCTCGCCGACGTCCCAGGGTTCGGCGATCAGCTTGACCCGGCTGATCACCGGGTCCTGCTGGATCAGGTCGAAGAACGCCGAGAGCCGGTCCACCTCGTGGAACTGCCGGGCCAGGGTGGCCGCGAGGTCGAAGCGGAACCCGTCGACGTGCATCTCGGTCACCCAGTACCGCAGCGAGTCCATGATGAGCTGGAGGACGTAGGGGTGGCGCATCAGCAGGCTGTTGCCGGTGCCGGTGGTGTCGTAGTAGTGCTGCCAGTCGCCGTCCACCAGCCGGTAGTACGAGGCGTTGTCGATGCCCCGGAAGGAGAGGGTGGGGCCGTTCCCGTTGCCCTCGGCGGTGTGGTTGTAGACCACGTCGAGGATGACTTCGAGGCCCGCTTCGTGCAGGGTCTTGACCATCGCCTTGAACTCGGTGACCTGCTGGCCCCGGGTGCCGTGGGCGGCGTAGCCGTTGTGCGGTGCGAAGAAGCCGATGGTGTTGTAGCCCCAGTAGTTGGCGAGGCCCCGGGCCTGGAGGACGCCGTCGTGCACGAACTGGTGCACCGGCATCAGCTCCACCGCCGTGACCCCGAGCGAGGTGAGGTGGTCCACGACCGCCGGGTGGGCGAGGCCCGCGTAGGTGCCCCGGAGTTCGGGGGGCACGTCGGGGTGGGTGCGGGTGAGGCCCTTGACGTGGGCCTCGTAGATGACGGTGTCGGCGTAGGGCCGCCGGGGCGGGCGGTCGTCGCCCCAGTCGAAGAAGGGGTCGGTGACCACGCCGAGCAGGGTGTGCCCGGCGCTGTCGGCGGGGTCGGGCCGGCCCCCCGCCCGTTCCAGCAGCGAGGGGTGGTCGTCCATCCGGCCGTCCACGGCGCGGGCGTACGGGTCGAGGAGCAGTTTCGCCGGGTTGCAGCGGTGGCCGCCGGACGGAGCCCACGGCCCGTGCACCCGGTAGCCGTAGCGCTGCCCCGGTCCGACGCCGGGCAGGTAGCAGTGCCAGACGAAGCCGTCGACCTCGGGGAGGGGAATGCTGCTGTGGGTGCCGTCCTCGTCGACGAGGATCAGCTCGACGCGTTCGGCGACCTCGCTGAAGAGGGCGAAGTTGGTGCCCTGTCCGTCGTAGACGGCACCCAGGGGGTAGGGGTGCCCGCTCCAGACGGGCGCCCCCTTCCAGGCGGGCCGTGCCGGGGTCACCGGGCCTCCTCCAGGATGCCGTTGCCGCCCGTCGCGGACGGGCCGGCCAGCCGGGCCACCGGCAGGATCTCGCGCGGCACGTCCAGGCCCTCCTGGGTGATCGGCCGCGGGGCGGCCGCGACCAGCGGGACGCGTTCCCCGGCGCGGGCGCGCTGTGAGAACCAGATGATCCTGGCGCCGGCGTCGGTGGCGCAGCAGCCCCAGCCGTCGCTGGTCGCGGCGAGGTGCCTGAGGCAGCCGCGCAGGTCGTGGTGGGGGCGCAGGGCGTGGTCGGTGCCGCCCACCGCCGTGATGAGGTGCTGTCTGTTCCACCACAGCTCGATCGAGACGTTCTTGTCGCTCGCGTGCTCGTCGATCGCCCGCAGCAGCATCTCGGCGCCGCCGCAGACGGGTTCCACGAGGTTCTCCAGGTTCCAGAACCGGAGGTGAGCGGCCAGGATGCGCCTGACCTGTCCGACCCGTTCCGGGCTCACTTCCACGTCGACGTGGTAGTAGCAGGGCACTGCGGTCTTCATCGTCGTCGGCTCCTCACCGCGAAGCTCTCGCTCCTTGCGCGTCCCTGGCGGGACGGGCCCCCGGCACGAAGCGTGAGCGGGTGTCGCTTCTGAGTCACTCCAGCGTGGGAGCAGTAGTCCATTCGTGCAACACGAGGGGGCCGGGAGCGCGGTGCGGCGCAGGTGACCGGGGGGCGGACCGGGTCGGCCGGGGTTCTCGTGGGGCCGGTGGAGTGTCGTCGCGGTGTCGTTGAAGATCCAACAAGACGCTGCGTCGCCGCCCGTGCACCATGTGTGAAGAACTCGATCGCCCGTAACGACAGCCGTGCCTCCGCGCGCGGTCGCCGCCCGAGGGTCGGGAACGCGTCCATCGAGTCCCGGAAGGGAACGGCACGATGCTGCTACCTGCGAAAGCCGAGGTCGACCGGCAGTTGCGGCGTTACCGGGCCCGGGAGCGGACGATGCTCGCCTCCCCCGCCGACCGGTCGGCGCGGGCGGTCTTCGAGGACGCCGGCTACACCCTGTGCGTGCTGATGGGGAAGCGGTGTGCGCGCGAGGCCGCGGACGCCGCCGAGCGGTATCTGGCGGGTCTGCTCGCCTTCGGGCAGGAGCGGGACGAGCGGCCGCGCGCGGGCGGCCGGACGGCGCCGGCCGTGGACCGGCGGACTCCGGCGGGGAGCGCGGTCCCCTCCGGCGCGGCATGAACCGGTCCGGGCCCCGGCCCGGCTCCAGCGACGACGGAGGTGAGAACCGATGAGCACGACCCCGGAGATCGGGCGCATTCCGGTGCGTGATGTCCGCCCGGCGGTGGAGGGCGGCAGGCGTCCGGCGAAGGCGGTGGCGGGTGAGACGTTCGAGGTGACCGCCACCGTGTTCCGGGAGGGACACGACGCGGTCGCCGCGGGCGTCGTGCTGGAGGATCCCGCGGGCCGTCCCCGTCCGTGGAAGCCGATGCGGGAGCTGGCGCCGGGCACGGACCGCTGGGGTGCGGAGGTCACGCCGGACTCCCCCGGGCGGTGGACGTACCGGGTGGAGGCGTGGAGCGATCCGCTGGCCACCTGGCGGCGGCACGCGCGGATCAAGGTCCCGGCCGGCCTGGACGCCGGCCTGGTGCTGGAGGAGGGCGCGGAGCTGTACGCGTGGGCGGCGGCCGGGGTGCCCGACCGGTCGGCGCGGGCGCTGGTCCGGGCCGCGGCGGCGGCACTGCGGGACGACACGCTGCCGGTGGACGCGCGGCTGGCGGCGGCGCTGGCGCCCGAGGTGGACGCGGTGCTCGCCCGGTATCCGCTGCGCGAACTGGTCACCTCCTGCGAGCCGTTGCCGCTGCTGGTGGAACGGGAGCGGGCGCTGTACGGGTCGTGGTACGAGTTCTTCCCGCGCTCGGAGGGCACCCCCGAGCGTCCCCACGGCACGTTCCGCACCGCCGCCCGCCGGCTCCCGGCCATCGCCGCGATGGGCTTCGACGTGGTCTACCTCCCGCCGATCCACCCCATCGGCACCACCCACCGCAAGGGCCCCAACAACACGCTCTCCGCCGGGCCCGGCGACGTGGGCGTGCCCTGGGCGATCGGCTCCCCGGAGGGCGGGCACGACGCGGTCCACCCGGAGCTGGGGACGCTGGAGGACTTCGACCACTTCGTGGCCGAGGCGCGGCACCTGGGCCTGGAGGTGGCCCTGGACTTCGCGCTCCAGTGCTCCCCCGACCACCCCTGGGTGGACAAGCACCCCGAGTGGTTCCACCACCGAATCGACGGCAGCATCGCGTACGCCGAGAACCCGCCGAAGAAGTACCAGGACATCTACCCGATCGCCTTCGACGCCGACATGGACGGCCTGGTCACGGAGACCGTCCGGGTGCTGCGGCACTGGATGGACCACGGGGTGCGGATCTTCCGCGTCGACAACCCGCACACCAAGCCGGTGGTGTTCTGGGAGCGGGTCATCGGCGAGATCAACGGCGCCGACCCGGACGTGATCTTCCTGGCCGAGGCGTTCACCCGGCCGGCGATGATGCACACCCTCGCCCAGATCGGCTTCCAGCAGTCGTACACCTACTTCACCTGGCGCACCACCAAGGAGGAACTCACCGAGTACCTCACCGAACTCTCCGGCGAGGCCGCCTCCTACATGCGGCCGAACCTCTTCCCCAGCACCCCCGACATCCTGCACGCCTACCTCCAGCACGGCGGCCGGCCCGCCTTCGAGGCACGGGCCGTGCTCGCCGCCACCCTCTCCCCCGCCTGGGGGATCTACAGCGGCTACGAGCTGTGCGAGAACACCCCGCTGCGCGAGGGGAGCGAGGAGTACCTCGACTCGGAGAAGTACCAGCTCAAACCCCGCGACTGGGAAACCGCCGCCCGCGAGGGCCGCACCATCGCCCCGCTGCTCACCCGGCTCAACACCATCCGGCGCGCCCATCCCGCCCTGCGCCGGCTCCGCAACCTCCGCTTCCACCACACCGACAACGACTCCGTGATCGCCTACAGCAAGCGCGCGGGGTCCGACGTCGTGCTGGTGGTCGTCAACCTCGACCCCCACCACACCCAGGAGGCCACGATCTCGCTGGGCATGCCGCACCTGGGCCTCGACCCGCACGCGTCGGTGCCCGTGCACGACGAACTCACCGGCGAGACCTACCACTGGGGCAGCACCAACTATGTGCGGCTGACGCCCGGCCGGGCCCCCGCGCACGTCTTCCACGTCCACCTGCCGTCCGCCGCGCCGAAGAACGGGGAGCCGGGAACCTCATGACCGTCAACGAGCCAGTCCCGGACACCTTCGAGGACACGCCCGCCCAGGACCGCGACCCGGACTGGTTCAAACGGGCCGTCTTCTACGAGGTGCTCGTCCGCTCCTTCCAGGACAGCGACGGCGACGGCGTCGGCGACCTCAAGGGACTCACCTCGCGCCTGGACTACCTCCAGTGGCTCGGCGTGGACTGCCTCTGGCTGCCCCCGTTCTTCAAGTCCCCGCTCCGGGACGGCGGGTACGACGTCTCCGACTACACCGCCGTGCTGCCCGAGTTCGGCAATCTCGCCGACTTCGTGGAGTTCGTGGACGCCGCCCACCAGCGGGGCATGCGCGTGATCATCGACTTCGTCATGAACCACACCAGCGACCAGCACCCGTGGTTCCAGGAGTCCCGGAAGAACCCCGACGGCCCCTACGGGGACTACTACGTCTGGGCCGACGACGACACCCGGTACGCGGACGCGCGGATCATCTTCGTCGACACCGAGGCGTCCAACTGGACCTATGACCCGGTCCGCGGCCAGTACTACTGGCACCGGTTCTTCTCCCACCAGCCGGACCTCAACTACGAGAACCCGGCCGTGCAGGAGGAGATGCTGGGCGCGCTGAAGTTCTGGCTGGACCTGGGGATCGACGGGTTCCGGCTCGACGCGGTGCCGTACCTGTACGCCGAGGAGGGCACCAACTGCGAGAACCTACCCGCCTCGCACGCCTTCCTGAAGCGGGTACGGCGCGAGATCGACGCGCAGTACCCGGACACCGTGCTGCTGGCCGAGGCCAACCAGTGGCCCGAGGACGTCGTCGACTACTTCGGCGACTACGCCTCCGGCGGCGACGAGTGCCACATGGCGTTCCACTTCCCCGTCATGCCGCGCATCTTCATGGCGGTCCGGCGGGAGTCGCGGTACCCCGTCTCGGAAATCCTCGCGAAGACCCCGGCGATCCCGTCCGGCTGCCAGTGGGGCATCTTCCTGCGCAACCACGACGAGCTGACCCTGGAGATGGTCACCGACGAGGAACGCGACTACATGTGGGCGGAGTACGCCAAGGACCCCCGGATGCGCGCCAACATCGGCATCCGCCGCCGCCTCGCCCCGCTCCTCGACAACGACCGGGACCAGATCGAGCTGTTCACGGCCCTGCTGCTGTCGCTGCCGGGTTCGCCGATCCTGTACTACGGCGACGAGATCGGCATGGGCGACAACATCTGGCTCGGCGACCGCGACGCGGTGCGCACGCCCATGCAGTGGACGCCCGACCGCAACGCGGGCTTCTCGACCGGTGACCCGGGCCGGCTGACCCTGCCCACGATCATGGACCCGGTCTACGGCTACCAGGTCACCAACGTCGAGGCGTCGATGGCGTCGCCGTCGTCGCTGCTGCACTGGACCCGCCGGATGATCGAGATCCGCAAGCAGAACCCGGCCTTCGGACTCGGCTCGTACACCGAACTGCCCTCCTCCAACCCGGCGGTGCTCGCCTTCCTGCGGGAGTACGAGGACGACCTGGTGCTCTGCGTGCACAACTTCGCGCGGTTCGCCCAGCCCACCGAGCTGGACCTGCGCGCGTACGCCGGGCGGCACCCGGTGGAGCTGTTCGGCGGGGTCCGCTTCCCGGCCATCGGCGAACTGCCCTACCTGCTGACCCTCGGGGGCCACGGCTTCTACTGGTTCCGGCTCACCCGAGTCGCATCCCGCATCGGCCGCCGGGCGTGAGCTCGGGCCGAGGAAAGGACGCGTCACCATGCCGAAGACCGCACCCCTGCGCCCGAGACACGCGCACCATCCCGCCGACCCGATGGCGTCGCTCGGCGGACTGCTGCGCCAGTGGCTGCCCCGGCAGCGCTGGTTCGCGGGCAAGGACCGGCCCGTGGCCGATCTCGGCCTGCTGTCGATGACGGAGCTGTTCCCCGGCTGTCTGCACCTGCTGGTGCACGCCGGGCACGGCACGGTGCCCGCGCCCGGCGGCACCCCGCCGGCCGGTGACTGCTACCAGTTGCTGCTGGGGGTGCGCCGGCAGCCCTCGCCCCGGCTGGGCCGCGCGCTCATCGGCCGGGCCGACGAGGGCCCGCTGGCCGGGCTGACGGTGTACGACGCGTTGCAGGACCCCCGGATGGCCCGGCTGCTCCTGGAGCGGCTGCGCGCCCCCGGCACGGCGGGCCCGCTGCGTTTCGAGGCGGACCCGTCCCGGCCGGTCCCGGCGACCGCGCTGGCACCCCGGCTGCTGGACGCCGAGCAGTCCAATTCCTCGCTGGTCTACGGCGACGAGCTGATCCTCAAGGTGTTCCGGCGCGTCCAGCCCGGCGTCAACCCGGACCTGGAGGTGCCGGGCGCGCTGGCCCGGCAGGGCTGCGGCCGGGTGCCCGCGCCGGTGGCCTGGTTCCGCACCACGTACCCGTTCGAGGCGACCCTCGGCGTGCTCCAGCCGTTCCTGCCGGGCGCCACCGACGGCTGGACGCTCGCGCTGGACGCGCTGGCCGCCGGGGACGACTTCACCGCGCAGGCGCACGCGCTGGGCCGGGCCACCGCCGACGTGCACGTCGCCCTGGCCTCGGCCTTCCCGGCCGGCACCCCCGGGGAGAACGGCCGCACGGCCGCGGCGATGACCGAGCGGCTGACCGCCGCCGCGCACGCCGTGCCCGCCCTCAAGCCGTACGTGCCCCGGCTCCGGGGCGCCTTCGCGGCGCTGACCACCTGCGACGTCGGCCCGGCCGCCCAGCGCATCCACGGCGACCTGCACCTCGGGCAGGTGCTGCGGGCCGGGCGCGACTGGTTCGTCATCGACTTCGAGGGCGAGCCGTCCCGTCCGCTGTCCGAGCGGCGCAGCGCCCACTCCCCGGTGCGGGACATCGCCGGCATGCTGCGCTCCTTCGACTACGCCGCCCGCCAGCGCCGCCCCTGGCGGCCGGAGTGGGCGCGCCGCTGCCGCGAGGCGTACTGCGCGGGCTATGCCGTCCGGGCAGGGTGGGACCCGCGCAAGAAGCACGGACTGCTGCGCGCCTACGAGACGGACCGGGCCGTGTACGAGGTGCTGTACGAGGCCCGGCACCGCCCCGACTGGCTTCCCGTACCCATGGCGGCGATCGAACGACTCGCCGTGAGAGGAGACTGACATGGCCCTCCGCGACACCTCGCTCCCCGAGCCGTCCGGTCCCGCCGCGCCCACCGGCGCGGTCACCGCCGCGCCGCCGCTGGACGCGACCGACCGGGGGCGCCTGCTGGCGGGCGCCCACCACGACCCGCACGCGCTGCTCGGCGCCCACCCGGTGCCCGGCGGGATCGCCGTCCGGGCGCTGCGCCCCTTCGCGCGGGCGGTGAGCGTGCTCACCGGCGGCGAGCGCCACCCGCTCGCCTCGGAGGGCGACGGCCTGTTCTCCGCCCTCCTGCCGCTGGAGACGATCCCGGCGTACACGCTGCTGGTCGAGGACGGGGTGCGGGAGACGGCCGACCCGTACCGTTTCCCGCCCGCGCTCGGCGAACTGGACCTGCACCTGATCGCCGAGGGCCGGCACGAGCAGCTCTGGCGGGCGCTGGGCGCGGAGCCGATGGTCCACGAGGGCGTGGCCGGCACCCGCTTCACCGTGTGGGCGCCGAACGCCCAGGGCGTCCGGGTGGCCGGGGACTTCAGCTGCTGGGACGGCACCGCCTTCCCGATGCGCTCGCTGGGCTCGTCGGGCGTGTGGGAGCTGTTCCTGCCCGGGATCGGCGAGGGCGCGACGTACAAGTTCGAGATCCACTCCCGGTACGGGCAGCGTTTCCTCAAGGCCGACCCGATGGCCCGCCGGACCCAGGAGCCGCCGGAGACCGCGTCCGTGGTCACCGCGTCGCACTACGAGTGGGGGGACGCGGAGTGGCTGCGGGGCCGGGGCGCGACGCCCGTGCACGAGGCGCCGTTCTCGGTGTACGAGGTGCACCTGCCGTCCTGGCGGCCGGGACTGTCCTACCGGGAGCTGGCCGAGGAGCTGCCCGCCTATGTGAAGGACCTCGGCTTCACCCACGTCGAGCTGATGCCGGTCGCCGAGCACCCCTACGGGCCGTCCTGGGGGTACCAGGTCACCGGGTTCTACGCGCCCACCGCGCGGCTCGGCACCCCGGACGACTTCCGGTACCTGGTGGACGCGCTGCACCGGGCCGGGATCGGCGTGATCATGGACTGGGTGCCGGCGCACTTCCCGAAGGACGACTGGGCGCTGGCCCGGTTCGACGGGGACCCGCTGTACGAGCCCGGGGACGAGCGGCGGGCCACCCACCCGGACTGGGGGACGTACACCTTCGACTTCGCCCGCACCGAGGTGCGCAACTTCCTCGTCGCGAACGCCGTGTACTGGTGTGAGGAGTTCCACATCGACGGGCTGCGGGTCGACGCGGTCGCCTCGATGCTCTACCTGGACTACTCCCGCGACTCCGGGCAGTGGGAGCCCAATGTGTACGGCGGCCGGGAGGACCTGGCGGCGATGGCCTTCCTCCAGGAGATGAACGCCACCGTCTACCGGCGCTGCCCCGGCGTGGTGACCATCGCGGAGGAGTCCACCGCGTGGGGCGGGGTGACCCGGCCCACCGACACCGGCGGGCTCGGCTTCGGGTTCAAGTGGAACATGGGGTGGATGCACGACTCGCTGGAGTACCTCGCCAAGGAGCCGGTGCACCGCAAGTACCACCACCACGAGATGACCTTCTCGATGGTGTACGCCTACAGCGAGAACTACGTGCTGCCGATCTCCCACGACGAGGTCGTGCACGGCAAGCAGGCGCTGGTGTCGAAGATGCCCGGCGACTGGTGGCAGCGGCGCGCCAATGTCCGCGCCTACCTCGGCTTCATGTGGGCCCATCCCGGCAAACAGCTGCTGTTCATGGGGCAGGAGTTCGCCCAAGGGGCGGAGTGGTCGGAGCAGCGGGGCCCGGAGTGGTGGCTGACGGAGGACGGGTACCACTCCGCCGGTGATCACCGCGGAGTGCGGGACCTGGTCCGTGATCTCAACGCGCGCTACCTCCGGGCGCCGGCGCTGTGGCAGCGGGACACCGATCCGGCGGGGTTCCGGTGGGTCGCGGTGGACGCCGCCGACGACAACGTCTTCGCCTTCCTGCGGTACGACCGGGCGGGCACCCCGCTGCTGGCGGTGTCGAACTTCTCCCCCGTCGTCCGGCACGGCTACCGGCTCGCCGCCGGCGACGAGGTCCCCGCCTGGGAGGAGGTCCTCAACACCGACGCCGCGCGCTACGGCGGTTCCGGCGTCACCAACCCGGGCGCCGTCAAGACGGAGGACGGCCACGTCACGCTGACACTGCCGCCGCTGGCCACGGTGTGGCTGATGCCGTACGCCGGCTGAGGTCCGGCGAAACACCCAGGTGTCCGACCACCCCTGAGGGGGCAGTCAGGTTCCTACGACACGAGAACCCTCGTCGTCGCTGTGACAGGCACCTGGAAGGCGGCATCACGTGCGTACCGTCGGAGTGGAGGAGGAACTCCTCCTCGTCGATCCCGAGACCGGCGACCCGCGGGCGATGTCCGCCGCGGTCCTCGCGCGGGCCGCCCTGGACGCGGGCGAGGAGGAGGTCTTCGAGAAGGAACTGCACGAGCAGATGCTGGAGTTCGCCACGCATCCGCAGGAGGAGATGGAGCGGCTGCACGCGGAGATCGTCCGCTGCCGCAAGGAGGCCGCGCGGCACGCCGGGGAGCTGGGCGCCACGGTCGCCGCCCTGGCCACCTCCCCGCTGCCGGTCAGCCCCGCCGTCGGCGTCAACAGCCGTTACCAGTGGATGGCCGACCAGTACGGCGTCGTCGTCCAGGAGCAGCTCGTCATGGGCTGCCACGTGCACGTGGCCGTGGACTCCGACGAGGAGGGCGTCGCCGTCGCCGACCGGGTGCGGCCCTGGCTGCCGGTGCTCGCCGCGCTGAGCGCGAACTCGCCGTTCTGGCAGGGCAAGGACACCGGGTACAGCAGCTACCGCAGCCGGGTCTGGCAGCGCTGGCCGTCGGCCGGGCCGACCGAGCTGTTCGGCTCGGCGGAGCGCTACCACCGGCGGGTCGCCGACATGGTGTCCACCGGCACCATCCTCGACGAGAAGATGATCTACTTCGACATCCGGCTGTCCGAGCGCTATCCGACGGTCGAGTTCCGGGTCGCGGACGTCTGTCTGCACTCCGACACGGCCGTCCTGCTCGCCTGCCTCGCCCGGGGCCTGGTGGAGACCGCCGCGCGGGAGTGGCGGGAGGGCGTGGAGCCGGCCGGGCACAGTGTGAGCCTGCTGCGGCTGGCCGCCTGGCGGGCCGCCCGGTCGGGGCTCACCGGCGAGCTGCTGCATCCGGCGACCATGCGGCGGATGCCCGCCAAGACCGTCGTACGGGCGCTGGTCGACCATGTCGAGGAGGCGCTGGTGGAGGCCGGGGACCTGGAACGGGTGCGGGCGGCCCTCGCCGAGCTGCTGCGGCGCGGCAACGGGGCGCGGGTCCAGCGGGAGCTGCTGGAGCGCACGGGCAGCCTGCGGGACGTCGTCACCGGGTGCGTGCGGCACACCCAGGGCTGAGACGCCCCCGGCGCTCACACCATGAGGGAGATGGCGTAGGCGAGGAAGAACGCCGCGACCAGCACGACGAGGACGAGGATCACCGTCAGCGGGGCCTTGCCCCAGCCCTTGGGGGGATTGTGGACCTCGCGCGGGCCGGCCTCGGGCAGGCTGCTCTCCGCGGGCGGGGTCTCCCCGGGCGGTACGCCGCCGCCCGGTTCCAGGCCGGTGGTGCGCTCGGGCTCGGGGTCGGGATTCGTATAGCTCATGCCGTCCGGGTCCCCCGATCCCGCCCGGATCATCACGGACGGGCGAGTTGTGCCGTCCGGGTGCCCGTGGGCGGCCGCCTCGGCTAGATTCGGGCAGCGCCGGACCACAGCGTCCGACGGTTTCCGTCACAGTCCGCACACATCAGGAGCAGTGCATGCGCGACTCCGCCTCCGCTCCGGAGACCGCCGGGGCGCCGGCCGGCGGTCTGGCCGACCGGCTGTTCGAGACGGCGGAGCGGACGCCGGCGCTGCCGCTGCTCGCCCGCCGCCCCGGTCCGGACGGCGCCGACTGGGAGGTACGGACGGCCGCCGAGGTCCGCGACGAGGTGCTGGGCCTGGCCAAGGGGCTGATCGCGGCGGGGATCGCGCCGGGTGAACGCGTCGCGATCATGGCCCGCACCCGCTACGAGTGGACGGTGTTCGGCTACGCGCTGTGGACGGTGGGCGCCGAGGCCGTGCCGATCCACCCGGCGTCCTCCCGGGACCAGGTCGCGTGGATGCTGCGGGACGCGCACTGCGCGGCGGTGCTGGTCGAGGACGAGCGGTGCGTGATGACCGTGGGGCCGGTGTGCGCGTCGCTGCCCGCGCTGCGGCACGTGTGGCAGCTGGACGCGGGGGCGTGCGCGGAGCTGACCGCCCTGGGCGCGGACGTGGCGGCGGCCACGGTGGACTCGATGCGCCGGATCGTGCTGCCGGAGGCCACCGCGGTCGTCGCCTACACCTCCGGCACCACCGGCCGCCCCCTGGGCTGCGCGTTGAGCCACGGCGCGCTCGCCGCAGCCTGCGACGTCCTGCTCGACGGCTGGGGCGGGACCGCCGCGCCGCCGGGGGAACAGGGCGCGGTCCTCGCGTTCCTGCCCTTCTCGCACGTGTACGGCCTGATGGTCCAGGGGCTGTGCGTGCGCGGCGGCCTGCTGATGGCCCACGAGCCGGAGCTGACCGAGGCGGCGCTGGCCTCGGCGCTGCGGACCTTCCGGCCCACCTGCTTCTACGCCGTGCCCTCGGTGCTGGAGAGGATCTACAAGAACTCCCTGCGCTCGGCCGAGCGGGCCGGCCGGGGCGCGCTGTTCGAGCGTGCCGCCGCCACCGCCCGGGACTTCGCCGAGGCCCAGGAGCGCCGGCGGCTGGGCACCGGCCCGGGTCCCGGCCTGGACCTGCGGATGCGGCACGCGCGCTACGAGCGGTCGGTGTACCGGCGGCTGCGCGCAGCGCTGGGCGGCCGGGTGCGCCGGGCCGCCAGCGGCGGATCGCCGCTCAGCCGCGAGCTGTCCCTGTTCTTCGAGGGCATCGGCATCCACGTGCACGACGGCTACGGCCTGACCGAGACGGCCGGCGGGGTGACGATGCAGCCGCTGGGCCGGGAGAAGTCCGGCACCGTCGGCAAGGCGCTGCCCGGCACGGAGATCCGGGTGGCCGGCGACGGCGAGATCCTGGTCCGCGGCCCGTCCCTCTTCCAGGGGTACGTCGGTGCCGCGGACGCCACCCGGGCGGTGCTGCGCGACGGGTGGCTGGCCACCGGCGACCTGGGCCGGCTGGACGACGAGGGCTATGTGACGGTCACCGGCCGCAAGAAGGACGTCATCGTCACCAGCGGCGGCACGAGCGTGGCCCCGGCCGCCCTGGAGCAGCGGCTGCGCACGCACCCGCTGGTCCACCAGGCGGTGGTCGTGGGCGACGGCCGTCCCTGTGCCGGCGCCCTCATCACTCTGGACCCGGAGTTCGTGACGCACTGGCGGGCGGGCCTGGCGCCGCCGGACGGCGACGCCGGCGCGCGCGAGGCACACGAGGAGAACGCCCTGCGTGAGGAGATCGCGCGCGCCGTGGCCGCCGCCAACCGTGCCGTGTCCCGGGCCGAGTCGATCCGGGTCTTCAGCATCCTGCCCGAGCCCTTCGACGTGGCCCGGGGACTGCTGACCCCGTCGCTGGATCCGCGCCGCGCGGAGATCGCGCGGGTCTGCGCCCCGGAGATAGACGCCATGTACGCGGCGCGCTCCCCGCGGCCGGGGCGGGACCGGCCGGCCGGGCCGACGGCCGGCGAGGACTGGGAGGAGTCCGACAACGTCTTCGTCAGCCGCCGACGTACCAGGTGAAACCGCCGTTGGCGGCGGTCACCGCGAGCAGCACACCGAAGATGACGAGGTCGATGACGCCGAGCACCACACCGGCCTTGGCCATGCCGCCGCCGCCCTTGACCGCCGCCTGCCGCATGCCCACGGCGCCCAGCACGATCGCGACCGGCCCGAGGATGACATTGAACAGGAACAGGCCGATGATGCCGCAGACGAGGCTCGCGACGGCCAGGCCGTTGGTGCGGGACCGCGAGGAGGCGGCGGAGGAACTGCCGTAACTGGTCATCAGAATCTCCTGATGTAGGGGGATTCGGTCGGCGGAGCACTCCCTGGTGTGTCATGCTCCGGTCTGTTCCGCCCTCCGGGTGCCCGCCCAATCCCCCGTGTATTCCGTGGAATTGACACGGCACGGTCCGGCGCGGTACGGAATTTCGCATTCCGCGTCGGCCGGATTCCTTTCCCGCGATGGAGGGCCGGGAATTCCGGGCCGCCCGCGCGAGCGGGCACCCCGGGTCGCCGGTCCGTCACCGGGGGTGATCTCGCGGTGTCCTGGCAGACGGGCGCGTAGGCTCCGCCGGCACGGGAACTACAGACGGAGGGGGCGCACGGGAAAGGACGAGACAAGCCGGGCAGACGCCGGGCCGGGAAGGCGAAATGGCAGCCGAGTCGCGTTGGGACAGGACACTGGCTTCCGAGGAGATCACGAACCGCACCGCCAGCTTCAGCGGGGAGCTGCACAATGTGACGGGTGCGCGCCTGGTCGCGGAGGAATTCCTCTACGACCTCTCGCGGGTGGTCTCCCCGGGTGCCCCGGAGCACTGGGACGACATCCTCCTCGTCGTCACCGAGCTGGCCGCGAACGCCGTGCAGTACGCCCCGGGGCCCTTCCGGCTGGAGCTGCGGCGCACCTTCGACGGGGTGCACGTGGTGATGCACGACACCAATCCGACCCCGCCCGCGCCCCGGCCCTTCCACCCGAGCAACGGGGGCGGCGGCATCGGCTGGCACCTGATCCACACCCTGTGCGACCAGGTCAGCGTGGTGAGCGACGAGCGGGGCAAGGACGTCCACGTCTTCCTGCCCTGGTGAGACCCGCGGGCGGGCCCGCGCGGCCCCGGTGTCCGGCGGGGGCCGCGCCCCCGCCGGACACCCGCGTCACGGCGTGACGGCCTCGGGCGGCAGCCGGTGGTAGTAGTCGCCGACCGCCACGAGGTACTCCCGGTCCATCGTCTCGCTGTCGGTCTCGAACCGGGGCGCCGCCTTCACCTCCGCCCGTGAGCACGACAGCGTGACCTTGCGGGCCTCGGTGTCGATGCCCGCGACCACCCCGACGGGCACGAGGACACTGCGGCCGAAGACCCAGACCCCGGTGTCGACCACCAGGTGCCGCATCCCGTAGTGGTCCGCCTGGCGGTCCACGTGACCGATGGTGCCGTCGCGCCCTACGACGGTGCAGCCCGACAGGTCCTCTCCCTCGACGTGACCGCTCTCCGGCGCGTACGACCAGATTCGTTCCATCGGCACGCTGCTCCTTCCTCCCGCGTCCTGACCGGTTCCCGGTCCGGGGCGGGCGCTTCCCGCCCGCCCCGGTTCCACAGCAGCAACTACCCTCGCCCGGCACCGGCATTCGGTGGCCTCCGGCCCCGTCGGCCGGGCCGGTCGGAAACGGGACGTACCCGGCGGGTGCCCCTGGGGTCAAACAGACCCGGGTACCCAGGTTCTCCCGAAGCATGCCCCTCTTTCCCGGGAGGCAGGGGGCACCTCGCGGACCGGACCCGCTTTTCGCCGCCCGCCCGGCGAGCACCTCCGGCTCTGGCGTATTTTTCTCCCGGAGCATCTCCGCTGAACTGCGGAAACGCGACACACAGTCCGGGCCGCGGATCGGCCCGGGCGGGGGTTCCGAGTCCTCGGCCGTGAGGACTCCTGGGGAGCGGAACGAGGGTGCGCATGACCAGCGACAGCACCGGGGTCGTCGACGCGGCCTGGGGCGATCAGGAGCTGCGACGGCTCCTGGCCGGCCTCACGGCCGTACGGGACGGCGATTTCGGCACGCGTCTGCCGGACGACGCCGAGGGCCTGATGGGCGACATCGCCAAGGTCTTCAACGGCATGGTGGATCAGTTGTCCGTGTTCACGTCCGAGGTCACCCGGGTGGCCCGCGAGGTGGGCACCGAGGGCCGGCTGGGGGGTCAGGCGAAGGTGCCGGGGGTCTCGGGCACCTGGTCCGACCTGACCGACTCGGTGAACGCCATGGCCGGCAACCTGACCACGCAGGTCCGTGACATCGCCCAGGTGGCGACCGCGGTGGCCCGGGGCGACCTGTCGCAGAAGATCGACGTGGACGCCCGCGGCGAGATCCTGGAGCTGAAGAACACCATCAACACGATGGTCGACCAGCTCTCCGCCTTCGCCGACGAGGTCACCCGCGTCGCCCGCGAGGTCGGCACCGAGGGCCGCCTGGGGGGTCAGGCGGACGTGCAGGGCGTGCGGGGCACCTGGCGGGACCTCACCGACTCGGTGAACTTCATGGCGGGCAACCTGACCAACCAGGTCCGCAATGTGGCGCAGGTCGCCACCGCCGTCGCCAAGGGCGACCTCTCGCAGAAGATCACCGTGGACGCCCGCGGCGAGATCCTTGAGCTGAAGAACACCATCAACACGATGGTCGACCAGCTCTCCGCCTTCGCCGACGAGGTGACGAGGGTCGCCCGCGAGGTCGGCACGGCCGGCAACCTCGGCGGGCAGGCGCAGGTGCGGGGGGTCTCCGGCACCTGGAAGGACCTCACCGACAACGTCAACGTGATGGCGTCCAACCTGACCAACCAGGTCCGCTCCATCGCCCAGGTCGCCACCGCCGTCGCCAAGGGCGACCTCTCGCAGCGGATCACGGTCGAGGCCAAGGGCGAGGTCGCGGCGCTGGCCCAGGGCATCAACACCATGGTCGACACGCTGTCGGCCTTCGCCGACGAGGTGACCCGCGTGGCGCGCGAGGTCGGCACCGAGGGCCGGCTCGGCGGCCAGGCGCACGTGCCGAACGTGGCCGGCACCTGGAAGGACCTCACCGACAACGTCAACTCCATGGCCAACAACCTCACCGGCCAGGTGCGCAACATCGCGCTGGTGACGACGGCCGTGGCCCGCGGCGACCTGTCGAAGAAGATCGACGTCGACGCCCGCGGCGAGATCCTCGAACTGAAGACGACCATCAACACGATGGTCGACCAGCTCTCCGCCTTCGCCGACGAGGTCACCCGCGTCGCCCGCGAGGTCGGCACCGAGGGCCGGCTCGGCGGCCAGGCCGAGGTGGAGGGCGTCTCCGGCACCTGGAAGCGGCTCACGGAGAACGTCAACGAGCTGGCCGGGAACCTGACCCGGCAGGTCCGGGCCATCGCCGGGGTCACCAGCGCGGTCGCCGAGGGCGACCTGACCCGCACGGTCAACGTGGAGGCGTCCGGCGAGGTCGCCGAGCTGAAGGACAACATCAACGCGATGGTGGAGTCCCTGCGCGAGACCACCCGGGCCAACCAGGAGCAGGACTGGCTCAAGACCAACCTCGCCCGGATCTCCTCCCTGATGCAGGGCCACCGGGACCTGCCCGTGGTGGCCGAGCTGATCATGGACGAGCTGGTGCCGCTGGTCTCCGCCCAGTACGGCGCCTTCTACCTCGCCGAGGACGGCGTGAGCGGCCCCGAGCTGCGGCTCGTCGGCTCCTACGGCTACCCGGACGACGACGGCCGGCCCACCCGCATCCCGTTCGGCCGGACCCTGGTCGGGCAGGCCGCGCGCAGCCGCCGCACCATCACCGTGGACGAGCTGCCGCCGGACTACGTGACCATCTCCTCCGGGCTCGGCCAGGTGGTGCCGACCGCGCTGGTGCTGCTGCCCATCGTCTTCGAGGGCCAGGTCCTCGGTGTGATCGAGCTGGCGTCGGTCTCCGCGTTCACCCAGATCCACCACGACTTCCTGGCCCAGCTGATGGAGACCATCGGCGTCAACGTCAACACCATCGTGGCCAACGCCCGCACCGACGAGCTGCTCGCCGAGTCGCAGCGGCTGACGGCCGAGCTGCAGGCCCGGTCCACCGAACTCCAGGTGCAGCAGGACGAGTTGCAGCGCTCCAACGCCGAGCTGGAGGAGAAGGCGTCGCTGCTCGCCACGCAGAACCGGGACATCGAGGCGAAGAACCTCCAGATCGAGCAGGCCCGGCAGGAGCTGGAGGCCCGCGCACAGCAGCTCTCGCTGGCCTCGAAGTACAAGTCGGAGTTCCTGGCCAACATGAGCCACGAGCTGCGCACGCCGCTCAACAGCCTGCTGATCCTCGCCCAGCTGCTCGCGCAGAACCCCTCGCGCAACCTCACCCCCAAGCAGGTGGAGTACGCGGGCATCATCCACTCGGCGGGCTCGGACCTGCTCCAGCTGATCAACGACATCCTCGACCTGTCCAAGGTGGAGGCCGGGAAGATGGACGTGGCCCCGGAGCGGGTCACGCTGCGCCAGCTCATCGAGTACGTCGAGGCCACCTTCCGGCCGATGACCACGCAGAAGAGCCTGGAGTTCACGATCACGACCGCGCCCGGCGCGCCGGCCGACCTGCTCACCGACGACTCCCGGCTGCGACAGGTGCTGCGCAACCTGCTCTCCAACGCGGTGAAGTTCACCGAGCGGGGCAGCGTGGAGCTGCGGATCGAGCCGGCGGCCGACGAGGAGGTCCCCCGGGGCGTGCTGCGGGGCGGCGCGGTGGTGGCGTTCCGGGTCCGGGACACCGGCATCGGCATCCCCGAGCAGCACCTGGAGACGATCTTCGGCGCCTTCCAGCAGGCGGACGGCACCACCAGCCGCAAGTACGGCGGCACCGGCCTCGGGCTGTCCATCACCCGGGAGATCGCGCAACTGCTGGGCGGCGCGGTGACCGTGGACAGCACACCCGGGCAGGGCAGCACGTTCACGCTGTTCCTGCCGGTGGCGCGGCCCGACTTCGAGGAGCTGCTGGCGCACGGCCGGCCCGCGGACCGCGCGGCGGCCGACCCGTCCGCCGGCGAGCTGACCCGCCCGGCACCCGCGCCCGAGCTGACCTCCGGGCAGCGTCCGCGGCGGCTGCTGGTGGTGGAGGAGCGGCCCCGGGGGCTGCTGACCCTGGTCGCGGAGAGCGTGGTCGCCGACCTCGCGCACGGCCGGGACGACACCGGCGGCCGGCCGCCGCTGGACGTGATCACCGCCGTCGGCGCCCAGGAGGCGGCGGGCGCGCTGGCCGCCGACCCCTGCCACTGCGTGGTCCTGGAGCTGGGCATGCCGGACGGTGAGGCGTCCCGCTTCCTGACCGCGCTGCGCGGCGACTCGGCGCTGGCGAGCGTGCCGGTCCTGGTGCACAGCGGGCACCGCGCGGACGCCGCGCTGGAGGAGTCGCTGCGGGCCGGGGCCGAGGGCGGGGCGGCGCTGGAGTTCCTCTCCAGCCTGGACGAGCTGCGCGAGCGCATCGCCCTGCACCTGTCCGCCGAGGAGCCCGGTGACGTGCTCTCCCTGGTCCGCGCCGAGGAGCCGCTGCGGACGGTGCCGGCCCCGGCGGGCGGCGCACCGGACGGCCGTACCGTCCTCGTGGTCGACGACGACGCCCGCAACCTGTTCGCGCTGAGCGGCATCCTGGAACTGCACGGCTTCCGGGTGCTGCACGCCGAGAACGGCCGCAAGGGCATCGACACCCTGGTGGACAACCCGGAGATCGCCCTGGTGCTGATGGACGTGATGATGCCGGAGATGGACGGTTACACGGCAACCGCCGAGATCCGTTCCATCCCCCGGTACGCGGAGCTGCCGATCATCGCCGTCACCGCGAAGGCGATGCCCGGCGACCGGGAGAAGTCGCTCGCCTCGGGCGCCAGCGACTACGTCACCAAGCCGGTCGACACGGAGGACCTCATGGCCTGCGTGCGGCGGTGGCTGCCCGTATGAGCCGACCGGCCGCCGTCCCGTACCCCGGCGGACCGCCGGCCGCGCGCCGCACCGTGGCGCGTGACCGGACGCCCGCCAGCCGAGGAGCAGTGACACCGTGAGCATCTCCGAACACACGCACGACGGCGATCCCTCCACCGAGATCGCGAACGTCCCCCGGGAATCGCCCGTGGGACGGCTGGCGGCCACGGTGGAGCGGCTCAGCCGCGAGGTGAGCCGGGCCCAGGCGGAGGCCGAGGGGCGGGCCCTGATCGAGCTGGCCAAGGGCATCCTGGTGGAGCGGCTCGGCTGCGGTCCGGCGCAGGCCGCCCGGCAGCTCACCGAGCTGGCCGAGCAGTCCCAGGTGACTCCGCTGGAGTTCGCGGTCGACGTGATCAACCAGGCCGCCCGGGACCGGATGTCGGAGGTGGCCGAAGCGTTCCTCGCGGCGACCGCCGCCGCGGCGGACGAGCAGGCGGCGGAGTCGGCGGCGGTGCGGCTGCGGGCCGCCGAGAGCGGCGCGCTGGCCGCCGACGACACCCAGGCCGTCGCCGACGCCCTGCTCCAGCAGGCGCTGCTGCCGCTCGGCGCGGTGGCCGTGGCGATCTGGGCGGCGGGCTCCGACGGCTCGCTGACCCTGGCCGGCAGCGCGGGCTTCTCCCCCGCCGAGGCGGCCCGCTGGCGCTATGTGCCGCCGGACGTGGCGACGGTCGCCCGCAGCGGGCTGACCGGGCCGGAGGGGCAGTGGTTCATGTCACTGGCGGACACCGGGCTGCCCAGCGTCGGCCGGCACCAGTACCCGCACGGCGGCCGGGTTGCGGTGCCCGCGGGGACCGGGGGGCGGGTGCACGGCGTCCTGGAGATCGCCTGGCCGGTGCCGCTGGCCCCGCAGCCGCCGCAGGTCGTCCGGCAGGTGGAGGCGCTGGCCGAGCTGTGCGCGCACACGCTGGAGACCCGGATGCCTGCGCCGGGCGCCGGGCTGGAGCCACGGGTGCTGCCGGACGCGGCGGAGCTGATGGACCTCGCCGACGGGCTGCACGACCCGGCCCTGGTCCTGGTGCCGCACCTGGACGACTCCGGGAACCTGGCCGACTTCCTCATCCAGCACGTCAACGACCGCTTCCTGGACCCGGCGGGCCGGCCCCGCGCCGTGGTCAACGGCACGCTGCTGCTCCAGGCGTACCCGATGGCCGCCGGGGAGAGCGAGCTGTTCCAGCGGGTGGAGCGGGTCTACGCGACCGGGGAGCCGTTCCGGGCGCGGCGGATGAACCTGACCGCGCTCGTGGACCAGGTGCCGCTGTCGGCGGTGGCGGACATCAGCATCAGCCGGCACGGCAACGCGGTGCTGCTGATCTGGCGCATCGAGGACGAGACGGCGCGGCTGGCCAGCCTGCTCCAGCACGCCCAGCGCCTCGGCCGGATCGGCGGGTTCGAGGAGAACCTGCTGACCGGGGAGATCACCTGGAACGGGCAGCTGTTCGACCTGTACGGGCGTCCGGAGACCAGCACACCGGTGCCGCTGGAGCAGTTGCCGGCCCACGCCCACCCCGACGACGCGGTCACCATCGGCCGGTTCCTGCGGACCGTGATGCACCACCGGCGGCCCGCCTCGGCGGCGTTCCGGCTGGCCCGGCCGGACGGCGTGACCCGGCACATCCGGGTGGTCGCCGAGCCGGTGCTGGACACCGACGACCGGCTGCTGATGGTGCGCGGCGCCTGTCAGGACATCTCGGCGCAGCACTGGACGGAGGTGGCGCTGGCCGCCACGCGGGACCAGCTCGCCCACACCGAGCAGCAGGCCAGCGAACGCGACCGCCTCACCCTCCAGCTCCAGCACGCGATCATGCCGCCCGCGCAGGCACCGCTGAAGATGGACGGCCTCCAGGTCGCCGTCCGCTACCGCCCCGCGGAGACCGAGCAGTTGGTCGGCGGCGACTGGTACGACGCGGTGGTGCTGCCGAACCGGCTGGTGCTGCTGTGCGTGGGCGACGTGGCCGGGCACGGCATAGAGGCCGCGACGACCATGGTGGTGCTGCGCAACGCGCTGCGCGGTCTGGCGGTGACCGGGGCGGGACCGGGCCAGCTGCTGTCCTGGCTGAACATCGTGGCGCACCATCTGACCGGCGGGGTCACCGCGACCGCGGTGTGCGGGCTGTACGACCCGTCCCGGCGCACCCTGCGCTGGGCGCGGGCCGGCCATCTGCCGCCGGTGCTGGTCCGTGACGGGTCGGCCGCGCCGCTGCCGCTGGTGAAGGGCATACTGCTGGGCGCCGTACCGGAGGCCCGGTACGAGGAGGCGGAGACGCAGCTGGCCGCCGAGGACACGCTGCTGATGTACACCGACGGTCTGGTCGAGCGGCGTGACCGGTCCGTGGAGGAGTCGCTGACCCAGCTCCTGACCACGGTGCGTACCGCGCCGACCACGCTGGACCAGCAGCTGGACCGGCTGCTCACCTACAGCCGGTCGGACACGGACGACGACACCTGCCTGGTCGGGGTGCGGCTCGGGTGAACCGGCACCCCGGCAGGCATGGCCGGCGGATCTGTGGGTAAGCGCGCGGCGCGGGGGCCGTTCGGGGAACGAGGGGGACCGACAGCGATGAGAGGTTGATCACCCGCGCGCCCCGGAAGGCGCCGACGCCCGGGAAGAGGGCGCGCAATCGAAGTGACGTACGGGGGTGGCCAGCCCTGGCCACCCACATCTGTTGGAGGTACACGTGCCCATTGCCCAGAATCCGCTGTCCGTCGAGGTGACCCTGCCCCGGCAGGATGTGGCGCTGCTCACGGTCGAGGGTTACCTGGACGTCGACACCGCGACGGAGTTCCAGCATCACCTGGCCAACCAGCTGCACCACGGGCGGCGGCACTTCCTGCTGGACCTGTCGGCCGTGCCGTTCATGGACTCCTCCGGCATGAACATCATCCTGCGGGTCTACCAGGAGGCCCGGGAGCTGCCGGGCAGCGTGCACATCATCAAGCCCACCCCCGCGGTGCGGCGAATACTCGACCTCACCGGCGTCAGCATCACGGTCCCGGTCTCGGAGAGCGTCGAGGACGCCCTCGCCCTCGTCGACGGCCAGGGCGGTGCGGCCGGCGACCCGGTGGAACGGCAGGACGGCTGACCGGCACGGGCGTTCCTCCTCGGGCGCGGGTCACGCCGGTCGTCGGACGAGGTTTTCGTGCGTGGTGTCGTACGAGGTCGGCGGGTGATTACAGTGGTCGCCCGGCAGAGTCACGTCGCCGGTCCGTTGCCGCAACGGTTCGCGCGACGCAGTTGCGGATGAGGAGTGGAACAGGTGCCGGAGCACGTAGGCGACACAACGCCCGGAACGCCGACCGGTCAGGTCAGGGACTTCCTGCGCGGCCGTCGTGAGCAGATCGCGCAGCGCTGGGCGGACGAGCCGCTGTTCCGTGCCGTGTTCACCGTCTCGCGGGACGAGGCGGTGGAGGCGGGCAAGGCCGTCGTGGACGCCCTCGCCGAGGTGGCGGACGTGGGGCGGGTCGAGGACCCCGACGCCCCCGGATTCGCGCCGGTGCGGGACCAGTTGGGGCGGATGGCCGCGGCCCGCTCCCGGGGCGGGCTGAGCACGGGGCAGGTCTCCGGTGAACTGGCCGGGCTGCGCCCGCCGGTGGAGAACATGCTCCTGGAGGAGCTGCGGGACGCCCCGGCCGAGCACGTGCGGGCCTGCGCGACCACGCTGACCGTGCTCATGGGCACGCTGCGGGTCCTGGTGATGCAGACCGCGCTGAGCGAGGGGCAGGCCCTCATCGACCGGCAGCGGCTCCAGCTGATGGAGGTCGCCACCCCCGTGATCAAGCTGTGGGACGGCATCGTGGCGGTCCCGCTGATCGGGACGCTGGACAGCGCGCGGAGCCAGGTGGTGATGGAGACGCTGCTGGAGGCCGTCGTCGAGCAGCGGGCCCGGTACGCGATCCTCGACATCACCGGCGTGCCGACGGTCGACTCGCTGGTCGCCCAGCACCTGATGAAGACGGTGCAGGCGGCCCGGCTGATGGGCGCGGAGTGCATCGTCTCCGGCATCCGTCCGGCGATCGCGCAGACCATCGTCCATCTGGGTCTGGACCTGGGCGGGGTGATCACCCGCGCGGGCCTGGCCGACGCGCTGGGCTACGCGCTGCACCAGCTCGGCGCCGGCATCTTCAACACCACGTCGAACGGTACGGATCAGCGGTGAACGAAGGCTTTGCCGGCCACCCCTCCGCCGGACGTGTGCCGGTCCTCCGACTGGGCCGGGTGCTCCTGGTCACCATCCAGGGGGACCTGCACGACAGCACGGCCCAGCAGCTCCAGGAGGACCTCTCCCAGAGCGTGGTGGACAGCGGCGCCACCGGCGTGGTCATCGACATCTCCGGTGTGGAGATCGTCGACTCCTTCCTCGGCAGGGTGCTGGCCGAGATCGCCGCCCAGTCGAGTCTGCTGGCCGCCCGGACCGTGGTCGTCGGCATGCGGCCCGCGGTCGCGATCACCCTGGTCGAGCTGGGCCTGACGCTGCCCGGACTGGACACCGCGCTGAGCACCGAGGCGGCCCTGGAGCTGCTGGACGCCCCGGTGCCGTCCGCCCGGCCCGGCGCCCCGCGCCAGGAGCGTCCGTGATGGGCACGGCAGCGGGCGTCGAGGCCCGCCTGCCGATCGGCTCGGACCTGGACCTGATGTGGGTGCGCCAGCACGTGCGGCAGGCCGCGGCGACGCTCGGTTTCGGCCTGGTGGACCAGACCAAGCTGGTGACCGCCGCCAGTGAGCTGGCCCGCAACACCCTGGTGTACGGCGGGGGCGGCACGATGGAGTCGGAGCACCTGGTCGACGGCTCCTCGCACGGGCTGCGGCTGACCTTCAGCGACGAGGGACCGGGCATCGCGGACATCGAGCAGGCGCTCAGCGACGGCTTCACCTCCGGCGAGGGCCTCGGCATGGGGCTGGGCGGGGCACGGCGTCTGGTGCACGAGTTCGCGATCGAGAGCGCGCCGGGCGCCGGTACGACGGTCCGGGTGACGTCGTGGACGGGACGGCCGCCGAAACCGCGTGAGGAGTTCTGACATGCCGCGCGTGTGGGAGGTGCCGGTGCACGACTCGACCCGGGTGCGCGACGCCCGTGTCGCGGCGGAGCACGCGGCCGCCGTCGCCTCGCTGGACGAGCCGCGTACCGCGGTCGCCGCGCTGGTCGCCACCGAGCTGGCCACCAATCTGCTCAAGCACGCGGGCGGCGGGCAGGTCCTGATCGAGGTCGTGGCGCCGCCGGTCCTGGCGGCGGGCGCGGACGTGCTCCCGGTGGTGCAGATAGCGGCGGTCGACCACGGCCCGGGCATCGCGGACGTCGGGGCGGCGCTCGGTGACGGCTTCTCCACCGCGGGCTCGCTCGGCGCGGGCCTGGGCACCTGCCGGCGGATCGCCGACGACTTCGAGCTGCACAGCGCCCCCGGCCGGGGCACGGTGGCGCTGGCCCGGGTGGGCGCCGCGGTGCGGCCGGCCGGCCGGCCGGCGCCGGAGTCCGAACCCGCCCTGCGGGTCCGGGCCGGCGGGGTGAACGTGCCGTTCGGCGGGGCGGAGTACTCGGGTGACGCCTGGGCGTGGGTGCGCTCGGGGGACCGGGCGACGCTGATGCTGGCGGACGGCCTGGGCCACGGCCCGGAGGCGGCGCGGGCCTCGACGGCCGCCGTGGACGCCCTGCGCGGCGCGGCCGGGCTGCCGCCCGGGGAGGCGCTGCGCCGGCTGGACGGCGCGCTGGCCGGTACCCGGGGCGCGGCGGTGGCGGTGGCCCAGGTGGACCTGGCCGCCGGGCGGCTGCGGTTCGCCGGGATCGGCAACATCGGGGCGCGGCTGTGCGAGGCGGGCGTGTGGCGGC
Source organism: Streptomyces daghestanicus (assembly GCF_020521275.1). Lineage (NCBI taxonomy): Bacteria > Bacillati > Actinomycetota > Actinomycetes > Kitasatosporales > Streptomycetaceae > Streptomyces > Streptomyces daghestanicus. Next base: position 1,435,802 of record NZ_BNDX01000002.1, on the reverse strand, counting down.
CGCTGGTGTCCCGGCCCGGCATCGTCGGCGTGCACCGGCCGGGCACCCTGCGCGAGGAGCAGACCGCCTGGGGCGACGACCATCTGCTGATCCTGCACAGCGACGGGCTGCCCAGCCGCTGGACGCCGCCGCCCGAGGCGTGCCGGCCGGGCGTCGACCCCGCCGTCACGGCCGCGGTCACCGTGCGCGACGCCAGCAGTTCGGCGCGGCCGGTGCGCGACGACACCGCCGTGGCCGTCCTGGCCTCGAACCCGGCGGGCCGGTGATGATGCGTACGTGGACGATCTCCGGTGTCCTGGACGCGGCCCGCGCCCGGATCGCCACCGCCCGGCTGGCCGCCGCCCACGGGGTGCCGCCGCTGGAGCGGACCCGGCTGTCGGCGGCGCTCAGCGCGCATCTGCGCCAGTGCCTGACCAAGGGCGGCACCTGGAGGCTCACCCTCAACCCGATCACCCGGGCCGGCGGGGAGAGCCGGCTCGAGGTGCTGGTGACACCCTCGCCGGAGGCGACGGCCGCGGGCCAGCCGCCCTGGCGGATGACGCTCGCCTGCCCGGAGCCGGACCGCGCCCCGCAGACGGACGCGGCGGACGGTGACCCGACGACGCTGGCGGAGGCGCTGCTCGGCGCCGACGAGGACACGGCGCTGGTGCTGCGCAAGCTGCGCGAGCAGGAGGAGCTGGTCGCCTTCCACCGGGAGGAGCTCCAGCAGACCAACCAGGGCGTGGTGGCGCTCCACGCCGAGCTGGACGCCGCCGGACGGGCGCAGCGGGAGGCGTTCGCCGCCGAACGCAAGGCGCGCACCGAGGCGGAGGAGGCCCGGCGCCGGCTGACGTTCCTGGCGGACGCCAGCGCGGTGCTGACGACGCCGCTCAACCACCACGAGATCCTCCGCCGGCTGCCGGACCTGCTGAAGCCGGCCTACGCCGGGAACGTCGACCTGTGGCTGTTCGAGACCGACGGCGACGAGCCGCGGGAGGGCGCGCACCCGGCGGCGGTGACGGCGGCCCGCACCGGGCGCCCGCAGTACGCCGCCGACCATCCGGGCGGGCTGGCCGGCGTCGACGACCATCCGCCGTCCCCGGAGCGCTCCGCCCGGCCGGTGCTGTGCATCCCGCTGCCCACCCGGCGCGAGCCGCTGGGGGTGCTGACCATGTCACCGCCCGGGGAGCGCTGGGACCCGGACGACGCGGTGATGCTGGTGGAGCTGACCCGGCGGGCCAGCATCGCCATCGACAACGCCCGGCGCTACGAGCACAACCGGGACATCGCGGAGACGCTCCAGCGGGCGCTGCTGACCGAGCTGCCGACGCCGGACTTCCTCGGTCTGGCGGCCCGCTATCTGCCGGCCACCCACGGGCTGAACATCGGCGGTGACTGGTACGACGCGTTCCGCCAGCCCGACGGCGGGGTGATCGCGGTGGTCGGCGACGTCACCGGGCACGGGCTGCACGCGGCGGTGATGATGAGCCAGCTGCGCACCGCGCTGCGCGCCTACGCCGTGGACGGAGGCAGCCCCGGCCGCCTGCTGACCCGGCTGCACAACTTCCTGCACAACCTCCAGCCCGATCTCTACGCCACCGCCGTCATCGCCCGGTTCCACCCGGACGAGCCGACGATGACCTGGGCGGCGGCCGGTCATCCGCCGCCGGTGCTGCGCGGGCCGGACGGCCGGGTGCGCGTCCTCGACGCCAAGCCCGGCGCGATGCTCGGCATCCCGCTCAAGCAGGACATCGCGGACCACACCGTACGGGTGGCGCCCGGCACGACGCTGGCGCTGTACACGGACGGTCTGGTGGAGCGCCGGGCGCGCGGCATAGACCCGGGCATCGAGCGGCTGGCGGCGGCCCTCGGGTCGTTCGGGCCGCAGGAACTCCGGATCGACCTGGGCGGCGCGGCGGACGGCATCCTGGACCCGCTGCTGAGCGACTCCGAACGGGACGACGACGTGTGCCTGCTCCTGTGCCATCTGCGTGAGGGCGGCTGAGCGGCCGGGCGGGCGCGTCCGAGTGGCGGGATGCGCGGCGGCGCGATGAGATCGGTGGGTGCGAAGCAGCGATCCCCGGGCAGGCGAAGGACGTTCGAGGCAGACCGCCCGGAGCCGCAGAAAGGGATGAACACCGTGACACGACCCAGGATTCTGGTGGTCGGCGCAGGTTTCGCCGGTGTGGAGTGCGTCCGTCGGCTGGAGAGGAAGCTCTCTCCGGGCGAGGCGGAGATCACGCTGGTGACGCCCTTCGCCTACCAGCTCTACCTTCCCCTGCTGCCCCAGGTCGCCTCAGGCGTGCTGACCCCCCAGTCGGTCGCGGTCTCGCTGCGCCGGAGCAGCAGGTACCGCACCCGGATCATCCCGGGCGGTGCCATCGGCGTGGACCTGAAGGCCAAGGTCTGCGTGGTGCGCACCATCACCGACAAGATCGTCGACGAGCCGTTCGACTACATCGTGCTGTCGCCCGGGAGCATCACCCGCACCTTCGACATCCCGGGGCTGACCGACACCGCGTTCGGCATGAAGACCCTCGCCGAGGCCGCGTACATCCGCGACCACGTCATCACCCAGCTCGACCTGGCGGACGCCAGCGAGGACCCCGCCGAGCGCGCCTCCCGCCTCCAGTTCGTCGTGGTGGGCGGCGGCTACGCCGGTACGGAGACCGCGGCCTGCCTCCAGCGTCTGACGCACGCCGCCGTCAAGCGCTACCCCCGGCTGGACCCGCGGCTGATCAAGTGGCACCTGATCGACATCGCCCCGAAGCTGATGCCGGAACTGGGCGACAAGCTGGGCCGCAGCGCCCTGGAGATCCTGCGCCGGCGTGGCATCGAGATCTCGCTCGGCGTCTCCATCGCCAAGGCCGGCCCGGAGGAGGTCACCTTCACCGACGGCCGGGTGATCCCGACCCGCACGCTCATCTGGACGGCGGGTGTCGCCGCCAGCCCGCTGATCGGCACGCTCGGCGCGGAGACGGTCAAGGGACGGCTCGCGGTCACCGCCGAGATGTGCCTGCCCGACCACGACGGGGTGTTCGCGCTGGGCGACGCGGCGGCCGTGCCCGACCTCGCCAAGGGCCAGGACGGCGCCGTCTGCCCGCCGACCGCGCAGCACGCGATGCGGCAGGGCACCCATGTCGCGGACAACGTCATCGCCGCGCTGCGCGGGCAGCCGCTGCGGCCGTACGTGCACAAGGACCTGGGGCTGGTCGTCGACCTCGGTGGCGCGGACGCGGTCTCCAAGCCGCTCGGCGTGGAGCTGCGGGGCCTGCCCGCGCAGGCGGTGGCGCGCGGCTACCACTGGTCGGCACTGCGCACCGGCGTCGCCAAGACCCGTGTGATGACCAACTGGCTGCTCAACGCGGTGGCCGGGGACGACTTCGTGCGCACCGGCTTCCAGGCCCGCAAGCCCGCGAAACTGAAGGACTTCGAGTACACCGACGCCTACCTGTCCCCGGAGGAGGTGCGGGCCCGGGTGGAGGGGGCCGGCCGGGCACGGGCCTGAGCCGTCCGACCCGGCGCGCCGTATCCGCTCGCGGCATGACATGCTGAGAAGTGGATCTCGGCGTTCGACGATGGGGAGTGTACGGCGGCGTGAGGGCAGCGGGACGCTCGGTGCGGACACGACTGCGGGACCGCGTCGCCGCCTCCGATCCGGGACTGCTCCGGCTGGTGGCCGGGCTGCGGACGGTGGGCGCGATCGCACTGGCACTCGCGGTGCTGGCGCTGATCGGCTCCGACGTCACGCATCTGGTGGCCGGCGCGATGGCGGCGATGGTCGCCACCTTCGCCATCCGGGAGAAGCAGCGCGGCCCGCAGGCGGTCACCCTGGCCCTGGGCCTGCCGGTCGCGCTGGCGTCGGTGTCCCTGGCGGCGCTGCTCTCCTCGCGGGTGGTGATCGGCGACGTCTTCTTCGTCGTCCTGATCTTCTGCGCCGTCTACGGCCGCCGGTTCGGTGACCGGGGCACGGCGCTCGGCCTGATCGGTTTCCAGCTCTACTTCGTCTCCCTGTTCGTCGGGGCGACGGTGTCGGGGCTGCCGGAGCTGTACCTGTCGCTCACCGTGGCGTTCGCGTGCAGCGCGCTGGTGCGGTTCGCGATCGTTCCGGCGACGCCGGCGGGCGTCCTGCAACGGCTGCGGCAGGCGTTCCGGGCCCGGCTGGCCCAGCTGATCTCCGCCCAGCTCGACCTGCTGGAAGCGGACCCCGACGACATCGACAAGGTGCTGGAGGACCTGCGCGAGGGCACGGCGCGGCTGCACGAGACGGCGCTGATGATCCAGACCCGGCTGGACGACAACACGCTCGACGAGTCCACCACGCGGCTGGTGCAGCGCCGGATCGCGGACGCGGAGATCGCCGCCGAGCGGCTCGGGCTGCTGCTGCTGACCGCGCGCAGCGCCCGCCGCGCGGACACCCTCACCCTGCACCTGCCGGGGGCTCCGCTGCCGTCGATGGGCCGGATGCCGGGCACCGACGAGGCGACCGGACTGCTGCGCCGGGACCTCGCGGCGCTGCGCGAGCTGGTGGTCCGGCCGCCCGCCGAGGCGCGCGGCACCGCCCTGTCCCATCTGCGCAACCGGCTGCTCGGCTACCGCGACGAGGAGAACCTGCCGGCCGCGTCCCCGGCCGCGCAGGACGTCTTCCGCGGCATCGGTGAGACGGCGCGCGCGGTGATGGGCCTGCGGGTCGCGCTGGACGGCCCGCAGGACGAGTCCGACGACTCCCCCGCCACCACCCGTTCCCGCGAGGAGCTGGACGCCGAGGACGCGGCGATCGACGCCGGGGAGGCAGCCGCCGACGAGGCGGAGCCGACCGGGCTGCGGCGCCCCACCACGCGGGCCGCGGTGCAGGTCGCGGTCGGTTCGACGCTGGCCATCGTCGGCGGTGAGATGCTCTCCGCGCAGCGCTGGTACTGGGCGGTGCTCACCTGTTGGATCGTGTTCATCAACACCGCCTCGACCGGCGAGATCCTGGTCAAGGGCTACCGGCGGCTGCTGGGTACGGTCTTCGGGGTGGTGGCCGGGATCGTGCTGGCCGGACTGGTGGGGCAGCACACCTGGACGGCGTTCGCGCTGGTCCTGGTGTTCGTCTTCGCGATGTTCTACACGGCTCCGCTGTCCTACACCCTGATGTCGTTCTTCGTCACGGCCATGCTGGGGCTGCTGTACACCCTGCTGCACACCTACAGCGCCTCGGTGCTGCTGCTGCGGATCGAGGAGACGGCGCTCGGCGCGGCCTGCGGGGTGGTGGCGGCGGCGCTGGTGCTGCCGGTGCGCACCGACAGCCGGACCGACGAGCTGCTGGGCACGGTCCTGGACCGGCTGACCGATGTCACCGAGGGTGCCGTGGACCAGCTCAGCGGCGGGCCCGCGGCCGATCTGCTGGACCGCTCCCGCGACCTCGACCAGGCGCTGGGCGATCTGCGGGCCGCGACCCAGCCGCTCACGCATCCGATCACGCCGATGCGGGCCCGGCGGGACACCGCGCGGTACGTGGTGGCGCTGCTGGAGACCTGCGCGTATCACGCGCGGTCGCTGGCGGCGACGGCCGAGCTGCTGCCCACGCACCCCTCCATCGCGGCCGATCCCCGGCTGCGGGGCGCGGTGCGGCGCACGGTGCGCAACATCGGGGCGATCGCGGCGCACGTCGCCGACCCGGGCGCGGCGACGGAGGTCGAGACGGGCCCGAGCATCGCCTCGCTCCTGGAGTACGACGCCGCGGGCGTGCCGCGCTACGGCCGGATCACCGGCCGGGTGCTGCGGCATCTGGAGCGGCTGGACGAGGCGGTGACCGGTCTCGCCCGGCCGCTGGGCGTGCCCGTCGCGGCGCCGAAGCGGTGACGGCGGGCACCCCTGCGCTCCGGTGGGCGGGGGTTTCAGAAGTCGCTGGGCAGACCGCTCGCCTCGGCGATGCCGCGCAGCTCCTCGTTCTGCCGGTGGCGTTCCTTGAGGTAGTCGGCGATCTCGCCGAGGCGGTCCGGGTCGGAGGCGGTGGCCGCGTCGGTGACCACTCTGATCGGACCGGTCTCCTCGGTGCTGATCTCTATCACCTCGTTGTCGAGCCGGCCGGTCACCGCGGTGGCGATGACCAGGGCCGCTTCGTCGCGGATCTCCTGGGGCAGGGCGTCGGCGTCCTGTCCGTCGAGGGAGAAGTCGATGGTGGGCAGTTGTTGCTCGTCGATCGCCCGCAGAACCGGCTCCACGACGTTGAGCAGCATCCGGTAGTCCTCGGTGTCCATCCGGATGCGCAGAAGGTCGAGGTAGACGTCCACGGGACGGCCGTCCGGCGGAATCTCGTGTTCGTTCATCCGTGCCGTGTTCCCCTTCCCGGATCGCTTCAGACATCGGCCGGTACGCCGGTCTCGTATGGGGCGTCCGCGGTGTCTCAGACGCGGCGCCAGCGGGCCAGGCAGAAGGAGAAGACGCCGAACAGGACCAGGCCCGCCGCGACCAGGACCAGCAGCCAGGGGCCGAGCGGGGTGTCGGCGAAGGAGCGCAGGGTGTCGTCGAGGCCCTTGGCCCGGTCGGGCTGGTAGTCGACGGCGGCCCGCACGGCGAAGGCGCCGGCCACGGCGAAGACCAGGCCCCGGGCCACTCCCCCGGCGATGCCGGTGACGTCCACCAGCCGCCGGGACCAGGGCGCCAGCTCGCCCGTCTTCAGCTTCTTGCGGTAGCTGCGGCGGGCCGCCTGTACGCCCATCACCAGGCCGGCGACGACTATGCCGACGCCGACGAGGCCGACCAGCCACCGCCCAGCGGGTGCCTCCATGACCCGGGCGGTGACGTCGCGGGACTGCTGGTCGCTGGAGCCGCCGGAGCCGTTGCCGGGGCTCGCGGCGAAGGCCAGCACCGAGTAGGCGACGAAGGCGTAGAACACGCAGCGGGCGGTGGACGCCAGCCGCTTCTTGGCCTTGCGGCCGTCGGGTCCGACGGCGCCGAACACGGCTTCCGACAGCCGCCACAGGGCCATGCCCACCAGGCCGATGCCCAGGGCCCACAGCAGTACGGAGCCGAACGGCTTGTCGGCCAGTTCCTCCAGGGCGCCGGAGCGGTCGGCCTCCCGGTTGCCGGTGCCGAAGGCGATCTGCAGGGCCAGCACGCCGACCAGCAGGTAGATCACGCCCCGGGCGGTGAGCCCGGCGCGGGCGGCGCCCTCGGCGGCCGTGCCGTCGGCGGCCCGGCGCGCCTTCGCCCGGCCCGTTCCCGTCAAGACTCTCGCGGTCATGTCTCGTCCTCCCCTGTTCCGGAGTCCCGGATGCCCCCGCGCGGGCCCCGCACACCCGGCGGGCGGAGGGCCGTTACGGACCGTCCGGTTCCGGCGCGACCGGGCCCCGCACGCGCCGCGCGGGCCGGCGCGTGCGGGGCCCCAGGGCGTCCGTGACGGCCGTGCGGCCCGGCCAGGCGAGCCAGCGGCCCGTCCCGGTGCCCGATGACGCCCAGGGCGCCGGGACGGGCCGGCTCCGCCACGGCCTGCCGTGCGGATCGGGTCGCGGCCACGTGTCGTCGTCACGCCCTCCGCCCTCGTCGCCGTACCGCCGCCGCCCGTCCCGCGCCGGGCGGGACGAGGCGGCGGTACGGCGCTCCGGCCGGCGGGCCCGGCCGCCGGGTCAGGCCGCGGGCACGGCCGGCGGGGCGGCGGGGACGGGGGCCAGCCAGGCGCGGGCCGCGTGGAGGGCGGCGCGCACGTCGCGGGTGCCGGTCGACACGCACAGCGTGTACGCCAGGTCCCGGGCGCGCGGGCTCGCCTCGGCCGGGCGGCCGGCCGGGTCGCCGGCCGCCTCCGCCTCGTACGCGTCGACGAGCCTGCGCAGCACGGCCGGGTGGGGCTTCAGCATCGGGGTCCGTTCTCTCGTGGGGGGTCGGTGCGGCTCTCTCGTGGGGGGTCGGTGCGGCGCGGGTCGCCGGGTCAGCCGCGGCGGGCGGGGCGCTTGCCCATCGCCTCGTCGCGGACCCGGGCGCAGCTGCGGCTGATGAGCCGGGAGACGTGCATCTGCGAGATGCCGAGCTTGTCGGCTATGCGGCTCTGGGTCATGTCCTCGAAGAAGCGCATGTAGAGGATGGCGCGCTCCCGCTCGGGCAGCCTGCGCAGGCCCTCCTTGGCGGACTCGCGGTCGACCACGATGTCGTAGGAGTCGTCGGCGGAGCCGAGGGTGTCGGCGAGGCTGTAGCCGTCGTCGCCGGCCGAGAGTTCGGCGTCCAGCGACAGGGTGCTGAAGCTCTCCAGCGCCTCCATGCCGGCGGTGACCTCGTCCTCGGTGAGGCCGGTGTGGGCGGCGATGTCGGCGGTCGAGGGCTCGGGGCTGCCCGGGTTCTGGGTCAGCTCGCGCCGGGCCACCCGCACCTTGTTGCGCAGTTCCTGGACCCGGCGGGGCACCCGCAGGGCCCACATGCGGTCGCGGAAGTGCCGCTTGACCTCACCGGTGATGGTGGGGACGGCGTAACTCTCGAAGGCACCCCGCTCCGGGTCGAACCGGTCGATGGCCTTCACCAGGCCCAGTGCGGCGACCTGGCGGAGGTCCTCGACCGACTCGCCGCGGTCGCGGAAGCGGCCGGCGATGCGGTGGGCCATGGGCAGCCACGCGGTGACGAGTTCGTCGCGGACCGCGTCCCGCTCGGGACCGTCCTCCAGTTCCGCCAGCCGGACGAACAGGCTCGCGGTGTCGGGGGCGTCGTCGTGGCGGCGCCGGGCCGGCCCGGCCGACGGATCGGCGGCGGGCTCGGTCACGGTGGCGGCGGGCTGGGCTGCGGCGGGACGGTCGGTGGGCGTGTCGATGAGCATGCGGATTCGCTCCTGAACGGTGGTCTCAGGGGACTGTCCGCGGGAACGGGGCCGAGATCGACTGGAGCGTCGAAGCAGCCATACCGCTCCCGCTGCTGCGCCTCCGGTCCGAAGCACGAAACTGCGACTGCCCCTGCCTTCCGGGAACAAACTCCGCTTTTCGAAAAGTACTCAGGACAGCGGTACGAGGACGCTGATGCACTTGCCGCCGGACGGAAGTCCGGAGACCCTGACGTCGCGTGCCAGGCGGCAGACGATGGGCCAGCCGCGGCCGCCCACCCGCCAGCGGCCCTGCCGGTCGGCGGGCGGCACCGGCGCGGGCAGCGCGTCGCTGCGGTCGCTGACCGACACCCGCAGGGCGGGGCCGTCGACGTCGATCCGGAAGTCGGTGACACCGCCGCCGTGCAGGATGGCGTTGGTGGTGAGTTCCGAGGCGACCAGCAGCGCGTCGGACAGGGCGTCGGCGTCGCACCGGGCACCGCCCGACCGGCAGCGCGCGGAGATCGCGCGTTCCACGGCCCGGCGGGCCTCGGCGGGTTTGCTCGGCCGCAGCGGCCGGCCCTGCTCGTCACCGGGCCGTCCGGCGGCGTCGGGGGTCATGGGGCTTTCACACATCCGTCAGCTCCCTGATCGGTGGAACCAAGAAGAACCAAGAACCGAGAACCGAGCCGGAGCCCGCCGTGCTCACGGCCGTCTCGCTGTACCGGCTGACCTCTCCCCGCACCGGCAAACCTCGCGGCATCCGTACGGCGCAACGGCCATGCGGGCGTCGTACCGGGGGTACGTGGTGTCCATGACGGATGTCGTGGACTCGGACGAACTGCTGCGCCGGATGCACCGGGCGCGGGCCTGCGCGGCCCAGGAGGAGCGGAACTGGCGCACCCGGAGCGGGGAGCTGCGCGGCTCCGACCCGGAGGCGGCCCGGGAGGCAGCGGTACGGGCGGTGGCGTACGAGACGGTCCTGCGGGTGCTGGACGAGATCCTCACCCCGGGGCGGCGGGCCGAGGGGACCTGACCCCGGGCGGGCGCCTCCGGAGGGCCGACGCGCGGCCCGGCGGCCGGCTCCCCGGAGGACGGCCGTCCCCGGCCCCGCATCCCCGCCGGGAACGGCGGTGCCGATTGGCCGGCTCCCGGCGGGGAAGCCGCAGGGGATGGCCATCGATCACACGCGGGCACCGGTTCTGGAGGCCCTCGCCGACTACCGTCGCGAGGGCCGTCTGTCGTTCACGCCCCCGGGGCACAAACAGGCCCGGGGCGCCGATCCGGCGGTGCGGGAGGTACTGGGCGACGCCGTCTTCCTCGGTGACGTGCTGGCGACCGGCGGGCTCGACGACCGGCTCACCCGCGACCGGGTGCTCCAGCGCGCCCAGGAGCTGATGGCCGACGCCGTCCACGCCGACCACACGTTCTTCTCCACCTGCGGCAGCTCCCTGTCGGTCAAGGCGGCGATGCTCGCGGTGGCCGGCCCGCACGAGAAGCTGCTGATCGGCCGGGACGCCCACAAGTCCGTGGTGTCCGGCCTGGTGCTGTCCGGTATCGAACCGGTCTGGGTCGAGCCCCGCTGGGACGCGGAACGGCACCTCGCCCATCCGCCGTCCGCCGCGGAGTACGAGGCCGCCTTCGCCGCGCACCCGGACGCCCGGGGCGCGCTGGTCACCAGCCCGACGCCGTACGGCGCCGGCGCGGACCTGCGGGCCGTCGCCGAGGTCTGCCACCGGCGCGGCCGGCCGCTGATCGTCGACGAGGCGTGGGGCGCGCACCTGCCGTTCCACCCGGATCTGCCGTCCTGGGCGATGGACGCGGGCGCCGACATCTGTGTGACCAGCATCCACAAGATGGGCAGCGGCCTGGAGCAGGGCTCGGTCTTCCACCTCCAGGGCGACCTGGTCGAACCCGGGCTGCTCGGCATGCGCGCGGACCTGCTCAGCACCACCAGCCCCTCGGCGCTGATCTACGCGGGGCTGGACGGCTGGCGCCGCCAGATGGCGCTGCGCGGGCAGGAGATCATGGGTGGCGCGCTGGAGCTGGCGGCGGAGACGCGGGCCGCGATCGAGGAGATCGACGGCATGCACGTCAACGACCGGGCCGACTTCTGCGGGCCGGGGCTGGCCGACGGCTTCGACCCGCTGCCGGTGGTGATCGACCTCGACGGGCTGGGCGTCTCCGGTTACCAGGCCGCCGACTGGCTGCGCGAGCGGCGCGGTGTCGTCGCCCACCTCACCGACCACCGGCGGATCGGCACGCAGATCACCCACGGCGACGACCGGGAGACCACCGGGGAACTGCTGGCGGCGCTCAAGGAGCTGGCGCACGCCGCCCCCGGGCTGCCCGACGCCCCGCGGGTGGCGGTGCCCTCCCCGGCCGAGCTGCGGATGGAGCAGGTGCGGCTGCCCCGGGACGCGTTCTTCGGGCCGGCCGAGGACGTGCCGCTGGAGCGCGCGGCCGGCCGGATCGCGGCGGAGATGATCACGCCGTACCCGCCGGGCATCCCGGCCGTGCTCCCCGGCGAGCGGCTGACCGAGCCGGTGCTGCGCTATCTGACGAGCGGGCGGGACGCCGGGATGTTCCTGCCCGACCCGAGCGATCCGGCGCTGGGGACGGTGCGGGTCGCCGCCGGGGACGCCGGGTGACGCCGGGACCCCCGCGCCGGGTGGGACGGGTCACGCGCCCGGGGTCCGATTTCACGGAACCTCCGCAAATGGTTTAGCGTTCACCCATACGTGGTGACGGGGTCGATCCGCGCGGTCCCCCGAGCGCCACCGTGTACGGCCCTGGCTGGCTCCCCCCGTCCAGCCAGGGCTTTCTCATGCCGTCACGGAATCTTCGCTGCCCGCCGAGGTGCTCGGGGCCGCGCGGGGGGCTCCAATGGGCGTAGGGGAAAACCGGAACCGCATCGCCGGCGAGGAGTTCCGTGTCATGACCAAAGCGATCAAACTGCTCTCCGTCCTCCCCCCGCCCCAGCGGGCGCGGCTGACCGAACTGGCCCGAGAGGTCCACTTCCCGGAGGACACCCGCATCTTCGAGGCCGGCGGCACCGCCGACCGCTTCTGGGTGGTGCGCTCAGGCGCCGTCTCCCTGACCCAGCGGGTGACGTCCCTGCGCAGCGTCACCGTGGCCAGTCTCGGCGCCGGTGATCTGCTCGGCTGGTCGTGGCTGTTCCCGCCGTACCGGTGGGACTTCGGCGCCGAGGCGTTCAGCGCGGTGCGCGCCTACGAGTTCGACGCCGCGGCCGTGCTCAGGCTCTGCGAGGACGACCCCCGGCTGGGCGTGGTGCTGGTGCGGTCCGTCGCCGAGATCCTGGCGCACCGCCTGGAGACCACCCGGGGCAAGCTCCTGGAGCAGTACACGATGCACCACAGCAGCGGACCGCTCTGACCGCCCGCCCCGTCAGACCCGGTAGCGGCGCAGCGCGGGCACGGCCAGGGCGAGGGCCAGCATCACCACGACGACCAGCAGCCCGCCCCCGGCCACGGCACCGCGCGGTCCGAAGGCCGAGCCCGCGGTGCCGTGCAGCGCGTCGGCCAGGCGCGGGCCGCCCGCGACGACCACCGTGAAGACGCCCTGCATCCGGCCGCGCATCTCGTCGGTCGCGGCGGAGAGCAGGATGGACCCGCGGAAGACCATGGAGACCATGTCGGCGACCCCGGCGACGGCGAGGAAGACGGCCGCGACCCACAGATTGCCGCTCAGCCCGAAGCCCGCGACGGCCGCGCCCCAGGCGACGACCGCGCCGATCACCATCCAGCCGTGCCGCCGGACCCGGGAGAAGACGCCGGAGAACAGCCCGCCGGCCACCGCCCCGATGGGGATCGCCGCGTACAGCAGGCCCAGCGCGAAGCCCTCGCCCCAGCCGGCGTACGTCTCGGCGGCGAGCTGCGGGAACAGTGCCCGGGGCATGCCGAGGACCATGGCGACGATGTCGGCGAGGAAGGACAGCAGCAGCACCGTGTGCCCGGCGATGTAGCGGAAGCCCGCGACCACCTCGCGCAGGCCCGCCCGGCGCTTCCCGGCACCGGACAGCGGCAGCAGCGCGGGCAGCCGGTACACCGCCCAGACCGTGACGCACAGGGCCACGGCGTCGATGAGGTACAGCTCCGGCAGCCCGATGACCGGGATGAGGACGCCCGCGAGCAGCGGCCCCACCACCTGGCCGGTCTGCATGACGGTCGAGCCGAGCGCGTTGGCGGCGGGCAGCTCGTCCGCGGGGACCAGCCGGGCGATGGAGGCGCTGCGGGCCGGGGAGTTCAGGCCCCAGAACGCCTGCTGGAGGGCGAGCAGGACCATCAGGACGGCGACCGACGCGAGGCCGGTGGCGGCCTGGACGAAGAACAGCAGCGAGGTCACGGCTATGCCGGTGTTGGTGATCAGCAGCAGCTTGCGGCGGTCCATGGTGTCGGCGACCGCGCCGCCCCACAGCGCGAACACGACCAGCGGGACGAGCCCGGCGAGGCCGGCGGCGCCGACCCAGGCCGAGGAGCCGGTGATGTCGTAGATCTGCTTGGGCACGGCGACGGCGGTGAGCTGGCTGCCGACGGCCGTGACGATGGTGGAGACCCACAGCCTGCGGTAGGCGGGGCGGGCGAGCGGGCGGGTGTCCATCGCCCAGCGGCGCCAGCCGCGCCGGGGCGCGGGTTCCGGACCGGTGCCCGCCTCCCGGGGTCCGGACTCTGGTTCGGGGGCGTTCGCCCGGGGTGCGGTACCGCTGTCGCTCGTGTCCACGCATTCCTACTTGGTAGCTACATCTTTCGACTCCAGGGCATCACTATCGCAGGGCGTGGGGGCGGGGCGGTGTGAGGGAGCACTCAGCTGCCGGTGATGAGCAGGACGCCCATGGTGATCATGGTGGCGGCGACCAGGCCGTCCAGGACCCGCCAGGCCGCCGGCCGGGCCAGGAAACGGCCGAGGTAGCGGGCGCCGAACCCGAGCGCCGCGAACCAGACGAGGCTCGCCAGCGCGGCCCCCAGCCCGAAGGTCCAGCGCAGCGAACCCCGGTCGGCGGCGACGGAACCGAGCAGGAAGACGGTGTCCAGGTAGACGTGGGGGTTGAGCCAGGTCAGCGCCAGGCAGGTGAGCACCGCCCGGCGCCGTGAGGTCGCGGCGTCGCCGCCCTCGGTCCGCAGCGCGCCGGCCGGCCGCACCACCCGCCGGGCCGCCAGGGCGCCGTAGCCCAGCAGGAACGCCCCGCCGATCCAGCCGACCGCCGTCAGCGCGCCCGGCCACGCCACCACCACGGCGCCCACACCGCCGACGCCCAGGGCGATCAGGAGCGCGTCGGACAGGGCGCAGATGCCGACGACGGCGAGGACGGCGTCGCGGCGGATGCCCTGGCGCAGGACGAAGGCGTTCTGGGCGCCGATGGCGACGATGAGGGAGAGACCGGTACCGAACCCGGCGGCCGCGGCGGTCAGGGCGTTGTTCATGTCCTCGACGCTAAGCGGACGGTCACCGCGCGTACAGCTAAAGATTCTTACGTATCCTTAGCGTCCATGAAGACAACGGCTGGGGGGTCGCTGGGCGACCTGCCCCTGGACCAGGTGCGGACGCTGCTGGCGGTGGTGGACGAGGGGACGTTCGAGGCCGCCGCGGCGGCGCTGCACGTGACGCCGTCGGCGGTGAGCCAGCGGGTGAAGGCCCTGGAGCAGCGCACGGGCCGGGTGCTGCTGCTGCGCACCAAGCCGGTGCGGCCGACGCCGTCCGGCGCGGTGCTGGTGCGGCTCGCCCGGCAGCTGGCGTGGCTGGAGCGGGACGCCCACGCCGAGCTGGGGCTGAGCGGCGCCGGTGAGCCGACCCGGGTGTCGGTGGCGGTCAACGCGGACTCGCTGGCGACCTGGTTCCTGACGGCCCTGACCCGGGTGCCCCGCGATCCCCCGCTCTGCTTCGAGCTGCGCCGCGAGGACGAGACCCACACCGCCGCCTTGCTGCGCGAGGGCGTGGTCATGGCCGCGGTGACCTCCGCGGCGGACGCGGTGCCTGGCTGTTCGGTACGGCCGCTGGGGCGGATGCGCTATCTCCCGGTGGCGGCACCGGAGTTCGCCGCCCGGCACCTGGGCGAGCCGGTGCGCGAGGCGCTGGCCGTGGCGCCGGTGGTGGTGTTCGACCGGCGCGACGACCTCCAGGACGGGTTCGTGCGCGGGCTCGGCGGCGGGCACGGGGCGGCGGGCGCGGCGCGGCACTACGTGCCCACGTCGGAGGGGTTCCTGGAGGCCGTCGTCGCCGGACTGGGCTGGGGCGTAGTGCCCGAGACGCAGGCGCTGCCGCTGCTGCGGGCGGGCCGGCTGACCGAGCCGCTGCCCGGCACGAAGGTCGACGTGCCGCTGTTCTGGCAGCAGTGGAAGCTCGACTCCCCCGCCCTGGCGGCGGTGGCCGAGGCGGTCATGGACGGCGCGGCGCGCGCACTGCGCCGTTAGGAGCGCCTGTCGTCCGGGACACGCGGCGGACGCGTCACTCAGCCGGCCCGCCGCGCGCCCTGGGACCGTCCCCCGGTACCGACTTCGCCGTCCCGCGCCTCGGGCCGTCCCGTAACTCCGCCGCCCCGGAAGCGACTTTGCGGCCTCCCGCCCGTTTCGCCCCCGCGGTATCAGGTCACCCGGAGACGAGCAAGCCGAATCCGTACAGCGCGACACGACGATCGCAGGTGACTTTCATGGACGACTGGCGCGAGCACGCGGCCTGCCGCGACGAGGACCCCGACCTGTTCTTCCCGATCGGTTCCTCGGGCCCGGCGCTGATGCAGACCCAGCAGGCCAAGGCGGTGTGTCACCGCTGCCCGGTCCGGGACCAGTGTCTGCGGTGGGCGCTCGACACGGGGCAGTCCATCGGCGTCTGGGGCGGGACCGACGAGAACGAACGGCGGGCCCTGAAGCGGCGGCTGGCGAACCGGCGGCGCTCGGGCTGACCCGGGGCCTCACCCGGCCACGGGACCGGAGAGGCGGACGGCGGGTGTGCCGCGTAGGCTCGCGGCACACCCGCCGTCCGTCCGCCGTCGCCTTCGAAGGGGAGCCGCCGTGACCGTACGGGTACGCCGCGTCTACGACCCGCCCGAGCCGGACGGCGGACCGCGCGTCCTGGTCGACCGGCTGTGGCCGCGCGGCCTGAAGAAGGAGGCGGCCCACGTGGACGAGTGGCCCAAGGCCCTCACCCCGTCCACCGAGTTGCGCCGCTGGTACCACGCGGGCGAGGGCTCCTTCGAGGAGTTCGCCCGGCGCTACGAGGCGGAGCTGACCGCCCCCGAGGCGGCCGAGGCCCTCGACGGGGTGCGGGAACGCGCTCGCGCGGGCACGGTGACGCTGCTGACCGCCGCGAAGGACGTCGACCACAGCCACGCCGCCGTGCTGGCCCGGCTCCTCGGCCAGGGGTGACGGGCCCCGGTCAGCCGGTCTGCCGGGCCGCCGCGCGTCCCGCCGCCCGTCCGGAGAAGAGGCAGCCGCCGAGGAAGGTGCCCTCCAGGGCGTTGTAGCCGTGCACCCCGCCGCCGCCGAAGCCGGCCACCTCGCCGGCCGCGTAGAGGCCCTCGACCGGTGTGCCGTCGGCGCCGAGGGCGCGGGAGTCGAGGTCGGTCTGGATGCCGCCGAGGGTCTTGCGGGTGAGGATGTGCAGCTTGACGCCGATGAGCGGGCCGGCCGCCGGGTCGAGGACGCGGTGCGGGGCGGCGACCCGGCTGAGGCGGTCACCGAGGTAGCGGCGGGCGTTGCGGATGTCCTGCACCTGGGCGTCCTTGCCGAAGGGGTTGGCCAGTTGGAGGTCCCGGGCCTCGATCTGGCGGCGGACGAAGGCCGCGTCCAGGAGCGGCTCGTCGGTGAGGGCGTTCATCCGGTCCACGAGCTGTTCGAGGGTCGGCGCGGTCACGAAGTCGGCGCCCCGGCGCAGGAAGGCGGCGACCGGCCCGGGGGCGCCCTTGCCGATGACCCGTTCCTTCAGGAACGCCCTGCGGTCCTTGGCGGTGATGTCCGGGTTCTGCTCGGAACCGGAGAGCGCGAACTCCTTCTCCACGATCTTCCGGGTGAGGATGAACCAGGAGTGGTCGTGGTCCTTGATGGCAGGGTCGGTGCGCAGGTGCCGGAGCGTGCCGAGGCTGTCGTGGCCGGGCAGGCAGGGGTCGGGCAGGCGGCGGCCGAGGGCGTCGAACCAGAGCGGGGACGGGCCGGACAGGATGCGGATGCCGTGGCCGGGCCAGACCGGGTCCCAGTTGCGGACGCCCTCGGTGTAGTGCCACATCCGGTCCCGGTTGACCACCCGGACACCGGCCGCCTCGCTGATGCCGAGCATCCGGCCGTCGACGTAGGCGGGGACACCGGTGACCATCTCGGCGGGCGGGGTGCCCAGACGCTCGGGCCAGTGGCGGCGGACGGTGTCGTGGTCGGCGCCGATGCCGCCGGAGGTGACGATCACGGCCTGGGCGGTCAGTTCGAAGTCGCCGGCGCGGTCGCGGTTCGAGGCGACGCCGCGGGGTGCGGTGTCCTCGGCGAGGACGGTGCCCCGGACGCCCCGGGCGGTGCCGCCCTCGATGATCAGCTCGTCGACGCGGTGCCGGTGGTGGAAGGTGAGCAGCCCGTCGCGCACCGCCTGCTTCGCGTACCCGGCGAAGGGCGCGACCACGCCGGTGCCGGTGCCCCAGGCGATGTGGAAGCGCGGCACCGAGTTGCCGTGCCCGCCGGCCCGGAGGGCGCCGCGCTCGGCCCAGTTGACGGTGGGCAGCAGCTTGATGCCGTGCCCGTCCAGCCAGGACCGCTTCTCCCCCGCCGCCCACTCCACGTACGCCCGCGCCCAGCGCACCGCCCAGGAGTCCTCGTCGTCCAGGCGGTCGAAGCCGGCACTGCCCCGCCAGTCGTTCCAGGCGAGGTCGAAGGAGTCCTTGACGCCGAGGCGCCGCTGCTCCGGGGAGTCCACGAGGAACAGCCCCCCGAACGACCAGTACGCCTGCCCGCCCAGGTTGGCGGCGTTCTCCTGGTCGACCAGGGCGACCCGGCGGCCCCGGCCGGTCAGTTCGTGCGCCGCGACCAGCCCCGCGAGTCCCGCTCCGACGATGATGACGTCGGCGTCCATGACGACC
Organism: Streptomyces daghestanicus; assembly: GCF_020521275.1. NCBI lineage: Bacteria > Bacillati > Actinomycetota > Actinomycetes > Kitasatosporales > Streptomycetaceae > Streptomyces > Streptomyces daghestanicus. Next base: position 1,417,992 of record NZ_BNDX01000002.1, on the reverse strand, counting down.
GTCCCTTCCTCGTGTTCCCGTGTCCGTGTCCTGGGTTCAGCCCGTGAGCAGCGCGGTCAGCAGCCGCCCCAGCCAGCGGCGGGCGTCCTCGACGTCCCGGTCCAGCAGCAGCTGGGTGGTGACGCCGTCGTACGCGGCGACCACGGCGCGGGCCGCGCCGTCGGCGTCGCCGAGCACGGCGGGCAGCGGGCCCGGCGTCGCGGCGAGCCGGGCGGCGACGGTCCGGCGCAGCCCGGCCCGGTGCTCCAGCAGGGTCCGGGCGACGGCCGGGTCGCGGGCGGCGTGGACCAGGAAGTCGGTCTTCACCAGGAGCCAGTCCCGGTCCAGGAGCAGCACCCCGGCGACGCGGTCCGCGGCGGCCGGCAGGTCCGCCTCCGGTCCGTCCGCGGCGAGGGCCCCGGCGACCTGCCCGGCGATCAGTTCGGCGCGCTCCTGGTAGAGGGCGAAGAACAGCTCGTCGAGACTGGCGAAGTTGGAGTAGAAGGCGCCCCGGCTGTATCCGGCGGCCTCGCAGATCTCCTCGATGGGGACCCGTCCGAACCCCTTGGCCGCGAACACGGTGAACGCGGCCGCGAGCAGGTCGGCGCGCGTCCGGGCCCGGCGCCTGGTCACCCGCCGCCCCGTGGTGGCCGTCCGTTCCGCCATGCCCGGTCTCCGTCCGCCGGCTTGCGTTCGATACGGGAACGTATCCGATGCACCGGTGTATGCGAACCCCCCGGACAGCGATTGGAACGCCCGTTCGATTACCAGGTATGCTCGGTCCATGACCACGCACCTCCAGGGCTCCCTCTTCGACCAGGACGACCGGCTCCGGCTCGGCCCGCTCGACGGAGTCCGCCGGACCCGGCTGGGCTCCGGCGCCTGGATCGACGTGCTCCCGGCCTGGCTGAGCGGCGCCGACGCGCTCTTCGAACGGCTCGCCGCCGAGGTCCCCTGGCGGGCGGAGCGGCGCGCGATGTACGACCGGGTCGTCGACGTGCCCCGGCTGCTCGCCTTCTACGGGGCGGGCGACCCGCTGCCGCACGCGGTGCTGGACGAGGCCCGCGACGCGCTCGGCGCGCACTACGCGGCGGAGCTGGGCGAGCCGTTCACCACGGCCGGGCTCTGCTACTACCGGGACGGCCGGGACAGCGTCGCCTGGCACGGCGACCGGGTCGGCCGGGGCGCGCGCGAGGACACCATGGTCGCCATCCTCTCCGTGGGCACCCCGCGTGACCTGCTGCTGCGCCCGGTGGGCGGCGGCCCGGCGGTGCGCCGGCCGCTGGGCCACGGCGACCTGATCGTGATGGGCGGCTCCTGCCAGCGCACCTGGGAGCACTGCGTCCCCAAGTCGGCGCGGACCGGCGGCGGGCGGATCAGCGTCCAGTTCCGCCCGGACGACGTGCGCTGACCCCGGCACCCGGCGTACCGCCGCCCGGCCGCGTCTGCTTGGCTGGTCCCCCAGTCATCCCCGGGACGCGGAGCGAGCGATGAGCGCCGATGTACGACAGGTCGCGGACGGCACCTACCTGGTGCACGGCAGCAACACCAACTGGGTGATCCTCACCGAGGGGGACGCCGCCACGCTGATCGACACCGGCTATCCCGGGGACCGGCGGGCGGTGCTGGAGTCACTGGCGGCGGTGGGCAGTTCGCCCGAGGCGGTGGCGGCCGTGCTGATCACGCACGCCCACAACGACCACCTGGGCTCCGCCGAGTACCTGCGGGCGACTCACGGCACCCCGGTCCTCCTCCACGAGGCCGAGGTGCCCCACGCACGGCGGGACTTCCTCCAGCAGGTCTCCGTCCCCACGGTGCTGCGCAACGCCTGGCGGCCGGGCGTCCTGCCCTGGATCGCGCACGCCGTCCGTTCCGGCGGCACCGCGCGGTTGCCGGTCGCCGGGCCCCGGCCGTTCCCGGCGGCGGGCGCCCTGGACCTGCCCGGCCGCCCGGTGCCCGTGCACACCCCGGGGCACACCGACGGCCACAGCGCCTACCACCTCCCCGACGCCGGCGTGGTGATCTCCGGCGACGCCCTGGTCACCGGCCACCCCATCGCCCGGACCGAGGGACCGCAGATCCTCCCCGACATGTTCCACCACGAACGCGCGCGCACGGTGGCCTCGCTGGCGGTCTTCGAGGGGCTGGCGGGCGACCTGCTGCTGCCCGGCCACGGCCCGGCCCACCACGGGTCCGTCGCGCGGGCCGCGCGGCTGGCACGGGAGCGGGCGTCCTGAGCCGGGCGGGCACCGCTTAGAGTCGGGCCATGGCCTTGCAGATCAGCGCCACCAATCCGGAGCACCCGGCGCTCCTCCTCGAACTCCCCTGGCACGTGCCCCTGGAGGAGTGGCCCGGCAAACACCTCGTGCCGCTGCCACGCGGCATCTCCCGCCACGTGGTGCGCTACGCCCGCGCCGGGGACGAGATCGTCGCCGTCAAGGAGCTGGCGGAGCGGCCCGCGCTGCGCGAGTACGAGCTGCTGCGCGACCTGGACCGGCTCGGCATCCCCGCCGTCGACGCCCTCGGCGTGGTCACCGGCCGCACGGACGCCGGGGGCGAGCCGCTGGAGCCGGTGCTGATCACCCGGCACCTCGGCGGCTCGATGCCGTACCGGTCGATGTTCGAGACGACCCTGCGCCCGGCGACCATGCACCGGCTGATGGACGCCCTCGCCGTGCTGCTGGTACGGCTGCACCTGGCCGGGTTCGCCTGGGGCGACTGCTCGCTGTCCAACACCCTGTTCCGGCGCGACGCGGGCGCCTACGCGGCGTACCTGGTGGACGCCGAGACCGGTGAGCTGCACGCCCGGCTCAGCGACGGGCAGCGGGACTACGACCTCGAACTGGCCCGCGTCAACATCAGCGGCGAGCTGCTCGACCTGGAGGCGTCCGGCGCGCTGCACCCGTCCGTCGACGCCGTCGAGTTCGGCACCGAGATCTGCGCCCGCTACCGCTCCCTGTGGCAGGAGCTGACCCGCACCTCGGTGTACCCGGCGGGCAAGTACCACTACATCGAGCGGCGGATACGGCGGCTCAACGACCTCGGTTTCGACGTCGCCGAGATGCAGATCGAGCACGCCTCCAACGGCGACACCGTCACCTTCGTGCCCAAGGTCGTGGACGCCGGGCACCACCAGCGCCAGCTGCTGCGGCTGACCGGCCTGGACGCCGAGGAGAACCAGGCCCGCCGGCTGCTGAACGACCTGGAGTCCTGGATGACCACCCAGGACGACTACGCCCCCGGTGATCTCCTGGGAGCGCGCCCCGAGGTCCTCGCCCACCGCTGGGTGCGGGAGGTGTTCCGGCCGACCGTGCGGGCGGTGCCGCACGCGCTGCGCGGAGCGATGGACCCGGCGGAGATCTACCACGAGCTGCTGGAGCACCGCTGGTACCTGTCCGAGCGGGCCCAGCACGACATCGGGCTGGACACGGCCGTCCAGGACTACATCGAGAACGTCCTGCCCAAGGCCCGCGCGACGCTCCAGCCGACGGCCGGCGACTGACTCACCTCACGCGTGCGGGACGACCGCCACCGGGCAGCCCGCGTGGTGCAGCACCCCGTGGGCGACCGAACCGATGCGGGCGCCCACGGCGGAGCGGCGGGCGCGGCGGCCCACGACCATCAGCTGGGCCCGCCCGGCCACCGACAGCAGCACCTGTCCGGCGCTGCCCATCTCCACGTGCTCGACGACGGGCACGTCCGGGAAGCGGTCCCGCCACGGCTCCAGCGCCTCGGCGAGGGCCTTGTGCTCGTACGGCTCCGGGCCCCCGGCGTCGTCCAGCAGTTTGAGCGAGGCCGGGCTGTAGGAGAACAGCGGCGGCAGCGTCCAGGCCCGGACCGCCCGGACGGTGGCGCCGCGGGCGGCCGCCGCCTCGAAGGCGAACCGCAGCACCCCGGCGCTGTCCTCCGGCTCGCCCTGCTGGCCGACGACGATCTCGTGCCCGGCCACCTCGTCGGCGGGCCGGTCGCCGCCGGCCCGGACCAGGACGACCGGCCGCGCCGCCTCGGCGATCACCTGCTGGCCGACGGAGCCCAGCAGGAAGCCGACGACCGCGCCGTGCCCGCGCGAGCCCAGCACCAGCGTCCGCGCCTCGGCCGCGGCGGTGAGCAGCGTGGCCACCGGGTCGCCCTCCAGGACGTCGGTGGTCACCTCCAGGCCGCGGTGGCGCGAGGTCACCGACGCGGCCGCCCCGGTCACCGTCTCGCGCACCCAGCGCTCCTGCGTCTCCCGGTCCCCCGCGCCGGGCGCCTCGCCGGGCCGGAACCGCCAGGCGTGCACCACCCGCAGCGGCACACCGCCCCGGACGGCCTGCCGGGCCGCCCAGGCCAGCGCCGCCAGGCTCTCCTCCGATCCGTCCACCCCTGCCGTGACCGGACGCGTCATGCGGTGCCTCCCAGATGCGGTGCCTGTGTCGGCCCCAGTCTTCCCTACGGCGGCCCCGTGACCTGCGCCGGGGAACGGATGAGCGCCGCCCGGCCGTCGAACATACGATGGAGACGGGCCGGTGCGGTCACGGCAGACGCCGTGCCGTGGAACCGGCCGCTCGACTGGGGGACGTATGACACAGGCCGCCGAGACGGCGCGGACCGTCATCATGACCGTGGACGACGATCCGGGAGTGTCCCGTGCCGTCGCCCGCGACCTGCGGCGACGCTACGGTGCCGGGCACCGGATCGTGCGCGCGGAGTCCGGGGAGTCGGCGCTCCAGGCCCTGCGTGAACTGAAGCTGCGCGGCGAACTCGTCGCCGTGATCATCGCCGACTACCGGATGCCGGGGATGAACGGCATCGAATTCCTCGAACAGGCCATGGACGTCCACCCGGCCGCCCGGCGGGTGCTGCTGACGGCCTACGCGGACACCAACGCGGCGATCGACGCGATCAACGTGGTCGACCTGGACCACTACCTGCTCAAGCCCTGGGACCCGCCGGAGGAGAAGCTCTACCCGGTCCTGGACGACCTGCTGGCGGCGTGGCGGGCCGGCGACCACAAGCCGGTGCCCAGCACCAAGGTGGTCGGGCACCGCTTCTCGGCGCGCTCCTCGGAGGTCCGCGAGTTCCTGGCCCGCAACCAGGTGCCCTACCGCTGGTACTCCGCCGACGAGCCGGAGGGCGGGCGGCTGCTGTCCGCCGCCGGGCAGGACGGCCGGCGGCTGCCGGTGGTGATCACGGCGGACGGGACGCCGCTGGTGGAGCCCGGGACCGCCGACCTCGCCGCGCACGTGGGCCTGGCGACGACACCGGCGGCCGACTTCTACGACCTGGTGGTGATCGGCGGCGGCCCGGCCGGGCTGGGCGCGGCCGTGTACGGGGCGTCGGAGGGGCTGCGCACGGTCCTGGTGGAGCGGTCGGCGACCGGCGGGCAGGCCGGGCAGAGCAGCCGCATCGAGAACTACCTGGGCTTCCCCGACGGCGTCTCCGGCGCCCAGCTCACCGACCGGGCCCGGCGGCAGGCGGCCAAGTTCGGCGCCGAGATCCTCACCGCGCGGGAGGTGACCGGCCTGGAGGTCAACGGGGCGGCGCGCACGGTGCGGTTCTCCGACGGCTCGGCCATCGCCGCGCACAGCGTGATCCTGGCCACCGGCGTCTCCTACCGGGAGCTGACCGCGCCGGGCACCGAGGCCCTGACCGGCTGCGGTGTCTTCTACGGCTCGGCGCTGACCGAGGCGGCGGCCTGCCAGGGCAACGACGTGTACATCGTCGGCGGCGCCAACTCCGCCGGACAGGCGGCGATGTACCTGGCCCGGGGCGCCAAGTCGGTGACGCTGCTGGTGCGCGGGGAGTCGCTGGCGGCGTCGATGTCCCACTACCTGATCCAGCAGATCGAGGAGACGCCCAACATCGTGGTCCGCTGCGGCACGGTCGTGGAGTCCGCGCACGGCGACGGCCGGCTGGAGGGGCTGACACTGCGGGACGCGCACAGCGGGCAGCGCGAACTGGTCGACGCGCAGTGGCTGTTCGTGTTCATCGGCGCGGCCCCGCTCACCGACTGGCTGGACGGCACGGTGGAGCGGGACGAGCGCGGGTTCATCCTGGCCGGGCCCGACCTGACCGCCGACGGGCGCCCGCCGGCCGGCTGGGAGCCCGACCGGGCGCCGTACCACCTGGAGACCAGCGTGCCGGGTGTCTTCGTGGCGGGCGACGCCCGGCACGAGTCCGCCAAGCGGGTCGCGTCCGCCGTAGGAGAGGGTGCCATGGCCGTGATGCTCGTCCACCGGTATCTGGAGCAGTCGTGAGCGGGCGGCCGATGCCGTGCAGCCCCGGTGAGATCGGTTCGCTGTTCCTGTTCGAGAAGCTCTCCCCCGAGCAGCTCGGGCGGCTGTGCGCCGAGGGCCGGGTGGAGCTGTTCGAACCCGGCCCGGTGTACGCCGAGGGCGACCCCGCCACCTGCTTCTACGTGCTGCTGGAGGGCACGGCGGTGCTGTCGCGGCGGGTCGGCGGGGACGACGTGGAGACCAACCGGACCTCCCAGCGCGGGGTGTACGCCGGGGCGATGCAGGCGTACCTCGGGGACCGGGTGCCGCAGGTCTACACCAATTCTCTGCGGGTGACCGCGCCGACCCGGTTCTTCGTGCTGCCCGCGGACACCTTCGCGGGCGTGGTGCAGGAGTGGTTCCCGATGGCCGTGCACCTGCTGGAGGGGCTGTTCTTCGGGTCGAAGAACACCCAGCGGGCCGTCGGGCAGCGCGAGCGGCTGCTGGCGCTGGGTTCGTTGTCGGCCGGGCTCACCCATGAGCTGAACAACCCGGCCGCCGCGGCGGTACGGGCCACCGCCTCGCTGCGCGAGCGGGTGGCGAAGATGCGGCACAAGCTGAGGGTGATCGCCGAGGGGCCGTTCTCCCGGGAGGCGCTGGCCGCGCTCATCGACATCCAGGACCGCACCGCCGAGCGGGTGGCGAAGGCGCCCGTGCTGAGCCCGATGGAGGCCGCCGACCGGGAGGACGCGGTCACCGACTGGCTGGACGGCCACGGCATCCGGGACGGCTGGCAGCTCGCGCCGACCTTCGTGCAGGCCGGGCTGGACAGCGAGTGGCTGGACCAGGTCGCGGCGGCCGTGGACGAGGAGATCCTGCCGAACGCGGTGGGCTGGCTCAACTACACGGTCGAGACCGAACTGCTGATGAACGAGATCGGTGACTCCACCGCCCGCATCTCCCACCTGGTCGACGCGGCCAAGCAGTACTCCCAGCTCGACCGGGCCCCCTACCGCAGCGCCGACGTCCACGAACTCCTCGACTCCACGCTGCTGATGCTGTCGGGCAAGATCGGCCCGCGGATCAAGGTGGTCAAGGAGTACGACCGCACCCTCCCGGACGTGCCCGCCCATCCGGCGGAGCTGAACCAGGTGTGGACCAACCTGATCGACAACGCGGTGTCCGCGATGGACTCGGCCGGCGGCGAGGGCACGCTGACCGTGCGGACGGCCCGCGTCCACGACCGGCTGCTGGTGGAGTTCCGCGACACCGGCCCCGGGGTGCCCGCGGAGATCCGCGACCGGATCTTCGATCCCTTCTTCACCACCAAGCCGGTGGGCGAGGGCACCGGGCTCGGCCTGGACATCTCCTGGCGGATCGTGGTCAACAAGCACCACGGCGCCCTCCAGGTGGACTCCCGGCCGGGCGACACCCGTTTCCAGGTGCTGCTGCCGCTGACCGCGGCGGCACCCGACCCGACCGAGGAGCCGGTATGAACGACGTACGCGACGACAGCGGTATCGACCCCGTCGTCCCGCCGAGCGGCGCGGGCTGCGCCGAGTGCGAGAGCGCGGGCGGCTGGTGGTTCCACCTGCGGCGCTGCGCGGCCTGCGGTCACGTGGGCTGCTGCGACAGCTCGCCGGGACAGCACGCCACCGCCCACTTCCGGACCACCGGCCACCCGGTGGTGCAGAGCTACGAACCCGGCGAGGACTGGTTCTGGGACTACGCGGCGGACGAGCTGCGCGCCTCCGGGCCGGCCCTCGCACCGCCGGTGAGCCACCCCGAGGGCCAGCCGGCGCCCGGACCGGCGGGCCGGGTCCCGGCGGACTGGGCGCGCTCGCTGCGCGGCTGACCCGCGTTCCACCGCCGGGCCGGGGAACCACCGGGGCGTTCGGCCCGTTCTGGGAGTCATGAAGGAGTTGGTCCCGGGCGGCAACCTCCCCCTGCCCGCAGGTCCCGTGCAGGTCCGGGTGCCCGGCGGCTTCGACGTGTCCGCGCTGATCACGGACGACGGCGGAAAGGTCGCCGGGGACGCGGACTTCGTCTTCTACAACCAGCCCGAGGCCCCCGGAGCCCGGCTGGCCCCGGCCGACGGCACCCTCACCGTCGATCCGCGCGGGCTGCGGGCCGGGGCGACCCGGGTGACGATCGCCGTCAGCGCAGCCGACCCGGACACCGCGCTGCGCCTGCTGCCCGCGCCCGCGCTGCGGCTGACGGGCCCGGACGGCGCGGCGCTGGCCCGGTTCACCCCGCCGCGCCCGGACCGGGAGACGGTGCTGCTGCTCGCCGAGCTGTACCGGCGCGGCGACGGCTGGAAGCTCCGCGCCCTGGGGCAGGGGTACGCGGACGGACTGGCCGGTCTCGCCCGCGACTTCGGCGTCGACGTGGACGACGGCCCCCCGGCGGCCGGCGACGGCGACTTCCTGCTGCCCGCCCCGGCCGCCGGTGACTTCCTGCTCCCCGCACCGGCCGGCGACGGCTTCCTGGACCGGGTGAACTCCGCCCGCGCCGCCGCCGGTTCGCCGCCGGTCGCCCTGGACGCCCGGCTGACCGAAGCGGCCCGCGCGCACGCCTCCGCGATGGCCGAGGCGGGCGCCCTGAGCGTCCAGACCCGGGACGGGGTCTCCGTCTACCGGCGCGCCCTGGCCGCCGGATACCCGTTCCTGACGGTCGGCGAGCACCTGGTGTCCGGCCCGCGCACCCCCGCCGAGTTCGTCAGGTACTGCCTGGGTGCCGACCGCACCCGGCGTGCCCTGTGCGACGCGGCGTTCACCCACGTCGGGCTTGCCCACGTCACCGGCGGTCCGGCGGGCGACACCTACTGGACGGCGCTGTGGGCCGCGCCGCTGACCCCTGGCGGGCTGGCCCGCACCGTCGCCGAGGTGGTCGCGCTGACCAACCGGGAGCGGGCCGCGGCGGGGCTGCCGCCGCTGGCCGCCGACCCCCGGCTGACCGCCGCGGCGCAGGCGCACAGCGCGGACATGGTGGCGCGGGACTTCTACTCCCACACCTCCCCCGGCGGCGCGGGGCCCCAGGACCGGGCCGTCGCCGCGGGCGCCGCGTACGGCACGACCGGGGAGAACATCGCCTGCGGCCAGCGCTCCCCGGCCGACGTGGTGGAGGGCTGGATGAACAGCCCGGGGCACCGCGCCAACATCCTCGCCCCCGGCTTCACCCACCTCGGGGCGGGACTGGCCGGCGGCGGGCGGGCGGGCACGTACTGGACGCAGCTCTTCGGTGGCTGACCGTCCCGGAACCGGTGGGCGGCCGATCCTGGCGGAAGCCGGCCGTCCGGGACAGGATGCCCGCATGAAGGGTGACCTCTTTTCCAGCGAGCACATGGTGCGGCCCGCGCAGGCGCCGGGTATGACCGTCGAGAACTCCAAATGCATCCGGTACGCGGTGGACGGCGAGATGCTCGCCCGCCAGGGCGCCATGGTCGCCTACCGCGGCGACCTCCAGTTCGAGCGCAAGGGCCAAGGCGTGGGCGGCATGCTCAAGCGCGCGGTCACCGGCGAGGGCCTGCCGCTGATGGCGGTGCGCGGACAGGGCGAGGCCTGGTTCGCCCACGAGGCGCAGAACTGCTTCGTCGTCGAGGTCGGCCAGGGCGACGAGTTCACCGTCAACGGCCGCAACGTGCTCTGTTTCGACGCCTCGTTGTCGTACCGCATCGCCACCGTGAAGGGCGCCGGGATCGCCGGGGGCGGCCTGTTCAACAGCGTCTTCACCGGCCAGGGCCGGCTGGGGCTGGTGTGCGAGGGCACGCCGCTGGTCATCCCGGTCTCGCCGCAGTACCCGGTGTACGTCGACACCGACGCGGTCGTCGGATGGACGGCCGGGCTCCAGCCCTCGCTGCACCGCTCGCAGTCCATCGGCTCGATGCTGCGCGGCGGTTCCGGCGAGGCGGTGCAGCTGATGCTCCAGGGCCAGGGGCACGTCGTGGTCCGGCCCAGCGAGGCGACCCCGCAGAAGGCACAACAACACTGAGAGGCACTTCCTTGAGCTTGGTCACGATCACGGAGATCGAAGCCGCCGCGCGGCGCGTCGCCGGGCACGTCGTCCGCACCCCCACGGTCCCCAGCCCCGGCCTGTCCGGCCTGCTCGGCGTGGAGGTCACGGCGAAGCTGGAGCTGCTGCAGCGCACCGGCTCCTTCAAGGCGCGCGGCGCGGTGGCGAAGCTGCTGTCGCTGACCCCGGCCGAACGGGCCGCCGGGGTGGTCGCGGTCAGCGGCGGCAACCACGGCATCGCGCTGGCGGTGATGGCCGCCGCCCTGGACATGAAGGCGACCGTGGTGATGCCGCGGTCGGCGCCCGCCCGTTCGGTGCGCACCGCCGAGGACGCCGGGGCGGTGGTGCGGCTGACGGACTCCATGGCCGAGGCGTTCGCGCTGGCCGAGCGGCTGGGCACGGAGGGGCTGACGCCGGTGCACCCCTTCGACGACCCGGTGGTGATCGCCGGGCAGGGCACCGTCGGGCTGGAGCTGGCCGACGACGCCGGCGAGCTGACCGACGTCCTGGTGAGCATCGGGGGCGGCGGGCTGGTCTCGGGCGTCGCGGCGGCGCTGCGGGCCCGGCGTCCGGACGTCCGCGTGTGGGGGGTGGAGACGGAGGGCGCCGAGGCGATGTCCCGGGCGCTCGCGGCGGGCGGGCCGGTACGGGTGGAGGTGTCGTCGATCAGCTCCACGCTGAGCGCCCCGGCCGTCTCCCGGCTGACGTACGACCATGTGTCGGCGCTGGTCACCGAGGTGCTGGTGGTGCCCGACCGGGAGGCCGTGCGGGGGTCGCTGGAGCTGGCCGAGCACGCGAAGGTGTGGACCGAGCCGGCCGCCGGCTGTCTGCTGCCCGCCGCCCGGCGGGTGATCGAGCGGGTCGGCCCCGGCGCCCGGCTCGGCCTGGTGGTGTGCGGGGGCAACGCGACGGTCGCCGACATGGCGGCCTGGTCCGCCCGCTTCGGGCTGGAGTGAGCGCCGGCCGCCGGGTTCCGCCCGTTTTCCCCCGGCCCGGACGGGGACCCGGCGGTCATGGTGCACATCGGATACACAATGATGACCGAGCAGGCCGGCCCCCGGGAGCTGGTCGGCCACCTGGTACGGGCCGAGGAGGCGGGCTTCGACTTCTCCGTCACCTCCGACCACTACTTCCCGTGGCTGCGTTCACAGGGGCACTCCCCGTACGCGTGGAGCGTGCTGGGCGCGGCGGCGCAGGCGACCAGCCGCATCCCGCTGATGACGTACGTGACGTGTCCGACGATGCGGTACCACCCGGCGGTGGTCGCGCAGAAGGCGGCCACCATGCAGCTGCTGTCCGAGGGACGGTTCCGGCTGGGGCTCGGCTCGGGCGAGAACCTCAACGAGCACGTGGTGGGCCGGGGCTGGCCGGCCGCCGACGTACGGCACGAGATGTTCCAGGAGGCCGTCGAGATCATCCGGGCCCTCTTCGACGGCGGCCACGTGAACTACCGGGGCAAGCACTTCGACGTGGAGTCCGCCAAGCTGTGGGACCTGCCCGACAGCCCGCCGCCCATCGGCATGGCCGTCTCCGGCGAGCAGTCCTGCGCGCTGGCGGGCCGCCTCGCCGACCTGGTGATCGCGACCGAGCCGAAGCCGGACCTGCTGGAGTCCTTCGACCGGCACGGCGGCGCGGGCAAGCCGCGGGTGGGCCAGTTGCCGGTGTCGTACGACCCGGACCGGGAGACGGCGGTGCGCCGCGCCCATGACCAGTTCCGCTGGTTCGGCAACGGATGGAAGGTGAACTCCGAGCTGCCGCACCCGGATTCCTTCCAGGCGGCCACCCAGTTCGTCACGCCGGACGACGTCGCCGCGTCGATCCCGTGCGGCGACGACCCGGAAACCTTCGTCGAGGCGGTGCGGCCCTACGCCGAGGCCGGGTTCACCGAGATCGCGCTGGTGCAGATCGGCGGCGAGTCCCAGCCGGCCTTCCTGGACTGGTCCGAGAAGACGCTGCTGCCCGCGCTGCGCGAGGCGCTGGGCGGCTCCTGAGAGTCACGGATCGAGTACATCACCCGGTCGCCGGAGCATTTTCCCGGTTCCGGGGGTACCAGGAGGGTTCCAGGCAGGTTCTTTCCCGGAGGCCCTTTCGTGAACTCCCCCGTGCACCAGACCCTCGTCGTGCAGCTCCAGGCGGGCGAGACGGACCGCTGCCCCGTCTTCGCCCACCTGGCGTACGACGCGGCGGACCCGTTCGCGCTCACCGTGGTCTTCAGCCACGACGGCCATGTGCTGGCCCGCTGGACGCTGGACCGCGAGATGGTCGCCGAGGGTCTGCTGCGGCCGGTCGGGATCGGTGACGTGCGGATGCGCCCGGTGTCCAACGGGACGCTGGACGAGCTGCGGCTGGAGTTCCTGGGCGATCCCCGGACGGACGGGGACCGCCATCACGCGGTGGTGTACGCCTGGGCCCCGGCGGTCTCCGCCTTCCTGCGGGACACGTACGCCGTCGTCCCGCAGGGCCAGGAGGAGGTCCGGGTCGACGACTTCCTGGCGGAGGTCATCGCCGGGGGCTGAGCGGCGGGTCAGTCCGCCGTGTGGCGGTGGCGGGTCCACAGCGGCAGGACGAACCAGCACAGCAGGTACCAGGCGACGACCCCCGCCACCAGGTAGGGCACGAACCCGTCGTGCGTGGCGACCCGCAGGATCAGCAGCAGGGACGCGGTCGTGGTGGCGAGCAGCAGCACCAGGCCGAGCAGGGTGAGCCGGGAGGCCCAGCGCACGGCCTGCGGCTTGACGCGCCGTCCGGAGACGAGGCGGTGCAGGGAGACCGGCCCGATCAGCGCGCCCGTCGCGGCGGCGCCGAGGACGACGGTGATCAGGTAGATGGTCCGGTCGGTGTCCGACAACTGCTCGTACTTGGGCTGGAAGACGACGGTCAGCAGGAAGCCGAAGAGGATCTGCACGCCCATCTGGGCGACCCGGACCTCCTGGATCAGTTCCGTCCACATCCGGTCGGCGCGCTCCTCCTCGGTCTCGTCGCGCCCCCGCCGCCTGCCCGTCCCCGCGTCCGTCACTGAATCCTCCCGGTGGTCGTGGCCTGCCGGACCTTTTCCCGGGTTCCCCGAAGTCAGGCGCGCTTGACGCACATATGTGCTGTTTGGCGGGCGCGGGCACGGTTACACGGACGGCGACCGGAACACCGTACGAGGAGGTCGTCAAGGATGTCCGACACGCAGCTCACCGTGACGCTGGACGGCGGCGGGATCGAGGACGCGCGGGCGGTGGTGCGCGCGCTGGAAGGCGTGTTCGGGGCGCCGGACGACCTCCCGGCGGACGAGCGGGCGACGGTCCGCACCGCCACGTTCAGCTCATCGTCGGCCCCCGAGCCGTCCGGGGCACCCGAGTCCGGCGGCGGGCGGCTGTCCGCGCCGGTGACGGTGACCGTGCAGGGCACCCCGCAGGCCGTGGCGGCGGCGAGCGAGACGCTGGCCCGCGCCTTCACCACCAGCGACGAGGGCGCCGCCTCCGGCGACCAGGAGCAGGAGCGGGAACTCCACCTGGTGCCGTGAGGCGGCGCCACGGGGGTCTGCCGGCGGGGTCTACCAGCGGCCCTCGACCTGGGCCTTGATACGGCGCTCGTACAGCTCGGTGATCGCGTCGAGCGTGGCGTCGGACAGGTCGGGCAGCGCGGCGGTGGCGGCGTTGGCGCGGGCCTGCTCGGGCGAGCGGGCGCCGGGGATGACCGTGGTCACGCCGGGCTGCCGCACGATCCAGCCCAGCGCGAGCTGGGCCGGGGTGTAGCCCTCGGGGGCGAGCGCGGCGAACTCGGCGGCGGCCTCGACGCCCGTCGCGTAGTCCACCCCGGAGAAGGTCTCGCCCTGGTCGAAGGCCTCGCCGTGCCGGTTGAAGGAGCGGTGGTCGTCGGCGGCGAAGACGGTGTCCTCGGTGTACTTCCCGGACAGCAGGCCGGAGGCGAGCGGCACCCGGGCGATGATCCCGACGCCGGCCTTCCGGGCCGCCGGGAGGACCTCGGCGAGCGGCTTCATCCGGAACGGGTTGAGGATGATCTGCACGCTGGCGACGTTCGGCCGCGCGAGCGCGGTGAGCGCCTCGGCGCAGGTCTCGACGCTGACGCCGTACGCCTTGATCCGCTCCTCGGCGACCAGGGTGTCCAGGGCGTCGAACACCTCGTCCGAGGAGTAGACGGGCGTGGGCGGGCAGTGCAGCTGGACGAGGTCGAGGACGTCCGTGCCGAGGTTGCGGCGGGAGCGGTCGTTCCAGGCGCGGAAGTTGTCCAGGACGTAGTTCTCGGGGAGCTGCTCGGCGCGGCGTCCCATCTTGGTGGCGACGGTGATGTCCAGCTCGGGCCGGGACCGCAGGAACGTGGCGATGGTCTGCTCGCTGCGGCCGTCGCCGTAGACGTCGGCGGTGTCGAAGAAGGTCACCCCGGCCTCGGCCGCGGCCTCCAGGACCGCGAGGGCCTCGGTGTCGTCGACGTCGCCCCAGTCGGCGCCCAGCTGCCAGGTGCCCAGGCCGATGACGGAGGCGTGCTGCCCGGACCTGTCGAATGCGCGTTCTTCCATGGGCGTCAGTGTGTCATCCGTCCGCCCGTGCCAGGGCTCTGGCCTGCGCGGTGCGGGCCAGGTGCCGGCCGAGCCGCCGCTTGAGCGCCCGCGCCGGCGCGAACTGTCCGGCGGCCCGGTCCAGCCGGTGGTAGAGGCGGGGCGGGAGGTACGGCAGCAGCGGCGAGTGGCGCTGGCCGAGCAGGGCGAACATCTGCTCCGGGGGGAGGGCGAGGTAGCGGGGCAGGTTCTCGTAGAACCGGGCGCTGTAGCGGGCGGCGCTCTGCACGGGGAGCAGGGCGGCCCGGCGTTCGCGTTCGTAGCGGGCCAGGGCGTCGGACAGGGCGGGGCGCGCGCGCCGGGCGCGGGGCACGCGCAGGGCGGCGGCCAGGGCGGCGGCGTCCTCCAGGGCCAGGGTGGTGCCGGCGCCGATGGAGTAGTGCGTGGTGTGGGCGGCGTCGCCGAGCAGGACCAGGTTGCCGTGGGACCAGGTGCGGTTGGTCAGGGTGCGGAAGGGCTGCCACGGGAGCGGGCCGCCGCCGGGGCGGGGCCGGGTGGTCAGCGGGTGTCCGTCGAGCAGGCCGGCGAAGAGTTTCTCCAGGAGCACCAGCCCCTCCCCCTCGTCCGCGCGGTCCAGGCCGAGGCCGGTCCAGGTCTCGGGGGCGCACTCGACGACACAGGTGCTGTGCGCGGGGCCGTAGCCGTATCCGTAGGCCCAGATCCAGCCGTGGGCGGTCTCGGTGAAGGCGAAGGTGAACGCGTCGAAGACCTTGGTGGTGCCGAGCCAGAGGTAGCGGTTGCGGCCGGGCCGCACCCGGGTGCCGAAGGCTCCGGCGTGCCGGCCGCGCACGGCGCTGCCCGCGCCGTCGGCGGCGACGACGAGGTCGGCGGCGGGCGGATGCGCGCCGGTGATCTCGTCGCCGTACGCCAGCCGGACGCCGAGCGAGCGGGCGCGGGCGGCGAGGATCTCCAGCAGCCGGTGCCGTCCGATGCCGTGGCCGGTGTCGCCGCGGTGCCGGACCGTCGCCCCGCCGACGTGGGCGACGCCGTCCCGCCAGCTGACCGAGTGCTCCTCGACGGCGCGCGCGGACTCGGGGTCGTGCCGGTGGAGGGCGTCCAGCAGGGGACGCCAGTAGGTCACGCCCCAGCCGTAGGTGGAGCCCTCGGGGTCGCGTTCGTGGACGGTGACGTCGTGGCCGGGGTCGTCCCGCTTCAGCAGGATCGACAGGTACAGCCCGGCGGGGCCGCCACCGACGCAGGCGATCTCCATACAGCCTCCTCGAAGCGTGACACAACGGTCATATAGGGCGAGGCTACCGTCACGTGACGGGCATTCAGGAGATTCGCCCCGAGGACGCCGGGTACTCGGCCCATCCACCCGACGCAAGCCGAAGGAGGCAGAACCTGATGTCGCAGGTCGAGGAGTCCATCGAGGTCGGCGTGCCGGTCCACACCGCCTACAACCAGTGGACCCAGTTCGAGTCGTTCCCCGAGTTCATGAGCGGCGTGGAGCGGATCGAGCAGCGCACGGACACGCTCACCCACTGGGTGACGAGCGTGGACGGCGTGCACCGGGAGTTCGACGCGCGGATCACCGAGCAGATCCCGGACGAGCGGGTCGCGTGGACCACGGTCGACGGCGAGACCCGGCAGGCGGGGGTGGTCACCTTCCACCGCCTGGACGACGAGCACACCAAGGTGATGCTGCAGATGGAGTTCCGCCCCGACGGGCTCGCCGAGAAGGTGGGCGACAAGCTCGGGGTCGTGCAGCGGCAGACCAAGGGCGACCTGAAGCGGTTCAAGGAGTTCATCGAGCGGCGCGGCCGGGAGACCGGTGGCTGGCGCGGCGCGGTCTGACCCACCGCGCCCGGGTCACCCCGCGGCCGCGGTGCGGCACTCCGGGTGGCCCCAGCCCTGCGCGTTCTTGGCGATGGGCTCGCCGGCCGCGTAGGAGCGTCCGCACAGGCAGCGCCCGGCGAACTTCGCCTTGATCGTCCGCGTGCCGCCTCCGCCCCCGCCGCCCTTCCGGGCGGTGGGGGCTTTCCTGCGCGGGGCCCTGCCCGCCGGGGCGTCCGGCGCGGGCGGCGGTTCGGGGGAGCCGAGGGCGCTGCCCGCCGTCTCCTGAACGGTGGCGGCCTGGCTGGCGGCGCGGTCCGCGAAGTCGTTGAGCCGGTCGCCGTCGACCTGGTGCGCGGGCACGTAGCGGAACTCGACCGAGCGGCCGTCGAGCAGCGCGTCGATCCGGACGACCAGTTCCTGGTTGGCGACCGGCTTGCCGGCCGACGTCTTCCAGCCGTTGCGCTTCCAGCCGGGCAGCCAGGTCGTGACCGCCTTCATCGCGTACTGGGAGTCCATCCGGATCTCCAGCGGCACCGCCGGGTCGGTGGCGGCCAGCAGCCGCTCCAGCGCCGTGAGTTCGGCGACGTTGTTGGTGGCCCGGCCCAGCGGCCCGGCCTCCCAGCGGTCCGGGATCTCGCTGTCGTCGGCGACGACCCAGGCCCAGGCGGCCGGACCGGGATTGCCCTTCGAGGCCCCGTCGCACGCGGCCACAACACGTTCACGCATGGCCCCGATCATGCCATGGCCGGGCGGGGCCCCCGGGCGGGGTCCACGGGACGCCGGGATCTCCGGCGGCTCGGCGAAACGCCCGCCGCCCCGGCACCGCACCGCGTGGGTCACTCGCCGGCGAACGCCTTCTCCAGCGCGGCGATGTCCAGCTTGCGCATCGACATCATCGCCTCGTTCGCGCGGGCCACCTTCGCCGGGTCGCGGTCGGCGAACATCTCGATGAGCCGCTCCGGCACGACCTGCCAGGACACCCCGAACCGGTCCTTGACCCAGCCGCAGGGGCCCTGCTCGCCGCCGTCCTCGGTCAGCCGGGCCGCGTAGTGGTCGACCTCCTCCTGGGTGTCGCACATCACCTGGAAGGAGATCGCCTCGTTGAAGGTGAACTGCGGTCCGCCGTTGAGGCCGACGAACTTCTGCCCGTTGGCGGTGAACTCGACGGTCATGGGCTTCGCGGAGGCCGTGCCGGACCCCTCCGGGTAGCGGATGACGTCGCCGACCCGGGAGCCGGAGCCCTCGAAGACCGAGACGTAGTAGTGGGCGGCCTCCTCCGCCTGGTCGTCGAACCACAGACACGTGATGAATCCGTCGGTGACCATTGCTGCCTCCTGGGCGTGTGGACGCGGTCATCTGTGTGGACCGGCCCGCGGCCCGGAACTCATCGGCCGCGCGGCAATCCCGTCGACCGGACACCTCCGCCGCGTCTACCATCCGCCGGTGATCTCCTCCACGCCCGCCGAGGGCTCCCCCGTCTCCCTGCGCCCCTTCCGCCTGGACGTGCCGCAGCGCGACCTCGACGACCTGTACGACCGCCTGGACCGGACCCGCTGGCCGGACCAGCCCGCCGGGGCGGGCTGGTCGTACGGGGTGGAGCGGGAGTATCTGCGGGAGCTGGTGCGGTACTGGCGCCACGACTACGACTGGCGGGCCGCCGAGGCCGAGCTGAACACCTGGCCGCAGTTCACCACGGTCGTCGACGGCGCGACCGTGCACTTCGCCCATGTCCGCTCCCCCGAGCCGGACGCCACCCCGCTGCTGGTCACCCACGGCTGGCCGGGGTCGGTCGCGGAGTTCCTCGACGTGGTGGGGCCGCTGACCGACCCGGCCGCGCACGGCGGGGACCCGGCCGACGCCTTCCACGTCGTGCTGCCGAGCGTGCCCGGCTTCGGCCTGTCCGGACCGGCGCCGGACACCGGCTGGGAGGCGGGCCGGATCGCGGACGCCTGGGCCGAGCTGATGCGCCGCCTCGGCTACGGGCGCTACGGCCTCCAGGGCGGCGACTGGGGCGCGGGGATCTCCCGCGAGCTGGGCCGCGTCCACCCGGACCGGGTGATCGGCGTGCACCTCAATCTGCTGCCGGGCGCGCAGCAGGCCACCGAGCCGACCGCCGCGGAACTGGCCGGGCTCGACCCCGCCGAACAGGAGCGCACCTGGCGGTCGTGGCGCCGCTACGACGCCTGGGCCCGGGAGGGCACCGGGTACGCCGCCCTCCAGGCGACCCGGCCGCAGACCCTGGCGTACGCGCTGACCGACTCCCCGGTCGGGCAGCTCGCCTGGATCGTGGAGAAGTTCGCCGAGTGGACCGACTCCGAGACGTTCCCGGAGGAGGCCGTCGACCGCGACCGGCTGCTGACCAATGTGATGCTGTACTGGCTCACCGGTACGGCGGGCTCGTCGGCCCGCGTCTACTACGAGCGGGCGCACGCCACCGGCCGCAGGGCCGCCCCCGAGGAGCCCTCCGCCGCCCCGACCGCGCTGGCCTTCTTCGCCGCCGACCCGCAGATCCCGCTGCGGCACAAGGCGGAACGCACCGAGAACCTGGTCCGCTTCACGGAGTTCGACCGGGGGGGCCACTTCGCGGCGCTGGAGCAGCCGGAGCTGCTCGTCGGCGACGTACGCGCCTTCTTCCGGCAGCTGCGCGAGGGCCGGGCGGGCTGACGGCTCTGCCCTGGGCGAATCTGCCGCGGGCAGAGAAACCCCTGGTGGGGGCGGCCCCGGGCCGACAGTGGGGACGACGGCACCGTCCGGACGAAGACGAAGGAGCGCCGATGTCCCCTTTCACCACCCCTCTCGTGCTGCCGCGCGCCGAGGAGGACGGCACCCGCCCGAGCCGGTTCGACGACCAGCTCGCCGCGCAGTTGCTCGCCCAGCGGATCGTCGTGCTGGGCACCCAGGTCGACGAGGTCTCCGCGAACCGGGTCTGCGCCCAGTTGCTGATCCTGTCCGCCGAGGACCCGCGCACCGACATCAGCCTGTACATCAACTCCCCCGGCGGCTCGGTCCACGCGGGGCTGGCCGTCTACGACACGATGCGGCTGATCCCCAACGACGTCTCCACCCTCGCCGTGGGGTTCGCCGCCAGCATGGGCCAGTTCCTGCTGAGCGTGGGCGCGGCGGGCAAGCGGTACTCGCTGCCGAACGCGCGGATCATGATGCACCAGCCGTCGGCGGGGATCGGCGGCACCACCGCCGACATCGAGATCCAGGCGGACAACCTGGAGTTCACCAAGCGGACCATCGAGCGGATCACCGCCGAGCACACCGGCCAGTCACCCGAGACGATCTCCCGGGACGGCGACCGGGACCGCTGGTTCACGGCCGAGGAGGCCCGGGAGTACGGGATCGTGGACCGGGTGGTGGAGTCCCTCGCGGACGTCCGCCCGGCCGTCACGCGGCGACGGATGGGACTGTGACCATGGGGACCTACACCATCCCGAACGTCGTCGAACGCACCCCGCAGGGCGAACGGTCCTACGACGTGTTCAGCCGGCTGCTGGCGGAGCGGATCATCTTCCTCGGCACCGAGATCGACGACGGCGTGGCCAACGTCGTCATCGCGCAGCTCCTGCACCTGGAGTCGTCGGCGCCGGAGCACGAGATCTCGATCTACCTGAACTCCCCCGGCGGCTCGTACACCTCGCTGATGGCGATCTACGACACCATGACGTTCGTCCAGGCGCCGATCTCGACGTACTGCGTCGGGCAGGCGGCGTCCACGGCGGCGGTGCTGCTGGCGGGCGGCGACCCGGGGCGGCGGTTCGTGCTGGAGCACGCGCGGGTCCTGCTCGGGCAGCCGGCCAGCGGCGGACGCCAGGGCACGGTCTCCGATCTGGCGCTCCAGGCCAAGGAGATGGTGCGCATCCGCTCCCAGGTGGAGGAGGTGCTGTCCCGGCACACCGGTCACGAGATCGCGGCGCTGCGCGCGGACATGGACCGCGACAAGGTGTTCACCGCGCACGAGGCGGTGGCGTACGGGCTGGCCGACGAGGTGCTCAGCCGGCGGCAGGTCAGGGTCTGACCCCCCTCCCCCCACCGCCGGCGGCTCCCGGTGCCCGCGCGTGGGGCGCCGGGAGCCGCCGGCGCGGTCAGGCCGCCAGGCAGAGCCCGTCGAACCGGGACGACGTGGCGCCCCGGCCGCCGGCCGGGTGCCGGGCGGTGACACGGACCAGCTCCCCGTGGACGCGGGTCAGCAGGTCGCCGAGGTTCAGCCCGAGCGCCCGCGCGGCGGCGGCCAGCACCTCCGAGGACGCCTCCTTGCGGCCGCGCTCCACCTCCGACAGGTACGGCATGGAGATCCGGGCCGCCTCGGCCACGTCCTTCAGCGTCCGCTCCTGCGCGAGGCGTTCGCGGCGCAGCACGTCGCCGACCAGGTCGCGCCAGAGCGGCTCGCGGGGCAGGGGCGCCGGGGGCTGCGGGGGCCGCGCGGCGGGGCGGGCCGCCGGGCGCGCGGCGTGCGGGCGTAAGGGGATGACACGGGCTTCGTCCGATGTGTGGCTGCTCACCCTCCCAGCCTAGGAAGGCTCCGTGGGAAGGGAAGGGAGCGGTGTTCCGCCCTGAGGGAAACCCCGGGGGGACCGGGGCGGCGGGCCGCCCGGGGCGCTGACGTGTGGCCGGGCTGCGGCCCGGATATCCTGGGCGGGACGGTATCCGCCGTGACCGGGACGCAAGTGCCGACGTGACCTGGGAATCCGCACCGCCGAAGGATGTAGGGAGACGTCGAGACCGTGACTTTCGTGGGAGAGGCAATGGACACGGACACCGCCGTGATCCGGCCGGGGGCGCGGCGCGCCGGGAACACCACCGGGACGTGGACGGGCGAGGCGTCGGGAGCCGTGGACGGCCGGTCCGTGGCGCCGCGTGACGCGCGGGAGCTGTCCCGGCAGTTCTTCCGGCGGCTGGCCGAGCTGGAGGAGGGCACCCGCGAGTACCAGTACGCGCGGGGCACCCTGATCGAGATGAACATGTCCCTGGTGCGCTTCGCCGCGGGCCGGTTCCGCGGCCGGGGCGACGACATGGAGGACGTGGTCCAGACCGGCATGATCGGCCTGATCAAGGCGATCGACCGGTTCGAGCTGTCGCGCGAGGTGGAGTTCACCTCGTTCGCGCTGCCGTACATCGTCGGTGAGATCAAGCGCTTCTTCCGGGACACCACCTGGGCGGTGCACGTGCCGCGCCGGCTCCAGGAGCTGCGTGTCGAGCTGTCCCGGGCCCGTGAGGAGCTGTCCAGCCGGCTGGACCGCGAGCCGACCGTCGCGGAGCTGGCCACGCTGCTGAACATCGGCGAGGACCAGGTGATCGAGGCTCAGATCGCCGCCAACGGCTACCACTCCTCCTCCCTGGACGCCGCACTCACCGGTGACGGTCCCGAGGGCGGCGAGGCGGTGCTGGCGGACTTCATCGGCGTGGAGGAGCACGGGCTGCGGCTCGTGGAGGACTTCCACTCGCTGGCCCCGCTGATGGCCGAACTCAGCGACCGCGACCGGCAGATCCTGCACCTGCGGTTCGTGGAGGAGGCCACCCAGGCGGAGATCGGCGAGCGGCTCGGCTGCACGCAGATGCACGTCTCCCGGCTGATCAAGCGGATCATCGCCCGGCTGCGCGCGGGCATGCTGGACGACCTGGACCGCGTCTGACCCGCACCCCGGACCGACCGGTCGGCGGCCGCCCTCCTCCGGGGGCGGCCGTCGTGCTGTGCCGGGTCGTACGCGTCGTGCCGTACGGGGCCGTACGGGGCCGTACGCCGGGTCAGTCCCCGGTGAGCGGGACGACCGCGCGGACCCGCTTGCCGACCGGGACGCGTTCCACCACGAGTTCGGCGGCCAGCGCGTGCACGATCTCCAGGCCGTGCCGGCCGACCCGTTCGGGATCGCGCGGGAAACGCTTGGGCAGCGCCGCGCTGCTGTCGTAGACGGACACCGTCACCGACGTGTCCGTGCCCTCCAGCTCCAGGATGTACGGCCCCTTGCTGTGCCGGTCGGCGTTGGTGACCAGCTCGCTCACCACCAGAAGGACGGCGCCGTCGGCGGGGCGGCCGATCTCCGCGCACCACTCGGTCCTCAGCTGCTCGAGGAAGAGCGACGCGAAGGCACGCGCCTCGGCGATGCATCCCGGATCGCCGGTGTAGTGTGCCGCCCGCCGTAGCGGTTCCACGGGCACGTCGAAACCAGTCGGTATCACTGCCCCGTCCAGGTGGTCGATCATGCGTTTCTCTCTCGGAAGCCGGACTGGCCGGACGCTGCTGCACCAGTGCGCATACCCAGGCGGCGCCCGAGCAGTCCCCCCCGACCCGCCCTGCGGGAATTGTCACAGGCGGGCGGGGCACCCGGTGGGTGACGGGACCGGCCGCGGGTGGCCGGGGCGGAGCACCCGAGGAGCACCGGAGGTGGGCGGTGGCCTGGTGGACATGGCTGGTCGTGGCGGTCGCGGTGCTGGTCGCCGCGGTGCTGCTGGCGCTGGCCGTACAGGCCCGGCGGCGGTCGGGCACGGTCGTCGCGGTGCGCCACGGGCGCCGCTCGGGCGGGAAGGGCGTGCGGTGAACGAGCTGATGGCCGCGCGGAGCCTGACCACCCGGCCGGTGGTGACCCTGGGCGGGGACGCGGTGGCGCAGGTGAAGGACACCGTCTTCGACGCGGAGGCCGGCCGGATCACGGGGTTCACGCTGAGCGGCCGGGGTCTGCTGTCCGGTCCGCTGCGGCAGAGCCTGCCCTGGTCCGCGGTGCATGCCCTGGGCCATGACGCGGTGGTGATCCGGGACCGGCGGGAGCTGGCGGACACGGCCGCCGTGGTGGCCCGGCGGGAGGCCGCGCAGGGCCGGGTGCTGGGCGCGCGGGTGCTGACGGACGCGGGCGCCGATGTCGGCACGGTGCTGGACGTGGTGGTGGAGGGCGGGGACAGCGGCCGGGTGGTCGGCTTCCGGGTGGCCGCGAGCAAGGACCTGGCCCCCGGCTCCAGACGCCGCCGGCGCCAGGTGTACGTGCCGCGCGGCGAGACGCTCGCCGTGTCCGGCCGGGCGCTGGTGATGCCCGCCGACGCGGTCCGGCACGTCGTCGGCGGGCTGGCGGAGCTGGCCGCGCTGACCGGTGGCGGGCCGGGCCGCCGGAGTGGTCCCGAGAGTGGGGAAGGCCCGCTGTCATGACGTTCTTCTCCGAACTGCGCGGCCTGCCCGTGCTCACCGTGACCGACGCGGCGGAGCTGGGCGAGGTCCGCTCCCTGACCGTCGACGCCGCCTCGGGCACCGTCACCCACCTGCGGGTCCGCGGCCGGCGTCCGCGCCGGGAGACCGTGCTGCCCTGGGCGGCCGTGCACGCCGTCGGGCCGGACGCCGTACTGGTCCGCTCGGCCGACCCCGCCGACCCGGCGCCGCCGCCGCACGACCCGGTGGACCGCCGGGTGCTGACGGACGCGGGCGACGAGCGGGGCACCGTCCGGGACCTCGCCTTCGACCCCGGCACCGGCCGGATGCGGTCGGTCGTCACCACCCTCGGGGAGATACCGGCCGACCGGCTGCTGGGCCTCGGCGACCACGCCCTGATGATCCGCGCCGGGTGAGGGCACCGCCGGGCGGCACACCGTCGAGGTGCCCCTCGGGCGGGGGCTGCCGGACGGCCTCGGCGGCCTGGGCGGCGGGCCGTCCGGGGAGCTGCGCCCCCGGCCCCGGTCGCGGGTGGCGGCGCTCCGCGACCGGCGGCCGGGTTCCTCGGCGCGCCGCTCGTGCGCCCGGCACGCCGCCGGGCGGCGCGGCACCGGACCGTTTCCGCGTGGCCCCGGTGCCCCGCCGCCCGTCCGCTCACCCGTGGAATCCGGCGAACGCCCCCACCTCGTAGGAGCCGCCCTTCTGCCCGGTGATCACCGCGAGCCGGTTGGCGGCGTTGATCAGCGCGACCTGGCAGACCAGCGCGGCCGTCAGGTCGTCGTCGAAGTGCTCGCGCACCTGGCTCCAGGTCTCGTCGGACACGCCCCGGTGGGCGTCCGCGAGCCGGGTGCCCTCCTCGGCGAGCGCCAGCGCGGCCCGCTCGGCGTCGGTGAAGACCGTGGACTCGCGCCAGGTGGCGACCAGGCCGAGCCGGACCGCGCTCTCCCCCGCCGCCGCGGCCTCCTTGACGTGCATGTCGACGCAGTGCCCGCAGCCGTTGACCTGGCTGGCGCGCAGCGACACCAGCTCCTGCAGGGACTTCGGCAGCGACGATTGCTGGATCACCAGGGCGGTCCCCGCGAACCGCTTGGCGAACCTGGCGGCGAGATCGTTCTCGAACAGGTCGAACCGGGCTTCGTTCCCCATGATGTGGTCCTCACTCGTGTTCCGGTGCCGGATGCCCACAGGACGCCGCCGTCCCGTGCCCTGTGACGGACGGCGAGGGTGATGTACGTCACCGGCCGGGGCTGTCACGGCGGCGCGGCGGGCGGCGTCTCGTGCACGTGACATCGACGGAGCCGGACGGACGGGAGCGACGGGTGGAGCACGGACACGGCGAGGACGCCACCGAGGCGTTCGTGGCGCATCGCAATCTGCTGTTCACCGTCGCCTACGAGCTGCTGGGTTCGGCGGCCGACGCCGAGGACGTCCTCCAGGAGACCTGGCTGCGGTGGGCGGGCGTCGACCTCGGCGCGGTACGGGACCGGCGGGCCTATCTGGTGCGGATCGCCACCCGGCAGGCGCTGGGCCGGCTCCGCGCGCTGGGCCGCCGCCGGGAGTCCTACGTCGGTTCCTGGCTGCCCGAGCCGCTGCTGACCGCCCCGGACGTGGCCGAGGACGTCGAACTGGCCGAAAGCGTCTCGATGGCCATGCTGCTGGTGCTGGAGACGCTGGCCCCCACCGAGCGGGCCGTCTTCGTACTGCGCGAGGTGTTCGGCCTCGGGCACGACGAGATCGCCGAGGCCGTCGGGAAGAGCCCGGCCGGGGTCCGGCAGATCGCGCACCGGGCCCGCGCCCATGTCGCCGCCCGCCGGCCCCGCGCGGCCGTCTCCGCCGCCGACACCCGCAGCGCGCTGGACGCGTTCCGCCGGGCGGTGGAGACCGGCGACCTCCAGGGCCTGCTGGACGTCCTCGCCCCGGACGTCGTCCTGCTGGGCGACGGTGGTGGCGTGAAACAGGCCGTCCTGCGGCCCGTCGAGGGCGCCGGCAAGGTGGCCCGGCTGCTGATCGCCGGGATGGGCCGGCTGACCTCCTCGGTGGCGCTGCGCCCCGCCGTGGTCAACGGCTGGCCGGCGCTGGTCGTCCGGCTCGACGGCGAACTGGACACCGTGGTCGCGGCCCACGTCGAGGACGGCCTGATCACCGGCCTGTACACCGTGCGCAACCCCGAGAAGCTGGCGTACATGGACCGGGAGACGCGACTGAGCCGCTGAGGCGGGGCGCGACGGGCTCGGCTCAGGCGACGGGGAGGACCAGGGCCGGCCCGGTGCGCTGCATGCGCAGGGCGTCCACGGACTCCGCGAGCAGTTCGTACTCGGTCGTCTCGTCGCTGGTGGCGACCCGCACCAGCCGCCCGGCGGCCAGTTCCTCGCCGACCAGTTCCTGCTGTACGGCGTCGGCGCACCAGGCGCGCAGCACCCGCGGCACGTCCGGGGCGTCGTCGGCGACCGGTGTCAGCGCGCCGCGCGGCAGGTGGGGCCGGTCGGGCTGCGGATCGAGCCGCTCGGCGATCCAGGAGGCCCGGTCGCGCAGCCACCACAGGGCGAGGGCGAGGGTCGGCGCACGGTAGGTTCCCAACGGGACGCCGATCCGCCGCCCGTCGCAGACTCCGTAGGCGGTGACATGGCACAGGAACTCGTCGTGCACGTCTCCCCTCCCCCGTCGCATGGCCCGTGTGCTGTGGGTGAGGACGCTGTCGCGTGGCGTGATGCGCCCTAGGAGTCGAGTATGTTCACCACTGAACCACTGTCACCATGGCTTTCCGGCCAGTCTCTTGGCATATTCAGAGGTTCGACTGGCCGGTTCCTTTCGGGCCGAAGGGAAGGGCCGCTCGTCAGCCGACGATCTCGTCGATCCGGGCCAGCTCCTCGGCGTCGAAGTCCAGGTTGCCGACGGCCGCGACGCTGTCCGCGAGCTGCTCCGGACTGCTCGCGCCGACCAGCGCGGAGGTCACCCGGCCCCCGCGGAGCACCCAGGCCAGGGCCATCTGCGCCAGGGACTGGCCGCGGGACTTGGCGATGCCGTCCAGTTCGCGCAGCTTGGCGACCAGGTCCTCGGTGACCGCGTCGGAGTCGAGGAACGGGCTGTCGCTCGCCGCCCGCGAGCCCTCCGGGATGCCGTCGAGGTAACGGGCCGTCAGCAGGCCCTGCTCCAGCGGGGAGTAGGCGATGGAGCCCGTCTCCAGCTCGTCGAGGGTGTCGAGCAGGCCCTCGGTCTCGGGGCGGCGGTCCAGCATCGAGTAGCGCGGCTGGTGGATCAGCAGCGGGGTGCCGAGGTCGGCGAGGATGCGGGCGGCCTCGCGGGTCTGCTCCGCCGAGTAGTTGGAGACGCCGACGTAGAGGGCCTTGCCCTGCCGCACCGCCGAGTGCAGGGCGCCCATCGTCTCCTCCAGCGGAGTCTCCGGGTCCGGGCGGTGCGAGTAGAAGATGTCGACGTACTCCAGGCCCATCCGCTTCAGGCTCTGGTCCAGGGAGGACAGCAGGTACTTGCGCGAGCCCCATTCGCCGTACGGGCCGGGCCACATCAGGTAGCCGGCCTTGGTGGAGATGACCAGTTCGTCGCGGTACGGCGCGAAGTCGTCCTTCAGGGCCTCGCCGAGCGCGGACTCGGCGGCGCCGGGCGGCGGCCCGTAGTTGTTGGCGAGGTCGAAGTGGGTGACGCCGAGGTCGAAGGCGCGGCGCAGGATGGCGCGCTGGGTCTCCACGGGGCGGTCCGGGCCGAAGTTGTGCCACAGGCCGAGCGAGAGCGCGGGGAGCTTCAGGCCGCTGCGTCCGGTGCGCCGGTAGGGCAGGGTCGCGTAGCGGTCGGGGTGTGCGGTGTACAACGCGTCTCCATGGGGATTGCGACGAGGGGTGGGACCGGTCCTACTCTGGCCCGTCGCGCGGCGAGCGGTCCAACAGGAGAATCCGATGGGATTCAGCGACTAGGCTTCTCAGTCGTGGAACTACGCCATCTCCAGCACTTCGTCGCGGTCGCCGAGGACCAGCACTTCACCCGGGCGGCGGAGCGGCTGGTGGTCTCCCAGTCGGGGCTGTCGGCGTCGATCCGGACGCTGGAGCGGGAGCTGCGGGCACCGCTGTTCGTGCGGACCACGCGCCGGGTGACGCTGACCGAGGCCGGCCGGGCGCTGCTCGGCGAGGCGCAGCGCATCCTCGCGCAGGTGCGGGCGGCGCACGAGGCGGTCGCGGCGGTGCAGGGCGTGCTGCGCGGCACGCTGTCGGTCGGCACCGAGCAGTGCATCGCCGGGGTGCCGGTGGCGAGGCTGCTGGCCGCGTTCCGGCGCCGCCATCCGGACGTGGAGATCCGGCTGCGGCAGGCGGGCTCCGGCGAACTGGCGGAGGAGGTCGCCGCGGGCCGCCTGGACCTGGCGTTCGCCTACCGGACCCGGGGGGACACGGACCGGCTGCGCTCGGTGGCGCTGTCGTCGGAGCCGATGACCGTGCTGTGCCACCCGGGCCACCGGCTCGCCGAGCACGGCGCGGTGCTGGCACTGTCCGACCTGGCCGGCGAGGTCTTCGTCGACTTCCACCCGGACTGGGGGCCGCGCCGGGTCACCGACACCGCGTTCGCCGCGGCGGACGTGGGGCGCACCGTCGCGCTGGAGGTCAACGACGTCCACGGGCTGCTCGACCTGGTCGACGAGAACCTGGGCGTCGCCGTCGTCCCGCGGCATTTCCGGCACAAGCGGGCCTCCCTCACCTCGCTGCCGCTGAAGGAGGCCGACGAGGTGCGGTACGAGACCGTCGCCCTGCTCCCGCCGGCGCAGGCCACCAGCCCGGCGGCCCGGGCGCTGATGGGACTGCTGGAATCGGGGAGCGCCTGAGGAGCGGGTGCGTCATGGTGGACCGTATGCATGCCAAGGACATTCTCATCGAAGGCTACGGACGCATCCGGGAAGAGGTCCACGCCGCCGTCGACGGCTTGGGCCCCGACGACCTGGCCGCCCGGCCCGCCGCCGACGCCAACTCCATCGCCTGGCTGATCTGGCACCTCACCCGGGTCCAGGACGACCACGTCGCGGACGCGTTCGGCCTGGGCCAGGTGTGGCTGACCGAGGGCTGGGAGGGACGCTTCGACCTCGGCCTGCCCGCGCGGGACACCGGCTACGGCCACAGCCCGGCACAGGTCGCGAAGGTGCGGGTCGCCTCCGCCGACCTGCTGACCGGCTACTACGACGCCGTGCACGAGCAGACCCTCGGCGCCCTGCGCGCGCTGTCCGCCACGGACCTGGAGCGGGTGGTGGACGACAGCTGGGACCCGCCGGTCACCCTGGCCGTGCGGCTGGTCAGCGTGCTGTCGGACGACCTCCAGCACGCCGGCCAGGCCGCCTACGCGCGCGGGCTCCTTCAGAGCACCGGGGCGTAACCGGGCAGGACCACGTCCTCGATCAGGGCGTTGCGCTCGTCGAACGGGAGGAAGGCGCTCTTGAGGGCGTTCACCGTGACCGTGCGCAGGTCCTCGGCCGTCCAGCCGGCCTCCTCCACCAGGAGGGACATCTCCCGGGTCATCGTCGTGCCGGAGACCAGCCGGTTGTCGGTGTTGACGGTGACCCGGAAGCCGAGGTCCTTCAGCGCGGTGACGGGGTGCTCCGCGACGGAGGCCGCGGCGCCGGTCTGGAGGTTGGAGGTGGGGCACATCTCCAGGGCGATCCGGCGGTCGCGCACCCAGCCGGCCAGCCGGCCGAGCTTGCCGGCCGCGAGGTCGGGGATGTCGTCGGTGAGGCGCACGCCGTGCCCGATGCGCTGGGCGCCGCACACCTGGACGGCCTGGTGGATGCTGGGCAGGCCGTACGCCTCGCCGGCGTGGATGGTGAACGGCACGTTCTCGCGCCGCAGGTGCTCGAAGGCGGCGAGGTGGGCGGCGGGCGGGAAGCCGTCCTCGGCGCCGGCGATGTCGAAGCCGACGACGCCCGCGTCCCGGAACGCCACCGCGAGGTCGGCCGCCTCGCCGACCCGGTCGAACATCCGCATCCCGCAGAGCAGGGTGCGGACCTGGACCGGTGTCCCGGCGGCCGCCGCCTTCGCCATGCCGGCGGCCAGGCCCTCCTGCACGGTCTCGACCACCTCGGGCAGGGTCAGCCCGCGCTCCAGCATCAGCTCGGGGGCGTAGCGCACCTCGCCGTAGACCACACCGTCGGCGGCCAGGTCGAGGACGTACTCCTCGGCCGCGCGCAGCAGGCCCTCGCGGGTCTGGAGCACGGCGAGGGTGTGCTCGAAGGTGGCGATGTAGCGCACCAGGTCACCGGAGTTCGCGGCGTCGTAGAACCAGGCGGCGAGCCCGTCGGGGTCGCCGGCCGGCAGGGTGTGCCCGGCCTCGCGGGCCAGTTCCACCACGGTCGCGGGGCGCAGGCCGCCGTCGAGGTGGTCGTGGAGCACGGCCTTGGGGAGCCGGCGGAGGGTCTCGGTGTCGAGCGTGGTCATGCGGTGGTGTCCTCGGTCGTGGAGCGGGGCTGGAGCAGGTCCCAGCGGTTGCCGTAGAGGTCCTGGAAGACGGCGACCGAGCCGTACGGCTCGTGCCGCGGCTCCTCCAGGAAGGTCACCCCGGCCGCCGTCATCCGGGCGTGGTCCCGGGCGAAGTCGTCGGTGTGCAGGAAGAAGCCGACGCGCCCGCCGGTCTGGTCGCCGACCCGGGCCCGCTGGTCCGCGCCCTTGGCCCGGGCCAGCAGCAGCGCGGTGCCGCCGGGGCGGGCCGGCTCGACGACGACCCAGCGCGAGCCGTCGGGCCGCGGCGTGTCCTCGGCGAGCCGGAAGCCGAGGGCACCGGTGTAGAAGCGGACGGCCTCGTCGTAGTCGTCGACGAGGAGGGCGACCAGCGCGATGCGGGACATCGGAACCTCTCCTGGGGGGTGAGGGGAGAGGGTAGTACGAGAACAGTTATACGTAAAACTGCCCGCGTTCGCGCCCTGTGGGCGGGCGCGGGCACCCGGGTGCCGTCCGTGCGCGGCGCGGGGGCCGGTACGGCGGACGGGGAGGTCGCCGCACCGGCCCCCGCGGTGCGGGTCAGCAGTAGAGGTTGCCGCCCGGGTCGACGCCGAGGATCTGGGCGAAGCGCTGATAGGTCGACACCCGGCTCTGCACCTGCGCGGGGTTGCCGCCGTCGCACTCCAGGGAGCCGTTGATGGCGCGGATGGTGTGGCCGAAACCGGCGCCGTTGACCATGGCGTTGTGCGGGGTCATGCTGCCGGGACCGGACTGGGTGTTCCAGTACCACAGGCCGGTCTTCCAGGCCACGGCCGCGTCGTTCTGCACCAGCCAGGGGTTGCCCAGCAGGTCGATGCCGAGTGCGTCGCCCGCGGCCTTGTAGTTGAAGTTCCAGCTCAGCTGGATCGGGCCGCGGCCGTAGTAGGCCGCCTGGCCGGCCGGGCAGCCGTAGGGCTGGCTCCAGTCGCAGTAGTGCGGGTAGTTGGCGGTGTTCTGCTCGACGATGTGCACGAGACCGCCGGTCTCGTGGCTGACGTTGGCGAGGAAGGCGGCGGCCTCCCGCTTCTTCGTGGTGTCGCTGCCGGTGGTGGCGAAGCCGGGGTAGGCGCTGAGCGCGGCGGTGAGCCCGCCGTAGGTGTAGAAGCCGTTCCGGCTCGGGAACATCTGGTTGAACTGGGCCTCGGTGACCACGAAGGTGCCGACCGGGGTGGAGCCGCTGTCGCAGCCGTACGGCTCCCAGTACCAGGTGCTGATGGTGGGGTCGTAGCCGGGGTTGGCGTGCTCGGCGATGTAGGCCTTGCCGTCGGTGTAGCGGACGATGTCGCCGGCCGCGTAGGACTTGCCCGCCACCCAGCTCGGGTAGCTCGAACAGGCGGCGGCGGAGGCGGGCGTGGCCGGTACGAGGGCGGGCACGGCACCGGCGAGGGCGAGGACGGCCACGGCCGCGGAGAGACGACGTCTCGACACGGGATCAACTCCTTCACGGAGCACGGCCGCTCCCCCGGGCGTGCCGGGGCAGGGAGGAACCGGGCCTGGTGGGGGACGGCCGTGGTGGGGGGTGGGTGAGCACACTCAACCGTATTGGTATGTACCAGTCAAGGGTGTAGACCAGTCAACTCCACGCCGGACGGACCGGGTTGCGGGCGCGACGCCGGGCGGCTCGTCAGAATCGGCTCATGACCACGACACCGCACCCCCTCGTCACCCGTGCCCGGCGGCTCGCGGACGAGCTGCTCGTCCCCTCCGCGTCCCGCGTCGACCAGGAGGGCGTCCCGGTCTCCCACATCGGGGCCGTCCGGCGTTCCGGGCTGCTGGGGGTGAGCGCGCCCGGGGAGTACGGCGGGGCGGGCGCGCCGGACGCCGTGGCGCGGGAGACGGCCGAGATCCTGGCGGGGGCCTGCTGCTCCACCTGGTTCGTGCAGACCCAGCACCACACACCGGTGCGCCTGCTCGCCAGGGCCGAACGGGGGCTGCCGGTCCGGGAACGCCTGCTCCCCGCCCTGGCCACCGGCGAGCTTCTGTCGGGGGTCGCCTACGCGCACGTGCGCGGCTGGCCGCGGGTGCCGGTGCGGGTCACCCCCGAGCGGGGCGGCTGGCGCTTCGACGGGACGGTGCCCTGGTACACCGGCTGGGGGCTGAACGACGTACTGCTGCTGGCGGGCGTGACCGACGACGCGGAGGTGGTGTTCGCGTTCACCGACGCCCGCGAGCAGCCGGGGCTGCGGCCCTCCCCGCCGATGCGGCTGGCCGCGCTGACCGCCGCGCGGACGGTCTCCCTGGCCCTGGACGGACTGTGGGTGCCCGGCGAGGCGGTGGTACTGCGCCGGGACCGGGCGGAGTTCGCCCGGACCGACATCCCCCGCAGCGCCAACACCTCACCGGCGGTGTTCGGGGTGGCGTCAGCCGCGCTGGACCTGCTGGACGGCGTGCCCGACGCCCGGGACACGGCGGCCGCGCTGCGTACGCGCCTGGACGGTCTGCGCCGGCGTGCCTACGCCCTCGCCGACCACCCCGTCCCGCACGAGCACGTCGAGGAGCGGCTGGAGCTGCGGGCCCGGTCCCACGACCTGCTGCGCGCGGCCACGACCGCGGCGGTGGTGGCCGGCGGCGGCCGGGCGATGGACCTGGGCGGCACGGCCCAGCGGCTCGCCCGGGAGGCCATGTTCCTGCTGGTGCAGGGCCAGACGGCCCCGGTACGGCGGGCCCATCTGGCGGCGCTGGGCACCTGAGGCCCGCCGGGTCGGGACCGGGGTCCGGAAGGTCGGGTCAGTCGTCGTCGGAAGCCGGGACTATGACGAGGAACGCGTCCGACTCCAGGTCCATGACGACGGTGGCGGGCTCGCCCTGGGCCCGCCGGGCGGCGGCGAACTCCTCCGCCGGCCACGAACCGCGCGGGGAACCCGCGGGAAACCGCTCCAACACCTTCGCGCTCATAACGGCAGACATAGCGGCAGCCACCTCCAGCAGTCGGGAACCGGCACCCGGCGCCCTCGGCCGAGCAGGTTCCGCCTGCCCCCGTTCACCCCGCTCATACCCCGTCCGCCGCGCATCCGGTGGAGGCCCGCCCAGCGAAGTGATCACATGGGGAGGGAGCAGGGACGACCGGGGGGCCGCCGACCGGAGGGCCGAGCACCATGCGTGACGACGACACCGGGACCGGACCGGCCACGCCGGGTGACGCGGACCCCGGGGCTCCCGGGGCCGGGGCACGCTGTCTGGTGACCGGTGCCACGGGGTACATCGGCGGCCGGCTCGTGCCGGAGCTGCTCGCCGCGGGGTTCCGGGTGCGCTGCCTGGCCCGCACCCCAGGCAAGCTGCGCGACGTGCCCTGGGCCCGCGAGGCCGAGGTGGTCCGCGGTGACGTCACCGACCGGGCCTCGCTGGCCGCCGCGCTGCGCGGTGTGGACGTCGCCTACTACCTGGTGCACGCCCTCGGCGCCGGGGAGGGCTTCGAGGACACCGACCGCCGGGCGGCCCGCCTCTTCGGTGAGCTGGCCCGGTCCGCCGGGGTGCGGCGCGTCGTCTACCTGGGCGGTCTCGCCCCCGCCGGCGTGCCCGAGCACGTGCTCTCCCCGCACCTGCGCTCCCGGACCGAGGTGGGCCGCATCCTGCTGGCGTCCGGCGTGCCCACCACCGTGCTGCGGGCCGCCGTGATCATCGGTTCGGGCTCCGCCTCCTTCGAGATGCTGCGCTACCTCACCGAGCGGCTGCCGGTGATGGTGACCCCGAACTGGGTGCACACCCGCATCCAGCCCATCGCGGTCCGGGACGTACTGCGCACCCTGGTCGGCAGTGCCCGGATGCCGGCCGACGTCAACCGGGCGTTCGACATCGGCGGCCCGGAGGTCCTGACGTACCGGCAGATGATGATCCGGTACGCGGCCGTCGCCGAGCTGCCGCACCGGTTCGTCGTACCGGTCCCCGTCCTCACCCCCCGGCTGTCCGGATACTGGGTGGGGCTGGTGACGCCGGTGCCCGCCTCCATCGCCCGGCCGCTCACCGAGTCGCTGCGCCACGAGGTGGTCTGCCGGGAGCACGACATCGCGCGGTACGTGCCCGACCCGCCGGGTTCGCCCCTCGGATTCGACGAGGCGGTACGGCTGGCCCTCCGGCGCGTCCAGGAGGCGCAGGTGGCCACCCGCTGGTCCAACGCCTCGGTGCCCGGCGCCCCCAGCGACCCGCTGCCCACCGACCCCGACTGGGCGGGCGGCAGCCTCTACACCGACCTGCGGGAGCAGCCCGTCGACGCCTCGCGCGAGCGGCTCTGGCAGGTCGTCGAGGGCATCGGCGGGGAGCACGGCTGGTACTCCTTCCCGCTCGCCTGGTCCGTGCGCGGCCTGCTGGACCGGCTGGCCGGCGGGGTGGGGCTGCGCCGGGGCCGGCGGGACGCGACGCGGCTGCGGGCCGGGGACTCGCTGGACTTCTGGCGGGTCGAGGAGATCGAGCCGGGCCATCTGCTGCGGCTGCGCGCGGAGATGCGGCTGCCGGGCCTGGCCTGGCTGGAGATGTACGCCGAGACGGACGGCGCCGGCCGCACCCGCTACCGGCAGCGGGCCCTGTTCCACCCGCACGGTCTGCTCGGCCACCTGTACTGGTGGAGCGTCTCCCCCTTCCACGCCGTCGTCTTCGGCGGCATGGCCCGCAACATCGCCCGCGCGGCGGCGAGCGGCACCGTCCCGGCCCGTCCGGGGCGCCGGCCGCGTCCGCGCGCCGCGCGCGGACGGAAGTAGTGCACGGCACCCCGCCGCGCAGTCCCGCACCCTGGAAGGACGCGCATGCACGTCTCGGTCGTCCTGTTCACCGCCGATCTGCGGCTGCACGACCATCCGCCGCTGCGGGCCGCCTGCGACGGGGGCGGCCGGGTCGTGCCGCTGTTCGTGCGGGACCGCGCGGTGGACGCGGCGGGGTTCGCCGTGCCCAACCGGCTGGCGTTCCTCGCCGACTGCCTGCGCGACCTGGACGCGGGCCTGCGCGCCCGCGGCGGCCGGCTCGTCGTCCGCTCCGGTGACGTGGTCGAGGAGGTCTGCCGGGTGGCCGCCGAGGCGGACGCCGACGAGGTGCACATGGCGGCCGACGTCAGCGCCTACGCCCGCGCCCGCGAGGGGCGGCTGCGGCGGGCCCTGGAGGGGGCCGGGCGCCGGCTGCACGTCCATGAGACGGTGACCACCGTGGTGCCGCCGGGCGCGGTGACCCCGGCGGCCTCCGACCACTTCGCGGTCTTCACGCCCTACCTCCGGCAGTGGTCCCGGCTGTCGCCGCGTCCCGTCCTCGCCGCGCCGCGCGCGCTCCGGGTGCCGGACGGCGTCCGCTCCGGACCACTGCCGGACCGCGCCGCCCTCGCGGGCAGCGCCGGCCTGTCGCCGGGGCTGGCCCGGGGCGGGGAGGCCGAGGGCCGCCGACGGCTGGCGGCCTGGCTCCGCGGCCCCGTCGCCCGGTACGAGGACCGCCACGACGACCTGGCCGGCGACGCCACCTCCCGGCTCTCGCCCCACCTCCACTTCGGCACGCTCTCCCCCGGCGAGGTCGTGCACCGCGCCCGCCGGGCGGGCGGCCCCGGCGCGGAGTCCTTCGTACGGCAGCTCGCCTGGCGCGACTTCCACCGGCAGCTCCTCGCGGCCCGGCCGGCCGTCTCCACCGCCGACTACCGCACCCGCCACGACCGGTGGCGCACGGGCCCCGGCGCGGAGGCGGACGCCGCGGCCTGGCGGGCGGGCCGCACCGGTTTCCCGCTGGTCGACGCCGGCTTGCGCCAGCTCCGCCACGAGGGCTGGATGCACAACCGGGCCCGGCTGCTCACCGCGAGCTTCCTCACCAAGACGCTCTACGTCGACTGGCGGGTGGGCGCCCGGCACTTCCTGAGCCTGCTGGTCGACGGGGACGTCGCCAACAACCAGCTGAACTGGCAGTGGGTGGCCGGCACCGGCACCGACAGCCGCCCGCACCGGGTCCTCAACCCCGTCGTACAGGCCCGGCGGTACGACCCGGACGGCGCGTACGTCCGGCGCTGGGTGCCGGAGCTGGCCGGGGCGTCCGGGCGGGCCGTGCACGAGCCGTGGACGCTGCCGGACCGGGAGCGCGCCGGGCTCGGCTACCCGGCACCGGTGATCGGCCTCGCGGAGGGCCTCGCCCGGTTCCGGGAGGCGCGCGGTCTCACGTGAGGGGCGCGGCGGAGGCCGCCGCGAGCGAGCCGAGCACCTCGGGCAGGGTGGAGGGCCTGGCGGTGCCCGTCCCGGAGCGCCCGGCCCAGCCGGGACCGCCGAGCAGCACCAGGGGCCGGCGCCGGGTGCCGGCCACGCGCCACCGGGCCCCCGCGGCATGGCGGGCCGGGGGCGACGGCCACCGGGTGCCGGGCCTGCGCCCACAGCAGCACGGCGACCGGGCCCAGCCGGCGCACGGCGGCGGTCGGCGCCCGGGCCGGGACGGCCGCGCCGAGCATCCGGAGCGCGAGGCCGCGCTCGCTCAGTACGGCGTCGAGCGCCCCGATGGGCAGCGAGTGCTCCTCGCCGGGCACGCAGGCCAGGACCATGGGCGCGGCGGTGCCGCGCGCGGTGGCGGCGGGGGCGGGTGTGGCGGCGCAGCGTGGTGGAGACGTCCCAGGACAGCAGGTGCTCGACCTCGACGTAGCGGTCGCCGGAGGTCTCCCAGGCGCGTCCCACCGCGGGCGGGGCCGGCACCGTCACCTCCTGCCAGGCGGTGCTCAGCCCGTGCCGGTCCACGGCGGCGCCCAGCGGCTCCCGCACGGCCGGCGCGTCCAGCCGTACGGCGGCGCGGGACAGGCCCCGGGGCTCCCCGCGCAGCTCCACGGCGGACGCGGAGGGCTCCCCCGGCCCGGGGCGGGCCGGCCGGGCGGCCTCGGCGGGTGGCACCCCGGACGCCGTCGGCCGGCACATGGTCTCCAGCAGCCGGACGTCCTGCGGCGCCCAGCGACGGTGGCGGCCCTCGGCGCGGACGGCCGGCCCGATGCCGTATCTGCGGTCCCGGGAGCGCAGCGTGGTGGGGGAGACGCCCAGCCGCCGGGCCAGGGCGCCGGTGGTCAGGCCGGCACCGGCCGGCACGGGACTCGTCGGCTCGTGCGTGAGCGCACGAGCCGACGCACGGCCGGCGCCCGGTGAAGCCTCCGGGGATTTCCGACCAGGGCACCCGGGCCCGCGCATAAAGGCGAGGTAAGGAGCAGAATGGAGGTATTGCGGCATTCGTCGCATACCGCACCAGACGCGGACGGTCTGCCAGTAAAAGGAGACGACCATGGCCAACGTCTCGCACACCAGAGGCGACACCACCCACGACCTGGGCAGCCACCCCGACGCCCCCGAGATGCGGGCCCGCTACGACCGCGTGCTCGGCGGCCGGGACGTGATGCTCATGGACGGGCCGGTGTTCCTGCTCGGCCTGTACTGCGCCGTGTCCCCGTGGATCCTCCACTTCACGTCCAGCCAGCCCTCGCTGGTCGCCCACAACCTGGTTCTGGGCATCGCGATCGCCGTGCTGGCGCTGGGATTCACCCGGGCCCCGGAACGGATGTACGGCCTCAGCTGGGCCATGTGCGGCATCGGCATCTGGATGATCATCTCGCCCTGGGTCGTGGGCTCCAGTCCGGACACCGGTGTCATATGGAACAACATCATCATCGGCGCGCTGGCCCTGATCCTCGGGACGGCGTGCGCCGGTGCGGCGGCGAAGGCGTCCAAGCACTAGGCCCGTCCGGCACCGCGTGAGGCCGGTCCGCGCGTGCGGACCGGCCTCACGCGCGCTCCGGCGCGAAATCGCGCATGCGTGCGCCCGCCGCCAGCGGGCAGACGGCCGGTGCGGGGGCAGAGACAGAAAGGGGCGGAGATGGGGATCGACGGGATCTTCAGTGCCATCATCATCGGTATCGTCATCGGCGTTCTGGGCCGGCTCGTGGTTCCGGGCCGCCAGCGCATCGGCATTCTGTGGACGATCCTGGTGGGCATCGTGGCCGCGCTGATCGGTACGGCGATCGCGGGCGCGTTCGGGGTGGCCGAGACGGACGGTCCGGACTGGATCGAGTGGCTGATCCAGATCGCCCTGGCGGCGGTCGGCGTGGTGGCACTGGACCGGGCGAAGGCGCGCCGCTGACGGCGGCGGCCGGACTCCGCACCGGCGGGCGGCGCACCCGGGACGACCCGGGGCGCCGCCCGCCGCCGCGTCTAGGCTGGGTCCGCCGTATCACCCGAGCCGCCCGGAAGGACGCCGTATGACCGTGAAGGACACCGAGCTGCCGCTGCTCCGCCGCTGTGTGGAGCTGGCCGCCGAGGCGCTGGCGGCCGGGGACGAGCCCTTCGGCTCCGTGCTGGCCGGCGCGGACGGCACGGTGCTGGCCGAGGACCGCAACCGGATCGCGTCCGGCGACAGCACCCGGCACCCGGAGTTCGCGCTCGCCCGCTGGGCGGCGGAGCACCTGGACCCGGCCGAGCGGGCGGCGGCGACGGTGTACACCTCCGGCGAGCACTGCCCGATGTGCGCCGCCGCCCACGCCTGGGTGGGCCTCGGCCGCATCGTCTACGTCGCCTCCTCGCGGCAGCTCTCGCAGTGGCTCACCGAACTGGACGTCCCCGCCGCCCCGGTCCGGGCGCTGCCGGTGCGGGACATCGCGCCCGGTGTGACCGTGGACGGCCCCGTCCCGGAACTGACGGAGGAGATCCGGGCGTTGCACGTCCGGTTCCACGCCGGGCGGGGCTGACCCGCGCCGCCGGTCCCGCTCAGCCGCGGGCGCGGGGCCGGAAGCGCCGGTGCAGGGCGGCACCGCCGAGGACCAGCGCGGTACCGCTCAGCAGGGCGGGCAGGGTCTGGTCGGCCCCGGTGCGGGCGAGGGCGGACGTGGCGGTGTCCGGCGCGGCCAGCTCCGGCTCGTGCGCGGGCGGCTCCTCCTCCCCCGCGGGCGGCGCGGACGACCCGGGCTCGGGCTCCGGCTCCGGTTCGGGTCGCGGGGCCGGGTGGCGCGGGGGCTCCGGGCGGTCGTCGCCGGGGCCGTTCACGGACTCGTTGCCGGTGACGGGGTTGCCGATGCCCACCACGTTCACCGAATTGCCGCTGATGTTGACCGGAAGGTCGACCGGCAGCTGCACGCCGTTGCCGGTGAGCACCCCGGGCGAGTCCTCGGTGCCGCTCGCGGCGGACGCGCCGCCGGGGCCGCCGCCCTCCCGCCCGCCGGGGCCGCCGCCCCTCGCCCCGCCCGGGCCGCCGCTCCCCCCGGTGTTCGCGCAGGTGTTGCCCGCGGCCGGGTTGAGCAGCCCGGCCACGTTCACGGTGTTCCCGCACACGTTCACCGGGACGTCCACCGGGAGCTGGACGATGTTGCCGGAGATCAGCCCGGCCGAGCCGGCCGCCGCCCCCCGCGCGTCCGCGCCGCCGGCCGCGAGGGCCGAGCCGGCCGGGACCGACACGGCCAGCGCGCCGGACGCGGCGACGAGTACTCCGATTCGGGTAACCCTTGTCATAGGCTCCCTGCCTTCCAGACATGATCGCGGGCACTCACCCGCACTGGTGACAACGCGGACGAACCATCCGAGTTATGGCTTATCCGCCTTTCACCCCGTCGAGTGGCCCCGGCGTCGAACGCCCGCTCGGTGCGCGCCCGGCCCGGAGGCGGGGTCCCGGCACCCCGCTTATGGTGGGCGAGGGCGCCGCTCTCCGGTCCCCGACGGGGCGCCCGGGAGGCATCGATGCTGGCCAAGCTGTCGACCCGGCCCACCGCGCTGCGCTGGGCGATACCCGGCGCGCTGGGGCTGTCCCTGCTGGGCGCGGCCCTGCCCGCGGCACCCGCGGCCGGCCCCGGCTCCGGCGAGTCCGGGCCCGGCCTGTCCCGCTACTACGACCAGCGGGTGAAGTGGTCCGCCTGCTCGGGCCTGGAGATGCCCGAGGACCTCCAGTGCGGAAAGGTCACCGTGCCGCTCGACTACGCCCGGCCCCGCGGGAAGACACTCGAGCTGGCGCTGGCCCGCTACCGGGCGACCGGCCACCGCAAGGGCTCGGTCCTGCTGAACTTCGGCGGCCCCGGCAGTTCCGGCGTCAGCGAACTGTCCGCCGGCGCCGAGGACTTCATGCACCTCACCAACGGCTACGACGTGGTGACCTTCGATCCGCGCGGCGTCGGCCGGTCCTCCCCGGTGAGCTGCGGACCGGGCTCCGCGGAGATCATGGCGGCGACCGACGGGGACGAGGGGATGAAGCACCCCCGGCGGGCGCTGGACCGGCTGCGCAAGGCGGCGGACCAGTGCGCGGAGCACTCCGGGCCGGTCCTGCCGCACATCGGCACCGTCAACGCCGCCCGCGACCTGGACGTGATGCGCCGGGCACTCGGTGACGACAAGCTCAACTACCTGGGCTTCTCCTACGGCACCCGGCTCGGCGCGGTGTACGCCGCGCAGTTCCCCGGGCGGGTGGGCCGGATGGTCCTGGACGGGGTGGACACCCTGACCGATTCCCTGCCCGAACAGGGCGTGGCGGGCGCGCGGGGACAGCAGACGGCGCTGGAGAACTTCCTCGACTGGTGCGTCAAGGAGGACATCGCCTGCCCGTTCGGCCAGGACGGCCGGCAGGCCCGGCGGGAGGTCGTACGGCTGGTCGGCTCGCTCGACGAGGAGCCGGTGCCCTCCGCCTTCGGCGAGCCCTTCACCGGGCAGGACCTGGTCAGCGCCCTCGGCCAGGCGCTCTACAGCCGGGAGCTGTGGCCGGCGCTGGAGCGGGCCGTGGCGCAGCTGGTGGAGAACGGCGACTCCTCGGGCCTGGAGAGCTTCACCTCCGGCGGCGTCGGCTTCCCCGTCCGGCGGGCGGCGGGCGGGAGGACCGAGGGGGCGCTCACCGACCCGGAGGACGTCCCGCTGGACAACCTCCCGGCGGCGCTGATGGCCATCAACTGCGCCGACGACCCCGATCGCCCCGGCGCGGACCGGGTCGCCCGCTCCCTCGGCCCGCTGCTGCGGCGGTACGAGGAGGCGTCCCCGGTCTTCGGACGCTACCGGCTCACCCAGGTGCTGATGTGCTACGGCCGCCCCAAGGGCACCGACTACATCCGCGACGAGGTCAAGGGCGTCGACACGGCGAAGATGCTGCTGGTCGGCACGCGCGGCGATCCGGCGACGCCGTACCGCTGGACGCAGGAGACGGCCGAGCGGCTGGGCCCCTCGGCCGTGGTCCTCGACAACAAGGGCGAGGGGCACACCGGGTACGCGTCCTCCGCGTGCGTGCACCGCAAGGTGGACGACTTCTTCCTGCACGGCACCCTGCCGCCCAGCGGCAGCTCCTGCGGACCGGAGGGGGACGCGTCCGGCGACTGAGCCGCGCGTCAGTCCAGGACGATCTCCGGCCGGTACAGGTCCAGCCAGAGGGCGAGGTCGAGGGCGCGTTCGAGGCCGCGCCGGTCCCCCTGGCCGGTCATCGGCGCCTCCCGTTCCGCGGCGCGGCGGAGCCGGTCGGGGTCGACGAGGTCGAAGACCGGGTGCCCGGTGCGGGCCAGCAGGTCGCGGGCCTGGTCCTGGAGGGCCGCCGCGTACTTGGGGTCCTGGGTGGACGGGTAGGGGCTCTTGACCCGGTCGTAGACCGACCGGGGCAGGACGTCGGCGGTGGCCTCGCGCAGCAGGGTCTTCTCGCGGCCGTCGTAGGACTTGAGCGCCCAGGGCGTGTTGTAGACGTACTCCACGAGCCGGTGGTCGCAGAACGGGACGCGGACCTCCAGGCCGACGGCCATGCTGGCGCGGTCCTTGCGGTCGAGCAGGACGCGGACGAAGCGGGTCAGGTGGAGGTGGGAGATGCGGCGCATCCGGTACTCGAAGTCGCTCTCGCCGTCCAGGCGCCGGATGCCCGCGACGGCGTCGCGGTAGCCGTCGGCGACGTAGGCGGGCAGGTCGAGGGAGCGGTTCAGCTCCGGGCGCAGGACGTCGGCGTCCTCCCCGAAGTGGCGGCCCATCGTGACCAGCCAGGGGAAGGCGTCGGCGGTGCGGGCGCGTTCGTCGAAGAACTGGAGGTAGCCGCCGAAGACCTCGTCGGCGGACTCGCCGGACAGGGCGACGGTGGAGTGCTCGCGGATGGCCCGGAAGAGCAGGTGGAGCGAGGCGTCCATGTCACCGAAACCGGCGGGCAGGTCCCGGGCCCGGACGACCTTCTCGCGGATCGCGGGGTCGGCCAGCGCCTGCGCGTCGAGCACGATGTCCTGGTGGTCGGTGCCGGAGGTGCGGGCCACGTCGTGCACGAACGGGGTGTCGGGGGTGCCGCGCAGTTCGTCGGCGACGAAGTTCTCGGTCTGGCCGGCGAAGTCGACGGCGAAGCTGCGGATCTTCTCGCCGTCCCCGGCCAGTTGCCGGGCGCCGAGCGCGGTCAGCGCGGAGGAGTCGAGCCCGCCGGAGAGCAGGGTGCAGCGGGGCACGTCCGCGACGAGCTGGCGGCGCACGATGTCGTCCAGCAGGGTGCGGACCCGGGCGACGGTGGTGTCCCGGTCGTCGGTGTGCGGGCGGGTCTCCAGCTCCCAGTAGCGGCGGGTGCGGACGCCGTCGCGGTCGACGGTGACGACGGTGCCGGGCTCGACCTCGCGCATGCCGTCCCACACCGCGTGGCCCGGCGTCTTGATCATGGTGAAGAGTTCCC
The DNA here is from genome assembly GCF_020521275.1 of Streptomyces daghestanicus. Taxonomy (NCBI): domain Bacteria; kingdom Bacillati; phylum Actinomycetota; class Actinomycetes; order Kitasatosporales; family Streptomycetaceae; genus Streptomyces; species Streptomyces daghestanicus. The sequence goes on along the minus strand of NZ_BNDX01000002.1, from coordinate 1,375,308 downwards.
GCAGCCCGTCCAGCTTGACCCGGCGGCGGGCGAGCGGGTTGGCGAGGATCGCCTTGGGCTCGGAGCCGAAGAGGACGCCGTCGGCGGTGGGGTGGAAGTAGAAGGGCTTGATGCCCATGCGGTCGCGGACCATGAGGAGCTTGTCCGCGCGGCCGTCCCAGACGGCGAAGGCGTACATGCCGTTGAGGCGTTCGGGCAGCGCCTCCCCCCACTCCAGGTAGCCGCGGAGCACGACCTCGGTGTCGGAGTCGGTGGTGAAGCGGTGGCCGCGGCCGGTGAGTTCGCGGCGCAGCTCGGTGAAGTTGTAGGTCTCGCCCGAGTAGACGAGGGCGACCGTGCCGTGCGGGGTCCCGGCGGTCATCGGCTGCCGGCCGCCGGGCAGGTCGATGATGGCGAGCCTGCGGTGGCCGAGCGCCGCGGGGCCCTCGGCCCAGACGCCCCGGTCGTCCGGTCCGCGGCAGGCCATCGTCTCCGTCATCGCGTCCAATGCCGTCTTCTCGGCGCGCAGGTCGCGGTCGAAGGAGACCCAGCCGGTGATGCCGCACATGTGCTACCTCCTGCGTCCGGTCCGCCCGGAGGACCGCTCCGACCTGGCACGTCGGAGTGCTTCGCGGGTGCGAGCACGCACGGGCGGCCCTTCCGGCAAACCAGTTGTAGTTGCCATCTACAACCTGAGCCTGCGCTCCGCCGGTACGCGCGGTCAACGCGGCCGTAACACGACGGACACATAAGGCTCGTGCTTTCGGCCACACTTTGCTTCAGCGATACCTCACCGTCCGGCCCGTACGGACCCCGGCCGCACCGAACCGGCCATCGGCAAAGAGTTCTCCAACCGGCCCCGGCCGCTCCACGTGCCAGCCGGACAGAACAGACCTATCGTGCTGGCATGGAGCACGATCTGAGCCCCGCCACCCTCGCCGAACTCCGGCGCCCCCGCCCCTATCCGGCCGTGTCGGTGCTGACCCCGACGCACCGCCGGGAACCCGGCAGCGCCCAGGACCCGGTGCGCCTGCGCAACGCGGTCGCCGAGGCAAGGAGACGGCTGGAGGCCGATCCGGCGGTCACCCGGGAACGCCGCGCCGAGGTCGAGGAGCAGCTCGACCGGGCCCTCGCCGAGATCGACCCCGCCGAGACGGAGGACGGACTGGCGATCTTCGCCGCGCCGGGCGAGCACCAGGTGTGGACGCTGGCCCGCTCCGTGCCCGAGCGCGTGGTGCTCTCGGACACCTTCCTGACCCGCAACCTGGTCGCGGCCCACTCGGCCGAGCGCCCGTTCTGGGTGCTCTCGGTCTCCGCCGACCGCGCCACGCTGTGGAACGGCGGCACCGACCGCGTCACCGAGGAGCGCTCCGGCGGCTTCCCGCTGACCAGGCCGCCGGAGGACTTCGACCCCGAGCGCCAGGAGCGGATCGGCGACTCCCCCAGCGCCTTCCGCGACGAGCGCACCCGCCAGTTCCTGCGCGACGCGGACGCCGCGCTGGGCCGGCTGCTGCGCGACCGTCCGCGTCCGGTGTACGTCACCGGACCCGAGGCGGCGCTGTCACTGCTCGACGACGCGGGCGGCGCCGTACGGGGCGCGGTGCACCTCCCGCACGGCGGCCTCGCGAACGGCACCCCGGAAGCCGTGTGGCAGGCGGTACGGCCGCTGGTCGCCGCCGAGGCGCGCCGGGCCGCCGACGCGGTGACCGGCGAACTGGAGGCGGCGCGCGGCCGGCGGGAGTACGCGGCCGGCGTCGACGAGCTGTGGCGGAGCGCCCTGGCCGGGCGGGTCCGGCTGCTGGCCGTCGAGGAGAACTACCGCGCGACGGTGGTGGACGCCGGCGACCATCTGGAACCCGCGGACCCCCGCGACCTCGACGCCCGCGAGGACATCGTGGACGAGATCGTCGAACAGTGCCTGGAGACCGGCGCGGAGGTCCGCTTCGTCCCGGACGGCACCCTGCGGGACGCGGACGGGATCGCCGGGGTGCTGCGCTACTGAGCGTCCCGGCCGGTCCTCGCGCCGCCGCCCTTGACGGCCGTGACACCCTGGCGGCAGTGCCGACCGGGAGGAGCCGACGGGAGATGGGTCAGTCACTGGGCGTGGCGGTCCTGGGCGCGGGACACATGGGCGCCGATCACATCCGCCGGCTGGACCGCGTGGTGGGCGGCGCCCGGGTGGTCGCCGTCGCCGACCCCGACGCGGAACGGGCGAAGGAGGCCGTCGCCGGGCGGGAGGGCGTCGCGGTCCGCACGGAGGCCGAGGCCGCGCTGGACGCGCCCGGCGTCGAGGCCGTACTGATCGCCTCCCCCGGCGAGGCGCACGAGGAGGCGCTGCTCGCCGCCTTCGCCCGGAACCTGCCGGTGCTGTGCGAGAAGCCGATGGTCCCCGACCCGGCGGGCGCGCTGCGGATCGTGGAGGCGGAGGCGCGGCTCGGCCGGCGGCTGGCCCAGATCGGCTTCATGCGGCGCTACGACTCCGAGTACACGCGGCTGAAGGCCCTGCTGGACGGCGGGCGGCTGGGCCGGCCGCTGATGCTGCACTGCGTCCACCGCAACGTCTCCTCACCGCCCGGCTTCACCTCCGCGATGCTGGTGAACAGTTCCGTCTCGCACGAGATCGACGCCGCCCGCTGGCTGCTCGGCCAGGAGCCGGTCGCGGTGACCGTGCACCGGCCTCGGCCGTCCGCCGGAGCGCCCGCGGGGCTGCTCGACCCGCAGTTCGTGCTGTTCGAGACCGACGGCGGCGCCCTGGTCGACGTGGAGGTCTTCGTCAACTGCGGCTTCGGCTACCAGGTCCGCTGCGAGGCCGTCTGCGAGGCGGGAAGCGCCCGCATCGGCGAGGAGCGGGCCATGGCGGTGACGGCGGCGGGCGGCCTGCGCGAGGAGGTGCCGCAGGACTACCTCGTACGGTTCGCCGACGCCTACGACCGCGAGGTGCGCGCCTGGGTCGACGCCGTGCGGCACGGCCGGGTCACCGGCGCGAACGCCTGGGACGGCTACGCGGCGTCCGCGGTCGCCGAGGCGGGAGTGCGCGCCCTGGAGTCCGGCGTCCGCACCCCGGTCGACCTCGCGCCGCGCCCGGCGCTGTACGGGGGGACCGGGGCGTAGGGCACCGGTGCCGCATCCGTTCGCCCCTCAGCTCCCGTAGTGCGCCTACGCGACGGTCCACGGGGAGGGCCTGCGGGACGACCGGGTGAGTCGATCGCCCGGGACCATGGCATATGCCGTCGGCATCGCCGTAGCGTGTGTCACCGAATCCCCCCCCAGGGCGTCGCGCGCTGTGCAACAGTCGTGAGGTCTTCCGCGCCCGACCCGGTTCCGCCCTGGCCGTACCGTCTGCACACCGGAGTGCGTCATGCCGTCCCCCCTCTCCGCGGACCACCCCGCCGCCCAGCCGTCAGGGCCCGGCACGGTGGAGGCGCTGATATCGCAGACGCGGCGGCTCAAGGGCGAGGTGGACGCCGTACGGCGGGACGCGCGGCACGACGGATCGGACCCCACGGGCCGCTGGCAGCGCGCCCTGTACGATCTGGCGCTGCATCAACTGGACGACGTCGACCGGCACTTGGCGCAGTTGCGGGACGGCCCGCCGCTCCGGTCGGCGCCCGCCGGTTCCGGCCGGGCCGGCTCGTCGCCCGGCCTGGTCGGCAGCGCGGAGTGGGATCTGCTGACGGACGGGGCCCACTGGTCCCCGGAGCTGTACCGCATCCTCGGCCGGGACCCCGCCGCTGCCCCGCTCACCCTCGACGAACTGCCGTCCGTCGTCCTGGCGGAGGACCGGCCCGGCCTGACCGCGATGGTCACCGGGTGTCTCGTCGACGCCCGCCCGATCGACGGCGAGTTCCGTGTCGTCCGGCCCGACGGCACCGTACGGACCGTGCACATGAGGGGCCGGCCCGTCCTCGACGCCCATGGCTCCACCGTCTCGTTGTGGGCGGTGCTGCGCGATGTCACCGCCCTGCGCCGCGGCCGGCGGGCGGTCAGCGAGTCCCGTGCGTCGCTCCCCGACCCGGCCTCCGCCGCGCCGGCGCGACCGGCCGCGCCCCGCGCCCGGCCCGCCCCTCCGCGGCTGCCCGGCGCCGCCGGTCTGGACCTGGCCGCCGTGCTGCCCCCGGAGTCCGCCGAGGGAGCCGGCGCCCTCTGGTACGACGCCTGCGCCACGGCCGGGGGCGAGGCCCTGCTGAGCATGGTCCGCCTGACCGGCCCCGGCCCGGACGGGGCCCCGGAGGCGGCGTTGCTGGCCGGCACCCTGCGCGGCCTGGCGCTGGCGGGCCTCGCCCCGGGCACCCTGCTGGACCGGCTCGCCCGGCAGCCCGGCGCCACCGGCCGGCCCGCCCTGGACACCGCGGTGTGCTGCCTCTACCGGGCGGCCGACCGGACCCTGCGGTGGGCGTGCGCGGGCCACCCCGCCCCGCTGCTCTTCCGCGGCGGAACGGGGCGGCTGCTCGGCCCCCGGGCCGAGGAACCCCTCGAAGCCGGTGACCTGCTGGTCCTGCACACCTCGCCGGCCCCGCCGGACCGGCTCCTGGCCCTGGCCCCGCGACTGGCCGCGGCGGAGTCGGCCGGGGAAGCGTCACGGGTCGTGGCGCGGGAGTCCGCCGGACACGGGAACGAGGTGTGCGTGCTGACCGCCCGGGTGGAAGGCTAGACGGGTGCGCCGGCGCCCGGCTTCCCCTTTCCCTTCGGGAGCGCCAGCCTGATCTCCTCCCGCAGTTGCCGGATCCGCGGGTGGCTCGCGTACTCCGCGGTCAGGCGGTACATCTCGCGCAGCCGGTCCCAGGTGCGCAGGGAGGAGTTGGACCCCATCGCCATCAGGGCCAGCCGGGCGTAGCGGTCCGCCTGTTCGGGGTCGTCGGCGATGAAACAGGCCGAGGCCATCGAGAGATGGTCGAAGATCTTCGACCGCTCGCGGCCGTCGACCCTCAGGTCCAGCGCCTTCTCCGCGTAGTACTGGGCGTGGACCGCCGCGGCCGGGTCGAACTCGGCCAGGGTGCGGTAGGCGAGCGCGGTCATGCCGTACAGATCCTCGTCCTTGAAGGTCTGCATCCAGTCCGGCGTCCCGGCGTCGTCATGGTCGGCGACGAAGAGGTCCTCCGCCTGTCCGAGGGTGCGGCGCATCGCCTGGCCCTTGCCCATCGACGCCTGCGCCCACGCCTCGATGGTGTGGAACATCGCCCTGGTGCGGGGCAGCAGCCGGTCACCGGAGCCGGAGGTGGCCAGCTTCATCAGGTCCAGCGCGTCGTCGGGCCGGCCGAGGTGCACCATCTGGCGGGCCGCCCGGGAGAGCGCCTCGCCTGCCCGGGGCCGGTCACCGCCCTCCCGGGCGGCGTGGGCGGCGATGAGGAAGTACTTCTGGGCCGTGGGTTCCAGGCCGACGTCGTGCGACATCCAGCCGGCCAGGACGGCGAGGTTGGCGGCGACGCCCCACAGGCGCCGCTGGAGTTGGGGGGGGTGGTGGTAGGCGAGCATGCCGCCCACCTCGTTGAGCTGGCCGACCACCGCCTTGCGCTGGAGACCGCCGCCCCGGGCGGCGTCCCAGGCGCGGAACACCCCGACCGAGTTCTCGAGTTCCTCGACCTCCTGCCACCCGACGGGGGCGGCCTCGTAGCGGTCGGACCCGGCGGGGTCGGCGGTGTGCAGGGGTCGGTCGAGGTCGGGGGCGTCGGCAGCCAGGGCAGGGTCGGTGTGGAGCCAGTCGTGCATGGCGCCGCTGAGTGCGGAGCCCGCGGCGAGCGCGGCGCCCGCGCCCACCAAGCCGCGTCGGTTGAGCATGAGGTCCATTCCCGTGAATTCGGTGAGGACCTCGGCGGTCCGCCCGGGCGCCCACGGCACTTCGCCGGGAAGTTCCTCGCTCCCGCCGCCCTGCCGTTTCCCCGCGCGCCCGTGTCGTACCAGACCGAGGTCCTCGATGGTCACGACACGGCCGAGACGCTCGGTGAACAGGACCGCCAGCACCCGCGGCACCGGATCGCGCGGGATCTCTCCCCTGTCGATCCACCGCCGCACCCGTGAGGTGTCGGTCGCCAGCTGGGGGTGGCCCATGGCCGCCGCCCGCCGGTTGACCAGCCTCGCGAGTTCGCCCTTGGACCAGCCGGCCAGGCCGAACAGGTCCGAGAGGCGGGTGTTGGGTCGTCCGCTCACGTCAAGCCCCCAGGTTCTCGGCTGAGTTGACAGTAGCCCGCAGGGAGATGCCGGGCGACTATTCGCCAGGGCTTCGCCAGGGTCCGCCACATGGTGTGCCAGGGCCGGTCGGGTGTCAGGTAGGAACGCGTCTCCCCGACCTGGCCCCCGCCGGGACACTCCCCAGGGTGGCCCTCGGACGGCCGGTCGGGCGGACGCACCCCGCACGCGACAAGGCACGGCACGCACAGCACGCAAGCAGGAACACGAAGGGATCTGTCTCGCCCATGCACGCAGCATCGTCCTCCGTGTCCGCCCCGCCCCGGTCCCCGCACGTCCGCCCGGCGGGCGGCGGCCCCTACCTCGCCCCTGCGCGCCCGGCGGCCCCCGTCCTCGGGGCGGGCAGGACCCGGCGCGGGGCCGGACCCGGCACCGCGCCCCTCAGCGGAAGGATCGACCTGTCCGGCCCCCAGGGCACCCAACTGCGCACGGCGCTCGCCTCCGTCCACCGGATCTGTCCGGAGTTCTCCCCGGTCCAGGTGCTCCGGCGCAGCGGCCGGTCCGTGCTGCTGGTCGGCACCACGGGACGGAGCACGGCCGTCGCCAAGTGCCTCCTGGACCACTCTCCCGCGTGGGCGGAGCGCATCCGGCACGAAATAGCGGTGTACCGCACGTTCGTCCGGCACCGCCCGCCGACGCGGGTGCCGAGGCTGATCGCGGCGGACCCGGACAACTGCACGCTGGTGATCGAGCGGATGCCGGGGCGGGTGACCGCCGTGCAGCGGCACCCGGCGGAGGCCCCGCCGCGGGCGGACATCAAGGCGGCGCTCGGCGCGATCCGCCGGCTCAACGCCTGGTGTCCCCCGCCGGACACCTTCGGCAAGCCGTTGAACTACGCCAAGCGGATCTCGCGCTTCCACGAACTGGGGCTGCTCACCGACCGGGACCTGGGCGACCTCCAGAAGCTGCTGCACGGCATCGCGCACCGGGCCGGCGGGCACGACATCCGCCAGTTCTGCCACGGTGACGCGCTGCTGTCCAACATCCTCGTGTCCCCGGCCGGTCCCGTGCTGGTGGACTGGGAGCACGCGGGCTGGTACCTGCCGGGCTACGACCTGGCGACGCTCTGGTCCGTGCTCGGGGACGCGCCGGCCGCCCGGCGCCACATCAGCCAGCTCGCCCAGTCGGCGGGGCCCGCCTCGCGGGACGCGTTCCTGGTGAACCTGATGCTCGTGCTGACGCGGGAGATCCGTACGTACGAGACGGCCGTGCAGCGTTCGATGCGCGAGACGGCACCGGGCGCGGCCCAGCCGGGTGCCGTGCCGTCCGGTGAGGAGCAGCGGCTGCTGCTGCGGCGGCTCCACGACGACTGCCAGCTGGCCCGCCGGGCCGTCCGGGCGGCGGTCGGCACCCGCTGAGGGACGCGGGAGGTCCGCGGCACGCCCCGCCAGGCGTGCCGCGGATCTTCCGTGTCCGTGCCATTGGCACAGACCACTGGCGCCGTGGCCAGGGAAAATTCCGGTGCGCGAGGGTGATTGACGGATCGTCGGACCGCCGGGTACCACTGACGCACGCCCGGCCCGCACGTCCCGCCAACGCCCCAGGTCACAGGAGGCCGTCTTGCGAGGAACCGTTCCCGGCCCGATCCCCCTCCCCGGCGGCCGTCGCCGGCGTGCCATGGCCGGTGGCGTATCCGTGGCGGCGCTGCTGCTGCCGCTGCTCGGCGCCGCGCCGCCCACCGGTCCGGCGCCAGCCCCCGACCGTCTGCAGCGCGCCTTCGCTGCGGCGGCGCGGGAGTACCGGGTGCCCCCGAGCGTGCTGCTGGGCGTCTCCTACCTCCAGTCCCGCTGGGACGCGCACGGCGGCGCCCCGAGCGTGACCGGCGGGTACGGGCCGATGCACCTCACCGACGCCCGCGCCGCGCTGGCGAGGGCCTCCTCGCACCACGACGCGGGCGCCGAGGACCCGCGGGGCGACGACGCCCGTCCCGCGCTGCGCCCGGCGGCGGGCCCGGCGGCCCCGGCCCTGCCGGCCCGGCTGACGACCCTGCCGACGGCGGCCCGGCTGACCGGACTGAGCGCCGAGGCGCTGCGCACCGACCCGGCCGCCAACGTGGCAGGCGGCGCGGCGCTGCTCGCCGCCGCGCAGCGCACGCTGGGTGAGCCGCCGAGCGCGGACCCGGCGGACTGGTACGGGGCGGTGGCCCGGTTCTCCGGCGCGGACGACACCGCGACCGCCGCGGCCTACGCCGACGACGTGTACGCGGTGATCCGGTCCGGTGAGCGGCGTGTCACGGACGCCGGGCAGCGGGTCGAGCTGGCCGCCCGGCCGGAGGTGGCGCCGGAGACCGGCCAGGTGGCGCGGGCCGGGCTGCGAACCGTCCCGGGGGCCGGCACCGAGTGCCCGCCCACCGTCTCCTGCGAGTGGATACCGGCACCGTACGAGGAGTTCGGGGACGGCGACTACGGCAACCACGACCTGGGCGACCGTCCCGCCTCCCAGCGGATCCGGTACATCGTCGTGCACGACACCGAGGGCGCCTGGGACGGCGTGCTGAACATGGTGCGGGACCCGACGTACGTCTCCTGGCACTACACGCTGCGCTCCACCGACGGCCACATCGCCCAGCACGTGCGGACCAGGGACGTCGCCTGGCACGCGGGCAACTGGTACGTCAACGCGGGCTCGATCGGGCTGGAGCACGAGGGATTCCTCGCCGCACCGGACGCCTGGTACACGGAGGCCATGTACCGGTCGTCGGCGCGGCTGGTGACGTACCTGGCGAAACGGTACGGCATCCCGCTGGACCGGCAGCACGTCCTGGGCCATGACAACGTGCCCGGGCCGACCGCGTCCGCCGTCCCCGGCATGCACACCGACCCGGGGCCGTACTGGGACTGGGCGCACTACTTCGAGCTGCTGGGCCGGCCCGTCCACCCGACCGCCGGGAAGCACGCCCCGGTGGTGACGATCCGTCCCGACTACGCCGCCAACCGGCCGGTGTACACCGGCTGCGCGAGCGCGGGCGAGCCGTGCGCGGGGCACGGGTCCAGCGAGGTGCGGCTGTACGCCGACCACGACGAGGACGCGCCGCTCATCAGGGACGTGGGCCTCGGCACGGCCCCGACCACGGGGGTGAACGACCTGTCCTCCCGGGTCTCCACCGGCCAGCGTTACGCGGTGGCCGGCCGGTGGGGCGAGTGGACGGCCATCTGGTACCTGGGCCAGAAGGCGTGGTTCCGCGACCCGCCGGACGCGCCCGCGGCGGTGCCCGCGCGGGGCGTCCGGGTGCGGGCGAAGGCGGGGGCGGAGAGCGTGCCCGTGTACGGGCGGGCGTACCCGGAGGCGGCGGCCTATCCGGCGGGCGTACCGGTGCAGGCGGTGTCCCCGCTGCCGTACCGGCTGCCCGCGGGACAGGCGTACGTGGCCGGTGACGTGGTGCCGGGCGAGTACTACTACGCGGTCACCTTCACCGAGGACACGCACCGGGTGGTGCGGGGCGAGGAGCGGTACTACGAGATCCAGTACGGCCACCGGGTGGCGTACGTCCGCGCCGCCGACGTCGAGGTCGTCCGCTAGCTCGTGTGCCTCAGCCCTGCTGGAACAGCTCCGCCGGGAGGGGTTTCAGCAGGGTGTACAGGTCGTCGGTGATGGGGCGGTCCCAGGCGGCGATGGTCACCAGGACATTGTCGCTGCGGTCGAACTGCACGCAGGAGATCCGGCTCTCGGAGAGCTTGAGGCGGCGCACGATCAGGAGGTTGTCGCCCTGCATCACGGGGACGTCCTCGGTGCCGACGACGGTGACCTCCTCGTCGTTCTCCAGGGCCAGCAGCAGCTGGGCCACCTCGAAGGGGATCTCGCCCTCGGGGACCTCGCGGGCCGGTGAGCCCTCCGGCAGATTGCCGATGATCATCGCGGGGCCGCGGCCGCCGAACAGGTCGTAGCGGAGGAACACGCCCTGGCAGGTGCCGTCCGGGGCGGGCAGCAGCCCGGCGCCCAGATTGCCGGGCCAGTCGCCCGGGTCCATGGCCAGTACGTCGAAGTCGGGCCCGGCGGGAGTGGCACTGCGGCGGCGGAGGAACGACATGCCGCCCATGGTACGTGGTCCCGCCCGACGGGCTCGGCGGTCCGGGCCACTTCACCGGCGGGCGGGGGTATTCCCCCGTCATGCCTCTGTCACTCCTCCGGGGGCGCGGGCGGCACCACCGCGACCGGGGCGGCGGCGTGCAGCAGCACGGCGTGGGCGACCGAGCCCATCATCCGGGTGGGGGCCAGCAGCCGTCTGCGGTGCCGGCCGACGACGACCAGGTCGGCGTCCCGGGATGCGGCGACGAGGTTCCCGGCGGCGTCACCCGGCAGGACGTGGGTCTCGGCGCGGACCCCGGGGTGGCGGCCCCGGTGGGGGGCGAGGAGACCGTCGGCGAGGACCCGGGTCTCGCTCGCCACGGCGGCCTCGTCGATCACCGGCGCCACCACCTGGCCGGGGGGTGTCATCCAGGTCTGCACCGGCCACGGGTAGGCGGCGACGACCTGGAGGCGGGCGTCGCGCAGCGCGGCCTCGGTGAAGGCGAAGCCGAGCGTGACCTCGTCGGGGCTGTCGACGTGCAGTCCGACGACCACCCGGGGGCCGGTCCCGAGGTCGAACGGCGGTGCCTGCACCTCGCGGCCGGGGCGGGGCACCACGATCACCGGGCACTCCGCGTCCCGGGCGGCCGCCAGGGAACTGGAGCCGAGCAGCAGACTGGCGAAGCCGCCGCGGCCCCGGGAGCCCAGTACCAACAGCTGTGCGTCGGCGCTCAGTCGGGGCAGGGCGACGGCCGGGGCGCCCTCCGGGGCGGCGTACTCGGCGGCCGGGGTGTCGTCGCGCTCGCCCAGGTGGGCGCGGGCCGCGTCGAGGACCGGGTCGCCGTCGGGGTCGGGCGGGCCGGCCACCAGGACATCGGGCTGGGCCCAGGGCGCGTACTGCCGCACGTGCGCCACGCGCAGCGGGGCGGCGCGCAGGCGGGCCTCTTCCACGGCCCGGTCCAGGGCGCGCAGACTGTCGTCCGAACCGTCGATCGCCGCGACTACCGGCAGGGTGCTCATGGTTCCTCGCCTTCGGGGCTCGGGCCCGCCGGCGGCTCAGGTGAGGTCGAACTCCCCTTGCCGCGCTCCCGACACGAAGGCCCCCCACTCGTCGGGGGTGAAGATCAGGGAGGGGCTTTCCGGGCGGGCGCTGTTGCGCATGGCGATGAAACCCTCGACGAAGGCGATCTCGACATCGCCCAGGCCGCGGCTGCTGGACTGCCAGTGCGCGTTGCTGAGGTCCAGCTCCGGCTTGTCCCAGCCGGTGAGCGGGCGCTGGTGGGTGGTGGTCTCGGCCACGTCCGTGCTCCTCCCGATGCGTCGTCCGCGGGCCAGCCTAGCTTTCGGGCCGGACCGCCGACAGGTCATCCGGGCAAGGAGCTTGCGGGGGCCGGTCCGTCGCGGCCGCGGTGGCGGCGCGGTGCGCGGGCCGGCCGGCGGCTACCCGTTGAAGACGGCCTTCTGGACCTCGTTGGGGCCGTCGAAGGTGTCCTGCTTCAGGCCGTCGAGGCGGCTGACGACCTTGTCGTCGGCCTTGTTCTCACGGGCGCGGTCGACGAGCGACTTCTTGTCCGCCGGGTAGTCCATGCCGCTGAGGGCCTTCTGCAGATCGATGGGGCTGAGGTCAGCCATGGCGGCCTCCTTGCATTCCGGTATTGCCGATTTTTCCCGTTATGTCGCGGTACCCGTTCCGGGGTGGCGCATGCGCCCGTCAGCGGGCCGGGCTCTCCAGGACGGCCATGGCGGCGTTGTGGCCGGGCACCCCGCTGACCCCGCCGCCGCGCACCGCGCCCGCGCCGCAGAGCAGGACGTTCGGCCGCCCGGTCGCCACGCCCCAGCGGCCGGCACCGTCCCGGGCGTACGGCCAGGACAGGTCGCGGTGGAAGATGTGGCCGCCGGGCAGGCCGAGGTCGCGTTCCAGCTCGGGCGGGGTCCGCACCTCCAGACAGGGGCGGCCGTCGGCGTCGGTGGCGAGGCAGCCGGCGAGCGGTTCGGCGAGGTGGGCGTCGACCTGGGCGAGGGTGGCGGCGAGCAGGTCGTCCCGCACGGCGTCGTGGTCCCGGGCGAACAGCCGGGCCGGGGTGTGCAGGCCGAACAGGGTGAGGGTGTGGTGACCCCGCCGGGCGAGGTCCGGGCCGAGGATCGTGGGGTCGGTGAGCGAGTGGCAGTACAGCTCGGCCGGCGGGGCGGCGGGCGGTGTGCCGGAGGCCGCGCTCACCTGGGCGGCGGCCAGGTTCCGGTAGCCCTCAGCGACATGGAAGGTGCCCGCGAACGCCTCCCGGGGGTCGGCCGCCGGGTCCCGCAGGGCGGGCAGCCGGGTCAGGAGCATGTTGACCTTGAGCTGGGCGCCCTCGGCGGGCGGGGGCGGCGCGTCGCCGGTCAGCGCCGCGAGGACCTGGGGCGCGGCGGCGACGAGGACGTGCCGGGCGGCGACGGTGTGCTCGCCGTCGGCCGTGCGGCAGGTGACCTCGGCGGTGTGCCCGTCGCTGTCGATCCGTACCGCCTCATGGCCGGTGGCGAGTTCGGCACCGGCCCGTACGGCCGCCGCGGCCAGCGCGTCGGTGAGCGCCCCCATGCCGCCGACCGGCACGTCCCAGGCGCCGGTGCCGCCGCCGATGACGTGGTACAGGAAGCAGCGGTTCTGCCGCAGGGACGGGTCGTGGGCGTCGGCGAAGGTGCCGATCAGGGCGTCGGTGAGGACCACGCCGCGCACCAGGTCGTCGGTGAAGTACGCCTCGATCACCCGGCCGAGGGGTTCCTCGAACAGCGCCCGCCAGGCGTCCTCGTCGTCGACGCGGCGGCGCAGCTCGGCCCGGGTGGGCAGCGGTTCGGTGAGGGTGGGGAAGACCCGGCGGGCGACCCGGCCGGTCATGCCGTGGAAGCGGCGCCAGGACCGGTACTCGCGGTCGCCGCCGGTGAGCCGGGCGAGGGAGGCGCGGGTGCGCTCCTCGTCCCGGGCGACCAGCAGCCCGGTGGGCCGCCCGGCTCGCCGCGCGGGGGTGTACGAGGAGACGGCGCGGGGCCGGAGCGTCAGGTCGAGGCCGAGGTCCCGCACGATCTTCGCCGGCAGCAGGCTGACCAGGTAGGAGTACCGGGACAGCCGGGCGTCGACGCCGGGGAAGGGGCGCGTCGAGACGGCCGCGCCGCCGGTGTGGCCGAGCCGTTCCAGCACCAGGACCGAGCGTCCGGCGCGGGCCAGGTAGGCGGCGGCGACCAGCCCGTTGTGTCCGCCGCCTACGACGACGGCGTCGTAGCGCCGGGTGCCCCGCCCGCTCTCATGACTTCCTTTGTGTGGGGTCATGGCCCTTGGTAGCACGAGGCCGGTGACTCCGTCGCGGGCCCGCCACGCCTCCCCCATGCCACCGTGTCCGATCGGGTCGAGCAGCCGGTACCGGCCGTGGATCAGCGTGCCGTCCCCGATAGAAGCGCGCCTCGCCGATGTCGCTCCGCCCTCCCCCGGCCCGTCCGGTACGGCGGTCTATGCGCCGAGTTTGCACGGGGTCGGGCGGGCCCCGGGACCGAGCCGTCGCATGGCGCGGACGATGTGCTTCGGGGGCAGTTGCCAGCGCAGCCGGGCGGGGACCGCGCGCAGCGCGGTGCCGGTGAGCCGCAGGCGGCGGGTGACCGCTTCGGGCTCGGGGGCGGGACGGCCGTACAGCTCGTGGGCGTACGGCGGGAGGGAGCCGTAGGCGAGGTTCGCGACCCGCGTCCACAGCAGCCGCCGGGCGGGGGTGAGCAGGGGGTGGACCGGCGGCCGGCGCAGGAAGTCGTCGATCTCGCGGGCCTCGGGTCCGGCGGCCAGTTCGGGGCGTACGGCCTCGAAGTAGGCGCTCAGCCCGGCGCGACTCGCCGGGACGCCGGCGGGGTCGAGGCCGACCAGGCGGGCGCCGGTCCGCTGCTCGGCGAGGTAGCGGTCGGCCGCGGCGTCGGTGAGCGGGTAACCGGAGCGGCGCAGGACGTGCAGGTAGGAGCCGACCTCGGCGCAGTGCACCCAGCGCAGCAGCGCGGGTTCGTCGACGCCGTAGCGCTCCCCGGTGTCCGGGTCGGTGGCGCCGAGCAGCCGGTGGATCCTGCGGACCCGGGCGCCGGCGCGTTCGGCGGCCGTGGTGTCGCCGTAGGTCGTGGTGCCGACGAAGTCGGCGGTGCGCAGCAGCCGTCCCCAGGCGTCCTCGCGGAAGTCGGAGTTCTGGAGGACGCCGCGGACGGCGCGCGGGTGCAGGGCCTGGAGCCAGAGGGCGCGGACGCCGGCGATCCACATCATCGGGTCGCCGTGCGCCTGCCAGGTCACCGAGCCGGGTCCGAACAGCCCGGGGTCGCCCGATGCGTCCGCCGTTCCCGTCGTTCCCGTCACTCCTGTCGTTCCCGTCGTCCGCGTGGCCGTCTCCCTCCCGCTCGGTCCGCCCGCCGGTGTGCGAGCCACGGGCCGGAGATCAACGCCGTGCCCGCGGCCTGCCCAGGGCGCGTGGTCAGCGCAGGGTGGCGAGGAACTCCCCGCACGCGCGGGCGCAGGCCCGGCAGGCGGCGGCGCTGTCCTCGGCGCCCGGCTGCTGGTCGAAGACGTGCGCGCTCTCCAGGCACACCTGCCGGCACCACTCCAGCTGGACGCGGATCGCCTCCTCGTCCACCTGGTTCTGCTCGGACAGCACCCGGCACGTCGCGTCGCACACCTCGGCGCACATGATGCCCTTGCGGCGTACGAGTTCCTGGTTCTCCGTGCCTTCCGGGTCCACGAGGCTCGCCCGCAGCGCGCACGCCCGCGCGCACTCGGTGCACGCCTGTGCGCATGCGAAGCGGTCCTCGAGGAACTGGAACAGCTCCTGCTGTGAAGTCGAGGTAGTCACACCGCGCGGGTTGCCGCTGCGGTGGGCGCCAAACCCGCGCCGCCCGGTGTTCCCAAGGGCTCCGGCCGTTTTCCGCCGACGGCCCCGGGCACCCGGGTCCGCCCGCGCGCACGACCCGGAACGGAGAGGTGCTTGAGCGCGGCTCCGGGGGTACTCGGGGTTCATGACTAGCGCATGGATGGACATGGCCGCGAGCAACGGTGCCATGAGCGTCGGGCTGATCGTGGCGGCTTTCGTGGTGGTGGCGCTGCTGATCGGCGCCTTCGCGGTCGGCATCCGCGTCAAGCGCCGGGAGTCGCCGCCGCCGACCCCGGACGAGCAGCCGCACCTGCCGCCCGGCGGCCCGGTCCGGGAGACCCAGGAGACCCGGACGGCGGAGGAGGTGCCGCGCAGTGACGAGCGGATGCTGCCGCACGATCTGCACCGGCAGGGCACGCGTTCCGCGCCGGGGCAGCCGCGGCGCCGCTGGGACGAGGGCAGCAGCGGTTCGTTCGGCAGCGGCGGCCCCGGCGGCGGCCACTGAGGCACCCGTGACCCGGTCCGTACCGAGAAGGTGAGAACGATGGCCGACCACGCCCGCGACGCGCTGCCGTTGCCCGACTACGACCATCTGCCGACCGGCAGCCTGGAGAGCCGGGTGCGTTCCCTCGGCGCCGACGAGGTGGAGGAGCTGCTCGCCTACGAGCGCTCGCACGCCGACCGGCTGCCGGTGACGGAGGTGCTGGCGGCCCGGCTGGAACAGCTGCGGGCCGGCGCGGTGCCGACCTCCGGCGACCCCGGTGCCCTCCGTCCCGAGCAGGGCCAGGGGCGGGGTGGCTCGCCGGTGTCGCCAGCGACCTCGCCGCAGCCGTTCGGCGCGCCGCCGCACGGCACGCCGGACCAGCGGGGCAAGCCGAAGGGCGACCGCACCTGAGGTGGTGTCAAGCACAAAGCTCCGCCGTCCCCCGAGGGGGACGGCGGAGCTTTGTGCTTGGGGGGCCGGGGGTGCGGTCAGGACCGGCCGCGGCCGCTCGGTGGCGGGGTGCGCGGGGCGGGGACGGCCTTGTCGTCGTGGCCGTCGCCGGGACGCCCGGGTCGGTGTCGAGGTGACGGACCCGTCCGTGCCGTGCCCGGCCGTGGTCAGGCGTTCATGAACTGCCGGGGCGACAGCGCCCGTCCGGTGATCCGTACGTCGCCGATGGTGCCGTGGAAGACCTGGTCGACGGCGTCGGCCCACTGGTAGCCGCCCAGCAGGAAGGGCAGGCCGAGGGAGGTCAGGCCGACGGCCCTGCTCGTGGGGTTGCGGCCCTCCTCGCAGCCGTTGACGTAGAGCTTGCTGAGCCGGCCGTCGTTGACGACGGCGACGTGCCACCACTCCTCCTTCTGGAGGAGGTGGCTCCAGGCGGTGGTGGCGCCGTTCCGGTTCAACGGGTAGGCGTTCCACTGGAGTTCGATGGAGCTGGACAGGCTGAGGGTGAGGACCGGTTCCTCGGGGGTGGCACCGGGGCCGTTCTTGCCGGCCGCGGCGGCCGTGCCCGCGCGGCTGAGCAGCGCCGACCAGCCGTTGCGGCCGCCGTCCCAGTCGGCGGGCACCTTGAAGAAGACCTCGAAGGTGTAGCCCCGCTCGAACGTCTCGTGGTTGAGGGGTGCCTTGCCGACGGTCCGCAGGTAGCTGCCGCTGACCGGGCCGCCCTGTCCGGCGAAGACCAGGGAGGCGTGGGCCGGCTGGTCGGGATGGTGGTCGCCGGTGCGGACCAGCGCGTGCGCGGGGGTGCCGGGGACGGTGCGCAGTTCGAGGTCGTTGCCGTTGCCGGTGCGGTCCCGGAACACCGTGCCGGCGGTGACGTCGGTGCCGGGGGTGCCCTCGTCGAACCGCCAGTAGGCGAGGGTGCCGGGCAGCAGCATCCGGCGGGCGGGGCGTGCCTTGCGGGGTGCGACGGGGGCGAACCCGGAGAACCGCTCGGTGAAGTCGATCTCCATCGAGAAGCGGTCGACGGCGGAGGTCAGCTCCAGTTCCCGCGCGGCCAGTTCGTTGAGCTGTCCGGCGGCGGCCAGTTCACGGACCCACGGGGAGAAGGTGGCGACGTCGATCCGGCCGCGGTCCAGGTCGAAGCGGTAGGAGCGGACCATGCCGGCGCCGCCGTAGTACCGGTCCTGGTAGTTGGTGATGTGCAGGTGCACGTCGTGGCCCGCGTCGTTTGTCATGACGGTGCTGCCGGGCGGCCAGTAGTGGCCGTTGAGGGTGAGGAAGATCTGGTCGTTGCCCTTGATGAGCCGGTCCCACATGCGCTGCCCGTACTCGGACAGGCCGGCGGTGCCGTCGTCGCGGGAGCCGACGATCTCGTGGGTGGTGACGATCACCGGCAGGGTGGGGTTGTCGGCGATGACGGCGTTCGCCCAGGCGAAACCGGCTTCCGACAGCCGCCAGTCGAGGGCGAGCAGCAGCCACCGGCGGCCACCGGCCGTGAAGATGTGCGCGGTGTTGTAGCCGTCCGGGCTGGAGGCGTGGTGGCTGGGGCGCTTCCTGGCGCGGGCGACGCTGAAGGTGTCCAGGTACGGGGTGGCGCCGCGCTGGTCGTCCTCGCCGACGTCGTGGTTGCCGGCGAGCACGCCGTAGGAGGCGCCGGCGCGGTCCAGGAGGCCGAACACCTCGGTGGCGGCGGCGTACTCCTCGGGAAGGCCGTTGTTGGTGACGTCCCCCAGGTGGGCGAGGAAGACGATGTTCTCGTCGTTGCCGCCGGCCCGGCCCTCGGGGTCCAGGACCCAGCGGAAGGACGCCTCGACCGGGGCCGGGTGGATGCGGTCCTGGTCGAACAGATACTGGGTGTCGGGCATCACGACGACGGTGAACCGGGGGCTGTCCGGGTCCGGGCGCCAGGTGCCGCGCCGGCCCCGGCCGGTCGTGGCGCGGCCGTAGGGGTCGTCGTCGCCCCGGTCCGTCCGGGCGGCGCCGGCCGCGTGGGCGGGGGTGGTGAGGGCGGGAGCCGCGAGGAGTCCGGCCGCGCCCGCGCCGACGCCGAGCGCGCCCGCCCGCTGGAGGAAGGCCCGGCGGCCGGCGGCGGCCGGCCCGTCACCGTCGGGGTCCGCGGTGACGGGGCACGCGCAGCCGGCGGCGGCCGGGTCGCCGGGGGTGTGGGCGTCGAGGGGTCCGTGCATGGTCGCTCCCGTACTCGTCGTTCGAACGGGCGCACGCTAACGACCGCGGGAGAACGCGGAGCCGTGGATCGGGTACCGGATACCGAACGCTCCCCCAACAGCGACGGCACCTGCCCTCGCGCGGGCCTCAGGCCGGGGTCGCCGTGCCGTCGTCGACGGGGACGCCGAGCCGGGCGGCGACGGTGGTGAGGGCCGGGCCGAGCGGGAGGGCGACGCGGGTGACGGCGTGCTGGTCGCCGCGGGTCGGGTCCCGGTTGACGATGAGGACGGGGGTGCCGGCCCGCGCCGCCTGCCGGACGAAGCGCAGTCCGGACATCACGGTCAGCGAGGAGCCGAGGACCAGCAGCGACGTGGCGGCGCGGACCAGTTCGCGGCAGTGCTCGACGCGCCGGGGCGGCACGGCCTCGCCGAAGAAGACCACGTCCGGTTTGAGGATGCCGCCGCAGATCTCGCAGGGCACCACCCGGAAGTCGCCGACCTGGTCGTCGGTGAGGTCGGCGTCGCCGTCCGGGTTGATCCCGGCGGCCACGGGGGCGAAGCCGGGGTTCGCCTCCTCCAGGCGCCGGGCGAGGTCGCGGCGGGCGCTGCGGGCGCCGCAGGAGAGGCAGACGACCCGGTCCAGGCTGCCGTGGAGTTCCACGACGTCCTCACTGCCTGCGGCCTGGTGCAGGCCGTCGACGTTCTGTGTGATCACCCCGGTCAGCAGGCCCTGCCGGCCGAACGCGGCCACCGCCCGGTGCCCGGCGTTGGGGAGGGCCCGGCCGAAGGTGCGCCAGCCGAGGTGGCTGCGCGCCCAGTAGCGGCGCCTGGCCTGCTCGCCGGCGGTGAAGTCCTGGTAGGTCATCGGGGTGTGCCGGCTGAGGCTGCCGCCCTCGCCCCGGTAGTCGGGGATGCCGGACTCGGTGGAGAGGCCCGCTCCGCTCAGCACCAGCACTCCCCCGGCGCCCAGCAGGTCGGCGACCGGTCGCGGGTCCGTGGTGCCCGGTGGAAGTTCGCCGGCCGGGGTCCAGCTCAGGGTGGGGCGCATGCGCATGCCTGCCAGGGTACGAGACCGCCCGGCGGGTCCGGGGTGCGTGTGTGTCCCGGCCCCGCCGCGGTGGGCGGGGCCGGGACCGGCCGGCCGGTCAGCCGGTGAGGCCGGCGGCCCGCACCACGGTCTGGGTGACGGTGTCGCCCCGGCTGTCCCCGGCGTGGACCCGCAGGGTCACGTACCGGGCGGACCGGGGGGCTTTCAGTACGGTGCTGACCTTGCCCTCACCGCGCCCGCTGAGGCGGGCGGTGGTCCAGGTGGCGCCGTCGTCGTAGGACACCTCGACCTTCCGGGTGTGCAGCGCCGCGCGGGGCCCTCCCGCGAGGTGCAGCGGGGTGACGGTGAGGGTGGCGCCCCGGGTGGCGGCGCCGCTGTCGTCGGTGGGCAGCGTGTAGTCGAGCTGGACGAGCGGCAGCCGGCCCGTCCCGCCGGGGTCGCGGGGTGCGGCCGAGGTGAACGTCCACTCGGTGCGGGTGGCCGTCGAGTACGGGAATCCGGTGGTGGCCGTACGGGTGGCCGTGTGGGTCAGCCGGTAGGTGCCCTGGGCGGCCGGGACGGCGGCGGCCACGCCCGAGGAGCCGGCGGCGAGCAGGGTGCCGCCTCGGTACAGCCGCGTCTTCTCGCTGGTCCCGGTGCTGCCGAAGGGGGTGTGGTTGGCGTGGTCGCCGCCCGAGTCGCCCCAGGCCGGGACCGTGACGTCGATGCGGTCGGCGGTGCGGGTGGGCGGGGCGGTGTCGGTGAAGCGCGGCCGGGCGACCGTGCCGAACCAGTGGACGTGGGTGGTGCGGCCCGCCGGGTAGCGGGCCGGGCCGGAGGTGCTGGAGACGGCCTGGTGGAGCAGTCCCTCCTCGGTCCAGGTGAAGGCGGCGTCGGTGGTGACGTAGTCGGTGCGGTGGGCGCCGGCGGTGCTCAGGCGGGCCGTGGCGACGCTGTACTCCGTCCACGGGTGGATGTCGTAGCGGTTCTCGTACACCTCCCGGCCCTCGGGGTTGCGGTAGTACGTCTCCACGCGGGCGAGCTGCTTCTCCCGGGGCGCGTAGGTCAGGTCGGCGGGGACGCGTCCCCGCCAGGTGCGGACCAGGTCGTAGAGGTAGTCGGTGTCGGGGTGGGAGGCGGCGCGCAGGGGCACACCGCCCGAGGGGCCGGCGTCGACGCGGGCGATCAGCTTCTCGCCCTCCGTGCGGGAGAGGCCGGCCACCTCCATGGTGGTCCGGATGACGGGCAGGCGCAGCCGTCCGTCGAGGTCGTGCACGAACAGCAGCAGTTTCACGCCCGCCGCCTGGGCGGCCCGGATCTGGTCGTCGGCGGTGTCCTCGTCGTCGGAGTCCCAGCGCACCACGGCCGCCTTGCCCGCCGCGTCGACGCCCGCGTAGTCCTCGGCCAGGCCCTCCCCGGGGTGGACGAGGTCCAGGTCGTGGCGGCCCTCGGGGAGTTTCGCCGAGCCGGGCAGGACCCACAGGTCGTCGAAGTCCTGCGCGCCTGAGGTCACCGACAGCAGGGGCTGCTGCTCGCGCCAGCGGGCCGTCAGGTACTGCTCTCCGTCGTCGCCCGCCGCCACCGGGGCCGTCCACATGCTGTCGTAGCCGTCGCCGATCTCGGCGCTGTCGGTCACCCGGGTGCCGTCGTCGAACCGGCGGTGGTAGTCCAGGCGGCGCGCGGAGTTCTCCGTCTTCTTCGGGGTGACGGCGCTGATCTGACGGAGTTTCGTGCCGTCGAAGGTGAGGTCGGTGTCACCGGTGACGTCCACCTGCGGCAGGACCATGCGGGCGTAGCCGGCCGAGGAGGCGCCGTGGGTGCCCTCCACGCGGAAGTCGGCGTGGACGGTGTAGCGGCCGGGCGGGAGGAGGTCGTCGGAGGCGCCGCCGCCGTAGAGGTAGGTGTCCGCGTACTCGTCGCCCTTGCGGTAGAAGGTGAGGATGCCGTCGGTGGGTTCGCCGGAGCGGCCGGTGACCGTGGTGCGGACGTGGACGAGGCGGTTGCGGGTGCTGACGCCGAGCAGGGTGCGGGTGCGGACGGTGCCGTCGGTGGCGGCGGTCAGCCGGCCGGTCCAGCGCGCCAGTTCGCCGGCTTTGCCGAGGTCGGTGGTGACGGTGGCCCGCGCGGTGCCGTGGGCGGGGATCTCCAGGCGGTCCCGGTCGGCGGTGAAGACGCCCGCGGGGACGCCGGGCGCGTCCACGGCCAGGTCCACGGTGACCGGCTCGTCGGCGGTGTTGGTCCAGGTGACCGTGGAGTCGACGGTGCCGCCGGTGCCGGGCGCGTGGATGCCGGCGTCCGCGGTGCCGGTGGCGGTGAGGGTGCCGGTGGCTGCCGCGCGGGCGTCGACCCGGCCGTTGCCGCCGTCGTCGGCGGTGATTCCGGGGGTGGCCTTGACCGTGCTGACCAGGGCGTCCTTGATGCGGCTGCCGGTCCAGTCGGGGTGCGCGGCGGCCACCAGCGCGGCGGCGCCGGCCACGTGCGGCGTCGCCATGGACGTACCGCTGAGGCCGATGTAGGGGCCGCTGCCCTCGGCGGCGTACCGGGAGCGGGCGGCCAGGATGCCGACGCCGGGAGCGGTGATCTCGGGCTTGAGGGCGTCGTCGCCGTAGCGGGGGCCGCGGCTGGAGAAGTCGGCGATCTCGTCGGCGGAGTCGACCGCGCCGACGGTCAGGGCCGCGTCGGCGGTGCCGGGCGAGCGTACGGTCCGCGCGCCGGGGCCGTTGTTGCCGGCGGCGATGGTGAACAGCGCGCCGGTCTCGTCGCTCAGCGCGTCGACGGCGCGGGCGAGCAGCGTGTCGCCGTCGGCGTTCTCGCTGCTGCCGAGGCTCATGCTGACCACGCGGGCGTGCGCCTCGCGGGTGGCCCACTCCATGCCGGCCAGGATCCAGGAGTCGTACCCGGAGCCCGCGTCGTTCAGCACCTTGCCCACATGCAGGTCGGCACCGGGCGCCACGCCCTTCTCCACGCCGTCGGAGGCGGCGCCGCTGCCCGCGATGGTGGAGGCGACGTGGGTGCCGTGGCCGTTGCGGTCGGTGACGTCCTCGCCGGGGACGAAGCCGGCACTGTCCTCGACGGCGTCCTTCAGGTCGGGGTGGTCCGGGTCGTAGCCGGTGTCGAGGACGGCCACGTCGACGCCCTCCCCGGTGTTGCCGCCGGCCCAGACGCCGGGGGCGCCGATCTGCCCGGCCGAGTCGGCGAGGGTGGCCTCCGCCCTGCCGTCGAGCCACACCTCGGCGACGCCGTTCCTGAAGGCCGGCTCCGCCGCCGGGCCCGTGCCACCGCCGGTCAGGGCGGACCACAGGGTGCCGGTGTCGTCCCGGTCCGCCGCCAGCGCGACGCCGTTGACGCTGGTGAGGGCGCGTACGCCGGTGATGTCGCCCGGGATGGCGCGGCCCCGTGAGCGCAGGGTGGCCGCGCCGGCGTCGGCGCCGCCGTAGGTGACGATCAGGGGCAGGCGGTCGAGGTGGGCGTCGTCGTAGCCGTCCGCCACGAGACGGGTCACGTTGAACAGCCGCTGGTCCAGGGCGCCGGCCGCCAGGTAGGAGCGGGCGGAGTCGGGATAGACGTAGGTGTCGCCGCCGACGGTCAGCACCCGCGCCCCGGCGGGCTGCCCGTCGGGGCCCTCGACGGTGACGGTGCCCGGGGTGTCGCCGGCGCGCGGGGTGAGGGTGACCTTGTCGCCGGTGAGCAGGGTCACCTCGGACGTGGCAACGATGTCGGCGGGGGCGGCGGGCGTCGCGCCGCCGGCCCGGGGGGCGTCCGCGGACGCGGCCACGTGCGGGGTGGCCGCGGTGACCAGGAGGGCGGCGGCGAGCACGAGCAGGCGCCGCCGTCTGCCGGGTGGCTGGTGTGTCAACGGGATTCCCTTGACTCGGGGAGCGGTGGCTCGGACGGGGAGGAGGACCGGATGGCCCCCGGACCGACGGAATGTAAGTCGCCGGCCGCGATCTTGGGAAGAGGCCGCGGTGCCGGTAGCCGACCGTCAACTCGCGCGATACACGGGCGACTTGTGGCCGTGGTCGGCCGGTTCGACGGAGGACCGGAGGAAGCGCGTGCGGGCCGCTCGGCCAGCGGTGGCCTGACTTCGGGGGGAAGGGGTGCCGTATACGGCCCGCGGCCGGTCCCGGGATGCGGACCGGGAGCCGTCGTCGCGCGACGGCCCGCACCGGCTGCGAAGTCTGCACGGGCGGACAGGGATCGTGCACGGACCGGCGGCCCTCGCCCGCCGTGCTCCGCCGGGTGGGCCGCGGGGCTGTTCCCTCAGGCGCAAACCCCCGTGCGTCCAGCGGCGATCCGGCCCCGCGGCGGAACCTAGGCTGCGCCGTGCCCGTCGATTCGGACCGATCGCCGCGAGAGGCTCATGGACCAGCGTTCCCGCACCGCCCCCCGTACGCCGCCGGCCGGCCCGTGCCTGCGGGCCGGGCGCGGCGTCCCCTCCCCCGGCGCGGAGGTGGCCTTCGTATGAGTACGCACACCGGTGGGGCCCACGACCGTGTCCCGGCCCGCGGGCAGGACGTGACGGCGTGTGTCCCGGCCGTCCTGGCGGCCGGTGCGTCCCGGGGGCGCGCCGTCTCCCTGCGCTGCACCTACGTGCCCAGGGACCCGTTCGCCGTGATGCTGGAGTTGCCGGGGGACGCGGCGGCGGACGGTCTGCGGTGGTACTGCGCGCGCGATCTGCTGCAGTCGGGCCTGCGCAGGCCCTCGGGCGAGGGCGACGTACGGGTCTGGCCGCCGTGCCGTCGCGGGGGCCGCGAGGAGGTGCGGGTCCTGCTGCGGGACGGTTTCGGTTCGTTCCTGCTGGAGGTCCCGGCGCAGCCGCTGCGGAACTGGCTGGTCCGCACCTGGGAGGCGGTCGCTCCCGGCCAGGAGGACGACTGGAGCGACTGGGACGCCTGGCTGCTGAGCCTGCTCGACGGGTGAACCGGGGAGGCTTCTTCCCCGGTTCACCCGTCGGCCGGCCGTTCCGGTCGCCGTCGGGTCCAGGCCGTCCTCAGGCCGTCCTCGGGTCCGTCCGCCGGCCCACGAGGCGGTCGCCCAGTTCGCTGCGGAGGTAGAGCACGGTCCGGCCCTCCCTGCGGCGCGTCACCAGGCCGCAGGCCGCCAGCCGCGCCAGGTGCTGCGAGACGGCGCTCGGCGAGACGCCCAGGGAGCGGGCGAGCGCGACCGTCGTCTCCGGGGCCGAGAGGGTGGTGAGGAGGGTCGTCTTGGCACGGCCGATCAGGTCGGTGAGCGCCTCGGGGGTGGGGGCCGCGACGTCGTCCCAGAGGGCGGCGGCGCCCCGCGCGGGATAGGTGATCCGCGGTCCCTCCCCACCGGGTGCCGTCCCGCTGGACGCGTGCTCGTCCGGCACGGTCGCCCGGAGGGCGAACACCGACGGGCAGAGGACCGGCGGGCCCGCCGTCCGGAGCCGGTGGACGGGTCCGGACGCCGACAGCCGGAGCGCGCCGGCGTCCCACTCGGCCCCGGGGTGCAGCGACGCGACGAGCCCGGCCGTGCCCCGCGCGGCGAGCACGCGGGCGCGGTGCGGCACGTCCGCTTCGAGCACGGCCCGGATCCGCGGCCAGTACGGCTCCATGACGGTCGTCCAGTACGTCTCCAGGGCGGTGACGAGCCGGCCGTGCAGGGCGGTCGCGTCGCCCCGCAGCACCGCCGGCGGGCGCGCGTCCCGGTGGGTCGCGCCGAGGTCCCGCAGGACCTCGGCCGGGTCGGCGCGGCGGACGGCGGACAGTTCGTCGCGTACGTCCGCGTTGCGTGTCCGCGGGCCCTCGGTCAGGAAGCGCGGCAGCCGGTGGCCGTCGCCGGTCAGGGCCACCAGCAGGTCGGTGTCGAGGCGGGGTGTGAGGGTCCGCAGCCGGCGCAGCCAGGGCAGGTGGTGCGGATAGTGGCCCGGGTCCCGCAGCGTCCACAGGCTGTGCCAGGTCTCGCGCAGGGGTGAGAGGACGAACCGGACGGTGCCGGGACCCTCGCCCTCGCCCTCGTGCACGTACTCGTACTCGTACGCGTACTCGTACTGGACCACCGTGTCGTTCCCGTGTCTCTCACTTGCCTCAGGACCCGATCGGAGCCTACGGGCGCGGGCCGGTGCCGGTCGCGTCGTCAGGGGTGGTTCTGCCCGTTCGGACAGCCTCCGGCGCTGACCGGGCGGCGGGCGGCACACCGGCCGGTTCCTCGTCCGGGGGCCCGGCCGTGACCACCGGTCCGGTGGCCGCGCAGAAGGCGTGGGGTCACCTCGGGCGCGGTACCGGGTGCGAGCAGCCGGCGGGCGGTCTCCTCGAAGCGGCGGTCGGTGGCCGTGGGCCGGGCGTGGTGCTGGGCCAGGTGTTCCGACCGGGAGGCGATCAGACAGTTCTCGACGAACCGGTCGGGGGCGCCGACGTCCTGATGCAGCACCCGGGTGAGGGCGCCGGTGCGGCGCCGGGACCGGGCGACGTGCCGCATGGCCTCGGTGACGCGGTCCTCTGCGCCGGGGCGACCCGGTAGGTGACGGAGACGAGTACCGGGCCGTCGGCCGGGCCGGGTTCGAACACGAGCGGCGGCGCCGGCCAGTGGTCGGACAGGACCGGGCCCCCTCGTCCGTGGCGAGGAGCGGCCGGCGCCGGAGGCTCAGGGCACCGGCCACCAGCGGCGCGGAGCCGGCCAGCAGGGAGACGGTGAGGCCCAGCCGGTCGGCCAGCACACCCCACACGGGGCGGTGAGCGCCTGTCCGCCCTGGAACACCACGAGGTGGACGGCGAGTCCGCGGGCCCGGACCCAGCCGGGCAACCGCTGCTGGAGGGCGGCGTCGAGGGTGGACAGCACGCCGATCCAGGCCAGGCCCGCGGGCAGCGGGGCGGCGGCCGGCCGGCCAGAGCGTGCGGACCGTGGCCAGCACCACCAGGGCCGCGGCGAAGACGGCGGCGCCCGCGGCGAGGATGCCGTCGGGGCCCGGCGCGCGCCGGAGCGCCGGCAGGGCGAAGGCGCCGCCCCACCGCCCCCGGGATCTCCTGGCTCGGGCCGGCCCTCGTCACCCCCGCCGTCATCGGGGCGTACCTGTGGATCTGGACCGGGTTCGCGATGGTCCTGATCGGCGCGGGCCTCGCCGCCCTGCAGGTCTTCGACCTCGTGTACGTCATCGCGCCCGGCCCGGTGCAGGAGGACGCCACCGTGCTCGCGACGCAGATGTGGCTGGTGTCCTTCGGCGGCGGCAACGACCAGGGCATGGGCAGCGCGCTGGGTGTCCTGCTGCTGCTCGTGGTCCCCGCCATGGTGTTCAACGTCCGCCGTTTCCGAAGGAGTCAGCGATGACCGCCGTACGACGCCTGCTGGGCAAGGGGCTCGTCCAGGCTTTCCTCGTCCTCGTCGCCCTCGTCTGGCTCACCCCGCTGGCCGGCCTGTTCCTCCGGGAGATGGCCAGTGACGCGATGGCCGGCTTTCCCACCGGCAGGATCAGCTGCGCGAAGATCCGCCACTCGCCGCCGCCGTCCGTCCGGGCCTCCTGCGGGTGTCCTCGGCGGCGGGGCGCCCGGCTGCCCCTGCTTCACCGCGCGAGGCGTCCGCCGGTTGTCCGGGCAACCGGACGTGCGCGGACCGTTGACGCCCGTCACTCGTCCACCTATGTTTCCGTCGACTCCACGAACGGCGTTCGAAATATCGACCTTAGGCCGTGCTCGCTCCGTGTCGGTGTACCACTCCCGCGTACGAGAGGATCACCATGTCCGAGTCCGTCAGCAGGAGGCGCGCCCTCACGCTCGCGGGTACCGCCGTCGCCGCCTCCGCCGCCGGTCCCCTCCTCGGCAGCTCCGCGGCGCGTGCGGCGGCCCTCCCGCCGGTCCGCGCCGACTTCGGGACCGAGGCGCTGCCCTTCGGCCTCGGCCAGGTGCGGCTGACCGCGAGCCGGTGGCTGGACAACCAGAACCGCACCGCCGCCTACCTCAGGTTCGTCGACGTCGACCGGCTGCTGTACAACTTCCGCGCCAACCACGGCCTGTCCACGAACGGCGCCGCCGCCACCGGCGGCTGGGAGGCGCCCGACTTCCCCTTCCGCAGCCACGTCCAGGGCCACTTCCTCACCGCCTGGGCGCAGTTGTACGCCGTGACCGGGGACACCGTCGCCCGGGACAAGGCCCTGTACATGGTCGCCGAGCTGGCCAGGTGCCAGGCCAACAACCGCGCGGCGGGCTTCACCGCGGGCTATCTCTCCGGCTACCCGGAGTCCGACTTCACCGCCCTGGAGGCCCGCACCCTGCGCAACGGCAACGTGCCGTACTACACGGTCCACAAGACCCTCGCCGGCCTGCTGGACGTGTGGCGCCACCTCGGCAGCACCCAGGCCCGTGACGTGCTGCTGGCCCTCGCGGGCTGGGTCGACACCCGCACCGGCCGCCTCACCGCCGCACAGCGGCAGGCCATGCTGGAGACCGAGTTCGGGGGCATGAACGCGGTCCTCACCGACCTCTGCCTGCACACCGGTGACACCCGGTGGCTCACCGTCGCCCAGCGGTTCGACCACGCCGCGGTGTTCGACCCGCTGGCGGCGGGCCGGGACGCCCTGACCGGGCTGCACGCCAACACCCAGGTGCCGAAGTGGATCGGCGCGGTACGGGAGTACAAGGCCACCGGCACCACCCGGTACCGCGACATCGCCACCCACGCCTGGAACCACTGCGCCGGCTCCCACACCTACGCCATCGGCGGCAACAGCCAGGCCGAACACTTCCGCGCCCCGCACGCCATCGCCGCGTACCTGACCGACGACACCTGCGAGAGCTGCAATACCGTCAACATGCTCACCCTCACCCGGGAGCTGTTCACACTGACACCGGACCGGGCCGAACTGTTCGACTTCTACGAGCGGGCCTGGCTCAACCACATCATCGGCAACCAGAACCCGGCCGACCCGCACGGCCACATCACCTACTTCACCCCGCTCAGGCCCGGCGGCCGGCGCGGGGTCGGCCCGGCGTGGGGCGGCGGCACCTGGAGCACCGACTACGGCACCTTCTGGTGCTGCCAGGGCACCGGCGTGGAGATCCACACCCGGCTGATGGACTCCGTCTACTTCCACTCCGGGACCACGCTCACCGTCAACCTGTTCGTGCCGTCGGTGCTCACCTGGACCCAGCGCGGCATCACCGTCACCCAGACCACCTCGTACCCGGCGAGCGACACCACCACCCTGCGCGTCACCGGTGCGGTGGGCGGCACGTGGGCGCTGCGCGTCCGCATTCCCGGCTGGACCGCCGGCGCCACCGTCAGCGTCAACGGCGTCGCCCAGGACATCGCCACGGCCCCCGGGAGTTACGCGACCCTGACCCGGTCGTGGAGCTCCGGCGACACCGTCACCGTTCGCCTGCCCATGCGGACCGTGCTGCGGCCGGCCGACGACGACCCGGGCGTCGCCGCCGTCACCTACGGTCCGGTCGTCCTGGCCGGCGACTACGGCAGCTCTGCCCTCGGTTCCCTCCCCGCCCTCGACCCCGCCTCGGTCCGCCGCACCGGCTCGACCGGGCTGGCCTTCACCGCCACCGCCGACGGGCGCGAAGTGGCCCTCAAGCCCTTCCACGACGCGCACGGCCACACCTACACCGTGTACTGGCGGACCGGCGGCCCGTCCTCCGTCCGCGTCGCCAACGCGGCCAGCGGTCTGGTGCTGGGCATCCAGGACATGTCCACCGCCGACGGCGGCCGGGCCCTGCAGTGGAGCGACAGCGGAACCGCCGACCACGACTGGGAGCTGGTCCCGGACGGCGGCGCCGTCCGCTTCCGCAACGTCCACAGCGGCAAGGTGCTCGGCGTGCTCGGCATGTCCACCGCCGACGACGCAGCCGTCGTGCAGTGGGCGGACAACGGCACCGCCGACCACCGGTGGACCCTGCTCGACCAGGGCGACGGCACCTGCAAGATCCGCAACGCGCACAGCGGGAAACTGCTCGCCGTCGCGGGCGGCTCCACCGCCGTCGGCGCGTTCGTCGTGCAGGCACCCGACGACGGCACCGCCGACAACCGGTGGCGCATCCTGCGCTGACCCCGGGCGGTACGCGAGGAGAGCGTGGTGCCGCGCGCCGTCAGTCGCCGAAGCGGCGGCGCGCGCCCTCGATGTGGCCGAGGTACTGGTGGGTCCAGCCGCACAGGGCGTCGACCGTGGCGCGCAGCGCCCGGCCCGGCTCGGTGAGGGTGTACTCGACCCGTGGCGGCACGGTGGGGTACACCTCGCGGTCGACCAGGCCGTTGCGCTCCAGCATGCGCAGGTTCTGGGTGAGCATCTTGTGGCTCACTCCCTCGACCTCCTTCCGCAGTTCGCTGAAGCGCAGGGTGCCCTCGCCGAGCGCCTCGATGATCAGGAGCGCCCACTTGTTGGCGACGTCCGAGAAGATCTCCCGCGCCAGCGAGTCCGCGCGCCTCAGGTCGGCGTCCTCGGGGAGGCCCTTGAGCAGTTGCTTGGTCACCATCAGGTTCCTCAGTCACCGAAAAGTGCGTTCTTCCAGGTCGCCGGTCACTCTCCTACAGTTTCCGAGTAACCACAAGAGAGCTTAAAGGAAGGGCGGGCCCATGGCCGTCATCGATGTCTTCCAGTACGGAGTACCGGCCGAGAGCGACTTCGGCTACGCGCAGGCAGTCAAGTCCGGCGAGCTGATCCATGTCTCCGGGCAGCTCTCGCTGGACGAGGCGGGCGAGTTCCGCCACGCGGGCGACTTCGCCGCCCAGCTCACGCAGACCCACGCCAACGTGGACAGGGTCCTGCGCCACTACGGAGCCACCCGGAACCAGGTCGTCTCGCAGACCCTGTACGTGGTGGACCTGCGGCAGAACGCCGCGGCGACGGCGGAGGGCAATCGCGCGTACTTCGGCGACCACCGCCCGGCCGCCACGGTCCTCGGCGTCACCGAACTGACCTTCCCGGGCCAGGCCGTGGAGATCAGCCTCCTCGTCGACACGAGGCTGCCCGCCCAGGGCCTGTCGTCCGGATCAGGTCGCGGGGAATCGGCTGCGCCTTCCTCGCGCCGGTGAGCGGGGCCTGGCGCGTGCGGATGCGAGGCGGAGGAGGGAGTCGACGCGGAGCGTCGGCGAGTGACGACAACGCGGCAGGTGCGCGCACCAGGCCCCGCTCACCGGCGTTATCCGAACGACAGGCCCTAACGGGCCGGTGCCGTGCGGACCGGCGCGCCGCCGTCATTCCGGCGGGACGCGGAATTCCAGCTCGGGGCGGTCCCACGGCACGGCGGGCGGGTTCGCGGGCACGGTCCCGGTCCGCACCGCGCCGACGCGGAGGTAGAAGCCTTCGGCGGGAGGGTGCGAGACGACCTTGACCCGGTCGAGTCCCGCGGCACGGGCCTCGGACCGCAGGTGCGCGACCAGCAGACGCCCGATGCCCCGTCCCTGCGCCGCGTCGGCGACGAACAGCAGGTCGAGCTCCGGCGGCACGAGGACGAGTGAGTAGAACCCGAGGACCGGGCCCGCGGGAGCGTCGGCGTCGACGGCCGCGAACACGCGGTGGGCGTCGAGGTAATCGGGACCGACCCGGTAGCCCGCGACGACGCTCGCGTACTGGCCCGCGTAGGCGCCCGAACCCCGCACGAGCCGGGTGAGCCGTTTGGCGTCCCGCGCGACGGCCCTCCGGATCGTGACCGGCCGGCCGGCCGGTGACGTGCGTGCGCTCATCCGGAGAGTATGTCCCACTCCGGAGGGCGCCCATGCGGGGGGGGCGGGCCGCTCCGGCGGCACACCCGCCCGCGACGCGGGGTGGGCTGCGTGCGCGCCCGAGCCCTCCGGCACCCCGGCCACCCGCTGACGGTGGCCGATGGGACGGACAGGTCAGAGCTTCCGGGCCGGCGCGCAGACGCCGGTGAGACGTTCGGCCTCGGTCCACAGACGTGCCGCGACGGTCTTGTCCCGGGCGCTGCGCGGCAGGGGCGTGGCCCTGGTGGGGCCGACCATCGCCCAGCGCGGTCCGTAGTAGCCGCGGGGTGCGGCGTCGGGGCTGGTGGCCGCGTACAGCAGGGGCTCCGCGCCCTGCTCGACCCCCTGGGACGGCACGATCCTGTACAGCAGTGATTCGATCCGGCCGGGCCGGCCGCCGTCCAGGGTCGGGCCGGAGGTCGTCAGGTTGGTGCGGGTGTAGCCGGGGTGCGCGCCGGCCGACAGCAGCGGCCAGCCGTGCTGTTCGGCGAGGTCGGCGAGGTGCAGCATCATCAGCAGATCGGCGAGCTTGGACTGGGCGTAGGCCCGGGTGGGGCTGTAGCCGCGGGTGGACTGCAGATCGTCGAAGTCGATGCGCGCCCGGTGGGCGGTGCCGCTGCTCATCGTGGCCACCCGCGGCGCGGGGGCCGCCAGCAGCAGCGGCAGCAACTGGGCGGTCAGGGCGAACGGGCCGAGGAAGTTGCTGGCCAGTTGGAGTTCGAAGCCGTCCGGGGTCTGGGTGCGCCGCGGCACGTTCATGACCCCGGCGTTGTTCAGCAGCAGGTCCAGTGGCCGGCCGTCGGCGACCAGGCCGTCGGCGAAGCCGCGGACCGAGGCCAGGTCGGCCAGGTCCAGGCGGCGGACCTCCACCTCGGCGCCGGGGTGCGCGGCGAGGATGTCGCCCCGGGCCTGTTCGCCCTTGCCCGGCGTGCGCACGGCGAGCACGACCCTGGCTCCGGCTCCGGCCAGCCGTTTGGCGGCCTCCTTGCCGGTGCCGCTGTTCGCGCCGGTGACGACGGCGAGTTTTCCGTGCTGGTCAGGAACCTGGTACATGACGAACCCCATAACGGACTGCCGGTATCTTGTCTCCCGTCACCGTAACGGACCACCGGTACTTAATCAAAGTACCGGTGGTTTGTAATATGGGGAGGTGACCTTCCAGCGAGCCCGCACCGACGAACAGCGCAGCCAGCGACGACGCCACATCCTGGACACCGCGGCCGCGATGCTGACCGAGATGCCGGTCGCGGAGCTGAGCCTGAACAAACTGAGCCGCCGCGTCTGCCTGGCCAAGGCGAACGTGCTCCGCTATTTCGAGTCCCGCGAGGCGGTCCTGCTCGAACTGCTCGACACCGAGACCCGGAGCTGGCTCGACGAACTGCGCGAGGAGCACGCGGCGAGCGAGGGCGCCGCGCGTGCGCGCGGGGACCGGCTGGCGGATCTCCTGGCCACCTCCATGGCGCGGCGGCCGGTGCTGTGCGACCTGCTCAGCGCGCAGGGCGCGGTCCTGGAACAGAACATCTCCACCGAGACCGGCATCCGCCACAAGCAGGCGGCCCGGCAGTCCCTGCGGGACCTGGTCCGGATCGTGCTGCGCCACCTCCCCGAACTCGGCCCCGACGGCGCCGCCGCGCTGGCCGAATCGACCCTGCTGACGGCCATGGCGGCCTGGCAGTGCAGCCGCCCCTCCCCGGCCATGCTGGCGGTCTACGCCTCGGACCCCGAACTGGCGGCCATGCGGCTGGACTTCACCGACCTGGTCCGGCGCACGACGGCGGTGACCGCCGCCGGCCTGCTGGCCCGGCGGACCGAACAGAGCGGCGCCGCCCCGGCCTCCTGAGCGCCGGTCGCGCGGCACAGCGCAGGAGCGTCCGCGGAACGGGCGGTTTCTTCAAGAGCCGCGCATGCGCGCGCCGGAACCGTGGCGCCCGCCCGTGCGCCATGCGCCACCGCGACGCCACCGGCCGCCAACGCGAGGCGAGCGCATGGAGAGCGGGTACGTGACGCGGCAAGCGGCACTCGATCGACTGACCAGAGGCCACGAAGAGAAGCGAACCACGCCCCGCGCCCAGGCCGATCTCAAGCGGGAGATCGGCCAGCAGCGCTTCGGGCACCACACCTCCACGCGGCCGACCCGGCAGCGTCACCATGCCCCGGGGAGCGCGCGCCCGGACACGCACGTACTCAACGGCCGGATCCTGACCCTCTCTCCGCATGGCACGGACCTTCGGTTTTACACACGGACAAGTGAAGCGGCCGAGGGCCGAGGCCGTTCGTCAGCGCGTCCGCAGGCAGCGGCCGAGGGATCAGGGGAGGCGGTGACGGCCGAGGGCCCGCACGACACTCCGGACGCGGTCATGGAACGGACCGGCCTTCCTTCATGCGCAGGATCAAGGTGATCGCGTCCTCCGAGCGGGTTCCGGGGGTCAGCACTTCCTGCAGGAGGAGGCCGCGAATCGCGGCAATGGTGGCGTCGGCCACATCGCGCGCTTCCTTCGCGCCGAGTCCCTCGCGTTCCGCGAGTGAGGCCAGCATCACGGTCAGGTCGCCGATCGAGTCCACGAACTCCCGGAAGTCCTCGGGCCCGTACGCGGCCAGTCCGACGACGTAGAAGAAGCCGCGGGCACGCGACAGCCGCTCCGGTCGGGTATAGGTGCGCCAGATCGCCACCACGAACTCGTCGAAGGTGCCCCGCTGGGCGGCCTCCAGGAGTGCCTCGTTGTCACGGGTCCGCTGCGCCGTGAGCAGGGCGGCCAGGACTCCCGAGAGGGACCCGAAGTGGTAGCGCAGCAGGGCGTGACTGGTCCCGATCCGGGCGGCGATCTCACGGAGGGACGTCTCCGGTGCGGGAAGGGCCTCACCGAAGGCGTCGAGAAGCCGCGCCAGGAGTCGCTCGCGCGCGCCGCCCCTGCGTTCCGAGGTTGACAACATCACTCCCACGGTTTATCCATTGGAAAAGAAGGATGCGGTTCGTGTTGCTTCACACATGGTCGCAGTCAGCTCGCAACGGCGAAGGATCGACCATGGGACCTGCTCATGTAGTCGGCGCGGCGGTCGTCGACGGCACGGGACGCGACCCCCGCAAGCTCGACATCAGTGTCGAGAAGGGCCGCATCACCCGACTCGGTGCCTCCAGCGCGCACGGCGAGCGTCTCGACGCCGGGGGGTTGACGATGACACCCGGCCTGATCGACGCTCACGTCCACCTGGGCCTGTCGAGTCCGATCCGGACGCACTTCTCGTTCGGGATGAGCGCTGCCGAGATCGCGGCGGACATCTTCGCCACGGCCGGCGCGGCGCTCGACGCCGGCTTCACCACCGTTCGCGACACCGGAGGGATCGACGGCGGTGTCGTCACCGCGATCGCGAGGGGCAAGGTCAGAGGGCCGCGTGTCCTGTCGTGTGGACCCGTTCAGTGCCAGATCGGCGGGCACGGCTACTACGGAGCCGAATGGGAACCCACCGAGCTGTGGAGCAGCCACCACATCCCGGGCCTGTGCGCCCTGTCCATGATGGCGGGCAACGCGGACGAGCTTCGGCACAACGTCCGGGAGGCATTCCGCCGCGGAGCCTCCTTCCTGAAGCTCTGCGTGACCGGCGGAGTGGTGGGCGCGCATGACCGTCTGACCGACACCCAGTTCACCGTCGAAGAGATCACTGTCGCCGTTCAGGAAGCTGCGGCACGGAACACCTATGTGACGGTTCACGCCCACAACAACGACGGCATACGCAATGCGGTCGAGGCCGGGGTGCGCTGCGTCGAGCACGGCACCAGCCTCGACGAGTCCACCGCGGCCCTGATGGCCGCTCGCGAGGTCGCCCTCGTGCCCACGTTCGCCGTCATCGAGCAACTGCTGCGCGACACCGCCGGGGCCGGCCTCGCCGAGTCGACCCGCGACCGGGTCGAGGGCGCACGCGAGCGGATGACGACGGCGCTCGCTGTCGCCAAGCACGCGGGAGTACGGGTGGGGCTGGGTTCCGATCTCATCGGTCCGGCCCAGGAACGTCGCGGCGAAGAACTCAGCCTGCGCGCGGCCCTCGAGACGCCGATGGAAGCGCTCGTGGCGGCGACCCGGACCAACGCCGGCATCCTCGGTCTGTCCGGCCGGGTGGGTGTCATCGCCCCCGGAGCGCAGGCAGACCTCGTTCTCTGGAACGGCGATCCGCTCGAAGACCCGGAACTGTTCTCCGACCCCACCAACGCCGTCCTCGTCATCCAGGCCGGCCAGATCGTGAAGGACCTCAGATGAGCACCATGTGGCAGGGATGCCTCGCCCACACCGACTACTTCGAGATGCGCTCCAGCGGCGGACACGACTACGGCGTCTGGGTCACCACACCACCGAACTACGACCGCGCCACGGCGCAAGCACCTGTCGTGTACGTCCTCGACGGCAACTGGACCGTGGGCATGACTGCCCCGCTCATCATCACGCAACTGGACCCCATGCAGTCGATCCAGCCCTACGTCCAAGTCACGGTGGGCTACGCGAGCGAGGAAGCGGAGCACTGGGAACAACTGCGCAACCGCGACCTCGTGCCTCCGGGCGAACCCGTCGCGGAGGAGTACATCGATGCGGTGGAGACGGCGGTCGAAACAGGCACGATGACTCGCGGACAGGCGGACGCCTACCTCACCGAGCTGAGCGACAGCCGCGCGGACATGTTCCTGAACTTCCTCACCGACGACCTGCACCCGCGCATCGAGAGCGACTACGGCACAGCCCCGAGCGGCCACGGCCTCTTCGGCTACTCCTACGGCGGACTCTTCAGCCTCTACGCCTGGCTCACCAAGAGCACCTTCTTCGACAGCATCGGCGCAGGCAGCCCCGGCATCGTCACCGCAGACAGCCAGGTCTTCGCCCTTCTTCAGGCCATGGGCGACACCCTGCCCGCCACCAAGCTCCATGTGACCTTCAACGACCGGGAGATCCTCGGAGACATGGCGGTCTACCAGAACCTCGCGAAGAACGCGGCCACGTTCCTTCATCACCTCACCTCACGCAACGGAGCCGTCACCAGCGCACTCATGCACGAGACCCACGTGACCGGATTGCAGGCATCGTTCCTCAGCTACCTCAGGACCTGCCGCGCCCGGTAGACCTGGACACCGCGGCGCTGCCCGACCGCCGTCCTGGTCGGCGGTGCTCCTGACCCGCACCGCCGCCCCGATCGCCCGGCACCACCCGCCGAACCCGACCGGTAGGCGTGCCGGGCCCGAACCGGTCGAGCCGGGAAGCGCGGCCCCCGCAGGGAGGAACGGAACGGGGCACGCACATCGTCCACGAACCGACTGCCCGGCAGCGCGGGCGCCATCGGCCGTCGTGTGCGTCAAGGGCACCGCCGAGGTCCGGACCGTGGTTCGTGCGTGCCTGGAGCAAGGCGCCCCGTTGGTCGCACGCGGCGCGGTATCCGGATTTCCGGGGGCGCCCATGCCGTCGAAGGAGGCGTGATCCTCGCGCTGGACGGCATGGATCGGGTGCTGGCAGTCATGGAACACCGCTTCACCAGCGAGGCCGAGTGGTGGTCGCGTCTGCCTGCCGACGCCGACGGGCGTGACATCCTGCGGGCCATGGTGGCCGCCGCCATCTCGCCGAGCCCGGCCTCATCAGACTGTTCGTCCTTACCTCCGCCGAGGCTGCGGACCCCACCAGCGCCGCGCACACCCTCTTCGCCGAGCGTTACCAGCGCGCTGCCGACGAGCTGGCCCAGACTGCCCTTTCGGTGCGCTGCCCGCTGATCGGGGGAAACTCCGCGCGTCGCCGTGCCGGTTGCGCCACGGACTGTGATCTTTGGTCGGGTCCCCCGCTTCTGGTGGCTGCTCCGGCGGCGTGGTCGTGCCCTGACACCTCGCCGTCGCCCGTCCTGGATACGGGTCCGCCCTTGCGGGCTGCGGTGCCCTGTCCGCGATGCTGAAGGAGCTGTGATGCCCGACACCACCGACCGACGCGCCACCGTTGTGGTGGCAGACGCAGACCGCTGGTCGGCACAGGACTTGGCCGAACGGATCGAGCGCTATTTCGCCGGTGCCTACGAAGTGCTGAGCGCGGCTACACGCGCTGAAGCCGAGCGGGTACTGGAGGGCGCTGCGTCGGCTGGACGGCGTGTCGCGGCCGTGCTGGCGGCGGAGGACCTGTCCGACGGGTCGGGCTTGGACCTGCTGCGGGAGACCGGCGCGGTTCCGCCGGCCGGGCGCCTGCTGTTGTCCGACCGCGGCGCCCGGGCCGGTGGTGAGGGCCGGGACGGCATGAAGGTGCTGCATGCCCGTCCGGAAGAGGACGACCTGTGGCCGCAGCTGGAGCGGATGCTCTACGACACGGCCCCCGAGGGTCAGCAGACGGTACTGGTCGTAGGCGACCGCCGTGAGGCCGCTGTGTACCGCGTGGTCCGATTCCTGCTGCTCAACCACGTAACGTTCGCCGTCCAGGACGGCCCCCCGGGGCAAACGGGGGTCATCGTGAGGATCGACGGGCGACAGATGCGGAACCCGCCGCTGATCTCCCTGGCCGAGGCGCTGCACCTGACCAGGTACAGCGGCGGCACCGACTACGACGTGGTCGTGGTCGGCGGTGGGCCGGCGGGGCTGACCGCGGCGATCAACCACGCCGGCCTGTTCGGCCACAAGGTGCTGATCCTCGAGAACGAGGCGCCCGGCGGCGCGGCCGGCACCGCCGTCAACGTCATCGACAACCACTTCGGCTTCCCCGACGGCATCGCCGCCGGGGTGCTGGCCCAGCGAGGACTTCGCCAGGCGCTGAACATGAAAGTGGAGTGGCTCCCCGCCTGCCAGGCCGAGAGTCTGTCGACGCTGGAGAACCGCGAGGCCGGCGACGGGCAGCCCCCGCTCAGACGACTGAAGGTGGCGGAGCGTCACGATGACGGCCGGTCGGTGGAACTGAGCGCTGCTGCCGTGGTGCTGGCCTGCGGAGTGACCGCACGCCGCCAGGGCGGGAAGCACGAGCGCGACTACGAGAGTCGCGGCGTCTACTACATGGCCCTGCCCGCGGACGCCGGGCAGGTCTCCAAGGACGATTCGATCGTGGTCGTCGGTGCCGGCGACACCGCAGGTCGCGCCGCGCTCATGTTCGCGCAGAAGTCCACCAAGGTCACCCTGCTGGTCCGCGGCACCCTCAAAGACTCAACGATGCTGCAGCCACTGAAGGACCGAATCAAGAAATCCGGCATCGCGGTCCGCGAGAAGACCGAGATCGCCGAGTACGTGGGCGCGAAGGGGCGGCTCACCGACGTGCGGCTGCGGACGCCCAACAAGCCCCTGGAGACCCTGCCGGTGCGCGCGGTCTACGTGCTGATCGGCGCCGACCCGGACACCGAATGGCTGCAGAGGGCAAACGTCCAGTTGACCAAGGGGTACGTGGCCACGGGTACCGACGTCGGCCCGGAGGTGCCGTCGTACGCCACCAGCGTGCCGGGGGTCTTCGCCGTCGGAGACGTGCGGTACCGCGGGGTGCGTCGCATCGCCATGGCTGCGGGTGAAGGAGCGGCGGCCGCGCTGGCCGTCCACAACTACTTCCTCGGCCGTGCCCAACTACTGCAGATGGACGGCGACACGGCCAACGCGGCGCTGAGCGCCTACTACGCCTGACCAGGCCCGGACTCCCGTCGGACGCGGCATGGCACGGCTGGAGTCCTGGCGGATCTTCCGCAGGTCACGCATCAGCCCCGAGCGTATGACCGTCAACGCCAAAGCCGCCCTCACCCTGGTGAGGTAACGCCGAAAAGGCGCACTGATTACGCCCGAACGGTGGATTCACCGACAAGATCCTCAGTGCGGCAGAGCGCAATGGCCGCCTCTATGCAAGCCTCGTACTGAGGCCCTTCCCTCGATCCCTCGCGGATCAGCGAGCGGCGTCAGATCTGTCAATCGCAAAGCGGAGGGTGATCCTCGTATGCGACGTACACGGACGTTCCGACGACGCGGCGAGTGGCCGCGGTTGGCGGCGGGACCCGCTGGGATCACGGGAAGCCCTCAGCGGTTCATCGGTGGGCGCCGCGATGCTCGCTTGCCTTAGTTCTCCAGCTTGAACCCAAAGCCCGAGCTGGTTCTCTTTGCTGGTGGCAGGGGCGGCCTTCGGCAGTCATTCGATCACCGTCCGTTATCGCGGCTGGTCAGATCTGTCATCGGCCTGTTCTGCCCATAACCGGGGTGAGGTCACCCCCAGACGCGACAAGGGGCATCAAAGATGTCTTACGACGATACGGACCAGGTGATCTTCCCGGCCGGTGCCGCGACGCAGACCAGTGCCGCAGAGGCTGCGCAAGGCGAGTGGGATGCCGTGGTCGTCGGTGGTGGCATGGCAGGTTGCATCATCGCCGAGCAGTTGGGCCAGGCAGGCTACAAGGTGGTGATTCTCGAAGCCGGCCCAGGTAAAGACATGGACCTCGCGGAGTACGAGTCGTACCTGTCGCGGTTCTACGGCGCAGTCGTCAAGGACAACCAGTCTCCCTACCCGTTCAACCCGAATGCCCGGATGCCCAGGAGCACCGATACCATGCCGGTGAATCCGGGAACACCCCGGGACGACTTCTACCTCGTGCAGGAGGGAAAGTACTGCACGGATACCACCTTCACCCGGGTCCTCGGCGGCACCTCCATGCATTGGGAGGGGAAAGCGCTGCGCATGCTTCCCGAGGACTTCGACCTGCGGACCAAGTACGGCCAGGGCCTGAACTGGCCGCTCAGCTATGACGACCTGGAGCCCTATTACCGCAAGGCCGAGGCCGAACTGGGCGTAGCCGCCGAAGTCGAGGACCAGGCGTACCTGGGCATGCATTTCCCGAAAGGACTGGCAACTCGTTGACGAGGACACTCTCATCAGTCCTGTTGAGCGTGTGGACGGCACTACGTCCTGAGGCGCGATGACACTGAGACCGTGTCCTACGTGGTGAGGCGGACGAGTCGTTTGTAGCAGCACAGGCCGGCGGCGAGGCCGAGGAAGGCCAGGTAGTTGCGGGGGTTGCGCTCGTAGCGGAGGCTGAGCCGGCGGTAGCCGGACAGCCAGGACATGGTGCGCTCGCTGACCCACCGGCGGCGTCCCAGTCGCTCGCTGGACTCGATTCCCTTGCGGGCAATGCGTACGCCGATGTGCTTGCCCCAAAGCCATTTCCGCAGGTGGGGAAGATGGTACGCCTTGTCCGCGTGCAGTTTCTTAGCCTTGAAGTGCCGTCCGCGGTAGGGGTCGTGTTGCGTTTGGTGGCCCTCGACCCCAGGCTTCAGCCCTTCGCTGTCGTGGACGTTGCCGGCCGGGACACCGACGACGAGGGGCAGTCCGTTCGCGTCCGACAGGATGTGCATCTTGGAACCCGGTCTGCCCCGGTCCACGGGGCTCGGACCTGTGTGTTCGCCCCTTTTTTTAGCGCGGACGTGCGCGGTGTCCAGCACGACGCGAGAGACATCGACGAGGTCGGCATCGTCCAGCCGGTGCAGTACGGCCTCGTGCAGCCGGCCCCAGACGCCAGCTCTCGACCACATCACGAACCGTCGGTGAGCCGTCGACTTCGATATCCCGAAGCACGGCGGCAACGCGCGCCAGGCGCAACCGCTCACCAGGACATGGACGATCGCCGCGAACAGCGTCTCATCGGGTGTGTCCTGGGTCCCGCCACCCTGCGGCCGTACCCTCGACGGCGGGATCAGCGGCTTCGCGATCTCCCACAGCCCATCCGGAACAACCCAACTCCAGGTTCCCCGCCCCATACCCGGGTCAACGTCCGCCTCACCACGTAGGACACAGTCTGAAGGTCGGCGTCACACCGCGGCGCTCAGGGGAAGGCACCTCGGATAGATCTCGCTTCCTGGGCTACCGTCGATGCAGGCGCGGGGCCTTACGCGGTCGAGGATCGACCGCACGCGAGCCTGGGAGGACTCATGTCTATAGGCCGCGTCAACGCAGCCGAGTTCATCTCGCGCTATCTCGGCGAACCGCACGACAGCGATGTCGGCGGCGAGGCGGGCCATCAGCTCTTCAACGCGGCCCACGCCGACATCTGCTGCCCACCGACAGGACATCGCATCAGCTGGAGCGAGCGACTGCTACAGCGGTACCGACATGTTGCCCCTGACGTCAAAGGCTGCTCTGTTCATGGAGTCCGACGGTGAGCCGAGCCCACTGCCGCGCCACCTGACGGAGAAGCATCGGGACCGGGCGCTCAGGGCGCAGAAGCTGGCCACATGGATCCGGCACGAGGCCCACCGACGGAACATCCACTAGAGGGCGTCTGAAAAGCCGGTCAGCGGCCATGTGTCTGATAGCGGGGCGGTGGCGCACTTTCGGGAGTTGGGGTGTGCGGGCTGCGTTCCCGTTACTCGACGGACCTGTCCGATGCGGAGTGGGAGGTCCTTCATCCGTTGGTTCCGGCGGTCAAGTCCGGTGGACGGCCGGCGATACACGCGCGGCGCGAGATCCTGAACGTGTTGGCGTACTGACTGCGGGCCGGCCGCGCCTGGCGACTGCTGCCGCGTGACCTGCCGCCGTGGCAGACGGCCTACCACTACTGGCGGCGATGGCAGCAAGAAAGTGTGCGGGAGCGGATGCTGACGGCGCTGCGCGAACGCGAGCGGGTGCGACTCGGCCGGGATTCCGCTCCCAGCGCGGCCATCGTGGACAGCCAGAGCGTGCGGACCGGTGAACGCGGTGGCCTGCGGGTACGACGGCGGCTCGAAGATCAGCGGCATCGAGCGCCACCTGGTCGTCGACACCCGCGGCACCGTGCTGACCGCTTGCGTGAGCAAGGCGAACGTCGGCGATCGCGACGGCGCCGCAGTGCTGTTCTCCCGGGCCGCCGACGCCTTCCCGCGGCTTCGGCACGTGTGGGCGGACGAGGGCTATCGCGGCGTCGCCTTTTCACGCTTGGGCGCGAGAGACCACCGGCATCAACGTCGAGGTCGTGCAGCGCCGCGACGGCGGATTCCGCTCGCCCTGGGCGAAGTCAGGGGCACTGCCTCCGGCCGCGCCCCTCCTCCCGGTGGTCCCGCGGCATTGGGTGGTGGAGCGGACGCTCGCCTGGCTGGGACGGTGCCGCCGTCTGTCGAAGGACGACGAGTACCCGAGCGCGTGTTCAGAGAACGCCGTCTACCTCACCATGGTCATGCTCCTTGTGCGTCGCCTCGCAAGACCAGCCCGCTGACCGGCTTCTCAGACGCCCTCTAGCCTAGAAGGGGGCGAACTCGTCGTACTCGCGCTGCGCGACATCGCGCTCGTGGCGCCGTGCCGCGGTGGGACGCGGTGCCTCCAAGCGGTCGTCCTTGCCGCGTCGGCCCAGCATCTCCGCGCCTGCGGCCATGGTCGGCACCCAGTCGAAGACGACCGCGTTGTCCTCGGCGCCGATGGCCACGCCGTCGCCGGCCTGGGCACCCGCCTTGCGCAGCTCATCCTCGACGCCGAGGCGGTTGAGACGGTCGGCGAGGTAGCCGACGGCCTCGTCGTCGTTGAAGTCGGTCCGGCGGATCCAGCGCTCGGGCTTTTCGCCGCGGACGCGGTAGATGCCGTCCTCCTCCGCGGTCACCGTGAAGCCGGCGTCGTCGACGGCCTCGGGACGGATGACGATCCGGGTCGACCCCCCTTTCGGCTTGGCGGCCCGCGCCTCGGAAGACGATCCCGGCGACAGCGTACGAGAGTTCGTTGAGGCCCTTGTGCGCGAGGGCCGAGACCTCGAAGACGCGGTAGTCGCGTGCCTCCAGGTCCGGGCGGATCATGTCGGCGAGGTCCTGGCCGTCCGGGATGACGACCTTGTTGAGGGCGACGATGCGCGGGCGATCCTCCAGGCCGCCGTACAGCCGCAGTTCCTCCTCGATCATGGTGAGGTCCGAGAGGGGGCCGCGGTCCGGTTCCAGCGTCGCGGTGTCTAGGACGTGCACCAGGACGGAGCAGCGTTCGACGTGGCGCAGGAAGTCCAGGCCGAGGCCCTTGCCCTGGCTGGCGCCGGGAATGAGCCCAGGGACATCGGCGATGGTGTAGACGGTGGAGCCCGCGGTGACGACTCCCAGGTTGGGCACGAGGGTTGTGAACGGGTAGTCCGCGATCTTCGGCTTCGCCGCGGAGGGCACCGAGATCAGCGAGGACTTGCCCGCGCTCGGGTAGCCGACAGGGCTACGTCGGCGACGGTCTTGAGCTCCAAGACGATGTCCCGGCTCTCCCCCGGCTCACCGAGCAGCGCGAAGCCGGGCGCCTTTCGGCGGGCGAAGGCCAGCGCGGCGTTGCCGAGGCCGCCGCGGCCGCCCTGGCCCGCGACGAAGGTGGTGCCCTGACCGACCAGGTCGGCGAGGACATTCCCGGCCTTGTCGAGGACGACGGTGCCGTCCGGAACGGGGAGCACGAGGTCCTGGCCGTCCTTGCCGGACCGGTTGTCACCGGCGTCGGGCTGGCCGTTCGTGGCCTTGCGGTGGGGGCGGTGGTGGTAGTCCAGCAGCGTGGTGACAGCCTGCTCGACGACGAGGATGACATCGTCGCCGCGTCCGCCGTTGCCGCCGTCGGGGCCGCCGAGCGGCTTGAACTTCTCACGGTGCAGGGAGGCCACGCCGTGGCCTCCCTCGCCCGCCGAGACATGCAGCTCGACTCGGTCCACGAAGGTCGTCATGGTGGAGCCTCCAGATACTGCAGAGAAATACGGGAATGCTTGGAATGTGTCTCGATGCAACGCGCCGAGGACGGACCGCTTCCCCGGTCAGCGGGAAGCTGAGATCCGCCCTCGGAAGCGGAACAAAACCAGTCCGCAGACGGACCCCGGTGGCCGGTTGTCACCCCGACGTAGTCTTCATGACGCGGGGGTCGGGGCCGTACTGCCTGGGTACGCCGAGGTTCTCCCGCAAGGTGGTCCCGGGATACTCGGTGGGATAGATGCCGCGTGCGCGCAGGATCGGCACGACCTCGTCGACGAACGCGTCGACGCCGTCCTCGTAAATGTCGGGGGAGAGCCAGAACCCGTCGGCCGCACCCGCCTCGAACCACTCCTGCAGGTGATCGGCGTGCACCTCTGCGGGGCCGACCGTGGTCGGGTGGTAGTCGATCACCCCGTGGGCGAGGATGTCGCGGGGCGACCAGCCCTCGCGCGCGACGTCCAAGGCGATCCCGGAACGCGGATCCATCGGAGACGCGTAAGCGGCGGCCAGCTGGTCCGGGGTGAGGGGCTCGTCGTAGCGCTTCGGATCGATGTGCAGTCCCAGCAGCGCGCCGAGGTGCGGCAGGCGGGCCTCGATGACGTCACCGGCCAGGGCGAGGCGGCGGTCGAGGCCCTCGCGCACCGTCGGGGCGACCGTCGTCATCAGCCCCGCGAAGTACTTGATGTCGTCAGGGTCGCGTCCGGCCTCCCGCGCGGCGTTGCGCACCATCTCTCGCTGTGCGCGGGCTTCCGCGATCGTCCACACCTCGGCGATGAAGCCGCTCGCGTAGCGGCCGGCGAGTTGGAGCAGGTGGGGGCTGGGCCCCCCGGAGGTGAAGATCACCGGCTGGCCCTGCTCCGAGGGCGGGATCGCGAGAGGCCCGCGGGAGGCGACGTACTCGCCTTCCAGGTTGATGGGCCGAAGCTTCGAGGCGTCGAGGAAGCGGCCGGAGGTCTGATCCTTGATCCAGGCGTCCTCCTGCCAGCTGCCCCACAGCGCCTCGACGACCTGGATCGACTCATGT
Source organism: Streptomyces daghestanicus (assembly GCF_020521275.1). Taxonomy (NCBI): domain Bacteria; kingdom Bacillati; phylum Actinomycetota; class Actinomycetes; order Kitasatosporales; family Streptomycetaceae; genus Streptomyces; species Streptomyces daghestanicus. The sequence goes on along the minus strand of NZ_BNDX01000002.1, from coordinate 1,330,864 downwards.
GCGCGCTGGTAGCGCACGGCGCGCTCCACGACGGGTCTGCCGTAGTTCGCCGACACGGCCGGATCGCTCGTCGTGACGGCGTTCCATCCGGCGCGGCCGTGGCTCATCACGTCGAGTGCCTTGAACTGGCGTGCGGTGTTGAACGGCTCCTGGAAGGTGGTGGAACCTGTCGCGACAAAGCCGATCCGGGAGGTGGCCTGCGAGATGGCGGCCAACTGCATCATCGGGTCCATGATGTTGCTGATCGTCGAGTGCTCGACGTCCCCGCGTACGGCGGGAAAGTCCGGGGTGAACAGGAACGTGAATCCGCCGCGCTCGGCGGCCTGCGCGTAGCGGATGTTCGCCTCGATCCTGGCGTAGTTGTCGGCGTCGACATGGGGTGCGCGCCAGGCTCCGGCGAGGTTGCCGTAGCCGTCGGTCAGTGCCATGCCGAGGATCATCTTCTTGCCTGCCATGCGGGCGTTCCTTTCAGTGGGAGAGCGTGTGGGTCGTGCTGCCGAAGAACACCAGCGGACGCTGTGTCTCGTCCCTGTGCAGGTCTTTCACCTTGAGCAGCACGAGCGTGTGGTCACCGGCCGCCATGGCGGTGCGGAGAGTGACGGTGATCGTCGCGAGAGCGCCCGGGACGAACGCGGCACCGTCATCGATGTGCATCTCGATACCGCCGAAACGTTCAGCGGCGGGCCGCCGAAGGTCCCGGAGCACCTGTTCCTGCGCTTCACCAAGAACACTGATGCCCCAGCGCGGCGCGCGGCGCAGGACGGGCCAGGTCGTCGACGTGTGTGCGAACGCGAGGGACACAAGCGGGGGGTCCAGCGACACCGAGGCGAGCGAGTTGGCCGGCATGCCGACGATCTGTCCCTCGATCTCGGCGGCGACGACGGACAGGCCCGTCGCGAAGCCCGCGAGGGTGTGCCTCATCGCCGCCGGCGTCACGGACGGTGTGGTTGTCTGCGTCATGAGACGCAGACTCCAACCTTCACACCCATGTTAATGTCAAATGGGAGCCGTCACAGTGACGCTCGCCACCGACCCGGAACAGCCCACGGCCACGGCCCGGAGAACGGGTGCCTGAGATACACGGCAGGCCGGACGCGGTGGCATCGACGACCATCTCGACGAGGAGGAGGCATGCGTATCGGGGAATTGTCCAAGAGGACCGGAGTCCCCACTCGGATGCTCCGGTACTACGAGGAGCAGGGGCTCATCACACCGCGTCGTCTCGACAATGGGTACCGCGAGTATGACGAGTACCTGATCGACCGCGTACACAAGATCCGCGGGCTGCTCGACGCGGGCATCCCTACGCGCATCATCGGCGACATGCTGCCCTGCCTCAACCAGGGCCCGGAGATCGTGGTGACCGACCCGGACCCGGCGCTGCGCGAGATGCTGGTCGCGCAGCGCGACAAAATGACCGAGCGCATCGCTTTCCTGGAGCAGAACCGCGAGGCACTCACCCGTTACATCGAGGCGATGGACATCGCCGGAGAGGTGCTGCATACGAGGGGCGCACGGTGAGCCGCCTGCGGATTTCATGACCGAGGTCGATCGGTGCCGGAACCTAATGAATCCACCACGTTCCACGCTTCCGGGAGATCGCCGCGGCAGAATCACAGACGAAGTCGTCCTCGTGCACGATGTTGAACTTTTGGCAGTCCGGACATCACCGGAACACCATCTCGCGGGCGAAACCGGAGGGCCGCCCGCGCCCTATAGGTCCAGAGCACGGACGACTGCCGACCAGAAGGCCACGTCCGGGCAGCAGCCGGCGGATCGGCCGCTGACCGCGCCCCAGGTCCGCCAGTCCATCCTTTACGCCCGAAGGTGATCTCGCTGGCACACAGAACCATGCCTCCGTCGGCACAGACCTCGTGCTCGCTTCGCCGCGGCACCAGCCGAAGCAACCCGTCCGTGTCGACCAGGAAGGTGAACAGTTCCGTCCGTTCCACCACCAATCGCCCAGCAATCCAGCCACCAAGCTGATCTGGCACCCGCCACTGCCAGACCAGACCACTGCCTTCGGCTCGACCGGGCCGACGTATCGGTAACGCGGCCCCGCCCACTCATTCGAACAGACCTAGATGTGTTGTCCCGGGACGTTGGTGACACGCGTGCTGGCCTGACGGATGAGGCGGGGGCGTTGATCGCTCCGGTCCTGGCTCCGGACCGGATGAGCCGGTCTGTGCGGGACCGGCGCCAGGTGGTGAACGGGATCTTGTGGAAGGTGTCCACCGGGGCTGCCTGGCGTCATTTGTGGTCCCGCGACACGGGCTGGGCGTTACGCGCTCTTCGGAGTCTCCGCACGGCGCTGCGCCCGGCCTCAGGGACGGGGCGCTCGCCGCGAGCCATCGCGGTGAACGCGGTGCCCGGGCGGAACACGATCCGCCTGCCTGCGGGGACCAGGACTCCTTCACCGGTCTGCGGATTGCGTGCCCGGCGCGCGGGGGTGTGGACCGCCTGGAGCCTGCCGAACTCGGTCACGGAGACGGCGTCACCGTCCAGGACGCGCCGGACCAGAGTGTCCAGCACCGCTTCCAGGGCTTCGGCGGCAGCCGACTCCGTACCGGCAAAGCCGTTGATCACCTCTTCGGCCGGACATAGGTTCCGTCGTATGACGAATCTCCGGATCGGTGTGATGTACGACCGCGACTGGGTGCCCGAGGAGTTGCCCGCCTTCGCGCGGCGGGCCGAGGCGCTCGGCGCGGACGACCTGTGGGTGGTGGAGGACCTGCGCTGGAACGGCGGGGTGTCGGCGGCGGCCGTGGCGCTGGGCGCGACCAAGCGGCTGCGGGTGGGCATCGGGATCGCCCCCGCGCCGTTGCGCAGCCCGGCCCTGCTGGCGATGGAACTGGCCACGCTGGCGAGGGTGTTCCCCGGCCGCCTGGTGGCCGGGATCGGCCATGGCGTCCGGGAGTGGATGGAGCAGGTCGGGGTGGCGCCGCGCTCTCCGCTGGCCCTGCTGGAGGAGACGATCACCGCTGTGCGGGCGCTGCTGCACGGGGAACGGGTCACGGTGGACGGACGGGAGGTGCGGATCGACGGCATCGAGCTGGTGCATCCGCCCGCCGAGCCGCCGCCGCTGGTGGCGGGGGTGGTACGGCCGCGCTCGCTGGAGCTGTCCGGGCGGGTCGCGGACGGCACGCTGATCGCCGAGGGCCACGGCCCGCGGGACCTGGTGCACATCCGGGCGCTGCTGGCCAAGGGCGGCGCGGGTGACGGCCACACGCTGAACGTGTTCGCGTTCGCCTGCGTCGGCGACGACCCCGAGGAGGTCGCACGGACCCTGCACCCGCACACCGAGGGGCACGGCGCCTGGCTGGGCCGCCCGCAGGAGGAGGTCTTCACCGTCTCCGGCGACGCCGCCGGGGCCGCGGCACGGATCGACGCGCTGCGGGAGTCGGGCGCCGACACCGTCGTCCTCCGGTTCGTCGGCGCTGAGCCGCTGCGGCAGATGGAAGCGGTCCTGGAGGCCGCCCGGCGCTGACTCGCCGTGCGTCGACACGCAGGTCAGCGGGCTCTTCTCGCTCCGGACCGGCTTCGCCGTGGACGACCCGGCCCTAGTGATCTGAGTCGGAGATTCGTCGGCAGTAGGCGGCGACTTTGTCTCACCTTCATTGCTGTCGTATGGGCTTTATAAGAAGTATGCGGTGTTTCTATACGGAAGAGGCACGTGCGTGAGCAGGGTGACCAAATGCGCCATGCCGCCGTCGCAACGTTGGCAAGGGCACTGCGGCAACGGGAGGACTTCTTCACAGAATGGCACGATGGCACGCAGGACCGGGAAGCCCTCACCCGCTGGGGCGGGCACTCCGAGCAGCACTGACCGCTGGCGAGGCGACCGGTCAAGCAGGAGGAGCGAGTAGTGAATACTTCATCGCTGATCGGTGGGCGTTACAGGCGAAGGGGTGGGCCCACCAGTGGCGCCATGGGAGGTGTGTGGATTGCTGAGGACACGAAGCTGGACCGCATCGTGGCCATGAAGTTCCTCGCTCACCGCCGTCTCATGCAACAGGGCGCCCCCACGGATTTTGCCGAGTCGACCGCGAGAATGTTCCAGCGGGAAGCCCGTGCCATGGCTCGGATAAATAGTTCACGCGTCGCCCACCTCTACGACAGCGACGAACACGAGGGCGACGTCTACATCGTCATGGAGTATGTCGAGGGAGAATCGCTCGCCGAGCACCTCAGGACCGGGCCTAAGCTTCCGCTCGAGCGCACCGTCCGCTGGACACGCCAGATCTGCGAAGGCCTCGGCGCCAGTTCGACAGCCTCGTCCGGATTTCCTTGGCGAAGGACCCAGCCGACCGTCCCAAGAACGCCCGCGCGGCTGAAGGTGCAGTAATCGAACTGTCGCATCTTTTGGACGCAACAGACGACACCGTCGAACGCTGCGAAGTACCCGACACGCCCGGCAGTAGCACCAGCCTCTCCCAGCACATCGAGGCACTGGACTTGCGTATCTTCGAACTGGAAATCCTTCACGACCGTGGCGATCAACCTCTGATCGAAGGGCGCACCGAACACGCCGAACTCACCGGCCAGTCAGGTGACACCCGCGGAGCAGCCGCTCTGTACGACCGACTCGCCCGTGACTGCCAGGAGTTGTTCGGCCCCTACGATGTTCGTACGCTAGACGCTTTCGAAGGTCTCGCCCGGTGGAACGGCGCAGTGCGAGCGAACTGAAGAGCAGGATGTGGATCTTGGCGCCGGGTTCGCCCCGGTCGAGCGAATTCGACCATACGAGGCCCTCCCTTCGCCTCCCCCGTGACACAGTCGACCAGAGCAGCGGACCAGTCGAGGCGCCATATCCCCTGCCCGGGCTCCATGCGCGCCGCGCCGGGGGACAGAGGAACTTCGCTCTGGAATCCGCCACCGACGAGGTGGTGCATGCCATCGGCATGCACCCGCTGAATTCCGTCTGCGTAGCCCGCAGGTCTGCCTCCAGACACCCCTGCACACGCGAGAGCGGCAGGCAGTCCGAGACGCTGCCACGACAGCGGATGGACTTCCTGCTGCTGGCGCCGGATTACTCCCGCATCGTCCTTCGGTCGACCGGGTTCAACACTGCGGCCGGCCGAACCGGCCCGACGAGAAGGGGTGGGTCACGCAAACCGTGGTGCCGCGCATGTAGGGGGAGACGGTCGCCAAGAACCGCCGACTCAGGCTCGGCGGGTACGGGGACTTCTTCATCACCCTCCTTACACGACACCAGAAGGCGACACTGTGACACGGGGACCTGCCCTGGCCCGACAGGTAGCAGCGCTGCCAAGACCCCGGTGGGTTTCGCAGGCGTGGTACAGCGCTGGGTGGGATCACCAAGGGCAAGGTGCGAAGGTAGGGGTGTTTTGTGACGGTGGAGTTGAACCGGGTCGGGCAGACGGGGTTCGGCAGGATGGTCGCAGCGCTGGTGCACCGCTTGTACGACGTGTCCGCGTGCGGAGGTGGTTCACGGGTGCGGCGGGGACCAAGCCATCGGCATCAAGGCCACGCACGGGCCCGGGTGCGGATCTTCTTCCAGTGAAGTACCACCTGAACGGTTCCCCGACCACGGCGCACACGCACGTCAAGCATGCTTGGACAGTCCACCAGGGGTCATCTGCTCAACCAGCGACCTGCTGGCCAAGGCCCACAAGACACCAACATCCGGCAAGGCCGTTTCGGGACCTGGGCGCGCCGATGCTGTTCTCGCGCGTGACCTTCGCTGCCGCAAGGCCGATACTGCCGACAGCAGGGATCCCGACCACGCCGCACCCGACCGTCCGACGGACCTGACGAGCCGTCAGCGAAGTCAGCAGTGAGTCAGCATCAGTACCGCCAGAACCCGCTCCAAGCCGTCACGGAGCACCAAGATCGAAACCCGCTCCCACCCACTCTGACCAGCACAGACGCAGGTCACTGACTGACCTGCTAGCCATTCCAGGAGGTACCCGTGAAGATGCTGATCAACGTCCCGGAGACCGTCGTGGCGGACGCGCTGCGGGGGATGGCCGCCGCTCATCCCGAGCTGACCGTGGACGTCGAGAACCGGGTGATCATACGGCGGGACGCCCCCGTGCCCGGGAAGGTCGCCCTGGTGTCCGGGGGCGGTTCGGGGCACGAGCCGCTGCACGGGGGGTTCGTGGGGCCGGGGATGCTCGCGGCGGCCTGTCCGGGGGAGGTGTTCACCTCGCCCGTGCCGGACCAGATGGTGCGGGCGGCGGCCGCCGTGGACAGCGGGGCGGGCGTGCTGTTCGTGGTGAAGAACTACACCGGCGACGTGCTCAACTTCGACATGGCCGCCGAGCTGGCCGAGGACGAGGGCATCCAGGTCGCCAAGGTGCTGGTCGAGGACGACGTGGCAGTGACGGACAGCCTGTACACGGCCGGGCGGCGCGGGACGGGCGGCACGCTCTTCGTGGAGAAGATCGCGGGCGCCGCGGCGGAGGAGGGGCAGCCGCTGGAGCGGGTGGAGGCGATCGCGCGGCAGGTCGCCGGGGCGTCCCGCAGTTTCGGTGTCGCGCTGGGCGCCTGCACCACCCCGGCCAAGGGCAGCCCGACCTTCGACCTCCCGGCCGGTGAGCTGGAGCTGGGCGTCGGCATCCACGGCGAGCCCGGCCGGGAGCGGCGGCCGATGATGACCTCCGGGGAGATCGCCGAGGCCGCCGTCGACGCGGTCCTGACCGACCTGGAGCCCCGCAACCCGGTCCTGGTGCTGGTCAACGGCATGGGCGCGACCCCGCTGCTGGAGCTGTACGGCTTCAACGGCGAGGTGCAGCGGGTGCTCGCCGAGCGGGGCGTGGCGGTCGCCCGGGTCCTCGTCGGCAACTACGTCACCTCCCTCGACATGGCGGGCGCCTCGGTGACCCTGTGCCAGGTCGACGAGGAACTGCTGCGGCTGTGGGACGCCCCGGTGCGCACGCCCGCGCTGAGGTGGGGCATGTGACGGACCGGCCGGCCACCCGTCCCGTACCTTCCAGGCAAGGAGGCGATGTGCTCGACGCCGATTTCTTCCGCCGCTGGATGACCGCGGCGGCCGCGTCGGTCGACCGTGCGGCCGACCGGCTCACCGAACTGGACTCGCCGATCGGCGACGCCGACCACGGCAGCAACCTCCGGCGCGGTTTCACGGCCGTGCGGGCCGCGCTGGAGGAGGAGAGCCCGGACACTCCCGGCGCGGTGCTGACGCTCGCCGGGCGCCGGCTGGTCTCGACCGTGGGCGGTGCCTCCGGACCGCTGTACGGGATGCTGCTGCGCCGGACGGGTAAGGCCCTCGGGGACGCCGCGGAGGTGAGCGAGGAGCAGTTCGCCGGCGCGCTGCGCGTCGGGGTGGACGCGGTCCGGGCGCTGGGCGGTGCGGCGCCGGGCGACAAGACCATGATCGACGCGCTGGCGCCGGCGGTGGACGCGCTCGGCGACTCCTTCGCCGCCGCCCGGTCCGCCGCCCTCGCGGGTGCCGAGGCGACGACGCCGCTGCGGGCCCGCAAGGGACGGGCCAGCTACCTCGGGGAGCGCAGCGTGGGTCATCAGGACCCCGGTGCCGCCTCCGCCGCCCTGCTGGTGGCCGCGCTCGCGGAGGTGGCCGGTGAGTGAGGGCGGGCAGGTCGGCATCGTCCTGGTGTCGCACAGTGCGGAGGTGGCCGCTTCGGTGGCCGCCCTGGCGAAGGCCCTGGCGGGCGGCGGCGCCGCGGTACCGGTCGCGGTGGCCGGCGGCACGGAGGACGGCGGGTTCGGCACCAGCGCGGGGCTGGTCGCGGGGGCCGCGGCGGCCGTGGACCGGGGCGCCGGTGTGGCGGTCCTCGCCGACCTCGGCAGCGCGGTGCTGACGGTCCGGGCGCTGCTCGCCGAGGGGGACGAACTCCCGCCCGGCACGCGCCTGGTGGACGCCCCGTTCGTGGAGGGGGCGGTGGCCGCGGTCGTCACGGCGGCGGCCGGGGCCGACCTGGCGGCCGTGGAGGCGGCGGCCGGCGAGGCGTACACCTACCGGAAAGTTTGAGGCGCCGGGGCTCGGCGCCTTCTCCCCCGGGTTCTCAGCCGAGCCCCGCCGCCGCGACCGTCAGGGCCTCGCGCAGCGCTGTGGCCAGCCGGGCCCGTGCCGTCGCCGGGTCGGCGGGGGCCCCGGGGTCCGCGCCGGCGGTGTGCCAGGCGTGGTGTTCGACCGCCGCGCGCAGCGCCGCGTTGAACATCGCCGCCTGGACGGCCGGCCGCAGGTCGTCGGGGGGCAGCCCGGCCCGGTCGGCGAGGGCGCGGGCGAAGGCCGGTTCCGCCTCGTCGTGCATCCGGAGCCAGACGGCGCGCAGTCCGGGTTCGGTACGGGTGAGCCGTACCAGCGCGCCCACGTCGGCGCCGTCCGGTCCGGCGAGGAGCCGGTCGCCGGTGGCGGGGTCCTCGTCGAAGTCGAGGGCCTCCGTCAGGGGCCGGCCGGGGGGCCAGCGACGCAGCGCGGCGGCGAGCAGTTCGATGCCGGCCGTGAGCAGCGGCCGTACGCAGCTCTCCTTGCTCGGGAAGTAGCGCCACACGGTGCGCGCGGAGACGCCGGCCGCCTCCCCGATCTGCTCGCCGGTGGTCGCGGCGACGCCCTGGGTGACGAAGAGGCCCACCGCGGCGCGGGCGATCTCCAGACGGATCTCGGCCTTGCGCTCCTCGGTCAGGGGTGGTCGTCCCGTCCGTCCGCGGCCTGCGGTCATGTGTTCCTCCGGCGCCGGTGATCACTGCACGGGGATTCTCCCCCACGACTTTCTGTCATCCAGTGACACAAAGTTGTAGAGTGCGGGTGGGGGGCGGTCCGACGCCCCCTGTTCATCACGCGCGGAGGAGCACCACATGGCCGGCGGACGCGGTGTCGTCGTCACGGGAGCGGGATCGGGTATCGGACGGGCGGCGGCGCTGGCCTTCGCGGCGGGCGGGGACCGGGTGGTGGTGGCCGACATCGACGCCGCGCGCGCCGAGGCCGTCGTGCGGGAGATCGAGCAGGCCGGCGGCACGGCGGTGGCCGCCGCCGGCGACCTGGGCGACCAGGCGGTCGTGGACCGGGTCGTGGCGACGGCGGTGGAACGGTTCGGCGGAGTGGACGTCCTGGTGAACAACGCCGGGATCATGGACCGCATGTCGGCGCTGGCCGACGTGAGCGACGCCGAGTGGGAGCGGGTGATCCGGGTCAACCTCACCGCGCCGTTCCTGCTGAGCCGCGCCGTGCTCCCGCACATGCTGGCCGCGGGCAGGGGCGCCATCGTGAACACCGCCTCCGAGGCCGCCCTGCGCGGCAGCGCCGCGGGTGCCGCCTACACCGCGTCCAAGCACGGCGTGGTGGGGCTGACCAAGTCCCTCGCGGTGATGTACCGGGGGCAGGGCATCCGGGCCAACGCCATCTGCCCGGGCGGCACGGCGACCGCCATCGCGGTCGACGCCGACCAGGGCGCGCGCGGTCCGGCGACGGTCGGCGCGCACCACGTCAACATGGGCCGGCTGTCGCGGCCCGAGGAACAGGCCGCGGCCATCGTGTTCCTCGCCTCGGACGCGGCGAGCAACATCAACGGGGCGATCCTGCCCGTGGACGACGGCTGGTCGGCCGTCTGACCGGCCGTCAGGGACCGGGCGCGCGCAGGAAGTCGCGGGCCAGCCGCTCCCCGGCCCGCTCGGCGGCCCGGCGGTCCTCCACGGGGTCCACCCGGCCGCCGTCGAACACGATGTACGTGACGCCGGAGGGCACGCCGCCGCCGCGCGGGTCGGGCCGGATGCCGAGTTCCTCCGCCAAGGCGTAGGACCCCTCGCCGATGACACCGCGCGGGCCGATGTCGCCGACCACCGCGTACCGCACCCGGTCCCGGTGGATCACGGCCGCCACCGACCCGCCGGTGACGCCGTCCGCGCGGTGGTCCCAGGCGGGGCCCGGCGAGGGCACGACGATGTACGGCAGCCGGGCGGCGTCCAGCGGCCGCCCGTCGGACTGCGCGAAGGCCGTGGACGCGGTGAAGACCGGATCCGTGCGGCGGTTGCAGCGGGGTCCGGGCCGGCCGTCGCAGTCGATGTCCAGGTCGGCCTTCCAGAAGACGGCGCCGGGCGTCCGGCACACCGGCACGTCGGCCGGCTTCCCGGCGTCGCCGCGGTGCCGGGCGGACGAGACCGGGTCGCAGTCGCGCACCCTGGCCAGCAGACCCTCGGCGGTGACGGCGTCGTCGCCGGGTTTCTCCCGGACCTCCGCGAAGGCGGTCCGCGCCGGCGACCCGGCACCCGGTCCGGGCGGCGGCGGGGCGGCGGGCGGGGCGGCCGGGGCGAGCAGGGCGGCGCTCGCCGCGACGAGCGTGAGCGACTGGACACGCACCATGGGGCTCTCCAGGGGACCTCGGCGGAACCTGACGGACACTCAGGCCAATCTGGGACCCGGCCCGCCGGACGGCCACCGGAGGAGGGCCGGACGGCGCACGCCCGGCCCGGGCGAAGAGACGGGCGGCCCGAGCCTCGACCGGCTCGGGCCGCCCGTGCCGGCGCGGCACAGCGACGACAGCATTGCGCGCCACCGGCCTAACTCTCCCGGTCGACCGGGGAGTTGGGCCGTCACGCACCTCAGCATACGTAACTCTTCCGGGTGAGTGCGCCCTCCGCCCTCTTGATGTGATCGCGTCAGCCGGTCCATATTGGTCCGGACCATTGCCGTCAGGCCGTCCGGGAGGCAGCGCCGTGCCAGACGTATCCGCTCCCGCCGTTTCCCCGCCTCCGTCCCCGCGCCGCCGTCTGCGCCGCGCCGCGCTGCTCTGCGCCGGCTCCGCGCTGGCCGCCTCCTGCGGCTGGGGGTCCGCCGCGGCTGGCGGGGGCGAGGCCCCGCCGGGGGCGCCGACCGGGGTCACCGCCGAGGCCGGCACCGCGACCAGCGTGCACGTGATGTGGAACACGGTCGCCGGGGCCGAGGCGTACGAGGTGTACCGGGGGCGGACGAAGGTGCGGGAGGTGTCCGGCGCCGAGCGCATGGTGGACGTCCCCCGGCTGCGTCCGTCGACCGCGTACGCCTTCACCGTGCGCGCCCGCGACGAGGACGGCCGGACCGGGCCGCCCAGCCGCGAGGCGCGGGCGACCACCCCGGCCGCGGCGGCCGAGGACCGCACCTCGCCCGCACCGCCCTCCGGCGTCCGGGGACGGGCCGCCGGCAGCCGCGCGGTCCAGCTCTCCTGGTCGGCGGGGCCGGCGGTGACGGACGGCACCGAGGTGGTCTCCTACGACATCGAGCAGGGCGGCACGAAGATCCACAGCGTGGGCGGGAACCAGACGGCGGCCGTGGTGACGGGACTGCGGCCCGGCCAGGACTACGCGTTCACGGTCCGGGCCCGGGACGCGGCCGGCAACGTCTCCCCCGCCGGCCGGGCCGTCCGGATCACCACACCGGGCGCCGACGACGGCCGGGCCACCGCCCCCACCGGGCTGCGCGCGGGCACCCACCGCGCCGACGGGGCGTACCACATCGACCTCAGCTGGGTCCCGCCGGTCACCGACGGCGTGATCACCGAGTACCAGGTGCAGCTCGACGGCAGCCCGGCCACCGCCCTGGTCTTCGGCGGTGACGCCCCGCGCGACCGGGCCGAGCACACCTTCTACGCGGGCCGCGAGGCCGGGGTCACGCACCGGGTGCGGGTGCGGGCCAGACTGCCCGACGGCACCTGGGGCGGCTGGTCGGCCGAGCGGACGGTGACGACCGGGAAGTGAGGGTCCGCGCGGGCGGCACACCGCCGGTCACCTGCCCGGCCGCGCCCCGCGTGCGGGCCGGTCCGCCGCCCTGTTGGCTGCCCGTGAGGCGGCACGGGCCTTTCCTGATTCGGCGGCGCAAGGGATGTGCCACCGGCCGTGCTGCCGAAAGGGCAGTCACATGCGCATCTCTCAGCCGCTTCTCCGCTCCGGCCCGATCGTGGCAGCCGCCGCGCTGCCCCTCGCCCTGACCGCCGGCCCGGCCGCCGCCGGCCCCGGGATCTCGGTGAGCACCACCGGGTCCACCGTCTCGGTGACCACCGCCGCCTGCGCCCAGATCAACGGCGCCTGGGGCACGGCCTCCCTGCTCACCAGCGGCCAGGCGTCCTTCGCCCAGGGCCGCCAGGTGGCCCTCTCCGGTACGAGCACGAGCCAGACGGCCGCGTGGTCCGGCGTCAGCCCCGGCACGTACACCGTCGTCGTCATGTGCTCGAACAACAGCACCGCCGGCACCCAGACCGTGATCGTCTCCCGGTCCGCGGCCCCCACGCCGACGAACCGGCCGACCATCTCCGCGACGGCCTCGCCGTCCCGCGGGGTCATGGGCGGCGTCGGCGGAGCGGTCAGGGACTACGGCACGGCCACCCTGGTGGTGGGCGGCGCGCTGGTGGGGTCCGGGGTCATCGCGACGGCCTGGTTCCTGCGCCGCCGCTCCAAGCCGTACCGGTTCTGATCAGGCGGCCGGGTCCGGCAGCTCGGGGAAATCGGCCAGGGCGTGCCGCAGCCACTCGGTCCAGAAGGTCTCCAGGTCGATGCCGGCCCGCAGCACCAGGTGCCGCAGCCGGTCCTCGGCGCCGTCCCGGCCGGGCGGGAAGTCGCGCCGCTCGATCTCCCGGTACTCGGCCAACTGGGCTTCGTGCAGCTCCAGATGGCGGCGCAGGTCGGCCTCGATCCCCTCGGTGCCGACCACGGCGGCGGCCCGCAGCCGCAGCAGCATCGTGTCCCGCATCGGCCGGGGGTCCTGCGCGGCGGCGGTCCAGCGGGCCAGTTCGGCGCGGCCGGCGGGCAGGACCTCGTACGCCTTCTTCTGGCCGCGGGCGGGCTGTCCGGCGGGCAGTGCCCGGATCAGTCCCGCCTCCTCCAGCTTGCCCAGCTCCCGGTAGATCTGCTGGTGCGTCGCCGACCAGAAGTAGCCGATCGACCGGTCGAAGCGGCGGGTCAGCTCCAGTCCCGACGACGGCTTCTCGAGCAGGGCGGTGAGGATCGCGTGCGGGAGTGACATGGACCCATCCTAGGGACGGCGGCCGGACGCCCTACAGCCTCGCCGCCAGCTCGGTGCCCTGGGCGATGGCGCGCTTGGCGTCGAGTTCGGCGGCCTCGTCGGCGCCGCCGATGAGGTGGGCGGGGCGGCCGGCGGCGATCAGCTCGTCGTAGACATCCCGGCGGGGCTCCTGGCCGGTGCACAGGACGACGGTGTCGACCTCCAGGACGGTGCGCTCGCCGCCGACGGTGAGGTGCAGCCCGGCGTCGTCGATCCGGTCGTAGCGCGCTCCCGGGACCATGGTGACGCCGCGGTGCTTCAGCTCGGCGCGGTGGATCCAGCCGGTGGTCTTCCCGAGCCCGGCGCCCACCTTGGTGGTGCGGCGCTGGAGCAGGTGGACGGTGCGGGGCGGGGCCGGGCGCTCGGGGGCGGTGAGGCCGCCGGCGGCTTGGTAGGCGGTGTCGACGCCCCAGTGCCGGAAGTACGTCTCCGGGTCCTCGTGCGCCTTGTCGCCTGCGTCGGTGAGGAAGGCGGCGACGTCGAAGCCGATGCCGCCGGCGCCGAGGATCGCGACGCGGTCGCCGACGGGGGCGCCGCCGTACAGGACGTCCAGGTAGCCGACGACGCTCGGGTGGCCGGTACCGGGGAGGTCGGGGACGCGCGGGGTGACGCCGGTGGCGACCACCGTCTCGTCGTAGCCGTCGAGGTCGGCGGCGGTGACGAGGGTGTTCAGGCGGACGTCCACGCCCTCGTCGGCGAGGCGGGTGCGGAAGTAGCGCACCGTCTCGTCGAACTCCTGCTTGCCGGGGACCCGCCGGGCGACGTTGAGCTGGCCGCCGATCTCGGGGGCGGCGTCGAACAGGGTGACGTGGTGGCCGCGTTCGGCGGCGCTCACCGCGCAGGCGAGGCCGGCCGGTCCGGCGCCGACGACGGCGACCCGCTTGACGCGCCGGGTCGGGGCGAGGACGAGTTCCGTCTCGTGGCAGGCGCGCGGGTTGACCAGGCAGGAGGTGATCCGGCCGCTGAAGGTGTGGTCGAGGCAGGCCTGGTTGCAGCCGATGCAGGTGTTGATCGCCTCGGGGCGGCCGGCCGCGGCCTTGGCGACGAAGTCGGGGTCCGCGAGCATCGGGCGGGCCATCGACACCATGTCGGCGGTGCCCTCGGCGAGGAGCCGTTCGGCCAGGTCGGGGGTGTTGACGCGGTTGGTGGTGACCAGCGGCACGGACACCTCGCCCATCAGCCGCCTCGTCACCCAGGTGTAGGCGCCGCGCGGCACCGAGGTGGCGATGGTGGGGACGCGGGCCTCGTGCCAGCCGATGCCGGTGTTGATGATCGTGGCGCCGGCGGCCTCGACCGCCCGGGCGAGGGTGATCACCTCGTCCAGGGTGGAGCCGTCGGGTACCAGGTCCAGCATGGAGAGGCGGTAGATCACGATGAAGTCCGCGCCGACGGCCTCGCGCACCCGGCGGACGATCTCCACGGGGAAGCGCATCCGGTTCTCGTAGGGGCCGCCCCAGCGGTCGGTGCGGTGGTTGGTGCGCGTGACGATGAACTCGTTGATCAGATATCCCTCGGAGCCCATGATCTCGACGCCGTCGTACCCGGCGGCGCGGGCGAGGCGGGCGGTGCGGACATAGTCGTCGATGGTCCGCTCGACCTCCGCGTCGGTCAGCTCGCGGGGAACGTGGGCGCTGATCGGGGCCTGGAGGGGGCTGGGCGCGACCAGGTCGCGGTGGTAGGCGTACCGGCCGAAGTGCAGGATCTGCAGGGCGATCCGGCCGCCCTCGCGGTGCACGGCGTCGGTGACGGTCCGGTGCCGTTCGGCCTCGGCCTCGGTGGTGAGCTTGGCGCCGCCCTCGTACGGGCGGCCCTCGTCGTTGGGGGCGATGCCGCCGGTGACGATCAGGCCCACTCCGCCGCGGGCGCGGGCCGCGTAGAAGGCGGCCATCCGCTCGAAGCCGCGCTCGGCCTCCTCGAGGCCGACGTGCATGGACCCCATGAGGACGCGGTTGGGCAGCGTGGTGAAACCCAGGTCGAGCGGGCTCAGCAGATGGGGGTAACGGCTCATGGGCCCTCCGTGCGCGGTGACGTGCCTCTGTTGTAGAGGACGCCCGCCCCTTTTTGCAACTAGTTGCATAAAGCGGGGGCGGGCGTGGAGGGCCGGACCGGTGTCAGCGGTTGCCGAGGCGGACGTGCAGTTCCCGCTCCTGGTCCCCCGAGGCCGTGCTGAGGTCGCGCACGGCGAACAGGGAGTCGAGGGTGGTGCGGAACCGGTCGATCGCCCAGTAGCCGCCCTGCACGTCGGCGTCGACGGGGGCGCCCAGCCGGGACGGGCGGTGGGTGCCGTGCCGGTCGTCGGAGACCTCGAAGGTCCCGAGCCACACGGTGGGCCGCACCTCGTGGCAGTCCCGGGGGACGTCGTCCGCGCACCGGTCGGACGTGAAGCACGCGCACAGGGTGTCGAAGACGGTCCGGGCGTCTTCCTTGCTGCATCCGCTCAGCTCCACCGAGACGGATTCCGGGTGGGTTCGCTCGGCGTCCATGGTGATCGCTCCTCTCGGGCCGTGCCGCGGCCCGCGGGCGCTCCGCGGAACCGCGCCCCCCTCACCCACCAAGAAAAGCACCACCCCGGGCGGAGCACTACCGCGCGCCGCCCGGGGTGGCGCGCGGCGGCTCAGCCGCGGGTGAAGCGGTACGTCTTGCTGTCGGTCAGCACGCAGAAACCCGGCGAGACGACGATGACGCGCAGGGTGCCGGTGCGCCGGTCGTAGTCGATGCCCTCGGCCTCGAAGCTGCCCGAGCAGCCGCTGCGCAGGGGGAGCTGGCGCAGGGCGGTGACCCGGCCGGTGACGTCGGCGGCGCCGGTCGGGGCGGCGGAGAGGTCGACCTGGAGGAGCGGCTTGGTGACGCCGAAGAGGGTGCCCGCGGGGTCGTCGGAGGAGCACAGCAGCCGGGTCGCGGTGACGAAGTCGCAGCCCTGGACGTCGCGGACGGGGCGGTCCAGGCGGACGGTGGCGGCCTGGGGGAGGTCGGCGGAGGGCGAGGTGGCGGGGTTGACGCCGGGGGTGGGGAAGACCAGCAGGCGGTCCATCGTGCCCCACTCGCCCGACAGCATCCACTGGCCGTCCGGGGAGACGGCCGCCCAGGAGTTGTTCAGCGCCTCGCCCGCGTCCAGCGTGTGGACGTACTCCGACCACGTGCCGTCCGGCGCCTGCACGCGGTACATCTTCGCGCCGCCGTCGTCACGCTGGTACGGCTCGATGTAGTGGCCGTCGTAGGAGGCGTCGGGGTCGCCGACGTGGTTCCAGCCCCGGGTGGACAGGGAGAGCGGGACGGTGCCGATGCCGGTGTAGCGGTTGGGGCTGTTCGCGGGGACCTCGACGGAGGCCAGCCCCTGGCTCTCGGTGAGCGGGTCGGCCCGGTCGGAGCCCGCCTCGGTCCAGGTGTCGGCGGTGGCGGCGGCCGTCGCGGACGGGGCGGCGGCGAGGGCGGCGGCCGCCGCGAGGGCGAGGGCGGCGACCCCGGAGAGGTACGTCCGACAACGTTGCCGTACGTCGCGGGGCAGGGGCAGGGGACGGCGGCGCGGTTGCCGGGGCATGGGGCTCCTCGGTGGGGGGCACGGGGCGGCGGAGGCCGGAGGGACGCTCGGCGCACAGTCTGGCGCGGCCCGGCAGGGCATGTACAGACCAAGCCCGCGCCGCGCACCCCACGAGTCGGTGAACGTCCGGCTACGCGACCTGGACCCGGACCCCCGTCACCACGTGCGCGTACCGCTCCTCCGACACCGCGAGCCGGGCGCGCAGGCCGGCGCGGGTGAGGACGTCGAGGGCGGCGGGGGCCTGGCGTTCACTGGTCTCGGTCAGGAGGCAGCCGCCGGGGGCGAGCCAGCGCCCCGCCTCCCCGGCGACCCGGCGCAGGACGTCCAGGCCGTCCGCGCCGCCGTCGAGGGCGAGCCTCGGCTCGTGGTCGCGGGCCTCGGCGGGCAGCAGGGGGACTTCGCCGGTGGGCACGTAGGGCACGTTGGCGGTGAGGAGGTCCACGCGTCCGCGCAGCGCGCCGGGCAGCGCCTCGAACAGGTCGCCCGCGTGGACCCGGCCGCCCGCCGCGGCGAGGTTGCGGCGGGCGCAGCGCACCGCGGCCGGGTCGATGTCGGCGGCGTGCACCTCGGCCCCGTCCAGCGCGGCGGCCAGGGCGGCGCCGACCGCGCCGGAGCCGCAGCACAGGTCGACGACGACGGCGGCGTCCGGGGCGTGCGCCAGGGCCTGTTCCACGAGGAACTCGGTACGGCGGCGGGGGACGAAGACGCCGGGTTCGACGGCTATCCGCAGCCCGCGGAACTCGGCCCAGCCGAGGACGAGTTCGAGGGGCAGGCCGGTGACGCGCAGGTCCACCAGGGCGGCGGCCTCGGCGGGCGTGCGGGCGGTGGAGAGGATCAGCTCCGCCTCGTCCTCGGCGAAGACGCAGCCCGCGGCGCGCAGCGCGGCCACGACCCGGTCACGGGAGGCGGGAGAGGAGGAGCCGGGGAAGGCGGGGGACGGTGAGGTCATGGAGGTCGAGGGCCTTTCGGGAACCGAAGGGCGCTCTCGCGGTCATCCGCCGGAGGATGTCCGGGGGCCGGAGAAGAGGAACGCCCGTGCCGACACAGCGGTGATGGGTCCCACCTCCTCGCATCACGTGCGGCCGGGACGTTCCGCGGCCGCCGGTCACCCTACCCCAGGGGTCCGGCCCGCAGGGGTCCTCCGGCGGTCCCGCTCGGGCCATTAAGTTGTATGATGCAACCAAGTAGGTGGAGGAGGTCCCCGTGACAGCACCCGGCAGGCCCGAGGAGCCGGCCGTCGTCCGCGGGGCGGGCGCGGCCGAGGAGGTCATCCACCGCGAGCTGACGGCCTTCGCCCGGCGGGCGCGTGCCTCGGCGGGCCGGATGCACCCCGAACTCTCCCTGGTGTCGTACACCCTGCTCGGGCACCTGGAGGAACGGGACGGCTGCCGGGCCACCGACCTGGCCGCGCACTACGCGCTGGACAAGTCCACCGTCAGCCGCCAGGTGAGCGCCCTGGAGCGGGCCGGCCTGATCGAGCGGCGCCCCGACCCGGACGACGCCCGGGTGCAGGTGCTGCACCTGACGGAGGCGGGGCGGCGCATCCTCGCGCAGGTCACCGAGAGCCGGCGCGCGGCGTTCCGGGAGCGGCTCGCGGGCTGGCCTGAGGACGACCTCGTACGGTTCGCCACCTACCTGGCGCGGTACAACGACCACCGGGAGACACCGGAGCAGGGCGCGGGAGCGCGGGCGGGCGCGGACGCCGGGGCCCGCCCGGCGGCGGGGGAACCCGGGCCACGTGCGGCGACGGACTGCGGAGCACGTACGGTGGAGGACTCCGACCCGGTTCGCACGCCGCCCGCCACGGGCGGTCCGAAAGGCACCACCGCATGAACGTCACCCGAGGCTTCACCGGACGCGCCCGCACCGTCCGTCCGGGGCTGCCGCCCGGCCAGTACGACGCGCGCGACGACTGGCCCGTGCTCTCCGCCGAGGTCACCCCCGGCCTGGCCGCCGCCGACTGGTCCTTCCGCGTCGGCGGCCTGGTGGCCGAGCCCCGCACCTGGACGTGGGAGCAGGCCCACGCGCTGCCGGGGTCGGCGTACGAGGGGGACATCCACTGCGTCACCGGCTGGTCGAAGTTCGGGACGCGGTTCGAGGGCGTGTCCCTGGACTCCTTCCTGGCGGCGGCGGGCCCGCTGCCGTCCGCCACGCACGCCCTGGCCCACTCCCACACCGGTTACACGGCCGGCCTGCCGCTGGCGGACCTGACCGGCGGGCGGGCCTGGATCGTCTGGTCGTCCGACGGCCGGCCGCTCGCCCCGGAGCACGGCGGCCCGGCCCGGCTGATCGTGCCGCACCTGTACTTCTGGAAGAGCGTGAAGTGGGTGGCGGGCCTGGAACTGCTCGACCACGAGGAGCCGGGCTTCTGGGAGCGCAACGGCTACCATCCGCGCGGCAACCCGTGGGAGGAACAGAGGTACGCCGGTGACTGAGACGACACTGCCCCGGGCGGGCGCGGGTTTCCCGCCGCGCACGCGGTTCGCCGTGCCGGGCCGGATCGCCGTGGACGAGCAGGTCGCGGCCCGCTGGCAGACCGCGACGCTGACCGAGATCCGCCCGGAGACGCCGCGCGCGGCCACCTTCCGCTTCGCCGTGCCCGGCTGGGCGGGGCACCTGCCCGGCCAGCACCTGCTGCTCCGGCTGACCGCCGAGGACGGGTACACGGCCCAGCGTCACTACTCCCTGGCCTCCGCGCCCGACGGCTCCGGGCACATCGAGCTGACCCTGGACCGGGTCGCGGACGGCGAGGTGTCCGGCTGGTTCCACACGGTGGCCCGGCCCGGCGACCGGGTGGAGGTGCGGGGGCCGCTGAGCGGTTTCTTCGCCTGGCCGGGCGACCGGCCCGCGCTGCTGGTCGGCGCCGGTTCCGGCGTCGTACCGCTGATGTCGATGGTCCGGTACCACCGGGCGCGGGGCCTGTCGGTGCCGCTGCGCCTGGTGGTGTCGGCGCGCGGCCCCGAGGACCTGCTGTACGCGCGGGAGTACGGCGCGGAGACGACGCGGGTGTTCACCCGGAACGCCCCGGCGGGGACCCCGGTGGGCCGGCTGTCGGCCGCGCACCTGGCTCCGCTGCTGGCCGAGCGTCCGCCCGGCGGCTGGGAGGCGTACGTGTGCGGGTCCAACTCCTTCGCCGAGCACGCCACGCGGCTGCTGGTGGCGGCCGGGCAGCCCGTCGACCGCATCAGGGTGGAGCGCTTCGGCTGATCACGCCCCCGGGTCGCTGCGGTCTGCCGGTCGCGTCGTCCGAGGGGCGGCCATGATGGTGCCGGACAGCGGCGACCGCGACGAAGGCGGCGTGACATGGCGTATGGCCACATCGGTTCGTTGAAGGCCCGGCCCGGCAAGCGCGCCGACGTGGTCGCGATCCCGCTCTCCGGAGCGGGCGGTCTCCGCGAACTCGGCTGTGGCAGCTGCGTGGTGGGCCCGGCCGTCGGCGACCCGGACACGATCGTGGTCACGGAGGTCCGGGAATCGAAGGACCACCACGACGCGTCCCCGCGGTCGCCCGAGGCCAAGGAAGCGGTCGCTGCCGCCATGCCCATGCTCACCGGCGAGTTCACCGGTCGCGAACTGGTGGTGGCCGGCGGTCTCGGCGCCGGCGACTGACGATCACCGGTCGAGCCGGCGGGAGACGGCTGCGCCGTGGGGGGCGTGGAAAGGTGAGGACGCCGCCGGCTCCGTACGCGGGGAGACGGCGGAGCCGGCGGGCGTTCGGGGCCGGACGGTCAGGCCGACGCCAGTCCCGCGCTGTGGCTGGAGAACAGCGGGCAGTACGTCGTGCCGTCCGGGACGTCGGTGGCCGCCTCGCTCCGGGAGCGCGCGTGGGCGGCTTGGATCCCGGCCCGGTCGTCTTGTGGGCTGCCCGGCCGGGCCGACGCGCCGGGATTCGCGCGCCGCACCCGTGCCGGAGCGGGTGTGGCGATCCGGTACAGCAGCGTGTGCGCCGCCACGGGGGGCACGATCTGGCATGCGAGGGCCGGGGACGTCCTGGGGCTGTCGGTCCCCGGCGCCCGGCCGCGCGGAGCCGTCGTCGACAGCACCGAGGACACCGGCGTCTTCCGCTTCACGGCGGTGACCGGCGCCCCCGACCGGGCCGCCCTGCGGCTGTGCTTCACCACGGCCGGTGAGACCGGTCCGGAGTGCTTCCCGCACGACGGCCCGGGACGTGACGGGGGCGGCTCCGTCGCCCGCCGTGTTTCCGCGACGGCGTCGGGCCCACCGGAACCGGGAGGGTCGTGGTCCGCGTGGTCCGCGCCACCCGGGGGGGCGCACGACCGAGAGAGTTCCGCCGTCCCCGCCGCCGCGTCCGGTGGCCGGGCGAGCGAAGCGGCGCAGCCCGGCACCGGGCGCGTCCGCGTCCCGGGTCGTGTGTTCCGCTGCCACCGCCCACCGGTCGCGCGGTCCCTCCCGCCGGGGAGCGCGTGCCAGGCGTCGCGGGACGGCCCGGGCCCCGGCGGTCTCCTCCCCGCCGGGCCTGGCACCTGGGCGGCGGCGCGGAGGGCCGCCCCGGCCGTCATGGCCCGGACGGAGCGGTGAGCGGGATCGGCCGGACGGGGTACCAGACCTGTGCGGGCACGCGTGCGCGTGCGTGAGGCGGAGGGACCGGCGGTCCGGTGGCCGGAGGCGCGGTCCGCCGTGCGGCCCTTCGGCCGGGGCGACGGCGAGGAGGACGAGATGCGAACCCGGGTGCGCGGCTGGCGCTGGCGGCGCAGTCCGCTGCGGCGCCGGTCGGACGTGATCGAGGCGTGGACGGTCCTGGCCGTGGCCGTCCTGCTGCTGCTGGGCGCCCCCGCGCTGGGCTCGGCCGCCGGATGGTGGGCGCACGGCCAGGCACAGGCGGTGGCCGCCGAGCAGCGGGCCGAACGCCGGCAGGTCCGCGCCGAGGTGGTCGGCACGACCCCCGACGCGCTGCCGTCGGTGCAGTCCGGCGGGCAGCACTCGTACCGGACGACGGTGCGCTGGTCGGAGCCCGGTGAGGCGCCCCGGACGACGACGGCGCGGCTGCCGGCCCGGACCCGGCACGGCGAGACGGTCACGGTCTGGGCGGACGCGCGGGGGCGGAACGTGCCGCCGCCGGCCGACGCCGCCACGATCTGGCGGCACGCCGCCACCATGGGCGCGTGCGCCACGGCCGGGTCGGCGGCCCTGATCCTGCTGGGGCACTGTGCGGTGCGCCGGGCGGCCCTGCGGCGCCGGATGGCCGAGTGGGACGCCGCCTGGGCCCTCACCGAGCCGCAGTGGACCCGGCGCAACGCCTGACCACCGGCCGGCGTGGCGTCGACACGCACCGCCGAACCGCCGGTATGCGTCGCCACCCCGTGACGCCCTGATCAGCCACCCCTCCGGGCGCACCGTGCCGCCCGGTCACCCGATCATCTCGGCCGTCGAGCCTCCCGCCCGCCCGAGCCGTCGACGCGCATGGAACGCCCTGACCAGCGTTGTTCCCGCCCAGCGATCGATCGACGCGGGGGTGCCCGCAGGAGAGCCGGACGGGGATCTGGCGAGTCCTCCGATCACTCGCGTACGGTGTGATCATCCGGACGGTCCGGCGCCCTCCCTCACCCGAAGGCGGTCCTCGATGCCCCTGTTCGACCTTCCGCTCGACGAACTCCGCGACTACCGCAGCGCGTCTGCCGAGCCGGAGGACTTCGACGCGTTCTGGAGCAAGACGCTCCAGGAGTCCCGCGAGCACGACCTCGACGCCCGTTTCGAGCCGGTCGACACGGGGCTGACCACGGTACGGACGTACGACGTGACGTTCGCCGGGTTCGGCGGCCACCCGGTGAAGGGCTGGCTGACCGTGCCCGCCGGCGCCGACGCGCCGCTGCCGCTGATCGTCGAGTACATCGGCTACGGCGGGGGGCGCGGCCTGCCGCACGAGCACCTGCTGTGGGCCTCCACCGGCCGCGCGCACTTCGTGATGGACACCCGCGGCCAGGGCAGCGGCTGGGGCGGCGGGGGCGGTACGGCCGACCCGGTCGGCGGCGCGCCCGCCTACCCGGGATTCATGACCCGGGGCATCGACGCTCCGGAGAACTACTACTACCGCCGGGTCTTCACGGACGCGGTCCGCGCCGTCGAGGCGGCCCGCTCGCACCCGCTGACCGACGCCGCGCGCACCGTCGCCATCGGCGGCAGCCAGGGCGGCGGCATCACCCTCGCCGTCGGCGGCCTGGTCCCGGACCTGACCGCGGTCGCGCCCGACGTGCCGTTCCTGTGCGACTTCCCCCGCGCGACCACGCTCACCGACCGGCACCCGTACCGGGAGATCGGCCTCTACCTGAAGACGCACCGGGGCCGCGCCGACGAGGTGCGGCGGACCCTGTCCTACTTCGACGGCGTGCACTTCGCCGCCCGCGGCCGGGCCCCCGCGCTGTTCTCGGCCGCCCTGGAGGACCTCACCTGCCCGCCCTCGACGGTCTTCGCGGCCTTCAACGCCTGGGCGCACGAGGACAAGGACATAGAGGTGTACGAGTTCAACGACCACGAGGGCGGCGGCCCCTACCAGGAGGCCGCCAAGGCGCGCTGGCTCGCCGGGCGGCTCTGACGCACCACGTCCTCAGGGCCGGCGGGCGGTGACCAGCCGGGCGCGCGGAGCGCCGTCGGGCCGCCGCCCGAACTCCGGCAGCGGGCTCAGCTCCACCGCGAAGCCGGCCCCCGCCAGCGCACGGCGTACGGCGGCCAGGCGGAACGTCCGGTAGTACATGACGAACGGCGGCCGCCACAGGGCGTTGCGCACCCGCATGGCCGCGTCGAAGCCGAGCAGCGCCCAGTACGCCCGCGAGCCGGGGCGGGGCGGTGCCGCGAGCGGGAAGGCGAACCGGCCGCCCGGCCGCAGCACCGTGTACACCCCCGCGAAGAGGCCGGGCAGTTCCCGGGGGAGGAAGTGCCCGAACGCCCCGAAGCTCACCACCAGGTCGAAGGCGGCCGTGAACGGCAGCGCGCGGGCGTCGGCGCGGACCAGGGAGACGGCAGGCCCGGCGGCCCGCCGCGCCCGCGCGAGCATGCCCGCGCTGAAGTCGACGCCCGTGACGCTCCCCTGGCACAGGCGGGTCAGCACGTCCAGGCCCGCACCGGTGCCGCAGCACAGGTCGAGGCCGGCGTCGAACGGCCCGAGCGGCGCGAGCGCCGAGGCGACGGCGTCCAGGACGCGGTCCGGGGTCCGGTAGGGGGTGCGGTCGAACTTCGGGGCGAGCAGGTCGTAGCCGCGCTCGACGGACGACAGCGCCTGTACGGCGAGTTCGCGCGGGGTGGGCGCCTCGGGGCGGGACATCCGGTCAGCGTAGCGGTGCGCGGACGCCGCCCGGCCCGGAACAAACCTCGGTGCGCCGGCGTTCCTCCCGCCGACGGACCGCTCCCCTGTTCCACCACCGCCACCCTGTGCTACGGTGCGGTGAGCACATGCGTACGCCCCCTTCTCTTTCCGGGGCGCCGGTGCGGTTCTTCTCCCCCTTCGCCGAAAGGCCCGCCCTTCCCGGTCGGTCCACCGGCTTTCCCACACCGCCTCGCTCTCGCCGAGGTGCTGTTCCCGCCGTCCGCGGGCGCGTCAGCGACGCCCCTGCCCGTACGGCCTCCCCCTCCCCCGCGCTTCGTCGCCCGCCGTCCGTGAAAGGACCCCTCCCTCATGACCACCACACTCGAACACCCTCCCGTACGGCAGGCCCCGGCCGAGACCGTCACCGGCGTCCTCGACCTCGACGCGAGCGGCAAGGGGCACCTGCGCACCGCGGGACTGCTGCCCACCGCCGCCGACCTCCAGGTCTCCCCCGCCCTCGTCCGCCGGCACGGCCTGCGCAAGGGCGACCTGGTCGAAGGCGTACGGGGCGACCGGGGCGCCCTGGCCGACGTCGTCCGGGTCAACGGGCGCGCCCCGGAGCGGCCGGCCGCGCGGCGGCACTTCGCCGATCTGACGCCGCTCCACCCGCACCAGCGGCTGCGCCTGGACCACCCGGCGGCCGGGCTCGCCGGACGGGTCACCGACCTGATCGCCCCGGTCGGCAAGGGACAGCGCGGGCTGATCGTGGCCCCGCCGAAGACCGGCAAGACCGTCCTCATCCAGCAGCTGGCCGCCGCCGTGGCCGGCAACCACCCCGAGTGCCGGCTGATGGTCGTCCTCCTCGACGAGCGGCCCGAGGAGGTCACCGACATGCGGCGCTCGGTGCGCGGCGAGGTGTACGCCTCGACCTTCGACCGGACGCCCAAGCAGCACATCGCCCTGGCCGAGCTGGTGATCGAACGGGCCAAGCGGCTCGTCGAGGCCGGTGAGGACGTCGTGATCCTCCTCGACTCCCTCACCCGGCTGTGCCGGGCGCACAACAACGCCGCGGGGCCCGGCGGACGCACCCTCAGCGGCGGCGTCGACGCGGGCTCGCTCATCGGCCCCAAGCGGTTCTTCGGCGCCGCCCGGCAGGCCGAGGAGGGCGGTTCGCTCACCGTCCTCGCCACCGCGCTGGTGGAGACGGGCTCCCGGGCCGACGAGTTCTTCTTCGAGGAGCTCAAGAGCACCGGCAACATGGAGCTGCGGCTGAGCCGCGAACCGGCCTCCCGCCGCCTCTTCCCGGCCGTCGACATCGACGCCTCCGGCACCCGGCGCGAGGAACTCCTGCTCACCCCGGCCGAGTCGGCGGCCGTGACCGGACTGCGGCGGGCCCTGCGCGGCAGGGAGGGGCAGGGCGGTCTGGAGACCCTGCTGGCGCATCTGCGCGAGACACCGGACAACGGGGCCTTCCTGCGCCGCGTCCGGCCCACCCTGCCCACCGGCTGACGGACCGGCGTCACCGGCCGAACGCTACGGCGGCCGACGGCCACGGGCGACGGACCACACGGCCCGCCGACGAGCACCGTTGACGGACCACCACGGCCCACCGACGGCCACCGCTGATGGACCACCACGGCCCACCGACGAGCACCGCTGACGGACCACCACGGCCCACCGACGAGCACCGCTGACGACTTGGCCGACGGGCCGCCGACAGGCACCGCTGACGACCTGGCCGACGGGCCGCCGGGGGCACACGCGGCGGCGCCGTGCGGCATCCGGGTGCTCGGTCGCGCCGCCCGGCCCTGGCAGCGTGGCGCCGGACGGACCCGTTCCTACGTTTGCGGTATGACTATCAGATTTCCATCCCGGCTGGTTCTGTCCGGCTGCGCGCTGTGCGCGACGGGGCTGCTCGCCCTCGCGCCGGCCGCGGCGGCGGTCCGCACCCGGCCGCCGGACCCCGGCCCGGCGCACGGCGCGCGGGCGGTGGCACCGCAGCCCGGCCTCCTGTACCGCTCCGGCACCCAGGTCCGGCCGCACCCCGGCGCACCCGGCCTCCCCGCGGTCTCCGCCCTGTCCTGGGTGGTGGCCGACGCCGGCAGCGGGCGGGTGCTGGCCGCGCACGACGCGCACCGCAGACTGCCGCCCGCCAGCACCCTGAAGACGCTGTTCGCGCTCACGGTGCTGCCCGTGCTCCCGGGCGGCGTACGCCACGAGGTGCGGCCCGAGGAACTCGCGCAGGTCGGCCCCGGCAGCAGCCTGGTCGGGGTCGTCGAGGGCCACAGCTACCGGGTCACCGACCTGTGGAACGGGGTCTTCCTCAACTCCGGCAACGACGCCGTGCACGTCCTGGCGGCGCTCAGCGGCGGCTGGCGCGAGACGACCGCCCGGATGCAGGCCAAGGCCCGCGCCCTCGGCGCCCACGACACGCAGGTGCGGTCGCCGGACGGCTACGACGCGCCGGGCCAGGTGTCGTCCGCCTTCGACCTGGCGGTGTTCGGCCGGGCGGGGCTGCGCAACCCGGACTTCGCGCGGTACTGCGCCCGCGCCGTGGCCCGCTTCCCCGGCGACGGCGGCGGCACCTACCCCATCGAGAACACCAACCGGCTGCTGACCGGCGCCGACGGGGTGGCCGCGTACCCGGGGCTGGTCGGTGTCAAGAACGGGTACACCAGCGGCGCCGGGCACACGCTCGTCGCCGCCGCCCGGCGGGACGGCCGCACCCTGGTGGTGACGGTGATGAACCCTCAGGACGGCGGCGCCTTCGCCGTGTACGAGGAGGCCCGCTCGCTGCTGGACTGGGGGTTCGCCTCGGCCGGCCGGGTCGATCCGGTGGGCTCGCTGGAGGCCCCGCGGGGGCGGTCGCGGCCAGGTCCGCCGCCGTCGGCGGACCCGGTCGCGCGGCCGGTGGCGGAGCCCGCCGGGGACGAGCCGGGCTGGGCGGCGACCGGGGCGGTCGCGGGCGCGGCCGGGCTCGGCGCGGGGGCCGTGGTGCTGGCGCTGCGGCGGGTGGCGGGCCGCCCGGACGAGGGGTGACCGGCCGGCAGCGCCAGCAGCAGGCCGAGGGTGATCCGCACCGATGCCGGCGTCGGCCATGGCGCCCTGGGCGAGGTAGCTGTGGACGTCCCGGCTGAACAGCGGCGGGGCGAGCAGCGGCGGCACCGACCACACCGCGAGGACTAGCGGCAGGGTGCGCGGCGGTTCGGGCCGCGCACCAGACGGCCCAGCCGGGCCCAGGCCGCGATCAGCAGGACGATGCCGCCGTACACGGCGACCACGCCGAGGGCGGCGCGGCCGGAGCCGGGACGAGCAGGTCCCGCACGGGCAGGGCACCGGCCGTCCCGCCGCCGGCCGCGAGGACGGCGGTACCGGCCAGGCCGAGCAGCAGACAGCGGCGCAGGCCGGCGGGGAGGAGCAGGGGCAGCGCGCGGGCAGCCTGCCGGGGCCGGGTGGCCGGGAGTCGACGCGCCGTTTCCCGCCCGGGAGACGGCGCGGCAGCGCCGCGTGCTTCCGGGTGGCACCATGTGCTCCCGGCTGGCGCCATGTGTTCCCGGGTGGCGCCATGTGTTCCCGGGTGCCGCAGGGGCACCGGGCGCGGCACCGCGGGGGTGGGGCCAGCCCCACCCCGGCAGCCCCACCCCCGCCCGGGGGGCGGGCGCCTCCCGGGTCCGGGGGCCACCGTCATTCATTTCCCCCGCGACCGTTCACATACTGAAGCACATGGCCAATCCCACGGTGCTCACGGAAAACACGACCCCGGCCGAAGCCGGTGCCCGGCGCGAAAGGGGCAGCGATTTCGCCGAACTCTCCCGGCGTATCACCGAAGCGGGACTTCTGCGGCGCCGCCCGCTGTATTACTCGGTACGTTTCACGCTGGTCGGGCTCGCGCTCGCGGGGGGCGTGGTGTCCTTTCTCGCGCTCGGGGACAGCTGGGCGCAGTTGTTCGTCGCGGCCGGACTGGCCGTCGTCTTCGGCCAGCTCGGGCTGGCCGCCCATGACCTGGCCCACCGCCAGGTGTTTTCCCGGCGGCGGCCCAGCGAGGCCGGCGGACTGCTGACGGCGAACCTGCTGCTGGGCATGAGCTACGGCTGGTGGATGAACAAACACACCCGCCACCACGCCAATCCCAATCACGAGGAGAAGGACCCGGATGTCGCGCCCGACCTTCTGGTGTGGTCGCGGCGGCAGGCGCGCGAGGCCGTGGGAATCCCGCGTTTCATCGGAAAGCACCAGGCGGTGCTGTTCTTCCCGCTGCTGACGCTGGAAGGGCTGAATCTCAGCTTCAACAGTTTCAAGGCGCTGCGCAGCCCGTCCATGAAACGGCCGTGGCTGGAGGGCACGCTGCTTCTCGCCCACTTCGCGCTCTACTTCGGCGGGCTGTTCACGGTCCTCTCCCCCGGCAGGGCACTCGTCTTCCTCGCCGTGCACCAGGGCCTGTTCGGGATCTACCTCGGCTCGGTCTTCGCTCCCAACCACAAGGGCATGCCGATGATCGAGGAGGGCACCCGGCTGGACTTCCTGCGCCGCCAGGTCCTCACCTCCCGCAACGTCGACGGCGGGGTGTTCGTGGACGCGCTCATGGGCGGCCTCAACTACCAGATAGAGCACCACCTCTTCCCGAGCATGCCGACGCCCGCCCTGGCGCGGGCCCAGCGGCTCACCGAGCGGTACTGCGCCGAACTGGGCATCCCCTACCACCACACGGGGCTGCTCGCCTCGCACCGGGAGGCGCTGCGGCACCTGCGCGGTGTCGGTGAGCCGCTGCGCGCCGCGCGGTGACCGGGGGCTCTCAGCCCCACAGGGCGCGGCCCAGGGCCACGCCCGCGCACGCCGCGCCGAGGCCGGCCGCCACGCTGAGCAGCACATTGCCGGCGGCGGACCGGCCGGCCCCCGTCTCCACGAGCCGCAGCGTCTCCCAGGAGAAGGTCGAGTACGTCGTGAGCGCCCCGCACAGACCGGTGCCGAGCAGCAGCTGGAGCCGGGAGCCGGCGGCACCGGCGAGGGCCGCGCCGGTGAGGGTGCCGAGCACCAGGCTGCCGGCGACGTTGACCGTGAAGGTGCCCCAGGGGAACGCCGTACCGTGCCGGGAACGGACGGCGCGGTCGGTGAGGTAGCGCAGCGGGGCGCCGGCCATGGCGCCCAGGACGACGAGCAGCCAGTTCACGCGGCGCCTCCCTTCGGTCCGAGGACGCGCCGGGCCGCCGAGGCGGCGAGCCACACCGCCGTGAGCGCCGCGAGAGGCGTCGCGGCCAGACAGACCAGCGCGGTGGCGGGGTGCCCGCCGGCGGCCAGGTCCCGGACGTCGACGGCGTACGTCGAGAAGGTGGTGAAGCCGCCGAGCACGCCGGTGCCGAGGAAGGGCCGCAGCAGGCGGTGCGGGGACCACACCTCGGTGACGGCCACCATGAGCGCGCCCATCGCCGCGCAGCCGGCGATATTGACCAGGAAGACCGCCCACGGGAAGTGCCCGGCCGGGGTGGGCCAGCACAGCGCGGCCGCGTACCGGGCGGCGGCGCCGAGGCCGCCCCCGACGGCCACCGCGGCGACGACCGGCGCCTGGGAGGGCCGTACCGCTGTCATCGTGTGTCTCCTGCTCACCGGGCCGGGCTGCCCCTCGTCCGTGCCTGGTCACGGCGTGGGCCAGGTTATCCCCGGTGACGCCTGGGGGTCACCTCGGCCCGGTACTACCATGCGGACATGGGAGCGACGACGGCCGGCGGCGGGCTGGAGGACCGGTGGCGGGAGATCCTCGCGGTGCACGCGCGCACGATGTGCGGGATCGACCGGGCGCTGCACCCGTACGGCCTCGGCGCGAGCGACTTCGAGGTGCTCGACCTGCTGGCGGGCGCCGCGCCCGGGGAGGCCGGGCACTGCCGGGTGCAGAGCCTGGCCGGCCGGGTCCACCTCAGTCAGAGCGCGCTGTCCCGGCTGATCGCCCGGCTGGAGCGGGACGGCCTGGTGGAGCGCGCCGTCTGCCTGGAGGACCGGCGCGGCGTGTGGGTGACGCTGACGGCGAAGGGCCGCGAGCTGCACGCGCGGGCGCTGCCGGCGCAGCGGGCCGTGCTGGCCCGGACGCTCGGCGACGCCGGGGGCCCGGTGTCAGGGGCGGGCGAGCAGGGTGCGGACGCCGTCCGAGGTGAGGGTGAGCCGGTGTTCGGAACCGGCGTCGATGGACAGTGACAGGTCGTCGGCCGGCCACTGCGCGGCGAGGGCGCCCAGCGGCACCAGGCGGTAGCGGGAGACGAAGGGCAGCAGGCCGGCCATCTCCAGCTCCGAGGTGAAGACGGGCACCACCTGTCCGCCGCCCGACTGCTCCAGCACGGGCAGCGCCAGGGACGCGCCGGCCGCGTCCTCGTCGCTCGCGTCGTCCGGCACCGGCACGAGCACCTCGCTGCCCGCCAGGGTGTCGAGCGCGGCCGGGTCGGAGGTGTTCTCGGCAAGGGTGTCCAGTGCCCGCTGTGCGGGGTTGGCGGCGTTGTCGTTCGCAGGTGTCTGCATGGCGATTCCCTGATAGCGGCGTTCGTACTGCCCGCTGAGACCTCGATCGGCACGGGCCCGGTCCCGCCTCGCGTACCCGAGCGGGAGTACGGCAATCCCCCGCGCGGCGCCGGGTCGCGCCGGGGGTTGACCGGGGGCCGGGCACACGATGTGATGTTACCGGTAACACCAAGCGCTTCCCCGTGGCGCCCCGCCCCTTGCGAAGGGAACCCCCGTATGCCCGCCCTGACGACGACGTCCGACGGATTCCTGCTCCACGGCGAGCCGTTCCGGATCGTCTCCGGCGCGCTGCACTACTTCCGGGTCCACCCGGAGCAGTGGGCCGACCGGCTGCGCAAGGCCCGTCTGATGGGCCTCAACACGGTGGAGACGTACGTCCCGTGGAACCTGCACCAGCCGGACCCCGGGGGCCCGCTCGACCTGGGCGGCATCCTCGACCTGCCCCGCTTCCTGCGGCTGGCCGGCGAGGAGGGGCTGACGGTGCTGCTGCGGCCCGGCCCGTACATCTGCGCCGAGTGGGACGGGGGCGGCCTGCCCGCCTGGCTCACCGCGGACCGGGACGTCCGGCCGCGCAGCGGCGACCCCCGCTTCACCGGTGCCGTCGACCGCTACCTCGACCTGCTGCTGCCCCCGCTGCTGCCGTACCTCGCCGCGTCGGGCGGCCCGGTGATCGCGGTCCAGGTGGAGAACGAGTACGGGGCGTACGGCGACGACACCGCGTACCTGGAGCACCTGGCCGAGGGACTGCGGGCGCGCGGCGTCGAGGAGCTGCTGTTCACCTGCGACCAGGCCGACCCGGCCCACCTGGCCGCCGGGAGCCTGCCGGGCGTGCTCGCCACCGGCACCTTCGGCAGCCGGATCGAGGAGTCGCTCGGCACGCTCCGCGCCCACCGGCCGCGGGGACCGCTGATGTGCGCGGAGTTCTGGATCGGCTGGTTCGACCACTGGGGCGGCCCGCACCACACGCGGGACGCGGCCGACGCCGCCGCCGATCTGGACCGGCTGCTGGCGGCGGGCGCCTCGGTGAACCTGTACATGTTCCACGGCGGCACCAACTTCGGCCTCACCAACGGCGCCAACCACCATCACGCCTACGCGCCCACCGTCACGTCCTACGACTACGACGCCCCGCTCACCGAGGCGGGCGATCCCGGTCCGAAGTACCACGCCTTCCGCGAGGTCATCGCCCGTCACGCCCCGGTGCCGGACGAGCCGGTCCCGCCCCCCGGGCGCAAGCTGGCGCCCACCGGGGTGGAGCTGGACCGGCGGGTGCCCCTGCTGCCGTACGCGGGCGGGGCGGGGGCCGCCGCGTACGGCGCCGATCCGCTGCCGATGCGCGAGCTGGGGCGGGCGGGCGGCCTGGTGCTGTACCGCACCACCGTGCCGGCGGCCGGCGACGGACTGCTGCGCTTCGCGGGCGGGGTCGGCGACCGGGCGCAGGTCTTCGTCGACGGCGCCCCGGCGGGCGTCCTGGAGCGCGAGCGCAACGAGGAGACCCTGGCGGTGCGCGTGCCCCGGCCCGGTGCCGCGCTGGACGTCCTGGTGGAGGACCTCGGCGGGGTGAACTACGGGCCGCGCGTCGGTGACCCCAAGGGCCTCCTCGGCCCGGTCTCCCTGAACGGGACCGCGCTGCGCGGCTGGGAGTGCCGTCCGCTGCCGCCCGGGGTCCCGGACGCGGCGGCGTTCGAGCCGTCCGGCACCGGTCCGGCCGCCGTCCCGGCCTACCACCGGGGCACGTTCGAGGTGGCGGAGCCCGCCGACGCCTTCCTGGCGCTGCCGGGCTGGTCCAAGGGCCTGGCGTGGGTCAACGGCTTCGCACTGGGCCGCTACTGGAACCGGGGCCCGCAGCGCACGCTGTACGTCCCCGCGCCGGTGCTGCGCCCGGGGTCCAACGAACTGGTCGTGCTGGAGCTGCACGGCACGCCCGCCGCCCGCGCCGCGCTGACCGACACCCCCGACCTCGGGCCGGAGCGGGTCTGACCGCGTGCCGCCGCCCGTCCCGCCCCGGCCTATGCTGTGCTCCTGCCGGGCGGGACGGGGCAGCCGTACCGCCGCCGACGACGCCGAGGAACCGACCCGTATGAGCCCGAGCGCGCCCGAGGGACCCGCGCGGCGCAGCCGGCGCAACTTCGCCGGGGCGCGGCCCGTGATGGACGACGTGGCGCGTCACGCCGGCGTCTCCAAGCAGACGGTCTCCCGGGTCCTGAACGACCACCCCTCGGTCCGTCCGGAGACCCGGGAGGCGGTGCGGGAGGCGATGCGGACGCTGGGCTACCGCCCGAGCCGCAGCGCGCGGTCGCTGGCCAGCGGGCGGACCCGGATGCTCGGCGTCATCTCCTTCGACGCCGCGCGCTACGGGCCGGCCGCCATCCTGACCGCGATCGGCACGGCGGCGCAGAAGGCCGGTTACCTGGTCAGTTCGATCGCCCTGGACACCGCCGACCGGGACACGGTGGCCGAGGCGGTGGACCGGCTGTCCGCCGAGGGCGCGGACGGGGTGATCGCCATCGCGCCGCAGCGCTGGGTGGGCCGGGCGCTGGCGGAGACCGGGACGGCCACGCCGCTGGTGGTGCTGGACGACGCCCCGGCGGTGGCCGGCGACTCCCGGAGCGGGGCGCGCAAGGCCACCGGGCATCTGCTCTCCCTCGGGCACCGCACGGTGGCGCACGTCGCCGGTCCGGCCGGCTGGACCTCGGCCGAACTGCGGCTGGCCGCCTGGCGGGCGGCGCTGGAGGCGGCCGGGGCGGAGGTCACCGAGCCGCTGGCGGGCGACTGGAGCGCCGACGCCGGGTACGAGCTGGGCCGCCGGCTGGCGCGGCGCGCGGAGCTGACGGCGGTGTTCGTCTCCAACGACCAGATGGCCCTGGGGGTGCTGCACGCCCTGCACGAGGCGGGGCGGGCGGTGCCCGGTGACGTCAGCGTGGTCGGCTACGACGACGTTCCGGAGGCGGCCCACTTCCTGCCGCCGCTGACCACCGTGCGCACCGACTTCGCGGAGATCGGCACCCGGGCGCTCCGGCTGCTGCTCGACCGCATCGACGGCGCCGGGCCGCCGCCGTCGGACGTGCTGGTCCCGGCCGAGCTGATCGTCCGGGACAGCAGCGGACCGCCGCCGGTCCGGTAGCCGTGGGGCCGGTTGCGGCCGGGGTCACGGGGTGTTTCGCTGGCGCTCGGTGATCACCCGAGCGGAAGGCGGCGCCATGAGTGTCGAGGCGGCGGCGCGGACCGTGCTGTCCGGGCTGGACGGCATCCGGTCCGAGGTGGAGGAGCTCTACCGCGACCTCCACGCCCACCCCGAGCTGGGCTTCCAGGAGCACCGCACCGCCAAGAAGGCGGCCGAGGCCCTGCGGAGCTGCGGTTACGCGGTGACGGAGGGGATCGGCGGGACCGGGGTGACGGGGGTGCTCACGCGGGGCACCGGGCCGACCGTGCTGCTCCGCGCGGACATGGACGCCCTGCCGGTACGGGAGGCGACCGGGCTGCCGTACGCGTCGGCGGCCACGGCGCGGGACGCCGACGGCCATGACCGGCCGGTGATGCACGCGTGCGGCCACGATGTGCACGTGGCCTGCATGACCGGGTTCGCCCGGCTGATGGCGGCGGCCCCCCGGGACACCTGGCGGGGCACCCTGATCGTGCTCTTCCAGCCCTCGGAGGAGAACGGCGACGGCGCACGGGCGATGCTCGACGACGGGCTGACGCGGAAGGTGCCGCGCCCGGACGTGGTCCTCGCCCAGCACGTGCTGCCGTACCCGGCCGGTTACGTGGGCACGCGCCCCGGCTCCTTCCTCTCCGCCGCCGACAACCTCCGCGTCACGCTGCACGGCCGGGGTGCGCACGGCTCGGCGCCGCAGACCGGTGTCGACCCGGTGGTCATGGCGGCGATGTGCGTGGTCCGGTTGCAGACGGTGGTCTCCCGCGAGACCGGTGCGACCACGCCGGCCGTCGTCACCGTGGGCAGCATCCAGGCCGGTACGGGACCGAACATCATCCCCGACCACGCCGTCCTCCAGCTGAACGTCCGCACCTACGACGAGGACGTGCGGCGCCGGGTGCTGGC
This sequence comes from Streptomyces daghestanicus, assembly GCF_020521275.1. Taxonomy (NCBI): domain Bacteria; kingdom Bacillati; phylum Actinomycetota; class Actinomycetes; order Kitasatosporales; family Streptomycetaceae; genus Streptomyces; species Streptomyces daghestanicus. Next base: position 1,296,534 of record NZ_BNDX01000002.1, on the reverse strand, counting down.
CGCGATCGAGCGGATCGTGCGCGCCGAGGCGCAGGCGTCCGGAGCGCCGAGGGAGCCGGAGATCGAGCACCTGAGGTCGTTCCCGCCCACGGTCAACGACGAGGGGGCGACGGAGACCGTCACCCGTGCCTTCGCCGGCCACTTCGGCGATGCCCTGCACACGGTCGAGCTCCAGACGGCCAGCGAGGACCTCAGCGAGATCCCGGACGCGTTCGGGGTGCCGTACACCTACTGGGGCATCGGCGGCACCCCGCCCGAGACGTACGCCGAGGCCGCGCGCCGGGGCACGCTCAGCGAGGACGTGCCCTCCAACCACAGCCCGCGCTTCGCGCCCGTGCCGCAGCCGACGCTCGACACCGGTGTGCGGGCGCTGACGGTGGGCGCGCTGGCCTGGCTGGCGGCGGAGTAGCACGGTCCGGACGGGCGGCGGTGCTCATTCGATCACACTTTCCCCCACTTGATCGATCATCCCGGGCCGTGTGGTTAACATATGAGCGCCGCCTAGCTCGAAAGATGGAACCGTGACTGTCAACGACGACTCGTTCACCGACTGGAAGAACCGCGAGGAGATCGCGGAATCGATGATCCCGATGATCGGGAAGCTGCACCGGGAGCGGGACGTGACGGTCCTGCTGCACAGCCGCTCCCTGGTGAACAAGTCGGTGGTCAGCATCCTCAAGACGCACCGCTTCGCCCGGCAGATCGCCGGCGCGGAGCTGTCGGTCACCGAGACGCTGCCCTTCCTGGAGGCGCTCACCAAACTGGACCTCGGCCCGTCCCAGATCGACCTCGGCATGCTCGCCGCGACCTATCAGGCCGACGACCGGGGCCTGTCGGTCGCGGAGTTCACCGCCGAGGCCGTCGCCGGGGCGACCGGCGCCCACAAGACCGACCGGCGGGAGCCGCGCGACGTCGTCCTGTACGGCTTCGGCCGGATCGGCCGGCTGCTGGCCCGGCTGCTGATCGAGAAGGCCGGGTCCGGCAACGGGCTGCGGCTGCGCGCCGTCGTCGTCCGCGACAGCGGCGGCGGCGACCTGGTCAAGCGGGCCTCGCTGCTGCGCCGGGACTCCATCCACGGCCAGTTCCAGGGCACGATCACCGTCGACGAGGCGAACAGCACGATCGTCGCCAACGGCAACGCGATCAAGGTGATATACGCCGCCGACCCGACGACCGTCGACTACACGGCGTACGGCATCGAGAACGCCATCCTGATCGACAACACCGGCCGCTGGCGGGACCGCGAGGGCCTCTCCCAGCACCTGCGCCCCGGCATCGACAAGGTGGTGCTGACGGCGCCGGGCAAGGGCGACGTGCCCAACATCGTGCACGGCGTCAACCACGACACGATGAAGCCGGACGAGCGGATCATCTCCTGCGCGTCCTGCACCACCAACGCGATCGTGCCGCCCCTGAAGGCGATGGCCGACGAGTACGGCGTGCTGCGCGGTCACGTGGAGACCGTGCACTCGTTCACCAACGACCAGAACCTGCTGGACAACTACCACAAGAGCGAGCGCCGGGGCCGTTCGGCGCCGCTCAACATGGTGATCACCGAGACGGGTGCCGCCTCGGCCGTCGCCAAGGCGCTGCCGGACCTGAAGGCCAGGATCACCGGCTCCTCGATCCGCGTCCCGGTGCCGGACGTGTCGATCGCCATCCTCAACCTCCAGCTCGCCCGGGAGACCACCCGCGAGGAGGTCCTCGACCACCTGCGCCAGGTGTCGCTGACCTCGCCGCTGAAGCGCCAGATCGACTTCATCACCGCGCCCGACGCGGTCTCCAGCGACTTCATCGGCTCCCGGCACGCCTCGATCGTCGACGCCGGCGCCACCAAGGTGGAGGGTGACAACGCCATCCTCTACCTCTGGTACGACAACGAGTTCGGCTACTCCTGCCAGGTCGTCCGCGTCGTGCAGCACGTCTCGGGCGTGGAGTACCCGACGTTCCCGGTGACCAGCGCCTGAGCACGTCCCCGGCTGCACCCCGGTTCGATCCGCTCCGGGGGTGGTACTTCACCTCACAGGTGGCGGCACCCCTACCTGACGCGCCGTCACCACCCGGTGAGGAGAGCGGACATGACTGCGCAGGTACGTGAGGTGATGACCCTCGGCCCGGTCACCGTCGCCCCGGACACCCCGGTGACGGAGGTGGCCCGCGTCATGCGGGACAGGAACATCGGGGCCGTGCTGGTGGTGGACGGCGGACGTCTGAGGGGGCTCGTCACCGACCGCGACCTGACGGTGCGCATCCTCGCCGAGGACGGGGACGCCTCCGCCCGGACCGTCGCCGAGGCGTGCAGCCCCAACGTGGTGTGCGTCGCCCCCGAGGACGACCTCGACCGGGCGGTGCAGCTGATGCGGGGCCGGGCGCTGCGCCGGCTGCCGGTGGTCGACGACGGGCAGCCGGTCGGCATGGTCACCCTGGGCGACGTGGCCGTCGACCAGGACCCCACCTGCGTCCTGGCCCGGATCACGGCGGCCGAGCCGAATCTCTGAGCACGGCACCGGGGCGTGTGGGTACTCGCGGCCCATGAGCACACGCGTGTGGTGGCAGGGACTGGTGGCGGGCACGGCCGGGGTCGCGGCGATGACACTGGCGGAGAAGGCGGAGCAGCGGCTCACGGGCCGCCCCGACTCCTATGTGCCCGCCCGGACCCTGGAGCGGCTGACCGGGCTGCCCGAGCAGTCGGGCCGCCGGTCGCTGGCGGTGAACCTGGCGATGCACGCCGGGCAGGGCGCCGCCGTGGGCGTCCTGCGGTCGGTGATGGCGCACGCCGGGCTGCGCGGCCCCTGGTCGTCGGCCCGGTTCGCCGTCGTACGGCTCACCGTCGACCAGATCCTGGAGAACGCGACCGGCGTCGGCGCCCCGCCCTCCACCTGGCCGCGCCGCGAGCTGGTGGTCGACCTGCTGCACAAGGCGGTGTACGCCTTCGCCACCGGCGCCGTCGCCGACGCGCTGGCCGCCCGCTCGGGGCCCGGTCCGGGGCAGCGCCACGCGGCACTGCGCCCCGGCCGGCAGGCGGACGCGGGGCCGCTGCCGCGGGTGTCCCGGCGCGGGAACGGCACCCGCCCGTGACGGCCGCGCGCGGCATGGCCGTCTTCCGCACCCTGGACGGCCTGACCGCCCTGGTGACCGCCCGCCGGGGGCTCTACGTGCGCTGGTCGCTGGGCCCGGACAAGGACCTGTCGACGATCTCCAGCACGGACGACCTCACCGGCGTGCGGATGCCGGGGCTGTCCGCGAACCCGCTGGACATCGAGGACTGGTGGGGCGACCGGCCGGCACGCGTCTGGGTCGCCCGGCGGCTCTACGACTACTCCCACCTGCCGCGCGTGAAGGACCCCGGCACCCGGCCGTGGGTGCTGGCCGGCCGGGAGGCCGCCCGCGGCCCGGACAACGAGCCGCTGGTGACGGAGGCGGAACCGCTCGGATGGATCGGGCTGCGGGTGATCGACGAAGCCCGGGAGGTGATCCGCCGGCTGCGCGGTCCCTGGGGGCCGCTGGACCGGGGCGGTGCGGTCGGGGCGTGACCCCCGTTCGCCGGGCCCCGGACGCGGAGGAGGTCCGGGGCCCGGCCGGGTCAGCCCTTGCCCATGGCCCGGCGGGCGGCGTCCTTGGTGCGGTCCATGAGGGCGGCGACCGGCCCGAGGGCCATGTTCTTCGCGCCGGACTCGACACCGGGGTGCGGCCGGGTGGGCGCCATCGCCTCGGCGGCCTTGATCGCCCGCGCCATGGCGGCCAGGTTGGCGGCGTCCGTGCTGCGGCGGATGTGCGTGAACTCGTAGCGCTCCTCGGCGCGGGCGTGTTCCTGCACGTCGGTGCGGAGCCGCATCAGCCGCTCCAGGAACTTCGGGTCGTCGGTGTCCATCTCGTCCAGGGCCGAGAGGGTCTCCTTGGCGGCCTTCTCCTCGGCGAGCCGGTCGGCGACGACCTGCTCACCGCCGTCGAAGGCGCGCCGGGCGAAGGGGTGGACGACCTCTTCCTCGGCGGTCTCGTGCACCGCCAGCAGCCGCACCAGCCGGCGGAACGCGTCCCGGCGTTCCTCACCGGTGCTTGCCTCGACCTCGTCGAAGAGGTTGCGGATGTCGCCGTGCTGGCGCATCAGCAGGGCCACCACGTCGTCGTCCTCGGCGTGGTCGTCCCCGGCGTGCGGGGTGTGGGTCGTGGTCATGTCGTCCGCCTCACTTCTCGCGCTGGGCGGGGTCGGGGTGCTCGCCCTCGGTCTGGACGCGGTACTCGCGGCCGAACATCTCGTCGTGCTCGTGCATGACGCGGTCGCTCGGCGGTGCCTCGCCGCCGTGGATGCCCGCCTGCATCGCCTCGAACCGCTCGTGCGCCTCGCGGACGTACCCCGCGCCGAGCGTGGTGAGGTCCATCTGGGTGTCGAGCAGCTCCCGCAGGTACTGCTTGTTCGGCTCGAAGGTGAGCACGTTGGGCAGCTCCGGCGCCAGCACCGAGGCGGGGTCGCGGCCGTCGTGGCGGCGCATGAGGTCGCAGGCGGTGTGCAGGTGCTCCAGCTCCATGTTGAGGTGCAGCTCCCAGATCGCCTTGACCCTGGGGTCGCTCTCCTGCTCCATGAAGGAGTGGTACAGGTAGCACTCGTTGTACTCGTGGTTGACGAGCTGCTCCCACCACGTCTCCCCCGGGTCCACCAGGGACTCGTAGTGGGTGACGTGCTCCTCCTCGATGAGCCCGATCTCCTGGTAGAGCTGGCGGGCGATCGGCTCCATGTAGGTGGGGCCGGTGTTCATGTAGAAGTTCATGGTCTGCTGCTCGGCCGACATGATGGTGAGCGCGTGCAGCTTGGACAGCGGGTTCGTCGTGTCCTTGTCGTACGGGTCGCGGACGTTGTCGACCGGGTCGCGGTGGTGGTACCGGGTGGGCCGGCCGGGCATGACCTCGGTGAGGTTGTCGACGATCGACTCCGCCTTGCGGTGCTCGATCATCTCGTACAGGTTGGCGTACCGGTACAGGTGGTCGAAGTCCTCCAGCACACCGAACTGGTACGCCTGCTTCAGGTACGGGTCAGGCTCCATACGGGCCACCCACGCCGTCAGGTCCACCGCGACCTGCTCGTAGGCGATCGTCGTCTCCAGTACCGAGGAGACGCCGGGGAGCAGCCAGTTCACGACCTTCTGCTGCTGGGCCTCGATGTACCGGGTGCGGGCGAGCTGCCGCTTGATCTCGGGGTCGGGACAGTGCCGGGCGAGCTGGTGGCTGAAGAGGATCGCCTCCACCTCGATGCCGTTCATGGTGATGATCCGGCAGCGGGTGTACGGGTCGCACCGGTCGGGGTCGATCGGCTCCACGTTCAGCTCGCGCCAGTTGCGCAGTTGCCGGTCGAGCGGGATGCCCCGCTGTTCGAGCGGATTGAAGGTCATGCGGTTCGCCTCCTGTGGGGCGCGAGGGGGGGGGGAGTCGCGCGCCGCCGAGGTACCCCGTCCCGGGCACCTCGCACGGACCCGCCACCGCAGTCTTTCCGCCGACGGCGGTGTCCGGCCACCGCTGGCGTCCCCCCGCCGCAGGGTTCCCCCCGACGGCCCATTCGGGCGCGACAGCGCGGCACACCTCGTGTGCCGCGCTGTCGCGCCGGGTCGTGCCGGGCGGCCGTCAGCCGCTGCGCTGGGGCGTCCTCGTGTCCGCGTGCCCGTTCCGCGCGGCCGGGTCGTCGTCGCGGTGCAGCCGCACCTCGACGTGGCCGCCGACGACGCGGGTGTCGAAGGCGGGCTGGGGCGCGGTGGCGGGGCCGCGGACGTTCCAGCCGTCGGCCAGCCGGAAGGCGCTGCCGTGCCACGGGCAGGTCACGCAGCCGTCGGCGACCGTGCCCTCGGAGAGCGGCCCGCCGAGGTGGCTGCACCGGTCGGCCAGCGCGTGGAAGGTGCCGCCGCTCTCGCGCACCACCACGAGGGGGACGTCGTCCACGCTGCGCCGGACGGGCTCGCCGGCGGGGAAGTCGGCCACCGCGCCGACCCGGTGCCAGCCGGGCGTGACGACGTGCGGGACCTCCTCGGCGTGGTTGGCGCCGGAGGCCTGGCGGTAGGCCAGGTGACCGCCGAGCATGCCGCCCGCGCCGACCGCCGTGAGGCCCAGGTAGCCGCAGACCCGTCCGGCGCCGGTCCGCCCGGTGAGACGGCAGGCCAGGGAGGCGGCGTACAGGCCGACGGCGGCCGAGTTGGCCACCGCGTGGGCCAGTCCCACGCGCTGCTGCTCGGGGTGGAGTTCGGCCCAGTCGACGGCGCCCGACGCGGCGGCCGGCCCGGCGGTGGCGAGGCCCACGCCGATCAGCAGGCCCGCTTCCCGGGAGCGGCCGGGCCACAGGTCGAGCACGGCCGCGGAGAGCCAGCTGCCGACCGGGACCTGCACCATCAGCGGGTGCAGCGGGTGTCCGAGCCACCGGCCGTGCAGCAGGTCCCGCGCGGGGCCCAGGGGCAGGGACCGCACGCGCCGGCCCAGCGCGTCGATGACGGTGTCCGCCGCGGTGGTCCGCTCCAGGGCGTCCAGCAGCCGCAGCATCCGGTTCTGTCCCATCCGGCGGTGAGCGGGCTTTCTGTTCATGAGCGCTGGGTCCCCCGGTCGGCGGGACGGAAACGCCCGGCGGTTCACCCGGGGCCGCAGCGCAGGCGGACGCGGGGCCAGGAGGTGTTGGCGTAGCCCCTGGGGTTCCAGAGGGCGGCGGGTGATTCGGGGGTGGTGGTGCCGGCCGAGTCCCAGGCGCGGGCGACGATCTCCACCTCGCCGCGGGGCAGGTCGAGCACGGTGCGCCAGTGCTGCCAGACCCAGGGTCCGGCGGGCTCGTCCACGTCGGCCGGGCGCCAGGTCCGGCCGCCGTCCGCCGAGACCTCGACCCGGGCGACGGTGCGGTGCTCGCCTCCCAGGGCGTAGCCGGTGACCTGCGCAGGTCCCGCGGGCGGGCGGGAGCCGTCGACGGGACTGAGGACGGCGCAGTTCAGCGGGGACGGCCCGAGCGGGATGCCGTCGCCGGGGCCGGTGCGGCCGGGGCCGGCGTCGGCCGGGAGCAGGCGGTAGGCGGTGGTCTGGAAGTACGCGTCGGACGGCGTGGTCCGGGCGGTGACCCGCCGGAGCCATTTGACGCTGCGGGCGCCGATCCAGCCGGGCACCACCGCGCGCAGCGGTGCCCCGTGCACCCGGGGCAGCGGGGCGTCGTTCATGGCCCAGGCGAGCAGGACCTCCGGCCCGAGGGCCTTCTCCAGCGGGACGGAACCGCCGTAGGGCTGGGGCGGACGGGCGCCGGGGACGACGTCGGCACCGGTGAAGGCGAGGTGCGCGGTGCCGGGGGCCGGTCCGGCGCGGGCCAGGACGTCGGCGAGCCGGACGCCCCGGAAGCGGGCCGTGGAGATCGCGCCCGGCCCCCACGGTGTCTCGCCGGGGACGGGCCGTACGCCGGTCAGCCCGGTGCGCCGGTTGCCCGCGCACTGGAGGGTGGCGACCACCTCCGTCTCCTCGAACCGGGTCCGCAGCTCCTCCAGGGAGAGACTCAGCGGCCGGGTGACGGTGCCGTCCACCTCCAGGCGCCAGGCGGCCGGGTCGAGGTCGGGGATCGGGCCGTGGTTACGGCTGAAGAAGGCGTCCAGCGAGGTCAGGGCGACGGCGGGGCCGCCGGTGAGCGCGGCGGGCGGTGGTTCGGCGTTGAACGGTTCCCGTTCGTGCACCACCATGTCGTTCCGTTTGCCCCAGAGGTTCATATGCGGTGATTATCCTCTCCTGTCCGGATGTTTCGCTTCCCGTGACCGGGCCCACTCGGCCGTGTGCGCACCGGCCCCGGCCACGTCATCGGAGGCAGTCCCATGGACCACTCGCGCGTCCCCGTGCCGGAAGCCCTGCCGGGGTTCCGGCACCGTGGTGACGTGGTGTACGGGCCACCCGGCCACGAGCGGGGACGGGGCGCCGTCGCGGGGCGCGGGGAACGGCGGTCCGCGGTGCGGCCGCCCGATCCGCGGCGTCCGGGCTGGAGCAGGACGTGCCGTCCCGGGACGCGTTCTTCGCGGCGGCCGCGCCCATCCCGGCCGAACGGGCCGTCGGGGGTCGCCGGCGGGCGCCTGCGGGTGACCGCCGCATGACGTCGCCGGCCGACAGGGAAAGGACGGTACGGGGATGAGTACGCGACGCGGCACGGCCCTGGTGACGGGGGCGTCGTCCGGCATCGGCGCGGCCTACGCGCGGCGGCTGGCCGGGCGGGGCCTGGACACCGTCCTGGTGGCCCGGCGGGCGGACCGGCTGGAGGATCTCGCGCGGCGGCTGCGCGCGGAGACGGCCACCGCGCCGGAGCCCCTGGTGGCCGACCTGTCCGAACCGGCGGACCTGGCGCGGGTGGCCGAGCGCGCGGCGGGCGACGACATCGGGTTCCTGCTCAACAACGCGGGGATCAACGGCTACGGGCCGTTCGCCGGGCTGGAACTGGAGCTGATGGCGAAGGTCCTCGGCGTCAACGTCGTCGCCCTGACGGCGCTGACCCGGGCGGCGGTCCCGGCCATGCTGGAACGCGGGCACGGCACCGTGGTGAACGTCGCCTCGCAACTGGCCTTCGCGGGGGCGCTGCCGCCGGGTCCGCTGCCCGAACGCGCGGTGTACGGCGGCACCAAGGGGTACGTGGTCACCTTCACGCGGACACTGGCGGCGGAACTGGCCGGCACACCGCTGCGGGTGCAGGTGCTGTGCCCGGGGCTGACCGCCACCGAGTTCCACCGGTCACGGGGTGACGCGCCGGTCCCCGGACGCGAGGAGTCGGTGCACGAGGACGGCGGCGCGCCCGTGGACCGGGTGGTCGACGCCTCGCTGGCCGCGCTGGAGACGGACCAGGTGGTGTGCGTGCCGGGGCTGCGGGACCCGGCGCCGCTCGCCCGCCTCGCGGAGGCGGAACTGGCCGTCCGTACGGGCGCCGCCCCGGAGTGAGGCGGCACCGGATCAGACGGCGTCCCCCGGCGCGTCGTCCAGGATGCGCCCGACGCCGCGCAGCAGCCGCTCCCCGGCCCGGTCGACGCTGCCGTTCTGGACGCTGACCTGGGCGCCTTCGAGGACGAAGGTGATCTCGGCGGCGGCCTGCACGGGGTCGGGCAGGCCGGCCTCGGCGCACATCGCGGTCAGTCGGCGGGCCTGGCGGGCCTTGTGCTCCTCGATCACGCGGCGCGCGGGGTGGGCGCGGTCGGGCAGCTCCGCGAGGGAGTTGACGAACGGGCAGCCGCGGTACGACAGGCGCGGCAGCCCCTCGGCGATGAACCGGGCCAGGCCCAGGATCTGTTCGCGGGGCCGGCCGGGGTGGTCGGCCTCGACACGGTCGAAGGCCGCCTGGTAGTCGGCGGCGACGATCCGCAGCCACTCCGCGACCAGCGCGTCCTTGGTCTCGAAGTGCCGGTAGATCGCCATCTTGGTGGTCTCGGCCCGCTCGGCGATCGCCTGCACGCCCACCCGGCTGATGCCCTCGCGCTGGAACAGCTCCTCCGCCGCGTCGAGGATGCGCTCGCGCGGCGGCAGTTTCGCCACCCTGCCCGGCCTGCTCACGGTCGATCCCATGACTGCTACGGTACCAGTCCGTCCCGAGTGATACCGCTCGGTATCACTCGGGACTCACAGGTATCGTTCTCTCTCATCGGGAGTGACAGTGAGACTCACCGAGTACGTGTCCTTCGACGCGGTCGGACTCGCGGAACTGATCGCCGGGGGCGAGGTGACCCCCGGCGAGGTGGAGACGGCCGCGCGCGAGGCCGAACGGGCCGTGGGACCGCGGATCAACGCGGTCGTGGAGACCTGGCCGGCCGACGACGCGCCCGCCCCGGGCAGCGCCCCGCTGGCCGGGGTGCCCTTTCTGATCAAGGACATCGCCGTCGCGCTGGCCGGGCGGCGCATGGAGCTGGGCAGCCGGCTCGCGGCCGGTCACGTCCCGGGCGCCGACTCCGCGCTGATGCGCCGTTTCCGCCGGGCCGGCCTGGTCACCTTCGGCCGGACCGCGACACCGGAACTGGCCTACGGCATCACCACCGAACCGGTGGTGCACGGCCCCACCCGCAACCCGTGGGACCCCGGGCGCAGCGCGGGCGGGTCCAGCGGGGGCGCGGGCGCGGCCGTCGCCGCCGGGGTGGTCCCGCTCGCCCACGCCACCGACGCCGCCGGTTCGATCCGCATACCCGCCGCCTGCAACGGGCTGTTCGGGCTGAAGCCCACCCGGGGCCGGATCTCGGTGGGCCCGTTCTTCGACGAGATCTTCAACGGCCTGGCCGTGCACGGCGCGCTCAGCCGTACCGTGCGCGACAGCGCGGTCCTGCTCGACCTGGTCCGCGGCCCCGAGCCCGGTGACCCCTACGTCGCCCCGGAGCCGGCCCGGCCGTACGCCTGGGAGGTCACCCGGGACCCGGGCGCGCTCAGGATCGGGGTCCTCCCCCACGCCTGGGGCGGCCGGCGCACCACCGCGCCGGTGGCCGCCGCCCTCGCGCGGACCGTCTCCCTGCTGGAGTCGCTCGGTCACCGGGTGAGCGAGGCTGAGGTCGCTCTCGGGGTCGGCTGGGAGGAGTTCCTGCTGGCCAGCGTCCGCCAGTGGACGGCGCAGCTCGCCGTCCAGATCGACGAGCTGGCCGCCGCCACCGGCCGGCCCGTCGACGCGACCACCCTCGAACCGCCGACCCTCGCCGGCTACCGCCACGGGCGGAAGGTCACCGGCACCGAGTTCGTCACCGCGCTCGGGATGCGCAACCGGGTGGCCCGGAGCCTGGCCCGGTCCTTCGACGCCTACGACGTGCTGCTCACCCCGACCCTGCCGGAACTGCCCGTGCCGCTGGGCACCTACGCCGAGGGCGTGGCGGAGCTGGACGGGCCGGGCTGGCTCGACCGCCTCTTCGACCGGTCGCCGTTCACCGCGGCGTTCAACGTCGCGGGGACGCCCGCCATGTCCGTGCCGGTCGTCGCGGACGCCGGGACGGGCCTGCCGGTCGGGATGCAGTTCGCCGCCGGGTACGGCCGGGAGGGCCGTCTCTTCCGGCTGGCCGGGCAGCTCGAACGGGCCGCCCCGTGGTCGGGCCGTACGCCCGCGGTGTGGGCGGGCGACCCCGCGGTCCGCTGACCGGCGGGGTCGCCGCGGCGCCCGGTGTCACCGCTCGTCGCGCAGCCGGGCCGCGAGGACGGTCAGGGGTTCGGTGTGCTCCTCCTGTCCGAGGGCGGTGAGGCGGGCCACGGCCGCGTCGAGGCGGGCCAGCGCGGAGTCGGTGCGCTCCAGGTAGACGCCCTCGACGGCGCCCGCGAGACGGACGCACTCGGCCCACTCGCCGGCCCGGCCCGGCTCCCCCGGTTCCGGCTCGCCGAGCAGGCCGAGGGCCCGCTCCAGGGCGGTGAGGGCCTCCTCGTACGCGCCGGCGTAGGCGTCGACCCGGCCGTGCTCGTAGGCGAGGGCGGCGTCCAGGGGACGGCCGTGGGCCTCGTACCCGGCCGCGCGGGCCTCGTCGGCGATCCGGGCGGCGTCGGAGAGGAAGGCTCGGGCGCCGGACAGCCCCTCGGCTCCCTCCTGCTGGGCCTGGAGCCGGGCGAGTTCGCGCAGGCAGCCGCTGAGCTGCTCGTAGCGCGGCTCCCGGGCGTGGGCGGCGATCGCCTGGTCCACGGCCTCCCGGGCCCGGTCGAACTCGCCCGACTCGCCGAGGAGTACGGCCGTCTCGGCGGCGATCATGGCGTGGCTGCCGGGGTCGTCGTCCCAGCCGGCCGACTCGGCGGCGAGGGCGGCGAACTCGGCGGTGGCGGCCTTCAGGTCGTCGCCCGTGTGCAGCGCGCGGGCGCGGGTCAGCCGCAGCTGGGCCACGAGCCGGTCGTCCATCTCCCCGGCCGCGACGTCGGGTTCGGCCAGCAGGGAGTCGAGCAGCGCGATGCAGTCCTCGACCCGGCCCAGGTCGAGGCTGAGCCGGGCCGCGTTGCTGTAGGTGCGGAAGGCGTCGGTGCGGCTGCCGCCGCGCAGGTCCAGCTCGGCCGAGCGGGTCAGGTGGCGCAGGGCCTCGTCGGGGCGGCCGAGGTGCATGCACGCCTCGGCGAGGTCGCCGTGCAGGCGGGCGGTGCCGACCGCGTCGTCGGACCGGTCGGCGGCGAGCCGCAGTGCCTCGGTCAGATCGGTGTGGGCGGCCTCGGGATCGCCCAGGCCGAGCCGGAGCCGGCCGCGCAGGCCGAGGGTGCGGGGCAGGTGCCAGGCCGGTCCGTCCGCGCGGAGCCGGGCGAGGAGGGCGTCGGTCTCGGCGACGGCGGCGGGCAGGTCGCCGGCGAGGGCGTGGGCACTGGCCCGCAGCAGCAGACCGCCGGAGACCTGCGCGGCGATGCCGTGCCGGCCGGCGAAGTCGAGCAGCAGCTCCGCCTCGGCGAGGACCGGCGCGACGTGTCCCCGGCTGCCCGAGGTCTGCAGGCGCAGCCCGAGCACGGTCGCCCGCAGCCGCAGCAGCCGGGCCTCCAGGTGCGGGGCGAGGCCGGGGTTCTCCTCGTGCAGGCGGACCAGGGCCGCGTGGGCGGCGGTCAGCGCGGCGGTCTTCGTCGCGGGGTCAGGCGCGGGGAGTTCGGCGGTGGCCAGCTCCGCGCAGCCGCGGCAGACCGCCGCCTCGCCGGGCCGCCCGGCGTCCTCGTAGAGGCCCGCGGCCTCCTCGTGCAGGGCGGCGGCGACGGCGAAGTCGTCCCGGTCGCCGGCCCGGTTCGCCTCGTCGGCCAGCAGGTCGGCGCGGAGCCGGACGAGGGGGCCGACGGCGGGGTCGTCGGGATGGGTGTAGCCGGGGGCGGTGGCGAGGGCGCGCAGCCGGGTCCAGCAGGTCCGCGCGTCCGGGTCGCCGCGCTCGTCCAGTTCCCGGGCGCGGAGGATCAGTTCGGGCAGCGGCTCGGGGAGGTCCGGCCGGGTCCGGGGGGCGGGCGCGGCGGGCGGTGCGGCCGGGGCCAGGTCGTCCAGGGCGCGGGGCCGGAGGGTCAGTTCGAGCGCGTCGAGCAGCGGTTCCCGGTCGAGCCGGGCGCGGCGGCGGTCGGCGTGGGCGGAGGTGCCGTTACGGGTGTCGAAGCGGGCGGCGAGGTCGTCGGCGCGGCCCCGTATCTCGGCGCGCAGGGCGGCCACCGTCCAGGCGCGGCCCGCGTAGCCGGCGGCGGGCAGCTCGCCGTGGCCGAGGTGGTCGACGCGGCTGAGCAGCACCTCGACGCCGGTGAGGAAGTCGAGCAGGTCGCGCGGCGAGTCGACCTCGTCGAACAGGGCGCGGTTCTCCGCGAGGAGTTCCAGGCCGCGTGCCTCGTTGCCGGTGAGCGCGCAGAACTCCAGGTGGCGGCCGACCTCCCCGGCCATCGACGGGTTGCGGCGGCAGCCGCGGTAACCCGCCAGGTGCAGGGCGCGGGCCCGGTCGGCGCGGCCGGTGCGCAGGAGCGGCAGCAGCGCGTACGACACGGAACGGGCCGGTTCCTCCTGGCAGGACTCCTGGCCGGCGAGGACCGGTTCCCAGACGGCCAGCGCCCGCTCGTCGTCGCCGGCCGCGAGGTGGTGGCGGGCGCGCTCGCAGGTCTCGCATGCCTCGCAGTCGCTGAGCGGGGTGCGGGTGCGGCCCGCCCACAGCTCGTAGGCGGCGGTGGTGTCCTCACCGAGGTGGGCGGCGAGCTGGTACGCCTGTCCATAGTACGGCTGGAGGCCGAGGCCGGCCTTCTCGTAGCGGTCGCGCATCTCGGTGAGCCACTGGCGCAGGCCGGTCAGCGGGACCTCGGGCAGGGCGAGCAGGGCGTTCGCGACCCACTTGAACCGCCAGAACAGGGTGTGGCGCAGGCGGTCGTCGAAGAGGCCGGGCCGCTCGTCGAAGAGGGTGAGCAGCCGGGCGAAGACGACGGGCGACTTCCGGGGTTCGGAACCGTAGGTGTACGCCTCCTGGAGTTCGAGGAGGGCGTGGACGAGCGGGACGGGTTGCTCGAACCGCTCGGCGGCGTCGACGAGTTCCTCGGCGGTGACGGTGCGGGGGCGGCCGTAGGGGCGGCGGTCGTTCTCCCGGAGTGCCTCGTACAGCTCGTCCGTGGTCCGGGGCGGGGCGGGGGTGGGCATCGTCAGCTGTCCTTGCGCAGGGCGTGGGCGAGAAGGTCGAGGAAGGAGCGGTTGATCAGGCTCGACTCGGCGGGCCTGAGCGGGCGCCGGGACAGCATCGCGGCCTGTCCGTAGAGGGCTTCGGCGCTGGTGCGGGCCAGTTCGGGTTCCTCGATGGCGACGGCGGCGCGGACCAGCGGGTTGAGCTGGTTGAGGATGAGCTGGGCGCGGGGTGCCTCCTGGCGCAGGGCGCCGAGGATGTCGCCCCACAGGCCGCCCTCCTGCTCGCGGGCGAGCCGGGAGCGGGTGCGCTCGTGCCGGGCCTCGCGGCTGTCCATGAGCAGGGCGGGCGCGGAGGCGGGCTGGAAGGTGCGCAGGGCGACGTCGCAGTCGAAGACGGCGAGGGTGTCGCGGGCGAGGGCGAGGTAGGGCGCGGCGGCGAGTTCGGTCTCCCGGTCCACGGGGTCGAGATGGGCGGTGAGGGTGGCCGGGTCGAGGTCGGCGACGGTGGCCTCGGGGCGGATCTCGGGCAGCCGGTGGACGAGTTCGCGGTCGTAGGTGTAGCCGCCGTTGACGACGCCGAGGCCCGCGGCGGAGGCGATGGCGGCTATCTGCCGGAACTCCTCCACGCTGGAGGTCACGAGCACGGTGCGGTGGGTGCGGGCGAACTCGTCGAGGGTGGTGTGGCCGTCGGTGGTCTCGAACGGCAGCCAGGGCAGCAGCATCCGCAGGATCTCGTCGTCGTGCACGGCGAGGGACTTCACGGCGAGGTGGTGGACCTGAAGGAAGCGGCCGAGCAGGTCGGGGTCGCTGGCGGCGGCGCGGGCGATCCAGGCGCGCAGCCGTTCGGCGAGGGCCTCGCGGACGGCGGCGAGGGTGTCGTCCTCGTAGAGGGACTCGCGGGAGGCCGTGGGGCGCAGGCTCTCGGCGTCGATCACGCAGCGGACGAAGAACGCCCACTCGGGCAGGATCTCCTCGGCCTGTTCGGACAGGAGCATGCCCTTGACGTGGACGCGGTGGCCGTGGCGGCGGCCGGCCGGGACGGTGTCGGGCAGCACGCAGGCGATGCCCTTCAGGCCGACGGCGGGCAGGTCCAGTTCGATGGTGTCCAGCGGGGTGAAACCGAAGACCTCCGCGCCGTACGCGGCCAGCGCGCGGGAGCGGGCGCCCGGGGTGGGGTACGTGCGCGCCCAGGGGGCCGGCTCGGGGTTCACCGGCGCGCCGGTGCCGTCGAGGACGTCGGAGAAGGTGACCGGGTGGCGCAGCAGCGAGCCGAAGTGGCGGGCGAGGGCGTGGACCTGGGCCGGGCGGGTCCACTCGCCCGCGTCGGCGCGGGGGGTGAGGGTGACGGTGGTGCCGGGCCGGGTGCGGGCCCCGGCGGGGAGGGTCCGGACGGTGTAGCTGCCGTCGCCGCGGCCCCGCCACTCGACGGCGGGGGCGCCGGGGGTGCGGGCGGAGCGGCTGACGACGTGGATCTCGTCGGCGACGAGGAAGCAGGAGAGCAGGCCGATGCCGAACTGGCCGATGAAGTCGCCGCGCTTCTCGGCGAGTTGCTCGGCGCGCTTGCTGCTGCGGCCGATGGTGGCGAGGAAGGTGTGCACGTCGGCCTCGGTGAGGCCGACGCCGTCGTCCTCGACGCGGACCGCCGAACCGTCGGCGTACAGGCGGACGCCGAAGGCGCCGGCGGGGGCGTCGGGTTCCAGGGTGTGCCGGGCGGTCAGCGCGTCCACCGCGTTCTGGAGGAGTTCGCGGAGGTAGACGCGGGGGCTGGAGTAGAGGTGGTGGGAGAGGAGGTCGACGAGACCGCGCAGGTCGACCTGGAAGGTGCGGTCGGCGGCGGGCGCGGGGGTGACGGGCTGGGTCATCGGACGGTCCGGGGGTGAGGTGGGCGGGCGGCGGGGGGCGTGCGGGTCAGGCGCGGCGCTGGAAGCGGGCGAACTGCTTCTCGGGGTCCGCGAAGTACTGCCACGGCCAGCCGCCGGGGTAGGCGCCGTCGAGCGCCCGGAAGACCCGGCGGACGGTGTGGCGCTCCCCGGCGAGGGACAGGGCCATGGCGAAGGTGCCGAAGTCGCGCTGCCAGCCGGGGCTGCGCCGGTGGGCGGGGTGCAGGATGCTGCGGTCCGCCGCTTCCCGGAGCCGGGCCCGGATCTCGTCGGTCTCCAGGAAGTCACCGCGCTCGGACTCGACCCACTCCTCGATGTACGCGGTGGCGAGGACGCAGCCGAGGCGGTGCCCCTCCGGGGCGCGGGCGGCGGCCTCCTGGGCGAAGGCCAGGGCCTGCCCGGGCTCCCCGCCCCAGCGGGGCTGCAGCTGTGACACCCACTCGATGTGCGTCTCCAGGTCCAGCGGGTCGCGGCGCAGGGCGGCGTCCCGCCGGGTCTCGTTGACGGCGGCGCCCAGTGACATGCCGCGGCCGGAGGTGAGCAGGCAGCGCCACGGGGTGATCCACTCGGGGCGCAGCTCGGCGGCGAGGAAGAGCTGCTCCTCGGCGAGGTCGAGGCGTTCGTGGAAGGTCTGCCACTGCTCCCGTGTCACGTCGGCGGCGCGCGCGGCGGTACGGGCCTCCCAGCCCCAGCTGATGTGCCGGGCGCCGGAGACGAGCAGGGCCGTCGCCCGGTGCTCCTTGTCCTCCTCGACGGCGCGGCCGATCCAGTCCTGCACGCCGTCGAGGTCGGCGAGCTGGTTGAGCACCTGGTGGTCGCGGCCGGGGTCGAAGGGGGCGAGGGCGGCCTTGACGGCCTCCCAGTCACCGGCGCCGGCCGCCTCGACCAGGGCGAGCACCCGCCGGTCGCCGAGCGCCCGCAGCGGATAGGTGCCGTTCCTCTGTCTGTGCGGGACGGGAAGGGCGTGCGGGTCCGCCGCCGGTCTCTCCCCGCCCCTGCCGAACAGCTTGCCGAACATGCCGCGTCCTCCCCTGGTCCCGCGTGATCATCGGGTGCAGCATAAGCGGCACCGCCGACATCACATCCACAGGGTTTTCACGGGGACTTCACGGCTGGGCGCCGAAGCCCCCGGGGCCCGTGTGACCGGGCCGCGGGGGCGGGAGGGACGTACGCGGATCAGTGGCCGGCGACGACGCCGGACAGTTCGTTGGTGCGCTCCGGCAGGGTGACCGAGGTGGTCTTCTTCCCGGTGGTCAGGTCGATGGCGTGCAGGGCCTTCTCGGCGGGTTCGGAGACGTAGGCGGTGTCACCGCGGACGAAGAGGGTGGGCCGGGGCTGCTGCCAGTCCAGCGGCTCCTGCCACGCGCCCACGGCGGGGATCTTCCGCTCGATGTCGCCGGTCGCCGGGTCGATCACCCGGAGCGCGCCGTCGGTGCCGAGGACGAGCGCCTCGCCCTCCGGGCCGCGGGCCAGCGACCGGAACGAGTAGCTGGTGCCCAGGTCGACCAGGGTCAGCTTCGCCTTCTCGGTGTCGATGAGGGAGATACGGGTGGGCCGCTCCAGCTCGGCGTCCGGGTCGGTCTTGTAGTCGCCGAGCAGGACCGGGGAGGTGTCGCTGCCGGCCTGGTTGCCGATGCGGCCGTAGTCGTCCGGGGCGTCGATCTTGGTGAACTTCCCGTCCTTGTACAGGAGTACGCCGTCCTCGCAGCCGACGGCGACGGCCTCGTTCCGGGCCGCGGCCTCGCCGTGGACGCCGGGGCAGTCCTCGTTCCGCGCGATCTCCTTGTCGTTCTCGTCCAGCACCAGGGCGCCGGTGCGCTTCTCCTCGGTGCCGAGGGTGGTGAGCAGGTCACCGCCGGCCAGTTCGATGGCGACGCCGTGGTGCGCCTCGGCGGTGGTGTACGTGCGTCCCTCGGGCTTCGTGCCGCTGCTCAGGTCGGCCGGGTCGAAGACGTTGACCTCGCCGGTGCCGTCGGTGAACAGCACGGTCTTCCCGGCGTGGCGGACGACGTGGCCGGGCTTGGCGCCCGGGTACTCGATGCCGGTCAGGGTCTGTCCGGTCGCGTCCAGGACCCGGAAGCCGCTGTCGGTGGAGACGATGACATGGTCCTCGTCGCCGGCCGGGTTGACCCGGTTGAACCCGGGCAGCTCGATGGTCTTCGTCAGCTTCAGGGTCTCGCCGTCCAGGACGTACAGGCCGCCGTCGAAGGTGGCGACGAGCGGGTCGGTGACCTTCGCGGCGGGTGTGGTGCTCGCGGTGGCCGAGGCCCGGGCGCCGGAGGCGGAGTCGTCGCCCCCGCAGGCGGTCAGCGCGGTGGCCAGGGCGAGGGTGAGGGCGGTGGCCGGGAGGGCTCTGCCGCGTATCGGCTTGTTCATCGGTGTGGTTCCTTTCCGCGCCGCCCGACGGCGGCATGGGGACAGGTGCGGGACCCGGCCGGAGTGGCCGGTGTCCGGTGGGGCAGGGGGTTCAGGCGCCGGTGAGGCCGTCGGTCATGGCGGTGGTGTTGGCGCGCATCATCCGCAGGTAGGTGTCGGCGCCGCCGCCCTTCGCGGTGAGCGACTCCGAGTACAGCCGGACGACGCGGACCCGGTCGTCCAGCTCGGTGCGCAGCACCTCGGCCAGCCGGGTGGGCTGGGAGGAGTCGGCGAACACGGTGCGCACGCCGGCGTCCTCCATCGCCTCGGTGAGCGACTTCAGGTCGGCGGAGCTGGGGGAGGCGAGCGTGGTGCCGCTGGGGACGACCGCGCCGATCACCCGGAAACCGAAGCGGTCGGCGAGGTAGCCGAAGACGTGGTGATTGGTCACCAGGGCCCGGTCGTCCTCGGGGATGCGGTCGAAGGACTTCTCCATCCAGGCGGTGAGGTCGGCGAGTTCGGCGTCGTAGCGGTCGGCGTTGGCGCGGATCGCGGTGCCGTCCACGCCGTGCACGTGCTCGATCACCTGGTCGGCTATCAGGCCGGTGGCCTTGCGCACCCGGTCGGGGTCGGTCCAGAAGTGCGGATCGGCCTGGCCCGCCGCGTCGGCGGGGCCGCCGTCGTCGGACGCGTGGAAGGTGAGCGGGTCGACGGCGTCGCCGACCGCGAGGGTGGCGACGCCGGACGCGCGGGCCGCGTCCACGTGCCGCAGGACGTTCTCCTCCAGACCGAGGCCGTTGCAGATCACGAGGTCGGCGCGCTCCAGCTCGGCCGCCTGCACCGCCGACAGGCCGAAGGAGTGCGGATCGGCGTCGGGTTTCATCAGGACGGTGACCTCGGCCTCGGCGCCGACGATCTCCCGGGTGATGTCGCCGAGGATGTTGGTGGTGACGACGACGCGGGGCCGTTCCTCGCCGGTGGCGCAGGCGGAGGCGGTCACGGCGGTGACGAGGGTCAGCAGCCCCGCGACCAGCCCGCGCAGCCGGGTCGCGCCGGCACGGGCCCGCCGCTTCACCGGGTGCCGGCTCATCGTCCGGTCTCCGCCATGAGGACCGGCTCGATGTCCAGGTCGAAGGAGCGGGCGACGCGCAGTCCGTCGTTGTAGTCGATCTCGAACACCCGCTTGCCCTCCGGGTCGTTGACGTAGGCGCGGCTGCGGTCGACCTCGACGACGGGCGCGGCGGAGCCCTTCGCGGCGGGTTTCCCCCCGGTCAGCAGTGTTTTCGTCCTGGCGGTGCGCTCCCCGGTGGCGATGTCGTAGCCGTGCAGGGCGCCGTCGGTCTCCAGGACGAGCAACGGGGAGCCCTCGCCGGCGGTGTTGGCGGCGACGACCGGGCCGGTCTCCACCCGGGTCCAGGTCTTCTCGGTGACGTCGAGGACCCAGACGGCGTCGGCACCGGCCGGCGCGGTGAGGGTGTCGCTGCCGGGCCGCTGCCGGAAGGCGGCGGCCCGCTCCCGCTCCGGTACGGCACCGTCGTAGGGGATCCTCTCGGCGGTGAAGGCGCCGCCCTCCGCGTGGACGAGCAGCGCGCCGTCCGCGCAGCCGAGGACCAGGCCGCGCCGGGTGACGGCGTCGCCGCGCGGTGCCTCGCACTCGGCGTCGGGAGCCGTGACGCGCCGCCCCTCGCGGTCGAGCACGGTGAGCCGCGCAGTGCCGTCCTCGTCGGTGAGGGCGAGCAGGTGCTCCTCGTACGGGACGACGGGGCCGGTGTACGTGCCGGGCAGGGCGCGGGGGGCGGCGATCCCGCCCTGCTCCAGGTCCGCCCGGTCGTAGCGGGCGGCCCTGCCGTCCGCGCCGGTCACGACCGTCACGGAGCCGTCGCCGCGCACCTGCGCCCCGCCGCTCGCGGGGAACTCGCCCACGTCGCGTATCGCGGCGCTGTAGTAGTGGACGTGGTCGCCGTGGTCCACCGTCCAGGCGCCGCTGTCGAGCACCCGCGTGCCGGCGGCGGTGTGGAGGTGGCCGAACCGCCCGTCCGTGTCCAGCCGGACGGCGTCCGCCACCCGGGCGGTCCGGTGTGCCTCGCCGGTGATGAGGTCGAGCACCCGGGTGTCTCCGCTCACGGGGTCGTTGAGCAGCAGACGGGACTGCTGCTCGGCGGCCTCCCGCGCGCCCTCCACGTATCCGTGCGGAGTGACGGACGGGGAACTCGCCGCCGGGCGCGGGTCGTTGTCGCCGCCCTGGCCCGCCGAGCAGCCCGTGGCGAGCAGTCCGGTGAGCGCGAGGGCGGCCGCGGCCCGGGGAGTGACGTTTCTTCGGACGGTCATGACGATCGCCTCAGGCTTCTTTCAGTGGGCTTCGGGGGCGGGGACGGGCGCGGGGCGGGGACGGCGGTGCCGCAGGCCGGACGCCAGGTGGGAGAGGAAGAACAGGCTCACCGCGAGGGCCGCGACGGTCGCCCC
The DNA here is from genome assembly GCF_020521275.1 of Streptomyces daghestanicus. Taxonomy (NCBI): domain Bacteria; kingdom Bacillati; phylum Actinomycetota; class Actinomycetes; order Kitasatosporales; family Streptomycetaceae; genus Streptomyces; species Streptomyces daghestanicus. The sequence goes on along the minus strand of NZ_BNDX01000002.1, from coordinate 1,275,822 downwards.
GGCGGCGGTGCCCAGGTGCCAGGAGAGCAGCAGCCCGCCGAACGTGGCGCCGGCGCCGAGGAGCGCGGCCAGGACCATCACCCCGCGCACGCCGCGCGCCCACGGCAGGGCCGTCGCCGGGGGCGCGATGAGCAGCCCCAGCACCAGCAGCGTCCCCACGATGTGGAAGGAGGCGACGATCGCGAGGCCCAGCAGCCCGAGCAGGACGGCGTGCGCGAGGCGCGGGCGCAGCCCCAGGGTGCGGGCCTTGCGGGCGTCGAAGGTGAGGGCGAGGAAGGCCCGGTGGCCGAGGGCCGCGACGGCCAGCGCCACCAGCAGGGCCGCGCCCAGCAGATACAGGTCCCGCTGCCGTACGGAGAGGACGTCGCCGAAGAGGAACCCGGTCAGGTCGACCGCGAAGGACTGCGACCGCGACACGATGATGACGCCGAGCGAGAGCATGCCGACGAACAGCAGCCCGATGCCGGTGTCCTGGGACAGCCGGGGGGTGCGGCCGAGCGCCGTGACGCCCGCCGTCATGACGGCCGCGCTGGCCACCGCCCCCACCATCAGGTTGCCGCCGGACAGCGCGGCCAGCGCCACCCCCGGCAGCAGCCCGTGGGACATGGCGTCACCGAGGAAGGCCATTCCCCTGAGCACCACCCAGGTACCGGCCAGTGCGCAGATCGCGGACACCAGGAACCCGCCCCACAGGGCACGTTGCACGAAGGACACCTCGAAGGGGGCCGTCAACCACTCCATGGCAAAGACACTACAATGAAAATCATGTTCAAAGAACCGGCCTCCGTGCCGCCCCCGCCCACGGAACGTGCCGCACGGGTGCGCTTCACCGGACTCTGCGCCGGCTACCCGGGCCGCCCCGTCCTGCGTCGACTCAGCGCGGAGATACCGGGGTTGGCGACCACCGCGCTGGTCGGTCCGAACGGCAGCGGCAAGTCGACCCTGCTCGGGGTGCTGGCCGGTGTGATCCGCCCGACATCCGGTGAGCTGCGCCACCACGGAGGCCGGCCGCCCGCCTTCGTTCCGCAGCGCGGGGCGGTCGGGGACGCCCTGCCGCTCACCGTCCGGCAGACGGTGGAGATGGGGCGCTGGGGCGAGCGGGGGCCGTGGCGCCGGCTGACCCGGCGGGACCGCGCGACGGTGGACGCCGCGCTCGACCGGCTCGGCATCGGCGACCTCGCCGCCCGCCAGCTCGGCGAGCTGTCCGGCGGCCAGCGGCAGCGCGCCCTGATCGCGCAGGGGCTGGCCCAGGAGTCCGACCTGCTGCTGCTGGACGAGCCGACCACGGGACTCGACCCGGAGGCCAGGGACCGCATCGGCGCCCTGCTGACGGGCCTCGTCGCCGACGGTGTGACGGTCGTCCAGGCGACGCACGACCTCGGGGCGGCCCGCGCGGCGGACACCTGCCTCCTGCTGCGCGAGGGCCACCTCGCCGGGCGGGGCCGGCCGGACGACGTCCTCACCACGGCGGCGCTGGCCCGGATCTGGCAGCCGCTGTGACGGTCGCGGCGGCCGGGGCCCCGCTCAGCCCTTGACGGCCACGAGGACGCGGCTGTCCCCGACCTGCCACACCGGCGTGACATGCCGGAAGCCCGCCCGCCGCAGCAGCTCGGCGTGGCGGCGCACGGACAGGTGCCGGTTGCCGCCACCACCGCCGGCGGCCGGCCGGCTCCGCTCCCGGCGCGCGAAGAGGTCCGCCAGTTCGGGCTCGGCCGCCACCGCCCGCCACCAGGACTCCCAGTCCTCGTGGCCGTGGTCACCGGCCCGCTCGGCCCGGCACCGCCCCACATGGGCCGTCAGGTCGGAGCAGAACCCCACGTCCGGCGGGAAGTGGTCCCCGTTGACCAGTGCACCGCCGGGCCGGAGCAGCGCCCCGAGGGTGCGGTAGATCCGCGCCAGGACGGGCGCGGGGAGGTAGTGCAGGGCGGTCGTCGAGACGGCCACGTCCAGGGCGCGGCAGAGCCCGAGGGCGTCCGTCCAGCCCTCCTCCCCGATGACCGCCTCCACGTACCGCGCGGCGTCGGCGTGGTGCGTCCGTCCCAGTTCCAGCAGGACGGGGTCCATGTCGACGGCGACGATCTCCGCGTCCGGCAGCCGCCGGGCGAGCCGCGCGGACAGCGAACCCGGCCCGCAGCCCAGGTCGAGCAGGAGCGGCCGGGCGCGGCCGGCGCAGAGGTGCTCCACGACATCGGAGATCACGGTGAACCGCTCCTCGCGGTCGACCGCGTACCGCTGCTGCTGCCGCTCCCAGCGCTCCACCCACGTCCCGGCCGTCTCCATGCCCACGCCCATCCGGTCGCGCCACCCCTTCCGTCTCCTCCGCCGCGACCGCCGCGCGGGCCACGGAGGGGACGGTCGTCCGGTGGCTCTTCATGCCAATGACTCGAGTACGGCCAGCAGGCGGTCGATCTCCTCCTCCGTGTTGTAGACGTGCAGGCTCACCCGTACGACGCCGTCCTTCTCGTCCGCGCCCGCCTGGCACAGGCTGTCGGCCCGGACCATGAACCCGTGGCTGAAGAGGATGAACCCGAGGTCGTCGGAGGGGATCTCCCGGTGCCGGAAGGTGACGATGCCCTGCCGCCGCTGTCCCTCGCCGAGCGCGGAATCGGCGGCGAGACTGGCCTGGCACCCCTCGATCTCGTAGGCGTCGAGCCGCCGGAGCCGGTCGGTGAGGCGGGTGGCCAGCCGCACGGCGTGCCGGGCGATCCGGTCCACCCCGGCGGACTCCAGCCAGTCCAGGGCGGCCAGCAGCGACACGATGCCCACCGTGTTCGGCGTGCCGGCCCAGCCGGCCGGCCGCAGTTCCGGCCCCCGGGTGTTGCGCGCCCACACCGCTCCGGTGCCGGGCAGCGCCATCGCCTTGTGCCCGGAGAACACCACGAAGTCGACGTCGAGGTCCGGGTGGCCGACGTCGACCGGGAGGTGGCCGACGCTCTGGGCCGCGTCCAGGCAGATCGGCACGCCGGGGCCGACCGCCGCCCGCAGCCGGTGGACGTTCATGTCGCCGCCGTACACGTGGTGGACGTGGGTGGCGGCGACGAACCGCGTCCGGGGGCCGACCGCCTCGGCCAGCGCCCGGTGGTCGTAGTCACCGGAGGCCGCCTGGTACGGCAGTGCCCGCAGCGTCACCGCCACCCCGCGCTCGGCCAGCAGCCGCCGGGCCTCCTGCCAGGGTTCCAGGTTCGCCCGGTGGTCGGCGAACGGTACGAGGATCTCGTCCCCGTCCGTCAGCAGCGGGACCAGCCAGTCGCGGGCGACGATGCGCAGCCCTTCGGTCGTCCCGCTGGTGAAGTGGACGGTGGACCGCTCGGGCCGGGGGTCGCCGAGGAACTCCTTGACGCGCCGCCGGGTCCGTTCGACGAGTTCGGTGGTCCGGTTGGCCCACGGGTAGGTGCCCCGGCCCGCGTTGGCGTTGGCCGTCGTCAGATACGTCTGCACGGCGTCCAGCACCGCCTGCGGTTTCTGCGCGGTGGCGGCACTGTCGAAGTACACCAGTTCCGGATGGGCGGCCAGGATCGGGAACTGCGCCCTCCGCTCCACGGGGTTCACTCCCGTACCAGTGGTGCGCCCGCGTCCCGCCACGCCACGATCCCGCCCTCCAGACTCCGCACATCCGGATGCCCCAGCCCCGACAACAACGCCGCGTACCGCACCGACTTCTCCCCCACCGGACACGCCAGCAGCACCGGCACCGACTTGCTGAACGGCAACCCGCCCCGCACCAACTCCTCGAACACCTCGTCCACGATGTTCACCGACCCCTCGATATGCAACGCCCCAAAAGCACGCGGCCCCCGCAGATCCACCACCAACGGACGCGGAACACCCGACGCCAGCCACTCCCGGGCCTCCCCCACCCCCACCGTCCGCACCCCCGCCACCGACACCTCCGACACATCCGGCCCACGCCGCACCCGCCCCACCAGATCCGGACGACGCTGCCGCACATAACTCAGATAACTCTCCGCCCGGTCACACACGATGAACACCGCCGTCTCCCGACGACCCGACCCCTCCAACTCCTCGTCCACCGCCCGCAGATGACGCACCGCACCGAAATACGCCCCACCCCCCGTCGGACCCGACAACACCCCACACCGCCGGATCAGCGTCACCATCCCCTCGATCGCCTCCCCCGACGACACCGACGCCAACACGTCATACGTCCCCGGATCGAACAACCCCACCCCACGCACCTCGTCGATCGTCCGGATCCCCGGCACGAAATCCGACTTCTCCGCCACCAGACCCAGCACCCGCACCCCCGGATCATGCTCCCGCAACACCCGCGCCACCCCCGTCGACGACCCCGCCGTCCCCACACACGCCACGAACCAGTCCGGAACCCGCCCCTCCAGATCCTTCACGATCTCCGGACCCGTCCCCACCGCATGCGCCTCCACATTCAACGGATTGAAATACTGATCCGTATGCAGAAACCGGCTCCCCGGCTCCGACAACGCCCGGTGGAAACGCGTCAACGGATCATCCGAATCCATCGGATCAAGACACTCGCTCTGCCCCGGCAACTCCTCGATCTCCGCCCCCAGCAACAGCAGCAGCTCCTTGACCTCCGGCACCCGCATCCGGTTCGTCACACTGCGAAACCCCAGCCCGTGCATCCCCGCCAGCAACGCCAGAGCCTTCGCCGTGTTCCCACTCGACAACTCCACCACCGTCGAACCACCACCACCCCCACCGCCACCCGCCGCCCCCTCCAGCAACGGACGCACCATGTGCCACGCCGGACGGTCCTTCACCGACCCGAACGGATTCAACATCTCCAGCTTCGCGAACAGATCCACATTCCGCAGACCATGCACACCCGGATCGATCCGCACCAACGGCGTATTACCGATGGCCTCCGTGATGCTGTCGTACCTCATGACGAAACTCCCCCTGGGTGCGAGATGGGCCAGTAGTCCTCGTCCAGGCACCAGCGCCAGGACCCGCCTTCCCGGACGGCCGCCACCGTCCGTGCGACCGGCTGCCGCTGGGCGCGGTGGGCGTGGAAGTCCATCGCGTACCCGGCGGTGTTGACGAAGGCCAGCGCGTCCCCGGCGCGCGGCAGCCGGGGCAGGAAGACCAGCCGGCGGGTGATCAGGTCGGCCTCCAGACAGAGGTTGCCCACCAGGTACACCCCGGCGGGCTCCTCCGGCCCGCCGGCCGGGGCACGGGGCAGCAGCACCGGGTCCACCAGGACGCCGTGCTCCTCCAGGCTGACGTCCCCGGCGTTCATGCCGAGGCGCACCAGGTGCCGGCCGTCCTCGGCGGGCCGTACGTCGAGGACCCGGGCCAGCGACAGGCCGCACTGGTCGACGAGGGCGCGGCCCGGCTCGATGTGGAGGTCGTGCAGGTGCTCCAGGAGCAGGGTGGCGGGCGAGCGGCCCAGTGCCGGGGCGGGGCGGGTGAGCAGCTCGTCCAGGTAGCCGGGGCCGGCGACCGGCCGGTGGGCGGGGTAGAGCGCGGCCGAACCCCGGACCGTGCCGCCCTCGTTGCGCAGACCGTAGCCGTGCCCGCGCCAGGTCAGCGGCGGGCGGGTGCCGAGCACCGCCTCGGTCAGCGCGGTGGTCCACCGCTCCCACTCCGCGGCGTCCTCGACGTAACCGACCCCGAAACCGCCGCCGATGTCGACGGCGCGCGGCGCGAAACCACGGGCGCGGCACTCGTCCATCAGCAGCACGCACCGCTCCAGGGCGCGTGCCTTCTCCTCCAGCCCGGTGGTGTCCAGGTGGTAGGCGAGGCCGGTCAGCCGTACGACGTCGGCGTGCCGTTCCAGCGCGTCCCACAGGGCGTCCGCCTCGGCGACCGGGGTGCCGAACCGGCTGCGGCGGGACAGCACCCGGGTGCCGGCGCCCAGCGCGGTGTCCGCCTCGAAGCCCGACAGCCGGGCCAGCACGTCGACCGTGCCGAGCCCGTGTTCGCGGACCAGCCCGGCCAGGAGTTCCAGTTCGCCGGGCGAGTCCAGGTTCACCGTCGCGCCGGTCCGGGCGGCCAGCCACAGGAACTCCCGGTCCTTGGGGCCGGTGGCCATGATCCGGTCGCCGGTGAAGCCGGCCCCCAGCGCGTGCCGCAGCTCCGCCAGGGAGGCCACGTCGATCCCCACCGCGGCCGGGTCGCACGCGGCCAGCCTGCGCACCAGCGCGCTGGAACGATTCGCCTTGTGGGCGAAGTACACCCGCCCGGCGAGCCGGTGGCGGCGGTAGACGGCGCGGAACCGCTCGGCGTTGCCGGCGACCGCCTCCGGCAGCAGCACGTTCAGCGGTGAGCCCAGCGCGTCCACCAGTGAGTGCAGGAACGGCACGTCCCCCAGCAGCGAGGCGAGTGGCGGTGCCACCCGCGGCCGCAAGTACAAGGGCGCGTCCTTCACTTGGGTACCCTCCCCACATCGGCCGGCCGTCGTCCCGTTGTCACGACAACCGCTCTCGATCATCGTTTCCATCTGGACGCGCCGCTAAGCCCCCGTTTCGCACGGGCCGCGACAGCCCGGCCACCGAGGGTGCCGACCCGCCGCGTTGCGGGCCCGGGGCACCCGGCGGACACTGGCCGTGACGGTGACCGCGGCCGGAAGGGGGCCGGGCGATGGGCGGCTACGCGGACCTCCGGGGTGTCCGGACCTGGTACGAGGCCGAGGGGACCGGCGAGCCGCTGGTGCTGCTGCACGGCGGCCTGTGCACCAACGACACCTGGGGCGCGCTCCGCGCGGACCTCGCCGCCGCGTACCGCGTGTACCTGCCCGAGCGGCGGGCGCACGGCCACACCCCGGACGTCGACGGACCGCTCACCTACCGGGACATGGCCGGGGACACGGCGGCCTTCCTGGAGGAGGTGGTCGGCGCGCCGGCGCACCTGGTCGGCTGGAGCGACGGGGGCGTGGTCGCGCTGCTCACCGCCCTCGCCCGGCCCTGCCTGGTGCGCGCGACGGCGGTGATCGGCGCCAACTTCCGCCCCGGACCCGAGTGTTTCGCCGACCCGGGGATGCTGGACGCGATGACACCCGGCAGTGCCGGCATGGCGTTCTTCCGGGAGCTGTACGCGGCGGTGACGCCGGACGGCGCCGGCCACTGGCCGGTGGTGGCGGAGAAGGTGGTCGACATGTGGCGCACCCAGCCGACGCTCGACACGGGGGATCTGGCCCGGATCGCGTCACCGACCCTGGTGATGGCCGGTGACGACGACATGATGACGCTGGAGCACACGGCCGCCCTGTACGACGCGATCCCGCACGCCCGGCTGGCCGTCGTCCCCGGCGCGTCCCATCTGGTGCCGCTGGAACAGCCGGCGCTGGTGCGCCGGCTGATCACGGAGCACCTCACGCACGGCGCCGAGGTCGAGACGATGATGCCGGTGCGGCGCGCGGCGTCCCCCCGGGGCGCCGGCACCGGCCCCTGACCGCCGCCGTCCGGTGCTGTCAGGGGCGGGCGAGCGGGTCGAGGGCGAGGGTGGCGAAGGTGGCCAGCCAGTGGTCGGTGGTGAAGTCGCCGCGGTCCACCGCCGGCAGGCCCGCCGCGAGGTGCGCGTCGGCCGCCGCGCCCAGCCGGTCGCGGACCGGTCCCCCGGGCAGCGCGTCGGCGAGGGAGCGCAGGGCCGCCGCGCGGCTGAGGGTCAGGCCGAGCAGGTGGCCGATCTGCGGGTCGGCGTGGTCGGAGACGACGGGGACCTCGAGCGGCGGGCAGGGGGCGCCGGTGCGCAGCGCGGGCAGGAAGCGGTCCAGCCACGGCGCGAACTCCCCGGCCGGCAGCACCCTGCGCATCGCGTCGGCCTCGGTCAGGGCCGGGGAGAGGAAGTCCTGTCCCGACGGTTCCCAGTGGGCGGGCGCGTCGTGGTCGTCGGCGAACCAGGTCAGCAGGCGTTGCCGTACGGCCTGTCCGGTGGCGGGCGGCAGTTCGCCGGAGTCGAGGGCGAGGCCGAGGGCGAAGGCGCTGTTGGGGTGGTTGCCGTGGCGCACGGGATAGGTGGCCCTGGGCAGCCAGCCGGTCAGCAGCGCGTCGACGGCGGCGACGGCCGGGGCCAGCGCCGCGGTCCAGCGGGCGCCGGCGGCCCCGCCGTACGCGCGGCACTCGGCGGCGAGCGCGAGCAGCCAGGCCCAGCCGTAGGGCCGTTCGAAGGAGGGGTGGTCGCGGAGGTAGGCGGCCTCGACGGCGGCGTTCTCCGGGGTGAGGTGCCGGTCGAGGACGGCGTGGGCGGGGGCGGTGTCCGGCAGTTCGGGGGTGCCGCCGTACCGGCGGAGCAGGCGGACGAGCAGCCAGTGCATATGGGCCGCGGAGTGCCAGTCGTAGGCGCCGTAGAAGACGGGGTGCAGGGTACGGGGGTCGGTGCTCTCGTCGGCGGAGGTGATCAGGTGGGCGGGGAAGTTGGGGTACGCGCGGGTGATGTTGGCGAGCGCGAGCCGGGCGAAGGGCGCGGCGTGGGTGCTGAGCGGCATCAGTGGGTCGCTCCCTCGGTGATCTTCAGGTCCTGGCCCGCGGGGGTCCGGGCGGCGGCGGTCAGCAGGGCGCGCAGACCGTGGGCGACGGTGGCCGGGGGCAGGGCGGGCGCCTGGCCGTCGGTGACCTGTTCCGGCGCCCAGGGGACGTGCGCGAAACCGCCCCGGATGTCCGGGTGCTCGGTGGCGATGAGGTGGCCGAGGCCGTAGGCGACGTGGTTGCAGACGAAGGTGCCGGCGGTGTTCGAGACGGCGGCGGGGACGCCGGCCTCGCGCATAGCGGCGACGCACGCCTTGACGGGGAGGGTGGAGAAGTAGGCGGCGGGTCCGTCCGCGACCACCGGTTCGTCGACCGGCTGCCGTCCGGCGTTGTCGGGGATGCGGGCGTCGTCGACGTTGACGCCGACACGTTCGACGGTGACGCCGGGGCGTCCGCCGGCCTGGCCGAGGCAGAGCACCAGGTCGGGTTCCACGGCGCGGACGGCCTCGCGCAGGGCGACGAGCGAGTCGCCGAAGGCGCAGGGCAGTTCGACGGCGGTGACGGCGAGCCCGGCGGGCGGTTCGGCGGCCACCAGGGACGCCGCCTGCCAGGACGGGTTCACACGCTCGCCGCCGAAGGGGGCGAAGCCGGTGATGAGGACACGGGTCACGGCGGTTCCTTCCTGGAAGGGGGTCAGAAGGCGAAGACCGCCATGATCACGGTGCAGCAGCCGAGGAGCGCGACGCCCGTGGGGAGCTGGGCCTTGATCGGGCCGTACTGGTCCTTCAGTTCGAGCAGGGTGGCCGGGACGATGTTGAAGTTGGCGGCCATCGGGGTGCAGAGGGTGCCGGCGAACCCGGCCAGCATGCCGATCGCGAGGACGGCGGGCTCGTTGCCGTGCATCTGCTGGATGAGCACCGGCCAGCCGATCGCCGCGGTCATCACCGGGAACGCGGCGAAGGCGTTGCCCATGATCACGGTGAACAGGAACATGCCGACGCAGTACGCGATCACCGCGAGGTACCTGGAGTCCTCGGGGAGGACCTTGTTCATGATGTCGCCGACCTGGTCGCCGACCCCGGCGGCGGCGAAGATCGAGCCGAGCACCGCGAGGAGCTGGGGCAGCAGCAGCGCGGAGCCCATCGCCTCCAGCATGGACCGGCCGGAGTGCACCGGGACGGAGACCTTCCTCTCGCCGGTGACCAGCATGCCGACCACGAGGGCGGCGACACAGCCGAGGCCCAGCCCCAGCAGGGTGGCCTTGCCGTCCTCGAAGAGGCCGGACTCGTCCAGCACGGAGGCGCAGACGATGGCGACCAGCGGGATGGTCAGGGCGGGGACGAAGATCTTGTTGCCGAGCCTGGCGGCGGACGCCTCGCGCTGCTCGCCGGTGGTGGTGACCGGGACGCCCTTGCCGAGGAAGTTGAACCCGGCGAGCACGATCAGGGCGAGGACCGCGACGCCGAGCGGTTCGGCGGGCAGGGTCCAGCCGCCGTTGTCCGCGGTGGCGTCGGCGACGCCGGTCCCGTAGGGGAAGGTGAGCCCGAGCAGGCCCCAGAACGCGGCGGACGTCCACCGCTTGGGGTTGGTGCGGTCCATGGCCATCTGCGCGGCCATGACGACGAAGACGAGCCCGATCAGCCAGTAGAGCCACTCGACCTTGATCACTTGTCGGCCCCCTCGGGAAGCGGCAGGTCGTGCTCGGCGGCGGCGAGTGCCATCTCGCGTTCGAGCTGCCTGTCCATGAGCAGCAGCCGGGCGCCGTGGATGAGGAAGGCGCAGACCGCGAGCGGGATCGCCCACAGGGCCAGCTGGGTCGGTTCGATGTCCTGGTGGTACGTGGAGTTCACGAAACCGGTGATCAGCAGGATGGAGCCGATCGCGATGAAGCAGTCCTCGCCGAAGAAGACGCCGACCGTGTCGGCGGAGGCGGAGTAGGAGCGCACCTTCTCGCGCAGCCGGTCGGGCAGCTTCGCCCCCGTGGTGCGCTCGGCGGCGGCCTCGGCCATGGGCGCGACCAGCGGCCGTACGGTCTGCGCGGGGCCGCCGATGCTGTTCAGGCCGAAGGCCGCGGTGACCTGCCGGACCAGCAGGTAGACGGTGAGGAACCGGCCGGCGCTAAGCTTGCCGAGGCGGCCGATCAGGTTGCGGGCCTGCTCGCGCAGGCCGTAGCGCTCCAGCAGGCCGATCACCGGAAGCACGATGGCGTAGACGGTGACCGAGCGGCTGTCGGCGAAGGACCGGCCGAAGGCCGCGAGGACCTCCAGCGGGTCCATCCTGCCGAGCAGGCCGGTGACGATACCGGCGACGCCCACCACGAGGACGGGATTGCGGCGCGTGACGAATCCGAGGATCACCACGACCACACCGAGAAGCACGATCATTCGGTGGCCTTCTTCAGGCTTCGGGGGCAGGGCACGGACCCGGGAGCGGTATGCGGACCGCCTCGTTCCGGATGCATGGGAGATGCACGGACCCTAGACGATCGTTGAACGATCTAACAAGGGGTGACTTTTCCCGCGGCATTCCCGGGCACTTTTCCTCCGCGAGTCTTCCGGGAAGCCCTTGTCGTATCGTTCAACAATCCATTACGTTCAGGGGGTGATCGACCTCAACGCGGACCTCGGCGAGGGCTTCGGCCGCTGGACCCTCACCGACGACGACGCCCTCCTCTCCGTCGTCACCAGCGCCAACGTCGCCTGCGGCTTCCACGCCGGCGACCCCTCGGTGATGCGGCGGGTCTGCGACCTCGCCGCCGAGCGCGGGGTGCGGATCGGCGCCCAGGTGTCCTACCGCGACCTGGCCGGCTTCGGCCGGCGCGCGATGGACGTGCCCGCCGGTGAACTCGCGGACGAGGTCGCCTACCAGATCGGCGCGCTCCAGGTCTTCGCCCGCGCCGCCGGGACGGACGTGGTCTACGTCAAGCCGCACGGCGCCCTCTACAACCGCACCGTGCGCGACGCCGAGCAGGCGCACGCCGTGGTGGCGGGCGTCCGGCTCGCGGGCGGCGCCCTGCCCGTGCTCGGGCTCCCCGGGTCGCGGCTGCTCGCCGCCGCCGGGGAGGCGGGGCTCACGGCCGTCCCCGAGGCGTTCGCCGACCGGGCCTACACCCCGGAGGGCACCCTGGTGCCGCGCCGCGAACCGGACGCCGTGATCACGGACGAGGAGGCGGTCGTACGCCGCGCGCTGGCGTTCGCGGTGGACGGCGCCGTCGAGGCCGTGGACGGCGGCACCGTCGCGGTCACCGCCCGTTCCCTGTGCCTGCACGGCGACACCCCGGGCGCGGCCCGTACCGCGGTCCGGGTGCGTACGGCCCTGGAGGCGGCCGGAGTCGAGATCAGGCCGTTCGCATGACACCGGAACACCCCCCGCGCTCCCCGGAACCGCTGCTCGAAGCCCGCCCCGCCGGACGGCACGCCCTCCTGGTGGAACTGCCCGACGCCGAGCGGACCGCGGCCTTCCACGCCGAGCTGCTGCGGCGGCGCGCGGCCGGCGCCCTGCCGCCGGTGGCGGAGATCGTGCCCGGCGCCCGGACCGTCCTGCTGGACGGGGTACGGGACCCCGACGCGCTGGCCCGCCGGGTCGCCGGGTGGGAGATCCCGCCCATCACCGCCGACGACGGCGACGCCGTCGACCTCCCCGTCCGCTACGACGGCCCCGACCTGGCCGACGTCGCCGCCCGCTGGGGAGTCGCCCCGGACGAGGTCGGCGCCCTGCACGCCTCGTACACGTACCGGGTCGCCTTCTGCGGTTTCGCGCCGGGCTTCGGCTACCTCACCGGGCTGCCGCCGGAGCGGCACGTCCCCCGGCGGGCCACGCCCCGGACCCGGGTCCCGGCCGGCGCGGTCGCCCTGGCCGGCCCCTACAGCGCGGTCTATCCCCGGGCCACCCCGGGCGGCTGGCAGCTGATCGGCACCATGCCCGACCCGGGCCCGCTGTGGGACCCCGCGCGGGAGCGTGCGGCGCTGCTCACACCGGGTACCCGGGTGCGCTTCGTCCGGGTGGAGGACGCGGCATGACCGTCAAGCTCACCACCGTGCGGGCCGGTGCCCTCACCACGGTGCAGGACGCGGGCCGGCCGGGCCACGCCCACCTCGGGGTCCCCCGGTCCGGCGCGCTGGACGCGCCCGCGATGCGGCTCGCCAACCGGCTGCTCGGCAACGAGCCCGGCGCCGCCGTCCTGGAGACCACCCTGACCGGCTGCGCCCTGCGGCCCGACCGTGCCGTCACCGTCGTGGTGGGCGGCGCGCCCTGCCCGGTGACGGTCGACGGCCGGCCCGCGGCCTGGGGCGGGCCGGTACGGGTGCCGGCCGGCGCGGTCCTGGAGGTGGGGACGGTGACGGCCGGGGTGCGCGCGTACGTCGCGGTGGCCGGCGGCATCGCCGTGGACCCGGTGCTCGGCAGCCGCTCCGCCGACCTGCTCTCCGGGCTCGGCCCGGCACCCCTGCGCGACGGCGACGTCCTGCCCGTGGGCACTCCCGGCGCGCGGGCCGCGGCGCCCGCCGCCGCGCCCTGGCCGGCCCCGCCCGCCGAACTCGTCCTGCCCGTCCGCCCCGGCCCGCGCGCCGACTGGTTCACCCCGGCCGCGCTGCGCGCGTTCACCTCGGCGGCCTACCGGGTCTCCGCGCAGAGCAACCGCATCGGCCTGCGCACCGAGGGACCCGCGCTGACCCGGGCGAAGGAGGGGGAACTGCCCAGCGAGGGCATGGTCCTCGGTGCCGTCCAGGTGCCGCCGGACGGCCGCCCGGTGGTCTTCCTGCACGACCACCCGACGACCGGCGGCTACCCGGTGATCGCCGTCGTCGCCGAACGGGCCCTCGCCGCGGCGGCCCAGGCCGCGGCCGGCACGCCACTGCGCTTCACGCTCGGCTGAGCCCGCCCCGCTCAGCCGGCGGCCGGCGGCTCGAACACGGCCGGCTCGAACCAGGCCGGCGCCTCGGCCAGCGCCTGCTTGATCCGGAGCCGGCCGAACTCCCCGACGTCCGGCAGCGCGTCCACCGCGAACCAGCCGACGTCCAGTGACTCGTCGTCGTTCACCCTCGCCTCGCCGCCGAGCGCCCGGCAGCGGAAGGTGATGTCCATGTACTGGCAGACGTCTCCGTTCTCGTACGTCACCGGGGTCAGCGCCTGGACCAGCACCACCCGCTCGACGGCGCACCGCACGGCGGTCTCCTCCCACACCTCGCGCACGGCACACGCGGCGGGCTGCTCCCCCGGCTCCGGGATGCCGCCGATCAGCGACCAGCGGCGCGTGTCGGACCTGCGGTTCAGCAGGACCCGGCCCTCGTCGTCGAAGACCAGGGCGGTGACACCGGGCAGCCACAGCAACTGGTGACCGGCGGATGCGCGGAGGGTGCGGATGAAGTCGGGAGTAGCCATGCGTCCGACCCTAACCGGACGCCGGCCGCCCGCCCGGCGCGTCGGCGGGGCGTGCGACAGGCGTACCGCTACACGCCACCGGCGCGCCGCCCGCGCACACCGGCGGCCACCGCCCAGCCCAGTCCCCCCGCCGCGACCAGCACCAGGAGGATCTCCGGCAGGACCCCCATCCGGGTGGCGGGGGTCTCGGAGGAGCGCAGCGGCACCTCCTGCACCAGGGAGCCGGCGACGAACATGCCGGTGCGCTGGGTGATCCTGCCGTCCGGGAGGATGATCGCGCTGACGCCGCTGGTCACGGGCACGGTGACGGTCCGGCTGTGCTCGACGGCGCGGACGCGGGACATGGCGAGCTGCTGGTAGGTCATCTCGCTGCGGTCGAAGGTCGCGTTGTTGCTGGGGACGGAGATCAGCTGGGCGCCGTCGGTGACCTCGGAGCGCACCGCCCAGTCGAAGGCGGCCTCGTAGCAGGTGACGAGTCCGACGCGGGCGCCGGCCATGGTGAAGACGCCGGGTTCGGTGCCGCGGCTGAAGTCCTGGCTGACCATCGACGTCCAGTCGCCGTTGATCGCCCCGATCAGGGAGCGCAGCGGCAGGTACTCGCCGAACGGCTGGATCTGCCGTTTGTCGTAGGTGTCGACGGGGCCCTTGTCGGGGTCCCAGAGGATCTGCTCGTTGTACAGCCTGCCGTCGCGCTTGACGACGCCGCCGACGGAGACGGGCGCCTTGACGGCCTTGGCGGCGGCGTCGATGACGGCGTAGGCGTCGGGGTTGGCGAAGGGGTCGATGTCGGAGGAGTTCTCGGGCCACAGCACGATGTCGGGGCGGGCCACCTCGCCCGCGTCGACCCGGGCGGCCAGGCGTTCGGTCTCCCGCGCGTGGTGGTCGAGCACCGCGCGGCGCTGGGCGTTGAAGTCGAGCCCCGCGCGGGGCACGTTCCCCTGGACGACGGCGACGGTGACGGTGCCGTCCTCCGCGTCGGCGCTGACCAGCGGCCGGGCTGCCAGGGCGCCCGCGACGGGGAGGAGCACGCCCAGCAGGGCGGCGACGGCCGCGCCGCGGGGCACCGCGCGGGTGCGGCGGACGGTCGGCGCCAGCCGGACCGCCTCGGACAGGCCGAAGCCGCACAGGACGACCGCGAAGCCGAGCACCGGGGTGCCGCCCACCGCGGCGAGCGGCAGGAAGACGCCGTCCGCCTGCCCGAAGGCGACCTTGCCCCAGGGGAAGCCCTCGAAGGGCACGCGCGCGCGTGCCGCCTCCCCGGCGGTCCACAGCGCCGCCGCCCACAGCGGCCAGGCGGGCAGTCGCGTGACGGCGGCGACGCCCGCGCCGACCAGCGCGACGAAGAGCGCCTCGATCGCGGCGAGCGCCAGCCACGGTCCCGGTCCGACCTCCACGCCGGTCCACACCAGCAGCGGCAGCAGGAAGCCGAGGCCGAAGAGGTAGCCGAGGCCGAGCCCCGCCTTCCAGCCGCGTCCGCGCAGCACCGCGCCGAGGACGGCGAAGGCCGGCAGGGCCAGCCACCAGAGGGTGCGCGGCGGGAAGCTGACGTAGAGCAGGACGCCGGCCAGGGCGGCCGCGGCGGCGGGGAGGAGGCGGCGGCCGAGGCGCGCGGCGCGCGAGGCGGGCGCGGTCCGCGGGTCCGGCCGGTCCGGCCCGGCGACGGATGGTGCGGTGACGGTCACCCGGGGAGTCTACGTGGGCGGCCCGGGAGCGGACGGCGGGGCACCGGGGCGGTGGCCGGGTCAGTGCGCGGTACCGGGCGCCTTCGGCCGGAGCCGGTCCTTGATGACGCGTACGGCCGACTCCGCGTCGTCCACGGTGACGGTGAAGGTGTGGCCGTCCCACAGGCGCAGGACCAGGCCCTCACCTCGCCGGACGACGACGGCGGTGCCCTTCTCCGGCCGCCACCGGTAGCCCCAGCCGCCCCAGTGGCGCGGGCACACGACCGGGGCGAACTCGGCGCCGGCCACGTGCGACAGGGGGATGCGGCGGCGCGGGAGGCCGATGTGGCCGCAGCGGACCTCCAGGCACTCCCCGTCGACCCTCAGGGCGACGTGCACGAAGGCCAGGGTGCCGAAGAGGACGAGGAGCCCGGCGGCGATGCAGCCGACGACGGCCATGGCCAGCGCGGCGATGCCGGATTCCCAGGCCGAGTCGACGGCCAGCTGGACGCCGAGCGCGAGACAGGCGGCGCCGATCAGCGCCAGCAGCCACTGGACCCGGTTGGTGGCGCGGCCGGTCCAGACATCGGGACGGGGCGCGTGCCCGCCGTGGGGGTGGTCCCTCATGGCAAAGAGGTTACTCAGGATCGGCCCGGTGTGTACCGGGCCGCGGAGGGTCACTGGGCCGACCGGGCGTCCGGCGACCGGGTCAGCGGGCGGGGGTGGCGGTCCGCAGCAGCCGGCCCTCGGCGTAGGCCAGCGCGGCGGCGGGCAGCGCCCCCTCGCGTCCGCTGAGCAGCACGGTGAGGGTGCCGTCGGGGGTGGCGTCGGGGGCAGGAGCGGCGCCGACGCGGCGCAGTGCCTGGGCGGCGACGGCGCCGGCCGAGCCGTGCAGGACGAGCGGGGGGCGGCCGGGCCGCTGCACGGCGGCCCGGATGCGCTCGCCGACCAGCTCGTAGTGGGTGCAGCCGAGGACGACGGTGGTGACCTCGGGCGGGGTGAGCGCCGCGGCGGCGGCGACGGCGGCGTCGATCGCGGTCTCGTCGGCGTGCTCGACGGCCTCGGCGAGCCCGTGGCAGGGGACCTCGGTGACCGGCACCCCGTCGGCGTAGTCCCGGATCAGGCCGCGCTGGTAGGCGCTGCCGGTGGTGGCGGGGGTCGCCCAGATCGCCAGCGGGCCGCCGCCGGCCGCGGCCGGCTTGATCGCCGGGACGGTGCCGACGACGGGCAGCCCGGGTTCGTGGCGGGCGCGCAGGGCGGGCAGCGCGTGCACGGTGGCGGTGTTGCAGCCGACGATCAGGGCGTCGGGGCGGTGGGCGGCGGCGGCCTCGGCGACGTCGAGCGCGCGGCCGGTCAGGTCCTCGGGGGTGCGCGGGCCCCAGGGCATGCCGTCGGGGTCCAGGGAGAGGATGAGATCGGCGTCGGGTCGCAGGCGCCGTACCGCTGCGGTGGCCGCCAGCAGACCGATTCCGGAGTCCATGAGCGCGATCTTCACCCGGCCACGATAGACGATGGGAGGCGGCGGACCGCCGGGGTGGGTAAGACTGCGCACGTGAACGCGCTCGTGTGGATCTCCGCCGTCTCACTCGCCGCCTGGCTGTGGCTGCTGCTCGGCCAGGGCTTCTTCTGGCGCACCGACGTCAGGCTCCCGCCCCGCCGCGACCCCGGGCCCGGCGCCTGGCCGCCGGTGTGTGTGGTCGTGCCGGCCCGCGACGAGGCGGCGGTGCTGCCCGCCAGCCTGCCGTCGCTGCTGGCGCAGGACTATCCCGGGCGGGCGGAGGTCTTCCTGGTCGACGACGGCAGTACCGACGGCACCGGGCGCCTGGCGCGCGAGCTGTCCCTGGGGGTGGGCGGGCTGCCGCTCACCGTGTCCTCGCCCGGCGAGCCGCCGCCGGGCTGGACGGGCAAGCTCTGGGCGGTGCGGCACGGCATCGAGCTGGCCCGCGCGCGGGAGCCGGAGTACCTGCTGCTGACGGACGCCGACATCGCGCACGCCCCGGACAGCCTGCGGGAACTGGTGGCGGCGGCCCGGACCGGCGGTTTCGACGCCGTGTCGCTGATGGCGCGGCTGCGGGTGGCGAGCCTCTGGGAGCGGCTCGTCGTACCGGCGTTCGTGTACTTCTTCGCGCAGCTGTACCCGTTCCGCCGGATCGGGCGGCGCGGGTCGCGGACGGCCGCGGCGGCGGGCGGCTGTGTGCTGCTGCGCGCGGAGACCACCGGGCGGGCGCGGATCCCGGAGGCGATCCGGCAGGCCGTGATCGACGACGTGGCGCTGGCCCGGACGGTGAAGGGCGGCGGCGGGCACATCTGGCTGGGGCTGGCCGACCGGGTGGACAGCGTGCGGCCGTATCCGCGCCTGGGCGACCTGTGGCGGATGGTGGCGCGCAGCGCGTACGCGCAGTTGCGGCACAGCCCGCTGGTGCTGCTCGGCACGGTCGCGGGGCTGGCGCTGGTGTACCTGGTCCCGCCGGTGGCACTGATCGCGGGGGCGGTGGCCGGGAGCGTGGGGTGCGCCGTCCTCGGCGGGCTGGCGTGGCTGGTGATGGCGGGCACGTACCTGCCGATGCTGCGCTACTACCGGCAGCCGCCGTGGCTCGCGCCGCTGCTGCCGTTCACCGCGGGGCTGTACCTGCTGATGACGGTGGACTCCGCGGTACGGCACCACCGGGGGCGGGGCGCGGCCTGGAAGGGACGGACGTACGCGCGTCCCGAGGCGGTGCCCGAGGAGGGCTGAGCGCACGCGCGGGTGCGGCTCATTTGCGGCCCGGGGTCCAGTCCATGCCCCAGCCGTAGGCGCGGTCGACGGTGCGCTGGGGGCTGACGCCGGGCTCGGGGACGAGGTAGCGGGCCTCGCGCCGGACCACGAGGTCGTCGCCGTCGGCGGTGAGCAGGGCGAGCGCGCAGACCGTGGAGGGGACGGTGCACTCGTCGAGCGAGAAGTCGATCGCGGCGCCGTGCTGCGGCTGGAGGGTGACGGTGGCGTGCAGGTCGGCGAAGGAGCGCGCGCCCTCGTAGACGGTGACGAAGACGAGGATGCGGCGGAACTGCCGCTTGTGGTCGAGGTTGACGGTGAGGTTCTCGCCGTTCGCCAGGGCGCCGGTGCGGTCGTCGCCGTCGAGGTGGATGAACGGGGGCCGGTCCAGGGCGCCGAAGGCGTGGCCGAGGGCCTGGACGACGCCCTTGCTGCCGTCGCTCAGCTCGTACAGGGCGCACAGGTCGAGGTCGGGGCCGCCCTGCGGGGCGAGGGCCCGGCCGAGCTTGCGGGTCCAGCCACCGCCCGTGGAGCGGGTGCGGTCCTGCCAGTTGAGGTTGACGCGGAGGGTGCCGGAGGTGCCGCCCTGCTTGGTCAGCGAGACGGCGGGGGCGGCCTTGGTGAGTGTGACCTTCGTCAGGCGGACCGGCGGCGCCGGCGGTGTGACGGGCGCGGGCACGGCCGCCGGGGCCGGGGTGTTCTGCCTCGGTTCGTCGACCGTGATGCCGTAGTCGGTGGCGAGGCCCGCGAGGCCGGTGTCGTAGCCCTGGCCGACGGCGCGGAACTTCCAGGCGCCCTGGCGGCGGTAGAACTCGCCCAGCACGAAGGCCGTTTCGACCGTCGCCCCCGGGTTGTCGAAGCGGGCCGCCACCGTGTCGCGGGCCGCGTCGCGGACCTCGACGTACAGCCCGGGGACCCGGCCGAAGGCGCCGCCGTCGGCGGAGGCGGCCAGGAGGACGGTCTCGACCGCGGGCTCCACGCGCGCGAGGTCGACGAGGAGGCTGTCGGTCACCCGGCCGTCGTCGTCCCGCTTGCCCTCGTGGCGGACCGCGCCGGAGGCGTGCGCGGGCTGGTTGTAGAAGACGAAGTCCGCGTCGGAGCGGACCTTCCCGTTCACCAGGAGCAGCGCCGAGGCGTCCACGTCGGGCACGCCCGGACCGGACCGCCAGCCCATTTCGACGCGCAGCGCCCCGGTGGGCACCGCCGTGTTCGACCCTTTGGTCATGGGCATGTCCAGCCCCCTTTTTCCGGCCCGTGCCGGACCCGTGCCGGGCCCGTTCCGTATGTGCGTCCATTCTGCCGCGCGTGGCGCGATTCCGCCGTCGCCCCTCCGGCGAACTGCCGTACGGGGCACGGGAACCCGGGCCGCGGCCAGCCGGTGACACGGTCGCAAGTCAGCCTTTATCAGAAGATCGCGTTCCGCGCATGCCCTTTTTCGTCAAGTTCGCTCGCATTGGGGACACCAGGACACGGCGGACACGGAAAACAACCCTCTTATCGGTCTCCCCAACCAGCACATCGTGGGCTTAACTTAGGTGCCATGACCTCCCCCCGCTCCACCTATGGCGGCGGCTACTACTCCGCCTCCTTCCCGGACACCCCGATCTACGACTCGCTCGTCGCCGAACGGGGCACGCCGCAGATCGCCCCGATCCGGGTCCCCGCCGCCTACGACGCCCCGGGCGGCCATCTGCCCGCCCTTCCGTCGGCCCTGCCCGCCCTGCCGGCGGCACCCTCGCAGCCCGCCTACGGATACCCGCAGCAGGCGCCCCAGCCCGCGCCCCTCCAGCAGGCCCCGGCCGCGTACATCCCGCAGCAGATGACCGCGCCGCGCGGCTACCCCGCCCCCCACCAGCAGCCCCAGCAGCCCCGCCCCGCGGCCCCCGTGCCGAGCGGGTACGAGGCGATGCGCCCCGCGGCGCCCCGGCCCGCGCAGGCCCCGGCCCCGTACCAGGACCCGTACAACAACCAGCAGTACCGCGGGTACTGAGCGGGGCGCGGACCCCCCGCCACCGGTGCCTGCTGGCACGATGAGGGCATGGGGAACGCACGACTGCGGTCGATCCACGTACATCCGGTCAAGGCGCTCCGGGGTCTCGCGCCCCGGGAGGCCGAGGTGGAGCCCTGGGGGCTGGCCGGAGACCGCCGCTGGATGCTGGTCGACGACGGGGGAAAGGTCGTCACGCAACGCCAGCGACCGCGCCTCGCGCTGGCCGCCGCCGAGCTGCTGCCCGGCGGCGGTGTCCGGCTGTCCGCGCCCGGCGCGGACCCGCTGACGGTGCCGGTCCCGGACCCCGGGGAGACGGTCACGGTGGAGCTGTTCCGTGACAAGGTCCAGGTGACACCGGCGGCGGAGGCCGCGCACGCGTGGTGCGGCGCGTACCTGGGAGCGCCCGCCCGGCTGGTCCACCTGGACGACCCCGCGACCCGCCGGCCCGTCGACCCGGCGTACGCGCGGCCGGGCGAGACGGTGTCCTTCGCCGACGGCTACCCGCTGCTGCTGACCGCCACGGCCTCCCTGGAGGCCCTCAACTCCCTGATCGCGCGCGGGGAGCACGCCGCCGAGGGGCCGCTGCCGATGAACCGGTTCCGGCCCAACGTGGTCGTCGACGGCACCGGCGCGTGGGAGGAGGACGGCTGGTCGCGGATGACGATCGGCGAGGTCGCCTTCCGGGTCGCCAAGCCCAGCGGCCGGTGCGTGGTGACCACCACCGACCAGGACAGCGCCGTCCGCGGCCGGGAGCCGCTGCACACCCTCGGACGCCATCGCCGTCACGGCGGCAAGCTGCTCTTCGGGCAGAACCTGGTGCCGCTGTCCCGCGGCACGATCCGCGCCGGCGACCCGGTCACCGTCGACGGCTGACGCCCCGGGTGTGATCCACCTCCCGCGTCCCGGCGGGAACCCCCCGGCGGGAGCTGGGCGTTGTCCCGGACGAGAAGTTCGTGAGAGGTCCGCCGGGGTGATCTCGCTCTCTCTTCGCCGGTACCGCTCACGAACTGCCCGGTGCGGGGTTATGACGGAGCGGGAAGGGGGTGCGGACCGTGCGGGTGATCACGGGACTCTGGCGCTGGCGGCGCAATCCGCTGCGCCGCGCGACCGACCTGGCCGAGGTCTGGGTGGCGCTGGCCGCCCTGGTGCTGATGGTGTGTGTCGCGCCCGTGGTGGGCGTCCTGGTGGGCACGGCCGCCGACGACGCCCTGCGGCGGTCGGCGCGCGACCAGCGGGCGGCCCGGCACCAGGTGACGGCCACCGTCGTCCGCGAGCTGGACCGCTCCCCGCTCGACGTCGACCCGGAGACCGCCGTCGCGGGCGACCTGCGCAGCCGCGTCCTCGCCGAGTGGGCCGCCCCGGACGGCTCCCGGCGGCACGGACCCGTCCTGGCCGGCGTCGACACCCCGCACCCCGGTGACCGGTTCCGGATCTGGACCGACGAGCACGGCCGGACGGCGGCCCGCCCGCTCGACGCCGCCACCGCGGCGACCCACGCCGTCCTCGCCGGGACCGGCGCCGCCCTGGCGACCGCCGCCCTGGCCGAAGGAGCGCGGCGGCTGGTCGTCTGGCGCATGGTCCGCCGCCGGTACGCCCGCCTGGACCAAGCCTGGGACCGGGTCGGTCCGGACTGGGGCCGGACCGGCACCGGCAGCTGACCGGCTTCCGCCTCCGGTCAACCCACCCCTCGCGCGCACGCTACGGTGGACCGGCCGAACCCGGTTCGGCATCGACCCGCACGTGAGAACCGCCCGGGCACGCCCCGGCGGCCGACGAGCCATCAGTACGACGAGGTGGGGGCAGAGCAGCACCATGGCACAGGGCACGGTCCAGGTGACGCACACCGGCACGTCGCGGTGGCGGCGCCGTACGGGCGAGTACGCATCACTCGCCGCCGCCCTGGAGGCCGCGGCCGACGGTGACGTGCTCACCATCGCCCCCGGCACCTACCGGGAGAACCTCGTGGTCGAGCGGGCGGTGACCCTGCGCGGTCCCGACGGCTCGCAGGGCTCGGTGCGGATCGCGCCCGCGGACGGGGTGCCGCTCACCCTGCGCGCCTCGGCCGTGGTGCAGGACCTGCACGTGGAGGGCCAGGACGCGGCGGCCCCCGCCGTACTGATCGAGGAGGGCACCCCGGAGCTGCTCGACGTCCGGGTCGTCACCCGGTCCGCCGCCGGGCTGGAGGTGCGCGGCGGCGCCCGGCCCACGGTGCGGCGGTGCACCGTCGACAACCCGGCGGGCATCGGGATCGCCGTGGTCGACGGCGGGGGCGGGGTGTTCGAGGAGTGCGAGATCGTCGCGGCCGGCCAGGAGGGCGTCGCGGTGCGCTCGGGGGCCCGGCCCCGGCTGGAGCGCTGCCGGGTGCACCACGCCGCGGGCTCGGGGCTGACGGCGACCGGTGAGCACTCCTCGCTGGAGGCCGTGGGGTGCGAGATCTACGAAGTGCGGGGCAGCGGCGTCCAGATCACCGGACGCGCCACCGCCCACCTCACCGACTGCGACGTGCACCGCACCACCGCCGACGGCATCACGCTGGACACCGACGCGGTGCTCACCCTCGCCGACTGCCGCATCCACGACATCCCCGAGAACGCGGTGGACCTGCGGTCCCGTTCGGTCCTGACGCTGACCCGCACCACCGTCCGCACGTTCGGCCGCAACGGCCTGTCGGTGTGGGACCCGGGCACCCGCGTCGACGCCAACCAGTGCGAGATCTTCGACAGCACCGGCGACTATCCGGCCGTCTGGGTCAGCGACGGCGCGACCGCCGTGCTCGACTCCTGCCGGGTGCACGACGTGCCGGACGCCCTGTTCGTCCTCGACCGGGGCTCGCGCGCCGACGTCGTCGACAGCGACCTGTCGCAGGTGCGCAACACGGCCGTGTCGGTGAGTGACGGCGCCACCGCGCAGCTCGACGACTGCCGCATCCGGGAGGCCGCGACCGGTGCCTGGTTCCGCGACCACGGCAGCGGCGGCACGCTGAACAACTGCGCCATCGACGCCACCCGCACCGGCGTGATCGTCACCAAGGGCGCCGACCCCGTCATCGAGCGCTGTGTCATCGACTCCCCCGGCGAGGCGGGCGCGTACGTGTCGGCTGGGGGCCGGGGCAGCTTCCTGAACTGCCGGGTGACCGGCAGCGGCGGCTACGGCTTCCATGTGATCGACGGCTGCCGCACCACGCTGCGCAAGTGCCGCACCGAGCGCTGCGCGCGCGGCGGGTACGAGTTCGCGGACGCCGGGCCGGACGCCGGTCCGGACACGGGTCCGGTGGTCGAGGACTGCACCAGCGACGAGAGCGCGGGCCTCCGGCCGGCCCCGGGGACACGGGAGCCGGCCGTGCAGACGGCCCCCCGGTCGCCCGGGCTGCTGGGCTCCATCCCCGGCCAGCGCCGCACCGAACAGGAGCCCCTCGTCACGGCCGTGGAGCCCGGACGGCCGGTCCGTGACGCGCAGGACGTCCTCGGTGAACTGGACGCGCTGGTCGGCCTGGACAGCGTCAAGCGCGAGGTGCGCGCTCTGATCGACATGATCGAGGTGGGCCGGCGCCGGCAGCAGGCGGGCCTGAAGGCGGCATCGGTCAAACGCCATCTGGTCTTCACCGGCTCCCCCGGCACCGGCAAGACGACGGTGGCCCGCCTGTACGGCGAGATCCTGGCCTCCCTCGGGGTGCTGGAGAAGGGGCACCTGGTCGAGGTCTCCCGGGTGGACCTGGTCGGTGAGCACATCGGCTCGACGGCGATCCGCACCCAGGAGGCGTTCGAGAAGGCGCGCGGCGGGGTGCTGTTCATCGACGAGGCGTACGCCCTCTCCCCCGAGGACGCGGGCCGCGACTTCGGCAAGGAGGCCATCGACACCCTCGTGAAACTCATGGAGGACCACCGCGACGCGGTCGTGGTGATCGTCGCGGGCTACACGGCAGAGATGGAGCGGTTCCTGTCCGTCAACCCCGGGGTGGCGTCGCGGTTCTCACGGACCATCACCTTCGGCGACTACGGGCCCGAGGAGCTGCTGCGGATCGTGGAGCAGCAGGCCGACGAGCACGAGTACCGGCTGGCGCCGGGCGCGGCCGAGGGCCTGCTGAAGTACTTCACGGCCCTCCCCAAGGGCCCGGCGTTCGGCAACGGCCGTACCGCCCGGCAGACCTTCGAGGCGATGGTGGAGCGGCACGCCGGCCGGGTCGCGCAGGTCGCGGACCCCAGCACGGACGACCTGACCCTGCTCTACGCCGAGGACCTGCCCGCGCAGCCGTGAGCCCCGCCGTCGGCGCCGGGCACGGTGCCCGGCCCGTCCTCGTCGGGCCGGGGCGCGGGGACGTCCGGGCGGAGCCGGCCCAGCAGCCGCCGGCGTTCCTCGGCGAACGCCGGGTCGGCCTGGTAGTCGCCGTGTCCGAGGATCGGCGCGGGCAGCGGGTGCTCGGTGGTGCGGCCGTAGGAGAGGGGGTCCTTGAGGGCCTCGCGGTCGACCTCGGGACCGCAGTCGCCGGGCAGCCGGACGGGGCCGCCGATCGGGTCGGTGAGCCGGTACAGGTTCCGCCAGCAGTCGATCTCCCGGTGCAGGGAGGCGAGCGAGGCCGGTCCGAAGTGGGCGGGGAACCAGCGGCCGTAGAGCCGCTCCAGCGGTGAGCCGTACGTCAGGAGGGCGACCCGGCCGCGCGCGGACGGCTCAAGCTGCCAGGCCGCCGCGGCGGCGAGCACGCTGCCCTGGGAGTGCCCGGACAGCACCAGCCGGCCGCCGGTGGCCCGGGTCCAGGTCGCCATCCGCCAGGTCAGGTCGGGCACCGCGCGCTCGGCGTAGCAGGGCGGGGCGAAGGGGTGGGCGGCGCGCGGCCAGAAGGTGCCGACGTCCCAGAGGATGCCGATGGTGCGCCGGGCGGAGGCGTCCTTGTAGGCACGCCGGCCCCAGGTGACGAACAGTATGAAGCCGACGCCGATCAGCCAGGAGCCGACGGCCTGCCCGGTCCGCGCGGCGCCCTGCAGCACGGCGTAGGTGCCCTCGGCGGCCTCGGCGGGGGTGCGGTCGGTGACGAGGGCGCCGGCGAGGGCGCCCATGCCCAGCAGGAACGTCGTGGTGGCGACGACGGTGACCAGCAGGGGCACCCGGTCGGTGAGGCCGGCCATGGCGCGGGCGGTGGCGATCCGGCGGGTGCGCCCGGCGTCCGCGGCCTCGTCGGGGTGGTCGCCGGTCACGGCGGCGCGTTCGGCACGGGCCCGGGCCCAGGTGCGCCGGGCCAGCAGGGCGCACACCGCGAGGACGACCAGGAGCAGCGGCGGGATCACGGACGCCTGCCAGGTCAGCAGGACCGGCGGGCCGGCGAGGGAGGTGCCGGTGCCGTCCAGCCAGTCCGACACCCGCTGGGCCACTCCCCCGGACATGACCCCGCCCAGGGCGCAGGCCAGCATCGCGACGGCGGGCCCGCCCAGGCCCCGCATCGCGGCGCGCGGGTCGGGGGCGGCGCGGTACAGCAGATGGGCGACGACGGCGAGGGCGACGACGAGCAGCCCCTGGGTGGCGGCGAGGCCGCCGAACACCGCGTCGCCCGGCAGCCGGCCGGCGGACGCCCACCCCGGCCGGGCCCAGCCGGCGTAGACCGCGGCGAGCAGCAGCAGGGCGAGCGCGGCGAGCGGCAGCCGCCGTACCAGGTGAACGTCGAGGGTGCGGTCCAGGAACCGTTCGCCGCGGCCCCGGCGGCAGACCACGCCCACCACGACGACGGCACCGGTGACCAGCCCGGCCTGGAGCAGCCAGCCGGCGAGGTCGAGTACGGCGGGGCCGCCGGCGCGGCGGTCGAAGCGGGCGGCGGGGACGGCGAGGCCGGCGGCGACGGTGAGCAGCCCGGCGGCGGTGTGCGCGGCGCGCAGCCGGGCGACGAGGCGGCGGCCGTACCAGAAGCCGGGCCGGCCCAGGGCGGAGCGCCCCGCGCCCTGCTCGGGGCCGTCGACGCGCTCCATCGGCTGCTGGGACTCGTATGCCCGCCAGGTGCGCAGGGAGAGGTACCAGAGCAGGCCGGTGAGGGCGGCGGGCACCAGGGCGGCGACGGTGAGCCGGCGGCCGGGCGCGCTCCACCAGCCGGACTCGGCCGGGGAGAGGAAGCCCAGCCAGGAGTGGCCGCCGGCGCACGCCGCGGTGCCCGCGCACTGCCACGCGGCGAGGTCGAGGGCGACCTCCGCGGCGGCGCCGACCAGCAGGACCGTCAGGGTCAGCCCGGCCAGCCGGACCAGCAGCCCGTACAGCCGGACCGTGCGGATGCGGCCGGTGACGGCGGGGCGCATCCAGTGGGCGAGGTTGACCACCATGAACGGCAGGAGCAGCAGCCAGAGGGCGCGGGTGGCGTCGCCGGAGGTGAGGTTGCACCAGACGTACGCCTCCGGGACCGGCTTGTCCCGGTAGTCCGCGGGGCGGGTCTCGGCGTCGGCGTCCTCGGTGCGCCGGAAGACGGCGGCGACGTCGTCGCCGGTGACCCGGACCGTGCGCGGGTCGTCGAGCATCTCCTGCGGGGAGCTGCCGCCCACGCCGTGCACGAGGAGTTCCAGGGCGGTTCCGCTGCCCTGCCCGCCGCCCCCGGCCTCTCCTCGCGCCTTCGCCCGGCCCTGGTGCGCCTGTTCCTGGCCCTGGCCGCGGTCCTGTCTCCGCTTCCGTTCCACTGTGTCGCACTCCCCCGTGACGCGCCGTCGGCTGTGTCCGTGCGGGCACAGGATCTCCGCTGGGCGGCCGGTGTACACCCCTTCCCACGGAATCTCCCCGAACCGGGTGACGCGGCGGCGCACGGGTGAGGCGGAGGGGAGGCGCGGGTGGCGTGTGCGCGGCGCGCAGGCGGTGGCGCGCGGTGTGACGGGGCGTGCGAGGATGGGGCGTCGGCGCGCCGGGCGGACGGACGTCCACGTCACCACGGGCGCGCCGGGCGGGTCTCACTGGTGGCGGCGGAAAGGACCGGAGCGTACGTGAGCGAGAATCAGAACCTCCTCGCGGAGCAGCGGCGGGCCCTGATCCTCGACGAGGTCCGGCGCCGGGGCGGTGTCCGGGTCAACGAGCTGACCCGCAAGCTCGGCGTGTCGGACATGACGGTCCGCCGTGATCTGGACGCGCTGGCCCGGCAGGGTGTGCTGGAGAAGGTGCACGGCGGCGCGGTGCCGTTGGTCGAGGCCAGCACCCACGAGCCGGGTTTCGAGGCCAAGTCGGGGCTGGAGCCGACCGCCAAGGAGGAGATCGCGCGGGCCGCCGCGGAGCTGGTCGCGCCGGGCGCGGCGATCGCGCTGTCGGGCGGTACGACGACGTACGCGCTGGCGCACCGGCTGGTCGACGTGCCGGAGCTGACGGTGGTGACCAACTCGGTGCGGGTGGC
This sequence comes from Streptomyces daghestanicus, assembly GCF_020521275.1. Taxonomy (NCBI): domain Bacteria; kingdom Bacillati; phylum Actinomycetota; class Actinomycetes; order Kitasatosporales; family Streptomycetaceae; genus Streptomyces; species Streptomyces daghestanicus. The sequence goes on along the minus strand of NZ_BNDX01000002.1, from coordinate 1,248,293 downwards.
CGACGTCTTCCACGCGGCGCAGCGCACCTCGGGGGCGCGGCAGGCGACGGTGGTGCTGACCGGCGGGGTGCGCACGCCGTCCGACTCGCTGGTGGGGCCGGTGGCCGACCAGGCGATCGCGGCGCTCCACTTCGACCTGCTGTTCCTCGGTGTGCACGGCATATCGGTGGAGGCCGGGCTGTCGACGCCGAATCTGGCGGAGGCCGAGACCAACCGGCGCCTGGTGCAGTCGGCGCGGCGGGTCGTGGTGGTCGCCGACCACACCAAGTGGGGTGTGGTCGGCCTGAGTTCGTTCGCGGAGCTGGACCGGGTGGACACGCTGGTGACCGACGCCGGGCTGCCCGCTCAGGCCCGCGCGCAGGTCGCGGAGCAGCTGCGGGTGATCGTGGCGGGCGAGCCGGAGCAGGACGGCTGACGAGCCCGCCGGCGCCGGACGGCACGCCCGTGCGGCGCGTACGCGCGGGGACGCGCCCGGCGGGTCAGTCGGGCCAGACGCCCGTGTGCAGCAGGGACTCGATCGCGGCGGTGTACGGCTCGACGCGCAGGCCCTGTTCGGCCAGCCAGGCGTCCGAGTAGTACTTGTCGAGGTACCGGTCGCCCGGGTCGCACAGCAGCGTGACCACGCTGCCCCGGCGGCCCTCGGCCACCATCTCGGCGACGATCTTCAGCGCGCTCCACAGCCCGGTGCCGGTGGATCCGCCCGCCTTGCGGCCGATGACCCGCTCCAGGGCGCGGACGGCGGCCACGCTCGCCGCGTCCGGCACCTTCATCATGCGGTCGATCGCGCCGGGCACGAAGCTCGGTTCCATCCGGGGCCGGCCGATGCCCTCGATGCGGGAGCCGCAGTCGCAGGTGACGTGCTGGTCGCCGGTGGTCCAGCCGTCGAAGAAGCAGGAGTTCTCCGGGTCGGCGACGCAGACCCGGGTGTCGTACTGCATGTAGTGGACGTAGCGGGCGAGGGTCGCGGAGGTGCCGCCGGTGCCGGCCGTGGCGACGATCCAGGCGGGCTCCGGGAAGCGCTCCAGGCGGAGTTGGCGGAAGATGGACTCGGCGATGTTGTTGTTGCCGCGCCAGTCGGTGGCGCGCTCGGCGTAGGTGAACTGGTCCATGTAGTGCCCGTCGGTCCGCGCCGCGAGGCGGGCGGACTCCTCGTACATCTTCCGCGGGTCGTCGACGAAGTGGCACTGTCCGCCGTGGAATTCGATCAGGCGGATCTTCTCGGCGCTGGTCGTGCGGGGCATGACGGCGATGAAGGGCACGCCGATCAGCTTCGCGAAGTACGCCTCGGAGACGGCCGTCGAGCCGCTGGACGCCTCGATGACCGGGCGGCCGGGCCTGATCCAGCCGTTGCACAGGCCGTAGAGGAAGAGGGAACGGGCGAGCCGGTGCTTGAGGCTGCCGGTGGGGTGCGTCGACTCGTCCTTGAGGTAGAGGTCGATGCCCCACGGCTCGGGCAGCGGGAACCGCAGCAGGTGGGTGTCGGCCGAGCGGTTGGCGTCGGCCTGGACCTTGCGGACGGCCTCTTTCAGCCACGCGCGGTACGCCGCGTCGCTGCGGTCGACGTCCAGGGTCGCGCCGGTCCCGGCGGGCTGGGGAGTGCTCACGGCTTGGCTCCTTACGCTGCGCGCCGACGGCGTCCGGCACGGCCTCCTGGGCCGATCATAAGCACGTTCCGGGTACGGCTCTCACCTGCATAAAGGCACCTTGGGGAAGGTCAAAGCCGCCGCTGGGGAACAGGGTGCGCGAGGGCGCGGGGGGGCGCATTCGCGCGAGTGCTCCCCGCGCGCCGGGAAGGGGACCTCGCGCACTGGTGCTCCGTGCCGGGGGCGGGCAGACTGCTCCGGGTGGGACGCGGGTCCCGCCCGGGGGGACACTGGAACACACATGTGCAGGCACCGGCCCACGGGAGTGCGGTCCGGCCCACCGACGCACGAGGGAGCGGCGGCCATGGCGGAACCGGAGTTCACGGCGACGGGGGTGCGGATAGCCAAGTGGCTGCGTTCGCTCACCCGGGCCGGGCAGGTCCGGATCAGCGACGGCCGCCTGCAGCTCCTCACCAGTTACGGCAGTGAGATCGACAGCGCCCCGGTGCGTTCGGTGCGCGCCTCCAGGCCCTGGTTCGCGCCCGAGGACCGCGCCCTGGCCCGGCTGGACGGCAAGCGGTACCTGCTGACGCTCGGCGCGTCGGGTTCCCCGCCCGGTGAGACGGGGGGTGCCGCGGCGCGCCGGTTCGTCGAGGCCGTGCGCCGGGCGGCGGGACGCAGCGGGTGAGATGACCGTAAGTTGCGCTGTCCCACCCCTTGCGCCACGCTGGTCTCACGTCACTCTGGGTTTACCGGCGATTACGCTGCGAACCAGCCCGCCGGTCATGACAGCAGGCGATCGCGTGACGCATCCGTCTGCTGACCCGTCCTCAGTGTTCTTCCGGACCTCTATGTCGGGGAGTCGCAGCCGTGATCAGTCACCCAAGCAGGCACTGCACGGTGGAGCTCCAAGCCCTGCCGTCGCGGATCGGCCAGGTCCGCAGAATCGTATCTGCGCAGTTGCGCTACTGGCATCTCGATCCCCTGATCGACCGGGCGGCGCTCGGTGTGACGGAGTTGCTCACCAACGTCCACCTGCACGCCCGGCACGACAAGACGTGCACCGTGAAGATCGAGCTGCTGCTCGACCGGCTCACGGTCTCGGTGCGCGACCATGATCCGCGGCTGCCCGAGGCGGACGCGGCCGACCCCCTCGCGACCCGCGGGCGCGGTCTCTCCATGGTCGCCGCGATGAGCGAGAGCTGGGGTGCCCGGCCGGACGGCGAGTCCGGCAAGGTCGTCTGGTTCACGCTGCCCGCCCCGCCGTCCCCGGCGCCCGTTCCGGCCGGCTCCGCGCGTCCGCCGCGGCGCCTGGTCGAGGAGGTGACCGCCGAGCCGTTCGCCCACGTCGGGCCGAGCGCTCCCGCCCGGTCGGCCGTTGCCGGCTGACCGGGCGGTGACCTGCCCCTCCCGGGGGTGTGGGGCACCCTTCAAGGGGCCTGCGGGAGCCTCCCGGAGGTGCCGGCCCGCGCGTGTGCGGGTTGACCCTGTGAGGGTTTCGCACGCCCCGGGCGCGGACGCGCGGGAACATGTCCGCCGGGTCGTGGGTCCCGCGCGTCCCGGCAGGGTACGGCGGCGTGGTCAGCCGAGCGCCGTCAGCGGGTCGTCGAGGACCGGTTGCCAGGCCAGTTCGGCCGCGCCGACCAGGCTGTTGTGGTCCAGGGCGCAGGCCAGGACGGGGACGCCGCCGCTCCGGCCCCACAGGCTGCGGTCGGCGACGACCGCGCGCAGCCGGTCCGGGTCGGCGTCCAGCAAGGTTCCGTGCAGGCCGCCGAGGATGATCCGGTCCGGGTTGAGGATGTTCACCAGGCCGGCCAGTCCCAGACCGAGGCGGTCGAGGAGGGTCTCGGTGGCGGTGCGCACGGCCGGGTCGGCGTAGTGGCCGCGGATCAGGTCGATGGACTGCTGGAGCAGGGACTGCTCGGGGCCGGGCGCGCGGCCGGCCGCGGTGAGGAAGGCCAGCGGGTCGGTCTCCACGTCGAGGCAGCCCCGGCTGCCGCAGTGGCAGGGGCGGCCCTCGGGGTTGACGGTGAGGTGGCCGACCTCCAGGGCGAGACCGGAACTGCCCGAGTGCAGACGGCCGTCGAGGACCAGGGCGCCGCCGACGCCCCGGTGCCCGGTGGCGACGCAGAGCAGGTCGCGGGCGCCGCGCCCGGCGCCGTGCCGGTGCTCGGCGAGCGCGGCCAGGTTGACGTCGTTGGCGGCGAAGGCGGGGCCGTCGAGGCCGGCGGCCCGCACCTGCTCGGCGAAGATCTGCCGGACCGGCGCGCCCGCGGGCCAGGCCAGGTGCAGCGGGTTGAGGGCCAGGCCCTCGGGTTCGGCGACGGCGGACGGCACCGCGAGGCCGGCGCCCACACAACGCCGTCCCGTGCGGCGCAGCAGGTCGGCGCCGGCCGCGACGACGGAGCCGAGGACCTTGGCCGGGTCGGCGTCGACGATCTCGCAGCCGGGCGTGGTGGCGACGATCCGCCCGCCGAGTCCGACCAGCGCGGCCCGGTAGCCGTCGGCGTGGACCTGGGCGGCGAGGGCGACGGGGCCGTCCTCGGCGACGGCCAGCCGGTGCGAGGGGCGGCCCTGGGAGCCGGCGGCGGCGCCGGGCCGGGCGTCCACCCGGATCAGGCCGAGCGCCTCCAGTTCGGCGGCGACCGCGCCGGCCGTCGCCCGGGTCACGCCCAGCTCGGCGGTGAGGACGGCCCGGGTGGGGGCGCGTCCGGTGTGCACCAGCTCCAGCGCGGGCCCGAGCGCTCCGCGCCCCCGGTCCAGCCGCGCTCTGTTGGTGGTCCCGTCCCCCGCCCTCCGGGGGTCCGCCTTGCCGCTCATGAAGGCGAGTCTCCCATGATCCGCGCGGGGGCGGCCGGGGCTACCGGCCGCTCACCCGCAGGGTGATGTTCAGCCGCCCGTCGAGTCCCAGTTCCGGCGGCGCGGTGCCGGGGTGGACGCGCGGGACGCCGTGGTGGGCGAGCCGGGCCGGGCCGCCGAACACGAAGAGGTCGCCGCCGCGCAGTTCGACATCGGTGTACGGGCGGCCACGCGTGACGGTGTTGCCGAAGCGGAAGACGCAGGTGTCGCCGAGGCTGAGGGAGACGACCGGCGCGTCCGACCGTTCGTCGGCGTCGCGGTGCATGCCCATCCGGGCGTCGGGGCCGTAGAAGTTGACCAGCGCGATGTCGTACGGCGCCGTGGGCAGCGCCTGCGGGCCCAGCGCGTCGGTCACCGCGCGGCGGGCCAGCACGCCGAGGCGGGGCGGGAAGGGCTTGACCGGGGCACCGTCGCCGTCGACGGCGGTGCGGGAGTAGGCGTACGGGTACTGGTGGGGGCCGGGGCAGTCCGGGTTGTCCCGTACGGGCCGTCGGCAGGCGGGGCAGCGGGGCACCGGGCCCCAGTGCAGGCCCAGGCAGACCTGGCGGGCGGTCATCGCGTGGCCGCCGGGGGTGCGGACCGTGCGCAGCCCCGCGGGCGGACGGGCCCACGCGCGGCAGGCGTCCAGCAGCGTCCGCTGGAGTCCGGCGTCCAGCCAGTCCGGCAGGTGCACGGCGCCGGGCGCGATCTCGCGGCGGCCCCGGGGGAACAGCTCGGCGTCCATGGCCCCCATCCTGCCCGACCGGCCGTGAGCTGCGGCTCCGTTAGCCTTGGACGCACGATGCATGACAGTGGCGACCGTATGAAGAGCGAGTGGGGCGAGCCGGTGCTGGCCCGGTTCCCCGAGGACCCGCGCGACCGGCTCCGTGCCTGGGACGCCTCCGACGAGTACCTCCTCGGCCATCTCGCCGAGCGGCGGCGGGAGCCGGGAGGGGCGCTGTCCGGGACGGTCGTGGTGCTCGGTGACCGCTGGGGCGCGCTGGTGACGGCGCTGCACGCGCACCGGCCGACGCAGATCACGGACTCGTACCTGACCCGGGAGGCGACCCGGGCCAACCTCGCCCGCAACGGTGTGGGACCGGACGCGGTGCGGCTGCTGACCACGCGGGACGCGCCGCCGGAGCGGATCGACGTGCTGCTGGTACGGGTGCCCAAGAGCCTGGCGCTGCTGGAGGACCAGTTGCTGCGGCTGGCGCCGTCGGTGCACGCGGGCACGGTCGTCGTCGGCACCGGGATGGTGAAGGAGATCCACACCTCCACGCTGGAGGTGTTCGAGCGGGTGCTCGGTCCGACCCGGACGTCGCTGGCGCGGAAGAAGGCCCGGCTGATCTTCTGCGTGCCGGACCCCGCGCGGGAGCGGCCCGCCAATCCCTGGCCGCTCGGTTACCGGCTCCCCGACGGCGTCGGTCCCGTGTCGGGGCGGACGGTCGTCAGCCACGCGGGCGTCTTCTGCGCCGACCGGCTGGACATCGGCACCCGGTTCTTCCTGAAGCACCTGCCGGACGCCGGGTCCCGGCGGGTGGTGGACCTCGGCTGCGGCAACGGGATCGTGGGGACGGCGGTCGCGCTCGCCGCCCCGGCCGCGCACGTCCTGTTCACCGACGAGTCCTTCCAGGCGGTGGCCTCGGCGGAGGCGACGTACCGGGCGAGCGGGGCGCGGGCGGCGGCGGAGTTCCGGGTCGGTGACGGACTGGCCGGGGTGCCGGACGGCAGTGTGGACCTGGTGCTCAACAATCCGCCGTTCCACTCCCACCAGGCCACCACCGACGCCACCGCCTGGCGGATGTTCACCGGCGCCCGGCGCGCGCTGCGGCCGGGCGGCGAGCTGTGGGTGGTCGGCAACCGCCACCTCGGCTACCACGTCAAGCTGCGGCGTCTGTTCGGCGCCTGTGAACTGGTCGCGAGCGACCCGAAGTTCGTGGTGCTCAGGGCGACGGCCGGGAGGTGACCGCGCCGCCCAGCACCCCGATCAGCTCCGCGACGGTACGGGACATGGCGTCCCGTCCCTCGGCCAGGTAGCCGCGCGGGTCGACCGCCTCGGGGTGGCGGCCGAGGTAGCGCCGTACCGCCCCGGTCAGGGCGATGTTCAGGGCGGTGCCGACGTTGACCTTGGCGATGCCGCCCGCTACCGCCGCGGCGAGTTCGGCGTCCGGGACGCCGGAGGAGCCGTGCAGGACGAGGGGGACGTCCAGCGCGGCCGACAGCCGTTTGAGGAGGTCGTGGTCGAGGGCGGCGGTCCGGGCCGTCATGGCGTGCGCGCTGCCGACGGCGACGGCGAGGGCGTCCACCCCGGAGTCGGCGACGAAGGCGCGGGCCTCGGCGGGGTCGGTGCGGGCGCCGGGCGCGTGGGCGGCCAGCGGCGGCTGTCCGTCCTTGCCGCCCACCTCGCCCAGCTCCGCCTCGATCCACAGGCCCTGGGCGTGGGCCCAGTCGGCGGCGGCGCGGGTCGCGTCCAGGTTCTCGGTGTACGGCAGCCGGGAGGCGTCGTACATGACGGAGCTGAAGCCGGCGTCCGGGGCCTGCCGCAGCAGGGTGTCGCTCGTGACGTGGTCGAGGTGGAGGGCGGCGGGGACGGCGGCGCGTTCGGCGGCGGCGACGGCGGCGCGGGCCAGCGGCGCGAGCCGGCCCTGGTGGAATCCCACGGCGTTCTCGCTGACCTGGAGGATGACGGGCGCGGCGGCGGACTCGGCGCCGGACAGGACGGCCTCGACGTGCTCCAGGGTGATGACGTTGACGGCGGCGACCGCGGTGCGCGCGGCGGCGGCGCGGGCGACCAGGTCGCCGGTGGTGGCGAGGGGCACGGGTCGGTCCTTTCCCCGGGCGGGCCGGGGTGTCAGGGGGCGAGGATCACCGAGCGGGTGAGGTGGCGCGGCCGGTCCGGGTCGAGGCCCCGGGCGGCGGCCACGGCGACCGCGAGCCGCTGGGCGCGGACCAGTTCGGCGAGCGGGTCGAGGGTGCCCGCCACCCATGTCCCGCCGGTGGCGGCGACCTGTTCGGCCAGACCCTCGGGCGCCTCGCCGAGCATCCAGGTCGCCGTGGTGGCGCCGGTGACGCTGATCGGACCGTGCCGGTACTCCATCGCCGGGTACGCCTCGGTCCAGGACAGGGACGCCTCGCGCATCTTCAGCGCGGCCTCGTTGGCCAGACCGACCGTCCAGCCACGGCCCAGGAAGGTGAACTGGGTGCGGTCGACGAGCCCTTCGGGCAGGTCGGCGGCGAGGGCGGTGCGGGCGTCGGCGACGGACGCCTCGACGGGCAGGCCGAGGTGGGCGCGGAACAGGGTGAGCGCGGTGGTGGCGAACCGGGTCTGCACGACCGAGCGTTCGTCGGCGAAGTCCAGGACGACCAGGTCGTCGGCGGCCGTCGTCACGGGCGTGGCGGGGTCGGCGGTGACCGCGGTGGTGCGGGTACGGCCGCGCAGCCGGCCGAGCAGTTCCAGCACCTCGGTGGTGGTGCCCGAGCGGGTGAGGGCGACGACCCGGTCGTAGGCGCGGGTGTGCGGGAACTCGGAGGCGGCGAAGGCGTCCGTCTCGCCCTGGCCGGTCTCCTCGCGCAGCGCCGCGGCGGCCTGCGCCATGAAGTACGAGGTGCCGCAGCCGACGATCGCCACCCGCTCCCCCGGTTCCGGCAGCGTCCCGCCGGTCCGTCCCGCCGTCTGGGCGGCCCGTGTCCAGCACTCCGGCTGGCTGTTCAGCTCGTCCTCGACGTAGGTCATGGCCATGTCCTCCCCTGCGGCGATGATCCAGTCACCCGATCCCATTGATTGTTCTTGCAAGATATAGCGATCTTTCGAGCACAATCAAGCATTCTGCGGAAGCGGGGGTGCGTTAGGGTCGGCCAGGGACCGAGGAACGGAGGGTGCGCATGTCGCGCGACGCCCGCTGGAAGACGCTGCTGGAGCTGCTCGTGGAACGCGGCCGGCTGGACGTCGAGGAGGCGGCGGCCGAGCTGGAGGTGTCGGCAGCGACGATCCGCCGGGACTTCGACCGGCTCGCCGAGCAGCAGATGCTGGTGCGCACGCGGGGCGGCGCGGTGGTGCACGGGGTGTCGTACGAGCTGCCGCTGCGGTACAAGACGGCGCGGCGGGCCTCGGAGAAGCAGCGCATCGGGCAGGCGGTGGCCGCCCTGGTGGCGCCGGGCGAGGCGGTGGGGCTGACCGGCGGCACCACCACCACGGAGGTGGCGCGGGCGCTGGCGGTGCGCACCGACCTCGCGTCCGGCACGCCCGCCCTCACCGTGGTCACCAACGCGCTGAACATCGCCAACGAGCTGGCCGTACGGCCGCAGTTCAAGATCGTGCTGACCGGCGGGGTGGCGCGGGCCCAGTCCTACGAGCTGATCGGCCCGCTCGCGGACGGGGTGCTGGCCCAGGTCACGATGGACGTGGCGGTGCTGGGCGTGGTGGCGTTCGACGTGACGCACGGGGCGGCGGCGCACGACGAGGCGGAGGCCGCGGTCAACCGGCTGCTGTGCGAGCGCGCCGAGCGGGTGGTGGTGGCCGCCGACTCCAGCAAGCTGGGCCGGCGGGCCTTCGCCCGGATCTGCGCGGCCGAGGCGGTGGACACGCTGGTCACGGACGAGGCGGCCGACCCGGGGACGGTACGCCGGTTCGAGGAGGCCGGGATCGCGGTCGTGACCGTGTGAACCAGGCCGTCGCCGAGCGGGTCAGTGTCCGTGCCCGGCGCCGGGCGCGCCGGTGCGGGACGGCCGCCCGGTCGGCGCGGACCGGGGTTCCGCCGCGCCGGCCCGGACGGTGAACGCCGCGGTGCGGACCTCGCCGCCGTGCCGGAAGTCGAGGAAGAGGCGGTAGGTGCCGCCGCTCGGCGCGGTGGCCGTGAAGGAGACCGCGGGGCCGGGCCCGGCGCCCGCTTCGCCGTTCGGGTGGACGTGCAGGTAGGCGAGGTCTCCGGCGCGCAGGGCGACCAGATGGCCGTAGGCCCCGAGGTGGGGCTGGAGGTCGGTCACCGGCTCGCCGCCCCGGCTGACCTCGAACCGCAGGGCGCTCTCCTTGCCGGGGCGCAGGGCGCCGCTCAGTTGGACCTGGTAGCCGTCGGCCTCGGCGGTGGCGGCGGGGGCCGGCAGGGGGCGGGGGGCGTAGGAGCCGGATGCGGCGAGGTCCGCGCCGAGGGTCAGGTTCCCGGCGCCGTGCCGTGCGGGGGTGAAGTCGGCGAGGACCCGGTAGTCACCGGCCCGGGGCAGGTCGACGGGGGTGCGCCAGGTGCCGTCGGCGTCCCGTACGGGGTGCAGGTGCCGATAGGTGAGCAGGTCGCGTGAGGCGAGGACGAGGTGCAGGTCCTTGCCGTGCTCGCGCCGGTAGGCGGTGACCGGGCGACCGCCGCCGTCCCGGACGGCGAAGCGCAGTTCGGTGCGGTGCCCGGAGGTGACGCGGGGGGTGTCGAGGTCGAGGGTGTAGCCGTCCTCGGAGATCGCCAGGCCGCCGGCCGGGGCGCCCTGGTGCCCTCCGTGCCCGGCCTCACCTTCCCCCGTTCCGCCGTGGGTGCCGCGGTGCGCGGGCGCGCTGTCCTCGACGACCGGGCCGAGGCCGGTGCCGATGCCGTAGGCGGTACCGAAGGTCGCGGCCAGGGCGGCCGTGAACGCGGTGATCCTGAGTGCGGTGTGCATGACGCTTGTCTCCTCGGGCACGGGTCGACGGCACGACCGGATGGCCGTCCACGCAGTTCACCATACCCCTGGGGGGTACCTAGTCAAGCACGGACAACACTTGCTCTCCATACCCCTCGGGGGTATACATGGAGGCTGTCGGACGGCATCTCTCATCCACCAGGAGCGGCATGATCACCCCTACGAGCGGCACCACGGCCGAGGCAGAGCTGGTCATCGGCGGCATGACCTGCGCCTCGTGCGCGGCGCGTGTCGAGAAGAAGCTCAACCGGATGGACGGCGTCACCGCCACGGTGAACTACGCCACCGAGAAGGCCCGGGTCGCCCACTCCGGCGAGGTCTCCGTCGCCGACCTGATCGCGGCCGTCGAGGCGACCGGGTACACCGCCCACGAGCCCGAGCCGGCCGCCCCGGCGGACGGCAGCGGTGACAGCGGCGGCGCGGGCCGGCCGGCCGCCGGTGACGACGACGGGCTGCGCCCGCTGCGGCAGCGGCTGGTGACCGCCGTGGCGCTGGCCGTGCCGGTCGTCGTGCTCGCCATGGTCCCGGCCCTCCAGTTCACGTACTGGCAGTGGCTCTCCCTCACCCTGGCGGCGCCCGTGGTGACGTACGCCGCCTGGCCGTTCCACCGGGCGGCGCTCACCAACGCGCGGCACGGCGCGGCCACCATGGACACACTGGTCTCGGTGGGTGTCTCGGCGGCGTTCCTGTGGTCGCTGTGGGCACTGTTCCTCGGGAGTGCGGGCACGCCGGGCATGACCCACCCCTTCGAGCTGACGATCGCCCGCCAGGACGGCGCCGGGAACATCTATCTGGAGGCCGCCGCCGGGGTGACCGCGTTCCTGCTGGCCGGGCGGTACTTCGAGGCGCGGGCGAAGCGGACGGCGGGCGCGGCCCTGCGGGCATTGCTGGAGCTCGGCGCGAAGGACGTGACCGTGCTGCGCGACGGCCGGGAGGAACGGATACCGGCCGCCGAGCTGAGCACCGGCGACCGCTTCCTGGTGCGGCCCGGCGAGAAGATCGCCACCGACGGCACGGTGGTCGAGGGCACCTCCGCGGTGGACGCGTCGATGCTGACCGGCGAGTCCGTGCCGGTGGAGGTGGCCGTCGGGGACGCGGTCACCGGCGCCACGGTCAACGCCGGCGGCCGGCTGGTGGTCGAGGCCACCCGGGTCGGCGCCGACACCCAACTGGCCGCAATGGCCCGGCTGGTGGAGGACGCCCAGAACGGGAAGGCGTCGGCGCAGCGGCTCGCCGACCGGATCTCCGGAGTGTTCGTGCCGGTCGTGATCGGTCTCGCGCTGGCCACCCTCGGCTTCTGGCTGGGCAACGGCGCCGGGCTGACCGCCGCGTTCACCGCCGCCGTCGCCGTCCTGATCATCGCCTGCCCGTGCGCGCTGGGCCTGGCCACGCCGACCGCCCTGCTGGTCGGCACCGGACGCGGCGCCCAGCTCGGCATCCTCATCAAGGGACCCGAGGTCCTGGAGTCCACCCGCCGCGTCGACACCGTCGTCCTCGACAAGACCGGCACCGTCACCACCGGCCGGATGACCCTGCGCACCGTGTACGCCGCCGAGGGCACCGACGAGGAACAGCTGCTGCGTCTCGCGGGCGCCGTCGAGCACGCCTCCGAACACCCGGTCGCCCGCGCCGTCGCGGCCGGCGCCGCGGAACGGACCGGCCCGCTGCCCCCCGCCGAGCACTTCGAGAACGTACCCGGACGCGGCGCACGCGCCCGCGTGGAGGGCCACCAGGTGGCCGTGGGACGCCTCTACGACGATCTGCCGGCCCCCGTGGCACAGGCGGTACGGGACGCCGAGCAGGCCGGCCTCACCGCCGTCGTCGCCGGCTGGGACGGAGCGGCACGGGGCGTCCTCGCGGTGGCCGACACGGTCAAGGAGACCAGCGCCGAGGCAGTGGCCGCGCTGCGCCGCCTCGGGCTGCGGCCGGTGCTGCTCACCGGCGACAACCGGCCGGTCGCGGAGTCCGTCGCCCGGAACGTCGGCATCCCCGCCGAGGACGTCGTCGCCGGGGTGCTCCCCGAGGGCAAGGTGGCCGAGATCGAGCGCTTGCGCGCCGAGGGCCGTACGGTCGCGATGGTCGGCGACGGGGTCAACGACGCCGCCGCGCTCGCCACCGCCGACCTGGGCCTGGCGATGGGCACCGGCACGGACGCGGCGATCGAGGCGAGCGATCTGACGCTGGTCCGGGGCGACCTGCGGGTGGCCGCCGACGCCATCCGGCTGGCCCGCCGCACGCTGGGCACCATCCGCTCGAACCTGTTCTGGGCGTTCGCCTACAACGTGGCCGCGCTGCCGCTCGCCGCCGCCGGACTGCTCAACCCGATGATCGCCGGGGCAGCGATGGCCTTCTCCTCCGTCTTCGTCGTCGGCAACTCGCTCCGGCTGCGCTCCTTCCGCCCGGCCGGGTGACCTGGTTCCGCCTCAGCGGCCGTCCGGACGACGGGAGTCGACCATGGCTCCATTCCCCGGACGGCGCCCGGCGGCTAAGGTAAGGCTCGCCTAATTGGCTTCCATGGAGCTGCCGAAGGGGAGTACCGCATGCGCGTCGCCATGTTCGGCTACCAGACCTGGGGGCACCGCACCCTCCAGGCCCTGCTGGACTCCGACCACGAGGTCGTCCTCGTCGTCACCCATCCCAAGAGCGAGCACGCCTACGAGAAGATCTGGGACGACTCCGTCGCCGACCTCGCCGAGAAGCACGGCGTCCCCGTCCTGCTGCGCAACCGGCCCGACGACCCCGAGCTGCTCGCCGCGCTGCGCGACGCCCGGCCGGACATCCTCGTCGCCAACAACTGGCGGACCTGGCTGCCGCCCGAGATCTTCGACCTCCCCCCGCACGGCACCCTCAACATCCACGACTCGCTGCTGCCCGCCTACGCGGGCTTCTCCCCGATCATCTGGGCGCTGATCAACGGCGAGGAGCGGGTCGGCGTGACCGCGCACCGGATGAACGACGGTCTCGACGCGGGGGACATCCTGATCCAGCGCGCGGTGCCGGTCGGCCCCACCGACACGGCGACCGACCTCTTCCACCGGACCGTCGACCTGATCGCGCCGCTCGTGCGCGAGTCCCTCGACCTGATCGCCTCCGGGCAGGACGCCGGACGCTGGCTGCCGCAGGACCGCGGCCGGGCCAGCTTCTTCCACAAACGCTCCGCCGAGGACAGCCGCATCGACTGGACCTGGCCCGCCGAGCGGCTGGAGCGCCTGGTCCGCGCCCAGTCCGACCCGTACCCCAACGCGTACGCCTACCATCGCGGACGGCGGCTGCGGATCGTATCGGCGGCGGTCTCCGAGGGCCGCTACGGCGGCACCCCCGGGCGGATCTTCATCCGCGAGGGCGACGGGGTGGTCGTGGTGGCGGGCGCCGATGCCCACACCGGCCGCCACCCCGGGCTCCTGGTGCGCCGGGTGCGGACGGACGACGGCACGGAGTACGCGGCCGGCGACTGGTTCCGCACGATGGGCGGGTATCTGACGTCGCATCCCTGACCCGGTGACGGCGCGGGGGCGCGGTCGCCCGGACGGGCCCGGCCGGGACGCCTCCGCGCCGGGCACCGGCGACGCTGGGAGCCAGCCGCCCCCGGGAGCGGGAGCCCATGACCGGACGCGGCGAGGCCGGTGACACCGATGACACCCATGACACCACCGACACGGATACCGGCACCGGCACCGGCACCGGCACCGATGACAGCGACCGCGGCGGTGTGCCGCCCGCGCGCCCGGCGGCGGCCCCGGTGCGCCGTCCGCTCCGGGACCTGACCGCCGTACCGCCGGATCTGCGGGCCGTGGACGGGGCCGGTGTACGCGGCGGTGGCCGCGACGTCCACGCCGGCGCTGGACCGGTCGCTGCGCCGGCTGTCGCGGGCCGCCGACCACTCGAAGATCTCCCTCGGTGTCGCCGCAGCCCTCGCCCTCGCCGTGACCGGCCCCGCCGGGCGGCGGCGCTCGGGGTGGGCGCCCTCGCCCTGGGCTCCACCGCGGCCGACGTGCTGGGCGAACGACTGGTGCGGCGGCCCCGGCCGGACCGGGAGGCGGCGCGGGTCGCGGGCGGCCGGCGGGTGCCGATGCCCGCGTCGGCGGCGTTCCCGTCCGGGCACACGGCCGCCGCGGTCGCCTTCGCCACGGCGGTCGGCGCGGTGCTGCCGGCGGCGGCCGTCCCGCTCGGCACCCTGGCGGGCGCGGTCGCCTACGCGCCCGTCCGCACCGGCGTGCACTACCCGGGGGACGTGGCCGCCGGTGCGGTGCCCGGCACGGCGAGCGCGGCGGCGGTGCCGGCCGCCGGAGCCCGCCTGCCCCGCGTCCGCCGGTCCGGGCGCGAGGTCACCACGGCAGCTGTGCCAGGTGGGCGGTGACCCGGTCCCGGTCCCAGGCGCCGTCGGCGACCAGCAGCCGGTAGCGGTAACCGAAGGACTTCCCGGGCGCCAGCTCGAACTCGTCGAAGAAGGCCCAGGAGAAGGCGACCGACGGGACCGGTTCGGCACGCACGAACCAGTGCGAGGGGTGGATCGCGGTCCGCTCGTCCAGATTCTCGGGGGCGTGCGCGAAGACCAGGGTGGAGTGGGCGTCCACCTCGTCGTGTTCGGCGGTGAACGCCAGCCACGGTCCCTGAGTGCCCATCAGGTGCGCGGCGCCCGCGCGGTCGGGGGTGAAGGCGGTGCCGCCGGTGAAGTCGCGGGGGCCGCGCCACTGGAGGCCGGTGTAGCCGGCCAGCTCGCGGCCCGCCGTGGTGGGGGAGCCGAAGACCAGGGGTTCGGCGCGGGTGTTGGTGAGCCGGATCGACCAGTCCAGGGCCCAGGAGCCGGTCCGTTCGTCCACCGCGTGCACGGTCAGGCCGCGTTCCTCGCGGGCCCACTCGGCGCCGCCGTTCACCACCCAGGTGAGGTGCTCGGTGACGGCCAGCCGGTCCCCTGCCGTCTCGAACGCGCCGAACCCGTCGTGCCGCATCGAGCCGACGCGCTCCGGCAGGGCCAGGTAGCCCCGGCCGGGGACATAGCTGTTGCCGCCCCAGAAGTTCTGGCCGGAGAGGTGGCTGGCGGTCATCTGGACGCCCTTGTGCCAGCGGTGGTCGCTGGGCCGGTAGCCGGTGACCGTGCGGCCGGACAGGGTGCGCAGCGGATGGGCGTACGGTTTGCGGGACTCGAACGGGTCGGGGTCGGGGCGGTAGACATACCGCAGGATCTCCGTGCCGTTCGCCGCCGTGACGGTGATGTGCTCGCCGTGGGTGTGGGTGACGCGGAGGTTCACGCGCGCTCCCGCGGGGCCCAGTCGGGGTGGCCGCCGTGCATGGCCGCGTGGAAGGGGTCACCGGGGACGATCTCGCCGGCCCGTACCGGCCGTCCGGTGAACGCCGCCTTGTAGAGGGCGGCGGCGAACTCCAGCGTGGCGCGGGCCTCCGGTCCGCTGCCCGGGGGCCGGGCGCCCGCGTCCCAGGCGTCGAGCAGGGTGCCGAGCTGCGCGGTGTGGGAGCTGGGCACGTCGGCGGCGGGGGCGCGCCAGGCCGCGGCGCGGGCGGGGCCGACGTGCCGGGCGGGCGTGTAGGTCCAGTCCTCGTTGCGGTGCCCGTACAGGTGCGTCAGCTCCACCGTGGCGTCGGCGCAGTCGATCCGGACCCGGCTCACCTCGTCCGGGGAGAGGACGCTGTTGACGACGGTGGCCAGGGCGCCGTTCGCGAAGCGGACGAGGGCGGTGGAGACGTCCTCGCTCTCGGTGTCGTGGACCAGCCGCGCGGCCATCGCCCGGACCTCCTCCCAGGGGCCCAGCAGGTGCAGCAGCAGGTCGTACTGGTGGATGCCGTGGCCCATGGTCGGACCGCCGCCCTCGGTGGCCCAGCGTCCGCGCCAGGGCGCCGCGTAGTAGGCGGCGTCGCGGTGCCAGGTGGTCTGGCAGTGGGCGACCAGCGGGGCGCCCAGCTCGCCGCCGGCGATCAGCTCGCGGGCGTGCGCGGCGCCGGAGCCGTACCGGTGCTGGAAGATCACGGAGGCGTAGCCGCCCGACGCCTCCTCGGCCGCCGCGATGTCGTCGTACTCGGCGAGGGAGAGGCACAGCGGCTTCTCGCACCACACCCAGGCACCGGCCTTGAGCGCGGCGACCGTCTGCTCCCGGTGCAGCGACGGCGGCGTGGCGATCAGCACGAGATCGGGACGTACGGCGTCCAGCATCGCGCCCATCGAGGTGTACCCGACGACGTCCGTGCCCGCCTCGGCGCGGAAGGCGTCGAGCCGGGCCGGGTCGACGTCCACTGCGGCGACGAGGTCGACCCGGTCGGCGTGGGCCCGCAGGGCGGGCAGGTGGCCGCCGGCGACGACGGCACCGGTGCCGACGACGGCCGCGCGGCGGCGGGGAGCGAGCGGGGGCATGCGGTCTCCTCGGGACTACGGACGGCACGGGAGAAGGGATGGGGCAGGACAGGGCGGGGCGGCAGGCGTAGAAAGCGCTTGCAGGACGGCTAGACCCTAGGCGGCGGGCCGAGGTGCGGACAACCCCCTCGGGCGGGCCGGGCGGAATCCGGTCTTCCGGGCGGGTGCCTCGCCCGGGCCGCAGCGTTTGCGGGGGCCGCCGCCTGCTGGTCGACTGTCGGCGGGGGCCGAGTCCGGTCGCGTGAGGCGCCGGCACTCCCCTTCGGCTCCCCCAGGGAAGGAGTTCAGGCGTGAGCACCGATCCGAGGCCGGCGGCGACGACGGCACATTCCGACGGCAGTCAGCCGTGGCTGCACCAGCAGGGCCGGGTCATCCAGGAGTTCGGCACCGTCAAGCAGTTCCCGTTGGCCCTGTCGATGGAGACCCGCCTCTACTCCGCCCAGCGGGTGAACAAGGTCCTGGCGGACACGCGCATCCTGCACGACCTGTACAAGAAGTACCACTGGCTGATGCGCGGCGCGACGTTCTACCAGCTCCACCTGCTGATGGACAAGCACGCGGGCGAGCAGCTCGCACTGATCGACACGCTGGCGGAGCGGGTGCAGACGCTCGGCGGCGTCTCGATCGGCGACCCCCGGCACGTCGCGGAGATCACCACGATCCGCCGGCCGCCGGACGGGGTCGAGGAGGTGCCGGCGATGCTGTCGCGGCTGCTGGAGGCGCACGAGCAGATCCTCGCGGACTGCCACGACGCGGCGGCGGTCGTCCAGGAGCAGGGCGACGACGGGACCAACGACATCCTGGTGTCGGACGTCATCCGCACCAACGAACTGCAGTCCTGGTTCGTCGCGGAGCACCTGGTGGACACGCCCCTGGTACGCGTCTAGGGCCTGCCGTTCGGATCACGCCGCAGACGCGGGGAAGACGCAGCCGATTCCCCGCGACCTGATCCAAACGACAGGCCCTGGCCCAGGACGTACGGAGACAGAGCGGACCGGTCCCGGGCGCGACGTCCGTCCGGGGCCGCCTCGTGGGCAGGCCCGACCAAGGACGAGCGAACGTGGACGAGACTCCCGAGACGGCCCCCGGCGGCCGGAACGGACAGAACGGCCAGGGCGACGAGAGCGGCCGGGCCGGCCGGCACCCGCACCACGCCCGGGAAGGCCGCTGGACACGGTTCCGGAAGGGGCCGTGGTGGCCGGCGAGCGTGCTGGTCGTGATCCTGGCGGCGGCGGCCGGTCTGTTCGCCGGGTCGTACACGTACACCATGGCGAACCCGACCCCGCACCAGCTCCCCACCGCCGTCGTCGGCTCCTACGAGGAGGCGCGCGGCAAGGAGTTCCTGGCGGGGCTGGGCAAGGCGCTCAACTCCTCGGTGCGCACCCATGCCTACGATTCGCGGGCCGAGGCCATGGAGGCGATCGAGGAGCAGTCCGTCTTCGCCGTCTTCGAGCTGAGCGACGACGGCCGGAAGGTGCTGCTCGACCTCTCGTCGGCCTCGGGCGCCTCGGTCGCGGAACTGCTGGAGCAGGCGGCCCCGGCGGTGGGCAGGGCGACCGGAGTGGCGGTCTCGGTCCGGGACGTCAATCCGCTCCAGGACGGTGACCCGCGCGGCCTGGCCATCTTCTACGTCTCGCTCGCGGCGGTGATCATCGGTTTCGTCGGCGCGATCCAGCTCAGCGTGCACGCCCGCGCGCTCACCCCGCTGGAACGGATCGCCTTCACCGTCGCCTACTCCCTGCTCGGCGGCTTCGTCATCGCGGCGGCCGTGGACTGGCTGCTGGGCGCGCTCGACCTGCCCTTCGTGGAGTCGTGGTCGATCCTCGCGCTCACGATGTTCGCCAGCGGCATGACCTTCACCATGTTCAACACCCTGTTCGGCCGTTGGGCGATGCTCCCGACCTGGGGCGTCATGATCCTGCTGGGCAACCCGTCGTCGGGCGGGGCGGTGTCCTGGCCGCTGCTGCCGTCGGCGCTGGGCGTGATCGGGCAGTGGCTGCCGCCGGGCGCGTCCGTCAACGCCCAGCACACGGCGGTGTACTTCGCGGGGCACCAGCACGCGTTCCCGTTCCTGGTGCTGGCCGGGTGGGCGCTGGTGTCGTGCGCGGTGTTCTGGATCTGGCGGCACCGGCACCCGGGCGGCCGGGACAAGAAGCCGCCGGAACTGGCACCGCCGGCGGACGCCTGAGTCCGGGAGGGCCCGGGGAAGGGCTCCGGGCGCGATCACCACGGCTTTCTCGCACAGGTCGCCCGGCACGGGGATGCTCCGGGGAACGGTCCGCTCCCCGCCCCTGTCGGGCCTCCGGCAGGGGCTGCGATCATGTGGCCGGGGACGCGGGCGCGGCCTCACCCCCGCAAGGCCGACGCCACTGGGCCAGAGGACCGTGTCCGCCGCTCCCCCGCCGTCCTCGAAGCCCCGAAGCCCTCCTGGAGTTGAGCCATGGCCCTCGACGTCGCCGCGATCCGCGCCCGCGTGCCCGCCCTGAAGTCCGGGACCGCCCGGTTCGACGCGCCCGGCGGCACCCAGACCCCGCAACCGGTGATCGACGCGATCGCGGCGGCGCTGACCGGCCCGCTGGCCAACCGGGGCACGACCACCGAGGGCGAGCGCAACGCGGACCGCATCGTCACCGAGGCACGGGCGGCCCTCGCCGACCTGCTCGGCACTTCGCCCGGCACGGTCGTCTTCGGGCGCAGCGCGACCCAGCTCGTCTACGACCTGGCACGGACCCTGGCCAAGGGCTGGGGGCCGGGCGACGAGGTGGTGGTCACCCGGCTCGACCACGACTCCAACATCCGGCCGTGGACGCAGGCCGCCGAGGCGGCGGGGGCGACCGTGCGGTGGGCGGAGTTCGACCCGGCCACGGGAGAGCTGCTGCCCGAGCACCTGACGGCGGTGCTGTCGCCGCGCACCCGGCTGGTCGCGGTCACCGCCGCATCCAACCTGATCGGCACCCGGCCGGACCTGCCGGCGCTGGCCGCCCTCGCGCATCGGGCGGGGGCGCTGTTCCACGTGGACGCGGTGCACTACGCCTCGCACGCGGCGGTGGACCTGGCGGCGCTGGGCGCGGACACCCTGGTCTGCTCGCCGTACAAGTTCCTCGGCCCGCATCTCGGCGTGCTGACCGGCCGCGCGGAACTGCTGGAGTCGCTGCACCCGGACAAGCTGCTGCCGTCCGCCGACACCGTGCCGGAACGTTTCGAACTGGGCACCCTCCCCTACGAACTGCTGGCCGGCGCGCGGGCCGCGGTGGACTTCCTCGCCGAGCTGGAGCCCGAGGCCCGGGGCACCCGGCGCGAGCGGCTGCTCGCCTCCTTCGCCGCGCTGGAGGCGCACGAGGACACGCTGCGGGCGCGGCTGGAGCGAGGGCTCGCGGAGCGGGGCGGGATCACGGTGTACGCGCGGGCCGGACGGCGTACCCCGACCCTGCTGTTCACGGTCACGGGCCACCGTCCCGCGGAAGTCTCCCGGCGATTGGCGGGGCACGGCGTGGACGCCCCGGCCGGATCGTTCTACGCGGTGGAGGCGGCGCGGGCGCTGGGCCTCGGCGACGAGGGCGGGGTGCGGGTGGGTCTGGCGCCGTACAGCAGCGCGGAGGACGTCGACCGGCTGCTGGAGGCGCTGGCGGCGCTGGACGCGTAGGGCCCGCCGCCGGGACCGGACGGCGGGGAAGCCGCTGTGGCTGGAGTCACGGCGGGGAAGCCGCTGTGGCTGGAGTCACGGCGGGGAAGCAGCGGCGACAGGAGAACCGCGGTGGCCGGAGCCTCGACCGGGAGGCCGCGGTGGCTCCAGCCCCGACCGCTGCTGCGATCATGGCCGGATGACACGGACCGACCTGCCCCCGGCCTGGGACGAGCGCTCCCTGCTGACGACCTTCCTCGACTACGCGCGGGCCACCGCCGTCGCCAAGTGCGCGGGACTGGCCCCCGAGGACGCCGGCCGGGCCCCGCTGCCGGGATCACCGCTGATGACCCTGGGCGGGCTGATCAGCCATCTGCGCTGGGTCGAGTACTACTGGTTCGAGGTGGTCTTCCTCGGGGCGGAGAGCCGGGTCCCCTGGACCGAGGAGGACCCGGACCGCGAGATGCGCATGGGCGCCGAGCGTCCCCTCACCGAACTGCTGGCGGAGTACGAGGAGCAGAGCGCCCGGTACCGGGACCTGGTCGCCGCCACCGACCTGTCGGCCCCGGCCCGGCGGACGGTCCGGGACGGGGTGCGCGTCACCCTCGGCTGGATTCTCATGCACCTGATCGAGGAGACCTCCCGGCACAACGGCCACGTGGACATCCTCCGGGAGCTGGCCGACGGCACGACGGGCGACTGACACCCCCTCGGCCGGGCCACGTCCTCCCCGCCGGCGCGCCCTCTTCCGAGGCACCACCCCCTGGCGCCCCCCTTTCCCGGCGCCCCCCGCCGGGCGTCCCCTCTCGGCGCTCTCCCCTCCCGGCGGTTCAGCCCTCCGCCGCCAGCCGGTCGAGCCACTCCCTGAGCAGGTGCTGCTCCGCGCCGCTGAGGGTCTCCTGGTCGGAGAG
Organism: Streptomyces daghestanicus; assembly: GCF_020521275.1. Lineage (NCBI taxonomy): Bacteria > Bacillati > Actinomycetota > Actinomycetes > Kitasatosporales > Streptomycetaceae > Streptomyces > Streptomyces daghestanicus. The sequence continues at coordinate 1,227,314 of NZ_BNDX01000002.1, read as the reverse complement.
CGCGGCGCGCAGCGCGCGGGCGGCGCCCGCCGGGCCCTTCTCCCGCACCGCCGGCTTCTGATGGGTGACGGCGGTGACCATGGCCTCGCGCAGGGCGGTCAGCAGGGCGGGGTCGCGCCGGTCCTCCGGCAGGGACAGCCAGGTGAGCACCGCGCCGCGCACGGTGGCGTGGATGATCTGCGCCGCGAGCCGCTCCTCGACGCGCAGCCAGCCGCCCGCGGCGAGCCGCCGTATCCGGCCCATCAGGATGCGCATGCCGGCCTCGAAGGCCGGTGAGGCGGTGCGGCTCGGCTCGGCGTACATCAGCGTGAACAGCGCGGGGTGGGACAGTCCGAACTCGGCCGCCACGTCCCAGCCCGCCCGCAGGTCCGCGATCGGGTCCGGCGGGTCCGGGTCGACCCGCTTGCTCGCCAGGAACTCCGTGAAACCGTGTTCGGCCACCGCGTCGAGCAGTCCCTCCTTGTCACCGAAGAGCCGGTAGATGGCCGGCGGCTGGAGACCGGCCGCGTCGGCGACCGCGCGCGTGGTGACCGCGTCCCGCCCCTCCCGCGTCAGCAGGTCGATGGCGGCGTCGATGACCCGCTGCCGGGTCTCCTCACGAGTGGACATGGATCAAAGATACGGCATCACTGGTGCCATCGTTATTTCCAGTGTTACCGTTTTACTGTTTCCACTGGAACCATCCAGCGGGACCCCCTTCGCCATGCCACTGGAGCGCATCATGATCATCGTGACCGGAGCCACCGGACAGCTGGGCCGGCAGATCGTCGAGCGGCTGCTGACCCGCGTGCCCGCCGAGCGGGTCGGCGTCAGCGTCCGCGACCCGGAGAAGGCGCGGGCGCTGGCCGACCGCGGGGTACGGGTGCGGCAGGGCAGCTTCACCGACGCCGCGAGCCTCGCCCACGCCTTCGAGGGCGCCGCGCAGGTGCTCCTCGTCTCCGTCGACGCGATGGGCGAGGAGTGCGTCAAGCGGCACCTCGCGGCGATCGAGGGAGCCGTCGCGGCGGGGGCCCGCCGCATCCTGTACACCAGCCAGATGGGAGCGAGCCCCTCGTCGCGCTTCCAGGCGTGCCGCGATCACGCCGCCACCGAGGAGGCCCTGCGCGCCTGCGGCGTGCCCTTCACCTCGCTGCGCAACGGCTTCTACGCCGCCAGCGCGGCCCACTTCGCCTCGTTCGGGGTCGATTCGGGCCGGCTCCCGCTCCCCGCGGACGGGCCGTTCGCCTGGACCGCGCACGCCGACCTCGCCGAGGCGGCCGCCGTCGTCCTGGCCGACGAGGGCCGCTTCGACGGGCCCACCCCGCCGCTCACCGGGAGCACGGCGCTCGGCTTCGACGAGGTCGCCCGGACCGCCGGTCAAGTGACCGGCCGGGCCATGACCCGCCTCACCGTGCCGGACGACGAGTGGCGGGAGCAGATGACGGGCCGGGGCGTGCCTGCGGAGACGGCCGAGCAGTTGCTGGGCATCTTCACCGCCGCCCGCGCCGGTGAGTTCGCCACCGTGGACCCGACCCTGGCCACCCTCATAGGCCGCGAACCCGTCTCGCTGCGGACGGTGCTGCGCGAGACCCTGGCGGCCTGAGCGGCACCCCCCGGGGCGGGAGACCCGAGCACCCCGCCCGCACCCCCGGCACACGAGTGAGCCCCGGGGGGCGGCCCCCGGGGCTCAGGTACCGCCCTCGCCGTCAGGCGAGCGGCACCGTCACCTCGCCCGTGCCCTCGGCGTGCGCACCACCGGCGACCTGGACGGCGAACGGCCGGTCGGTGCCCTCGGCGGTGACCCGCAGCACCTCACCCTCGCGCCGCACACGGAACGTGGCGGCGGGGACGCCCGTCGCGTCCGGTACGACGGTCTCGGCCGCGTAGTCGGCCCCTGCGGCCGGGTGGACGAGCAGCGTCGGGGTGTCCAGCCAGTCGCCGTCGGGCCGCTGGTCGTCGGCGGCCAGCGGCAGCACGGCGCCCTCGCGGACGTACAGCGGGAGGCTGTCGAAGCCGTGGCGTTCGGTGCGCCAGGCGGGTCCGGTGACCCGCTCGCCGCTGAGGAGGTGGGTCCAGGTGCCCTCGGGCAGGTAGACCTCGACCTCGCCATCCTCGCTGAACACCGGCGCCACCAGCAGGTCGGGGCCGAGCATGTACTGCCGGTCCAGCGGGCGACAGGCCGGGTCACCGGGGAATTCCAGGACCATCGGCCGCATCATCGGCACGCCGGTGCGGTGGGCCTCGGCGGCGGCGCCGTACAGGTAGGGCATCAGGCGGTGCTTGAGGAGGGTGAAGCGGCGGGCCACGTCCACCGCCTCGTCGCCGAACTCCCACGGCACCCGGTACGAGGAGGAGCCGTGCAGCCGGCTGTGCGAGGAGAGGAGGCCGAAGGCGAGCCACCGCTTGAAGACGGCCGGGTCGGGGGTGCCCTCGAAGCCGCCGATGTCGTGGCTCCAGAAGCCGAAGCCGGACAGCGACAGGGACAGGCCGCCGCGCAGGGACTCGGCCATCGCGCCGAAGGAGGACCAGCAGTCGCCGCCCCAGTGGACGGGGAACTGCTGGCCGCCGGCGGTCGCGGACCGGGCGAACAGGACGGCCTCGCCCCGGCCGCGCTCCCGCTCCAGGAGTTCGAAGACGGTCTGGTTGTAGAGGTGGGTGTAGTAGTTGTGCATCCGCTCCGGGTCGGAGCCGTCGTGCCAGACCACGTCCGTGGGGATGCGCTCGCCGAAGTCGGTCTTGAAGCAGTCCACGCCCTGGTCGAGCAGCGGCTTCAGCTTGGCCTGGAACCAGGCGCGGGCGTCGGGGCTGGTGAAGTCGACCAGGCCCATGCCGGCCTGCCACAGGTCCCACTGCCACACGTCGCCGTTCGGCTTGCGGACCAGGTGGCCGAGTTCCGCCGCCTCGTCGAAGAGCGGGGACTTCTGGGCGATGTAGGGGTTGATCCAGGCGCTGATGCGCAGCCCCTTCTCCTTGAGGCGCTTGAGCATGCCCTCGGGGTCGGGGAAGACGTCCGGGTCCCACTCGAAGTCGCACCACTGGTACTCGCGCATCCAGAAGCAGTCGAAGTGGAAGACGGAGAGCGGGATGCCGCGCTCGGCCATGCCGTCCACGAAGGACGTGACGGTGGCCTCGTCGTAGGACGTGGTGAAGGAGGTGCTCAGCCAGAGGCCGAAGGACCAGACCGGCGGCAGGGCGGGGCGGCCGGTGAGGGCGGTGTAGCGGCCCAGGACGTCCTTCGGGGTGGGGCCGGCGACGACGTAGTACTCCAGCGTCTGGTCCTCGACACTGAACTGCACCTGGCCGACGGACTCGGAGCCGACCTCGAAGGAGACGGCACCGGGGTGGTTGACGAAGACGCCGTAGCCGCGCGAGGAGAGGTAGAACGGGATGTTCTTGTACGCCTGCTCGCTGCTGGTGCCGCCGTCCGCCTGCCAGACATCGACGACCTGGCCGTTCTTGACGAACGGGGTGAAGCGCTCGCCGAGGCCGTAGATGTTCTCCCCGACGCCGAGCGCGAGGCGGCTCAGCATGTGGTGGGCGCCGTCGCCGGTGGTGGCGAACGCCGTGCTCTTGGCGTCCGCCCGGGTCAGCTCCCGGCCGTCCGCGTCATGGAAGGTGAGGCCCCAGGGGCCGGAGCGGTCCAGGCGCAGGGTGAGCGGGCCACTGGTCAGCTCGGTGACCGTGCCGTCCTGACGCACCTCGCCGGCACCGCCGGCCGCCTCGTGGAGCGCGAAGCCGGGACCGGGGTGCCGCCTGCCCGCGTGGTGGGTGACCCGGACGCCGATGACGCCCTCGGCCGGCGAGAAGCAGTCGACGGTGATGAGCGGAGCGTTGAGTGTGTCGCCCCGCCGTGTCACCTTCTTCACGGCGGCATGCGCGGTGAAGCGCTTCGACTGGGCGCGGACATCGCGTACTTCGGTGGCGTACGAGAGGTGCACACCCTCGCGGACGAGCCAGAAGCCGTCGGTGAACTTCATGATCTTCCTCGGGTGGGGCGAGAGCGGTCGGATAGCAGTGCGTGACGTCTCAGGAGCATTTTGATCGTACACAAAACAAATCAGCGCGGAAGGGCTTCGGCCCAGCCTTTTCGCCGGTGAACCGGCCTTGAACTGGCCTGTTCACCGAAGGGAACGAGGCACTCACGGAGCGAAGGGTCGCCTGGGGGGCTAGCGCGGAAGCGGCTCCGTGACGTATTAGTCATGCCATCAAACAAAACCGTCCGGCGTGGGAGCCGACGGTACGACAGCAAGGGCCGCACGATGTCGAAGCGCTTCAACCCCACTCCCGAGGACAGGTTCACGTTCGGTCTGTGGACCGTTGGATGGCAGGGCAGGGATCCGTTCGGGGACGCGACGAGGCCGGAGCTTGATCCGGTGGAGTCGGTGCGGCGTCTGGCGGAGCTGGGCGCGTACGGGGTGACGTTCCATGACGACGACCTGATTCCGTTCGGGGCGTCGGAGTCGGAGCGTGAGGCGCGGGTGAAGAGGTTCCGGCAGGCGTTGGACGCGTCGGGCATGAAGGTGCCGATGGCGACGACGAACCTGTTCACGCATCCGGTGTTCAAGGACGGTGCGTTCACGGCGAACGACCGGGACGTGCGCAGGTTCGCGTTGCGCAAGACGGTCCGCAACATCGATCTGGCGGTGGAGCTGGGTGCCGAGGTGTATGTGGCCTGGGGCGGGCGTGAGGGTGCGGAGTCCGGTGGGGCGAAGGACGTGCGGGACGCGCTGGAGCGGATGAAGGAGGCTTTCGATCTGCTGGCGGAGTACGTGACCTCGCAGGGGTATGAGCTGAGGTTCGCGATCGAGCCGAAGCCGAACGAGCCGCGGGGGGACATCCTGCTGCCGACGGTGGGGCACGCGCTGGCGTTCATCGAGCGGCTGGAGCGTCCGGAGCTGTTCGGGGTGAACCCGGAGGTGGGGCACGAGCAGATGGCGGGGCTGAACTTCCCGCACGGGATCGCGCAGGCGCTGTGGGCGGGCAAGCTGTTCCATCTGGATCTGAACGGTCAGTCGGGGATCAAGTACGACCAGGACCTGCGGTTCGGGGCGGGGGATCTGCGGTCGGCGTTCTGGCTGGTGGATCTGCTGGAGTCGGCCGGGTACGACGGGTGCCGGCACTTCGACTTCAAGCCGCCGCGCACGGAGGACATCGACGGGGTGTGGGCGTCGGCGGCGGGCTGTATGCGCAACTACCTGATCCTCAAGGAGCGGGCGGCGGCGTTCCGTGCGGACCCGGAGGTGCGTGAGGCGCTGGCGGCCTCGCGGCTGGACCAGCTGGCCCGGCCGACCGCCGAGGACGGACTGGCCGGGCTGCTGGCCGACCGGTCGGCTTACGAGACGTTCGACGCGGAGGCCGCCGCCGCCCGGGGGATGGCCTTCGAACACCTCGACCAGCTCGCCATGGACCACCTCCTCGGCGTCCGAGGCTGACCCCCTCGGGTCCGCGGGTCGGCCGGTGCCCGCGGACCTCATCGCATCCGCCCCGTGACACCGTGGTCGCGCGGGCGGGCCGGCACTCCCTCGCACTCAAGGGCACCCACCGTGACAGCACACCCTCCGGCCGCCGCGCCTCGCCGGCGCCGTCGCTCACGCACAGCCGCAGCCCCGATCGCCGCCGTCTCCGTCCTGGTCGCCGGGGCGGCACTGACCGGCTGCGGGCAGCAACCCGACGCCGATGTGTACACCGTGATGAACTCCTCGACCGACGAGTCCTACCACCGCTGGGACGCGGAGGCGATGGCCCGCTGCGGCAAGCAGCTCGGCGTCACCATCGAGCAGCAGAGCGTCCCCGCCGCCCAGGTCATGACCAAGGCGCTGCGCATGGCCTCCTCGAAGTCGCTCCCGGACATCATCCAGTTCGACGCCTCCGAGATGCCGACCTTCGCCGACGCCGGCGGACTGGTCGACCTCAAGTCCATCGGCCTGAGCACCCAGGACATCCCCGAGGGCATCGTCGACTTCGGCTCGTACAAGGGGACGTACTACGGGGCCGCGCGCTCCGTGAACACCCTCGCGCTCTTCTACAACAAGGACCTGCTCGACCAGGCCGGCGTCCCCGTCCCCACCACCTGGGACGAACTGCGCGAGGCCGCGAAGAAGCTCACCCAGGGCAAGCGGTACGGACTGGCGCTCAGCGCCGGTGGCGCGGAGGACGGCGTCTTCCAGTTCATGCCGTTCATGTGGTCCAACGGCGGTGACGAGTCGAAGCTGGACAGCCCGCAGGTGGCCCAGGCGCTGGACTACTGGAAGGCGCTGCTGGCGGACGGTTCGCTGTCGAAGTCGACGGTCAACTGGACGCAGGCGGACGTCAACGACCAGTTCATGGCCGGCAACGCGGCGATGATGATCAACGGTCCGTGGCAGGTGGAGACCCTCAACACGGACAAGTCCCTGCACTGGGAGATCGCGCAGATCCCGGTGCCGAAGGCCGGCGACGACTCGGTCGGCCCGCTCGGCGGCGCCATCCTCACCGTGCCCAACACCGGTGACGAGCAGCGCGAGAAGACGGCCGGGAAGATCGTCGCCTGTCTCTCCAGCCAGCAGGAGCAGCTCACGTACGCGCTCAACAGCTGGATGGTGCCGGCCAACTCCAAGGCCGCCGCCGTCTGGCGGGAGAAGGTGCCGGAGCTGGACGCGCTCGCCGACCAGGTGGCCGTCGCCCGGTCCCGTACCGCCCAGCTGGGCGCGGGCTGGTCGAGCGTGTCGCTCGCCCTGCAGAGCGCCTTCCAGTCGGCTCTGACCGGCGAGTCCAGCGAGGCCGCCCTGAAGCGCGCCCAGCAGCGGGCCACGAGCGGGAACTGAGGTACGCGACCCATGACCACGCCCACCGTCACCGCGACACCGGCCGCCGGAGCGGCCAAGCCGGCCACCGCTGCGGACCCGAACCGGCTCCGGCGCCGCCGCAGGCTCGCGCAGTGGGGCTTCGTCGCCCCCGCCGTCGTCTTCATGCTGCTGTTCTTCGGCTACCCGCTCGTCCGCAACGTCGTGATGAGCTTCCAGCACTACACGCCGAAGACGTTCTTCACCGGTGAGTCCCCGTTCAACGGCACCGACAACTGGTCGAACGTCTTCCAGGACGCGCTGTTCGGCAAGGCCCTGTGGCACACCCTGGTGTTCACGGCCGGCTCGCTGCTCGGCCAGTTCTGCATCGGCCTGGCGCTCGCCGTCTTCTTCAACCGGCGCTTCCCCCTGGGCGGGGTGCTGCGCTCGCTGATCCTGCTGCCCTGGCTCGTGCCGATGGTGGTGTCCGGCATCGTCTGGCGCCGCATCCTCGACCAGGACACCGGCGTACTGAACACCTTCCTGGACACCGTCGGCCTGGGCAGCGGCCACACCCCGTGGCTGACCAGCCCGAACATGGCCCTGCTCTCCGTGATCCTGGTCAACATCTGGATCGGCATCCCGTTCAACATGGTCATCCTCTACGGCGGTCTCCAGGAGATCCCGAAGGAGCTGCACGAGGCGGCCGCCCTGGACGGCGCCTCCGCCTGGCGGACGTTCCGGTCCGTCACCCTGCCGATGCTCAAGCCGGTGGTCACCGTCGTCCTGGTGCTGGGCTTCATGTCGACGGTGAAGATCCTCGACCTGATCCTCGCCCTCACCGACGGCGGACCCGCCGACGCCACCCAGACCCTGGGCACGCTCACCTACCAGAACTCCTTCGTCCAGCTGGACTTCGGGGCGGGCGCGGTCGTCGGCAACGTACTCATCCTGATCTCCGCGGTGTTCGCGGTGTTCTACCTGCGGGCCAACCGCACCGAGGGGAAGTGACGTCCATGGCCTCGCAGACCACCACGGCACCCACCGCCGCGCCCAGGCGCCGCTGGGGTTCCACGATCGCCGGTGTGCTGATCCTGTGCGTGATGCTCTTCCCGCTGTACTGGATGCTCAACACCGCGCTCCAGCCGGAGTCCGGCCTGCTCAAGGTCGACCCGGTGCCGGGCGGCCTGGACCTGTCCGGCTTCTCCAAGGCCATCTCCGACCAGGGCGGCCATCTGCTGACCTCGCTGGTGGTCTCGCTCGGCGCGGTCGTCATCTGCCTGGCGATCGCCGCGCCGGCCGCCTACGGGCTGGCCCGGTTCGGGCTGCGCGGCTCGAAGACCATCGTCTTCGGCACGCTGATCACCCAGATGGTGCCGGGCATCGTCATCGCCAACGCGCTCTACAACTCGTACGTCGACCTGGGCCTGGTCAACTCCTACTTCGGCCTGATGCTGGCGGACGCCTCGCTGGGCATCCCGTTCTCCATCGTGCTGATGCGCTCCTTCATGGTGTCCATCCCCGGTGAGGTGATCGAGGCCGCGCAGATCGACGGCGCCGGCGCGGTGCGGACCTTCCTCAAGGTGGTGCTGCCGATGAGCCGCAACTCCCTGATCACGTCGGGACTGTTCGCGTTCCTGTTCTCGTGGAGCGACTTCATGTTCGCGCTCACCCTGAACACCACCGACGAGGTCAAGCCGGTCACCCTGGGCATCTACCAGTACATCGGCGCGCACGTCGGCGACTGGGGTTCGGTGATGGCCGCGTCGGTGCTGTCGGCGGTCCCGGCGGCGATCCTGCTCGTCCTCGCCCAGAAGTACATCGCCGCCGGTATCGCCGGCGGTTCCGTCAAGTGACGTCCACCGCAAAGGAAATGGGTCAGCCCGCATGACTGAACTCCCCGTCTTCCCGTCCGGCTTCGTCTTCGGTGCCGCGACCGCCTCGTACCAGATCGAGGGCGCGGTGCGCGAGGACGGCCGCGGACCGTCGATCTGGGACACCTACAGCCACACGCCCGGCCTGACGGCGAACGGCGACACCGGCGACGTGGCCTGCGACCACTACCACCGCTACCCCGAGGACGTGACGCTGCTGCGCGACCTGGGGGTGGACTCGTACCGCTTCTCGATCGCCTGGCCGCGCATCGTGCCGGAGGGTTCCGGCCCGGTGAACGCCAAGGGCCTGGACTTCTACTCACGGCTGGTGGACGAGCTGCTGGAGGCGGGCATCGAGCCGGCCGCCACCCTCTACCACTGGGACCTGCCCCAGGCCCTGGAGGACCGGGGCGGCTGGCGGGTGCGGGAGACGGCGGAGCGGTTCGCCGAGTACACGGCCGTCGTCGCCGGGCACCTCGGTGACCGGGTACCGCGCTGGATCACCTTCAACGAGCCGTGGTGCAGCGCCTTCCTCGGCTACTCCATCGGCCGGCACGCGCCGGGCGCCAAGGAGGGCCGGGGCGCGCTGGCCGCCGCCCACCACCTGCTGGTCGGGCACGGTCTCGCGGTCAAGGCGCTGCGCGCGGCCGGGGTGCGCGAGGTCGGAATCACGCTCAACCTCGACCGCAACCTGCCCGCCACCGACTCCCCCGCCGACCTCGCGGCCGTGGTCCGCGCCGACACCCAGCACAACCTGGTGTGGACCGAGCCGATCCTCGCGGGCCGCTACCCGGCCACCGAGGAGGAGACCTGGGGGGAGCTGATCACCGGCGCGGACTTCCGCCGCGACGGCGACCTGGAGCTGATCTCCCAGCCGCTGGACTTCCTCGGCGTCAACTACTACCGGCCGATCGTGGTCGCCGACGCCCCGCACCGCGAGGCCGACCCGGCGCTGCGGGTGGCCACCGACAACCGGTACGAGGAGGTCACGCTCCCCGGTGTCCGGCACACCGCGATGAACTGGCCGGTGGTGCCGGAGTCCTTCACCGACCTGCTGGTGCGGCTGAAGCAGCAGTACGGCGACGCCCTGCCGCCCGTCCACATCACCGAGAACGGCTCGGCGGAGCACGACACGGTCGCCGAGGACGGCGCGGTGCACGACAGCGACCGGGTGGAGTACCTGCGCGGCCACCTGACCGCGCTCAAGGCGGCGATCGACGCGGGTGTGGACGTCCGCGGCTACTACGTCTGGTCGCTGCTGGACAACTTCGAGTGGGCGTTCGGCTACGACAAGCGGTTCGGTCTCGTCCGGGTCGACTACGAGACCCAGGAGCGCACGCCGAAGGACAGCTTCCGCTTCTATCAGGAGCTGATCGCCGCCCACCGGCGGTGATCCGGCGGGCGGGGGCCGTCCTCGCGGGCGGCCCCCGCCGTCACGCCCCGCCGCGCTCCGCGTACGCCGCCGGGTCCTCCAGGACCTCGCGGACGATCACGCCGGCCGCGCCCCGGGCCGCGTCCCCCAGCGAGGACGCGGCCCGCAGCCGTTTGCCGTCCTCGCTCCACAGCCCGGAGACCACCCGGCGGGCCAGTTCCCGGTCGACGGCCGGGGCCAGCCAGTCGATCAGCTCCCGGTAGACGCCGCCGAGCATCACCGCCTCGGGGTCGAAGAGGTTGACCGCGCCGGAGACCACCGCGCCGAGCCGCCGCCCCGCCCCCTCGATCGCCGCGCACGCGGCCGGCTCGCCCCGCCGGGCGCGGCGCCCCAGTTCGGCGACGCCCTGGACACCGGTGTCCGCGTCGATGCCGGCGGCCCGCAGCAGGGCGGCCTGACCGGCGTACTGCTCCAGGCAGCCGTGCGCCCCGCACCGGCACAGCGGGCCGTCCGGGTCGACCACCATGTGCCCGATCTCCCCGGCGAAGCCGTGCGCGCCGCGCAGCAGTTCGCCCTGCAGCACCAGCGCGCCGCCGATGCCGATCTCCCCGGTCAGGTACAGGAAGGAGCGGACGCCCTCGGTGCCGGCGCCGAACCACAGCTCGGCGAGGGCGGCGGCGTTGGCCTCGTTGTCGGAGCTGACCGGCAGCGGGCGCCGGTCGGGGCGCAGGGCGAGCAGGGCCTGCGCGAACAGGCCCTCCACGGCGACCCGCTGCCAGCCCAGGTTGGGGGCCTGGCGCACACTGCCGCCGGTGACCAGGCCGGGCAGCGCGACGTGGACGCCGGCCGGCGCGAGGTCCTGCTCGGCCGCCGAGCCGATGGCACGGGCCGCGAGCCGGGCCGCGCGGGCCAGCACCTCGGAGGGCTGGACGCCCCGGTTGTCGACGTGCTCCACGAGCCGGACCCGGTCGGTGCCGGCGAGGTCGACGACGCAGACGGTGATGAAGTCGATGTTGATCTCGACGCCGAGGCCCGCGGGGCCGGACCGGGAGACCTTGAGGACGGTGCCGGGCCGTCCGACCTGGCCGCTGCTGGTCTTGCCCCACTCCGTGACGAAGCCGTACTCCAGCAACTGCTCGACCAGGGAGGAGACCGCCGCCCTGGTCAGTCCGACGTGCGTGGCGACACCCGCTCTGGTCGCCTCCCCCGCGTCGAGCACGGCCCTCAGGACCAGACTGAGGTTGTGCCGTCTGACCGTGGCCTTGTCGGCCTTCGGTTCCAGGGGGGTCAGGTTGTTCATCATCGTGCTGTCGAGCGTATGCGACGCCGGGGGGCCGCCCGGCGCCCCCTTGCCCGGTCCGGGGGGTGCTCCTACTCTCACTTTGTGCCGCTGATAAACAAAACCCGTTCGCACAAGGACGTGCCGGGTCCCCCCGCCGAACTCGTCCGCCTCCGTTCCGTCCTGACCGCCTTCTTCGCCCTGGACGGCTTCGTCTTCGCCGGCTGGGTGGTGCGCATCCCCGCCATCAAGGAGCAGACCGGCGCCTCCGCCAGCGCGCTGGGACTGGCGCTGCTCGGCGTGTCGGCGGGCGCGGTCGTCACCATGACCCTGACCGGCCGGCTCTGCCGCCGCTACGGCAGCCATCCCGTCACCGTCGTCTGCGCCGTGCTGCTCTGCCTCAGCGTCGCGCTGCCCCCGCTCACCCACTCCGCGCTCGCCCTGGGCGCCGTCCTGCTGGTCTTCGGCAGCGCCTACGGCGGGATCAACGTCGCCTTCAACAGCGCCGCCGTCGACCTGGTGAACGTGCTGCGCCGGCCGATCATGCCCAGTTTCCACGCCGCCTTCAGCCTCGGCGGCATGGTCGGCGCGGGGCTCGGCGGCCTCGTCGCGGGAACGCTGTCGCCGACGTGGCACCTGTGCGGCCTGGCCGTCGTCGGCCTGCTGGTCACCCTGGTCGCCGGGCCCGTCCTGCTGCGCTGCGCGCCGCCCGCGCCGCCGGCCCGCCCGGTCCGGGACGACGGCGCCGCGCGGCCCCGGCCGGACGCCCGTACCCGCCGGGTGGTCGTCACCTTCGGGCTGATCGCCCTGTGCAGTTCCTACGGCGAGGGCGCCATGGCCGACTGGGGCGCCCTCCACCTGGAGCAGGACCTCGGTGCCGCGCCGGGCGTGGCGGCGGTGGGGTACTCCTGTTTCGCGCTGGCCATGACCGTGGGCCGGCTGACCGGCACGACACTGCTGGAACGCCTGGGCCGGACGCCGACCGTGGTGGCCGGGGGCACCGTCGCCGTGGCCGGGATGCTGCTGGGCTCTCTGGCGCCCTCGGTGTGGGCGGTGCTGTTCGGGTTCGCGATCACGGGACTCGGACTCGCCAACATCTTCCCGGTCGCCGTCGAGCGGGCCGGGGCGCTCGGCGGCCCCGGCGGTGTCGCGACCGCCTCGACGCTCGGCTACGGCGGCATGCTGCTGGGGCCGCCCGCGATCGGTTTCATGGCCGACTGGTGGTCCCTCCCGGCCGCGCTCACCAGCGTCGCGGTGCTGGCCGCGGTGGCGGTGGCGGTCACGTCCCTGAACCGGCGCGCGATGGCGTCGGGCTGACCACCGCGCTCCCTGGGCGGGGCCTGGACCTCCCGCCCCCGAGGCACCCCTGAGACACCTCTGCGGGCGGTCACCGATCATCGAAAACCCGTTCGCCCGGCGGGACTTGGTCCGGCAGACTCACCGCTCATGGAGACCGCCGAGTTCATCGAGACACTGGACCGCGAGGGCCGGCTCATGGCCGCCGCCGCCGAGCGGGCCGGAAGCGACGCCGACGTACCGGGCTGCCCCGGCTGGCGGGTACGGGACCTGGTCGGGCACACCGGGGCGGTGCACCGCTGGGCGGCGTCCTTCGTCGCCGAGGGGCACACCGCTCCCCGCCCGATCGCCGATCCGCCGGACCTGGACGGCACCGCGCTCACCGACTGGTTCCGCGCGGGCCACCGGCATCTGGTCGACACCCTCGCCGCCGCCGCGCCGGACGTCGACTGCTGGCACTTCCTGCCCGCCCCCGCCCCGCTGGCCTTCTGGGCCCGGCGGCAGGCACACGAGACGGCCGTGCACCGGTTCGACGCCGAGTCGGCCGCCGCGGGCACCCCCTCGGACGTCGGTACGGAGTTCGCGGCGGACGGCATCGACGAACTGCTGCGCGGGATGCACGCCCGTGAGCGGAGCCGGGTGCGCAGCGAGAAGCCCCGTGTCCTGCGGGTCCGGGCGACGGACGTGCCGGACGCGGTGTGGACGGTACGGCTGTCCGGGGAACCGCCGGTCACCGAACGCGGCGCCACCGCGGACGCCGAGTGCGAGATCGCCGGCCCCGCCGGGGCGCTGTACCTCGCCCTGTGGAACCGGCGTCCCCTGCCCGAGGTGACCGGCGACGCCTCCCTCGCCGACCTGTGGCGCCGGACGTCCGGCGTGGGCTGAGGGCGGGACCGGCGTACGTCTTCGAGCCGCCGGCCGGGGGGCGCCGCACGCCGGTCGGGACGGGGGCGGGCGCCTACTCCGTCGCCGGCTCCGCGGCGGTGCCGTCCGCCGGGTCCGGGCCGGTGCCGTCCGCCGGGCGGCGGTCGAGGACGGCCAGGGCGCGCTGCGCGACCGGGTGGCTGCGGACCAGCTCGGCGAGGGTCGTGGCGCCCCGGGTGATGTCCCGGAACGCGTTCCAGGCCGGACGGAAGCCGGTCAGCGCCGCGTGGAAGAGTCCCGGACGGCGTTCGAACACCGCCAGCAGCCGCTTGCCGACGCTCATCTCCACGCCCAGCCCGGCCTTGACGGCGAAGGCGTAGTTCAGCGCCTGGCGGCGGGCGTCCACCGCGTCGTGCGCCTCGGCGATCCGCACCGCCCACTCCCCCGCGAGCCGACCCGAACGCAGGGCGAAGGAGATGCCCTCCCGGGTCCACGGCTCCAGCAGCCCCGCCGCGTCCCCGCAGACCAGGACCCGGCCCCGGGAGAGCGGCGAGTCGTCGGTCCGGCACCGGGTGAGGTGGCCGGAGGAGATGCTCGGCTCGAAACCGGCGAGGCCCAGGCGGCCGATGAAGTCCTCCAGGTAGCGCTTGGTCGCCGCGCCCTCGCCGCGGGCCGAGATGACCCCGACCGTGAGGGTGTCGCCCTTGGGGAAGACCCAGCCGTAACTGCCGGGCATCGGGCCCCAGTCGATGAGGACCCGGCCCTTCCAGTCCTCGGCGACCGGCTGCGGGACCGGGATCTCCGCCTCCAGGCCCAGGTCCACCTGGTCGACCTTGACCCCGACGTGCGCCGCTATCCGGCTCGCGCTGCCGTCCGCGCCGACCACGGCCCGGGCCAGCACGGTCTCGCCGCCCTGGAGCACCACGGCGGCCGTCCGCCGGTCGGGAACCGCCGAGCCGTGCTGCTCGACCCGGGACACGGTGACGCCGGTGCGCAGCTCGGCGCCCGCCTTCTGCGCGTGCTCGACGAGCTGCGCGTCGAACTCGGGCCGGTTGATCAGCCCGAACAGCATCTGCCGGGAGCGGCGGGTGCGGGTGAAACGGCCGTTGTGGGTGAAGGTCACCGCGTGCACGCGGTCCTTGAGGGGCAGGTCGAAGCCCGGGGGGAGGGAGTCGCGCGAGGGACCGATGATGCCGCCGCCGCACGTCTTGTAGCGGGGCAGGTCCGCCTTCTCCAGCACCAGCACGCGGCGTCCCGCGACCGCCGCCGCGTAGGCGGCCGAGGCCCCCGCGGGTCCCGCGCCCACCACGACGACGTCCCACACCTGACCCGCGTCGTCCGCCGAAGAGTTCTCGCTGCTCACGATGGTCTACTGCTCCGATCAAACCGCATGCCGCACCTGTCCCCCGCATCCTACGGTGGGCATCGCCGCAGGCCACTGTGGGAGGATCGGCACGGCAGGGCGCCCTGCTCGCACAGGACGCGGCCGCACCGCACGATCACGCGCGAACACGTCGTAAACGGAAGTGGTCGGCGCGTGGTCATCAGTACAACGTCGCACCCACAAGGAGCGTGCCCATGTCGTCGAATCCGGTCGCCGAGACCGTCGCCGCCCTGATGCCGAGGGCGAAGGCCGAACTCACCGAGCTGGTGGCCTTCCGGTCGGTGGCCGACTTCGACCAGTTCCCGAGGAGTGAGAGCGAGGCCGCCGCCGCCTGGATAGCGGGCGCGCTGCGCGCCGAGGGCTTCGAGGACGTGGCCCTGCTCGACACCCCGGACGGCACACAGTCGGTGTACGGCTACCTGCCCGGCCCCGAGGGCGCGAAGACGGTCCTGCTCTACGCCCACTACGACGTGCAGCCGCCGCTGGACGAGGCGGGCTGGACCACTCCGCCGTTCGAGCTGACCGAGCGCGACGGCCGCTGGTACGGACGGGGGACGGCCGACTGCAAGGGCGGCGTCATCATGCACCTGCTGGCGCTGCGCGCGCTGAAGGCGAACGGCGGTGTGCCGGTGCACGTCAAGGTGATCGCCGAGGGCTCGGAGGAGCAGGGCACGGGCGGCCTGGAGCGGTACGCCGAGCAGCACCCGGAGCTGCTCGCGGCCGACACCGTCGTCATCGGCGACGCGGGCAACTTCCGGGTCGGCCTGCCGACGGTCACCACGACCCTGCGCGGCATGACCCTCGTACGCGTCGCCGTCGACACCCTCGAAGGCAGCCTGCACTCCGGGCAGTTCGGCGGCGCCGCCCCCGACGCGCTCGCGGCGCTCATCCGCACGCTGGACTCGCTGCGCGCCGAGGACGGTTCGACGACCGTCGACGGGCTGGCGGGTGACGGCACATGGGACGGGCTCCAGTACGCGGAGGAGCAGTTCCGCGCGGACGCCAGGGTGCTGGACGGCGTGGAGCTGATCGGCTCGGGCACGGTCGCCGACCGGATCTGGGCCCGGCCGGCCGTCACGGTGCTGGGCATCGACTGCCCGCCGGTGGTGGGCGCGACGCCCTCGGTGCAGGCCGGCGCGCGGGCCCTGGTGAGCCTGCGGGTGCCGCCGGGCACGGACGCCACCGAGGCCGTGAAGCTGCTCCGGGCCCACCTGGAGGCGCACACGCCGTGGGGCGCCCGGGTCGCCGTCGAGCAGGTCGGCCAGGGCCAGCCGTTCCGTGCCGACACGACCAGCCCGGCGTACCAGGCCATGGCGGACGCGATGGCGGCGGCGTACCCCGGCCAGGAGATGAGCTACGCCGGCCAGGGCGGCTCGATCCCGCTGTGCAACACCCTGGCCGGCCTCTACCCGGACGCGGAGATCCTCCTCATCGGCCTGAGCGAGCCGGAGGCCCGCATC
Organism: Streptomyces daghestanicus; assembly: GCF_020521275.1. NCBI lineage: Bacteria > Bacillati > Actinomycetota > Actinomycetes > Kitasatosporales > Streptomycetaceae > Streptomyces > Streptomyces daghestanicus. The sequence goes on along the minus strand of NZ_BNDX01000002.1, from coordinate 1,211,045 downwards.
CACGCGGTGAACGAGAGCGTCTCCCCCGCGGAACTGGAACGCCTGTCGGTCGCGGAGGCCCTGTTCCTGCGCAACTACGCGGGCAACTAGCCGGTCACCGCCGGCGGGGGCCGGGCCCGGGGACCTGACCACCGCCGGCGGCGCGACGCCCCAGGGGGCGCGGGGAACTGCGCCGCCGGCCCCCACCACCCGCACGCGGCGCGCAGCGGCCCCCCACCACCCCCGTGGCCGCGGAACTCACCCCACCGGCACCCCCGCCTCCAGATACAGCGCGGCCCCCCGCTCCCGCGCCCGCAGGGCCCACCGCAGCCGCGCGTACCGCACCGGGGGCAACAGCCCCGCCGCCTCCTCCTCCGTGACGAACCGCCAGCCGCGCAGCTCGGGTCCGGGCAGCAGCAGCCGCCCGGCCTCCGCGGGAGCGAGGCGTCCACCGTCGAAGAGCAGCCGCAGCCCCCCGTACCGAGGAGGCGTGGGCGGTTCCCAGTCGACGACCAGCAGGGAGGGCGCGTCGTCGAGGTGGACGCCGGTCTCCTCGGCGACCTCCCGGACACCCGCGCGGGCGGGGGCCTCACCGGGCTCGACGACACCGCCGGGGAACTCCCAGCCGGGCTTGTAGGTCGGGTCGACCAGCAGGAACCGGTCGTGCTCGTCGAAGAGCAGGACACCGGCGGCGAGGGTCTCGGCCGTGGGTTCCGGGGTCTGCACGATGTCGCAGGCGGGCGCGGCGCCGGTGTCGACCGCCTCGGCGATCCGGGCGGCGGTCTGGCGCGGGGTGAGCACGCTGTTGTCGACGGGGTGGGCGTCGGCCATCAGCCAGGAGCCGAGGGCGGCCCGGTAGGGCTCTATCTGGCCGTACGACCACTGCCGTACGCGTATCTCGCCGTCCGGCGGGTCCGGTGGGACCTCGCGGCCGGCTATGCGTTCCCGCAGGATCGTTTCGGCCGGAGTGAGCAGAATGTGCCGGACCGCGATCCGGCGGGCGGCGAGGCCGCCGAAGATCTCGTCGCGGTACTCCTGGCGGAGCAGGGTCATGGGGACCACGAGCGTCCCACCCAGCTCGGCGAGCATCGCGGCCGCCGTGTCGATCACCAGCCGCCGCCAGATCGGGAGGTCCTGGAAGTCCCCGACCTCGGCGAGGCGTTTGGGTGGCAGCAGATGTCCGAGCGCTCCGCCGATGACCTCGGGGTCGAAGAGCGTGCTGTTCGGGATCAGGTCGATCAGTTCCCGTGCGGTGGTCGTCTTCCCCGCACCGAACGCGCCGTTGATCCAGACGACGGTCACAGGTCCCCCTCTTCTGTTGGCCCCCTGTGGCTTGCCCGCTCCACCCTGCCACGGAAACCAGCCCCAGTTGAGGGGGGCACGGCAACGGCGCCGGTCCCCTGCCGGGGTGCCGGCGCCGTACCGGCCGTCGCGGTCAGTCCTCGCGCGTGTCCTTGTCGTCGTGCGGGGCCAGGCTGTCCTGGCTGATGTCGAGGGTGCTGAGGGCGTCGGTCGCCTTGTTCAGGTCGACCGGCAGTCCGCCCAGGGCGTGCGACGGGGTGACGGCGGCGACCACGAATCCGGTGGCGAGGGAGGCGATGGCGAGCATGCTGCGCTTCTTCATGCCGGGTTCAACTGCCGCGGTGCCCCGGGAGTCACTGCCCGTCCGCGCCGTCGGCACGCGCCGCGCCCGACACGGCGGATTCCCGGCCCCCTCAGACCCCCGCCGCGCTCACCCCGGCCGTCCGGGTGAGCGCCGCCGCGGCCGCTCCCACCAGGCCCGCGTCGGTGCCCATCCGGGCCGGCGCGACCGTCAGGCGGCGTACGAAGGAGAGCGTCGCGTACTCGGCGAGGGCCCGGCGCAGCGGTGCGAAGAGGATCTCGCCCGCCTTGCCCACGCCACCGCCGATCACCGCGATGTCGATCTCGACGAGGGTCGCGGTGGCCGCGATGCCGGCGGCCAGGGCCTGGGCCGCCCGCGCGAAGGAGGCCACGGCGACCGGGTCGCCCGCGCGGGCCGCGGCGGCCACCGCGGCGGCGGACGTGTCCCCGTCGGCGCCGGGGCGCCAGCCGCCCTCCAGGGCGCGCCGCGCGATGTTGGGGCCGCTCGCGATGCGTTCCACGCAGCCGCGCGCCCCGCACGGGCACGCGTCCCCGTCGAGGTCCACGCTGATGTGCCCGATGTGCCCCGCGTTGCCGGTCGGGCCGGGATGCAGCCGGCCGCCCAGCACCAGACCGCCGCCGACGCCCGTCGACACCACCATGCACAGCGCGTTGTCGTGCCCGCGGGCGGCGCCCTGCCAGTGTTCCGCCGCCGTGATCGCCACCCCGTCGCCGATCAGCTCGACCGGCAGTCCGCCGGCCGCCGCCCGGACCCGGTCGACGAGCGGGTACCCGCGCCAGCCGGGGACGTTGACCGGGCTGACCGTGCCCGCCGAGGCGTCCACCGGCCCGGCGCTGCCGATGCCGACGGCCGTGGCACGGCCCCACAGCGGGGCGGCCGTCAGCTCGCCGAGCACCTCTTCGACGGCCCCCATCACGGTGTCACCGTCCTCCCGGGCGGGCGTCGGGCGCTGGGCGCGCACCAGAATCCGGCCGTCACCGTCCACCAGCGCACCGGCGATCTTGGTGCCGCCGATGTCCAGCGCGGCCACGAGGTCGGTGTCCATCAGAGTCGGTTCTCCCCGTCAGCCTTCGACAACACGGGCACAGCGGCGGGCGCGTGGCGGACACGGCGACAGGCCGGTCACGCGACGGACGCGCGGACCGCGGAGTGCGAAGGACAGTGTCCACCCGATCTGACAACGTTGTCCAGGCTCTATGCTCGACGCCACACATCCTCATACAACCCTCAGACACGCCCCCCGTGGGCCCAGCCGCCCGCCTTGGACGACAGGAGCCGTCGCGAACCCGTGGACGACAGGACAGGATTTCCCCCCGTGACCGACATGGCCCGCCCCCGGCACCGCAGCAGCGGGAACCGGTACGGCAACCGTCCGACCATGAAGGACGTCGCCGCCCGCGCGGGCGTCGGCCTGAAGACCGTGTCCCGGGTGGTGAACGGGGAGCCGGGGGTGACGCCGGAGACCGAGCGCCGCGTGCAGGAGGCCATCGACGCCCTCGGCTTCCGCCGCAACGACAGCGCGCGGGTGCTCCGCAAGGGCCGCACCGCCAGCATCGGGCTGGTGCTGGAGGACCTCGCCGACCCGTTCTACGGGCCGCTCAGCCGGGCCGTGGAGGAGGTGGCCCGCGCCCACGGCGCCCTGCTCATCAACGGGTCCAGCGCCGAGGACCCCGAGCGCGAGCAGGAGCTGGTGCTGGCGCTGTGCGCGCGGCGGGTGGACGGGCTGGTGGTGATCCCGGCCGGCGACGACCACCGGTATCTGGAGCCGGAGCTGAAGGCCGGGGTGGCGACGGTGTTCGTGGACCGTCCGGCCGGGCACGTCGACGCGGACGTGGTGCTCAGCGACAGCTTCGGCGGCGCCCGGGACGGCGTCGCCCACCTCATCGCGCACGGCCACCGCCGGATCGGCTTCATCGGTGACATGCCCCGCATCCACACGGCCGCCGAGCGGCTGCGCGGCTACCGGGCCGCCATGGAGGACGCGGGCATACCCGTGCGGGAGTCCTGGATGTCGCTGGGCGTCACCGACCCGGAGCGGGTGCGCCGGGCGGCCGAGGAGATGCTCACCGGCCCGGACCCGGTCACCGCGATCTTCACCGGCAACAACCGGGTGACCGTCACCGTGATCCGGGTGCTGGCCGAGCACCCGCACGGCGTCGCCCTCGTCGGCTTCGACGACATCGAGCTGGCCGAGCTGCTGCGGCCCGGCCTCACCGTCGTCGCCCAGGACGCGGCGGCGCTGGGCCGCACCGCCGCGGAGCGCCTCTTCGGCCAGCTGGACGGGGACCTGCTCGTCCCCGAGCGGATCGAGCTGCCGACCCGGCTGATCGCCCGGGGGTCGGGCGAGCTGCCGCCCGCGCCCTGACCGCCCGGGGACGGCTCAGCGCGCCGGGGCGGTGAGGTCGCCGCGCCTCGGCGCCGAGAAGCCCTCCAGGTCGGCGCGGGTCAGCCCGGTCAGCCGGGCGACCTCGCCGATGTCGAGGGCGCCGCAGTCCAGGCCGCGCAGCAGGTAGCCGCTGAGCGCCTTGGCGGTGGCGGGCTCGTCCATGACGTCGCCGTCGGTGCGGCTGGCGTAGCGGGCCAGCCGGGCGGCGGCCTGCTCGAAGCCCTCGCGGTAGAAGGCGAAGACGGCGGCGTACCGGGTGGGGATGTGTCCGGGGTGCATGTCCCAGCCCTGGTAGTAGGCGCGGGCCAGGGCACGGCGGGTGAGGCCGTAGTGCAGCCGCCAGGCGTCGTGGACCTGGGCGGTGGGACCGACCGGCAGCACGTTGGTGGAACCGTCCGAGACCCGTACGCCGGTGCCGGCGGCGGCGACCTGCATGACCGCCTTGGCGTGGTCGGCGGCCGGGTGGTCACTGGCCTGGTGGGCGGCGGAGACGCCGAGGCAGGCGCTGTAGTCGAAGGTGCCGTAGTGCAGGCCGGTGGCGCGGCCCTCGGCGGCCTGGATCATGCGGGCCACGGTGGCGGTGCCGTCGGCGGCGAGGATGGACTGGCTGGTCTCGATCTGGATCTCGAACCCGATCCGGCCCGGCGCGAGCCCGCGCGCCTCCTCGAACTCCTCCAGGAGCCGCACCATGGCCGTGACCTGCTCGGGGTAGGTCACCTTGGGCAGGGTCAGGACCAGCCCGTCGGGCAGTCCGCCGGCCTCCATCAGACCGGTGAGGAAGATGTCGAGGGTGCGGATGCCCCGGTCGCGGACGGCGGCCTCCATGCACTTCACGCGGATGCCCATGTACGGGGCCGCCGTGCCGTTCTCGTACGCCTGGGCCACGATCCGGGCGGCGCGGGCGGCGTCCCGGTCCTCGTCCGTGCCGTGGTAGCCGTCCTCGAAGTCGATCCGGAGGTCCTCGACGGGCTCGCGCTCCAGCTTGGCCCGTACGCGGGTGTACACCGGCTCGGCGAGGTCGTCGGGGAGTCGGAGGACGGCGGCGAGGGAGGCGGCGTCCGGGGCGTGTGCGTCGAGGGCGGCGAGCGCCCGGTCTCCCCAGGTGCGGACGGTGTCCGCGGCGAAGGCGTCGGCGGGGACGTAGACGGTGTGGACGGGCTGGCGGGTGCCGGGGTCCCCTGGGTAGCGCCGGGCCAGTTCCGCGTCGACCGGCGCCAGCCGGGCGCCGATCTCCTCGGTCACGGCGCTCCCGAGGCTCGTCGCCACCTTCTCCTGGCCCATGCCACACCCTCCTCGTTCCCATTCCCAAGGATTTTCCGCTGTACGGAATCAACAATCCGTAGAGCGAAGTTATCCGGCGATCTTCCCACCGGTCAACACCCGTTCCGCCCGACGGGCGCGTACGGCCGAGGCCCCCGTGACCGCGGACGGCGGTCACGGGGGCCTCGGTGCGGGCTCCTGGGGAGGCGCTCAGCCCTTGCGGGCCTTGATCTCCTCGGTGAGCTGCGGGACGACGTCGAAGAGGTCGCCGACGACGCCGTAGTCGACCAGGTCGAAGATCGGGGCCTCGGCGTCCTTGTTGACCGCGACGATGGTCTTCGAGGTCTGCATGCCCGCGCGGTGCTGGATCGCGCCGGAGATGCCGGAGGCGATGTACAGCTGCGGCGAGACGGACTTGCCGGTCTGGCCGACCTGGTTGGTGTGCGGGTACCAGCCGGCGTCCACGGCGGCGCGGGAGGCGCCGACGGCCGCGCCGAGGGAGTCGGCGAGCGCCTCGATGATCCCGAAGTTCTCGGCGCCGTTGACGCCACGGCCGCCGGAGACGACGATCGCGGCCTCGGTCAGCTCCGGGCGGCCGGTCGACTCGCGCGGCGTGCGTGCGGTGACCTTGGTGCCGGTCGCGGCGGCCGAGAAGGAGACGCTCAGTTCCTCGACCGCGCCGGCGGCCGGGGCGGCCTCGACGGCGGCGCTGTTCGGCTTGACCGTGATGACCGGGGTGCCCTTGGAGACACGGGACCTGGTGGTGAACGCGGCGGCGAAGACCGACTGGGTGGCCACCGGACCCTCGTCGCCGGCCTCCAGGTCGACGGCGTCGGTGATGACGCCGGAACCGATGCGCAGCGCGAGGCGGGCGGCGATCTCCTTGCCCTCGGCGGAGGACGGGACCAGCACGGCGGCCGGGGAGACCTGCTCGACGGCGGCCTGGAGGGCGTCGACCTTCGGGACGACCAGGTAGTCGGCGTACTCGGCGGCCTCGCTGGTGAGGACCTTCACCGCGCCGTGCTCGGCGAGGGCGGCGGCGGTGTCGCCGGCGCCGTTGCCCAGCGCGACGGCGACCGGCTCGCCGACCCGGCGGGCCAGGGTCAGCAGCTCCAGGGTCGGCTTGCGGACGGCGCCGTCCACGTGATCGACGTAGACGAGAACTTCAGCCATGGGACTTCTCTCCTGCTCGGATAAGGCGTTGGGCGGTCAGCGGGGCGGGGCTCAGATGAACTTCTGGCCCGCGAGGCGGTGTCAGACGAACTTTCGCTCCGCGAGGAAGGCGGCGAGCTGCTTGCCGCCCTCGCCCTCGTCCTTGACGATCGTGCCCGCGGTGCGCGCCGGGCGCTCCGCCGCCGACTCCACGACCGTGTAGGCGTTCTCCAGGCCGACCTCGTCCTCGTCGATGTCGAGGTCGGACAGGTCCCAGGACTGAACCGGCTTCTTCTTGGCCGCCATGATGCCCTTGAAGGACGGGTAACGCGCCTCGCCCGACTGGTCGGTCACCGACACGACCGCCGGCAGGGAAGCCTCCAGCTGCTCGGAGGCGGCGTCGCCGTCCCGGCGGCCCTTCACCGTGCCGTCCTCGACGGAGACCTCGGAGAGCAGGGTGACCTGCGGCACGCCCAGGCGCTCGGCGAGCAGCGCGGGGACGACGCCCATGGTGCCGTCGGTGGAGGCCATGCCGGAGATCACCAGGTCGTAGCCGGCCTTCTCGACCGCCTTGGCCAGGACCAGGGAGGTGCCGATGGCGTCGGTGCCGTGCAGGTCGTCGTCCTCGACGTGGATCGCCTTGTCCGCACCCATGGACAGCGCCTTGCGCAACGCGTCCTTGGCGTCCTCCGGACCCACCGTCAGCACGGTGATCTCCACGTCGTCGTCGGAATTCTCCGAGATCTGCAGCGCCTGCTCGACCGCGTACTCGTCCAGTTCGGAGAGCAGACCGTCCACGTCGTCCCGGTCGACGGTCAGGTCATCGGCGAAGTGCCGGTCGCCAGTGGCGTCGGGCACGTACTTCACGGTGACAACGATCCTCAAGCTCACGCCGGCTCTCCTACTGCGTCGACATTTCCAGTGCTGCCTCTTGCAGGCAGCATAGGCGCCCCAAGCGGCCGATCCCGGGCGGGGCGACCTGCGCTCCCGCCCAAAATATTACTCGTCAGTACATCCAGTTCATGCCCGCTGAGCAAGCGCTTTGAACTGTGACCTTCGCAACGCAGCGTAACCGGAACCCGACGGTGCCGCCGGGGCCGGGAGCCGGTCAGCCGCGCAGGCCGCCGAAGCGCCCTTGGTGGTACAGGAGCGGCCGGCCGTCGCCGGTGGGGTCGCCGAGGAGCACCTCGGCCAGCACGATGCGGTGGTCGCCCGCCGGGACCCGGCCGGCGACCCGGCAGACCAGCCAGGCGAGGACACCGTCCAGGACCGGCACGCCCTCGGGCCCCTCCCGCCAGGCGGTGGGCGGCGCGAACCGGTCGGCGCCGCTGCGGGCGAAGGTGGCGGCCAGCTCCTGCTGGTGCTCGCCGAGTATGTGCACGCCCACGTGCTCGGTCTCGGCGACCACCGGCCAGCTGGAGGACCCGGTGCCGATGCCGAAGGAGACCAGGGCCGGCTCGGCGGAGACCGAGGCGAGGGAGGTCGCGGTGAAGCCCACCGGACCGGCGGGCCCGCGCGCGGTGATCACGGCGACGCCCGCCGCGTGCCGCCGGAAGACGGACCGCAGCAGATCCGAGGTGCCGGAGTCGTCGGAGCGGAGGCGGTCCAGGTCGGGGGTGACCGTCATGCGTACGTCCTTCTTCGCCGCGCCCCGGCCGGCGGGGAGGGCCGGAGGCTCGAATGTCAGGCTGACGATAGTCGGTGCGTACCGTCAAGCGGGCGTTCCGGATTGCGGAACCGTCCCGCCCCGGCGGTCGCGGGTCACACGGCCTCCCCGAGGGCGGCGATCACGTCCGCCTTGCGGGGCTGCCCGGCGGCCCGGCGTACGATCCGGCCCCCGGCGTCCAGCACCAGCACGGTCGGGGTGGCGACGACGTCCAGGGCGCGGACCAGTTCCAGGCGGGCCTCGGCGTCGATCTCGACGTGGGCGACGCCGGGCACCAGGCGTGCCACCTCGCCGAGCACCCGCCGGGTGGCCCGGCAGGGGGCGCAGAAGGCACTGGAGAACTGGACCAGCGTGGCCCGCTCCCCCAGCTCCGCCCGCAGGTCGGCCGCGTCCAGCCGTCGGTCCTCGTCCCGCCCGCGCACCCGCGCCCTCCCGTCTCGTGGCCACTCTCCCCGGTGCAGCGCTGGCGGGGCGGCGAAAGATTCCCCGAGAGGGCGCACGGCCGGGTAACGGGGACGTGACGAGAATCTCGCCCTCCACGGGCACGAGGGCTGGTACACCGCTCGTTCTTCGGGCACGATCTGCGACAAGCCGTAAACCTACGGCTCCGTAAGTTCCTACTGGGAGTCCCCTTCCCAGGCCAAGAAGGAAGGGTCCGCGCCGCCCATGGCAGAACTCGTCTACCGTCCGGTCATCGGTCTCGCCCGGACCCTGTTCAAGACGTGGGACCTGAAGATCGACTGCCGCGGTTCGGAGAACATCCCGCGCTCGGGCGGCGCGGTGCTGGTGAGCAACCACATCAGTTACCTGGACTTCATCTTCAACGGTCTGGCGGCGCTGCCGCAGAAGCGGCTGGTCCGTTTCATGGCGAAGGAGTCCGTCTTCCGGCACCGGATCTCCGGTCCGCTGATGCGCGGGATGAAGCACATCCCGGTCGACCGCGACCAGGGCGAGGCGGCGTACGCGCACGCCCTGGACTCGCTCCGGTCGGGCGAGATCATCGGGATCTTCCCGGAGGCGACGATCTCCGAGTCGTTCACGCTCAAGAGCTTCAAGTCCGGCGCGGCCCGCCTGGCGCAGGAGGCGGGCGTCCCGCTCGTCCCGATGGCCCTGTGGGGCACGCAGCGGCTGTGGACCAAGGGCCACCCGCGCAACTTCAAGCGCAGCCACATCCCGGTGACCATCAGGGTCGGCGAGCCGATGGAGGCGACGCGCGAGCAGTACGCGGGCGCCATCACCCGTCGTCTGCGCGAGCGGGTGCACGAGCTGCTGGAGGCGGCCCAGCGCGCCTACCCGGTGCGCCCCAAGGGTCCGGACGACACCTGGTGGATGCCGGCCCACCTGGGCGGCACGGCGCCCACGCCGGAGCAGGTCCGCGCGGCCGAGGCGCACTGACCGTCCTTCGGCGGACCGCCCTTCAGAGCGCCGTCGGCAGGGTCCGCCACAGGTGCGGCCGGTCGGTGGCGGCACGCAGGGCGCCCAGTACGGCGGGGTGCGGCGCGGCGTGGAGGGCGGGGAGGTCGGCCTCGCCGGCGGCGGGGTCGGGGGTGAAGGCGAGCCGTTCCCCGGCGAGGGAGAAGCGGGCGTCGACGCCGGGCTTGTTCCCGCGCGGGTCCTGCCGGTGCCAGGCGCCGTTGAACCGTACGGCGATCAGTCCGTGGACCACGTACCCGCTGCCGTCGTCGTGCAGCAGCCGCTGGTAGCAGAGCGCGGCCGGGATGTCCTCGGCCCGCAGCAGCGCGGCCAGGGCGTGGGCCTTCGCGTGGCAGATGCCGGTGCGCCGCTCCAGGACGTCGGAGGCCCGCCACGTGACGCGCGGGTCCCCGGCGTCCGCCGAGTGCGGCACGGTGTCCCGCACGAACGCGAACGCGCGGCGCGCATAGTCATACGAGTCGTCCGCGCCCCGGGCGAGGTGCGCGGCCGTCTCGCGGACCAGCGGGTGTTCGTGGTCGATGACCTCGTCCACGGCGAGATAGGCGGACAGGTCGGGGTTCTCCTGGATCAGCTCCATGCCCGCAGAGCATAGGAAAGCGATCACCCGAGGTCAATAGATTTTCGGGTGATCGCATACCTATGCAGTTTGGGAGGCGTCTACCGGACGGCCATCTCCTCCTTCAGGGCCGCCACGAACGCGTCCACGTCGTCCTCGGTGGTGTCGAAGGCGCACATCCAGCGGACGTCGCCCGCGGTCTCGTCCCAGAAGTAGAACCGGAACCGCTTCTGGAGGCGCTCGCTCACCGCGTGCGGCAGCCGGGCGAAGACGGCGTTGGCCTGCACCGGATAGAGGATCTCGACGCCGTCCACGGCCCGCACCCCCTCGGCCAGGCGCCCGGCCATCTCGTTGGCGTGCCGGGCGTTGCGCAGCCACAGGTCCTTGGCGAGCAGCGCCTCCAGCTGCACGGAGACGAACCGCATCTTGGAGGCGAGCTGCATGGACAGCTTGCGCAGGTGCTTCATGCGGCGTACCGCCTCCTGGTTGATCACCACGACCGCCTCGCCGAACAGGGCGCCGTTCTTGGTGCCGCCGAGGGAGAGGAGGTCGACGCCGGCCGCGTTGGTGAAGGTCCGCATGGGGACGTCGAGGGAGGCGGCGGCGTTGGCTATCCGGGAGCCGTCGAGGTGCACGGTCATGCCGTGGGCGTGGGCGTGGTCGCAGATCGCGCGGATCTCCTCGGGCGTGTAGAGGGTGCCGAGTTCGGTGCTCTGGGTGATCGAGACGACCTGCGGCATCGCTCGGTGCTCGTCGTCCCAGCCGTACGCCTGCCGGTCGATCAGCTCGGGGGTGAGCTTGCCGTCGGGAGTGGGCACGGTGAGCAGCTTCAGGCCGCCGACGCGCTCGGGGGCGCCGCCCTCGTCGACGTGGATGTGCGCGCTCTCGGCGCAGATCACCGCGCCCCAGCGGTCGGTGACCGCCTGGAGCGCGACGACGTTGGCCCCGGTGCCGTTGAAGACGGGGAACGCCTCGGCCGTCGGCCCGAAGTGGCCGCGGACCACCTGCTGGAGATGGGCCGTGTAGTCGTCCTCGCCGTACGCGACCTGGTGCCCGCCGTTGGCCAGGGCCAGGGCGGCGAGCACCTCCGGGTGGGCCCCGGCGTAGTTGTCGCTGGCGAAACCGCGGGCCGCGGGGTCGTGGCGGCGGCGGGCGTCGGTCCTGGGAGGGTTCACGGCTTCTCGGTCAGCCACAGACGGGTTCCGTTCACTTCCGCGGCGGGCTTCTCCCAGACCCCGGCGACCGCCTCGGCCAGGTCCCGCACGTCGGTGAAGCCCGCGAACTTCGCGTTGGGGCGCTCGGCGCGCATCGCGTCGTGCACCAACGCCTTCACCACCAGGATCGCAGCCGCCGAGGTCGGCCCCTGCTCGCCCCCCGCCTTGCGGAAGAAGTCGGCCAGGGCCAGCGTCCACGCCTCGGCGGCGGCCTTGGCGGCGGAGTACGCGGCGTTGCCCGCGGTCGGCTTCGTGGCGCCCGCCGCGCTGATCAGGACGTAACGGCCGCGGTCGCTGCGCTGGAGTCCCTCGTGGAAGGCGAGGGAGGTGTGCTGGACGGTGCGGACGAGGAGCTGCTCCAGGAGGTCCCAGTCGTCCAGGTCGGTCCTGGTGAAGGTCTGGCTGCCGCGCCAGCCGCCGACGAGGTGGACCAGGCCGTCGACCCGGCCGTGCTCCTTCTCGATCCGGCCGGCCCAGGCACGGGTCGCGTCCAGGTCGAGCAGGTCGACCGTCTCCCCGGTGACGGTGGCGCCGCCGTGCGCGTAGCGGGCCGCGTCCACGGCCTCCGCCAGTCTCTCCGGGTCGTGGTCCGAGCCGACGACCGTGGCTCCCGCCTCGGCGAGCCGCAGCAGCGCGGCCCGTCCGGCGGGGCCGCCCGCGCCGGCCACCGCGACGACCGCGCCGTCGAGCGTCCCGTTCCCGCCGGTCCCCGTGTCGGACCCCATGTTCCTCGCCTCCCGCACCTTGTTCTCTCCGCCGCCGGCGCCGTCGCTCACGCGGCGGCCCGCTCGGCGCCGTCCGCCGTGATGCCGCGCGTCGACGCGATCACGTTCTTCAGTTTCCTGGACAGCGCCTCGTAGAACATGCTCAGCGGAAACTCGTCCGGGAGCACGTCGTCCACCAGCTTGCGCGGCGGCAGGCTCAGGTCGAGGGCGTCGGGGCCCTTGGCCCACTTGGAGCCGGGGTGCGGGGCGAGGTAGGCGGAGACCAGCTCGTAGCCGGCGAACCAGTGGACGAGCTTGGGGCGGTCGATGCCGTCGCGGTAGAGGGTCTCGATCTCGGCGCAGAGCCGGTTGGTGACCTCGGGGGCCCGCTCCCAGTCGATCGAGAGCCTGTTGTCGGTCCAGCGGACGACGTCGTGCTTGTGCAGGTAGGCGAAGAGGAGCTGGCCGCCGAGGCCGTCGTAGTTGCGGACCCGCTCGCCGGTGACCGGGAAGCGGAACATGCGGTCGAAGAGGACCGCGACCTGTACGTCGCGGGCCTGCGGGACGCCTTCGCCGGCGAGCTTCACGGCCTCCTTGAAGGCGGTGAGGTCGCAGCGCAGTTCCTCCAGGCCGTACATCCAGAACGGCTGGCGCTGCTTGATCATGAACGGGTCGAAGGGGAGGTCGCCGTGGCTGTGGGTGCGGTCGTGGACCATGTCCCAGAGCACGAACGCCTCCTCGCAGCGCTTCTGGTCGTGGACCAGGGCGGCGACGTCCTCGGGCAGTTCCAGGCCGAGCAGGTCGACGGCGGCGGCGGTGACCCGGCGGAAGCGGGCGGCCTCGCGGTCGCAGAAGATGCCGCCCCAGGAGAACCGCTCGGGCGCCTCGCGCACCGCGATGGTCTCCGGGAAGAGGACGGCGGAGTTGGTGTCGTAGCCCGAGGTGAAGTCCTCGAAGGTGATCCCGCAGAACAGCGGGTTGTCGTAGCGGGTGCGCTCCAGTTCGGCCAGCCAGTCGGGCCAGACCATGCGCAGCACGACCGCTTCGAGGTTGCGGTCGGGGTTGCCGTTCTGCGTGTACATGGGGAAGACGACCAGGTGCTGGAGGCCGTCGGCGCGGTGCGCGGCGGGCTGGAAGGCCAGCAGCGAGTCCAGGAAGTCCGGCACCTGGAAACCGCCGTCGGCCCAGCGGCCGAGGTCCGTCACGAGGGCCTCGTGGTACGCGCGGTCGTGCGGCAGCAACGGGGACAGCTCCCGTACGGCGTCGGCGACCTGCCGTACGGCGTCCTCGGCGGCGGTGCGCTCCGGGGCGCCCTCGGCGGTGAAGTCGATCGAGCCGTCCTTGGACTGCCAGGGCCGGATGCGCTCCACGGCATCCTTGAGCACGGGCCACGCGGGGTGCTCCACCACCCTGTCCGTCGGAGGAATCCGCTCCTCCACAGCCGCCTGCACAAGAATTTCCGTCATGTTCCATCCTCCACGGGAGAACCTCGCGTAAGGACACCGTATGCAATCAAGGTTTCCCCCAGCAAGGGGAACCTCAGCAAATTATCCTGCCCCACCCCGTCCTTCACCGCACTTTTTCCTGTAGGACACCGTGCAGGAGTCCGGTGAGAGGCCGCGTCCGGAGCGGGCGGTTAGGCTGCGGCCGCCCCGTAGGTCTCCGACGGAAACGAGTCGTTCCGTGAACTTCCTCACCATCGGTCACCGGGGTGTCATGGGCGTCGAGCCCGAGAACACCCTGCGTTCCTTCACCGCCGCCGAGCGGGCCGGGCTCGACATGATCGAGCTGGACCTGCACCTGAGCAAGGACGGCGCCCTCGTCGTCATGCACGACACCGACGTGGACCGCACGACCGACGGGACCGGCCCGGTCGCCGGGAAGACCCTCGCCGAGCTGCGCGCCCTCGACGCGGGACGCGAGGAGCGGGTCCCGGTCTTCGAGGAGGTGCTCGACGCCGTGTCGCTGCCGGTGCAGGCCGAGATCAAGGACGTGGCGGCGGCGCGGGCGCTGGCCGGGGTGCTGAACGAGCGGGGGCGGGCCGGGCGGGTGGAGGTGTCCTCGTTCCACGACGAGGCGGTCGCCGAGATCGGCCGGCTGGTGCCGGGGGTGCGGACGGCGCTGATCGCCGGCCGCTACGACGCCGGCGTCGTGGACCGCGCGGTCGCGGCAGGCGCGGCGACGGTGTGCCTGAACATCCGCCGGCTCACCCTGGAGACGGTGGAGCGGGCTCGCGCGGCCCGGCTGCGGATCATCGGCTGGGTGGTCAACACCCAGGAGCAGCTGCGGCTGGCGCGGGCCTTCGGCCTGGACGGCGTGACCACCGACTTCCCGGAGTTCGGGCGGACGGGCCGCTTCACGGCCTGAGCACCGGGCGGCCGTTCAGTCCAGTTCCTTGACCAGCAGCTCGAAGGCGAGGTCGGGGCGGAGCGGGACGCCGAAGCGCTCGTCGCCGTAGGGGAAGGGGCTGGTGCGGCCCGTACGGCGGTAGCCGCGCCGCTCGTACCAGGCGATCAGGTCCTCACGCGCGGTGATCACGGTCATGTGCATCTCCCGCGCGCCCCAGACCGTACGGGCCTGCCGCTCGGCCTCGGCGATGACGGCCTTGCCGAGGCCGGCCCCCTGCAGTCCCGGGCGGACGGCGAACATCCCGAAGTAGGCGTGGCCGTCGCGGCGCTCCAGCTGGCAGCAGGCGACCGGCCGGCCGTCCCGCTCGGCCGTGAGCAGCCTGCTGCCGGGTGCCTCGATGACGGCCCGCACGCCCTCGGGGTCGGTCCGCTGCCCCTCCAGCAGGTCCGCCTCGGTCGTCCACCCGGCCCGGCTGCTGTCGCCCCGGTACGCCGACTCGACCAGCTCGACGAGGGCGTCGACATCGGCGGCGGTGGCGTCGCGGAAGACCAGGTCGGTCGAGGCGGGGACGGCGGCGGTGTCCATGGGGCGGGTCTCCGGATCGGCTGGCGCGGTGCGGGCACCGTTGAGCCTAGCGCCGCCCCCGTCGCCGGCCGCGTTAGGGTGCGGACGCATGGTGCATGTACTCAGCAGTCGTGTCCTGCTCCGCCCCGTCGACCCCGACCGCTCCCGCGCGTTCTACGGCGGGCAGCTCGGCCTCGCCGTCCACCGCGAGTTCGGCACCGGCCCGGAACGCGGCACCGTCTATTTCCTCGGCGGCGGCTTCCTGGAGGTCTCCGGGCGGGCCGAGGCCCCCGCGGACCCGGGGCTGCGCCTCTGGCTCCAGGTCGAGGACGCGGCGGCGGCCCACGAGGAGCTGCGCGCCGAGGGCGTGCCGATCGTGCGGGAGCCGGTACGGGAGCCGTGGGGCCTGGTGGAGATGTGGATCGAGGACCCGGACGGGACACGGATCGTGCTGGTGGAGATCCCCGCCGACCATCCGCTGCGCTACCGGCCGGGCATCTGAGCCCTTTGTCTGAGCGCCCTGGCCGGGAGCGACGAGTACGAGCACTCTCACAGCCGGGGAGCTGGAGCCAGTCAGTCAGGAAGCCGGGCGCGGTGGCAGGCGGGGACCGCGCGGTTCACACCCTGGGCACGCCCAGCCGGCCCTCCAGCTGGACCAGGAGTTCGCCGAGGAGTCCGGCCAGTTCACCGCGCTCGGGGGTGCCCAGGCCGGAAAGGGCAGCGGTCTCGTAGGCGAGCTGTTCGGGGAGGATGCCGTCCACCATGGCGCGTCCGGCCTCGGTGAGGCGGACGTGGGTGACGCGGCGGTCCCGGGTGTCGCCGCGGCGTTCGACCAGGCCGCGCCCGGAGAGCTGCTTGAGGCGCTTGGTGACGGCGGCGCCGGAGGAGAACGTCTCGCGGGCCAGTTCGCCGGGGGTCAGCTCGTGCCCGGTGCGGCGGAGCGCGCCGAGCAGGTCGAACTCGGGGCGGCTGAGACCGATCCGGCGCAGCGGCGCGTCCTCCGCCTGCTGGAGGAGGGCGGCGCAGCGGTTGATCCGGCCGATGATCTCCATGGGGCCGGTGTCGAGGCCGGGGTGGACGGCCTGCCACTGCCGTACGACGCCGGCGACGGTGTCGCCCCGCGCCGGCCCCGCCGTGTCGTCACTGCCCGCCGATGGCCGGTCGGTTGCCGTCATGGCCTCGTGTCCTCCGTTGTCGTGCCCGTCGCCGTACCGGTGGTGGTGCCGGCCGCGGGGCCCGCGCTCCGGTCGGCGTACGGCTCCCCCGCGTCCCGGTCCGCGTCCGCCGTGCGCCGGCGCACCGTAGCGGCGAGGGTACGGTGTCCGGCCTGCTCGGCGAGCACGACCCTCTCCTGGGGCAGGGCCCGCTGCCACCACTCGCCCGCGGCGGCGTCGGCCGTGGCCCGCAGTTCGGTCAGGGCGGACGCCAGGGCGCGCCGGGCGGCGTCCAGCGCGGCGGGCGCGGGGCCGGGGTCCGCCAGGAGGCGGGCGGCGTGCTCGCGGGCGCGGTCGACCGCGGTGAGCGCCTCCTCGACCCGGGATGCGGCGCGCCGGTTGGTGACGGCCATGGCGGCGAGGAAGCCGACCGCGGCGCCGACCACGGTGTCCAGGACCCGCTCGGTGATCAGCTCGCCGGGATCCTGGTAGCGGGCGAACTCGGTGACGAGCAGGGCCATCGGGGTCACGCAGACGCTGCCCAGCCAGTAGTTGCGG
The DNA here is from genome assembly GCF_020521275.1 of Streptomyces daghestanicus. NCBI lineage: Bacteria > Bacillati > Actinomycetota > Actinomycetes > Kitasatosporales > Streptomycetaceae > Streptomyces > Streptomyces daghestanicus. The sequence continues at coordinate 1,194,445 of NZ_BNDX01000002.1, read as the reverse complement.
CTGATGAACGCCTCGGCGCCGAAGCCGCAGGCCAGGCAGAACAGCACCAGAAGCACCTGGTGGAGGTGGGCGACCGGGGCGACCACGGCGAAGACCAGCACCCCCGCGACGTTGCCGACCACGCGCTGGACGGTCCGGCTCCAGGTGAGGGTCAGGTTCGTCTGGTAGAGCGCCGCGGCGGTGACCAGGGCCCAGTAGGGGCGGCCGACGCCGAGGGCGAGCGAGGCCCAGCCGGCGAGGGCGCAGCCCAGGGCGGTGCGCACGCCGACGGGGGCGAGCGGGCCGAGCCGTCGCCGCAGCGGCGTGGGCCGGGCGGCGAGTTCCGCCTCGACGCCGGCCATTTCCTCGGTGTCGGCGCGGCGGTCCCCGGTACGCGGGACGCGGCCGGTGCCGCGCAGGTCGCGGGCCCAGCCGCGGAGCAGGTCCGGGTCGGCGTCGGCGGGGGCGGCGAGCGCGACCTCGGCGCGGACGACGAGCCGTTCCAGGGCGCGCCGGGTGGCGGCGCGGGCACCGGCGGCCGGTACGGCGAGCAGGGTCTGCCAGGCCGCCTGGACGGCGGCGTATCCGGCGGCGCGGGCAGGGGCGTGGCCGTCGCCGGTGCCGCCGGTGGCGGCGTACGCGGCGGCGGCGTTCAGGGCGGCGGCGGTGGCGCGGCGCTCGGGGCCGTGCGGGCGGACCAGGCCGGGGGCCATGCCGACCACCCAGGCCCAGGCGCCCGCGGCGAGGGCGAGGCCGATGTGCCCGGGGATCTGGCCGAGGGTCTGCGGCACGAACAGGGCGGCGGAGGTGATGAAGGTGAGGACGACGTTGTTCGGCGGGCCGACGCGGGTGGCGTCGCAGAGCACCTTCTGCGCGGCGGCCAGGACGGCGCCCACGGCGACCAGCACGACCGCGCTGTCGGTGAGCGACGCCGCGACCAGGGCGACGGCGAGGCCGCCGACCATGCCGAGGATCACCCACAGCAGGGTGCGGGCGCGGGCGGCGTAGGGGCGGTTGTGGGCGTACAGGGCGCACATGGACCCGGCCATCGTGTACATGGCCAGGTCGAGGCGGCCGAGGGCCAGCAGGGTGAGGTTGGGCGGGGCGAGCGAGGCGACGGAGCTGAGCGCGGGCTTGAACCAGATGTCGGAGGGCCGGCGCGGACGCAGCGCGCCGGCCAGGGGGAGACGGCGGCTGCGGGGGGTGCCGGGGGTGGGGGTCGCACTGCTCATATCCATAGATTAACAGGTGTTTTATCTGTAAAAGATTGCTCGGCTCGCGGGGCCGGTCCGTGGGGGGATACGGCTCGGGGTGGTCGCGCGCTCCGTCGTCTGCCCCCTGGATGCCCCCGCGCGCTTGCGTGCGCGCCGCATGCGCAGGGCATGCCATGGCCGACAAGGACCTCTGGCCGATGACCGGCCGTCACCGGTGACCAGTGGCCGGTGGCCGGCGACCGGCTGTCGAGCGCGAGCAAGGGGGTGCGCGTGCACGGACCGGCGTCCTCCGGCTGGTTGCTGGTCGCGCTGTGCGCGGCGACCGGCGCCTACTGCCTGCTGCGGATGCGCAGCGATGTCGAGGAGCAGCGCCGCGCGGCGGGCGGCGAGGCGCTCATGGGCTTCGGCATGGCCGCGATGGCCGTGCCGGCGGCCGTGTTCACCCCGCCGGCGTGGGCCTGGCCGGCCTGCGCGGCGGTGTTCGGCGCGGCCGGGCTGCGGGCGCTGTGGGCGGCCCGGGGCGGGCGGCACCATCTGCACCATCTGGTCGGCACCGGGGCGATGGTCTACATGTCCCTGGTGATGGCCGGCTCCCCCGCCCACGGCCACGGCGGCTCGGGCGTCCCCCCGCTCACCGGCGCGCTGCTGCTGTACTTCGCCGGGTACGTGCTGCTGGCCGGGGCGCGCCTGGTGCCCGTGCCCGCGGTGGCGGCGGGAGGCACGGCCGACGGGTGGGGCGACCGCCCGGAACTGGCCCGCGCGTGCCGGCTGTCGATGGGGATCGCGATGGTGGCGATGCTGGCCACCATGTGAACGCCGCTCGCCCCGGGCCGCCCGGCCTCCCCGACGCGCCCGGCCGCCGGAACCCGCCCCCGGCCCGCCTCGCGTCCTCGACCGCCGGACCCGGCCCTCGGCCCACCCCGCACGCGTCCTCGACCGCCTGACCCGGCCCCCGCGCCCCCGCGCCCCCTCGTACCGACGCCCCGGCCACCGCAATTGGCCCCCGGGCCACCGTGTCGGCGAGGATCTCGGCATGCAGACGCCGCACCTCGACTCCCCGCCCCGCCCCCCGCGGTCCCGCGCCGCGCTCGGCCTCGCCTGGACTCTGGGGGTGTGCTCGGCGCTGCTGCTGGTCCTGGTCGCCGCCGAGTGGCGCCCGCTGATCGACCTGGACACCCGGATCGCCCGCACCACGCACCGCTGGGCGATCGAGCGGACCGGTCTGACCCAGGCCTTCCGGGTCCTGACCGACTGGGTGTGGGACCCCTGGACCATGCGCCTGCTGTGCGCGGCGGTCGCACTCTGGCTGGGGCTGCGCCGCGACGCCTGGTGGACGGCGCTGTGGCTGGGGGCGACCGTCGCGCTGACCGCCCTGCTCCAGCAGGTGCTGAAGGCCTCGGTGGGCCGCGAACGGCCGGTCTGGCCCGACCCCGTGGACAGCGCCCACTACGCCGCCTTCCCGTCGGGCCACGCCATGACGGCGACGGTGGTGTGCGGCCTGCTGCTCTGGCTGCTGCGCCGGTACGGCGCCGCCCCCGCCGCGCGGGCCGCCGCGCTCGCGCCGGCCGTGGTCTCGGTGGCCGGCGTCGGCCTGACCCGGATCTGGCTCGGCGTCCACTGGACCACGGACGTGGTCGCGGGCTGGGTCATGGGCGCGCTGGTGGTGTGCCTGGCGGTGGCGGCCCACCGGCGGTGGCGCCCGGCCCGGACCCCCTCCCCCGGGGCCGCCGCCTCTTAGGATGCCCGGCATGACCGCCGTCCTCTTCGACTTCTCCGGCACCCTCTTCCGCGTCGAGTCCTGCGCGGCGTGGCTGCGCGCCGTGCTCGCCGACGCCCGCGTCCCGCTCTCCGAGGCGGAACTGACGCGCACGGCGCGGGCGCTGGAGGAGGCGGGCGCACTGCCGGGCGGCCCCGCCCCGCTGCGGGTTCCCGAGGAACTGGCCGCGGTGTGGGAACTGCGCGACCAGACACCGGAACTGCACCGCGCGGCGTACACGGGGCTGTCCCGCCGGGTGCCGCTGCCCGCCCCGGAGCTGCACGACGCGCTGTACGAGCGGCACATGACGCCGGCCGCGTGGCGCCCCTACCCCGACGCCGCCGAGGTGCTGCGCACCCTGCGGGAGCGCGGGATCGCGGTCGGCGTCGTCAGCAACATCGGCTGGGACCCGCGCCCGGTCTTCCGTGAGCACGGCCTCGCTCCCTACGTGGACACGTACGTCCTCTCCTACGAGCACGGCATCCGCAAGCCGGACCCCCGGCTGTTCGCCCTCGCCTGCGCGGCGCTCGGCGCCGACCCGGCGCGCACCCTCATGGTCGGTGACGACCGGAGGGCGGACGGCGGCGCCGCGGCCCTCGGCTGCGGGGTTCACTTCGTGGACCATCTGCCGGTGGCCGAACGCCCGGCGGGACTGCGCCCCGTGCTCGGCCTCGTACCGTGGCGGGCCGCTGAGTCGTCCTGAACGGATCCATAGCCCGAGGCAACCATATCCGGGGAGGGGTGCCCACCTGGGCGATCCCCCGCGTCGCCCAGGTGGGCGGGACGGGCCCGGCCTCGTGGGCGGGCCCGCTGCGCCGAGTATAGTTGGCTGGCAGCCAGTCAACGCAGGAGTTACAGGATGTCCCCGCGGAGCGCCTCGGTCAATGAAGAGTTGCGCAGACGTTCGCAGGAGCGGTTGCTGCGGGCCGCCGTCGAGCTGGTCGGTGAACGCGGGTACGCCGCCACGACGTTGGGCGACATCGCCGACCGGGCCGGGGCGGCGCGGGGGCTGATCTCGTACTACTTCCCCGGCAAGCGCGAGCTGGTGCAGTCGGCCGTGCACCGGCTGATGCACCGCACGCTGGAGGAGGCCCTGGAGCGGGAGCCGCGCACCGCCGACGGGCGGGAGCGGATGGCGCGGGCCATCGACGCGATCCTCGGACTGGCCCGGCTGCGGCCGGTGCTGATGCGCCAGCACATGGCGGGGCTGCTGCACGCCGAGGGCTTCGTGCCGTGTCCGGAGCAGCGGCGGCTGGCCGAGCTGCTGCGGGACACCGTCGCCCGGCACGGTTCGCGGGACGTCGACCGGGACTATCCGATGCTGCGGGCCCTGCTGATGGGCGCCGTGTACGCCGCTCTGATGCCGGGGGCGCCGATGCCGGTCCCCGTCCTGCGCGCCGAACTGTTCGCGCGGTACGGACTGGAGTGGGAGATGGGGGTCCCGCCGGACGCCGGGGCGCCCGGCGGGACGTGCGACAGCGATCTGTCGCGTTTCTTCCCGACCGGGGCCGAGGATCAGTCGAAGTAGTCCGGCTGCGTCTGGACGTTCAGCTCGTCCAGCCGGACCCTCTTGGCCGGGTCCGTGCGCCGGTCGCTGAGCTTGAGCACGTCGAAGCCCTTGGCGATGTCGTTCGAGTAGATGTAGCCGTTGTAGTAGTACGCCGACCAGGAACCGCCGGTCACCATCGTCTCGGTGCTCAGCGGGCCGCGCTCGAAGTAGGCGATCTCCTTCGGCTTCGAGGAGTCGGTGAAGTCCCAGACGGAGACGCCGCCCTGGTACCAGGCCTGGACCATCAGGTCCTTGCCCTTGACCGGGATCAGCGAGCCGTTGTGGGCGACGCAGTTCTCCGTGTCGGCCTGGTGGCGCGGGATCTTGTAGTAGCTGCGGAAGACGAGCTTGCTCTTCTCGCCCTTGCCGACGATGTCGTAGATGCCGTCGGCGCCGCGGTTCGGGCCGATCTCCGCGTTGCAGGTGGCCGCGCCGCCGCCGCCCAGCTCGTCGGTGAAGACGACCTTCCCGGCGGTCTGGTTGAAGGTCGCGGAGTGCCAGAACGCGAAGTTGACGTTGTCCTGGACGCGGTCGATGACCTTCGGGTGCTCCGGGTCCTTGATGGAGAACAGGATGCCGTCGCCCATGCAGGCGCCGGCCGCCAGGTCCTTCGAGGGCAGCACGGTGATGTCGTGGCAGCCGGTGGTCTTGGTGACCCCGGGGTTGGTCGGCGCGCCCGGGTTGCCGCCGCCGTCGGGGCCCTCACCGGGGAACAGCACCGGGAAGCCGACAACCGCCGCCTTCTCGGGGGCGCTGCGCGGCACCTTGATGACCGAGATGCCGTCGTGCGGCGGCTGGCAGTCGGGGTACGCGGCGTTCGGCGAGTACGAGGAGACGTAGACGTAGACGTCGCGGCGCTCGGGCACGATCGTGTGGGTGTGCGAGCCGCAGGCGGTCTCGACGGCGGCGACGTACTTCGGATTGCGCACGTCGCTGATGTCGAAGACCTTCATGCCCTCCCAGGAGGACTTCTCGGTCACCGGCTGGGTGGTGCTGTTGCAACTGTCGTCGCTGCGCGAGGAGTCGGTCGACAGGAACAGCAGGTCGCCGGAGACGGAGATGTCGTTCTGCGAGCCCGGGCAGAGCACCTGGGAGACGGTCTTCGGCTTCTTCGGGTTGCTGATGTCGAAGACGCGGAAGCCGTCGTAGTTGCCGGCGAAGGCGTACTTCCCCTGGAAGGCCAGGTCCGAGTTGGTGCCCGGCAGGACGTCCTTGGGGACGTTGACGAGGTGCTCCAGGTTGGCCGAGTGGACGATCTCGTCCTGGCCGGGTATCTCGCCGCTCGCTATCGCCTCGGCCGCCTCGGCCCGCGCGCTCTTGGAGACCCCCTTCGTCGCGGCCGGCCCGTCCCCGGGGTCGGGGGTCGCCGCCGCCGGTGACGCGGTGAGCAGCGCGGCCAGCAGCCCGGCGGCCGCCGTGGCAACTCCCAGGCGTCTGCGCCGTGTTCTCGGGTCGTTCAACAGGATCACTGCTTCCTCCCTGGTTCCGTTCGCGGGGGAACGGTGTACGCACCCCGCAGTATCGTCGTCGCCATGCTCATACCAACAGGGGGCAACAGACTCGTAATGAAGTTTTTTGATCACTGGCGCGCGGAAGCGTGCTAGGACGGTCACGACACTCACGAGGTGTCCCCCGCCCCGGCTGTTCCAGGAGGTCGTAGTGCCCTTCCGTCCCGCGTCCCGCGCCTCGTTCGTCACGGTCTCGTTGACCGCCCTGGCCGTGCTGGGGCTCGGGGCCTGCGATTTTGGCGGGAAGTCCGACGCGGCCACGTCCTCCGGCCCCTCGGTGATCGCGCCCGGCAGGCCGGGCGAGGACAACCGCACGCTGTCCGCGCGGGACGCCGAGGCGCAGCGCGCCGACGACGACTCCCCCAACTCCGCCGACGTCGAGTACGCGCGCATGATGATCCAGCACCACGCCCAGGCGCTGGTGATGACGGACCTCGCGCCCGAGCACGCCGCCTCGCAGAAGGTGAGGCGCCTCGCCGAACGGATCGCCGCGTCGCAGGAGCCGGAGATCGCCACCATGCGGGGCTGGCTGAAGGAGCACGGCAAGGCGGAGACGGCGACGGGCGGCGCGCACGACCACGCGACGATGCCCGGGATGGCGACCGACGCGCAGCTGAAGCAGTTGCGCGCGGCCCGGGGCACCGCGTTCGACCAGCTCTTCCTCACCCTGATGATCACCCATCACCAGGGGGCGATCACCATGGCCGCGGACGTGAAGGCGCAGGGCAACAACGTCCGGATCGAGGAGATGGCCGACGACGTGGTCGCACAGCAGACCAGCGAGATCGCGCGGATGCGGGAGATGCTCTGACCGGCCGGAGCTCCGGTCAGCGCCGCAGGTGACGCGGCGTGAGCAGGCCCGCGTCCCGGGCCCGGCCGATCAGCCGCAGCGCCCCGCGCCGGCTCTCCCCGGTCGCCCGCATCACCGCGAGGACGGGGTCCGCGCCGCGTTCCTGAGCGGTCCGGTACTCCCGCGCCACCATCGGCGGCGTCTCCGCGCCGGACGGCCGTACGGCGGGCCGGGCATGCCGTACGGCGGCGGGTGCGCCGTCGGCGCGGGCGGCCCCGCACGCCTCGGCGAGGGGGTCCTCCAGCCACTCCCCGAGCAGTGCCAGGTCGTCGAGGCCGAGGGCCGGCCGGGCCCGTACGTCCTCCAGGCCGACGCCCTCCGGGGACACCACGGCCAGCGCCTCGACGCTCGCGCCGTCGGCGAAGACCAGCCGGACGTCGAACCACGAGGCGAGGGAGCCGTCCGCGCGGACGTTCCACGCGTGCCGCACGGTGACCTCGCCGTCCTGCGGGCAGCGGTCGCAGAGCCGGAGGGAACGAGGGACACGGGTGGGTTCGGGCACCCCCGGAACGTAACCGCATGATCACATTCCATACGAACGGACACGCGCCGGGTGTCCCGCGCGGCACTCCGTCAGCGGACCGGCGGGCCCGTCCGGTCAGCCCCGCGGCGCGAGGAGGCCGAGTTCCGCCAGGCTCTCGGCGGTCTCCACGATCGTCGTCCCGGCGGGGCGCGGGACCCAGCCCAGTTCCTTCCGGGCCCGCTCGTTGTGGATGACCGGACGTCTCGGCTCCGGTCCCGGGACCTCCTCGGACGGGACCCGCGCGGCCCGTTCGCCGAGCCGGCTGCGCAGGGTCCGCGCGAGGTCGAGGAAGCTCATGGCGGGACCGTCCGCCAGGGCGAGGTACCGGCGGCCCGCGGCGCCGGGCGCGGCCATCGCGCGCAGATGCAGGTCCGCGACGTCGCGGACGTCCGCGACCCCGAAGTACTGACGGGGCACGGCGGTCGTCGTCCCGTCCAGCATCGACTTGACGAGCTGGGTCGAGGAGCGCAGTTCGGTGATGAGGGTGGGCCCGAGGATGAACGTCGGGTTGACGGTGACGAGTTCGAGGTCGCCGCCCTCGCGTTCCATCAGGTCCCACGCGGCCCTTTCGGCGATCGCCTTGGAGCGCGGGTACGGTGCGAGGCCCGGGGTGCCGGGGTCGGTCCAGTCGTCCTCGGTGTACTCGGCGTCCGGCTTGGGCGAGTAGCCGACCGCCGCGAACGACGAGGTGAGGACGGTGCGCCGGGCGTCTGCGTCCCGGGCGGCGCGCAGCACCCGCAGCACGCCCTCGCGGGCGGGGACGATCAGTTCGTCCGGGTCCTTCGGCTGCCGGACCGGGATGGGCGAGGCGACGTGGTGGACCTCGTCGCAGCCGGCCAGTGCCGCGGGCCAGCCGTCGTCACTCATCAGGTCGGCGGCGACGACCTCGAGACCGCCGTCGTCGGCGCCGCCGCGGCGCACCGCCGCGCGCAGCCCCGCCTCGCGGGCGGCCGTCGAGCGGACGGTGGCGCGCACCTCCCTGCCCTCCCGCAGCAGCGCGGCGATCAGGTGCGTCGCCAGGTATCCGGATCCGCCGGTGACAAGTGCCTTGCTCATGCCGCCCCTTCCAGACGGCCCGCCGCCGTCATCACGCGTCGGGTCGCCTCGGCCTCGGCGACGGCGTCGCCGCGGTCCCGGGCGTCCCACATCGCCGCCTTCTCGCGCAGGTAGTCGAGCCGGGCCCGCTGGGCGGCCAGCTCCTCCTCGGCCCGCCGCGCGTGCCGCAGCAGCAGATCGCGCTGCTCGGCCGCCGCCGCCCGGCCGCGGGCCCGGTTGGCCATGTAGGTCCGCATGTCCCCGATGCCGACGCCCGCGGCGCGCAGGCAGGCCAGCATGTCCAGCTGGTCGAGGTCGTCCTGCCGGTACCGCCGGTGTCCGCTGGTCCCGTCGCGGTCCACCGGGCCGATCAGTCCCACGTCCTCGTAGTAGCGCAGCGTGGGTTCACTCAGCCCGCTACGCCGGGATACGTCCCGAATGGTGAAGGTCGCCATGGCGTCAGCAGAACACACTTCAAGCGCTTGAGGTCAAGGCCGCCGGCCGGCCGTCCACGCGGACACACGGCGGCAACACGGCGGAAATCAACAAACTGTTCAAGGCGCTTACGGTCACTGGCTGTCGGCACCTCCCCCACGTGTGCCCCGTCCCGTCCCCACTCCGCAGCCCAGGAGCGCCCATGGCCACGTCCACGCCCGTGCACCCCGTCGACGCGATACCACCCGTACGCCAGTTGGCCGCCTTCGGCCTCCAGCACGTCCTGGCCATGTACGCGGGTGCGGTGGCCGTCCCGCTGATCGTGGGCGGGGCGATGAAGCTGCCGCCGGCAGACCTGGCGTACCTGATCACCGCCGACCTGCTGGTCTGCGGCATCGCCACCCTGATCCAGTGCGTCGGCTTCTGGCGGTTCGGGGTACGGCTGCCGATCATGCAGGGCTGCACGTTCGCCGCGGTGTCCCCGATGGTGATGATCGGGACGACCGGCGGCGGGCTGCCCGCGATCTACGGCGCGGTGATCGTCGCGGGGCTGGCGATCATGCTGCTGGCGCCGGTCTTCGGGCGGCTGCTGCGGTTCTTCCCGCCGTTGGTGACGGGCACCGTCATCCTGATCATCGGCGTCTCGCTGATGCCGGTGGCGGGCAACTGGGTCGCGGGCGGCTCGGGCGCGGCGGACTTCGGTGACCCGGGGAATCTGGGGCTCGCGGCGTTCGTCCTCGTCGTGGTGCTCGCGGTCCAGCGGTTCGCGCCGGCCTTCCTCAGCCGGATCGCGGTGCTGATCGGCATCGCGGCCGGGCTGGTGGTCGCGGTGCCGTTCGGGTTCACCGACTTCGGCGGGGTCGCGGACGCCGGCTGGGTCGGGATCAGTACGCCGTTCCACTTCGGGGCGCCGGTCTTCGAGGCGTCGGCGATCGTCTCGATGCTGGTGGTGGCCCTGGTGTGCATGACGGAGACCGCGGGCGACTTCATCGCGGTCGGCGAGATGACCGGCCGGAAGGCCGAGCCACGCTCCCTGGCGGACGGGCTGCGCGCCGACGGACTGTCCACGGTCCTCGGCGGGGTCTTCAACACCTTCCCGTACACGGCCTTCGCGCAGAACGTCGGCCTGGTGGGCATGACCCGGGTGCGCAGCCGCTGGGTGGTGGCCGCGGCGGGCGGGATGCTGGTGCTGCTCGGCCTGCTGCCCAAGCTGGGCGCGGTGGTGGCGGCGATCCCCGCGCCGGTGCTCGGCGGGGCGGGCCTGGTGATGTTCGGGACGGTGGCGGCGAGCGGGCTGCGCACCCTCTCCGAGGCCGGCTTCGAGGGCAACCACAACCTCACGGTGGTGGCCGTGTCGCTGGCGGTCGGCCTGCTGCCGGTCGGGGTGCCGACCGTGTACGACGCGTTCCCGGCCTGGTTCCAGACGGTGATGCACAGCGGCATCAGCGCGGGGTGCCTGACGGCGATCGTGCTGAACCTGCTCTTCAACCACCTCCCGGGGCGGTTCGCCGCCGGGGCCGGGGAACCGGCGGCGGGCGTCCCCACCGAGCCCGCCGGGACGGCCGCCCGGACCCAGGGCCTGTCGTTCGGATCAGGTCGCGGGGAATCGGCTGCGCCTTCCTCGCGCCGGTGAGCGGGGCCTGGTGCGTGCGGACGCAAGGCGGAACAGGGAGTCGACGCGGAGCGTCGGCGAGTGACGACAACGCGGCAGGTGCGCGTGCCAGGCCCCGCGTCCGCGGCGTGATCCGAACGACAGGCCCTCACCGGTCCGGTCCGGCCTAGGCCGCCTGTTCCCGCTGGTAGGCGGTGTAGGCGTCCCGCAGGGCCGGGCCCGGCCAGTCGGCGGGGAGGAGGGCCGGCGGGAGGACCGGGTCGGCGAGCAGGTGGCGGACGACGGCCGCGAAGGCGGCGAGGCGGCCGGCCGGGCGGTCCGTGTCCTCGACGCGGCCGAGCAGGGCGCGGGCCGTCGCGGCCCAGGCGTCCAGCGGCCACAGCTCCGCGGCGAGGGCCCGCGCCGGGCGGGCCGGGCGCGCGGTGCCGCGCTCGGCCACCGCGTCCAGCCCGGCGGGCAGCGCGCGGCGCAGGTTGGCGGGGCGCAGCCAGACGCCCTCGCGCAGTTCGGCGAGGCGCAGGGCGGTGAGGCGGGCGCGCAGGTCGGCGCGCGCGGCGGGGCTCCGGCCGCCGGCGGTGACCACGACCAGCTCCCAGTCACCGTCCCACGCGCGCGTGTGCGGCCGTACCGCCTCGTCCTGGCGGCGCTGCCGCTCCAGGAGCCGGTCGCCGATCCGGTAGCCGGTGTCCGTGCGCCGCAGGTCGCCGGCGGCCGTCATCCGGCTCAGCGCCGCCCGCGCGGTGGAGCCGCCCACGTCGAAGCGCTCCGCCAGCCGCACCAGTTCCCGCGCCGGCAGCTCGGGCGGATGGCTGCCGAGCAGCAGGCTGAGCAGGACCGACCGCGCGGACAGCGGACGCGGGACGAGGTCACCGCCGGGCACAGGGTCGTCGATCCGCATGGCTCCGTACTGTACGGGCGTCCGCGTGTTGCAGTATTGCTGCGTCCGTAGACACAGTGCAACACTCGACTCATGACGACCCACGACGTCACCAACCAGCCGCCGCCCCTCGCCCCCTACGACGCCGCCGAGGACACCGCCCTGCTGGTGGGGGTGCGCCGGGAGGGGGCCGGATGGGCCGAGGAGGAGCTGCGGCGCCTCGGCCTGCGGGCGGGCTCGACCGAGGCCCAGGAGTGGGGCGAGCTGGCCAACCTGCACGCGCCCGTCCTGCGCAGCCACGACCGGTACGGCCACCGGATCGACGAGGTCGAGTACCACCCGAGCTGGCACCACCTGATGCGGGCGGCGGTCGGCGCGGGGCTGGCCGGGGCGCCCTGGGCGGACGACCGGCCCGGCGCACACGTCGCACGGACCGCCGGCGGCCTCGTCTGGGGGCACACGGAGGCCGGGCACGGCTGTCCGACGTCGATGACGTACGCGGCCGTGCCCGTGCTGCGCCGCCGGCCCGACCTGGCGAAGCTGTACGAGCCGGGCCTCACCTCACGGGAGTACGAACCGGGGCTGCGGGCGCCCGCGGAGAAGCGGGGCCTGCTGGCCGGGATGGGGATGACGGAGAAGCAGGGCGGCTCCGACGTCCGGACCAACACCACGGCGGCGACGCCGACCGCGGAGTCCGGCGTGTACACGCTGCGCGGGCACAAGTGGTTCACGTCGGCCCCGATGTGCGACCTGTTCCTGGTGCTGGCCCAGGCGCCCGGCGGCCTCTCCTGCTTCCTGGTGCCCCGGGTGCTGCCGGACGGCACCCGCAACACCTTCCGCGTCCAGCGCCTGAAGGACAAGCTCGGCAACCGCTCCAACGCCTCCTCGGAGCCGGAGTTCGACGGGACCGTGGCGTGGCTGGTCGGGCCGGAGGGACAGGGCGTCAAGACGATCATCGAGATGGTCAACTGCACCCGGCTGGACTGCGTGATGGCCTCGGCGACGCTGATGCGCAAGACCCTGGTGGAGGCCGGGCACCACGTACGGCACCGCGCCGCGTTCGGCGCCCGGCTGATCGACCAGCCGCTGATGCGCAACGTCCTGGCCGACCTCGCGCTGGAGTCGGAGGCCGCGACGACGCTCACGCTGCGGCTGGCCGGGGCCGCCGACCGGGCGGTGCGCGGGGACGCCGGGGAGGCGGTGTTCCGGCGGATCGCGACGGCCGTCGGCAAGTACTGGGTGACCAAGCGCGGTCCGGCGTTCACCGCGGAGGCCCTGGAGTGCCTCGGCGGCAACGGCTACGTGGAGGAGTCGGGCATGCCCCGGCACTACCGCGAGGCCCCGCTGCTGTCGATCTGGGAGGGCTCGGGGAATGTCAACGCCCTGGACGTGCTGCGGGCGCTGGGCCGCGACCCCCGGACCGCCGACGCCCTGTTCGGGGAGCTGGCCCTGGCCCGGGGCGCGGACGCCCGGCTGGACGCGGCCGTGGTCCGGCTGAAGGAGCGCCTGGGCGGCGCCGCCGAGTCCGGTGCGCGCCGCCTCGTGGAACTGATGGCGCTCACCCTCCAGGCGTCCCTGCTGGTCCGGTACGCCCCGGCGGCGGTCGCCGACGCCTTCTGCGCGAGCCGGCTCGGCGGCGACTGGGGGCACTCCTTCGGCACCCTGCCCGACGGCGTCGCCACCGGTGCCGTCCTGGACCGCGCCCTGCCGCGCTGACCTGCCTGGACGCCGTTCTCGGGGGCCGTTGTCAGTGGTGGGGTGCAGACTGGCCGCATCCGGGACGAAGGCGTCGACGGGGACGCCGCGGAGGTGATCGGCATGACCGAGGTACTGCTGGCCGTGGGCACCAGGAAGGGCCTGTTCCTCGGGCGCCGCCGGGGTGGCGTCTGGGATTTCGACGCGGACCCGTACTTCACGGCGCAGGCCGTGTACTCGGTCGCCGTCGACACCCGGGGGGACACCCCGAGGCTGCTGGCCGGCGGGGACAGCGCGCACTGGGGACCGTCGGTGTTCCACTCCGACGACCTGGGCCGCACCTGGACCGAGCCGCCCCGGCCGGCCGTGCGGTTCCCCGAGGACACCGGCGCCTCGCTGGAGCGGGTGTGGCAGCTGCACCCCTCCGCGGCCGAGCCCGGCGTGGTCTGGGCGGGCACCGAACCGGCGGCGCTGTACCGGTCGGAGGACCGCGGGGAGAGCTTCGAGCTGGTCCGGCCGCTGTGGGAGCACCCCACCCGCGCCCGCTGGGTGCCGGGTGGCGGGGGCGAGGGCCTGCACACCGTCCTCACCGACGCGCGCGACCCGCGGGCGGTCACCGTCGCCGTCTCGACCGCGGGCGTCTTCCGCACCACCGACGGCGGCGCGAGCTGGTCCCCGTCCAACTCCGGTGTCTCCGCGGTGTTCCTGCCCGACCCGCACCCCGAGTTCGGCCAGTGCGTGCACAAGGTGGCCCGGGACGCGGCCGACCCCGACCGCCTGTACCTCCAGAACCACTGGGGGGTGTACCGCAGCGACGACGCGGGCGCGCACTGGACGGACATCGGCGCGGGCCTGCCGTCCACCTTCGGCTTCGCGATGGCGACGCATCCCCGGCGCGGCGGCACGGCGTACGTGTTTCCGGTCAACGCCGACGCGGACCGCGTCCCGGCCGACCGGCGCTGCCGGGTCTTCCGGACCTCGGACGCGGGCAGGGGCTGGGAACCGCTCACGGCGGGGCTGCCGCGCGAGGACCACTACGGCCCGGTGCTGCGCGACGCCCTGTGCACCGCCGAGGACACCGGTGACCGGGCCGGCGTGTACTTCGGCAACCGCAACGGCGAGCTGTACGCGTCCGCCGACGACGGCGACACCTGGCGGCAGTTGGCCGCACACCTGCCGGACGTGCTGTGCGTGCGGGCGGCGGTGCTGGGCTGACCGCCGCCCGGACCGTCCGTCAGGGCAGCCGCCAGTCCACCGGCTCGGCGTCCTGGCGGGCGAGGAAGTCGTTGGTGCGGCTGAACGGCCGGGAGCCGAAGAAGCCGCGGTCGGCGGAGCGGGGCGAGGGGTGCGCGGACTCGATCACCGGGTAGCGGTCGAGGTGCGGGCGCAGATTGCGGGCGTCCCGGCCCCACAGGACGGAGACCAGCGGCTTGTCCCGTTCGGCGAGTGCGCGGATGGCCTGCTCGGTGACCTCTTCCCAGCCCTTGTCCCGGTGCGAGCCGGGGCTGTTCGGTCGCGTCGTCAGCGCCCTGTTCAGCAGCAGCACGCCCTGCCGGGTCCACGGGGTGAGGTCGCCGTTGGAGGGGCGGGGCAGGCCCAGGTCGCTCTGCAGCTCCTGGAAGATGTTGATCAGGCTGCCCGGCAGCCGGCGCACCTCGGGGGCGACGGCGAAGCTCAGCCCGATCGCCATCCCGGGGGTGGGGTACGGGTCCTGTCCGACGATCAGGACGCGCACGTCGTCGAAGGGCTGCTGGAAGGCGCGCAGGACGTTCGGTCCGGCCGGCAGATAGGTGCGCCCGGCCGCGAGTTCCGCGCGGAGGAAGTCGCCCATCGCGGCGACGCGCTCGGCCACCGGTTCCAGGGCCTTCGCCCAGCCCGGCTCGACGAGTTCATGGAGAGGTCGTGGTGCCACGGGGAGTCACTCTACTGGCGCACGGACGGGCCGCCGTCCGGGAACGGGCGGTGCGGGCGGAACCGGTACGGGAGCGGTACGGGAGTGGCAGGGGGACGGGAGCGGGGCGGTAGCCTTCGTCGCCGTGACGGACGGACATCTCGCCGTGGACTCGGGCGGCTCCGGACTCCGGGTCGCCGTCGGGGCGGCCGGAGGCGGTGCGCCGGCCCGGCGCGCGACGCGGGAGCCGGTGCGGACCGGCGCGCGGGGCATCGATCCCGGGCATCTGCTGGAGCACCTGCTGCCGATGGCACGGGCGGCGGCGGCCGAGGCCGGGGTGGCGCGGCTGACCACCGCCGTCGTCGGGGCGGCGGGACTGGCCACCCTCGGCGAGGCGCTGCGGGCCGAACTGCCCGGCGCCCTGGCCCGGGAGCTGGGCACCCGGACGCTCGCGCTCGCCGCCGACGCCGTCACCGCCTACGTCGGCGCGCTCGGCTTCCGGGCCGGGGCCGTGGTCGCCGCGGGCACCGGCGCCATCGCCGTCGGCACGGACCTGACCCGGTGGCGCCGCGCGGACGGCTGGGGGCACCTGCTCGGGGACTGCGGGAGCGGTGCCTGGATCGGCCGGGCCGGACTGGAGGCGGCGCTGCGCGCGCACGACGGCCGCGAAGACGGCTCCGCGGCGCTGCTGGCCCGGGCCACCCGACGGTTCGGGCCGGCGCCGGGGCTGCCCGGCGCGCTGTACCCGCGTACCGACCGCGCCGCCGTCCTCGCCTCCTTCGCGCCGGACGTGGCCGCCTGCGCGGCCGGCGACCCGGTGGCCGCGGACATCCTGCGGGCCGCCGCGCGGCACCTCGCCGGTTCCGCCGCCGCGGTCTGCCCCGAGGGGGCTTCGGTCGCCCTCACCGGCGGCCTGCGGGGGCTGGGCGACCCGCTCCTCGTCCCGCTGGAGGAGGAACTGGCGCGCCGGCTCCCGGGGGTCCGGCGGGTGCCGGCCGAGGGCGGTCCGCTGGACGGCGCGGTACGGCTCGCGGCCGGGCTGGCGACCGGTCCGCTCCCCCTTCCGGACGACCCGGGAATGCTGTGGGTGACGGTTGCGGAGGGTGGCTGACTTCGGTCCCGCGGGGAGGGGAATCATGCCGATGTCGTCCGATCCGTACATCACTCTTCAGACAAAACCGGACGGATACCGCTCACCTGGGCCCTCCCCGAACAGGGGACCTCGGGAAGCCACTAACATGCGGCACCATGAGCTCCCCCACTGGGCCCGCGTCCGGCCTGCCCGTACGAATGCCGCGCCCCCGCCAGCCGGGACGCCACCGCCGCCCCGAGCCGCTGGTGGCTCCCGAGGGCGCGCCCGCGCTCGTCCTCGCCGTGCCGGGTGCGCCCAGCGGTGCCACGCGGGGTCTGGCCGAGGAGGTCGTGAGCATCGCCCGCTCCGAACTGCCCGGTCTGGACGCCCGGATCGGGTACCTCGACGGTGACGACGAGGAGTTCCCGTCGCTGACGGCCGTCCTCGCGCACGCGGCCGAGGAGCGCACCGCCCGTTACGAGCAGGCGGTCGCGGCCGGTGTCGAGACGAAGGAGCCCGAGGGTCCCGTCGCGGTCGTCGTGCCGCTGCTCGCCGGTCCGGACAACGCGCTGTTGCGCCGGGTCCGCCAGGCCGTGATGGACAGCCGGGTCGCGGCCGAGCTGACGGACGTGCTCGGTCCGCACCCGCTGCTCGCGGAGGCGCTGCACGTCCGGCTCTCGGAGGCCGGGCTGGCCCGTGCCGACCGGGCCCGGCTGTTCACGGTGGCGACGGCGGCGGACGGCATCGTGCTGGCCTCCGTGGGCGGTGAGGAGGCCGTGCAGGCGGCCGGGATCACCGGCATGCTGCTCGCCGCGCGGCTGGCCGTGCCCGTGATGGCGGCGGCGCTGGACCAGGAGGGTTCGATCGCGTCGGTGGCCGAGCAGCTGCGGTCGGCCGGTTCGCAGCAGCTGGCGCTCGCGCCCTACCTGATCGGCCCGGAGATCGACGCGTCCCTGCTGCGCGAGGCCGCCGCGGAGGCGGGCTGCTCGGTGGCCGAGCCGCTCGGCCCGTACCCGGCGATCGGCAAGCTCGCGCTGGCCAAGTACACGACGGCGCTGGGCATCACGCCGTCGCAGCCGCAGAGCGCGCCCGTGCGCTGACGCGCGCGACGAGGGCGGCGAGAGCGTCGAGGGCCCGTTCCGGTTCCGGTGGACCGGGCGGGCCCTTCGCCGTGCGGCGGTACCGTCCCGGCCGGCCGGGCCCGGGTCAGGCGAAGACGACGCAGGAGGCCGCCGGGACGCGGAGCGCGCCGGCCCGGCGGGGCAGGCCGGTACGCCGGTCGACGGCGAACCAGGTCACGTCGCCGGAACGCTCGTTGGCCGCGTAAAGGTGACCGCCGGCCTCGGCAAGCGCCCGCGGCCAGTGCCCGCCGCAGGACACCGTGCCGGCCGGGCGCACCGTCGCGCCCTCGACGGCGAAGACCGTCAGGACGTCCGCGCCGCGGGTCGCGGTCCACAGGAACCGGCCGTCGGGCGAGACGACGATGCCGGAGGGGTAGGCGTCGCCGGACGGGGCGCCGGGCAGGACCGGGACCTCGGTGAGCGGGCGCAGCGCCCCGTCCCCGGCGTCCCAGCGGCAGACGGTGAGCGTCGGGGAGAGTTCGTTGAGCACGTAGGCGTGGGTGCCGTCGGGGTGGAAGGCCAGGTGGCGGGGGCCGGAGCCGGGGCGCAGCGCGGTCTCCCGGTGCACGGTGAGGGCGCCGTCCGCCAGGGCGCACACCCGGACCGAGTCGGTGCCGAGGTCCACGCTGACGGCCCATCGTCCGCTCGGGTCGGGCTGCACCTGGTGGGCGTGCGGGCCCTGCTGGCGCGGTGCCCGCGGCCCCGACCCGGTGTGCCGGAGCACGCCGGAGGCGCGGCGGGCGAGGGTGCCGTCGGGCCGGACGGGTACGGCGGTGACGCTGCCGGAGCCGTAGTTGGCGGTCAGTACGTGGCCGCGGAAGAGGCTGAGGTGGGTGGGGCCGCTGCCGTCGACGGACACCGGCGGCCCGGCCGGTACGAGTCCGCCACCGGTCGGGCGGTACGCGGCCACCGCTCCGTCGGCGGACTCGCTGACCGCGTAGAGCGTGTCCCCGTCCGGCGCCAGGGCGAGCCAGGAGGGGTCGGGCAGGCCGTCGGTGGTGCCGGTGGCGGTCAGCGCGCCGTGGTCCGGGTGGACGGCGGCGGTGACGATGCCGCGGCCGCCGGCGGCCGTGAACGACCCGATGAACGCCTGCCGCGGCCTCGTGCCCCGTGCCACCGCTGTCCCCTTCCGCCCTCGCCGGCCGCCGTCGGCCGGCGGTCGCCCGGGGTGACGGTAGCAGCGATCAGGCGCGGTCCAGACCTAGGGGGGCGGGGTGGCGCAGCGGCGCGGCGAGTTCGGCCAGGGCGTGTTCCAGTCCGTGCAGATGGGCGAGGACGGGTTCACGCGCGCCCGGCCGCTCCGGCCGCTCCGGCAGGGGGCCGGCGCCGGGGCCGGTGGTCAGGGCCTCGACGGCGGCCTCGACCCGGCGGCAGGCGGCGGTCAGCCGGGCGTCGTGGGAGGCCACCGGGTCGGCGGCGACGGCGGCCAGGCCGTGGATCTGCCGGGCGCAGTCGTCGAGCAGGGCGAGCACCCGGCGGGCGCGCCGCCTGCGGGCGCGCAGCGGGTTGAGCGGGTGGGTCAGCGGCGCCACCGACAGCCGTACCCGGCCGAGCAGCTGTTCCAGTTCGGCGACGCGCGGTGCCGGGTCGGCGCCCTCGGTGCCCGCGATCCGGGCGGCGGTCTCGACGGTGCAGGCGTGGACGGCGCGCAGGGCCCGCCTGATCCAGGCGTCGGTGACGGCGTGGGTGGTGACCGGCAGCAC
This sequence comes from Streptomyces daghestanicus, assembly GCF_020521275.1. Taxonomy (NCBI): domain Bacteria; kingdom Bacillati; phylum Actinomycetota; class Actinomycetes; order Kitasatosporales; family Streptomycetaceae; genus Streptomyces; species Streptomyces daghestanicus. The sequence continues at coordinate 1,175,625 of NZ_BNDX01000002.1, read as the reverse complement.
GAGCAGCACGGCGAGCGCGGCGCCGAGCGCACCCACGGCCGTCTCGGCGAGGCGCAGGGCGAGCAGGGCCGGGGTGAGCACACCGAGCAGGCCGTAGAGCAGTTCGGCGAGGAGGGTGACGCAGAGCATCATCCAGGTGTAGGAGACGGCCGCCGAGTAGAAGATGCCGAAGACGCAGGCGGCGGCGAGGGCCGCGCTGGGCAGCGGCGCCCCGTCCACGGGGACGGCGACGAGCAGTCCGAGGCCGATACCGAGGACCGTGCCGAGGACCCGGCGGAAGCCGCGGACCAGGGTCTCGCCGCGCGAGGTGGTGTTGACGAAGACCCACCAGGTGGCGCCGACCGCCCAGTACCAGCGGTCCCCGGACACCAGGTGCCCGACGACCAGGGCGAAGCCGGCGCCGGCGGTGGCCTGGACGGCCTGCCGGGTGGTGACGCGGGCGAGCCCGGTACCGGGAAGCGCGGCGGGTGTGGCGGGTGCCGGGAGGCGGCGTTCGTAGCACCACAGCCCGAAGCGGACCGCCGCGGCGGTGGCCACGGACAGCAGGACGGCGGCGTACAGGGCGGGGAGCTGTCCGGGGGTGGTGTGCAGGAACTGCGCCACGAAGAAGGTCATGAAGGCGAACACGCCGAGGCTGTGGCCGCGCGGACCCCAGCGCCGGGCGTACACGCCCGCGCCGGTGACGGCGAGGAAGGCGAGGTCGCGGGCGACGGGGTGGTCGTGCAGGACGGACGCGGCGGCGAGCACCGGCAGGCCGACGGCGGGCAGCAGCGCGGTGGTGACCGCCTGGCCGCGCACGGTCGCGTCGGCGACGGTGAACAGGGCGAGCAGCGCGGCGAGCCCGCCGGCGACGGTGCCGGGCAGCGACTGTCCGGCGGCCCCGCAGACGAGGACGGCCGCGCCGATGCCGGCGACGGCCCGTGCCGCGAACCGCAGCCGCGTCCGTCCCGGGTCCGGTGCCGTGAACATCCTCTTCAGCACGGTGTGACTCCCCCTCGGCAACCTGTGGCTCCCCGTTCCGTGACGCCCGGCACCCCGTCCGGCGCGCCGGCACCAAAAAGGCGCCGCGGATCGGTCCGCAGCGCCATCGACTCCTCCATCTCAGCATCCCGCCCGCCGGTGGCTCAACAGGTTGCCGTTCCACTGGGCCATTGGCCCAGCGAAGACGGCGGTACGATGGCCAGGAGTCGGCCAACGGCTCAGTAGGCCGGGGACACCGGGGAGTGGAGGCGTCATGGCCGTGGACGAGCTGGACACCCGCATCCTGCGGCTGCTGCTGGAGCAGCCGCGCACCAGCGTCCGCGAGTACGCCCGGCTGCTCGGCGTCGCCCGCGGCACGGTGCAGGCGCGGCTCGACCGGCTGGAGCGGGACGGCGTGATCACCGGTACGGGTCCGGTCCTCTCCCCCGCCGCGCTCGGGCACCCGGTGCTGGCGTTCGTGCACATCGAGGTGACGCAGGGGCACCTGGACGACGTGGGGGACGCGCTCGCCGGGGTCCCCGAGATCGTGGAGGCGTTCTCCATCACGGGCGGCGGGGACCTGCTGACCCGGGTGGTGGCCCGTGACAACGCGCATCTGGAGGACGTGATCCAGAAACTGATCAGCCTCCCCGGCGTGGTCCGCACCCGTTCCGAGGTGGCGCTGCGCGAACGGGTCCCGCACCGGTTGCTGCCGCTGGTGGAGTCGGTGGGGCGGGCGGCCGGGAAGTAGGCCGGGAGGTTTTGCCCGCGGCGGTGATCGGTCCGGGCGGCGCGTCCGTATCTCCGGGTGTCCGAGCCCGCCCCGACCCCTGGAGGCCCGACGCGCGTCACGCGCGCCACCGCGGGTACCGCCCTCGTCTGCGGTGCCCTGCTCCTCACCCTCACCGCGCTCGCCTGCCCGACCGTGCTCGCGGTGCGGAACACCACCGGTGGCCCGCACCGGGTGATCGCCGAGACCCGGTACGGACCGCTGACCGAGGCGGACCGGGACTTCGTGGTCAAGGTGCGGGCGGCGGGACTGTGGGGGTACCCGCTGGGGCTGCCGGCCATGGAGCGGGGGACGACGGCGGAGATGAGGGAGGCCGGCGAGCACCTGGTCGCGGGGCACGCCCGGCTGGACGCCACCTGCCGCAGGATCGGGCCCGAGCCGGGCGTCGCGCTGCCCAACCGGGCGTCGCCGCAGCAACAGCGGTTCGTGGCGGCCGTGGAAGGGACGACGGGCAGGCAGTTCGACACCACGGCGGTCACCATCATGCGGGTGACTCACGGGCAGATCTTCCCGGCGATCGCCAGGATCCGCGCCGGCACCGGCAACAGCCTGGTCCGGCAGCTCGCCGACCAGACCGACGACACCGTCCTCGACCAGATCAGCGTCCTGGAGCGCGCCGGCCTGGTCAACTTCGACCGGACCAGCCTCCAGCAGACCGCCCCGCCGAAGCCGACCGCGGCGCGGACGACCCGCCCCCACCGAACCTCCGGGTCCGGCGGTGCGCTGAGGCCGGGGTCGCCTAGGAGCGGCGGCGGGGGCGACCGCGCCGGGCACCACTCCTGGCCGCGCCACGCCTGGCGGGGGCGCCCGCCTGCTTACCCGCGCCGGCCTGCTTCCCCGTGCCCGTCTGCTTCCCGGTCCCCGGCTTGCGGCGGGCCTCGTCCTTCCCGGGTTCCGGCGTGGCCGGCCGGCGGCCCCGGGTGCTGTTGACGGTCCGGCCACGGACGATGCCGATGAAGTCCTCCACCAGGTCGGTGTGCGCGTCCTGCGGCCAGGACAGCGCCACGCTCGACTGCGGGGCGTCGGTGACCGGACGGTGGGTGAGGTCCTTGCGGTGGTGCAGCCGGGCCAGCGACAGCGGGACGACCAGGACGCCCACCCCGGCCGCGACCAGTTCGACGGCGTCCGCCGTGGTGGCGGGACGCTCGACCGCGGGCCGGCCCGGTGGCCGCTCCCAGTCCAGGACGTCGTCGAGGGGGTGGAAGACGACCTCGTCGGCGAGGTCCGCCGCGGTGACCTCGTCGGCCGCCGTGACGAGGTGGTCCCTGGGCACGACCACGACCGTCGTCTCGGTGTAGAGGGGGATGGCGCTCAGGACGTCCCGGTCGACGGGCAGCCGTACCAGGCCCGCGTCCGCGTCGCCGCCCCGCAGCGCCCCGGGCGCCTCGGCGGCGGTCACCTGGGACAGGGAGAGCGGGACCTCGGGCCGCCGCTCGCCCCAGATGCGCACCCACTTGCCGGGCATCACCCCGGGGACGTACGCGAGGCGGAACGGGTGCGGGGCTTCCGAGGCTGTCACCCGGCCAGGTTACCGACCGGGCGGCGGCCCCGGGCACCGCCCCGGCCGGCGGACCGGGAGACGGCCCTGGTCACCGGCGTGGTCAGGACCCGGTCATCCGCTCGATACCCTGGACGCCATGACCGAGCACCAGAGCACCCAGACGATGAAGCCCGCGACCGCGGCGAAGAAGCTGGGTGTGTATCTCGACGCCACGCCCGCCGAGTTCCGCGAGGGCGCCGTCACCCGCGCCGAGCTGAACGCCCTTCAGGCCGATCCGCCCCAGTGGCTGCGCGACCTGCGGCGCGACGGCCCGCACCCGAGGCCGGTGGTCGCCGCGAAGCTGGGTGTCTCCATCGCCGGTCTGCGGCGCGGCGGGATCGACGGGGCGCTCACCACGGAGCAGATCGAGGCGCTGAAGCAGGAGGACCCCGAGTGGCTCCGGCGGGAGCGCGCCACGCAGGCCGAGGTCCGCAAGGAGTCGGCCCGCGTGAAGAAGCTGCACGCCGAGCGCGCCGAGCGGGACTGATCCCGCCGCGGGCTCAGCCCTCCGCCTGCTGTTCCGTCCGGCTCCACGCGTACTGGAGCCAGTCGGAGACGGCGACGGCGCTGAGCCCCGCGCACACCAGCTTGGCCGCCCGGGGTGTCCAGGCGTAGGAGGCGACCAGCCCGCCGGCCACCCACGCGGAGGTGCAGAACGGGCAGGACACCAGGTCGCCGACGGCCCGGCGCAGGCCGCTGCCCCGCGAGGCGTCGTTGACCTCGGTGCCGTGGCTGTCCTCCTCGCGCCGGGTGAAGGGCGCCCTCAGGAAGCTCGTGACCTTGTCCTTGGTGAGCAGCCGGGACGCCTTGAAGGTGGCGGTGCCCAGCAGCAACAGGTCCCAGGGCGGAACCCCGTCGGGCAGCCGCACCCCGCGCCGGTGCGCCGCCCACGCGAAGACCCCCAGCCCGGTCGTGAAGGTGGCCGCCAGGGCGGCGTATCCGCCGAGGGGCGTGCCCTCCTCGTCGCCGTAGCTCCGTTCGCCGTCGGTCATCCGTGCCTCCGTGGTGCCTTGTCGCCGCCGTTGCCGGTGCCGGCCCGGCCGGCTGTTCCGTCTCTTCTGCCGGCGTGCCGTTCGCCCGTGCTGCCGAACAGGTCCGCCCAGTCCGCAGGGAGCTGGTCCAGCAGGTGGTCCACCTGGCCCGCGGGGACGGTGTCGGCGACCGTCGACAGGACGGCGCCGGCATCCCACTCCGCGGTGCGCGGGCGCGCGCCGGTCCGCCGCGCCACCCGCCGCAGGAACTCCTCCCGGTCGAACGGCTCGGGACGTCCCCGTTCCGGCCGCAGCGCCTCGTCCAGCGGGGCGGGCAGTTGGGCGGCCAGATCGGTCGCCTCCCCGGGGACTATCCGGGAGCCGAGGACCCGCAGAACCGCCTCGGTGACCTGTTCGGCCTCCTCCTGGCTGTGGAACTCCCCGCGGTCACGGACCCGGGTCAGGAACTCGTCCGCCCTCACAACGTGCCTCCTCGCTAGATCCCCCCACGGGTGCCCGTCGCCCGGACGGCATAACCGGTGAGGCCGCTCTCATCGGCGGCCGGGTCCGGCTCCGCGCGCCGTCCGGGCCAGGGCGAGCGCCAGGCCGACGGGGTCGTCCCGGAACAGGGCGTGTCCGGCGGTGACGCGGGCGCGGCGGGCCGGCCCCTCCGGGGTGAGCCGGCGCAGCGCCGCCAGCAGCCCGGCGTCGTCCCCGGCGGCCTCGGAGACACCCAGCGCGGCCATGGCGCGGACGCCGTCGGCGCCATGGCCGGGGATCGGGCGGTGGCCGACGACCGGCAGCCCGGCGGCGAGCGCCTGGACGGCGGTCTGGCCGGCCGCGTTGTCGACCAGGGCACGGGCCGCGTGCAGCAGGCCCGGCATGTCGGTCACCCAGCCCAGGGCGAGGGCGCCCGGCACGCGGGACAGCTCGCGGCGCAGCGTCTCGTTGGCGCCGCACAGCACCACCGGCAGGAAGCCGTGGCGGGCCAGCAGGCGGACGGTGGCGTCCGGGCGCGAGGCGACGCCCCAGGCGCCGGACGCCAGCAGGACCGGGGTCCGGCCGGGCGCGTGCCGGTCGAACAGCCGCCGCCAGCGCTCCGCGCCCGCCGCCCCGGCGCGGAAGGCCGGGTCCACGACGGGACCGCACGTCCGGGCCGGCACGCCGGTGTCCCGGCGGACCGCGCGGGCGGCCTCCTCGGTGAGGCACAGGTACTGGTCGTTGCCGGGGTGCAGCCACTGCCGGTGCGGCACGAAGTCGATCACCAGGACGGCGCTCGGGACGGAGAGCAGGCCCCGGGCGCGCAGATGGCCGGTGAGCTGGGCGCCGAGGTGGAAGACGGGGACGACGACGTCCGCCCCGGTCCCCGCGGCCAGCTCGCTCAGCCGGCTCCCCGCCAGCCGGGCGAGCGGTGTGCCGCCGGGGCGGCGGCCGGGACCGGGCCGCAGGAACAGCCGGTACAGCGCGGCGTACGCCCAGGGGAAGTGCCGTACCGATCCCCGGTAGAAGTGCCGCAGCCCGGCGCCCAGGCCGTACGGCAGCAGGGTGAGGACGTCGACGACGGTGGCGTCGCCGCCGCGTTCACGCGTCCGGCGGACCAGTTCGGCGGCGACCGTGTCGTGGCCGGCGCCCATGGCGGCGCTCACCACCAGCAGCCGCCCGGCGGGCCGCGGCGCGGCGGGGGCCGGCCGGCGGGGCGTGGACGAGCTGTCGGGGCGCACGGCGTGGGGGTAGCCCGCCCCCCGCACCCCAAACCGCCTCAAGATGGGCGTTTCGGATGCACCCGGCTGGATACTCCGTCAGCGCCCGTCCCGCCGGACGCCGGGCGCCCTGGTGGCGGCCGCTCCTGAGGTGTTCCGGCCCGCACCCGAGGTGGTTGGCATGGTCTCTGTGTTCTCCCGGCCCCGGCCCCCGCTCGCGCCCACGGCCGCCGCGGCCGGTGCGGAGCCGGCGCGGGAGTTCGGGCGGGCGGGCCGGGCGGGCACGCGGACCGGTGCGGCGCGAGTGACCGGTGCGGCGCGAGTGACCGGTGCGGCGCGAGTGACCGGTGCGGCGCTGGTGACCGGTGCGTCCTCGGGCATCGGCGCGGCCCTGGCCCGGCGGCTCGGTGCCGAGGGCACCTGGGACCTGGTGCTGACCGGCCGCGATCCGGAGCGGCTGCGCGCGGTCGCCGACGCCTCCTCGGCCAGCGCCCTCGCCCTCGACCTCACCGCACCCGGTGCCGACCGCCGGCTCGCCGACTTCACCCTGGCGACCGTGGGTCCGGTGGGCCTGCTGGTGGCCGGTGCCGGGGTCGGCTGGGCCGGGGAGTTCCGCGAGATGCCCGCGCACGCCATCGACGAGGTCCTGGAGACCGACCTGACCGCCACCCTGCGGCTGGTGCGGCTGCTGCTGCCGGACATGGTCGCGGCGGGGACGGGCCGGGTGGTGCTGGTCGGGTCGCTCGCGGGCTGCGTCGGGGTGCGCGGCGAGGCCGTGTACTCCGCGGCCAAGGCGGCGCTCGGCGCCTTCGCCGACGCCCTGCGCCAGGAGCTGCGCGGGACCGGGGTGGGCGTCACCCATGTGATCCCCGGGGTCGTGGACACCCCCTTCTTCGAACGCCGCGGCGCGCCCTACCGGCGTTCCCGCCCCCGGCCGGTGCCGCCGGAGCGGGTGGCCGACGCCATCCGCGACACCGCGGTGCGGCGGGGCCGGGACGAGGTGTACGTACCCGGCTGGCTGCGGCTGCCGTGCCGGGTGCGCGGTGCGACGCCGGGTCTGTACCGGCGGCTGGCCGCCCGGTTCGGCTGAGCGGGCTCGGTGCACGTCCTCACCGTCGTCCTCGCCCTGTGCGCCGCGCTGTCCAACGCCGCCGCGTCGGTGCTGCAACGGCGGGCCGCCGCGGCGGACGCCGCGGACGCGGCACCGGGCCACCCGGTCCGGTGGCTGCTGCGCCTGGTCCGGGACCCGTACTGGGTGGGCGGCGCGGCGCTGCTCGCGGTGACGACGGTGCTCCAGGCGGCGGCGCTCGCGGTGGGATCGCTCGCCCTCGTCCAGCCGCTGATGGCCAGCGAGCTGCTGTTCACCCTGGTGGTCGGCAGCGCGGTCTTCCACCACCGGCCCGACCGGACGACCTGGCTGGCGTTCGGTGCCCTGGCCGTCGGGCTGGCCCTGTTCCTGGGCGCCGCCGCGCCCTCCGAGGGACAGGACACCGCCGTGCCCGGCCGGTGGGCGACGGCCGGCCCGGCGGTGCTCTGCGCGGTGGCCGCCCTGGCCGCGGCCGGCCGGCTGGCCCGGGGTGCCGCGCGGGCCGCGCTGTTCGGTTCCGCCTCGGCGGTGGCGTTCGGGGGGACGGCCGCGCTGCTGAAGGAGGTCACCGGACGGTTCCCGCAGGGCGTGGGCGCCGTCCTCACCCAGTGGCCGCCGTACGCCACGGCGGTGGTCGGCGTACTCGGCTTCCTGCTGTTGCAGAGCGCGCTGCGGGCCGGGACGCTCGCCGCCTCGCAGCCCGCCCTCACCCTCGGTGACGCGCTGACCAGCGTGGCGCTGGGCTGGGCTCTGTTCGGGGAGGAGATCGCCCTCGGCGTACGCGTCCTGCCCGAGCTGCTCGGGGTGGCGCTGATCGGCCTGGGCAGCGTGGGACTGGCCCGCGCGCCGTCGGTGCACGGCACCTGGGACACCGCGGCGGCCCTCGACGGTCCGGGCGGCGGGCCCGGCGCGGGGCGGGCATGATGCGGGGCGGGAAGCGGAACGCGTCGCGCCCGACGGCCGGAGAGACCGCCTGGCCGCCCGGCTGCCTCGCGGCCCGGCCGCCTGGCCGCCCGACTCCGACTGTCTGGCCGCCTGACTGTCTGGCCGCCTGGCCGCCCGGGAGAAAGGAGACGGACGGATGATCGACGGTGACCGGTCCCCCGCCGTGCGGGCCGTGTGCGTACTGGCTCCGCTCGCCGCGGCGCTGGCGCACCTCGGCCCGGCGGCGACCTGGCTGCCCGGGCCGCGCCGCCGCTGGCTGCCCGCCCTGGCCGGCCGGGGGCGCCCGGACCATGTCGCGCTGACCTTCGACGACGGACCCGACCCGGTGTCCACGCCGCTGTTCCTCGACGCGCTGGACGCGCTCGGGGTGCGGGCGACCTTCTTCGTGCTGGGCGGACGGGTCGCCCGGTGCCCGGACGTGGCCCGCGAGACGGTCCGCCGGGGCCATGAACTCGCCGTCCACGGCTGGGCGCACGACCGGCCCTGGCTGCCGTCGCCGGGCCGGGACGCCCGCGAGCTGTTCCGGGCCGCGTACGCGGTCGCCGACGTCACCGGCCGGTGGCCGCGCTGGTACCGCCCGCCCTACGGCATCCTCACCTCCGGACGCTGGGCCGCCGCCCGGCGGGCGGGGCTGCGGCCGGTGCTGTGGACGGCGTGGGGCCGGGACTGGACGCCGCACGCCACACCCGCCTCGGTCCGCCGGACGGCCGCGGCGGACCTGCGCGGCGGCGGGACACTGCTGCTGCACGACACCGACCACGCGTCCGCGCCGGACAGCTGGCGGGCCACGCTGGGCGCCCTGCCGGAGATCGTGGCCGACTGCCGCGCCGCGGGCCTGGCCCTGGGCCCGCTCGCCGGGCACGCGACGGCCAGGACGGGCGCGGCGGCGCTCACCGGGGCCACCCCGGCGACGGCCTCCACGGGGGCGGTCTGAGGGAGGGGCGGCTCCCCCGCGCGCGGGGGAGCCGCCCCTCCTCAGGCCGCCGTGTCCACCAGGGACTCCCGGTGGATGGGCGTACCCAGGCCGGTCAGCGGCGTCCCGGTGCCCCCGCGGCGGGCGGCGACGATCTCCGCCGTGATGGACAGGGCCGTCTCCTCGGGGGTGCGGGCACCCAGGTCGAGGCCGATCGGGGAACGCAGCCGGGCCAGTTCGCGGTCGGTCAGCCCGGCCTCGCGCAGCCGCCGGGTGCGGTCGGCGTGGGTCCGGCGCGACCCCATCGCCCCGACGAAGGCGACCGGCATCCGCAGCGCCTCGGTCAGCAGCGGTACGTCGAACTTGGCGTCGTGGGTGAGCACGCACAGCACCGTCCGCGCGTCGGTGGCGGTGCCCCGCAGATAACGGTGCGGCCAGCCGACGACGACCTCGTCGGCCTCGGGGAACCGGGCGGCCGTGGCGAAGACGGGCCGGGCGTCGCACACGGTGACCCGGTAGCCGAGGAACTTCCCCGCGCGGACCAGCGCCGCGGCGAAGTCGACGGCCCCGAAGACGATCATCCGGGGCGGCGGCACGCTCGACTCGACCAGCAGCGTGAGACCGCCGGGGCAGTGCGAACCGTCCTCCGAGACGCCGACGAGGGCGGTGCGCCCGGCGTCGAGCAGCGCGCGGGCCTCGGCCGCCGCCGTCCGGTCCAGGTCGGGGTGGCCGCCGAGGCCGCCCTCGGCCGGCCCGTCGGGCCGGACCAGCAGGGCGTTCCCCAGCAGTTCCGCCGGTCCCTCGACGACCCGGGCGACGGCCGCCGGACGCCGCTCGGCGGCGGCCGTGAGCGCCTCCGCGAACACCGCCCGCCAGGGCGCGTCCGCGCGGACCGGCGTGACCAGGACGTCGATGATCCCGCCGCAGGTCAGGCCGACCGCGAAGGCGTCCTCGTCGCTGTACCCGAACCGTTCGCGCACCGCGCGGCCGTCCTGGAGGGCCTGGACGCACAGGTCGTAGACCGCGCCCTCCACACAGCCGCCGGAGACGGAGCCGATGGCCGTGCCCTCCCCGTCGACGGCGAGGGCCGCGCCGAGGCCGCGCGGGGCGCTGCCGCCGACCGAGACGACGGAGGCGACGGCGAAGTCCCGGCCCTCGGCGGCCCAGCGGCGCAGCTCACCGGCGATGTCAAACATCCCGGCCCGCCTCCAGCACCCGGTCGGGCCTGATCGGCAGCCGGCGGTGGCGTACGCCCGTCGCGTGCCAGACGGCGTTGGCGATGGCCGCCGCCGCCCCGACGACGCCGATCTCGCCGATGCCCTTGATGCCGACCGGGTCGTCCGGGTCGGGGTCGTCCACCCAGTCCGCTTCCAGGCGGGGCACGTCGGCGTGGGTGGCGACGTGGTAGCCCGCGAGGTCGGGCGCGTAGTGCGCGCCGGTGGAGGGGTCCCGTACGGCCTCTTCGTGCAGGGCCATGGAGATGCCCCAGGCCATGCCGCCGAGCAACTGGTTGCGGGCGGTGAGGGGGTTGACGATCCGGCCGGCCGCGAAGATGCCGAGCATCCGGCGGACCCGTATCTCGCCGGTGCCGGTGTCCACCGCGACCTCGGCGAACTGCGCCCCGAAGGAGTGCCGTTCCTTCTGCGCGAGGGACTGCAGGGCCTCGGTGGTGTCGGAGCGTACGGTGATGCCCTCGGGCGGGATGCCGGTGCCGAGGGCGAGCCGCTCGCGCAGTTCGGCGGCGGCGGCGTTGACCGCCCAGGCCCAGGAGCGGGTGCCCATGGAGCCGCCGGCGACGCCCGCCGGCCCGAAGTCGCTGTCGCCGATGTGCACCCGTACCCGGTCCGTCGTCGTCTCCAGCGCGTCGGCGGCGACCAGGGTGAGGGCGGTCCGGGCGCCGGTGCCGACGTCGGCGGCGGCGATCCGCACGGTGAAGGTGCCGTCCGGCTCGGCGGTCACCAGGGCCGTGGAGGGCAGGGCGCCGGCGCCGAAGGAGGCGGCGGCGGTCCCGGTGCCCAGCAGCCAGCGGCCCTCGCGGCGCACCCCGGGGCGGGGGTCGCGGTCGGCCCAGCCGAACCGGCGGGCGCCCTCGCGGAAACAGGCGGCCAGGTTGCGGCTGCTGAAGGGCAGGCCGGAGACCGGGCCGGTCTCGGGCTCGTTGCGCAGGCGCAGCTCGATCGGGTCGAGGCCGCACCGCTCGGCGAGTTCGTCGAGGGCCGCCTCCAGGGCGAAGGAGCCGGGGGCCTCGCCGGGTGCGCGCATCCAGGTCGGGGAGGGCACGTCGAGCCGGATGACCTGGTTGACCGTGCGGTGGGCGGCGGCGTCGTACATCACCCGGGCCACACCGGCGCTCGGTTCGACGAACTCGTAGACCGTGGAGGTCTGGTTGACCGAGCGGTGCTCCAGGGCGCGCAGCCGGCCGTCCGCGTCGGCGCCGAGCCGGACCCGCTGGCGGGTGGGGCTGCGGTAGCCGGTCAGGGAGAACATCTGACGGCGGGTCAGCACCACGCGGACGGGCCGCTGGAGGGCGGTGGCGGCCATCGCGGCGGAGACCTGGTGGACGCGGAGGCCCTTGCTGCCGAAGCCGCCGCCGATGTGCTCGGAGCGGACCCGCACGGCGGACATGTCCAGCGAGAACATCTGCGCCAGTTCGTTCTGCACCCAGGTGGTGCCCTGGTTGGAGTCGACGACCTCCAGCCGGCCGCCGTCCCAGTGGGCGGTGGCCGCGTGCGGCTCCATCATGCTGTGGTGCTCTTCGGGGGTGGAGTACTCGACGTCCACGACGTGCGCGGCGGCGTCGAGTTCGGCCTCCAGGTCGCCCTTCTCCGTCACGGCGGGCATGTGTCCGTCGACCGGGTAGGCGTCCGGGCGGTCGGCGGAGAGCGCGATGTCGTGCGGTTCCTCCTCGTAGCGCACGACGAGGCTCTCGGCTGCCTCCCGGGCCTGCTCGGGGGTCTCGGCGACGACCAGGGCGACGGGCCAGCCCGCGTGCGGCACCCGGTCGTGCTGGAAGACGGCGGCGGTCGGGTCGGGGGCGCCGAGCATGCCGACGTAGTCGGTCTCGACGCGCGGCGCGTTGCCGTGGTGGAGCACGGCGAGTACGCCCGGCATGGCGAGGACGGCCTCGGTCTCGACGGCGCGGACGCGTCCGCGGGTGATGGTGGAGAGCACCAGCCAGCCGTGGGCGAGGTCGGCGAAGGGGATCTCGCCCGCGTACCGGGCGGCGCCGGTGACCTTGGCGCGGCCCTCGACGCGGGTGCGGGCGGTGCCGACGGCGCCTGCCGGGGCCGTACGGCCGGTCGTGGCAGTGGTCATCGGGCGGCCTCCTCGGTGAGCTGGGCCAGCACGGCCACCACGAGGTTGCGCATGAGGGTCACCTTGTATCCGTTGTCGGGCAGGGGCCGGGCCGCCGCCAGTTCGGCGTCCGCGGCGGCGGCGAAGGCCGCCTCGTCGGCGGGGGCGCCGATGAGCGCCCGCTCCGCCGCCGTGGCCCGCCAGGGCCGGGAGGCGACGGCGCCGAAGGCCAGCCGCACGTCCCGCACGACGCCGTCGCGGACGTCGAGCGCGGCGGCGACCGAGCCGATCGCGAAGGCGTACGAGGCGCGCTCGCGGACCTTGCGGTAGCGGGAACGGGCGGCGACCGGGGCGGGCGGCAGGGTCACGCCGGTGATCAGCGCGCCCGGCGGCAGGGCGGTCTCCCGGTGCGGGGTGTCGCCCACCGGCAGGTAGAAGTCGGCGAGCGGCAGCTCACCGGGTCCCTCGGGCGTCTCGTAGGTGACGACCGCGTCGAACGCGGTGAGGGCCACACCCATGTCCGAGGGGTGGGTGGCCACGCAGTGGTCGGAGGCGCCGAGGACGGCGTGATTGTGGTGGGCGCCGGTGAGGGCGGAGCAACCGCTGCCGGGGACGCGCTTGTTGCACGGCCGGGCGGTGTCGGTGAAGTAGCCGCAGCGGGTGCGCTGGAGGAGGTTGCCGCCGACCGTGGCCATGTTGCGCAGCTGCCCGGAGGCGCCGGCCAGGACGGCCTGGGAGAGCGCGGGGTAGCGGCGGCGGACCTCGGGGTGCGCGGCGAGGTCGCTGTTGGTGACGGTCGCGCCGATGCGCAGGCCGCCGTCGGGGGTCGGCTCGACGCGGTCCAGGGGCAGTTCGCGGACGTCGACGAGGAGGGCGGGCCGCTCCACGCCGGTCTTCATCAGGTCGACAAGGTTGGTGCCGCCGCCGAGGAAGCGGGCCTCCGGTTCGGCGGCGAGCAGGGCGAGCGCGCCGGAGACGTCGGCGGCGCGCCGGTATCCGAACTCCTTCACGCCACCGCCTCCTCGGCGTCGTGCGCCCGCTCGTCCGCGGCGCGGGCCACCGCGTCGACGATGGAGACGTAGGCGGCGCAGCGGCAGAGGTTGCCGCTCATCCGCTCGCGGATCTCCTCGGGGGTCAGCTCGGGCGGTCCCGCCTCGGGCCGTACGTCGTCGGTGGCGGCGCTCGGCCAGCCGGCCGCGTGCTCCTCGATGACGCCGACGGCCGAGCAGATCTGGCCGGGCGTGCAGTAGCCGCACTGGTAGCCGTCGAGGTCGAGGAACGCCTGCTGCACCGGGTGCAGCCGGTCGCCGTCGGCCAGGCCCTCGACGGTGGTGATCTCGCGGCCGTCGGCGGCGACCGCGAGTTGCAGACAGGAGACGGAGCGGCGGCCGTCGATCAGGACGGTGCAGGCGCCGCACTGCCCTTGGTCGCAGCCCTTCTTGGTGCCGGTGAGGTCGAGCCGCTCGCGCAGGGCGTCGAGCAGGGTGGTGCGGTGGTCGACGGTCAGGGGGTGCTTCTCGCCGTTGATGTGCAAGGTGATGTCACTGCGGTTCGGCGAGGGCGCTGAAGCCATGATCAGCCTTCTTCATGCGTCTGGGAACGAGTCATGCGTCCCGGAGCGAGTCGTGCGTCCGGGACTTGGAGCGAGTCGTGTGTCTGGAAATGATTCGTGCGTCAGGAAGGGAGAAGTGGCTCTACGGGAACGAAGGTGGCGCTGTGCGTGTGGGGGGAGGCCGCGGGCTCTGGCGCGTGGCACGGGCACGGATATGCTGGCAGCAACCGGACAGCTGTCCGCTCTACGAAAACGTAACGGACAGTTGTCCGGTTATCAAGGACGGGATTCGGACGAGATGCGGACGGGACTCGTCCGGTCCCGGTCGGCTTCCGTGGAAGGAGGAGCCGTGGAACAGCCGGGCAAGAAAGCACCGTTGCGCTCGGACGCCCAGCGCAACCGCGAGCGCATCCTGGAGGTGGCGCTGGCCGAACTGACGGACTGCGCGAACGCCCCGCTGAGCACGATCGCCCGCAAGGCGGGGGTCGGCCAGGGCACGTTCTACCGCAACTTCCCCAATCGCGAGGCGCTGGTCCTGGAGATCTACCGCCACGAGATGCAGCAGGTCGCCGACAGCGCCGCCGAGTTGCTCGCCGAGCGGGAGCCCGACGGGGCGCTGCGCGCCTGGATGGACCACCTGGCCCGGTTCGCCCTGACCAAGGCGGGCCTGGCCGAGGCCATCCGGCAGGCCACCTGCGCCCCCGACGGACCGGCCAAGCCGGAGCCCTCCCCCCTGCTGTCCGCGGCCGGACTCCTGCTGCGCGCGGGCCAGGAGGCCGGCACCGTCCGTCCCGGGGTCACCTCGGACGACTTCCTGCTCGCCATCGCCGGCCTGTGGCAGATCGAGCCGCGCGACGACTGGCAGGACCGGGCCGACCGGCTGCTCGACCTCGTCATGGACGGGTTGCGGGCGGGGGCGGCGGGGCGGTGAGGCGCCCCGCCGGCACCTGACCCGCGGAGGCGGCGGGAGATGCCCACGGGCTCCGGCCGGCGGCCGGTGTCCGGCGGCGGAATGGCGTGTTCTGATCGACGCCCGCGCGACGCCCGCTCCGTCGGGCGACCCCCCGGCCGACCCCCCGGACGACGCACACGCCCTCTTCGTGCATCTGTGCGCCCCCGCGAGGAGAGACATGGGGAAACCCCGGAACCGCACAGTTGGGCAGGACTATGACTTGAGCGGTGGCTCGGTGTGCGATCACCGGGCCTGTCCGTACGTCGGCTGAGGCAGGTGGTGTCCCATGAGCGAGGCCGTACCCGTGACCGAACGCGTCTGGACGACCGGTGTTGCGCCGGGCATATTCCCCTTCTTCGGGCACGCTATCGCACTGTTGTCGCGCCCGCTGGATTTTCTCGAATCTCTTCCCGCGCGGGGTGATGTGGTCGAGGTCCGGCTGGGGCCGCGCCGCGCCTGGATGGTGTGCCACCCGGACCTGGTCCACCAAGTGCTCAAGGACCCGCGCACCTTCGACAAGGGCGGCCCCCTCTACGACCGGCTGCGCGGGCTCATGGGCGATGGTCTGGTGACCTGCCCCCACGACGACCACCGGCGCCAGCGCAGGCTGCTCCAGCCCGCGTTCACTCCCGCGCGGGTCTCCGCCCTCACCCGGCTCATGGGCGAGGAGGCCGCCTCGGTGTGCCGCTCCTGGCGGCCGGGGCGGCGGGTGGACGTCACGGCGGCGATGGTCGCCCTGACCACGGGGGTGACGAGCCGGCTGCTCTTCTCCGGTTCCCTGGACGCCGGGCGGGCCGCCGCCGTGCGGGCCTGTCTCGCGGTGGTCGTCCGGGGCCTGTTCGTCCGGACGGTCGTGCCGGTCGACGCCCTGTTCCGCCTGCCCACGCCCGGCAACCGGCGGTACCGGAGCGCGGTGCGACGGCTGCACGGGCTGGTCGACACCCTCATCGCGGAGCGCCGCCGCGGCGCGCCCCGGGACGATCTGCTGGGCACCCTGCTGACGGCGGCCGGCGGGGGCGACGGGGCGGACACCGGGCCGCTCACCGAGCGGGAGGTCCGCGACCAGCTCGTCACCCTGCTGCTCACCGGCGTCGAGAGCACCGCGATGTGCCTGGCCTCCGTCTTCGCCCTGCTGGCGGACCACCCGGAGGCGGAGCGGACGCTGCACGAGGAGCTGGACGCCGTGCTCGCCGACGGGTCCGTGCCGGGTCCCGGGGAACTGGCCCGGCTCGCCCGCACCCGTGACGTGGTCACCGAGACGCTCCGGCTGCGCCCTCCGGGCTGGCTGTTCACCCGGCTCACCACCCGGGAGACGGAGCTGGCCGGATGCCGTCTGCCGCGTGGGGCGACCGTGCTGTACAGCCCGTACCTCCTGCACCACCGGGACACGGCGTTCCCCGAACCCGACCGGTTCCGCCCCGAGCGGTGGCTGCCCGGCGGGGAGGCGGCCGGGGCGGGCCGGGCGATGCTGCCGTTCGCTGCGGGGAGCCGCAAGTGCATCGGCGACACCTTCGCCATGACCGAGGCCGTCACCGCCGTGGCCGTCATCGCCCGGCACTGGCGGCTGCGGGCCCCGGCGGGACCGCTCGGCCGGCCGCGTCCGGCCGCCACCCTGGGACCCCGGACGCTGGTCCTGGTCGGCGAACCGCGGACCCGCCCGGCGGAGGGCGGTCCGGCGTCCGCCCCACCGCACGGACGGAACGAACGGCAAGCGCGGCACGCGCACCCCCCACGGCAGGGCGCCTCACAGGACATCCCGCTGACCGGACCGCAGGACGCCGCTCCCAAGGCCCCGCGGACCGGACCGACGACGGCAGGTGACGACGTATGACGGCACAGGCGGCCCGTACGGCCGAGACGACGTTCGCACCACAGGTGAGGGAGACGGCACACGCCGCTCCGGAAGGCAGCCTCAAGGAGCTGATCGACTCCACCCTCCACATGCCCTTCCCCTTCCTGGCCAACCCGCACGAGCAGCGGGCGGCGGCCGGGGTCGACAGCTGGCTGCGCCGCTGGGGGCTGACCGATGACCCGGCGGTGGCGGAGATGATCGTCCGCACCCGTCCGGCGCAGCTCGCGTCGTACAACAGCCCTCATATGGACGCCGAGTTGCTCCAGCTCGTGGCCGATCAGATCGCCTACCAGTTCGTGTTCGACGACCTGGCCGAGGAGCTGGGGCGGCCGGGGCCGGACCGGCTGCTGCCGATGGTGTGCGAGAGCGTGGCGATCCTGCGGGACGACGAGCCGCCGGTCACCCCGCTCGGGGCGGCCCTCGCCGACCTCCACCGGCGGGTGCGGGAGCGGTGCACGCCCGCGCAGGCGGCCCGCTGGGCCTGGAACAGCCGTGAGTACGTGCACGGGCTGCTCTACGAGGCGGTGGCGCAGAGCCATTCGCTGCCGCCGCGGATCGCGCTGGTCACCTCCATCCGGGCGCTGATCGCCGGAGTCGAGCCCTTCTATCCGCTGTGCGAGGCGGCGCAGCCCGAGGAGCTGACCGCGCGGGAGCTGAACCACCCGGTCATGCGGCGGCTCGGGCGTCTCTCGGCGGACGCCGCGGTGTGGATACCCGACCTCTTCTCCGCGGTGAAGGAGCACCGGGCGGGCGGCCTGATCAACCTCGCGCTCGCCTACCGGCGCGCCCACGAGTGCACCCTGCCCCAGGCGGTCGCCCTGGCGGTGCGGCGGATCAACGGCACGATCGAGGAGTTCCAGCGGCTGCGCCGGGTGATCGAGCCCGAGCTGGGCCCGGCGGGCCCCGGCTACCTCGACGGCATGGCGGGCTGGATCCGCGGCTGTTACTACTGGTCGCGGGTGGTGCCCCGGTACGCGGACACGGCGGAGGTGCCGGCGATCGGCGCTTGACGGACGCCGCGGACGCCGGGGCGCCGTACGGACGGCGTGACGGGCGGGAGAGGCGCAGGTGGCACGGGAGGTGGGGCCGTCGCCCCGGAGGCGGCCCGGCGGGTGGCGAAATGGTCCACGCTACCCCTCCCGGCCACGTCCCACACGCCGACCGCGCTCGATTCACCCGTCCTCGTCCAACCTGTCTCAGAGTCCGGGCAGTCCGGCCCGGCCGGCGCGTACGCTCGGCGCTGTCCTCCGACGGCCGTCGACAGGAAGCAGTACCGCACATGGCGACTGGACTGCGTCAACCGGGCAGCGAACGGCGTCCGCTGCTGGAGCGCCGAGACGAACTGGACGCGCTCGACGAAGCGTTGGCGCGCCTGTGTGACACGGACGGGGACGCGCCCCATCCCCGGCGCGGCGGCGTGGTGGCCTTCACCGGACCGGCGGGCATGGGCAAGACGACCCTGCTCTCCCGGGCCCGGGAGCGGGCCCTGGCCCGCGGCTGCACCGTGCTGTCGGGCCGCGGCGGGGAGAACGAGCAGGAGCTGGCGTTCCGGGTGCTGCGCCAGTTGCTCCAGCCCTCGCTCGCGGCGCTGGACGCGGACGAGCGCCGCGCGTTCCTCGGCAGCTGGTACGGCATAGTCGCCTCCGCTCTCGGCCTGGAGGCGTCCGGCGCGGCCCACGCTCCCGACCCGCTGGGCGTGCGCGACGGCCTGGACTGGGTCATGACCCAGCTGACGGTCCGCAAGGCGCCGGTCGTGGTGCTCCTGGACGACGCGCACTGGGCCGACATCGAGTCCCTGGGCTGGCTCGCCTCCTTCGCGCCCCGGGCCGACGACCTGCCGCTGCTGATCGTCACGGCCTACCGGCCCGACGAACTGCCGTCCGAGGCCGACGCGTTCCGCGCGCTGATGGAGCGCCACGGGGAGCGTCCGCACAGCCTCGCCCCGCTCACCGGGGCCGCCGTCGCCCGGATCGTGCGGGACGTCCTGGGCGAGCGGGCCGAGGACGCGTTCTGCGCCGAGTGCTGGGCGGTCACCGGCGGCAGCCCCTTCGAGACCGTCGAGCTGGCCCTGCGACTGGACGAGGCCGGGCTGACCGGTACCCGGGCCGACCTCGGGGCGATGCGGAACCTCGCCTCGGCGGTCAAGGGCCCGGGGCTGATCGACCGGTTGCACCGGCTCGGCGCGGCCACGGTCCGGTTCGCGTGGGCGGTGGCCGTGCTGGGCTGCCCCGCGCCGCCGGACCTGGCGGCCGTGCTGGCGGTGGTCGGCTCCGAGGAGGCCGCCACCGCGACCGAGCGGCTGCGCAAGGCCCGTGTCCTCGCGCCGGGCTCGGGGGCGGGCGGCGGCCTGGAGTTCGTCCACCCCCTGATCGCCACGGCCGTCTACCGGGACGTCCCGGCCCCGCTGCGCGTCGGCATGCACAACGCCGCCGCCGAGGCCGTCCGCGCCGCCGGGGCCGGCCCCACCGCCGCCGCCCGGCACCTGCTGGAGGTGCCCTGCGAGGGCAGTTCCGAAGCCGTCGCCTGCCTCAGGGAGGCCGCCCGCGAGTACCTGCGCTCCGGTGCCCCGGAGGCCGCCCGGCGGGTCCTGGTCCGGGCCCTCCAGGAGCCCCCGCCGTCCGGGGAGCGGGCCGCCCTCCTGCACGAGATCGCCTGCGCCACCTTCCTGATCGACCCGGAGGCCACCGTCACCCACCTCCGGGAGGCGCTGACGGAGCCGGACGTCGACCCCGAGCTGCGCGCCTCGATCGTCTTCCGGCTGGCCCAGGCCCTGGCCCACACCGACCGGGTCGCGGAGGCCGCCGCGGTCGCCGGGGAGGAGGCGAAGCGCGCCGCCAACCCCCGGGTGCGGCTGCGGATGCAGACCGACCACTTCGTGTGGAGCGCCTTCCGCACCGACGAGCCGGACTCCCCCGCGCGCTCCCGCACGCTGGTGCGGCTGGCCGGGCGGATGCCGGGCCGCAGCCTGGAGGAGCGGTACATCCTGGGGCTGCGGTCCTGGGACGCCATGGTGCGCGGCGAACCGCGCCGGCAGTCCATGGACTGGGCGGATAAGGCGCTGCGCGGCGGCATGAGCTGGACCAGCGAGCACCAGGGGTTCGAGGTGCCCGTCTCGGTCGCCCTGGTGTTCATGTACGGCGCCCAGCCGGGACGGTCGGAGGAGCTGTTCATCCAGGGCATCGCCGAGTGCGAGCGCAAGGGCTGGCGCGGCTCGCACCTGGCGCTGGGCCAGGCCCTCTACGGCTATATCCGCTACCGGCGCGGCTGTCTGGCCGAGGCGGAGGAACTGGGCCGGGCGGGCCTGGGCATCGCCGACCGGGTGGACGGGGCGGTGCCCGCGCAGTTCTTCGCCATCGGCATCCTCGTCCAGACCCTGCTGGCCCGGGGCAAGACCGAGGAGGCCCGCCGGCTGGTCGACGACTACCGGTACGTCGAGATGCTGCCGAACGCCGTGATCTACCCCGATCCGCGTACGGTCCACGCCGAGCTGCTGCTGGCCGAGGGCCGGTACCGGACCGCCACCCGCATCCTCACCGAGCTGGGCGAACGGCTGGACGAACGCGGCTGGCGCAACCCGGCGTGGTGCCCGTGGCAGCTCCATCTGGCCCGTGCGGTGGCCCGCAGCGAACCGGGCCGGGCGCTGGCCCTGGCGAGGGACGCGGTCGAGCGGGCCCGTGGGTTCGGCGCCGCGTCGGCGATCGGGCAGGCGCTGTGCGTCGAGGCGGAGGTGACCGGCACGGCCGCCGCGCTCGACCTGTACGCGGAGGCCGTGACGCATCTGGAGGCCTCGCCCGCCGCCTTCGAGCTGGCCCGCGCGCTGGTCGGCCACGGCGCGCTGCTGTCCCGCAACGGGCGGGTGCAGGAGGCCGCCGACCGGCTCTACCAGGGGCTGGAACGCGCGGTGCACTGCGGTGCGGAGGGGCTGGCGGTGCGGGCCAGGGCGGAGCTGTCCGCGGCCGGGCTGCGGCCGCTGCCGCTGCGGTACGCGCAGACGGAGACGCTCACCGTGCGGGAGCGCAGGGCGGCGGAGCTGACCGCGCAGGGCGTTCCGGCGGAGGTGATCGCCAAGGAGCTGCGCCTGACCGAGCAGGGCGTGCGGCAGGTGCTGTCCTCGGTGTACCGCACGCTGGGGACGGACGCGGAGGGCCTGGCGCGGGCGCTGGAGAGCGCGCCCCGCACCCGTCACTGACGCCCCCGGTGGTTCAGGCCCGCACCTCGCCGGCCGGTGACAGCCCGCCGACCGCCCGGTCGCGGTGCCGGTAGCGGCGTTCGGGGCGGCCGGCGACGCCGTACCGCAGGGACACCTCGGCGCTGCCGACGATGTGGAAGTGCTCCAGGTAGCGCCGGGCGCTGACCCGGGAGACGCCGGTGAGGGCGGCGCACTCGCTGGCGGACAGGGAGCCGTCGGCGGCGCGCAGGGTGCGTTCGATCAGCTCGGCGGTCTCCGCGCTCATCCCCTTGGGCAGCACCGGGCCGGGGAGCGCGGGGCCCGTCGCGCCGGCCAGGACCCGGTCGACGTCGGCCTGGCCGCGTACCACCGTGCCCAGCAGCCGGCCGCGCCGTTCCGCGTACCGTTCGAGCCGCGTCCTCAGGTCCTGGAACTCGAAGGGCTTGAGCAGGTAGTCGACGACGCCCTGCCGTACGGCGTCGCGCACCGCGTCCGTCTCGCGGGCCGCGCTGACGACCATGACGTCGCAGTCGTGCCCGGCGGCGCGCAGCCGCGGCAGGACGTCGAGGCCGAACATGTCGGGCAGGTACAGGTCGAGCAGGACCAGGTGCGGGCGGAGCCGGTCGACGGCGGCGACGGCCTGCTCGCCGGTGCGGGCGACGCCGACCACCCGGAACGGGCTGACCCGCTCGACGAAGGCCCGGTGGACCCGGGCCACCATGAAGTCGTCGTCGACCACGAGGGTGTCGATCGGCTGCGCCGGGCCGGCTGCGGTCGTCGTCATGTCGCTCCTTCCGCCACCGCGTCGACGAGGTGGCTGACGGTCGTGCGGGCGGTGACCGGGCACCGGTCGGCGCGGCGGTCGCCAGGATCTCACCGCCGTGACGTTCGCAGACCGGGCGGGCGGGCGCCAGAGGCGTTGCCGGGTCGTGACCGCAATGACCACAACGTCCGTTGGTGACGCAAGCGGGACAGCTCCGCGGTGCCGGGGCACCATGTGGCGCACATCGACGCGACGACAGGTGGTGGCACTCGTGCGCCTGCGCACTCCCCTCGCCCTGCTCGGGGCCGCCGTGCTGGTGCTGGTGGGACCGCCGCTGCTGGACACCGGCGGCGGCGACGGAACCGGTACTCAGATCCCGGGCCTGCGCCTCATGGTCCCCAACACCCCCGGCGGCGGCTACGACATCACGGCCCGTACGGCGGCCAAGGACGCCGAGGACGCCGGACTGACCCACGGCATCGAGGTGTTCAACCTGCCCGGCGCCGGCGGCACGGTCGGGCTGAGCCGGCTGGTGGGCGAGCACGGCAACGGCAGGCTCGCGATGTCCATGGGACTGGGCGTGGTCGGCGCGGTCCGCTCCAACCACGCCCCCAGGACGCTCGCCGACACCACGCCGATCGCCCGTCTCACCGAGGAACAGGACGTGGTGGTGGTCGCCAGGGACTCCCCGTACCGGACGATCGGGGAGCTGACCGCCGCCTGGAAGGAGCGCCCGGGCAAACTGCCGGTGGGCGGCGGTTCGTCACCGGGCGGTCCCGACCATCTGGCGCCGATGCTGATGGCGCGGGCCGCGGGGATCGCCCCGAAGGCGGTCAACTACGTCCCGTTCGACGGCGGCGGCGAGCTGCTCGCCTCGATCCTCGGCGGCAAGGTGGCCTTCGGGGTCTCCGGCGTGGGTGAGTACCTCGACCAGATCAGGTCGGGCGAGCTGCGTCTGCTGGCGGTCACCGGGCCCGAGCGGGTGGAGGGGCTGGACGCGCCCACGCTGCGGGAGTCCGGGCTCGACGTGGACTTCACCAACTGGCGCGGCCTCGTCGCCCCGCCCGGCCTGTCGGACGCCGAGCGGACCAAGCTCACCCGCCTGGTGGAGGAGTTGCACGACTCGCCCGAGTGGCGGAAGTCGATGGAGACCAACGGCTGGGACGACGCCTTCCTCACGGGTGAGGAGTTCGGTGACTTCCTGGCCGCGGAGGACGACCGCGTGGTGTCGGTACTGAAGGAGCTGGGCCTGTGAGCACCCCCCGTACGGACCGCGCCGCCACCGGCCGGCGCGCCTGGCTGCGCGACCACTCCGAACTCGGCGTCTGCGTGCTGCTGCTGGCGCTCGGTGTGCTGGTGCTGACCGACGCGCTGACCATGGACGTCGACCTCACCCAGCGCGGCCCGGTCGGCCCCCGGACGGTTCCGCTCGTCGTCGGCGGCGGGCTGCTGCTGATCGCCGCGCTGCTCGCGGTGGACGTGCTGCGCGGCGGCCGGGGCGAGGCGGAGGGCGGGGAGGACGTCGACCTGTCCGAGCCCGCCGACTGGCGTACGGTCCTGCTGCTCGCCGGGGTCTTCCTCGGCGCGGCCGTGCTCATCGGCCCGCTCGGCTTCCCCGTGGCCGGCGCGCTGCTGTTCTGGGGCGCCGCGTTCACACTGGGCAGCCGCCGCGCGGACCGTGATCCGCTGATCGCCGCCGTGCTGTCCCTGGTCACCTATGCCGTCTTCGACAAGCTGCTCGGGGTGCCGCTCCCCGGCGGACCGCTGATGGGAGTGCTGTGACATGGACGCCCTCGACTCCCTCCTGCACGGCTTCGGCACCGCCCTCACCCCGGTCAACCTGCTGTGGGCCGCCTGCGGCGTGCTGCTGGGGACCGCGATCGGCGTGCTGCCCGGCATCGGTCCGGCGATGGCGGTGGCGCTGCTGCTGCCGGTGACGTACGGCCTGGACCCGGTGGCCGCGTTCATCATGTTCGCGGGCATCTACTACGGTGCCATGTTCGGTGGTTCCACCACCTCGATCCTGCTCAACACCCCCGGTGAGAGCGCGGCCGTGGTGGCGGCCATGGAGGGCAACCCGATGGCCAAGGCGGGCCGGGGCGCGCAGGCGCTGGCGGCCGCCGCGGTGGGGCACTTCGCGGGCGGTCTGATCGGCACGGTGCTGCTGGTGGCGCTGGCGCCGATGGTCGCGGACCTGGCGGTGGACATCGGCGCGCCGGACTACTTCGCCCTCATGGTGCTGGCGTTCATCGCGGTGACCTCGGTGCTCGGCTCGTCCCGGGTGCGGGGGCTGGCGTCCCTCCTCGTCGGCCTGACCATCGGGCTGGTGGGCCTGGACCAGATGACCGGCCAGCAGCGGCTCACCTTCGGTTTCCTGCAACTGGCCGACGGCGTGGACGTGGTGATCGTCGCGGTCGGCCTGTTCGCGATCGGCGAGGCGCTGTGGGTGGCGGCCCGTCTGCGGCGCGGCGCGGCGGACCCGATCCCGGTGGGCCGGCCCTGGCTCGGCCGCGCGGACCTGCGGCGCACCTGGAAGGCGTGGCTGCGGGGCCCGTTCATCGGCTTCCCGTTCGGCGCGATCCCGGCGGGCGGCGCGGAGATCCCGACGTTCCTGTCGTACGTCACCGAGAAACGGCTGTCGAAGCATCCGGACGAGTGGGGCAAGGGCGCCATCGAGGGCGTCGCGGGGCCGGAGTCGGCGGCGTCCGCGTCGGCGGCGGGGACGCTGGTGTCGATGCTGACGCTGGGGCTGCCGACGACGGCGGTCGCGGCGGTGATGCTGGCCGCGTTCCAGCAGTACGGCATCCAGCCCGGTCCGCTGCTCTTCGAACGCGAACCCGACCTGGTGTGGGGCCTGATCGCCTCGCTCTTCGTCGGCATGGTGCTGCTGCTCGCGCTGAACCTGCCGCTGGCCCCGCTCTGGGCCCGGCTGCTGCGCATCCCGCGGCCCTACCTGTACGCGGGGATCATGTTCTTCGCCGCGGTGGGCGCGTACGCGGTCGGCGGGGAGGTCATCGACCTGGTGATCCTGCTGGTCATCGGCCTGGTCGGCTTCGGGATGCGGCGCTACGGGCTGCCGGTGCTGCCCGCCGTCATCGGCGTCATCCTCGGCCCCGCCGCCGAGCAGCAGTTGCGCCGCGCGCTCCAGATCAGCGACGGCAGCGCCACCGGTCTGGTGAACACGCCGTTCGCGGTGACGGTGTACGCGCTGATCGTGCTGCTGCTGGTCTGGCCGCTGGTGGGACGGCTGGTGGGACGGGGAGACCGCCGGCGGTCCCGGACCACCGGCGGCTCCGCTCCGGGCGCGTGACCGCGCCCCGGCGTCGTACGTCAGTCCTTCGCGGCGAGTTCCCTCAGCGCGATGTTGAGTTCGAGGACGTTGACCCTGGGCTCCCCGATGAAGCCGAGGGTGCGGCCCTCGGTGTGTGTGTCGACCAGGCGGTTCACCTGGGCGGCGGTGAGGCCGTTGCGGTCGGCGACGCGGTGCGCCTGGAGCCGCGCGTACCGCGGGGAGATGTCCGGGTCGAGTCCGGAGGCGGAGGAGGTGACCGCGTCGGCGGGCACCTCGTCCGGGTCGACCGGGTGGTCCGGGACGGAGTTGTCCCTGACCACGGCGGCCTTCGCGGCCTTCACCCAGCCGAACAGCTCCTCGTTGCCGGCGGAGCGGTTGGTGGCGCCCGACAGGATCAGCTCGTACCGGGTGTTGACGCTGTTGGTGCCCAGCCCGTTCGCCGGACGCCCCTGGAACCACTTGAGGTCCGCCTCCGGGGTCTCCTGGCCCTTCTTCAGCGGCAGGTTGTACGCCTGCCCGATGAGGGACGAGCCCACGACCCGCCCGCCGGCCTCGACCTGTGAGCCGTCGGCCTTGCCGGGGAACAGGGCCTGGGCGACTCCGGTGACCGCCAGGGGGTAGAGGACGCCGGTGATCAGGGTGAGGACGAGCAGGGCGCGCAGGCCGGCGCCGAGCAGCCGGGCGGCGGTGGATACCGAGGTGTTCATGACGGTCAGCCGATTCCGGGGATGAGGGAGAGCAGCAGGTCGATGATCTTGATGCCGATGAAGGGCGCGATCAGTCCGCCGAGTCCGTAGACGGCGAGGTTGCGGCGGAGCAGCCGGTCGGCGCTGACCGGGCGGTAGCGCACGCCCTTCAGGGAGAGCGGGACCAGGGCGATGATGATCAGCGCGTTGAAGATCACGGCGGCGAGGATCGCGGAGTCCGGCGAGGACAGGCGCATGATGTTGAGCTTGTCCAGGCCGGGATAGACGGCGGCGAACAGCGCGGGGATGATCGCGAAGTACTTGGCGACGTCGTTGGCGATGGAGAACGTCGTCAAGGCGCCCCGGGTGATGAGGAGTTGCTTGCCGATCTCGACGATCTCGATGAGCTTGGTCGGGTCGGAGTCGAGGTCGACCATGTTGCCGGCCTCCTTCGCGGCCGACGTGCCCGTGTTCATCGCCACGCCGACGTCGGCCTGGGCGAGGGCGGGGGCGTCGTTGGTGCCGTCGCCGGTCATCGCGACCAGTTTGCCGCCGGCCTGCTCCCGTTTGATCAGGGCCATCTTGTCCTCGGGGGTGGCCTCCGCGAGGAAGTCGTCGACGCCGGCCTCGTCCGCGATCGCCTTGGCGGTCAGCGGGTTGTCGCCGGTGATCATGACGGTCTTGATGCCCATCCGGCGCAGTTGCGCGAACCGCTCCCGCATGCCCTCCTTGACGACGTCCTTGAGGTGGACGACGCCGAGGACGCGGGGTCCGCGGGCGTCCTCCACGGCGACCAGCAGCGGGGTGCCGCCGGCCTCGGAGACGCGGCTCACCAGGCCGTCCGCGTCCGGTGCGATGTCACCGCCCCGTTCCCGTACCCAGGCGAGGACCGAACCGGCCGCGCCCTTGCGGATCTTCCGGCCGTCCACGTCGACGCCCGACATCCGGGTCTGCGCGGTGAAGGAGATCCACTCGGCGCCGGTGATGTCGCCCCGGTGCCGCCCGCGCAGCCCGTACGTCTCCTTGGCGAGGACGACGACGCTGCGGCCCTCGGGGGTCTCGTCGGCGAGCGAGGAGAGCTGGGCGGCGTCCGCGACCTCGGCCTCGGCGGTGCCGCGCACCGGCACGAACTCGGTGGCCTGCCGGTTGCCCAGTGTGATGGTGCCGGTCTTGTCGAGCAGCAGCGTGGAGACGTCGCCGGCGGCCTCGACCGCCCGCCCCGACATGGCCAGGACGTTGCGCTGGACGAGGCGGTCCATGCCGGCGATGCCGATGGCGGAGAGCAGCGCGCCGATGGTGGTCGGGATCAGGCAGACCAGCAGCGCCACCAGGACGGTCATCGTCAGGTCGGTGCCCGCGTAGTGGGCGAGCGGCGGCAGGGTGGCGCAGACCAGCAGGAAGACGATGGTCAGCGAGGCCAGCAGGATGTTGAGGGCGACCTCGTTGGGGGTCTTCTGCCGGGCCGCGCCCTCCACCAGGTTGATCATCCGGTCGATGAAGGTCTCGCCGGGCCTGGTGGTGATCTTGACGACGATACGGTCGGAGAGCACCTTCGTGCCGCCGGTCACCGCGCTGCGGTCACCGCCGGACTCGCGGATCACAGGCGCCGACTCCCCGGTGATCGCCGACTCGTCGACGGAGGCGACGCCCTCGACGACGTCGCCGTCGCCGGGGATGACGTCACCCGCCTCGCAGACCACCAGGTCGCCGACCTTGAGTTCGGTGCCGGGGACGACGCTGCCGTCGGTGCGGCGGGCGACCGTATCGGTCTTGGCCTTGCGCAGGGTGTCGGCCTGTGCCTTGCCGCGGCCCTCGGCGACCGCCTCCGCCAGGTTGGCGAAGAGCACGGTCAGCCAGAGCCAGGCGCTGATGGTCCAGCCGAACCAGTCGCCGGGGTCGGTGAAGGCGAAGACGGTGGTCAGCACCGAGCCGATCCACACCACGAACATCACGGGCGACGTGACCTGCGCCCGCGGGTCGAGCTTGCGGAATGCCTCCGGCAGCGACCGCAGCAGTTGCTTCGGGTCGAAGAGGCCGGCGCCGACGCGTCCCCCGGACGGCTGGTGACCGGTGGGCACGTCGTCGTGCGGTGCCCGGGTCGGTATGGCTGTGGACATCGAGTCCTCTTGGTTCTCGGTACGCGTCGTCATGCCGCCAGCCCCTCGGCGAGCGGCCCCAGCGCCAGGGCCGGGAAGTACGTCAGACCGGTGATGATCAGGATGGCGCCCACCAGCAGGCCGGCGAAGAGCGGCTGCTCGGTGCGCAGGGTGCCCGCGGTGGCCGGTACCGGCCGCTGTCCGGCCAGCGAGCCGGCCAGGGCCAGGACGAAGACCATGGGCAGGAAGCGGCCGAGCAGCATCGCCAGGCCGATGGTGGTGTTGAACCACTGGGTGTCGGCGTCGAGGCCGGCGAAGGCGGAGCCGTTGTTGTTGGCGCCGGAGGTGTAGGCGTAGAGGATCTCGGAGAAGCCGTGCGCGCCGGAGTTGGTCATGGAGCCGGCCGGGGTCGGCAGGGCCATGGCGAGCGCGGTGAAGACCAGGACCAGCGTCGGCGTGACCAGGATGTAGCAGGCGGCCAGCTTGATCTCGCGGGTGCCGAGCTTCTTGCCGAGGTACTCGGGGGTGCGGCCGACCATGAGACCGGCGATGAACACCGCGATGACGGCCATGATCAGCATGCCGTAGAGGCCGGAGCCGACGCCGCCGGGGGCGATCTCGCCCAACATCATGCCGAGCATGGTGATGCCGCCGCCGAGGCCGGTGAAGGAGGAGTGGAAGGAGTCGACGGCGCCGGTCGAGGTGAGGGTGGTGGCCACCGCGAAGATCGACGAGCCGGCGACGCCGAAGCGGGTCTCCTTGCCCTCCATCGCACCGCCGGCCAGTTCCAGCGCCGCGCCCCGGTGGGCGAACTCCGTCCACATCATCAGGGCGGTGAAGGCGAGCCAGATGGTGGCCATCGTGGCGAGGATCGCGTAGCCCTGCCGCACCGAGCCGACCATGACGCCGAAGGTCCGGGTCAGGGCGACCGGGATCAGCAGGATCAGGAAGATCTCGAAGAGGTTGGTGAAGGGGGTGGGGTTCTCGAAGGGGTGGGCGCTGTTGGCGTTGAAGTAGCCGCCGCCGTTGGTGCCCAGCTCCTTGATCGCCTCCTGCGAGGCGACCGCGCCGCCGTTCCACTGCTGCGAGCCGCCGGTGAACTGGCCGACCTCGTGGATGCCGGAGAGGTTCTGGATGACCCCGCACGCGACCAGGACCACGGCGGCGACGACGGCCAGCGGCACCAGGACGCGGGTGATGCCGCGTACCAGGTCCGACCAGAAGTTGCCCAGCTCACCGGTGCGGGACCGGGCGAACCCGCGCACCAGCGCCACCGCCACCGCGATGCCCACGGCGGCGGAGACGAAGTTCTGCACGGCCAGACCGGCGGTCTGCACGACGTGCCCCATGGCCTGTTCGCCGTAGTACGACTGCCAGTTGGTGTTGGTGACGAAGGAGGCGGCGGTGTTGAACGCCTGGTCGGGGTCGATGGCCCGGAACCCGAGCGAGAGCGGCAGGACGCCCTGGAGCCGCTGGAGCAGGTACAGGAAGAGCACCCCGGCCGCCGAGAAGGCGAGGACTCCGCGCAGATAGGCGGGCCAGCGCATCCCGGTGTCCGGGTCGGCCCCGACGCAACGGTAGATCCACCTCTCCACCCGCCAGTGCCGGTCGGAGGAGTAGACCCGGGCCAGGTAGGTGCCCAGGGGGAGGTAGGCGAGCGCCAGGGCGCCCATGAGGGCGAACAGTTGGAGCACGCCGGCGGTGACGGGTCCCATGGGGTGTCTCAGAACCTCTCCGGGAAGATCAGGGCGAGGACGAGACAGCCCAGCAGGGCGACGGCCACGACCAGGCCGACGACGTTCTCGGCGGTCACAGCTTCGTCACCCCCTTGGCGACGAGGGCCACCAGCGCGAAGACCGCGATCGTGGTGACGACGAAGGCCAGATCGGCCATCGCTAGCTCCTGGAGTGAGGTGCGGTGGAACGGACGTTTCGAGGAAACAACCTCACCGGCCGTCTCCGGCCACTCCTTGACGCTCCTCATACGGGGGTGCGCACGCCTTTGACGGAACCCTGATGTGCGATGGCCGGAGCGGGTGGGTGGGTGTGCGGTGGGGGCGGGCGGGGCCGGAACCGGAGGGTCCCGTACCCGACGCGGCGGGACAGCGCTCCGCAAGGTTTCCTCAAGGGCCGCGCAAGCCTTTCGTCCGCCCCGTGGGGCAGGAAGCACGGCAGAAGGGCCCGCCGGGCCCGTTCGGACAACGGGGGACGCCATGTCGGCGTTGAACTTGAGCAGCGACCCGTCGGTCACCGGACGTGAGTGGCTGACCTTGGTCGGACGGAAGACCGTTCTGGTCGTGGTGCACACCCTGGTCTATGGAAAGCGGCTCCTCGACACCCTGTCGTTGCTGGAGGCCGACTTCCGGGTGCAGGTCGTGTTCACGGCACCGCCGCACGTCTTCGGCGACGAGGTGCCGCGCTTCCTGAGGCAGCTGGGCGGAGCGGTCCTGCCGTGGGACGAAGCGGTCCGGATGACGTTCGACCTGGCGCTGGCCGCGGGACCGCGGGGAGTGGAGAGGATCTCCGCTCCGCTGCTGACACTGCCCCACGGGGCCGGGTACCTGAAGCGTCTCGCCACCGGGCCGCACCCGGGTGTGGCCGGTCTGCGCCGGCAGGACCTCGCCCCCGGCGGCAGATTGCCCGCTGCCGTGGCGGTCCCCCATCACGCGGAACTGTCCGTCCTGGAACGGCACTGCCCCGAGGCGCTGCCGCTCGCCCAGGTGGTCGGGGACTCGGCGCACGACCGGATCGTCGCGAGCCTGCCGGCCCGCGCGGCCTACCGCCGGGCGCTCGGGCTCTCGGACGGCGAGGAACTGGTGGTCGTCGTCTCCACCTGGGGCACGCAGTCCTCCTTCGGCCGGTTCGAGACGCTGCTCCCCCGGCTCATGGCCGAGCTGCCCGCCGGACGCTTCCGCTCGGTGATCCTGGTCCATCCCAATGTCTGGTCGGGGCATGGATCGTGGCAGGTCAGGGCGTGGCTGGCACGCTGCGCCCGGCTGGGCATCGCGGTCCTCGCACCCGAGGCGGACTGGCGAGCCGTCCTGGTCGCGGCGGACCACATCATCGGCGACCACGGCTCCGTCACGCTGTACGGCACCCTCACCGGCGCTCCCATACTGCTGGCCAGCTCGCCGGAGCGGGAGATCAACCCGTCCTCCCCCGCCGCGACCCTGGCCACGACCGCCCCCGCGCTCTCGCCCGCCCACCCGCTGGTCGCCCAGCTCGAGTACGCCGGAGCGGAGTACCGGCCCGAGGAGTACGCGCGCATCGCCGGACGCATCACCTCCGAACCGGGACGGTTCAACCGGAACATGCGCCGGCTGATGTACCGGTTGCTGCGGCTGGGCCAGCCGGCCCACGAACCGGAGACGGTGCCTCTGCCGGAACCGCCCGCGCTGGAGGAGTGGACACGAGCCGGAACGGGTGTCCCGGCATGAGGAGCCTCGTCACGGTGGAACTGCGCCCCGCCCCGCCAGTGCGGCCGGGTCACGCCGAGCGCCCGCGCCGCCGGCCCGGCACGGTCGTCGCCCTGGCCCTGCTGGGCACTTCGGCCGGGCGCGTCTACGGTTTCTCGGCACGGGCCCGCCGGCCGGACGCCGCCGGTGTGTCCGGGGGCGAGGAGCACGTCGCGGCCGACGCCGAGGTCTGCCGCGACCCCGGCTGGCTGAGCTGCTCGGACGTGCTGTACACCGGCCGCGCCCGGCAGATGCCCGACGCGGTGCGCTGGCTGACGAGCGTCATGGGCGCGTTCCCGGGCTGCCGGCTGGCGGCGGCGCCGCTGGCCGGGGGAGGCTGGGCGGTGCTGGACGACGTGGGACGGCCGGCCGCCCTGCTGGGCCCGCGGGTGCCCGCGGACCAGCCCCTGCTGGCCTCCTGCCTGTACGCCTGGCTGGTGCTGGGGCACGAGGTGCGGGCCTTGGACGACCTGCGCGTGTGGCGCGGGGCATAGGGCCCTCCTCCCGGCGCGCGGGCCCTCGCGCGCCGTCCTCATCCCAGTCGGCGCGCGTCCGCCGGGCTCGTGACCTCGTACAGGTCACGGGCCCGGGCACGGAACTCCGAGGCCGCGGTGGTGTCACCGCGTTCCCTCGCGCTGTCGGCGAGCATCTCCAGGGTGCGTGCCTGCCAGTGTGCGGCTCCCGAGGCGGTGAACGTCGCGAGGGCCTCCCGCATCTGGGCCGCGCCCTTGACGTGGTCCCCGGCACGGGCGTGTGCCCGCCCCAGGAACGCGAGGGCACGGGCCGCGTCGTGCGGGTCGGACACGGCGAGCAGCCCTTCGCGGGCGAGGGTGAAGCGGGCGATGGCCCGGCCGTGGTCGTGTTCGGCGAGGGCCACCTCGCCGAGCAGGATCCTCGCGAGAGCCACGCCGCGCGGGTAACCGCACTCGCTCCAGGTCTCCACCGCGCGGTCCAGGTCGGACACGGCCTCGGCGTACCGTCCCGCGGCCATGCGGCAGCCGCCGAGCCCCAGGAGCGCCTGTCCTTCGTCGCGCCGGTCGCCCGCCTCCCGAGCGGCCCGCAGGGACGCCGTGTACCAGTCGGCCGCCTCCTCGGTACGGCCCGCGGCGCTCAGACCGATGGCACCGGAGTTGAGCATCTGCCGTTCGGCCTCGCGGTGCCCGTCCCGGCGTGCCGCATCCAGACCGGTCCGGTGCGCCTCGATCCAGAGGTCGTAGTGACGCATTCGGAGGAACAGCGGCCACATCGCGTCGACGAGTTGCCAGGCGGTGGCATGCCACCCGTGCTCGGCGGCCAGCCGCAGCACCGCCATCAGATGTGTGCGCCGGGTGTCCAGCCAGTCCAGGGCGGCCCGGTCGTCACCGAAGGGCGCGGACCACTGGGCGGGGTGGGCGTATGTGCGGGGCAGAGTGAGCTGGATCGGTGTGATCAGCCGTTGGGCCTCGGTGGCGGTCCACAGGTACCAGTCCGTGACCCGGCGGGTGATCCGCTCGCGCTCCGTCCCGGTCAGCGTCGCCGTGGCGCGGTCGCGGGCGTGCACGCGTACCAGGTCGTGGAAGCGGTAGGTCTCCGGGCCGGCGCTTTCGAGCACGTTGGCCTCGACGAGTTCGTCGAGCCGTCGTGCGGCCCAGGCAGGCGTCCGGCCGCTCGCCGCGGCGGCGGTGTGCACATCGAAGGAGGGCACGGGCAGCAGGCCCAGGGCCCGGTAGAGAAGCGCGGGCCGGGGGCCGAGTGCCGCGTACGACGCGTCGAGTGCCTTCTGCACGGTTCCCGCTCCCTCGATCTCCAGCACGGTCAGGCGGTCCTCGTCCGGGGCCAGTTCCTCGGCCAGGGAAGCGGCCGGCTGCCCCGGACGGGCGGCGAGCCTCGCGGACGCGAGGCACACCGCGAGCGGCAGGCCGGCGCAGAGCGAGACGATCTCCCGGACCGCGGGCAGCTCACCCGCGACGCGGTCCTCGCCCGCACCGCGGATGAACAGCTCCAGGCCGGCCGCGGAACCGAGCGGGCGCAGACGGAGGAACCGTGCGCCGTCCATGGCCAGCCCGCTCAGCCTGCTGCGACTCGTGACGACGACGAGGCCACCGGAGCCACCCGGTAACAACGGCCGGATCTGAGCCGCGCTGAAGGCGTTGTCCAGCATGACCGCGATCCGCAGGTTCGCGGTGACCGAACGCCACAGGGACGCCTGCTCCGCCAGGTCCGCGGGGACCGCGGGAGTCCCGAAGGCCCTGAGGAACTGACCGAGGATCTCGCCCGGGTTCGCCGGACCGTTCTCGACGTGCCCGCGGAGGTCCGCGTAGAGCTGCCCGTCGGGGAAGGCCGGCGCGTGGGTGTGCAGCCATCGGGACGCCAGTGTCGTCTTGCCCATTCCCGCGGGGCCGTTGATGACGATGAGCGGCTGCGGGGCACCGTCGTCGGACCGGGTCCCCAGCATCCGGTCGAGGGCCGCCTGTTCCTCGGCGCGGTCGGTGAAGTGGGCGGGTACCGGCAGGAGCTGACGGGGTGTGGGAAGCCGGTCCGGTGCGGAACTGTAGATGCGGATGCCACCGTGTACGTCGCGCGCCTGGACGGCGGGACCGTACAGGTGGGCCGATCCGCCGATGACGTTCGTGCCCCGCTCGTCCTCCGGCGCCGCAGCCATACCCCCGCCTCCCCCGGCCGTCCCGTTCGGGTGATCGCAGGGGTCCTACCCAAGCCACTGGTCGGAAGACT
The DNA here is from genome assembly GCF_020521275.1 of Streptomyces daghestanicus. Taxonomy (NCBI): domain Bacteria; kingdom Bacillati; phylum Actinomycetota; class Actinomycetes; order Kitasatosporales; family Streptomycetaceae; genus Streptomyces; species Streptomyces daghestanicus. The sequence goes on along the minus strand of NZ_BNDX01000002.1, from coordinate 1,141,898 downwards.
CGGAACGGCACCATTCACGTCAGAAAAGAAACGTTTTGGCCAGGACTTGACCACACCTGGAAACGATCCGCCCCTCCCTGTCATGCTCATTGCCCTGATGCCGCGTCCGTTGCCCGCCGTCATGCCTCGGCGTACGACCAAGATCCGCGGGAGGCACTGATTGGAACTCCAGCTACTGGGCCCGGTCGGCCTCCGGGTGAGCGGCCGACGCGTGGAACTCGGCTCGGACAAGGAACGGGCTCTGCTGGCCTCCCTGGCACTCGAGTCCGGCCGCCCGGTCGCCCTGGACGCGTTGGTGGACCGCCTGTGGGACGGTGATCCTCCGCCGCAGGCCCGCGCGAACATCCACACCTACGTCTCGAGGGTCCGCAGACGGTTGCGTCTCATCGGCCCCTCCGCCGAGGGCGCGCCGCGCATCGTCAACCGAGCGCATACCTACACGCTGGAAACCGCCTCCGGCACCGTGGACTGGCACCGCTTCAACCTGCTGGTGACGAGGGCGGGCGGTTCCGTGTCCCGAGGGGAGGACGAACGGGCGGCCGGACTGCTGGAAGAGGCCGAACGGCTCTGGCAGGGCGAAGCGCTGGCCGGTCTGCCCGGACTGTGGGCCGAGACCGTGCGCAGAATGCTGGGTGAGCGCCGGCTCGCCGCAACGGTCTCCCGGATGGCCTCCCTCCTGCGGCTGGGCAGGTTCGCCGAACCGGCCGCCGAGCTGTCCGCCCTCCTGGACCGGCACCCGGGCGACGAGACACTCGCCGGCCAACTCATGCTGGCGTTCTACGGTGCCGACCGGTACACCGAGGCGCTCCGTGTGCATCAGGAGATCCGCCACCATCTGATGGCGCAGTTCGGCTCGCGTCCCGGTCCCGAGCTGACCCGTATCCACAGCGGGATTCTCGACCGCGTGCCCATCGCCGATCTCGTACGCGACAGCAAGCCGTCCCACCACACCGCCCCGCCCTCGCGCGCGCCCTTCGACGGGATCTCCCGTGCGGCGCCACGCTCACCTCGCAATCTGCCTCATCAGCCCCCTCTCGTGGGCCGTCGCACAGAGCTGGAGGCGCTGAGGTCGGCGGCCGAAGCGGCGGCGCAAGGGGGCACGGCGGTCACCCTGGAGTCAGTCAGTACGATCAGCGGGATGGCGGGCGTGGGCAAGACGGCCGTGGCCGTGTACGGCGCGCACCAGTTCGCCGAGCTGTTCCCGGACGCACAGCTCTATCTGGACCTCGGTGGCCACGCTCCTGATGGGAGCCCGGTGGAACCGGAGGCCGCGCTGGCCACTCTGCTACGGCTGCTCGGCACTCCGGCGCACACCATTCCCCTCGAACTGGAGGGCCGCACCGCCCTGTGGCGGACCATGCTCGCCGACCGCCGGGTCGTCATCGTGCTCGACGACGCGGCGAGTTCCCGGCAGGTCCGGCCGCTGCTGCCGGGGGGTTCCTCCTCCTTGACCATCATCACCAGCCGGCGCCACCTCACGGGTCTGCCGCTCACGCGGCACATACTGCTGGACGTCCTGCCCGACCACGACGCCATCGCCCTGTTCCGCGAGTTCGCGGGTGCGGAACGGACCGAGGACTTCGGCGAGTTGACGCGCATCGTCAGGCTGTGCGGCTGCCTCGCGCTCGCGATCGAGCTGGTGGCGAGCCGCTTTCGCGCCCATCCGTCGTGGACGCTCACCACGCTCGCCGACCGTCTCGCCCGCCCCGAAGGCCGACTGGACGAGATCCGGGACGCCGATCAGGACGTCACCCGCGTCTTCGACGTCATGTACCACACCCTCTCCGCCGAGGACCGGGCCACGTTCCGTCGCCTCAGCCTCCATCCGGGCCAGGACTTCACGGCGGAGGCGGCAGCCGCCTTGCTGGACCTGCCACGGACCGCCACGGAGCGGATGCTGGAGTCGCTGCTTGCTTCGCACCTCGTCCGCGAGCCGACACCGGACCGGTACCAGTACCACGACCTTCTACGGGAGTACGCGCGATCCAAGGCCCTCGCGGAGGACGGCGAGCCGGAGCGGTCGGCGGCCCTGCGGCGCCTGATCGACTTCTACACGGCCGCCGTCCACCACGCCGACCGGATCGCCCACCCCCGCCGGCTGAGGACGCGTCTGCCCGACGGACTGCCGCAGAACCAGGTGCCGCACTGGCCGGACGCGCGTGCCGCACGGGCCTGGCTCACCGCCGAGCGCGCCAACCTCATGGCCGTGGAGGCTCTGGCGCGCCGTCACGGCCGGCCGGGGACCGCCGCCGCACTGGCCTACGCCATGACCGGCTTGCTCGACATGGAGTGCCTCTGGAGCGAGGCGGAGAGCGTCCTGCGCCCCGCCGTGGACCACTGGTCCGAGGTGGACGACCTGACCGCCCTGTGCCGCGCCCTGTCCCAGCTCAGCGCCTTGCACGCGCATACCGGCCGCTATCAGGAGGCCGCCGAGACGGGTGACCGCGCTCTGCGGATCGCCCGCTCCGTCCAGGACACGGACGCGGAGGCGGAGGCCCTGCGTGTTCTCGGCACCCTGCACTGGCACCTGGGCGAACACCGTACCGCCCTGGTCCTGTTCCAGAAGGCGTTCGGCCTGACGGCGACCTCAGGTGACCCCTGGGAACGGGCCCGGGGGTACAACAACATCGCGGTGACCCTCTTGTTCCTGGGAGAACACGAGCGCGCCAGGGAACACTTCGAGGAAGCGCTTTCCGGATTCGAGGAAGCGGGCGACTACACATCGCTCGGCAAGGCACTGAACAACCTGGGCGACTTGTTCACCCGCGCCGGTGACCTCAAGTCCGCGCGTCGCGCCTTCCAGAAATCCCTCCGCTTTCTGGAGGAGGCCGGGAGTCGACACGACCGGGCAACCGTACGCGGAGGGCTGGCCGACGCCCTCACAGAGTCGGGCGACACGACCACGGCCATGGCGCTATATCAGGAAACACTCCTGGAATTCCGCACAGTCGGGGACCGGAAGAGCCAGGCCGACACCCTGATCGGGATGGGCGACGCACACCGCAGGGCGGGGAACACGGCGCAGGCGGTCCGCCACCTCACGGACGCGCTCGGCATCGCCAGGGATCTCGGCGCCACCCACCAGGAGGCGCAGGCCCGACGCCGCCTGGGTCAGGCGTACTTGGCCATGGGACACCTCTCGTCCGCGAGCGATCACCTCCAAGCCGCGGTGTCGCTGGCCGACCGCATGCAGGACATGGACGAAGCCGTACAGGCGCAGCGGAGCCTGGCCGAGGTCCTCCTGGCGTCAGGCGATGTCGTGGCGGCGCGGACACTGCTTAGACGCACGTTCGAAATGACACGTACGCGCAATCCCGCCGAGGCGGCGGCGATAAGCGAGCGCCTGGCGGGAATCGGCGGGGCGACCGAGTTGCTTAAATGAGCAACAATTCCAGGGGCCGGCGCTCGTACTGGCGACCGTAGGCCGCGTTTTCGATATTCGCCCTCGACCTGGTAACTTCCTCGCCATCAAGATCACCCTTGGAGGGGAAGGCACCAGCACGTGCGCAACAAGCACTACCGGGCGTCCGGAGCAGCCCTGTTCGTGGCCCTGGGCATCGTCCTGCTGTCGGCTCCCGGCGCCGCCGCGGCGACCCCGTCCGCTTCGGCCGTGACGGTCAGCGTAAATCGCTGCATCATCATATGAACAACTGATCAAGGACGGGTCGGCGCACAGAGCCGCCACGTCCCATGACCGGTCATACCCCTGACCGGAGGAGAAATCCCCACCGGGATCACAGGTGAGGGTGGCTTCACAAGCCACCCTCCTTCAGCAGGTCCCGCGGTCACACACGGGCCGGCTCGCCCCTGCGGGAGGCCGGGTGGTCCAAGTGGGCGACCACCGTCGGACAGAAGCGGTGGACGGCCTCGCCGACACCGCGGATGAAGCCCTACTGGTTCCCCCACACGTTCCACGCGGCAACTCCGAAGCCCGCTAGGTGCGCTCCGGAGTCGTACGTCACGGAGATCCACGGACGACCGGCGCCATGGGGGGCCACGCGGGGCTCAGTGGCCGAGGCCAGCCACCGGGCGGGTGGGGATCGCGTCGAGGGCGGTGCGGGCCTGCTCGTCGAGGGTGATCGCGGCCACGGCGAGGTTCGCTTCGAGGTGGGCGGGGTCGGCGGTGCCGGGGATGAGGAGGGTGCGGGGGCTGTGGTGCAGCAGCCAGGCCAGCCCGATCTGTGCCGGGGTGTGCCCGAGGCGTTCGGCGGCGGCGCGCACGGCCGGTTCGTCGGTCACCTTCGGCAGGCCCGGGAACGCGCCGCCCAGCGGGAAGTACGGCACCCAGGCGATCCGCTCCTCGGCGCAGAGCCGGAGCACGTCCTCGTCGTCGCGGGCGACGAGGCTGTAGGCGTTCTGCACGCACACGATGCCGGCGGGCAGGGCGTGGCGCAGGACGTCCAGGGAGACACTGCTCAGCCCGATCGCGCCGATCTTGCCCTCGTCGCGCAGGGCGAGCATCTCCGCGAGCTGGTCGTCGAGGGGGATCACCTGGTCGTCCGGGACGGGGATGGTGATGCCGGAGTCCACCCGGCGGAGGTTGACCACGGGGATCCGCTCCGTCCGCAGGGCGGTGAGGTTCGCCTCGACGCTCGCCCGCAGGTCCTCGGGCCGCTGGGCCAGCCGCAGCGGGAAGGGGCCGCCGGGGTCGGAGACGGCGCCGACCTTGCTGACGACCAGCACGTCGTCGCCGGGGCGGAGGGCTTCGCGGATCACGTCGTTGACGAAGCCGTCGCCGTAGAACTGGGCCGTGTCGACGTGGTCGACGCCGAGGTCGATCGCGTGGCGCAGCAGGGCGACGGCGGCCGGGCGGTCGTCGCGCAGGCGTTCCAGCTGCATCGCGCCGTAGCCGACGCGGGCGACGGCGCGTCCCGCCAGCTCACCGGTGTCCTGCGGGCGCGCGGCCGGCCCGGCGCCAAAGGTGGGTTCGGATGTCATGGCTGCGTACTCCCGTGGGAGGATGGAGGGGAAACGGAGGAACCTCCGTTCCACCCACCGTAGCACTACCGGAGGAGCCTCCGCTTTGTCACGCGCCACGCCCCCGCCCCCGCCGGAGCCCGCCGGCCGGCCGGTCCGCCGCGACGCCCGGCGCAACCGCGACAAGCTGGTCGCCGCCGCCCAGGCGGCCTTCGCGGCGGCCGACGGCCCGGTCGCGCTGGAGGCCGTCGCCCGCGCGGCCGGTGTCGGCATCGGGACCCTGTACCGGCACTTCCCCACCCGCGAGGACCTGGTCGACGCCGTCTACGCCGCCGAACTCGACGCCGTCACCGCGAGCGCCCCCGTCCTCCTCGACCGGCACCCCGCCGATGTCGCCCTGCGGGCCTGGACGGGCCGTTACGCCGCCTTCGTCGCCACCAAGCGCGGCATGATGGACACCCTGCGGGCCGGCATCGCCTCCGGACGCATCGCCGCCCCCTCCCGGGAGCGGGTCACCGCCATCCTCGCCACGATGCTCGAACGGGGCGCCGCGGAGGGCACCCTCCGCGCGGACGCCGACCCCGAGGACGTCACCACGATGCTCGTCGGCGTGTTCCTCGCCGTCGCGGACGGCGCCTCCCGGGAGCGGACCGACCGCCTGCTCGACCTCCTCACGGATGCGGTACGGCCACGGGCGCGGCTCCCCCGGCCGGAGACGCCCCCCCGGCCGCGGTGACCCTCCGGCCCGGGGGGCGGGGTACCGTCCGGCGCCCGCCCGTCAGCCACGATCCGCTCCCGGGCGGGTCACCCGGCGTCGCCGGGCCGGTACGTGCCCCACACCTCGCGCAGGGCGCCGCAGACCTCCCCCACGGTGGCGTGCGCGGCCAAGGCGTCCTTCATGGGCGGGAGGACGTTGACGTCGCTCTCGGCGGCCTTCTTGAGCATGTCGAGCGCGTGGCGGACGCGCGTCTGCTCGCGCCATGCCCGCAGCTTGGCGATGCGCTCGGTCTGCCGGGCCTCGACCGCGGGGTCGGCCCGGTCCCGTTCGCCCGAGCCGGTCCCGCGGGCGGCGCGGCCGGAACCACGCTCGATGTCGTCCATCTGGAAACCTCGTTCCAGGGCGCCGACCGCGCCGCCGAGGTCCTCGACCTTCCGCAGCAGTTCCAGGGCGGCGGCCTCTAGGGCGTCGGCCGCTTCCCTCACGGCGTCGGAGCCGGCGAGCGGGACCACCGCGGCCGTCGGGCCCGTCGCGCGGGCCGGGGCCGGCACCCGGGCGGGACGGCGCGGCATCCGCGCACGCGGGTTCTCGACGCCGAACTCCTCGCGCAGCACACGCGCCCAGACGCGCCGCGCGGCACGGAGGACCGCGGCCTCGTCCGGGGCCGTCGTGCGGGCCGCGAAGCGGAAGGACAGACGGGGCGCGAACTCGGCGGCGTCCAGGCCGGCCGCGATCGCGGAGCGCACATAGGCGACACCGTTGGCGAGGGTGAAGGCGATCTCCTGCGCGGGGAGGGCGCCCGCCTCGGCCATGCGGTGGCCCGAGACCACGATCGGGTTCCACCCGGGCATCTCGGCCCGGCAGTACGTGAAGACGTCCGCGGTCAGCCTGAGCGACGGCCCGGGCGGGAAGATGCACGCCCCGCGCGCGATGTACTCCGCCAGCACGTCGTTGCGGACGGCGCCGGTCAGGCGGCGCACGGCGACGCCCTGCTCCTCCGCCACCAGTTGGTACAGCAGCACGAGCAGGGCCGCCGGCGCGTCGATCGTCAGGGAGGTGGACACTCCGTCCAGCGGAACGCCGCTGAAGAGGACGCGCATGTCGTCGAGGGAGTCGACCGCCACGCCGGCCTTGCCGACCTCACCGCGGGCGCGCGGCGTGTCGGAGTCGTGCCCCCTGCGGGTGGGAAGGTCGAACGCGACCGACAGCCCTCTGACGCCCTGCCCGATCAGCTGCCGGTAGCGTTCGTTGGACGCCGTCGCCGTGCCGGAACCGGCGTACCGGCGCTCCGCCTGCCGCTCCGCCGTGTCCCGGCCGCCCGGCTCCTCCGGCCCGTGGACCGGCGGGACCCGTCGGTCCGGCTCCGCGCGTCGGCGGCTCCGAGGCATCACTCACTGTCCCTTCAGCCACGGGGCCGCGGGTGTTCGACGACAGCGGCGGCACCGGCCCGGTGCGCCGTCCCGAAGGTCTCCTCGGCGAGCAGGACGGCCCCCCGGAGCGAGGACCGTCCGCCGAGGGCGGCCGGCCGGACCTCGACCGGCGGGACACCGGGCCGGGCCAGTTCCCTCACCCGCTCGGCGACCGAGTCCACCAGTGCGGGCAGGCCCGCGGCGAAACCACCGCCCACGCGGATGACCTCGGGATGGGCCAGCTCGCAGATGCCGACCGCGGCACGGGCCAGGGCGGCGGCGGTCTCGTCCACCGCCGCCCTGGCCCACGGCTCGCGGGCAGCGAACGCCTCCACCAGTGCGGGGAAGTCGGTCTCCCGGCCGCGCAGTTCCGCGGCGCGGCGCAGGGTGGCCGGCCCGGAGGCGACCGCCTGCACACAGCCCCGGCGTCCGCAGTCGCATCTCGGTCCGTCGCGGTCGATCAGCAGGTGCCCGACCTCGCAGGACCCCCGGGCCGGCCCCGGCCACGACCGTCCCCCGACGACCAGACCGCCTCCGATGCCGGTTCCCACGCCGAGGTAGAGCAGGTTCGCGACGCCCGCTTCCCGGGCTTCGGCCAGCGCCGCGAGGTCGCCGTCGTCCGCGAACACCGACGGGGTGTCCGGGAACACCCGGCCGACGGCGGCCGTCAGGTCGAGACCGACCCAGCTCGGCCGTCCGGGCCAGGTGAGCACCGTACCGTCCGGGCCGCAGACCGCCGGCACGGCCAGTCCGACGCCCCGGAGCGGTGCCGGGTCGTTCCGCAGCAGCGCCCGGACCCGTTCGGCGATCAGGTCCATGTCCGCCGCGGCATCGCTGTCCGCGGGCCACCGGAACGTGTCCTCCAGCGCGCCCGCGCCGTCCACGCGGCCCTCGACGCGCAGGGCGACCTTCGTCCCGCCGATGTCGATACCGAGGTAACTGATGCCGCCTCCTCTCCTCGGGTCAGCTGCCCACGCTCTGACCGTGGTGGAACACGTTGCCCGGGTCGTACGACGTCTTCACCCGCAGCAGTCTGGCGTAGTTGTCGCCGTAGTACGCCCGCTTCCAATCGGAGAGACGCGGGTCGGGGAAGTTGATGTACGCCTCCCCCGTAGACGCCGGTTCGATGATGCGCGATCCCCGGTCCACCCAGTCGACCATGGCGGCCTCGTCGTCCGCGGGCGGCGTCGCCGACGACGTCATCGCGGCGAAGCCGGTCATGAACTGGGCGGTGCGGTGCCAGTACGCGGTCTCGGTCCGGCTCGTCTCGTTCGCCCGGCCGCCGGTCGCGGTGAAACTGAGCAGGCGGGTCTGCCCGGCGTACCGTTCCCGGTCGTAGAAGGCCAGTGCGTCCGCCAGGACCGATCCGGTCACCGGACGGTCGTAGATCCGGGTGCGTTCGCGCAGCACGCCGTTGCGGGGCAGTGCGGCGTCCGGGTTCTGGCCCACGAGGTGGCACTCACGGGTGGTCAGCTCTCCGCAGCCGTACACCCGGCGCATCACGTCGCCGTAGGAGAGTTCCGCGACCTCCTTGGTGACCGGCGCGGTGCCGGCCTCGGCGGCCATGGCGTTCAGCTCGTTCTCCAGTGCGCTCCGCTGCCCCCAGTAGGCCCCGCTGATCGTGATGGTCGGGATGTTCCCCGAGGCGGCGTCGGGCAGGACCACCAGCAGGGCGGAACCGAGGTCGTACGGGCCGGCGACGCTCCACTCCTGCCACGCCTCCAGCACCTCCTGGGCCTTGTCCCAGGGCCACTCGGTGTGGAAGAAGACCCCGCGCGGCTGCTCGATGGGGCGGACCTCGAAGTCCAGGACGATGCCGAAGTTGCCGCCGCCGCCACCGCGCAGCGCCCAGAACAGCTCCGGCCGCTCGGTGGCCGAAGCGGTGACCAGCCGACCGTCGGCGAGCATGACCTTGGCCGACACGAGCCGGTCGGACGCGGTGCCGTACTTGCGTGTCTGGTGTCCGACACCGCCGCCGGAGACGAACCCGCCGGGGCACACCGTCGGGCAGGTCCCGGTCACGATCTGACGGTCGTACGGTTCCAGTGCGGTGAGCGCGTCGATGGCCTTCACCGCGGGGCCGACGTGGACGCTCCGGCTCCCGACGCCGACGTGGTCGAAGGCCGACAGGTCGATGACCAGGCCCTCGCCCGTCGACCAGCCGGCGAGGTTGTGACCGCCGCTGCGAGTACGTACTTCCACTCCGTGCTGCTGTGCGAACAACAGGCACGTGCGGACGTCCGCCACGGTCCGGCAGTAGGCGACGCCCGCGGGATTCACGGCGCTGAACTCGCCGAGGTAGACGGTCTTGGCGTTCTGGTAATTGCCGTCGGACGGGCGTACCAGCTCCCCGTCGAGCGCATTCTCCAGGGCATCCCAGTCATTCGGAGCCGTGGTGCCCGAAACAGCGCCGGCGAAAGCCGCTGACGATATGGCTCCGGTCGTGGCGGCTGCGGCCAGTCCGCTTGCGACCCTGAGAAGAGTTCTCCTGCTCGGCATACTATCCGTCCCTTCGGTAACCCCCCGAACCGTAAGGACCGCGAAGCAGGGAAAGGAACCCCTATAAACCCCCTCAAGTGGCTTACCGATCGAAGCTTGCCGACTGCTCGGATACATGCGACGTTAGCCGCGGTGTGACGATTCCCGGAAGGACGCGCATGACTCTCTCTGCCATCGAAGCGAACGAATGGATACGCCGTTACCATCCCTCACCGGAAAGCCGGGCAGGTCTTGTCTGCTTCCCGCATGCCGGCGGTTCCGCTCCCTATTTCTCCCCGGTGTCCACCGCCCTCGCTCCGTCGTACGAGGTCACGGCCGTCCAGTACCCGGGCCGCCAGGAGCGCCGGCACACGCCCTGCATCGACGACATCGGCGAACTGGCCCGCCGCTCCCACGCCGCGCTGACGCGGGCCGGCGTCGTCGGGTCCGGGAGGCCGGTGGCCCTCTTCGGGCACAGCATGGGCGCCGTGGTGGCCTTCGAGGTGGCCCGGCTGATGGAACGGGAGGGGGGCGCCGGGCCGGTGGTGCTGTTCGCGTCCGGACGCCGTGCCCCGAGCCGCTTCCGGGAGGATCACGTCCATCTCCGCGACGACGCCGGCATCATCGAGGACATCCGCGCGCTGGGCGGCACCGACTCCCGCATCCTCCAGGACCGGGAACTGCTCGACCTGATCCTGCCCACCCTGCGCAGCGACTACCGCGCCGTCGAGCGGTACCGGCGGGGCACGGACGTCCGGATCGGTGCGCCGGTCACCGTCCTCGTCGGGGACAGCGATCCGCACACCACCCGTCAGGAGGCGCTCGCCTGGGGCGACCACACCTCGGGCGGCTGCGAGGTGCACACCTTCCCCGGCGGTCACTTCTACCTGGAGGACCAGCAGGCGGCGGTCCTGCGGACCATCACCGAGAACCTGGAACGCCTGCTGCCCTGACGGGCCGGGCGGCGGACGGACGGCGGCGGAGGCCGGGACGGTGTCCCGGCCTCCGCCGTGTGCGACCGGTGCGGCCGGGTGCGGGCCGCGGGCCGGCGGGGCCGGTCAGCCGGTGACGAGGTCCGACTCGGAGGCGTCCGTCGGACCGCCGGCCGGCTGCCGGCGCTCCGGCTCCTTCTTCGCGAGCATGACGGCCCCGATGACCAGGGCCAGCAGCACGAACCCGGCGGCGAGCAGGAAGGCCGCGTGATAACCACCGAGCAGCGCGTCCGGCTCGGCCTTGCCCGCGGCCGTGAGGTCGTCCGTGCGGGAGCTGACCACCGCGCTGAGCACCGCGAGGCCGATGGCGCCGCCGACCTGCTGGGTGGTGTTGAACAGGCCGGAGGCGATGCCCGACTCCTCGGGCGTGACGGAGGACATGCCGAGCCCCATCATCGCCGGGGCGGCCAGACCGAAGCCGGCGCCCATGAAGAGGCTGGCGGGCAGGAAGTCCACCACGTAGGTGCCGTCGACCCGGGCGAACGAGAGCATCACGAAGGCCGCGATGATGAGGACCAGGCCCGTGAACAGCATCGGGCGCTGCCCGAACTTGGTGATCAGCCGGGCGGACAGCCCCAGGGAGATACCCGCGATCACGACCGCGATCGGCACGAATCCGAGGCCCGCCTCCAGGGAGCTGTAGCCGAGCACGCGCTGGACGTACAGGGTGCCGAAGAAGAGCAGACCGAACATGCCCGCGATCATCATGAACTGCACGATGTTCGCCGCGGTCAGGCTGCGGGAGCGGAAGATGCCCAGCGGCAGCAGCGGCTGCGCGGCGGTGGCCTGGCGCACGACGAAGCCGACGAGCAGCAGGATCGACAGCAGGCCGAGGAGCAGCGTCTGGGCCGAGCCCCAGCCGGCCTGTTCGGCGTCGACGATCGTGTAGACCAGCAGTGTCATGCCCGCGGTGACCAGCACGGCGCCGAGGAAGTCGGTCCCCTTGCTCAGCCCCTGGCCCCGGTCGCGCTCGATCCGGCCGAGACCGACCAGGATGAGGACGGCACCGATCGGGGCGTTGATGAAGAAGATCCAGTGCCAGCTCAGCGTGTCGGTGAGCACACCGCCGAGCAGCGGTCCGACCGCGCCGCCGCCCGCCGAGGCGAAGCTGTAGGCGCCGATGGCCTGCGCCACCTTGCGCGGCTCGGAGAAGGTGGTCGCGACCATGCCGAGAATGCAGGCGGAGGCGACGGCGCCGCCGATGCCCTGGATGAACCGGAACAGGATCATCGTCGCCTCGCTGGACGCGAACCCGCACAGCAGCGAGGCGAGGCTGAACAGCCCGACACCCGTGAGGAAAACGACCTTACGGCCGATCAGGTCACCGAGTCGTCCCGCCAGGAGAAGCAGGCCGCCGAACGGAATGACATAGGCGTTGACGACCCAGACCAGATTTTCCGAGGAAAAGCCGATCCCCCGCTGTACCGCCGGAAGTGCCACGTTCACGATGTTCTGATCGAGCACGATCATCAACTGGCCGAGGCACAGAACGCTGATCGTCAGCCACGGCGATTTACTCTTTTGCAGGGCGGGCTGGCCCATCTCCGGTCGCCTCCATTAGTGCACCGTTTGTTACAGCAGCCATGATGCGTGCCCGTGGCGGGGAACGGAAGAAGGCACTTCTTTGTGCCACAGACACATCGGTGTGCCTTTCACGTCCGGCCCTTCGACAGCGCCGCCACGCGGTGGGCCACTTCCATCGCCTGGTCGGCGTTGAGCCGGGGATCGCAGAGACTCTCGTAGCGTCCGGTGAGGCCATGGGCAGTGATACCCCGGGTACCGCCGAGGCACTCGGTCACGTCGTCCCCGGTGAGTTCCAGGTGCACCCCGCCCGGGTGGCTGCCGAGCGCGTGGTGCACCGCGAAGAAGCCCTCGATCTCGTCGGCGATGTCGTCCAGGTGCCGGGTCTTGTAGCCGATCGCCGACTCACGGGTGTTGCCGTGCATGGGATCGCACTGCCAGACGACCTGGCGGCCGGTCGCGGCGACCCGTTCGACGAGGGGCGGGAGCACGTCCCGGACCCGGGTGCTGCCCATCCGGCTGATCAGGGTGAGCCGTCCGGGTTCGCCGTCCGGGTCGAGCCGCTCGACGTACTCGGCGACCTGGTCGGGCCGGGTACCCGGGCCGATCTTCACGCCCACCGGATTGGCGAGCAGCGCGGCGAACGCGAGGTGCGCGCCGTCGGGCCGGCGGGTGCGCTCGCCGATCCACAGGAAGTGCGCCGAGCCCGCGTACGGCCGGCCGGGCTCGTCCGGGTCCGTCACCAGCAGGGCGCGCTCATAGTCGAGGAGCAGGGCCTCGTGGCTCGTGTAGACGTCGGCGGGGTGCCCCGAGCGCAGCATGCCGAGGGTGGCGCGGGCGTTGCGGTAGCCCTCGATCATCCGCACGGGGTCGGGGACGCGCGACCCCGCGTCGGGGGCCGCCGCGTTGACGATGTCGCCGCGGTAGACGGGCAGCCCCAGACCGTCGACGGGCCGGGAACGCGGCTTGGCGTACTGACCGGCCAGCCGGCCGACCGTGATCACGGGCAGCCCCGCCTCGTCCGCCAGGACCGCGGCCATCCGCCCCAGGGTGGCGACGGTGCCCCGGACGTGGTCCGGGGTGTTCCCGGCGAAGGTCTCGGCGCAGTCCCCTCCCTGGAGCAGGAAGGCCTCGCCCCGGGCGACCTGCGCCAGGTCCCCGCGCAGCCTCCGGACCTGGTCCGGAGTGACGAGCGGGGGCAGCGTCGCCAGGAACGCGGAGACCGAGCGCACCTGCTCCGGGTCGGGCCACGGGGGCTGCTGCGCGGCCGGCCTGCCCAGGGCCTCGGAAATCCGGTCACGCATTTCTCGGGAAAGGCCGGATTGTTCCTCGGCCGCATTGTCCGTCTGAACAGTCGGATGCATAGGGTCATTGAAACGGCAGGGGCGAACCCCTAGCAGTACCCCTAACCACTCCCTCACTTTCTCCGGTACGGCTCCGGGGGCCTTCGTCAATTGCCCTCCGGTCACCGTGATCCCTAGGATCGGCGACGTCCAGGACCGGCCCCGCGAAGATCGAGGTGGATCGTTTTGGCGCGTCAATGGCTGTTCGTGCGCCTGTATGGCGCCGCAGGGGCGGCCACGTCCCTGCCCCCCGTACTGCCGCGCCTGGCGCGGTACCTCCGGTCGGCCGCCCCCGGAGCCTGTTTCTTCTTCTCCCGCGCCGACGGCCCGGCGGGCCCGGCGGTCGACGCCTGGGTGGACTGCGATCCCCGGGCCCGTCCGGAGGTGGTGGAGTTGCTGCGCGCGCGGACCGGACCGCCGTGGCGGCTCGCCGTGCGGCAGGACGTCCGGCGCACCGCCGACCAGGCGCTTGAGAGCGGCCGGGACGTGACGGACGAACTCGCGGCGGTGTCCACCGCCTTCGCCCTGGCGGTGCTGCCGGAGGGCGCGCCGGACCCGGAGGAGGCGTTCCGGCTGGGCGTGACCCACCTGCGGGACCTCGTCGGGCTGCTCCCCGAGGACGCCGGGCCGGGGTTCCTCTTCCAGTGCTGGCAGCTCTGGAGCGCGGCACTCCCGCCGAGGCGGCGGGAGGAACTGGCCGTGGAGGCGGACGTGCGGGCGGCCACGGTGCCGCACCCTCGGTCGGAAGCCCGGCATGCCTACCTGGAGGGCACGCGGCAGGTCCTGCGGCGGGGTCCGGCCGGCGGCCTGCCGGAGCCGTACCTGCTCCTGCACCACGCGGGCGCCACGCACGACCGGCTCGGCATACCTCCCGCCTGGGGTGCCGCGGCGGCGCTCACCGTACGCAACGAGCTGACCGCACGGCCCGCACGGCTGCCGGCCACCGCGTCCGGGGGCCGGATATGAGCGCCCCGGCGACGCGCGAGGCGGGCTCCCGTGTCCGGGTGGAGTTGCGGGAGCGCTCCTACGACGTGCACATCGGCGCCGGCACCCGGCACCTGCTGGCCGAGTGCGTGGCCGGAGTCGGCGCCTCGCGTGCCGTGGTCGTCTCCGCGCGCCCGGCTGAGTGGGTGCCGGACCCGGGGGTGCCCCACCGCGTGATCGAGGCGCGGGACGGGGAGCAGAGCAAGACGCTGGAGACCGTGGGGAACCTGTGCCGCCAGTTCGCCGACGCCGGGCTCAGCCGGGGCGACGTGGTCGTCTCCTGCGGCGGCGGGACCACCACCGACACCGTCGGCCTGGCCGCCGCGCTCTACCACCGGGGTGTTCCGGTCATCCATCTGCCGACCTCGCTGCTCGCCCAGGTGGACGCCAGCACCGGGGGCAAGACGGCCGTCAACCTGCCCGAGGGGAAGAACCTCGTCGGCGCGTACTGGCAGCCCAGCGCCGTCCTGTGCGACACCGACTACCTGCGCACCCTGCCCGAGCGGGAGTGGCTCAACGGCTACGGCGAGATCGCCCGCTGCCACTTCATCGGCGCCGGCGACCTGCGTCGGCTCTCCACGGTCGAGCAGATCACGGCGAGCGTGCGGCGCAAGGCGGAGATCGTCTCCTGCGACGAACGGGACACCGGCCTGCGGCACTTGCTCAACTACGGCCACACGCTCGGGCACGCCCTCGAAGTGGAGACGGGCTTCCGGCTGCGGCACGGTGAGGCGGTGGCCGTCGGCACGGTGTTCGCGGGCCGGCTCGCCGGGGCGCTCGGCCGCATCGGCCCGGAGCGGATCGAGGACCACCTCGCCGTCGTACGGCACTACGGGCTGCCCTGGCGGCTGCCCGCGGGCGTCGACGACGAGGCGCTGGTCCGCCTGATGAAGCTGGACAAGAAGGCGCTCGGGGGCCTGGCCTTCGTCCTCGACGGGCCGGCCGGCGCGGAGCTGGTCCCCGGCGTTCCGGAGGCCGTGGTGAAGGAGTGCCTGGCGGGGATGGACCGCGACTGAGACGGGACCCGGGGGCGGCCGGGTGCCGGGGCGTGACGCCCCGGCACCCGGCCGCCCTCGGGCGTCACTCGGGGACGAGGTGCAGCAGTGCCTTCGCCGCCAGGCGGTACCCGTACGCCCCGAGACCCACCACGACTCCCCCGGCGAGCGGTGCGATGACCGACTCGTGCCGGAACGACTCGCGCGCCCAGACGTTGGAGAGGTGCACCTCGATCCAGGGGCGCGGGTAGGCGGCCAACGCGTCGCGCAGGCTCCAGCCGGCGATCATCAGGGCGCCCGGGTTGACGATCGCGCCGACGGTGTCGGGGTGGTCGTTGACCGCCCGGACGAGGGTGCCCTCCGAGTCGTCCTGGACGCTGGACACCGTCCAGCCCCGGTCCGCGACCTCCTCCGCCACGGCCTTCTCGATGTCGGCCAGAGTGTCGGTCCCGTAGATCTCCGGCTCACGGCGGCCGAGGATGCCGAGATTGGGGCCGTTGAGCAGCAGCAGCCGGCTCATGACACCACCTTTTCAATCGACGATGCTCACCCCATTTCTAGCCCCAGATATACCGGGCGCGAAACCGTGGAAAAACGGACTGGACACAGGGGGGTTGTAGGGGGTGGGCCACCGAGTTCACGTCAGGTATTTTCGACAAGCGCGCGGTCGACCACTCCCGCCGCTTCCCGAGAGGCATATCCCTCCGTCGAAGAACTTCTCCAGTGAGTAAAGGACAGGGACCGTGAGCATTTCCCGAGACGTTCCGGAATTCCCGGCTTGGCCGCAGTTCGACGACGCCGAGCGCGTCAATCTCCTCCGCGCCCTGGAGCAGGGCCAGTGGTGGCGCATGGGGGGCAGCGAAGTCACCGAGTTCGAGCGCGAGTTCGCCGAGTATCACGGCGCCGAGCACGCGCTGGCGGTGACCAACGGCACCCATGCCCTCGAACTCGCGCTCCAGGTGCTGGGGGTGGGTCCGGGCACCGAGGTGATCGTGCCGGCGTTCACCTTCATCTCGTCGTCCCAGGCCGCGCAGCGTCTCGGCGCCGTCGCCGTGCCGGTCGACATCGACCCCGGCACCTTCTGCATCGACCCCGCCGCCGTCGAGCGCGCGATCGGGCCGAGGACGGCCGCCATCATGCCGGTGCACATGGCCGGGCACATCGCCGACATGGACGCCCTGGAGAAGCTGTCCGCCGACAGCGGCGTGCCGCTGATCCAGGACGCGGCCCACGCGCACGGCGCCCGCTGGCAGGGCCGCCGGGTCGGTGAGTTCCCGTCGGTCGCCGCGTTCAGCTTCCAGAACGGCAAGCTGATGACCGCCGGAGAGGGCGGCGCCGTGCTGTTCCCGGAGGGCGAGCAGTACGAGCAGGCGTTCCTGCGGCACAGCTGCGGGCGGCCGCCGGCCGACCGCGGCTACTTCCACCAGACGTCGGGCTCCAACTTCCGCATGAACGAGCTCTCGGCCGCGGTGCTCCGCGCCCAGCTGGGTCGTCTCGACGGTCAGATCAGCCTGCGCGAGGAGCGCGCGCCGCTGCTCACCCGGCTCCTCGACCAGATCGACGGCGTGACGGCGCAGAGCCGCGACGAGCGGTGCGACCGCAACCCGCACTACATGATGATGTTCCGGCTCCCCGGCATCACCGAGGAGCGCCGCAACGCCCTGGTCGACAAGCTGATCGCGCGGGGCGTGCCCGCCTTCGCCGCGTTCCGGGCGATCTACCGCTGCCCCGGCTTCTGGGAGACCGGCGCCCCGGAGCTGTCCGTGGACGAACTCGCCGCCCGGTGCCCCACCACCGAGGCCGTGCACCAGGACACCATCTGGCTGCACCACCGCACGCTGCTGGGCACCGAGGAGCAGATGCACCGGATCGCCGACGTCGTCGCCGACACCCTGGCCACGGCATGAGCCGGCGTACCGGCGAAGGGCCGCTGCGCGTCGCGGTCGTGGGAGCCGGCTGGGCCGCGCGCTCCATCTGGCTGCCGCGGCTCACCGCGCACCCCGCGTACCGCGTCGTCGCGGTCGTGGACCCCGACCCGGAGGCGCGCGAGGCCGCGAGCCGGGACGCCTTCCCGGCGCTGGCGTCCGTGCGGGACCTCGCGCCGGACACGGTGGACCTCGTCGTCGTCGCGGTCCCCAACCATCTGCACGCCGCCGTCGCCGAGACGGTCCTCGGCGCCGGTGTCCCGGTGTTCGTGGAGAAGCCGGTGTGCCTGTCGTCGGCGGAGGCCGACCGGCTGGCGGCCGCCGAGTCGGCCGGCGGCGCGGTGCTGCTGGCCGGGAGCGCGGCCCGGTACCGCACCGACGTGCGCACCCTGCTGGAGCTGGCGGAGTCGGTGGGCACCGTCCGGCACGTCTCGCTGGGCTGGGTCCGGGCGCGGGGCGTCCCGAGCGGCGCCGGCTGGTTCACGCAGGCGCGGCTGTCCGGCGGCGGCGCACTGATGGACCTGGGCTGGCACTTGCTGGACGTGGCCGGGCCGCTGCTGGGCAACGCCAAGTTCCGGCACGTCCTCGGAGCGGTGTCGGACGACTTCCTCACCGACGGCGCCGCGCGCGCCGGATGGCGCGAGGACGGCCCGACGGAGATCTCCGGTGACGTCGAGGACACCGCGCGCGGCTTCCTGGTGGCACCCGACGGCCCCTCCGTGTCGGTCACGGCCTGCTGGGCCTCGCACCGGCCGGACGACGTCACCACCCTGGTCGTGGAGGGCAGCACGGGCACGCTGAGCCTGACCTGCACGTTCGGTTTCAGTCCCGCGCGCCAGGAGCACTCGGTGCTCACGCTGACCCGGCGCGGGCAGGAGACGGTCGTACCGGTCTCCGGGGAGCCGGTCGGCGCCGAGTACGACCGGCTGCTCGACGGCCTGCCGGCGCTGCTGGCGGACCCCGCCTCCCGCGGTCTCGCGGTCCGCGAGGCCGCCCGCAACGTCGACGCCATCGAGCGGCTCTACGACTCGGCGGCGTCGACGCGCCGGACGGCGCGGCCGGCGGCACCGGTGCCGCACCGGGACCGGCCGCTGCGGGCGGTGGTCTTCGACCTCGACGGCGTCGTGGTCGACAGTTTCGAGGTCATGCGGCAGGCGTTCACCCTTGCCTACCGTGAGGTGGTCGGCGACGGCGAGCCGCCGTTCGAGGAGTACAACCGGCACCTCGGGCGGTACTTCCCCGACATCATGCGGATCATGGACCTGCCGCTGGAGATGGAGGGGCCGTTCGTCCGGGAGAGCGCGCGCCTGGCCGACCGGGTCACGCTCTTCCCCGGGGTCCACGACCTGCTGCGGCTGCTGCGCCACCATGGCGTGAAATGCGCGGTGGCGACGGGCAAGGCCGGCTGGCGGGCCAGGTCGCTGCTCGACCGTCTCGGCGTCCTGCCGCTGTTCGACCACGTCATCGGATCGGACGAGGTGGCCCGGCCCAAGCCGGCCCCCGACATCGTGCTGCGCGCCCTCGACCTGCTCCGGGTCGACCCCGAGGAGGCGATCATGGTCGGTGACGCGGTGACGGACCTGGCGGCGGCCAGGGACGCGGGCGTGGCGGCGGCTGCCGCGCTGTGGGGCGAGACGGACGAGCGGTCGCTGCTCGCCGCCGCGCCCGAGCACACCCTGCGCAAACCGGCCGATCTCGCCGAGTTGTGCCTGCCCGCCGAGGCCGCCCTGGCCTGATCCGACCGGACCCGGCCGGACCTCCGGCCGGGTCCGCGGACGCTCCGCTCCTCCTTGTGCAGCGCCGTCGTTCTCTCGCCCCGGGCGCGTGCGGTCCCCGATGATTTTGAGCCAGTTGGCCGTGGACCGACAAGAAAACGCGCTTGCGGTTTATTCTCCCTGAGGGTGTTCGTTGTCACGTACAGTCGCATCGGCGGGACTGACAGCCAGCTTCAACCGAGTGGGGGACCGGTGATATGAGAGCCAATGAGGAGTGTCCGTCACCAACTCCCGACGGACAGGGTGCTCGATGAGGTTCTCCATACTCGGGCCGCTGAACATAACCGACAAGGGACGTCCCGTTCCTCTGGGGAGCGTCACCCAGCGGGCCCTGCTCGGTTATCTCCTGTTGCACGCGAATACCGTGGTGGCGACCAGCAGACTCCTGCAGGCCCTGTGGCGTGAGGAACCGCCGCCCACCGCGAGGAAGATCGTCCAGAACGCGATCTCCGGCCTGCGCCGCACCCTGGCCGAACCCGACGGCGACCGCTCCAAGCTCCTGGTCACCCATGCGCCCGGCTATGTGCTGCGCGCGGACCCGGCGACCATCGACAACTGCGAGTTCCAGGAACTGGCCAGGACCGGCCGGGCGGCACTGGCCGCCGGGCAGTGGGACGAGGCCGACCGCCACCTGCGCCAGGCGCTGGCTCTGTGGAAGGGCCCCGCGCTGGCCGACCTCGTGGAGGACGGCTACGACTGGCCGGAACTGACCGCCTTGCAGAACGCCCGGCACTCGGTGCTGGAGAACCGGATGGACGCGGCCCTCGCCGCGGGCCGTCACCTCGACGTCATCGGCGAACTGGAAGCCGTCGTCAGCACCGACCCCCTGCGCGAACGCCTGTGCCGGCAGCTCATGCTGGCGCTGTACCGCTCCGGTCGGCAGGCCGAGGCCCTGCGCGCCTTCCGCCGCACCCGCGCCGCCCTGGTCGAGCAGCTGGGTCTCGATCCCGGTCCGGAACTGCGCGAGCTGGAACGGGCGATCCTCGATCACGACCCCTCGCTGGTCAGCGGCGGAACGGCGATCCGCATGGCCTCACGGGGGACGACGGCTCCCCCGCCCCCCGGCGGCGCCGAGACCGCCGAGCCGTCCGCTCCGGCGGCAGCGCCCGGCACGCCGCCGGACACGGCCGCCGGTCCCGGACGGACGGCCGGCGGCTCCCCCGACCGTCCCGAGGACGAGCACAAGCGGGTGACGGCCGTCTTCGTCCGCGTCGACACCTCGGACTGCTCCGTCCCTCCCGAGGTGCTGGACCGTCTGCTCCAGCAGGTCCGCTCCACCGTGCGGCAGCAGACCTGCCTGTACGGGGGACGGAACCACGGCTCCATGGGTCCGGTCATCCTGTCCCTGTTCGGCACCGCGCAGACCCAGGAGGACGACGTGCTGCGGGCGGTCCGGATGGCGCTGGACGTCGCCGCGTACGCCGAGCAGGGGGTCCGGCTGCGGGTCGCCGTCTCCAGCGGGGACGCCCTGGTCCTGCGGGCGCCCGCGACCGAGGCGGACGACGAGCCCGTGGACGTCGCGGGCCGGTTCATGGAGACGGGACTCGGCCTGCTCCTGGAGGCCGCCCCCGGTGTCGTACGGGTCTGCGACACCACCCGGCAGGCCTGCGCGGAGCATTTCGGCTTCGCGACCACCGGCGCGAGGCCCGGTGGGCACGACGTGACCGTGGCGCTGCGGCCCGCGCTGGCGAGCCGGACCCATCTGCCGTTCGTCCAGCGGGACCGCGAACTGGAGCAGTTGCGCTGGTGGGTCGAGGAGGTCCGGCGCAGCAGGCGTCCGCACCTGGTGACCGTGCTCGGTGTGGCGGGCATCGGCAAGAGCCGGCTCATGCATGAGCTGCGCCGGGACGTCACCGGGCGGCCCGGGATGGGCTGCCTGGTGGGCTGCAACCGGGCGCTGGGGCCCAAGGAGCCGTACACCGCGCTGGCCGGCGTGGTGCGCGCCTACCTCGGTACGAAGGACGACGACCCGGCGCCGGAGCAGAACGGCAGGCTCGACGCCGCGGTGACCGACCTCGTGGGCACCGGACCGATCTCGGCCCAGCTGGCCGACGCGTTGCGCCCCTTGCTCTGCGCGGCCACCGGGGACGAACCCGGCCGGCACGCGCTGGCCGACCCGGAGCGTCGGCAGGCGGTGTTCACCGCGTGGCGCAGGTTCGTCGAGGAACTGGCGGTGCGCGAGCCGCTGCTGATCATCCTGGAGGACCTCCACCGGACCGACGACGCGCTGCTGGAGTTCGTCGGCGACCTCACCGAGAACGTCGGCAGCCTCCCCCTGCTCGTCGTCGTCACGGCCCGGCCCGAGCTGGTCAACCGCTCGCCGTACTGGGCCAGCGGGCGGCGCAACGCCACCACGATGAGCCTGGAACCGCTCTCCCGCACGGGCATCGAGGCCCTGCTGAGCAGCGTGGCCCGCCCCGGATCGGGCGCGCACGGGGCCGAGTCGTATGCCACCTTGACGGAGCAGTCCGGCGGCAACCCGCTGTTCGCGCTGGAGTACGCCCGCACGCTGGACGGCGCGGCGGACGACGATCCACCGCGGTCGGCGTGTGTCCGTCCGCGGCGCTCCGGGGCCGAGCCGCCGGTGCCGCCCCGGGTGCACGGCATCATCTCGGCGCGGCTCGACACCCTGCCGGCTGCGGAGAAGTCACTGCTCTACGACGCGTCCCTGTTCGGCAGCCCCTTCTACGAGCTGGAGCTGGCCGCGCTCAGCGACCGGGACCCCGAGGAGATCCAGGAGTGCCTCAGGTCCTTGGAGCGGCGCGAGTTCCTCCAGCGCTGCCGGCTGGGGCCGGAACTCGGCTCCGTCGAGTACGACTTCGTCCACAAGCTCGTCGGCGCGGTCGCGTACTCGCGCATGTCCCACGCCCGGCGGGCGGAGAAGCACCGCAGGGCCGCGCAGTGGCTGGCGGACCATTCCAACCGGCCGCTGACGCTGCTGGTCCACCACTGCCGGCAGGCGGTGGGCCACACCCGCGACGCGAACCTGTCCGTCAAGGACATCTCCGCGCACGTCTGCGACATCCTGATCGGCGCGGGGCAGCAGGCGAAGCGGCGGCGGGTGCCCGGGGCCGCCCGGTACTGCTACCGCTCGGCGCTGGAGTTCTGCGCCACGGGTGACCCGCGGTGGGAGGTGTTGCGGCGCCGGCTGTACGAGGACGCGAAGTCTCCGGTCTGACACGCGGTCACCCCGGTGACACGGCGGCGGCCAGGGCGGAACGGGCCACCGCGTCGGTGAGGCGTGAGGAGACCGGGTCGGCGCCGGGACGGGTGAAGTTCCCGCCGGCGAGGGCGGTGGTGAAGGGGCCCAGCGCGAACCGCCGCGGGTGCCTTCGGCCCGCCGCGTCCAGCACGGCGCCGTCCCGGCCGTCCACCGCGGCCAGCCCCGTGCGGTGGCGGAACCCGTCCTCCGTGCCGCCGCTCTCCCACAGTCCGCCGCGCGCGTACAGGGACCGGAGCAGCGGGTCCCTGCTGGCGGGCAGGGCACCGACGGGCAGCCGGGCCTCGACCAGTGCCCCGGCGGTCACCGGATCGCCCGGCACGGCGGGGCTGCCCGCCTCGAACCGGCCGGCGGCGGCGCGCACCCACATGTCCGGTCCGACGAACCGCACCACACCGGCCTCGGCCAGGGCGATCAGCTCGCGGATCCGGCCCGGCGGCGGGCCGCTGGCCAGATGGTTGAAGAAGCCCGCCCACCATCCGTCCACGTCGGCCGCGCGCGAGCGGAGCGAGAACCGGCCGCCGTCCAGCAGGGCGGGAAGCCGGCCGAACACCGACAGCAGCCCGTGGACGGCGCCCAGGTGCGCGCTGTGCCGGGGGTCGGACCGGCGCTCCAGGGCGGTACGCAGATACCCGCCGACGCCTCGTCGCAGAGCGGCCCGGTCGGGGAACGCCGCCTCGCCGAGGGGACGGTCCAGGGCGGCGAGGTCCAGGACGTCGGCGGGGTCCACGACCGTGCGCCGCAGCAGGTCACGCAGCTCACGGCTGTCCCAGGCGGCCGCTGCGTACTGTTCCGCGAACGCGTCGAGACCGCACCGCACCCGGTCGGGGTGGGCGGTGAACAGTTCGTGGTAGTAACCCCATCCGATCTCCTTGGCCGCGTGCGGCCACACGTCGCGGAAGAACTCCAGTCGCCCGGGTGTCTCGCGCAGGACGCGCTCCGGATCGAAGAACCCGGGCGGAGGGGGCGGGGAGGACAGCGCGTAGGCCGGCTTGGGCGGGAACGGCACTCCGCGCCGGGAACCGGCGTACAGCACCGGCTCCTCGCCGCTCGGCAGGTACCGCAGGCCGTCCGGTCCGTCCTCGGTGTACCGGCCCCCGCGTCCCTCGGTGACCAGCACCATCAGGTCGACGAAGGCCAGGCCGAGTCCGCGTACGAGGACCCGGGCGCCGGGCCGCAGGACGGAGAGGTCCTGGTCGGCGGTGTAGCCCGGCGGGAGGTAGCACAGTCCGTGGCGCTCGGCGTGGGCGGCCATGGCCTTCTGATCGGGCGAGAGCTCCACCTCCTGGTGCCCGACGGCGAGCACCACGGCGTCGGCCTCCACGGCCCCTCCGCCCGCGAGCACGACCCGCTGGCGCCCGCCGTGGTCGCGCACGTCGACCGCCCGGTCGCGGTGGTGGTGGAACCGGGCGCCGGGGGGAAGGCCGGCCACCGCCCGTTCGAACACCCAGGTCAGATAGTGGCTCTGGAGCCGGCGGGTGGGGTACGAGGTCTCGGACAGGTTCTCCAGTTCCCGGGCCACGCCGGGGTCGTCGACGCCCTTCCCCCGCTGCCGGGCCCAGTCGTGCAGCGAGGGCCCGGACCGGATCGGCCCGGCGCAGGTCACACCGGCGTCGGTGAACATGGTGACGTGCGCGGCCATCGTGTTGAGCATCAGCAGGGGTGACTGGTCGTGCCGCCAGACCCGTCCCGGGCCCGGCCGGCACGGGTCGATCAGGTGCACGTCCAGGGGCCGCTCGCCGAGCAGTTCGGCGGCGTTGGCGCCCAGCCGCTCCAGTACCGAGACGCCGCTCGGTCCGGCACCGACGATCACCACCGTCACCGGCGTCACAGCGCCTTCTCGAAGCAGAGCGCGGGCCTGCCGTCGGCGGGCGCCGGACGGCAGGGCACCCGGCGGTAGCCGACGGAGCCGTACAGTCCGCTCGCCTCCGGCTGCCGGGGACCGGTCGTCAGGTACAGCCTGTGGTATCCCAGCCGCCGCGCGGCCTGCTCGATCTCGGCGAGGACGCGGCTGGCCAGCCCGAGCCGGCGGCGGCGCGGGTGGGTCCAGATCCGTTTCAGCTCCGCGGTCTCGGCGTCATGGCGGCGGAAGCCGCCGCCGGCCACGGTCTCGCCGTCGAGGGTGAGGACCAGGAAGCCGCCGTGGGGCGGGGCGAACTCGTCCCGTGCGGAGCGGCTCATCTCGTCGTGGGCCGAGGGTCCGTAGCGGGCCACGTACTCCTCGGTCAGGCCCAGGTGCAACGGCGCGACCCGGGGGTCGTCGGCCGGCACCCGGTGCACCTCGATCCGCGCCGCGTCCCACGTCGGTTCCATGCGCCCCAGTCGACCAATCCGGGTTGCTCCGGTCAACCGCGTATGAGCCCTCGGTAACCGGCCAGTGGGCGCGCCCACCGCCCGGTAACTCCGGGCGAACTGCCCGTCTGCGGCCGTTGAAACGTGATCGCCGTCCTCTTTAGGTTCGAGCACGACCGGGTCGGACCACGCCATGTCGCAACGGGGAAGTACTGATGACATCTGCGTCCTTTCACGCCACCGGCGATGTGGTGGACACATCGGGCCGACGCGGCGCCCACGAGCTGCTGGCCCTGCGCCGGGTCCCCGCGCCCAGACCCGGCCGCTGGCTCGCCAGCGCGTTCCTGCTCGTGCTCCTCGCGCAGTTCCTGCACGGGCTGGTGACCAACCCGGGGTGGGAATGGCCGGTGTTCCGGGAGTTCTTCGTCGAGGGCAGCATCATGCGGGCGCTCGGCCTGACGCTGGAACTCACCGCGTACGGCACCGCGTTGGGCTTCTCGCTGGGACTGGTCATCGCGCTGATGCGTCTGTCCGGCAGCTGGCTGCCGGCCTCGGTGGGCTGGCTGTACGTGTGGGTGTTCCGTTCGGTCCCGCTCATCGTCCAGCTGCTGTTCTGGTTCAATCTCGCCTACCTGTACGACCGGTTGTCGTTCGGCGTGCCGTTCGGGCCGGAGCTCGTCTCCGTGCCGACCATGCGCCTGGTCGGGCCCATGGGCGCGGCCGTGCTCGGACTGGCGCTCCATCAGGCGGCGTACGCGGCGGAGATCATCCGTTCCGGCATCATCTCGGTCGACCGCGGCCAGGTGCTGGCGGCGGCCGCCCTGGGCATCCCCCGCCGGCGCCAGCTCTCCCGGATCGTGCTGCCCCAGGCGATGCGGTCCATCCTGCCGAATGCCTTCAACGAGTTGATATCGCTCCTCAAGGGCACGTCGATCGTGTCCGTGATGGCCTTGGGCGACCTCTTCTACCAGACGCAGGTGATCTACGGCCGCAACGGCCGCGTGGTCGCCCTCGTCATGGTCGCCACGATCTGGTACGTGATCCTCACCGGGCTGCTCTCCGTCCTCCAGTACTACGTGGAGCGGCGGTTCGCGCGCGGCGGGTCCCGGGCCCTTCCCCCCACACCGCGGCAACGGCTGCGCGCGGCGCTCTCCGGTACGGGGAAGGCGGCGCGGTGAACACCCCGATGGTCGAGATCGTCGACGTGCACAAGAGCTACGGCGCCACCAGCGTGCTCAAGGGTGTCGATCTGGTGGTGAAACCGGGAGAGGTCACGGTACTGATCGGCCCGTCGGGCGCCGGCAAGTCGACCCTGCTGCGGATGATCAACCACCTGGAGAAGGCCGACCGCGGCCTGGTCCTGGTCGCCGGGGAGCTGATCGGGTACCGGCGGGCGGGCAAGCACCTGCGCGAGCTGCGGGAGAGGGAGGTCCTGCGGCAGCGGACCGGCATCGGGTTCGTCTTCCAGGACTTCAACCTGTTCGCCAATCTCACCGTCCTCGACAACGTCGCCGAGGCGCCCCGGTCCGCGCAGGGCCGTCCCGCCAAGGAGGTGTACCCGCTCGCCCGCGAACTCCTGGAGCGGGTCGGGCTCGCGGACAAGGCCGACGCCCATCCGCGTCAGCTCTCCGGCGGCCAGCAGCAGCGCGTCGCGATCGCGCGCGCCCTGGCCCTGGAACCGAAGCTGCTGCTGTTCGACGAGCCGACCTCGGCACTCGACCCCGAGCTGGTCGGCGAGGTCCTGGACGTCATGAAGTCGCTGGCCGCCACCGGCACGACCATGATCGTGGTCACCCATGAGATGGGCTTCGCCCGGGAGGTCGCCGACCAGGTGGTCTTCATGGCCGACGGCCGGGTCGTGGAGCAGGGGCCGCCGCAGCAACTGCTCAGGACTCCGGCACACGAGCGCACCCGCGCGTTCCTCAACAAGATCCTTTGATCCCACACGGAGACAACCAATGCGTCGATTCCTGGCGGGTGGCTGGGTGTTCCTGCTCCTGCTGACCGGGTGCGCCGACGGCAAGGAGCCGACGGCCGCCACGAGTTCCGGCCTCAATCTCACCCCGCAGCAGAAGCGGCTCACCGCCACCGAGGTCGACGAGGTCGCCGCGCTGGTGCCCGAGCGCGTGCGCCGGGCCGGTGTCCTGCACATCGGCGGCACGATCGACAACACACCACCGCTGAGCTGCTACGCGACCGACAACAAGACTCCCATCGGGTTCGAACTGGACATCGCCGTCCTGGTCGCGGGGGTGATGGGTCTGAAGCCGGACCGTGAGATCACCTCATGGGAGAACATGTTCCTGGGCGTGGACAGCGGGAAGTACGACGTGGCGTTCTCCAACATCTCGGTCACCGAGGAGCGGATGAAGACGTACGACTTCGCCAGCTACCGCCGTGACCGCCTCGGTTTCGAGGCGCGGGAGGGCAGCGACCTGAAGGTCGACGAGCCGGCCGATCTGGCGGGCAAGAGCGTCGCGCTGGCCTCCGGGTCGACCCAGGAGAAGATCATGCTGGAGTGGAGCGCCGAGAACCGCGAGGCCGGGCGCCCCGCGATCGACATCCAGTACTACCAGAAGGCGTCCGACTACTACCTGGCGCTCCAGTCGGGACGGGTGGACGTCTACGTCGGTCCCAGTTCCAGTGTCGTCTACCACGCCGAGACCACCGGCCAGACGGAGCTGGTCGGTGTGGTGGACAGCGTGACGGACACCATCGACAGCCAGGTCGGCGCCATGAGCCGCAAGAACGACGGAACGGCGAAGGCGGTCGCGGCGGCCGTGAACGAGCTGATCCGTGACGGCAAGTACCAGAAGGTGCTGGACCGCTGGGGCCTGGGCGACCAGAAGATCAGCGAGTCGCTGGTCAATCCGTCGGTCGGGGAGGGCGCCTGATGCGGACCCCGTTGTACCTCGGGGCCGCGCTCGACGGTCTCGGCGCCCACCCGGCCGCCTGGCGGCTGACCGGCACGCCTCCCGAGGCGCTGTTCGACCCGGAACGCGTCGTGGCGCTCGCGCGCCTCGCCGAGCAGGGCGGACTGGACCTGGTCACCCTCGACGACCAGGTTCCCGCCACCCCGGAGCCGGGGCACGCCCACGGTTCCCTCGATGCCTGGCTGGCCCTCACCCTGGCGGCCTGCCGGACCTCGCGCATCGCCCTGTTCCCCACCGGTGTCGCCCGGGGCGAGCCGGCGGCGACGGCGGCCAGGGCGGTCACCCTGGACCGCATCGCCGGGGGCCGCGGCGGCTGGCGTCCCCGGGTGGCGCTCAGCGACGATGAACGGCGCCGGGCCACCGCCGATCCGGAACGCTACGCCGCCTTCACCGAGGAACGCTTCGCCCACGCCGAGGAGTTCGTCGCCTCGGTCGCCGCGTTCTGGGACAGCCGGCGGGAGGAGTCCGTGCTCAGTTCGCACGCCGTCGATCTGTCGGGAGACCATCTCGCGGTGTCCGGGCACGCCCGGGTGCCGACGCCGTCCTCCGGTCCGCCGATGACCGCGGTCCTGGCCCACTTCAGCACGCCTTTCCGGCTTGCCGCGCGCCATGCCGACCTCGTCTTCGTCACCCCGTTCAGCCGTGCCGACGTCGACGCCGTCCGCGAGGAACTGGACGGGCTGTGCGCGGCCCTCGGAAGGGCACGGGCGCCGCTCGCCGTCCTCGCCGACCTCGACGTGGTGGTCGCGGGGACCGAGTCCGAAGCGGCCGAGCGCAGGGACCGCCTCGACCGCTGGATACCGTTCACCTCCGATTGCGCCACCTTCACCGGAACGCCGGAACAATTGGCGGACCTCATGGCGGAATGGCACAGAGACGGCGGGGTCGACGGTTTCCGGATTCGCCCGGCCGTGCTGTCCGACGACCTCACCGCGGTGGTGGAAACCGTGGTGCCGTGTCTGCGTAAACGGGGTCTGCTGGACGACGCGCCCCGTGTTCCACTGCGCGCCCGGCTCTTTGGCGCTTCAGTCTGATTCCGCGTTACCACGTTCACTCTGGGGGAGACGTCATGCTTTTACTGGAACGTGAGAAACACAAATCACTGCTGAAGTCGCTCGTCGGTGCATGTCTGGCCGGCCGGGGACAGGTGCTGCTGATCGAGGGCGTGGCGGCGAGCGGCAGGACGGCCCTGCTGCGCCAGGCCGTCGAGGACGCGGAGCGGGCGGGCCTGCTGGTCATGCGGGCCTCGTGCTCGCCGGTGGAGAAGGACCTGGCCGGGAGCGTCCTCAGCCAGCTCCTGCTCAGCATTCCGGCGCCGGGCGCCCTGGCCGATCAGGCGGTACCGGGCTACCACGAGTTCTGCCGGCAGATCCTGCGCCTGACGGCGCGGGCGCCGCTGGTCGTCGCGGTCGACGACATCCACCACGCCGACGCCGAGTCGGCACAGAGCCTGCTGTACCTGGCCCGCCGGCTGGGAGCGGCCCGGGTCCTGCTGGTGGTGACCTCCCAACGGGACGACGGGCAGGCACCGCCCCTGTTCACCGCCGAACTGCCGTGCGGACCGGGGACCCACCGCCTGGAGGTGGAACCGCTGTCCGAGGACGGCACGGCCGCCCTGCTGGCGGACCGCCTCGGCCCGCGGCCCGACACGGCCCGGCTCGCGACCGAGTTCCACCGGATCAGCGGCGGCAACCTGCGGCTGCTCGACGCGCTGACCGAGGACGTCCGTCGCGGCGGCCGCAACGGCCGCGACCACGTCACCGCCCGGGGGTACGGCGCGGCCGTGGTCGGGCTGCTGCGGCGCGGGGAGCCGGCCGTGCTGCGCACCGCGCAGGCGCTGGCCGTCCTGGGCGGGCGCGGCACTCCGGAGCGGGTCGCCCGGCTCACCGGCCTCGACCAGGAGCACGAGACGGGCACCGGAACCCTGACCGGGTCCGCGTCGGTGGAGCGCGCGATCGCCGCGATGACGGCGACGGGTCTCCTGCGGGACGGCCGGCTGCCACACCCGGCGGCCCGCGAGGCCGTCCTCTCCACCGTGACCGGCGCCGAACGCGCCACCCTCAACCAGCGCGCGGCACGGCTGCTGCACGGTCTCGGGGAACCGGCGTCGGCGGTGGCGTGCCACCTCGCGCAGGCACGCCGGCGGGTGGAGCCCTGGGCGGTGCCGGTGCTCGTCGAGGCCGCGGAACAGGAACTGCTCGCCGAACGGAACGAACGTGCCGCCCGCTATCTGGAGCTGGCACACGAAGCCTGCCCCGACCCGGCCGACCGCGCCGCCGTGCTGGCGAAGCTGACCGACGCGCGGTGGCGGGTCAGTCCGTCGGCCGCGGCCGGGCACCTGACGCCCCTGGTGGCCGCGGCGCGGACGGGAGACCTCGGTGACGACTGCCTGCCGGACCTCGTGCGGCAACTCCTGTGGCACGGCCGGCACACGGACGCCGCCGCGGTGCTCGGCCGGCTGCGCGAGGCGGCCGCCTCGGACGCCCCGCTGGCGCAGGAGGTCCGCCACCTCGACTCCTGGCTGGCCTTCTCCCACCCCCGGTTCGCGCACCGGCGGACCCAGCCGGCCGCCCGAGCCGCGTTCGGCGGCCCCCCGGCCGCCGGCCGCGCCCTGGCGACACCGGCCGGCAACGACCCGTGGCTGGCGCTGGCCGGATCACTCTGCGACCAACTGGTGAGCGGTGGCGGCGGCGACCGGGCGGCCGCACTGGAGCGGTCCCTGCGCAACCTCCGTTCCCGCGGCAACCCGGCGTGGGCGCACGAGACCGCGGCCCTCGCCCTGCTCGGCCTGCTCGACCTGGGCCGCTACGACCTGGTGCTGCAGCGGTGTGCCGCGCTGGGCGCGGCCGGCGGCGAGGACGAGGCACCGACCTGGCACGCCGTACTGGCGAGCCTGCGCGCGGAGGCGCTGCTGCGCCGCGGCGATCTGGAAGACGCGCTGCGGACGGCGCGGGAGGCCCTCACCCTGCTGCCGGCCCACGCCTGGGGGGTGGCCGTCGGGTTCCCGCTGGGCACCCTGATCACGGCGGCGGTGCGGTCGGGCGACACGGAGACGGCCGAACGGTACCTGGCGTTCTCCCCGCCCGAGGCGATGTCCCAGAGCCGTTTCGGCCTCTACTACCTGCACGCCCGCGGCACCTACCACCTCGCCGTCCAGCGGGCCTACGCCGCGCTCGCCGACTTTCTGGCCTGCGGTGATCTGGTCCCGGCCCTGGGGCTGGAGGCCGCGGCGCCGGTCCCCTGGCGCACCAGCGCCGCCGAGGCGTGGCTGCGGCTGGGCAACGACGACCGGGCGCGCCGCCTGGTCCGGGAGGAGCTGGCCTGCTCGGACGCCTCGGGCGGCGTCGGCAGTGCTCGGGGCCGGTCGCTGCGGATGCTCGCCGCGGTCAGCACTCCCGAGCGGCGACCGCAGTTGCTGCTGGAGGCCGTCGAGCTGTTCGAACAGTACGGGGAGCAGTACGAGCAGGCGCGGGGCCTGGCCGACCTCGGCTACGCCTACTCGGCCCTGGCCGACAACCGCCGGGCCAGGACGACGCTGCGCCGGGCCCGGTATCTCGCCACGTCCTGCGGGGCGGCGCCGCTGGGCGAGGAACTGCTCGCCTTCCAGGGGACCTCGGACACGTCGGTGTCCTGCGAAGACGACGGCAGCCGGCTGACGGAGGCGGAGCGACGCGTCGCGCACCTGGCCGTGCTCGGCTACACCAACCGGGAGATCGCGGCGAAGCTCTACATCACGGCCAGCACCGTGGAGCAGCACCTGACCAGGATCTACCGGAAACTCGACATCAAGCGCCGCCGGGATCTCCCGGCCGACCTGGGCACCACCACCCTGCACGGGCGTCAGCGGCACGCTCAGCGGCCGTCGACCAAGCGCTCGGCGTCGTAGGCGTGCCGCGCGGCGGAGATCTCTTCGCGGTGCCGGGTGGCCCAGTCGGTGAGCGAGAGGAGTGACTGATGCAGTTCCTGCGCCATGTCGGTGAGCCGGTACTCGACCCGGGGCGGGACGGTGGCGTACACCGTGCGGGTGAGCAGGCCGTCCCGCTCCAGGTTCCGCAGGGTGAGCGTGAGCATCCGCCTGCTGATGCCCTCGATCGACCGCTCCAGCTCCGTGAACCGCACCGGGCCGCGGGCCGCGGCGACGATGATCAGGATGCTCCACTTGCCGGCCACGCGGTCCAGCACCTCGCGCACCGGACATGCCTCGCCGACGATCTCGTGCGGCGCTTCCGTCTTCACCTGCGGCATGGGACAGCTCCTTCCCCCACCTCCCATGGTGCCAGCCCGGTGTCCCCTGTTACAACCGCGTGCCCGACGGGAGGCCGGAAGTGACCGGAACCCCTCTGTCAGGCACGACGCGGCTGTACGCGGTCCTGGGCGACCCGGTGACCCAGGTCCGGGCGCCGGAGCTGGTCAACCCGGTCCTCGCCGCCCTCGGCGTCGACGCCGTGGTGGTGCCCGTGCACGCCCCGGCGGAGCATCTCGCCGCCGTCGTGGGCGGCCTGGTCCGGGCGGGCAACGTCGACGGGCTGCTGGTCACGGTTCCCCACAAGGCCGCCGTGTGCGCCCTGGCGGACGAGCTGGGGCCGGCCGCCGCGCTGAGCGGTACCGCCAACGCGATGCGGCGCGGTGCCGACGGCCGCTGGCTCGCCGACAACTTCGACGGGCTGGGCTTCGTCCGCGGGCTGGAGGCGTCCGGGCATCCCGTGCGGGGCAGACGGGTGGTCCTGGTCGGGGCGGGCGGGGCCGGGAGCGCCGTCGCGGTGGCCCTGCTGATGGCGGGCGCCGGGCCGGTCTGCGTACGGGACGTCGACGAAGGCCGGCTCGCCGGGCTGCTGGCGCGGCTCGGCTCCCGGTGGCCGCGGACCGTCCGTGCCGAGGCCCCGGGGGACCTGGCGGCGGCCGACCTCGTCGTCAATGCCACACCGCTCGGGATGCGGCCGGGGGACCCGCTGCCCTTCGACCCGGCCGCCGTCCGGGCGGACGCGGTGGTGGCGGACATCGTCATGAAGCCCCACGAGACCGCCCTGCTGCGGGCGGCGGCCGCCGCGGGCCGGCGGGTCCACCACGGTGTTCACATGCTGGAGCAGCAGGTGCCATGCTACCGGGAATTCTTCGGCTGGCCCTGAATTCGGTGCCGCCTTAGGGGTATTGCCTCCGTCCGGCCGTCAAGTCAGGGATGACTTAGGGGGTTTGATAGGGGCTCCGCACTCCGGAATTCACGCGAGACTCGAAGTCGCGCTCACGCGCTTCTCGCCGTGCCTAGGAGTGATTACCGGATGCTGCGCACAGAACTGATTCGGCCCCTGCCCGAGACTCTGATCGAACACGCCGCCCGACTCGGCGGGAAAATCGCTTTCGCCGACGCCCGGCGTCAGGTCAGCTACGCCGAACTGGAGCTGCGGACCCGGTTCATCGCGGGACACCTGACCGGGTTGCGCGTGCATCCGGGCGACCGGGCGGCGCTCTACCTGGGCAACTGCGTGGAGATGGTCGAGAGTTACCTGGCCCTCACCCGGGCGAACGTGATCGGCGTCCCGCTCAATCCGCACTGCACCGACGCCGAGCTGGAGTTCTTCCTCTCCGACAGCGGCGCCCGCGTGGTGATCACCGACGCCACCCACGTCGAGCAGCTCCAGCGCGTGCTGGGAGACGCCGAGTACCCCCGGATCGTCGTCACCGGCGATCGCCGGGTCCCGGCCGGGACGGTGGCCTTCGAGGCCCTGGCGGGCGCGGAGCCGGAGACCGGTGCCCGGGACGACCTGGGCCTCGACGAGGTCGCCTGGATGCTCTACACGTCGGGGACCACCGGAAAGCCCAAGGGGGTGCTCTCGACCCAGCGCAACTGCCTGTGGTCGGTGGCCGCCTGCTACGTGCCGGTGCCCGAACTGACCGCCGACGACCGGGTGCTGTGGCCCCTCCCGCTGTTCCACAGCCTGTCGCACATCGCGTGCGTGCTGGCGGTCACCTCGGTCGGCGCCACCGCGCGGATCACCGACGGGTACTCGGCCGACGAGATCCTGTCCGTCCTGCGCGAGGAGTCGCCGACCTTCCTCGCCGGCGTGCCCACCATGTACCACTACCTGGTGCAGGCCGCGCAGCAGCAGGGGGTGCGGGCTCCGGACCTGCGGGTCGGCCTGGTCGGCGGGGCGGTGACCACCCGGTCGCTGCGCGCGTCCTTCCAGGAGACGTTCGGCGTCCCCCTGCTGGACGCCTACGGCAGCACGGAGACCTGTGGTTCGATCACCATCAACTGGCCCACGGGGGCTCGGGTCGAGGGGTCGAGCGGCCTGCCGGTGCCCGGACTCAACGTGCGCCTCGTCGACCCGGAGACCGGACGTGACGTGTCGGCCGACGAGGAGGGCGAGGTCTGGGTCAGCGGCCCCAATGTGATGGTCGGTTACCACAACCGGCCGGAGGAGACCGCGCAGGCGCTGCGCGACGGCTGGTACCGCACCGGTGACCTGGCCCGCCGTGACGAGGCCGGCTACTTCACCGTCACCGGCCGGATCAAGGACCTCATCATCCGGGGCGGCGAGAACATCCACCCGGGTGAGATCGAGGACGTGCTCCGGGGAGTGCCCGGCGTGGCGGACGTCGCCGTGGCCGGCAAGGCCCACGACATCCTGGGCGAGGTCCCCGTCGCCTTCCTGGTGCCGGGTCCGGAGGGGCTCGACACGGACGCGCTGTTCGCGGCCTGCCGCGAACGGCTCTCCTACTTCAAGGTGCCCGAGGAACTGTACGAGGTCACGCGCATTCCGCGTACCGGTTCCGGCAAGGTCACCCGGCGCCTGCTGCTGGACCGGCCCGCCCGGCTGCGGGCCGCCGGCAGCAGTTCCTACGAGCACCTGTTCCGGGCCGACTGGCTGCCGCTGCCGCCGGAGGGGCCGGCCGTACCCGGCGCCAGCAGCGCACCGGCGGGCGCGGACCCGGCCGGTCCGCGGTGGGTGATCGCCGGTGAGGCCGGCGCGGACCTGGTCGCCGGCCTGGAGTCGGCCGGTGCCGAGGTGACGCACCTGGTCGACGGAGTGCCCCCCGCCGAGGCCGCGCCGGCCGATGTGGTGGTGGTGCCTGCGGGCGCGCCGGACGCGGAGCCGGCCGGTCTGGTGGCGGACGTTTCCGCCCGGGTCCGGGCCTGGCTGGCGCAGGAGTGGCCCTCCCCGGCGCGGTTGGTCGTCCTCACCCGCGGTGGGGTCGCCACCGGTCCGGCCGAGACGCCCCACCCCGCGCAGGCCGCGGTGGCGGGGCTGGTACGCGGGCTGCGGGCCGGACACGGCGACCGGCTCGTGCACGTGGACCTGGAGGCCGCGGCCGGCTCCGGTGGCACGCTGCCCGCGGAGCTGCTGCGTGCCGTGGCGGCGGGGGACGAACCGCAGGTGGCCGTGCGGGCCGGCAGCGTCGTCCGGCCGTCGCTGGAGCGGCTGGCCGTGCGCTCCGGCGGGGAGACGGTGTTCGGTCCGGCGCGTACCGCGGTGGTGGCGGGCGCGGACACGGTGGCCGGTGCGGCGGTGGCACGCCACCTCGTCACCGGTCACGGGGTCCGGCACCTGGTGCTGGTCGGTGACCGGGGCGAGGACGACCTCTCCGTCGCCGGCCTCGCGGCCGAACTGACCGGGCTCAAGGCGACGGTGACGGTGACCGGCTGCGATCTCACCGATCGCGCGGCGCTGCGTGAGGTGCTGACGGGCCTGCGCCGCCCGCTCGCCGGTGTGGTGCACGTCCCCTCCGGTCCCTTCCGGCTCGCGGCCGCGCAGGCGGCGGCGCTGGACGAGGTGACCGCCACCGTCGAGGGGGCGGCCCTGGTGCTGCTGCCCTCGGCCGCGGGCACGCTGGGTACGGCCCACGACCCGGAGGACGCGGCGGTGGCCGCGTACTGCGACGCGCTCGCGCTGCGGCGGCGGGCCGGGGGGCGGGCGGGGCTGTCGCTGTCCCTGGGACCGTGGGCCGACGAACCGGAGGCGACCCTGCCGTCGGGTGTGGGCACCCTGGCCCTGCGTGAGCTGCTGACCGTGGTGGACGCCGCGCTGATGTCCGGCGAGGCGGTGGTCAGCTCGCTGAAGCTCGACCCGATGACGCTGCACGGCGGCGACACCGTTCCGGCGGTGCTGCGCGGACTGATCGACACCTCGGCGGGGGCGTCGGCGGACACCGGGCGCGCGGAGGAGTTCCGGGCGCGGCTCGCCGGGCTGCCCGAGGCCGAGCGGCTGCACATACTCGTCACCGCGGTGTGCGACGCGGCGGCGGAGACCGCCGGGCGGGCCCGGGGCACCGTGTCCCCGCAGCGGGCCTTCAAGGAGATCGGCTTCGGCTCGCTCCAGGCCGTGCAGTTGCGGAACCGTCTGGTGGAGGTGACGGGTCTGCCGCTGCCGACCACTCTGGCCTTCGACCGCCCGACCCCTGGGGCGGTGGCCCGGTTCGTGCTGGACGAGCTGTCCGGTGGCGCCGAGGAGACCACTGCCGCGGCGGTGGAGGGCCGCGGTCCGGCCGAGGACGACCCGGTCGTGATCGTCTCCATGGCGTGCCGGCTGCCGGGCGGCATCGCCTCCCCCGAGGACCTGTGGACCTTCGTCGACCAGGGCCTCGACGGGATCACCGCGTTCCCCTCGGACCGCGGCTGGGACCTGGCGGGGCTGTACGACCCCGACCCCGAGCGGTCCGGCAAGACCTATGTCCGCGAGGGCGGTTTCCTCCAGGACGCCACCGGGTTCGACGCGGACTTCTTCCGGATCTCCCCGCGTGAGGCGCTGTCGATGGACCCCCAGCAGCGGGTGTTCCTGGAGACCTCGTGGGAGCTGTTCGAGCGTGCGAGCGTCGACGTCACCTCGCTGCACGGCAGCAGGACCGGGGTTTTCGCCGGCGTGATGAACCAGGAGTACGGCATGAGCCTCGCGGGCTCGGACGACGACACGGAGGGCTACCGGAGCACCGGGACGGCCTCCGCCGTCGTCTCGGGCCGGGTGGCCTACACGTTCGGGTTCGAGGGTCCGGCGGTGACGGTGGACACGGCGTGCTCGTCGTCGCTGGTGGCACTGCACCTGGCCGCCCAGTCACTGCGCTCCGGCGAGTGCGACCTGGCCCTGGCCGGCGGTGTCGCGGTGATGGCCCAGCCGACGTCCTTCGTGGAGTTCTCGCGGCAGCGGGGGCTGGCACCGGACGCCCGCTGCAAGGCCTTCGCCGCCGCGGCCGACGGCACCGGCTGGTCCGAGGGCGTCGCCCTCGTCCTCCTCGAACGCCTCTCCGACGCCCGCCGCAACGGCCACACCGTCCTCGCCGTCGTCACCGGCTCCGCCGTCAACCAGGACGGCGCCTCCAACGGCCTCACCGCACCCAACGGCCCCTCCCAGCAACGCGTCATCAACCAAGCCCTCGCCAACGCACACCTCCAACCCCACGACATCGACCTCGTCGAAGCCCACGGCACCGGCACCACCCTCGGCGACCCCATCGAAGCCCAAGCCCTCATCAACACCTACGGCCGCCACCGCGACCCCGACCACCCCCTCTGGCTCGGCTCCCTCAAATCCAACATCGGCCACACCCAAGCCGCCGCAGGCGTCGCCGGCATCATCAAAACCGTCCTCGCCCTCCACCACCGCACCATGCCCCGCACCCTCCACATCGACCGGCCCACCCCCCACGTCGACTGGTCCACCGGCACCGTCCAACTCCTCACCCAACCCCGCCCCTGGCCCCACACCACCCGCCCCCGCCGCGCCGCCGTCTCCGCCTTCGGTGTGAGTGGGACCAACGCGCACGTGATCCTGGAGGAAGCACCCGCCACCCCCGACACCACCGACACCACCACCCACGACGAACCCGACACCACCGGACAGGTCATCGACTGGCCCCTGTCCGCCGCCACCCCCCAAGCCCTCACCGACACCGCCCGACGCCTCCTCCACCACCTCGAACAACACCCCCACCACACCCCCACCCACATCGCCCACCAACTCACCCACCGACCCCACCACCACCACCGCGCCGTCATCACCGCCACCCACCACGACGACCTCCACCGCGCCCTCACCGCCCTCACCACCAACACCCCCGACCCCGCCCTCACCACCGGCACCCCCACCACCACCGGCAAAACCGTCTTCGTCTTCCCCGGCCAAGGCACCCAATGGGCCGGCATGGGCGCCACCCTCCTCGACACCCACCCCGTCTTCACCCACACCATCAACGCCTGCGACACCGCCCTCGCCCCCCACCAGAACTGGACCGTCACCGACGTCCTCCGCCAAACCCCCGACGCCCCCACCCTCGACCGCGTCGACGTCGTCCAACCCGTCACCTTCGCCGTCATGACCGCCCTCGCCCGCATGTGGCAACACCACGGCATCCACCCCGACGCCGTCATCGGCCACTCCCAAGGCGAAATCACCGCCGCCCACATCGCCGGCGCCCTCACCCTCGACGACGCCGCCCGCATCATCGCCCTCCGCAGCCAAGCCATCGCCCGCCGCCTCGCCGGCCACGGCGCCATGATGTCCGTCCCCCTCCCCCACACCGAACTCACCCCCTGGACCACCCCCCACCAGCACACCATCGACATCGCCACCATCAACGGCCCCACCACCACCGTCATCGCCGGCGACCCCACCACCATCGACCACCTCCACACCCAACTCAACAACCACAACATCCGAGCCCGCAAAATCCCCGTCGACTACGCCTCCCACACCCACCACGTCGAACAACTCCACGAAGAACTCACCCACCTCCTCCACGACATCACCCCCCACACACCCACCACCCCCATGTACTCCACCACCGACACCACCTGGATCACCGGCCCCCACCTCAACGCCGACTACTGGTACCGAAACCTCCGCCAGACCGTCCACTTCCACACCGCCACCACCACCCTCGCCGACACCGGCCACCACACCTTCATCGAAATCAGCCCCCACCCCGTCCTCACCCCCGCCATCCAGGAAACCCTCACCCAACACACCACCAACCCCACCACCACCATCCCCACCCTCCGCCGCAACCAACACGAACCCACCACCTTCCACACCGCCCTCGCCCACCTCCACACCCACACCCACCACACACCCACCTGGCACACCACACCCACCCCACCCACCACACCCCACACCCCCCTCCCCACCTACCCCTTCCAACACCACCACTACTGGCCGGAGCCCGCGACCCCGGACTCCGCCACCGTCGCCGACCCGTACGAGGCGCGGTTCTGGGAGGCGGTGGACCGGGCGGACGTGGAGGCGCTCACCAGCACGCTGGACGTCACCGGCGAACGGGAGCGCGAGGTGGTCGCGTCCGCCCTGCCGGCCCTGACCGACTGGCGGCGGCGCACGCGGCACGAGCACGCCGTGGAGTCGTGGCGGTACCGCGTCGTCTGGCGCCGGCTGGGGGTCGTCACCTCGGACCGGTTCTCCGGCACGTGGCTCACGGTCGTTCCCGCCGGCTTCACCGAGGACGCCCGGGTGACCAGGACCCTGGACGCCCTGCGGGGCTACGGCGCGGACTGCGTGGTGCTGGAGACCGCGGACGACGACCGGACGGCGGTGGCCGACCGGCTGGCGGCCGAGGGAGTGGCGTCCGCCGGGTACAGCGGTGTCCTGTCGTTCCTCTCCCTGGACGAGCGGCCGCACACCGGCTTCCCGGCCGTGCCCAACGGCCTGATGCTGCTGGCCGCTCTGGTACCGGCGCTGGCGGACCTCGGTGTCACCGCGCCGCTGTGGTCCGTGACGATGGGCGGGGCGGAGGCGGAGGACGGTCCGTGGATCGGCCCGTCGGACGCGCTCACCTGGGGGTTCGGCCTGGTGGCCGGGCTGGAGTACCCGCGGCTGTGGGGCGGTTCGGTGGACCTGCCGGCGGAGCCGGACGAGCGGGTGCTGCGGTACCTCGCCGGTGTGCTGCGCGGTCAGGGGGACGAGGACCAG
This sequence comes from Streptomyces daghestanicus, assembly GCF_020521275.1. Taxonomy (NCBI): domain Bacteria; kingdom Bacillati; phylum Actinomycetota; class Actinomycetes; order Kitasatosporales; family Streptomycetaceae; genus Streptomyces; species Streptomyces daghestanicus. The sequence goes on along the minus strand of NZ_BNDX01000002.1, from coordinate 1,102,487 downwards.
GTCGCGATCCGTCCCTCCGGTGTGTTCGGGCGGCGGCTGGTGCGGGCGGCGTCGGACGGGCCCGCCGGACGGCGGACCTGGACGCCGCGCGGGACGGTGCTGATCACCGGCGGTACCGGCGGTGTCGGCGGGCAGATCGCCCGCCGGCTGGCCGCCACCGGCGCGGAGCACCTGCTGCTGGTGAGCCGTGGTGGCGCGGAGGCCGAGGGCGTGCGGGAACAGGTGGCCGCGCTGGAGGAGTCGGGTGCCGCCGTGACGGTGGCCGCGTGCGACGTGGCCGACCGGGACGCGCTGGCCGCCGTGATCGAGGCCGTACCGGACGACCGGCCGCTGACCGCCGTCATCCACGCGGCGGGCGCGGGCCAGCAGAGTTCGATCGCCGAGACCTCGCCGGAGGAGTTCTCCCGCATCATCGCGGGCAAGGTGCTCGGCGCCCGGAACCTGGACGACGTGCTCGGCGACCGGACACTCGACGCCTTCGTGCTGATCTCGTCCAACGCCGGGGTCTGGGGCGGTGGCGGCCAGGGCGCCTACGCCGCGGCGAACGCCTTCCTCGACGCGGTGGCCCGGCAGCGGCGTGCCCGTGGCCGCACGGCGACCTCGATCGCCTGGGGCTCCTGGGCAGGAGCGGGACTCGGTGCGGTGGACGGTGCCGCCGAGCGGCTCGCCCGGCTGGGTGTGGTCGCCATGGATCCGGAGCCGGCCCTGCGGGCGCTGGTGCACGCGGTGGAACACGACGAGACGACCGTGTCGGTCGCCGACATCGACTGGTCCCGGTTCGCCCCCGGCTTCACCGCCGCCCGGCCCAGCCCGTTGCTGAGCGAACTGCCGGAGGTGAACGCGGCGTTGCGGGAGCTGGACGGTGCGGCGGGCGGTGACCGGTCCGGTTCGGACCTGGCCGGCCGGCTGGCCGAGCTGTCCGAGGGGGACCGCGAGGCCGCGGTGCTCGACGCGGTGCGGACCCACGCGGCGGCCGTGCTGGGGCACCGTGACACCACGAACGTGGCCGCGGAGACCGCGTTCACGGACCAGGGTTTCGACTCCATGACGTCGGTGCAGTTGCGCAACGCCCTGGTCAAGGACTTCGGGCTACGGCTGCCGACCACCCTGCTCTTCGACCACCCGACGCCGCGGGCGCTGGCCCGGTTCGTGCTGGACGAGCTGTCCGGCGACGCGGAGGAGGCCATCACCCCGGCCAGTGCCGGTCCGGCCGAGGACGACCCGGTCGTGATCGTCTCCATGGCGTGCCGGCTGCCGGGCGGCATCGCCTCCCCCGAGGACCTGTGGGAGCTGCTGGCCTCGGGCGGGGAGGCGCTGTCCGACTTCCCGACGGACCGCGGCTGGGACATCGACGCCATCTACGACCCCGAGCCCGGGGTGCCCGGCAAGACGTACACCCGCAGGGGCGGTTTCCTCGACGGCGCGGGGGACTTCGACGCCTCGTTCTTCAAGATCTCCCCGCGTGAGGCGCTGGCGATGGACCCGCAGCACCGGGTCTTCCTGGAGAGTTCCTGGGAGGTCTTCGAGCGGGCCGGCGTCGATGTCACCGCGCTGCGCGGCAGCCGGACGGGGGTGTTCGCCGGTGGGTTCCACACGGGGTACACCATCGGCGCGGATCTGATCGGGGAGGGGGTGGACGGTTACACGTCGCACAACAACCTGCCGAGTGTGCTGTCCGGCCGGGTGGCCTACACGTTCGGGTTCGAGGGTCCGGCGGTGACGGTGGACACGGCGTGCTCGTCGTCGCTGGTGGCACTGCACCTGGCCGCCCAGTCGCTGCGCTCCGGCGAGTGCGACCTGGCCCTGGCCGGCGGTGTCGCGGTGATGGCGCGGCCGTCGACGTTCGTGGAGTTCTCGCGGCAGCGGGGGCTGGCCGCGGACGGCCGGTGCAAGGCGTTCGCCGCCGCGGCCGACGGCACCGGCTGGTCCGAGGGCGTCGCCCTCGTCCTTCTCGAACGCCTCTCCGACGCCCGCCGCAACGGCCACACCGTCCTCGCCACCGTACGGGGAAGCGCCACCAACCAGGACGGCGCCTCCAACGGCCTCACCGCGCCCAACGGCCCCTCCCAGCAACGCGTCATCCGCCAGGCACTGGCCAACGCGGGGCTGCGGCCCAGGGACGTCGACGCCGTCGAGGCGCACGGCACCGGCACCGTGCTGGGCGACCCCATCGAGGCACAGGCGGTGATCAGCACCTACGGGCAGGACCGGGAGCCGGGACAGCCGCTGTGGCTGGGTTCGCTCAAGTCCAACATCGGCCACACCCAGGCGGCCGCGGGCATGGCCGGTGTCGTGAAGTCTGTGCTGGCCATGCGCCACGGTGCGCTGCCGCGGACCCTTCACGTGGACGCGCCGACACCGCATGTCGACTGGTCGGCCGGCGAGGTACGGCTGCTGACCGAGGAGGTGCCCTGGCCGGAGGCGGACCGCCCGCGGCGTATCGGCATCTCGGCCTTCGGTGTGAGTGGGACCAACGCGCACGTGATCCTGGAGGAAGCACCCACCACCCCCGACACCACCGACACCACCACCCACGACGAACCCGACACCACCGGACAGGTCATCGACTGGCCCCTGTCCGCCGCCACCCCCCAAGCCCTCACCGACACCGCCCGACGCCTCCTCCACCACCTCGAACAACACCCCCACCACACCCCCACCCACATCGCCCACCAACTCACCCACCGACCCCACCACCACCACCGCGCCGTCATCACCGCCACCCACCACGACGACCTCCACCGCGCCCTCACCGCCCTCACCACCAACACCCCCGACCCCGCCCTCACCACCGGCACCCCCACCACCACCGGCAAAACCGTCTTCGTCTTCCCCGGCCAAGGCACCCAATGGGCCGGCATGGGCGCCACCCTCCTCGACACCCACCCCGTCTTCACCCACACCATCAACGCCTGCGACACCGCCCTCGCCCCCCACCAGAACTGGACCGTCACCGACGTCCTCCGCCAAACCCCCGACGCCCCCACCCTCGACCGCGTCGACGTCGTCCAACCCGTCACCTTCGCCGTCATGACCGCCCTCGCCCGCATGTGGCAACACCACGGCATCCACCCCGACGCCGTCATCGGCCACTCCCAAGGCGAAATCACCGCCGCCCACATCGCCGGCGCCCTCACCCTCGACGACGCCGCCCGCATCATCGCCCTCCGCAGCCAAGCCATCGCCCGCCGCCTCGCCGGCCACGGCGCCATGATGTCCGTCCCCCTCCCCCACACCGAACTCACCCCCTGGACCACCCCCCACCAGCACACCATCGACATCGCCACCATCAACGGCCCCACCACCACCGTCATCGCCGGCGACCCCACCACCATCGACCACCTCCACACCCAACTCAACAACCACAACATCCGAGCCCGCAAAATCCCCGTCGACTACGCCTCCCACACCCACCACGTCGAACAACTCCACGAAGAACTCACCCACCTCCTCCACGACATCACCCCCCACACACCCACCACCCCCATGTACTCCACCACCGACACCACCTGGATCACCGGCCCCCACCTCAACGCCGACTACTGGTACCGAAACCTCCGCCAGACCGTCCACTTCCACACCGCCACCACCACCCTCGCCGACACCGGCCACCACACCTTCATCGAAATCAGCCCCCACCCCGTCCTCACCCCCGCCATCCAGGAAACCCTCACCCAACACACCACCAACCCCACCACCACCATCCCCACCCTCCGCCGCAACCAACACGAACCCACCACCTTCCACACCGCCCTCGCCCACCTCCACACCCACACCCACCACACACCCACCTGGCACACCACACCCACCCCACCCACCACACCCCACACCCCCCTCCCCACCTACCCCTTCCAACACCACCACTACTGGCTGAAGACGGACGGCACGGCCACCGACATCGGTGCGGTGGGCCTGGACGGCAGCGGGCATCCGCTGCTCGGCGCGGTCGTACGGCTTCCGGAGTCGGACGCGGCCGTGTTCACCAACCGCGTCTCCCTGCGCACCCAGCCCTGGCTGGCCGAGCACGCCCTCTCCGGGACGGTGCTGGTGCCGGGCACCGCGCTGCTGGAACTCGTGGTCCGCGCGGGTGACGAGCTGGGGGCGACCGCGGTGTCGGAGCTGGTGGTCGAGGCGCCGCTGACGCTCCCGGAGACCGGCGGGACACAACTGCGGGTCTTCGTCGGCGAGGCCGACGACACCGGCCTGCGGCCGGTCACCGTGCACTCGCGCGCCGACGACGCCGACGTGGACGCGGCCTGGACCCGGCACGTCGCCGGACAGCTTCACACCGAGCCCCGCCCGGCACCCGCCGCCGGCCCGGAGAGCTGGCCGCCCGCCGGCGCCGAGCCCGTCGCGGTGGACGGCTTCTACGACGCACAGCGCGCGGCCGGCTACGAGTTCGGCCCGCTGTTCCGGGGCCTGCGGGCCGTCTGGACGCGGGGCGAGGAGGTCTTCGCCGAGGTGGAGCTGCCGGACGACACCGACCTCTCCGCCTTCCTGCTCCACCCGGCGCTGCTGGACTCGGCCCTGCACGCCGCCGCGTTCCTGCCGAGCCGGCGCGGCGAGGAGACACCGGCCCGGCTGCCGTTCGCCTGGAACGACGCCGTGCTGCACGCGACCGGTGCCACCGCCCTGCGGGTGCGGGTCAACCCGGTGGGCGCCGACGACATCGCGGTGGAGGCGACCGACCCGACGGGCGCCCCGGTCGCCTCGGTCGGCAGGCTCGTCACCCGTCCCGTCGACACCGACCGGGTCGGCGCCGGGGCCGGCGTCGCCGACATGCTGTTCACCACCGGCTGGACCCCGCTCCCGGTGGACGGCGCGCGACCGCCGGCCGAGCCGGAGCCGGACACCGTGCTGGACCTGACGGACGACCGCGCCGCGGACGAGGACCTGCCCCGGCGCTCCAGGGACCTGGTCACCCGCGCGCTGGAGGCGATCAAGGCGCACCTGGGCGCGGCCGAGCCCACCGCCCCGCTGGTGATCCTCACCCGCGACGCGCGGCACGACCCGGCCATGGCCTCGGTGTGGGGACTGGCCCGGGTGGCGCAGTCGGAGAACCCCGGGCAGGTGGTTCTGGCCGACGTGGACGACACGGCCGCGTCCCGGGCGCTGCTGCCCGCCGCGGTCGCCACGGGCGAGCCGCAACTGGCCCTGCGCGACGGTGCCGTCCTTGTACCACGGCTGACCCGGCTGCGGTCCGAGGAGACCGGACCGGTCGGACTGGACGCGGAAGGCACCGTGCTGATCACGGGAGGCACCGGCACGCTGGGCGCACTGGTCGCCCGGCGGCTGGTCACGCACCACGGTGTACGGCACCTGCTGCTCACCAGCCGGCGCGGCTCCGACGCACCGGGGGCCGGGCGGCTGCGCGACGAACTCACCGCCCTGGGCGCCACCGTGACCGTCGCGGCCGCCGACATCGGTGACCGCGCGGCGGTCGCCGGCCTCCTCGCGGGCATCCCGGCGGACCACCCGCTCACCGCCGTGATCCACAGCGCCGCCGTACTGGACGACGGAGTGCTCACCTCGCTCGACGCCGAGCGGGTCGACAGGGTCTTCGGCCCGAAGGTCGACGGCGCCTGGAACCTGCACCTGCTCACCGAGCACCTGGGCCTGTCGGCGTTCGTCCTGTTCTCGTCGGCCTCGGGCACGCTGGGCAACGCGGGCCAGGGCAACTACGCCGCGGGCAACGGGTTCCTCGACGGTCTGGCCGCCTACCGCCGACGGCTCGGGCTGCCCGGGCTCTCGCTGGCCTGGGGCCTGTGGGAGCAGGCCAGTGAGATGACCGGCGCGCTCCTGGACGGCACGCGCGGGCACCTCAAGCGGGAAGTGCTCGCGATGAGCGACGAGGAGGGCCTGCTGCTCTTCGACGCCGCGCTGCGCGGGGACGGCTCGGCTCAGGACCCCTCCGTGGTGGTGCCGGTCAAGCTCAGCCTCACCGCGCTCCGGCAGTCCGCGAACCCGCCCGCCGTGCTCGGGGACCTGGTGCCCCGCACCCGGCCCACCGCACGGCAGGCCGCCGCCGAGCCGTCGGACTCCTTCCTCGACCGGCTGCGCCGGGTCACCGCGCCGGAACGGTCGAAGCAGCTCCTCGACATGGTGCTCGCGCACACGGCGGCCACGCTGGGCCACGCGGCGCCGGGGGCGGTCGACGGACGCCAGGCCTTCAAGGACCTGGGCTTCGACTCGCTGGCCGCCGTCGACCTGCGCAACCGCATCGGCGCCAGTACGGGTCTGCGGCTGCCGGCGACCCTGGTGTTCGACTACCCCACCCCCACCGCGCTCGCCCGTCACGTGGAGCAGCAGCTCGGCCTCGGCGAGGAGGGGGGCGGCGACTCGGGTGTGGACGGCACGGCCGCCGCGGTCCTCGCGGAACTGCACCGGCTGGACGCCTCGCTCGACCGGCTGCTGCTGGAGCCCGACGACCGCGCGGAGGTGGCGGACCGGCTGCGCAAGCTGGCGGCCAAGTGGCACGGCTCCGGCGCTGCGGCCGACTCCGACCTGGAGCTGGCGACCGACGAAGAGATCCTGCGGCTCGCGGAAGCCGAACTGGACCTGCCCCAGGCCCCGAACGCGTGAAGGAGTCCGCCGTGACCAATGACACCAAGCTTCGTGATTACCTGAAGCGCACCCTCGTCGAACTGCGGCAGGCCCGCGAGAAACTGCGGGAGGCGGAGGCCGCTTCCCAGGAGCCGGTCGCCATCGTGGGTATGGGCTGCCGGCTGCCCGGGGGCGTCGCCGGCCCCGAGGACCTGTGGCGGCTGGTCGACTCCGGGACGGATGCCGTCGGGCCCTTCCCCGACGACCGCGGCTGGGACGTGGCGGGCCTGTACGACCCCGATCCCGACGCGCCGGGCAAGGCGTACGTCCGCGAGGGCGGGTTCTTGCACGACGCCGCCGGGTTCGACGCGGAGTTCTTCGGCATCTCCCCGCGTGAGGCGCTCTCGCTCAACCCGCAGCAGCGGCACCTGCTGGAGGTGTCCTGGGAGACCATCGAGCGGGCCGGCATCGACCCGGCCTCCCTGCAGGGGAGCCGGACCGGGGTGTTCGCCGGCGTGATGTACCACGACTACGCCCCTCCCCTGCGGGAGACGCCTCCCGAGGTCGAGGGCCTGCTGAGCATCGGCAATTCCGGCAGCGCGGCCTCGGGCCGGATCTCGTACACCCTCGGGCTGGAGGGTCCGGCGGTGACGGTGGAGACGGCGTGCTCGTCGTCGCTGGTGGCACTGCACCTGGCCGCCCAGTCGCTGCGCTCCGGCGAGTGCGACCTGGCCCTGGCCGGCGGTGCGGCCATCATGGCGGCGCCCGACACGCTCGTGCATTTCTCGCGGCAGCGGGGGCTGGCACCGGACGCCCGCTGCAAGGCCTTCGCCGCCGCGGCCGACGGCACCGGCTGGTCCGAGGGCGTCGCCCTCGTCCTCCTCGAACGCCTCTCCGACGCCCGCCGCAACGGCCACACCGTCCTCGCCGTCGTCACCGGCTCCGCCGTCAACCAGGACGGCGCCTCCAACGGCCTCACCGCACCCAACGGCCCCTCCCAGCAACGCGTCATCAACCAAGCCCTCGCCAACGCACACCTCCAACCCCACGACATCGACCTCGTCGAAGCCCACGGCACCGGCACCACCCTCGGCGACCCCATCGAAGCCCAAGCCCTCATCAACACCTACGGCCGCCACCGCGACCCCGACCACCCCCTCTGGCTCGGCTCCCTCAAATCCAACATCGGCCACACCCAAGCCGCCGCAGGCGTCGCCGGCATCATCAAAACCGTCCTCGCCCTCCACCACCGCACCATGCCCCGCACCCTCCACATCGACCGGCCCACCCCCCACGTCGACTGGTCCACCGGCACCGTCCAACTCCTCACCCAACCCCGCCCCTGGCCCCACACCACCCGCCCCCGCCGCGCCGCCGTCTCCGCCTTCGGAGCCAGCGGGACCAACGCGCACGTCATCGTCGAAGAGGCACCCGCGCCGCCCGAGACCACCGACCACGAGCCCGTCTCCGCCGCCGTCGAGGTGGTCGCCTGGCCCCTCTCGGCACGGACGCCGGCCGCCCTCGCGAAGGCAGCCGGGCGGCTGGCCGACCACATGGCGGCCGCCGAGGACACCGGAGCGGCCCGCACGGCCCGCGCGCTCGCCACCACCCGGGCCCACCTGGACCACCGGGCCGTGGTCGTCGGGGCGGACCGGGAAGAACTGCTGGACGGGCTCCGGGCGCTCGCGGCCGGCGCCTCCCCCGAGTCCGTGGTGACGGGACGGGCGGGGACGGGCAGGCTCGCGTTCGCCTTCTCCGGGCAGGGAAGCCAGCGGCTCGGCATGGGCCGGGAGCTGCACCGGCGGCTGCCGCCGTTCGCGGAGGCGTTCGACGAGATCTGCGCGGAGCTGGACAAGCACCTCACCGTTCCGCTGCGCGAGGCCGTGTTCGCGGAACCCGGTACGCCCGCCTCCCGGCTGCTCGACACCACCGCGTACACCCAGCCCGCGCTGTTCGCGCTGGAGGTCGCCCTGGCCCGGGTCCTGGCCGGGTGGGGGGTGCGGCCGGACGTCGTGGTGGGGCACTCCATCGGCGGGATCGCCGCGGCGCATGTCGCGGGTGTCCTCTCCCTCACGGACGCGGCCGTACTGGTCACCGCGCGGGGCCGGCTGATGCAGGCCCTGCCCGCCACCGGCGCCATGGTCGCGGTCGGTGTGAGTGAGGAGGCGATACGGCCGTTGCTGGCCGGGCATGAGGACGCCGTGGCCCTCGCCGCCGTCAACGGGCCGGAGTCGGTCGTGCTCTCCGGGGACGAGGACGTGGTGCTCGCCCTCGCGGAGCGACTGCGCGAGCGGGGACACCGCACCAAGCGGCTGGCCGTCAGCCACGCCTTCCACTCGCCCCACATCGACGCGATGCTCGACGAGTTCGGGCGGGTGGCGGCCGAGCTGGCGTACACCGCCCCCGTCGTCCCGGTGGTGTCCGACGTCACCGGTGAGCCCGCCGACCCGGCCGAACTCGCCAGTGCCGCCTACTGGGTCCGGCACGCCCGCGCCGCCGTCCGGTTCAGCGCCGCCGTGCGCACCCTGGAGAGCACCGGGGTGACGACGGTCCTGGAGCTGGGGTTCGGCGACACCCTCGCCGCGCTGGTGGGGGACAACAGCGAGACCGTCGGCGCCGTTCCCGCACTCCGCCGCGGCCAGCCGGAACTGCGGTCGCTGACCGGCGCCCTCGCCCAGGTGTACGTCCGCGGGCACACGGTCGACTGGCCGGCTCTGTACCCGGCACCCGGCGCGCACCCGCCCCTGCCGACCTACCCGTTCGAGCACCGGCGGTTCTGGCTGGAGCCGGTGCGCACGGCCGATCTCGGTGCCGTCGGCGCGGACCCGTCGGGGCACCCGCTGCTGGGCGCGGCGGTCGCGCTGCCCGGGTCGGACGGGGTGGTGTTCGCCCACCGCCTCTCCCCGGCGTCCCATCCGTGGCTCCGTGAGCACGTCGTCGCCGGGGCCGTGGTGGTTCCCGGTGCCGCCCTGGTCGAGGCGGCCGTCCGGGCGGGCGACGAGGTCGGGGCGGGCACCGTCGACGAGCTGGTGATCGAGACGCCCGTGGTGCTCCCCGAGGACCGCGGGCTCCAGCTCCGGGTGACCGTGGGCGCGAAGGACTCCGACGGGCTGCGGCCGGTGGCCTTCCACTCCCGGCCCGACGGGGCCAGGGACGCCGAGTGGACCCGGCACGCGACCGGATTCCTGTCCGGGACCCCGGTGACCGGCGCGGAGCTGCGCGACTGGCCGCCCGCCGGGGCGGAGCCGGTGCCGCTGACGGACTTCCACGAGCGGCTGGCGGAGACCGGCCTGGAGCTGGGTCCGCTGTTCCGGGGGCTGCGGACGGTGTGGGCCGAGGGTGACGAGGTGTTCGCCGAGGCGGAGTTCCCCGGCGACGGTGTGGAGGGTTTCCTGCTGCACCCCGCGCTGCTGGACTCGGCGCTCCAGGCGGCGGCCCTCGCCGCGGGGGCCGAGGAACGGGGGACCGTCCTGCCGTTCGCCTGGAAGTCGTTCGCCGTGCACTCCTCGGGCGCCACAGCGCTGCGGGTGCGGATGCGCACCGGCGACGGCGGTATGGGCCTGGACATCGCGGACGCCACCGGCTCCCCGGTGGCCACGGTCGGCTCGCTGGCCACCCGGCCGCTGGACCCGGACCGCATCGCGGCGGCCGGCCGCTCCGACGACCGGCTGCTCGCTCTCGACTGGGCCGTGATCCCCCTGCCGGAGAGCGGGGCCGGGGCGGCCCCGCAGCGCGTCCTCGACCTCACCGGGCCGGTGGCCGGCGGACCCGTGCCGCAGGCGCGCACTCTCGGTGTCCTCGCCCTGGAGGGCCTCCAGCGGAAGCTGGCCGAGCCCGGCGGCGACCCGCTGGTGGTACTGACCCGGGACGCCCGGCGGGACCCGGCGGCGGCCACCGTCTGGGGCCTGGTCCGCTCCGCACAGCTCGAACACCCGGGCGAGTTCGTGCTCGTGGCCGTCGACGACGACTCCCGGGACCTGCTGCCGGGCGCCCTCGCCACCGGCGAACCGCAACTGGCGTTGTCCGCGCGCACGCTGCGCGTCCCCAGGCTCTCCCGGGCCGCGGCCCTCCCGCCCGGCCGCGACGGCCGTGCCGGCGGAGGCCGCCCGCTGGACCCGGCCGGCACCGTACTGATCACCGGTGGCACCGGTGCCCTGGGCGCGCTCGTGGCCCGCCATCTGATCAGCGAACACGGTGCCCGGCACCTGCTGCTGACGAGCCGGCACGGGCCGAGCGCCCCGGGCGCCTCGGAGCTGCACGCCGAACTCACCTCGCTCGGCACCTCGGTGACCATCGCGTGCTGCGACGTCTCCGACCGGCAGGACGTGGCCCGGCTGCTGGCGTCGGTCCCCGCCGAACACCCGCTCACCTGCGTGGTCCACACCGCCGGGGTGCTCGACGACGGTGTCGTGTCGGCCCTGACCCCGGGCCGGATGGACACCGTGTTCCTCCCCAAGGCGGAGGGCGCCTGGCACCTGCACGAGCTGACCCGTGGCGCCGACCTGGCCTCGTTCGTGCTGTTCTCCTCCGCCGCCGGCACGCTCGGCAGCGCCGGCCAGGGCAACTACGCCGCCGCCAACGCGTTCCTCGACGGCCTCGCCGCGCACCGCGCCGGCCTGGGTCTGCCCGCGGTCTCGGTGGCGTGGGGCCTGTGGGAGCAGGACAGCGAGATGACCCGGTCGCTGCGGGACGGCGCGGGCTTCCGCGACCGGTACGTCCTCCCGCTCCCGGCGGAGCAGGCGTTGCGCTCGTTCGACGCGGCGGCGTCCGCGGGGGCCCCGGCGGTGCTCGCGGCGAGGTTCGACCTGGCCGCGGTGAAGCGCTCGCCCGCCGCGCCCGCGGTCCTGCGGGGCCTGGTTCCGCAGGACCGCCCCACGGCACGGCGGGAGCGGGCGCCGGAGGACTCCTTCGTACGGGAGCTGGAGCGGCTGACCGCCCCGCAGCGGCTGCGCCGGCTGGTCGACCTGGTGCGTACGCAGGCCGCGCACACGATCGGGCACGAGGACGCGGACGCCATCGACCGGGAACGGTCGTTCAAGGAGATGGGGTTCGACTCGCTCGCCGCCGTCGAGCTGCGCAACCGGATCGCCACGGCGACCGGCATCCGGCTCCCGGCCACCCTGATCTTCGACTACCCCAACCCCGCGGTCGTCGCCCGGCAGCTGGCCGAGCGGCTCTTCCCGGAGCCGGTGGACGAGGAGGAGATCGACGGCCCGCGCGAGGAGCGGCTGCGCGGGGTGCTGGCGTCGGTGTCGCTGGAGCGGCTCCGGGAGCTGGGCCTGCTGTCCGGGCTGCTGCGGCTGGCGGACGAGACCGACGGGCCGGTGCCCGTCGGCGGCTCCCCGGCCGGGGAGCCGGTGAGCGAGATTTCGACCATGAGCGTGGAGAACCTGGTCGCCAGGGCTCTGGGCGAGCGCGACCACTGACGGTCATCGACGATGCGGAGAAAAGCATGAGCACGCACGACAACACGGTCGTCGAGGCACTGCGCGCGTCCCTCCTGGAGAACGAGCGGCTGCGCCGGGAACTCACGGCGGCCACCGATCGGGCCGGCGAGCCCATCGCGATCGTGGGCATGGTGTGCCGGCTGCCCGGCGGCGTCCGTTCCCCGGAGGACCTGTGGGAACTGCTGGAGCGGGGCGGTGACGGCATCACCCCCTTCCCCGACGACCGCGGGTGGGACGTGGAACGCCTCTACGACCCGTCGCCGGACGCCCCCGGCAAGAGCTACGTCCGCGAGGGGGGGTTCCTGCACGACGCCGGTGACTTCGACGCCAGGTTCTTCGGCATCTCCCCACGGGAGGCGTTGTCGACCGACCCGCAGCAGCGGCTGTTCCTGGAGGCGACGTGGGAGGTGTGCGAGCGGGCCGGTATCGACGCGCACTCCCTGCGTGGCAGCAACACGGGCGTGTTCGCGGGCGTCATGTACCACGACTACGGGACCGGGCTCGCGAGCACCCCGGCCGAGGTCGAGGGGTTCCAGGGCGCCGGTGTGGCCGGCAGCCTGGTCTCGGGCCGGACCTCGTACTGCTTCGGTTTCGAGGGGCCGTCCGTGACGGTCGACACCGCGTGTTCGTCGTCGCTGGTGGCGGTGCACCTGGCCGCCCAGTCGCTGCGCGCGGGCGAGTGCGACCTGGCGCTGGCCGGCGGTGTGGCGGTCATGGCCCAGCCGAACACCTTCGTGGAGTTCTCCCGGCAGCGCGGGCTGTCACCCGACGGGCGGTGCAAGGCGTTCGCCGCCGCTGCCGACGGTACGGGGTGGTCCGAGGGCCTGTCCCTGCTGCTGCTGGAACGGCTCTCCGACGCGCGGCGGAACCACCATCCCGTCCTGGCCGTCGTCCGGGGCAGCGCGGTGAACTCGGACGGCGCGTCCAACGGCCTGACCGCGCCCAACGGACCGTCCCAGGAACGGGTGATCAAGCGGGCCCTGGCCGCGGCGGGCCTCACCGTCGCGGACGTCGACGCGGTCGAGGCGCACGGCACCGGCACCAGGCTGGGCGACCCTATCGAGGCCCAGGCCCTGATCAACACCTACGGGCGGGGGCGGAGCCCCGAGCGGCCGCTGTGGCTGGGCTCCCTGAAGTCCAACGTCGGCCACACCCAGGCCGCCGCCGGGGTCGCCGGCATCATCAAGACCGTACTGGCGATGCGCCACGGCACACTGCCGCGGACCCTGCACGTCGACGAGCCGACCCCGCATGTCGACTGGTCGGCGGGGACCGTGCGGCTGCTGAGCGAGGCGCGGCCCTGGCCTCGTACCGGACGGGCCCGGCGCGCCGCCGTGTCGGCGTTCGGCGTCAGCGGGACCAACGCGCACATCGTCATCGAACAGGCCCCGCCCGCTCCCGGCGCGGGCGAGGACACGGGGCCGGCCCCGGAACGGGACGACACCCCGGTGCCCTGGGTGCTCTCGGCGCGGACACCGACCGCGCTGGCCGCCCGTGCGGAGCAGTTGGTGCGGCACGTGGAGGCGCACCCGGAGCTGGACACCGCGGCCCTCGGCCGTGCGCTGGCGACGACCAGGGCCGGGCTGGAGCACCGGGCCGTGCTCGTCGGCGGCGACCGTGCCGAACTGCTCGCCGCCGCCCGGCGTGTCGGGGAGGGCAAACCGTCGCCGCGTGCGGTGACCGGCAAGGCGGTGCCCGGCCCGCTCGCGTTCCTCTTCTCCGGCCAGGGCAGTCAGCGTCCCGGCATGGGCCGTGAACTGTACGACGCCTTCCCGGTGTTCGCCGCGGCCTTCGACGAGGTGTGCGAGGAACTGGACGCCCGGCTGCCGCGGCCGGTCCGCGAGGTGGTACTCGCGGACCCGGCCTCCGAGCGGGCCGCGCTGCTGGACCGGACGGAGTTCACCCAGCCGGCCCTGTTCGCCTTCGAGGTGGCCCTCGTACGGCTGCTGGCCTCGTGGGGGATCGAGCCGGACATCGTCGCCGGGCATTCCATCGGGGAACTGGTCGCCGCGCAGGTGGCCGGGATGCTGTCGCTGAGCGACGCGGCGGCCCTGGTGGCGGCCCGCGCACGGCTGATGCAGGCGTTGCCGGCCGGCGGGGCCATGGTGGCCGTGGCCATCGGCGCCGAGCAGGCCGCGGAGGTACTGGCCGGCCACGAGCACGAGATGAGTATCGCCGCGGTCAACGGACCGGCCTCGGTGGTGCTGTCGGGGGTGGAGGAGCCCCTGCTCGCCCTCGTCGAGCGGCTGCGCGCCGACGGCCACCGCACCAAGCGGCTCCGCGTCAGCCACGCCTTCCACTCCCCGCTCATGGAACCCATGCGGGAGGAGTTCACCCGGGTGGCGCGTGAACTGTCCTTCGGCGCGCCGCGCATTCCGCTGGTCTCCAACGTCACGGGACGGCTGGTGGAACCGGGTGAGCCCACCGCGCCGGAGTACTGGGCCCGCCACGTGCGGGCGACCGTCCAGTTCGACACCACCGTGCGCACCCTGGAGGCCGAGGGCGTCCGCACGTTCCTGGAAGTGGGACCCGCGGACACGCTCACCGCCATGGTCCAGGAGAGCCTGACCGGGCTCGGCGACGCGATCCCCGCCCTGCGGCGCGGACAGTCCGAGACCTTGTCCCTGCTCACGGCGCTGGGACGGCTGCACGTGCGCGGCCACGACCTCGCCGTCGCGCCGAACCGCGACCACATTCCCCTGCCCACCTACCCGTTCGAACGCAAGCGCTACTGGCTGGAGAGGACCGTCATGCCCCAGGAAGACCTGGCCGTCACCCCGCAGGAACCGGAGGAGGAGGACGCAGTGGAGACGCCGGAGCAGACCCTGGTGGACCGGCTGTCCGAGCGCCCCGCCGAGGAACGCAGGAAGGAGCTGACCCAACTCGTCATCGAGCTGGCGGCCGCCGCGCTGGGCCACGAGACGACGGACGAGTTCGACGAGGAGACCGGATTCTTCGATGTCGGGTTCAGCTCGCTGACCGCGGTGGAGGTCCGCAACCGGATCAACGACCTGTGCGGTCTGGAGACGACCCCGATGCTGCTGTTCGACCACCCGACCCCCGCCATGCTCGCCGAGCACCTGGACGAGCTTCTCTTCACCCCGCAGAACACCTGACCCGGAGGCGGAACCAGACATGTTCGTACTCGACACCTACCTGAAGCACCTCGGCTACACGGGCTCGCTGGAGCCGACCGCCCAGACCCTGCGCGAGCTGCACAAGAGGCACATGATGACGGTGCCGTTCGACAATTCCCGCAACGCCCCCAAGGGGCTGGCGATCTGGGACGACGTGGACGCCGGGGCGGACGTGTTCTTCGACGCGCTCATCACGGAGCGCCGGGGCGGGATCTGCCACGAGCACAGCGGTCTCTTCCGCGCGGTCCTCACCGAGCTGGGGTACGACGTGACGGTCATCTCCTCGGGCGTGCGCGGCGCCAACGGGGAGTTCGGACCCGACCTGGAGCACATGCTGAACCTCGTACGCGTCGGCGACGAACTCTGGCTCGCCGACGTCGGCTTCGCCGGCCCGTCGTTCATCGAGCCGGTCCGGGTGTCCGAGGAGGTGCAGACCCAGTTCGGCTTCGACTACCGCGTCCTGGAGGACGGCGCCCACCTGGTGCTGGAGCGGCGGACCGCGGGCGGCGAATGGCTGGCCGTGTACCGCTTCACCACGACCGAACGCGAACTGGCGGAGTGGAAGGCCATCTCCAGCGGCGAGAACGACGACCCGTTCTGGCACTGGGCGGGCGAGATGATCGCGGCGGGCACCCTGATCTACGGCCGCGCCTACGAGACCGGCCAGCTCCTGCTGGTCGGGCGGCGCTACCTCAAGGCGGAGAACGGCCGGGACGAGACGCGGGTACTGGCGAAGAACGACGAGTACCAGGCGGTCATCCGGCACGTCCTGCTCCAGGACGCCTGAGGGGTGAGCTGACCATGGACGTGGAAACGGACGTGCTGATCGTCGGCGACGGCCCCGTGGGGCAGACGCTGGCGATCCTGATGGCCCAGCGGGGCTGGCAGGTCACCGTGGTGGACCGCTGGCCCGAGCCGTACACGCTGTCGCGGGCCGTGGCCTTCGACAGCGAGGCGGCCCGCACCCTGGCCACGCTGGGCCTCAGCGAGTACATCGCCACGGAGACCGAGCCCTCGGGCCGGTACGTGTGGCAGAACGCGGACGGACAGATCCTGCTGGACATCCAGGGATCGCCCACCGGCTGGTGCCACTGGCCCGACTCCAGTTCGATGTTCCAGCCCGGGTTGGAGAGTGCGCTGTCCGCCCGCGGCGCGCGACTGCCGACCCTGCGGGTCCTGCGCGGGCTGGAGGCGGTCGAGGCCACCGACCACGGCGGCCATGTCGAGCTGACCTGTGTGGACCGGGCGGGCGAACGGCGGGTGCTGTCGGCCCGCTGGCTCGTCGGCTGCGACGGGGCGAACAGCTTCGTCCGCGAGTGCATCGGCCCCGCCATGCGCGACCTGGGCTTCTCGCACGACTGGCTGATCTGCGACGTCGTGCTGCACCAGCCCCGCGCCTTCGACCCCAACAACCTCCAGATCTGTGACCCGGCCCGGCCCCGGACCGCGGCCTCCGCCGGACCGGGCCACCGGCGCTGGGAATTCATGCGGCTCGAGGACGAGCCGATCGAGGAACTCGACACCGAGGAGAGCGCCTGGCGGCTGCTGAAGACCTTCGATCTCAGCCCGGACAACGCCACCCTGTTGCGCCACGCCGTCTACACCTTCCAGGCCCGGTGGGCGGAGCAGTGGAGAGCGGGCCGCATGCTGATCGCGGGGGACGCGGCCCACGTCATGCCGCCGTTCGCCGGTCAGGGCATGTGCTCGGGCATCCGGGACGCGGCGAACCTGTCCTGGAAGCTGGACCTGGTGCTGCGTGGCAAGGCCGGCGACCACGTCCTGGACACCTACGTCGCCGAGCGCGCCCAGCACGTGCGGCACGGCGTGCGGATGTCGGTGGACCTCGGGAAGGTGATCTGCCAGCTCGACCCGGTCGGGGCCGCCGACCGCGACGTGGCCATGATGGCCGCGCGGGAACGCGGAGTGGGCAAGGGCGCCCCCCAGGCCCCGGTGCACCCGCTGCGGACGGGGCTGCTGCAACGCGGCGGCGGGGCGGCCGGCGGGCGGTTGGCCGGGCGGCTCAGCCCCCAGGGCCGGGTGCGGCGGGGCACCGAGACCGGGCTGTTCGACGACATCGTCGGAACCGGCTTCGTCCTCCTCTGCGCCGAGGACCCCCGCCGTCACCTCGACGCGCGCACCGAGGAGACGCTGAAGGAACTGGACGTACGACTGGTCACGGTCGTCCCCGACGACGCCCCGTCCGGCGCCGCGGTCCCGGACGTCGTGGCCGACACCGATCGCCTGTACCTGCCGTATCTCGCCGAGGCGGGGGCCCGCGCGGTACTGGTCCGGCCCGACCACTACGTGTACGGCCAGGTCGTCGCGGACGAGGACTACGTGGCTCTCTTCGACGATCTGCGGCAGCGGTTGTCGGCCCCGGCCCCCGTGCCGGCCGCCTGAGGGAAGGCACGGACCGGCGGCCCCGCGGAACCCGGGGCCGCCGGCGGCCCGCGCCGGAGCGGGCTGTCGCCCCGCCGCGCCACGGAGTGCCGGACAGGTGCCGGACATCCGTACGGACGGGGGCACCCGCGCGGGGCCGTACGGGTGATCGTGACTCGATGGGACGCGGCCCCAGGGCGCCGCGCCTCTAACGTCCGCTCATGAACGAGCACGCTTTCCGGTCCGCCGCGGCCGACGCGGCGGACCGCCTGGCCGACCACTGGCGGTCCCTGGCCGCCTGCGAACTCCCCGTGGTGCCGCCCGGCCCGCCGGGCACCACGCTCGGGGTGCTTCCGGAGACGGCGCCCGAGCGGGGCGAGGACCTGACCGACATCCTCGACGACACCTGGCGCACGATCGTGCCGCAGCTGGTGCACTGGCAGCACCCGAACTTCCTCGGGTACTTCCCGGCCGGCAACTCGCCCGCCTCCGTCCTGGCCGAGCTGGTCACGGCGGGTCTGGGGGTGCAGGGCATGATGTGGTCGACGTCGCCCGCCGCCACGGAACTGGAGCAGCGGGTGTGCGACTGGCTCGCCCGCGCGCTGGGCCTGCCGGCCCGTTTCACGCACGCCTCCGGGCGGGGCGGCGGCGTCATCCAGGACTCGGCGTCGTCGGCCGCGCTGGCCGCCGTGGCCGCCGCCCTCGACCGGGCCTCCGGGGGCCGGTGGCGCGAGCACGGTACGGAGGGCAGGCTGCGCGTCTACTGCACGGACCAGGCCAACCACAGTGTGCGCAAGGTGGTCCGCGTGGCGGGCGTCGGCGCGCCCGTCCTCGTCCCGACCGTGCCCGGTACCCACAGCATGGACCCCGCCGCCCTGGCCGGCCGCCTCGACGCCGACCGGGCCGCGGGTCTGGTGCCCGCCGCCGTCGTCGCGACCGTCGGCACCACCGCCACCTGCGCCATCGACCCGGTGCCCCGGATCGGTGCCGTCTGCCGGGACCGCGGCGTCTGGCTGCACGTCGACGCCGCCTACGCCGGCAGTGCTGCGCTCTGCCCCGAACTGCGGGTGGCGGACGCGGAGCCGGACCTCGCGGACTCCTACGCCGTCAACGCGCACAAGTGGATGCGGACCGGCATCCCCTGCGACATCCTGTGGGTCGCCGACCGCGGGGAACTGACCGGCGCCCTCGGCGCGACCTCCTCCTATCTGCGCAACGACGCCACCGACTCGGGGCAGGTCGTCGACTTCAAGGACTGGCAGCTCCCGCTCGGCCGCCCGATGCGGGCCCTGAAGCTCTGGTACGTACTGCGCGCTCACGGCCTCGAAGGACTGCGGGAGGTGATCCGGCACGACATCCGGCTCGCCGGCCTGCTCGCCTCCCTGGTCGAGCGGGAGCCCGGCTTCCGCCTGGTGGCCCACCGGCTGGGGCTCGTCGTCCTCCGCGCGGAGACCGACGAGATGACCCGGGAGGTCACCCGGCGCCTCACCGGGAGACCCGGCGTGCTGTGCACTCCCGCCGTCGTGGACGGCCGGCCGGTGCTCCGCGCCGCCCTGGGGTCCGCGTACGCCGATGAGACGACCGTCCGCCGGGTCTGGGACACCGTCCGGGCCTGTGCCCCGCCCGCGCCTTGACGGGACCGCGCCGGGCGACCGCTACGCAGGGTGCGCCGCGCCGAGGACCTCGGTCATCACCGCCTGGACCGGGTCGCCGTCCAGCAGTTTCCCGAGTTCCCCGGCGCCGTGCCGGCGTTGCGCCGGGGTGAGGGAGAGGTACTGCTCGATGCGTTCGTTGAACCTCCGCCGGTACGTGGCGTAGAGCCCGCTGTCCTCCTGTACGCGCCCGGCCAGCTCGGCCAGGGCGGCGGTCCCGGCGAGGTCGTCCTCCGGCAGCGGGTGGTCCGGCACCACGTCGGTGAACCGGCACCCGGCGTGGCCGAACAGCGTGCCGTCCAGGGCGCGCATGGTGAAGACGTGGGCGTAGTGCTGCTCGTGGAGGGCCAGGGGCAGCCGTCCCAGGGCGACCGCTTCGTGGAGTGCCGTGAGCCCGGGGGCCATCAGGTAGTCCGCGGTGCCCGCCGCCACCTGGAGCAGGTCCCGCTGGCGCAGCAGGCGGCAGTCGGCCCGGCCGCCTCCCGCGCTCCGCACGGTCCGTTCCCGGCCCTCACCGAAGGGGCCGCCGCAGACGAGGACGCGACGGAATTGGGGCCAGTCGCGCAGCAGGTCCGGAAGCCACTGGTGCAGCAGCCGTACGTAGGCGTTGTTGACGTCGAAGTCCAGGAGGAAGTTCTTGAAGCCGCCGATGTTGATCAGCAGGTCGTACTCGGGCCCGGTGGCGCCCGCGGCGTTCCGCGCGCCCTCGACGTCGATGATCGAGCCGGTCAGATGTATCTCGGGTCCCCCGCCCAGGGCGGCGAGGCCGGCCGCGCGCTCGGTGACGCCGGGGAAGTTCTGGACGACGCTGTGGGTGGCGAGCAGATGGGCCGCGACCACCCGCTCGTGCGGTGACAGACCAGCCAGGTGCCGGTCGGCCGCCGAGTAGCGGGAACGCGGCATGGTCGCGCACACCTCGCGGATGCGGGCGGGCGGCCGGGTGAGCTGCCAGAAGCTGAACAGGCTGTCCACCATGGTCACGGGCCGCCGCGCCACGACGGACCGGACCACCAGTTCGGCGTCCATGACGGAGACCACGTGATCGCTGCCCCGCAGCAGATCGTCCATCACCGCCGACCTGGCGTCCCCCGACAGCCCGCCGATGTCGTGGACGGTGTCGAAGGCGTCGGGGTTGCGCCGGGCGAAGACCGCGGCGACGCCGTCACCGACGAACACCCGCTCGTGTGCGTGGAGCGGCCGGGAGACCGCGACGAGTTCGGCGACCGGACCGAAGCCGCAGTTCTGCGCTCCCATCACGATCCGCACGTCAGCGCCCTCCGCCGGTGGTCTCCCGCGTGGCGTCCGCCGCGCCGGCCGCGAGGGTGAGCACCTCCACGAGCCGCTCGGCGAAGTCGGCGGGGTACCGGGCGTAGCCGACGTGTCCGCCGGGGAACAGCTCCACGTCGCGGCCGAACCGGTCGGCGAGGACACGTGCCGGGCGGTGCACCAGGTCCTCGCGGGAGGCGTGGCCACCGGCCCACACCACCTTGCCGGCCACTTCCTCCAGCGCGGCGGGGTCGGGTACGAAGCGGGTGAACGGCCGGACGAAGCGGGTCAGGAAGAAGTCGGTGTTGTCGTGCACGTCGGGGAGGGCCGGCGCGGGCCGGCCGCCGTGGAGCGCCCGCAGTTTGGTGAGGGCGGGGGCCATCCCCTCGCGGAGGTACGTCTCGCAGACGTCGTCGAGGAGCGCCAAGTGCCGCTCGGCGTCCGGCAGGATGCTCAGCACAGGTGGCTCGTGGGCGACGGCCAGCCGGATTCTCTCCGGCCGGCGGATGGTGAGTTCCAGGGCGACGAGCCCGCCCGAGCAGCTCCCGAAGACGTGCGCGGGCTCGTCCGGGCCGGCGAGGTGGTCGATCAGACGGTAGGCGTCGTCGGCGTGCTCCTCGACCTTCTGGTCCACCGGCGGGCCGTCGAGCACACTGCGTGAGTTCCCGCGCGGGTCGTACGTGACGACGCGGTGGCTCCGGGCCAGGACGGCGGCCACCCGCTTGAACACCGCCGCGTCGGAGTTCCCTCCCCCGATGAGCAGCAGCAAAGGCCCCTCGCCCCGCGTCTCGAAGTAGAGGGTCGCGCCCGGTACCGCGAGCGTCCCGCTGTTCACTGGGTTCATCACACTCCAGGGGCGAAACCGGTGTGGTGACACAGCGTCGCACGGCTGGAACCGGCCGTGCAGGGCGTGCGGGAGTGGGACCGCCGACTCCCCGAGCCCCTCCTCGCCCCCCGCGCTTCCCTCCGCCCCCGCGCGCCGGTCTCAGATCGAGACGCATCGGGCATACCGGTGACACCGGCCCCTGCGCTCGCCACGGCCCTCAGGCAAGGAGGCCCGGTTGACGGGCATCGACGTAGTACGGAAGATCCTCCGTGACCTGGGGATCGAAGAGGAACTGCTCCGCGAGGACGCGCGGTTGCGCGCGCATCTCGGGCTCGATTCCGTCGACCTCACCCAGATCCAGCTCGACCTGGCCGAGCGCTTCGACACCCGCGTCGATCTCTGGGCGGACCACGACTTCACCGTAGGGCAGCTCGCCGGCCTCGTCGGCGACCGCCGGCCCGGCGCGGGGGCCTGCGGGGAGTACCGGGACCGCGGCTGGTGGCGCCCGGAGTTCCTGGACGACACCGTGCTGAGCACCCGCCTGCACCCGGGCCACCGCGTGGCGGTGGTCGACGCCGAGCACAGCTTCACCCGGGCCGAGCTGGACGCGGCGGTGTCCGGCTGCGCCGCCCGGCTGGCGCACGCCGGCGTCCGGCCCGGTGACACCGTGCTCGTGCAACTGCCGAACGACGCCCGCATCCTCGTCCTCACGTTCGCGCTGATCAGGCTCGGTGCGCGCCCGGCCCTCGCGCTGCCGGCCCTCCGCGCGCACGAACTCGATCCGGTCATCGCGGCGTTGGAACCGGTCGCGCTCGCCGTACCGGCCCGGCAGCAGCGCTACGACCTCCTGCGGCTCGCCGAGGAGCTCCGCGCGCGGCACCCGTCGCTCCGCACCCTGCTCGTCCCGGGGGCCGGCGGCCGGGCCGCCGGCCACCTGGACCTCGACCGTCTCGTCGAGCCCGGTGCCCCGGCCCCCGCCCACCCGGACCGGCGCCCCTCGGACACCGCCCTCTTCCTGCTGTCGAGCGGAACCACGGGCGCGCCCAAACCCATCGCCCGCACCCATGAGGCGCTGGGTCATGTGATCCGTTGCGCGGCGGCGGTGTCGGGGCTGACCCCCGCCTCCGTGTTCCTCGCCGTGCTGCCGGTGACACACGCCTTCGCCTTCTCCGCTCCGGGGGTGCTCGGCACGCTCGCCGGCGGCGGAAAGGCCGTACTCGCCGCCCCGCACGACGCGACCGCCGCCCTGGCGCTGATCGAGCGAGAACGTGTCACGCACTGCGCGCTCACCCCCGCGCTCGCCCGGCAGTGGCTCGCCGCCCGCGCCGCCGCCGGCGGCCTCGACCTGTCGAGCCTGCGCGTCCTGCAGGTCGGCGGCGCGCGCCTGGACGAACAGACGGCGGCCCGGCTGGCCGAGGTCTTCGACTGCCGCGTCCAGCAGGTGTACGGCATGAGTGAGGGCCGGCTGCACTTCACCCGGCTCGACGACCCGCCCGAGGTGGCGTTCACCACGCAGGGGCGCCCTTCCTCGCCCGGTGACGAGACCCTGGTCGTGGACGGCGAGGGCCGGCCCGTGCCCGCCGGTGAGATCGGGGAACTGCTGGTGAGGGGACCGGGTGTCATCACCGGGTACCACGGAGGCGTGGCACCCTCGTCCTTCACCTCCGACGGCTTCTACCGCACCGGCGACCTGGTCCGCCGCCACCCGTCCGGGAACCTCGTGGTCGCCGGACGCGTCAAGGACGTGATCAACCGCGGCGGGGAGAAGATCCCGGCGGACGAACTGGAGGCGCTGGTGACGGCACACCCCGCTGTGCGGGCCGCCGCGGCCGTCGCGATGCCCCACCGCGTCCTGGGTGAGGCCGTCTGCCTGTATGTCGTGGGCGGTGACGAGGGAGCACCGTCCCTGCGGCAGCTCCGCGGGTACTTGGAGGACAGCGGACTGGCCCGGTTCAAGCTGCCCGAGCGACTCGTCGAGGTCCCGGCGCTCCCCTTGACCCCGGTCGGCAAGACGGACAAGGCACGGCTGCGCCAGGACATCGCGGCCCGGCTGGCGACCGAGGGCCGGCCTTCACCGTAGAGGCCGGGGGGCGGCGACGAGCGCCGGCCTGCCCGCCACCGGTGACGCCCGCTCCGGCACCGCCCCGGCCCGGGCCGCCCGCCGTCACCACCGCTCCCGGACCGGGGCCGGCCCGGACACGGTCGCCCGGGCGGGTGCCGGCGGGCAGTCCGCTCGACGCGATGTGCTCCACGACGTGTGCGGCCGTCCGGCGGGAGCGCGGGCGGGGCCGTGGGCCGTGGGTCGTGGGCACTGTCGTCGTCCGGTGGCTCCTTGTGGTCCTCCGTCCGCGGCGACAAGCGGCTCACCGAGGCCGGGAGCGAGGGGTGAGCGACCCGGCCGGTCCCAGCACTCGTCCGAGGAAGCCCCGCAGGTGACCCGCGACGACGTCGAGGTGGCTCTCCAGCAGGAAGTGACCGCCGTCGACCAGGTGCACCTCCGCGTCCTCGGCGTCGCGGGCGAAGGCCCGCGCGCCGGCCGGGCCGAAGATCTCGTCGTTGCGGCCCCACACGGCGAGCACCGGGACGTCGCCGGTGCGAAGGAACGCGTGCAGCAGCGGGTAGAGCGGGCGGTTGTTCCGGTAGTCGCGGAACAGCGCCAGCTGGATCTCGTCGTTGCCCTCGCGGGAGACCAGGGCGAAGTCGTGCTCCCAGGTGTCCGGACTGACCAGACTCGGATCGGGCACGCCGTGCACGTACTGCCAGCGGATGGCGTCGAGGCTCAGCGCGGCACGGACGGCGGGTTCGGTGTCGGGGCCGGGGTTCGCCCCGTAGGCCCAGACGTCGCTCCAGAACGACTCGACGAAACCGTCCTCGTAGCCGTTGCCGTTCTGGGTGACGAGGGCGGAGATCCGTTCGGGGTGCTCGAGCGCGAGGCGCCATCCGATGGGTGCGCCGTAGTCCTGCACGTAAAGGGCGTAGCGGTCCAGGCCCAGGTGATCGAGCAGCCCGGAGGTGAGTCCGGCGAGGGCGTCGAAGGTGTAGGTGAACTCCTCCACCGAAGGGGCTGCGGAGTGGCCGAAGCCCAGGTGGTCCGGCGCGATGACGTGGTAGTCGCCGGCCAGCAGGGGGATGAGATCGCGGAACATGAACGAGCTGGTCGGATAGCCGTGCAGCAGGACGATCGCCGGGGCGTCGGCGGGACCCGCCTCCCGGTAGAAGATCTCCTGGCCGCCGACGGTGGCGGTCCGATGGTGCACCGAGCCCATACCTAACCCCTTCAATAGTTCGATCCGGTTAGTTCTCGGCATGCAAGCACGGGTGAGCTAACCTGTCAAACAACTCGATCCGGTTAGAGGGAGGTGGGGTCCGATGGACCCGCTGCTGGACCTGCTCAACAGCAGGCCGCTGGTCGACGGCGCCGAACGGGACGCGCTCGGCGACCCGGACGGAGGCAGGCGCTGGGCGCGGGAACACGGCGGCGACGGCAGCCTCGCGGAACTGGCGCTGCTGCGCGAGGCGCGCGACGCCCTGCGGGACGTAGTACGCGGAGACAGCTCGCCGGCCGCGCTGGCCCCGCTGCTCGAAGGGGTCCGCCAGATCCCGGAGATCACGTCGGACGGCCTTCGGTGGACGGTCGAGACTCCCCCGCACGCCCGGCTGGCCGTGGACGCCGTTCTCGCCTGGGCCGCCACCGAGCAGCACATGCCGGGCCGGCTACGCCCCTGCGCCAACGACGAGTGCCGGCTGTTCCTGCTCGACCGCAGCCGCGCCAACCGCGCCCGCTGGTGCTCGATGGCCGCCTGCGGCAACCGCGAGAAGGCCCGACGCCACTACGCACGCACCCGCTGACCCGTCCCCGCCCTGACCCGCCGGTGCCGGCCGAGGAGCGGGGCGATCGCCTGTCCGTCCTCCCTCCGGTCGGCTTCAGTGGCCTGTCGTCGCCCTTGACCAGGGGATGGCCGGACGGCCCTGCGCCGTCGGCGACTCACGCGTTACGGTCTGCTCGGATCACCATGAAAGCGGGGGGACATGGCCGGCACGACGTACGAGAACGCTCCGAGCGGTCGGTGGGCGCGTGAGCTGTGGGACTACGCCCGGACCGTGCTCAAGGAGTGGCAGTCCACCAAGGTCTGGCAGCCCGCCCAGCAGTTGCGCGCGGCTTCGCACGGCAACGCGCGCGACTACGCCGGCCGCTTCCTCCTGGAACTGCTCCAGAACGGCCACGATGCCCACCGCGGAGGCCGCGACGACGGACGCGTGCACCTCCTGCTCGACGAGGACGAGGGGACGCACGGCACGCTCTACGTGGCGAACGGCGGCACGCCCTTCACCTGGGCCAGCATCCAGGCCGTCTGCAAGCTCGCCCGGAGCGAGAAGACCGTCGGCGAGGGCATCGGCAACAAGGGAGTCGGCTTCCGCAGCATCCTGGAGATCACGGACGCCCCGGAGATCTACAGCGCCGGCCCGGCCGGCGGGGGACCGGCCGCGCTGGACGGATACTGCTTCCGCTTCGCGGTACAGGACGACCTGCGCGTGCTGCTCGGCGACGAGGACCTCGTACGCAGGGCGGAGGAGGAACTACCGCCCTTCCAGGTTCCCTTCCCTCTCTCGGACGTGCCCCCGACGTGCGAGGAACTGGCCGCCGACGGACATGTGACGGTCATCAGGATCCCGTTGCGCAACGAGGCCGCCCGTCGCTCGGCCGTCCGCCGCCTCGACGAGCTGAGCGCCGCGAAGGCCCCGGTGATGCTGTTCCTGGACCGGCTCGACCGACTGGTCATGGAACGGCGGGGAGGCGAAAGCCCAGGGCTCACGGAACTCACCCGGCGGGAGGTCGGCTTCGAGCTCGCCGGGGACCGGCCCCAGGGACAGAGTGTGCTCGCCGGCGCGGCACGCACCGTCCCGGCCGTCTCCCTCGCCCGGGTGGAGCTCGGCTCTCTGGGCGCGTACCTTCTGGCCAGGGGCCATGTCCCCGTGGCGCGCCTGCGCGACACGATCGAGGCGGCGACCGGGCTGGGACAGCTGGACGACTCGTGGGGTGACTGGACGGAACCGGCTGTCGTCGAGGTGGCGCTGCCCCTCGACGGCACCGAGTCGCTGCGCGGTGGCCGGATCTACACCTTCCTCCCCCTGGGCGAGGACGCTGCCGCGCCCCTG
This sequence comes from Streptomyces daghestanicus, assembly GCF_020521275.1. Taxonomy (NCBI): domain Bacteria; kingdom Bacillati; phylum Actinomycetota; class Actinomycetes; order Kitasatosporales; family Streptomycetaceae; genus Streptomyces; species Streptomyces daghestanicus. The sequence continues at coordinate 1,076,080 of NZ_BNDX01000002.1, read as the reverse complement.
CGCGGGCACCTCAACGCCCCCTTCTTCACGAAGGTGGACCGTACGGCCCTCGACCGGGAACACCCGTTGAACAGCATGCTGTTCGCGGCGGCGGCCGAGACCTCGCTGGCGGCGGCCGCCGCGCTGCGGGAGCGAGCCCGGCCCTCCGACCGCAGGCTGGCGGTCGATCTCGTGACCTGGGAGCACGACCCGCGCCATCACGGCCTCCTGCGCGAAGCGGCGCTCCAGGTGCACGGGGCCGAGTTCGCGGACGTTCCCGTCGTACCGCTCCTGAACCGGCAGGCCGCGGCCGGTTCCTGGGGCACGCCCCGCGATTCCGTGCTCTGGCCCGAGCTCGCACTGTCGGTACTCACCGCCGAGGCGGTCGAATCGGTGGGCGTCGCCGTGGCCGATCCAGCCGTCGGAGCCAGGACCCTGAGACGTCTCGCGAGGTTGTGCGAGGCGCTCAAGTGCCCCCTGGAGCCCTCGGCACAGGAGCGGGCCGACCACGTCGAGCGGATCGTGGGGACCCTGCCGCTGCCCGCTGCCGACGCTCCCGTCGACGACTGGAACGGCGTCTACGCCGATCTGGCCCTGCTGTTCAAGGACGAGGGCGGGGTGCTGCGGGGCAGGAAGCTGTTGCTGGCGGACGACGGGAAGCTCCGGCATGCCAACGGCGGCTCCCCCAGGGACACGAAGGGCGGCTCGCGACGCACGGCGGCCAGGCGGGAGGCCTTTTTCCAGCCGGCTCGCGGCGAGACGACGGGCGACGAGGGCCTGTCCGTGCCGGACACCCTGAAGAAACGCATGTTCTACCTGCACCCGGGACTGAACTGGGTGGAGGAGGAAGGTCACGTACGACGTCAGGAAGCCCGGCTGTTCCTGGAACGCTTCCGGCTGGTCCGCCGGTTCGACGCCGGCGGCCTGCTCGACCACGTCCGCCGCGCCCTCACCGAGAGCAACTCGGCGCGGCTGCGCGAGCAGGCCCTCCGCTTCGTGTTCCGCCTCTACCGGTCGAGACAGTCCGCGCAGTCCCTGCAACTGCGCCCTCTGGGGCTGTACGTCCCCTCCGCCGAGGGCCCCGCTGTCAAAGCGGCCGGCGCCGCCTTCGGGGCCGGTTGGGCCGGGACCCACGGTGACGAGCTGGCCTCCGTGGTGGCCGAGGGGCGAGGCTCCTCGGCCGGCCTCCGCTTCATGGCCGAGCGGCTCGTGGCGCCCCCCGAGGACTTCCTGAGGAGGGGCGAAACCCGTGAGGAGTGGCGGCACTTCCTCAGCGATCTCGGTGTCACCGACGGGCTGCTCCCCGTGGTGTCCCCCGGCGCGGAGACGCGGGCCGAGGGGGGCACGCTCACCACGAGCAACTTGATCAGCATGGCGAAGGTGTCCGAAGAGGTCGCCGATCAGTGGCGGCCGTTCATCGACCGCGCGCGGAGCCGTGCCGCCCATCGCTTCACGCCGTACGCCGGAACCCCCGCCTTCCGGCTGCCGGGCCAGGAAGTCGCCGGACGGCTGAGCGAACCGGGTCGGATCGCCTATGCGCGACTGGTCCTGCACGGCCTGGCCCGGTGGGGCGACACTCACCTCACCAGCGTCTGGAACCGGGACCGGACGGGCAACCAGGATCTGCAGTACGTCCCGACGCCCCTCTCCGCCTTCGTCCGCGGCCAGCGCTGGCTCCCGGTCCGAGGCCGTGGCGGCACCGTCCGCTTCGTCCGGCCGGACGAGGCGTGGCATGCCCCCGCGAACCTCGAGCAGGAGCCGGCTTTCGCCCCGACGGTCCTGCGGCGGCTTCGCCCCTTGCTGGACGACGATCAGTCCCTGCGGCGGCTGCGCGATGCCGGGTTGCCGACCTGGGGCGACCCCAGGGACAGCGCCCGCCTCATCGCCGCCCTGGGCGAGCTGGTGAAGTCGGATGCCGTGGACGACGGGGACCGGCCCGCCCTCCAGCGGGCGAACGAGCGCGCCTGGCAGAACCTGGCCACGCGGACAGCGCCGATCGAGCCGCTCATCGGCTCGGCCCTGCTCGCGGAACGGGGCAAGCAACTCATCGCGGTCGACTTCGCCGCGCTCCTCGCCGGGGCGGAACGGCTGTACGTCACCGGGGACCGGGACAGTCTGAAGGCACGCCTGGCCAGGGAGCTCAAGCTTCCGATGCTCGTGGTGCCGGGGGCGGCGACCGACGTCGCCCGTGTCCTCCGCCAGCACTGCCCGGACGCGATTCGGCACGCCGACGACGCCGACTTGTCGGTCGAGAGTGTCAGCGCCTCCGGCACCGCCGTCGTCGGAACCGCCGGCACCGCCGAAAGGCTCGGAACGCCACTCGTCGAAGAGCTGCCGTGGCTTCCACTCGTGGTGGGCGTCCTGGCCGACCATCCGCCCCGGGGAGGCCGCCCGACCGACGCCCAGCTCAGCGACTTCGTCGCCGCCGTCCGCCGCGTCCGCGTCCACCGCTACGTCTCGCTCAGGATCACCCTCGACGGAGCCGCCGTGGAACTCCCGGAACGGCAGAACGGCATGCTCCCCCTGCCCGACCCTTCCCACCCGCTGATCCTCACCCCGGACCTGCCCCTCTCCTGGGATTTCGTGGCCCGGATCGGCTACGCGGTCAGCCAGGTCCTGGACCGTCCGGAACACACCGTCCCGCTCAAGCTCGCCGCCCGCGAACTGGAACGGGAGCACGCGTCCCTGGACGAGCCGGCCGAATGGCAGCTCGCGGCGGCCCTCGATCTCTCCGTCGACCAGGTCAGGGAGACCGCTCACCGCCTCGACGGGTCCCTCGCGGGGGTACTGGAGCGCAGCCGTCCCCTCCTCGTACACGCCCTCGGCGCCGACCGGGCCGGGAAGCTGACGGACCCGGCTCCGGACGACGCCCGAGAGTTCCTCGCCCGCCTCGAACCGTACGCGGACGCGCTTCCCCTGCCCGCCGAGCGGTTCATCGGTGCCGCGCGCGACGCGCGGGACATCGACGACCTCCGCGCCCTGGCCGAAGTCGACTTCGCGGAGCTGAACCGCACTCTGGCGGGGCTCGCGCCCCGGTACCGGCCGATCAGCCACGCCGAGGCCCACGACGAGGCCGTACGCCGGTACGTGGATTTCGGTCGCGCCCTCCTCGTCGACCGGCTGCGCTGGGCCTGCCGGGAGGAGTTCGACGCCCGCAGACCCATCGCCGACTGGCCCGCCACCCGCTCGCTGAAATGGATCACGGCTCCGCAGGAGTGGGCGTTCACCGTCGACACCGCCGATGACGGCCTCCTGCGGGCCCTCGTCGAAGAGGCCCTCACCGCCCGTCTCGGGGCGCCCGCCCCGGCCAAGGGCGAACGGCTGGCCGCCATGGACAGGGTGCGCAGCCACAACCACGCGGTCGTGGCCAGGACGACGCCCGGCCTGGTCGCCCTGGTCAAGGCCGCCAACCGGACGCTGCCCGCGGCGCTGGCCAAGGCGACCGCCGCGGAGGAGATCACCTCCCTGCTGGACGAGGCGGGCGCGCTCGACTTCCGCGAACTCTCGGCCGACGACGTCGTCGGCTGGCTCGCGGCCCTGGGGCAGTGGCCGGTCGGCATGGCCGTCTCCTCGGAGCCCCAGGCACACGGGCTGACTCCCGCCGAACTGGACGGAGCGCGGGACGCCGTGGAGCAGGCCCGCGCCGAGCGGGCCAGGCGCAAGCGGATCATCTCTCTCGGTGAACGGACCTTCGACATCGAGACCGGCGACTTCACCGAGCTGGCCTCGGAGCTGCGCCGCGCACTGGAATCAGACCCGCCTCCCAGCGGCACTGCCCGAAGGCGCTGGGCCGCGTTGCAGCCGATCCCGCCACGGAGGGCGGCCGGTCCTTCAGGGGGACGGCCGGGTGCGCGCGTCGACGGTGAGCGCGGCCTGTCGTCGGCCCAGCGCTCGGCGATCGGCTTCGTGGGCGAGTGGCACGCGTACCAGTGGCTTCGCGAGCAGGACCCGGCGACCGACGAGAGCAGCTGGGTCTCCGGCAACCGGACCCACATGTTCCCCGGATCCGCCGGAGACGACAGCCTCGGCTACGACTTCGAGGTCGGCTCCGGCGCGAGTCCCCGGTTGTACGAGGTCAAGGCCACCCAGGGGCCGGGCGGACAGGTGGAGCTCGGCGAGACCGAGGTACGGGCGGCGCAGAGATACGGCGGCGGTGACCGCTGGCGGATCCTGGTGGTCACCTCGGTACTGGTCGCGGAGCACCGGCAGGTGCGCATGCTGCCGAATCCGTTCAGCGCACGCGGCCACGGGCTCTACCGCGAGGAGGGCGGCGTCCTTCGCTTCGCCTACCGGCTGTGAAGTGCTGCCCGTCCGTCCGGCCTCGCGGGCGCGCGGCGCCGTACTGAAGGCGCGGTCGCGGCGGTGGACGTGCCGTCCGCCGGTGCCGTTCCGCGGCTCTGTGACGCGTACCGGTGGGCGTCGGGGTGCGATACCGTCCGCGTCCTGCCCGGGACGGCCCTTCACCCGCCGGCTGCCGGCTCCACGGGCTCCGTACGGGCGTCGGGTGCGGCGGGAGTCGGTTCCCGGCGAACCAGGAGGGTGATCCGGACGGTGGTGGCCGGCGGTACCGCCGCGCTGCACACCGTGGCGGAGAAGGCGACCGGGCGAGCGCCCCCCGGTCGACCGGGACGGGCTCGTGCGCCTGCCGGGGGTGCGGGAAGCGCAGGCCGGGCAGAAGGACGAGCAGGGCGGCGCCGAGCGCGATCCAGAACACGCCGTGCCGTCCGGCCGGGCCGGCCGGGCGGTGGTGGCGCTGACGTCCAGCTCGCGCGCGCTCGACGGGACGGCGACGCTGAGGGTCGTCCCGTCGAGCACGACGAGGAACGTACCGCCGGCCGGCGGCAGCAGCGCCTTCCCCGGCTCGGCCGGTGCGGGAGCCGGCTGAGCGGAACGGACGCGGGGACGCGAACCATGGGCCGCGAAGCGCGGACCGCGGGCGGTAACTGCTTCCCTTCGGACCGGCGACCTGCTGGAGTCGCTGTGGTGGCATCCCGCACACGAGCGGGACCCCGCCCGCACCTGGCCGCGTCACACGGCCTCGCAGGCGGGACGGGTGTGGAGCAGTCCTCGGCCGCGTTGCGCCCGTCGCGCACCCGTCCAGGGGGCACCCGTGGCCACGGACGCCGAACTGGCCCCGCCGTGCGGGCGGCGCTGCTGCGGCGGACACCGAGCACGTCATGCGGTTCGTCTACCGGGCGGTGCCGCTCGGGCCGCCTCGGCTCCGCCGCCGCCCGGCCTGAGCACGGCCCTCGCCGTCCTGCCCGGCGCCGTACGGCGAGGGTTTCCGAAGGTGACGTCGGCAAGCCAGCCGCGCCGCACCAGTTACCGGCTCCCTCGACGACGTCGAGGTCGGGTGCGTAGGGCGGCGGGGAGCAGGCGGCCGGCCGAGTCCCGCGCATACTGCGAATTCCCGCAGACCGACGGCTTTGTGGACGTCGGTACGAGATCGCCCCGGACGAGGACGGCCGGGCCGTTGACTGCTGGTGGCCTGCGGCCAGAGGGTGCCGGTGGTCCCGTCAGGAGACGCTCATCAGTCCGTCGCACCGGCCATCGTCCGGCGGGAGCCCTCACCGCATGGCGCCTGCCTCACGGAGAGAGACGTCGACCGGTCCGTCTCGATCAGAAATTGCCTTTTGTCATGAAAGGGCCACATGCACGGGTCTTCTCCACCTACGCTCCCCAGTGGATCGGGATCGTTCACGTCCTGGTCCGGCAGGTCTTCCGCGGGCGGACGCGCATCCGCCACAACCAGAGGGGGAACCATGGCCGAACTCGATCTCGGGCCGGCGACGCAGTGGAATGAAGGAGAGACCCACGGCCGGGTCAAGCTGGTGGGGAACGAGACCTACCCGGAGACACCCGAGAAGAACGTGGCGATCATCTCCCCGAACAGTGTGGAGATCCAGCTGAACTCGAACCTTTCCTCCTCCCAGGAGGCGGACAAGGTCTACTTCACCACGTACCACGGCAGCACGAAGAAGGTCGTCGGAATCCTCGACTCCGAAGGCGACCTGTACATCGCCGGGAAGGTCATCACCGACCAGAAGAATCTGTCGCTCTAGCTCTCGCCGAGGGCCGAGCATGGTTTCTCTCATGCGAGCGCGCGCCGCACGGGGAATCGACGGCACGACCCACCGGACCCTGCGCTCGGTGTTGTCGACGTCGGTGTCCGCCAACCTCCCCGTCAAGACAATCGGCCAGTGACGACACGGGTGGGGTGACGCAGGGACGGCTCACACCGCGTGGGGCGCCGGGCGGCCTCGGCTCGCCTGCGAAAACCGGCTCTGCCCGTGCCCGTGCCACTTCGAGTGCGGAGACGTGGTTGCGATGACTTCCCTCCTCAGCACCGCCCCATACGGGGCACACCTGGCACACGAGAACATAGCGGCGCGGAGAGCCCCATACGCGATCACCTGCGGGATTCACCACATATCCCGCGGGCGTCCTCCCTCATGAATCTGTTGGTACTTCTGATCACCACCACGCATGATTCGTAGTATCTTGTCTGCTTCAGCGTCAGGATAACCTTGCCGCAACTAGGTGTACGACGTGCAGCGCTTGGTGCGGTGAAAGCGATGGGGGGACATCGTGGGTGCCGCGCCGCGTTTCATGGCCGCGAAGGCTCGTCCGTTACCGGTGCTTGTACTGGCGGACGTGAGCGGAAGCATGGGGGAGCCCCGGGAGAAGATCGATGTACTCAATGAGTGCATCCGCCACATGCTCGACGATTTCGCTACCGCCGATGTCGGGCGAGGCGCCATTCATGTCGGCGTGATCGCCTTCAGCCAGAACCGGGCCGAATTGCATCAGGACATGGTGCCCGCGGCCGAGGCTTCCTGGACCGACATGGAAGCCCGGGGCGGCACCCCGCTCGGCGCGGCTCTCGAACTCGCCGACGAGGTGCTGCGCGACGAGTCAGCCGTCCCGGCCCGCTCCTTCTCCCCCACCCTCGTTCTCGTCTCCGACGGACTGCCCACTGACGAATGGGAAGAGGCCCTCGACCGTCTGCTCGACTCCCCCAGGGGTTCTCGAGCCAACCGGCTGGCCGTCGCCATCGGTCCCGACATGACCGAACAGGCGAAGGCCGTACTGCGCCGGTTCGTCAGCGACGAGGCCAACGGCGTGTTCGAAGCACATGACGTCGGGCGTATTCAGCAGTACTTCCGCTGGGTCACGGTCACCGTCACTCAGCAGGCCCGAAGCACTCGCCCGGACCGGGCACCGGTACTGCGCCCCGACGATCTGTCCGACTTCGGCGCCTGACCCTGTCGAAGAACAGAGCGAGAGGAAAGCACCCGTGGCATCGCGCTGGGACCTCGGCGGTCTGCTGCGGCCCGTCGAGGACGAGTACCACCAGTTGTGGCCGCTGTCCCACTCGATAGGTGCCGGCGGCCAGGGCGAGGTGTGGCTGGCCCGTGGCGGACGTACCGCCATCAAGATGATCACTGCTCCGACTCAGGAAGCAGCAGAAGCCGTCCACACTCGGCTGCGCCGCATCCAGCGCCTGCCGCTGAGCGACGTTCCGTTGGCCGGCGTCCTCGCCCTGCTCGCTCCGCCGAAGCTCGGCTACGTGATGGAACTCGCCGACGAGATGGTCCCGCTGGACACCTTGTGTGTGCCCGACGAGGAAGACCTCGCGGCCTGGTACCTGCGTACCGGCGGCCTGGAACGCCGACTGCGGCTGCTCGCCAGACTCGCGGACGCCGTCGCCCGGCTCCACTCACGCGCCATCGTGTACCAGGACCTGTCACCCTCGAACGTGCTGGTCTCCGCCGCTCCCGAGCAGCAGGAGATCCGCCTCATCGACGTGGACAATCTCGGTCTTGTCTCGACTGTCGCGTCCGCGCCGGTGCACACCCCGGGATACGGGGCACCGGAGATCGTGTCGGGGCGCGGTGGTGCCACGACGCTGGCCGACGCACACGCACTCGCCGTCCTGATCTTCGAGACCCTCACCGCGAGCCACCCGTTCCGGGGTGACGAGGTCCTGGACTCCGACCCCGCCTACCAACAGGAGTACGCGGACTGCTTCCGCCTCCCCTGGATCGACCACCCCACTGACCGCACCAACGAGTGCACCTTCGGCATAACACCACGTGAAGAGGTGTTGTCCGGTCAGCTGTGGGGCCTGGCCACCCGGTGCTTCGTGGACGCCGTGACCGATCCTTCGGTCCGGCCGTCGGCTGCCCGGTGGGCCGCGGCACTGCACTCCGCAGCGGGACAGACGGTCAAGTGTCCGGAGTGTCGCTGGAGCTACCGTGCCGCCGCCTCCTCCTGCCTGGCCTGCGGAAGACCCCGAGACCGTGTCTGGCTGCTGCGCCACGGACTGACCGGCCCGGTCGGTACCGAACCGGGGGACGGGTCAGGGAACGAGGACGACACCCCCCGGGTGGAGCTGTCGGAAGTGCCTCTGCCCGACTTCACCGTACTGCGCCCCGACAGCGAGACGACACTGACGGCCCGTCACAGCCTCCCGGCTCCGGACCGGCTCGATGCGATGGTCGCGCAGTTGCGGTCCCAGGGCCGGGACGTGACTGTGTCGAACGTCTCGCGCGACAGTCTCTGGCTCGACCACCAGGACGGTCGGCCGTGGCGTGAGATCGGCCAGGGAAGCCAGGCGACTGTGCCGGTCGACGGCCGCCCCTGGACGCTTCACTTCGGCAGGCAGGGTGTGATCCATCGCTGGGTACGTCTGATGGCGCTGGAGGCGAGCGGGTGAGCGCGCGTCCCAAACGGCCCGCCATGCCGGCCCGTATGCCGGGGGAACCCGTGCTCGTGTCCTTCCTCTGGCATCGAGTACCACAGGGGTTCACCGACCGGACGATCCCCGACGGCAGCGAGGTGCGCCTCTATCGCCGGCCCACGGGCCAACTGGACCTGGTCACCGATGCCGCTACATACGGGATCAAACCGGCGGCTCCGGAGGACGAGCGGAAGCTCGACCTGATCCCGGTGGCCGGGACCACGTGTGTAACGGTCACCGCGCATCCGGTCCGCCCCCAGCCGCCCACGCCCGTCCCGTCACCTCGACGCCGTACCGGAAACCCGCGTCAGACTGCGCCGGCGGCCGACAGCCCTTTCACCTTGCGTGTGCACGTCTACGCCCCTGCCGTAGGACTCGCGGTACCGCTCAGCACCGGACTGCTCCTCGATGTCGATGACGCCGTGCTGGAGGACGCCACCAAGTACGCGGACCGCACGGACACCGTCAACGTCGGTTCACTCATGGAGTTCATGGCACGCGAACTCCTCCTGGAGCCCCGTCCCGGGGCTCCAGCGGACGCGCGGCGCATGGTGGTCTCGGCCGGACCGGCCGGAAGCTTCGCAGCCGGCTTCCGGGTGCACGGACCAGGGCTCATGGCCGATGTCGAGAAGCACAGTGCCGGCTACCGCGTCGTCCGCCTGCTCAGCTCGGTCCACGATCGGCACGGCACCGTTCAGAAAGCACTGGCCGTCGGGTCCATCGAGTTCCGCGACATGACCGCCAGGCAGCGGGACCGCGCGCGAATACAGCAGGGCCTCGACCTGGTGGCCAGCCAGAACGGCTACCTGGCCATGTGGGACAGGTACCAGGAGCTGGAGGCGCGCCACATCAGAAGACGCCTGCGTGACTTCGGAACCATCCGCTACACCGACGTCAAGGTCGAGTCCGACGGCCGCTGCGCATTCACCGTGGACCTCAGCCGGGCCCTGCCCCGTACCCGAGCCGCACTGGAGAACACAGCCGCGGCCGAACGCGTCGAGCTGGAGGCCGCCGAGGAACTCCCGGCCTCCGTGACGGACACCGCGATGACCGACCGGGAGTGGCTCGTCGCGTCCCGCGCGCAGAAGGCGCAGGCCTGGGTGGGAGAACCGCTCGGATACGACAATGTCACCGAGGTCCTGAGGCTCACCGCGACGCTCAACAGCCAGCACGACCCGCCCCCTAGAGGGTGGCTCTACCTGGCGCACCGCGGTGATCAGCGTCGGCTCGACCGGCGCGAGAAGGCCATGCAGCAACTGCGCACCGACGGAACGCACATTCCCGCACTGCCGACTCTCCTGGAGGGAGGTGTCTGGCCGCAGCCGGCACGCCAACGGATCACCAAGCTCTCCCCCTCCGCACTCAGCTGCTTCGCTCCTCACGGACCGACGCCGGCCCAGCGGGAGGCGGTGCTCACCGCCCTCAACACCCCTGACGTCGCGATCATCCAGGGACCACCGGGCACCGGCAAGACCCAGGTGATCGCTGCTCTGGTCAACCAGCTGGGCGACCTCGCCCAGGGGGGAGACGTGGCCGGGAGCACCCTGTTGACGAGTTTCCAGCATGCGGCGGTGGACCACCTCGTCACTCGTGGCTGGGTCTTCGGGCTTCCACCGCTCAAGGTGGACTCCCGCGGCCGGGGCAGCAAAGTGGCACTGGACACCTGGCGCATCGAGGCGGCCCGCGCTGCCGACCTGCGGTTGCGTGAGCGCCCGGCAGGACCTCATCTGGCCGCCCGGCGGGCCGCCGCCGAGCTGGCCGCCACCTATCGGGCGGCACCGGTCCCGCCCGAGTTCCTGCCGCACTTCCTGGACCAGGTGCTCACCCAGGTCGGGGACATCGCGGAACCGTCCCTGGCCGGAGAACTCCGCCGGCACAGGGACCGAGCCGAACAGCAACGCATGCGAGCCGCCGCCATGGCCGACCCCGACGTGCGCGCGGATCTGCTGCCCTACATCCGGTCGCTGCGCTGCACCGCGACCGGCTTCCACGATGACGGCCCCCGCACAGCCCGGGCGCTGTTGACCCGGCTGGAACTCGCCGGCAGTCCGCTGTTCGACGGCATCTCGTACCAGGAACCCCTGCGCGCAGCGATCGGCGCCACCACACCACAGACCGAACTGCTCGACGCGCTGACCGCGTTGCGCGACGACCTGATCGACCGTCTCACCGCGCGTATCCGGCTGCCGGAGGTCACCGTGGCCGATCCCGCGATCGTCGACCTCCTCGACCGGCTCGCGGCACAGCTCGCGGAAGCGGTGACCCGGTCGCCCGACGCCATAGCCGCGGCACTGCTGGATTACCGGGATGATCTGCGCAGCGATCCAGAAGGTGTCGACGACACACTCCGCGCCTACACCGTCTCGCTGGCCTCGACCTGCCAGCAAGCCGTCTCCAAGGCCATGGTCGAGGTCGGCCGCCGGGACGGAGCGTTCGAGTCGGTCGTCGTCGACGAGGCAGCGCGGGCCAACCCGCTGGACCTCCTCATCCCCCTCGCCCAGGCCCGCCGCCGGATCGTGCTGGTCGGTGACCACGCCCAGCTTCCCCACATGCTGGAACCCGACGTGGAGCGCGAGCTGGGTTCGCTCGGCGACGACGTCCGTGACCGGCTGCAGGAGAGCCTGTTCCAGCGACTGGCCCGTCAGTGGGAGCACGGCTCATCCGACGGGCACTCCCGGTTCGTCCGCCTCGACACCCAGTTCCGCATGCATCCGGTACTCGGCAGCTTCGTCAGCGACAACTTCTACCAGGGACAATTGCGCAACGGCCGTGAGGCGAGTGACTTCACCCACGGGATCGAACGGTACGGGGAGGTTCCCGCGGTATGGCTTCCCGTGCCGCAGTCCGCCGGCGGTGAGACCCAACGGGGAACGAGCCGTGCCCGTCACGCCGAAGCCGTCGTCATCGCCCGAGAGATAGCCGCGCTGATCGAGCGCTGCCCGAGGATGACCTTCGGTGTCATCTCGTTCTACGCCGCACAGGTCACCGAGGTGTGGAAGGAGCTGAAGAAGGCCGGGCTCGCCGAGTTCACCGATGCGGGCGGGTGGCGCCCCGTGCCCCGGCTCAGCCGCGATGAGGACGGCACACCGCTCGACCGATTGCGGGTGGGCACCGTCGACGCCTTCCAGGGCATGGAGTTCTCGGTCACCTACCTGTCCACTGTGCGCAGCTGTGCACCAGCCGCACGGACCGACGCCAAGCGCGCTTACGGGCACCTGACCGTCGCCAACCGGCTGTGCGTGGCGATGAGCCGCCAGCAGCGGGTGCTGGCCGTGGTGGGCGACGACGACATGTTCGGGCCCGGCAGTCCGGAGGCGGTCAAGCCTCTTGCCGCGTTCCTGGAACTGTGCCGGAGGGGAGTGGACGGCCGTGTCGTTCGACCGTGAGACCCCTGTCTTCCAGCTGGCGCTCCCGCCCCGCCAACGGTACCGGCCCGTTCTGCTGCCCGTGTGGGTTCACCAGGTGACGGCACCGACCGGCTACTCCCGGACGCTGGACGTCTTTCAGACCGTGGTGCTGCGCCTGTGTGCCGCCGGGGTCCGGGATGTCGGTGACCTGTCCCGGTTGATCGGGCTGGACACCGCACTGTGCCGCACGGTGATCGCCCGGCTCGTGGAGGGGCAGCTGATGGCACAGGGGCTGCGGCTGACCGAGGCGGGGCGGCGCACCGTGGCCGAAGGCGAAGTCGCGGAGACGGACCCCCGGCTCGTCCGTGTCTTCCAGGACCCGGCCACCGGTGTGCTGTTGCCTCGTATCCTGGTCGCCGATCCCGTACGCGCTGACCTGCGAGCGCATCGCGGCCGCTGGGTCACCATCCAGTTCGGTACTGCTGGTGCCTCACGCGAGGTCAGCGCGCTGACGCTCCGAGCCGGCGGCTCCTGGATGCGCCCGTCGGAACGTGATGTCCTCGAAGCCTGCAAGAGTCACGACCTGGCGGCGCGGGGCCTGCGCGGTGCTTCCCGCGATCCGGCCGGCTCTGTGGGAGCGGCCCGGCGGATCGGATTTCACGGTACGGCGAACCCGGCCCATGTCGTGTGCTACGTCATCGAGGGCAACGACGGGTCCGGGCGCATGTGGACCGTCGAGGACCCGTTCGCGGTGGGCGACGGGCGTTTCTTCGCCGATCTTCTGGCCGCCCGTGCAGAGGCGGACGAGCAGTTGGCCCGGCTGATCGACGACATACTCGGAAAGGGCCGCCGCGAGCGGACCACCGCCGCCCGCAAGGTCGACCGGGAGCTCGCCGAGGACGCCCGCGCCGAAGTGGTACGTATGCTCGGCGAGGAGGTCCGGAACCACTCGGAGGTGTTGACCCACCTCGCGGACATCGAGCTGGCGCTGCTGAAGGACACCGCGCGGGAACGGGAGAACGCCGCACGCAACGCCATCCGCGTCTTCGAGTGCATACTCCCCGAACTCAACGAACGGTTCCCCGCCCGGATCCCACCGTCCCGGGAGCCGGGGGTGCGGGAGCGCACGTTCGTACTGACCGCCCAGCGCCTGGGCGCCACATCCGTGCCGCCGGAGATGCGCAAGTACTGCTCCAGACCGGCCGGCGGGCTGGCCGGGGACATCATCAGAGCCGTCTGGGCGGCCGGGGAGAACACGCAGCATCCGTTCGCCGCGTTCCTCCGCGAGCGCCCCACCCTCCTGGAGGATCTCGACCGGTCGCGCATCCTGCGCAACAACGCGACGCACGGACCTACCGGCGCCCCGGCCCCTGATGAGCTGGAGCACATCCGGATTCTCGCTTACGACGCGGCCCGCCACTTGCTCGGTCTGAGCAGCGGCCGAACCACAACCGGCAAGAGGGTGAACTGACGACATGGGGAAGAGGCAGACGCGACCGCGTCAGAAAGGCAAGGGTACGGTCTGGCCGGGGCAGCCGCCCGCTCCCGAGCACACCGGGGCCGCCCGTGCCCGTCAGCCGGCCCCGCTGGCTTCCCGCACCGACCCGAAGACCGCCGACGACACCGCGGCGCTGCTGGCGGAGATACAGCAGGTCGCGAACGAGGCCCACGTGGTGGTCGAGGCGGGGGCCGGGTCCGACGGCGCGAGCTCCGACCTCGCGTCGGCCTGGCAGCGGTACCGTGCACTCGCCGAGCGCCAGGCAGACGCGGCGAACACGCTGTCGGTGCGGGCGGAGACGCTCCGTGCCGAGCAGGAAGGACTCACCGCCGCGGCCGCCCGACGGGCCGAGGAGGCCGCAGCCCTGGAGGAGAGGAGCGCCGCGCTGGATGCCCGCTCCGAACTCCTCGACCGCAGGGAACGCGACCTGTCCGACCGCGAGCAGGCAGCCGAAGCGGCATTCACCGAACGCCGCCTGGAGGCAGGCCGGGAGCTGGAGGCCTGGCTGACGGAGCAGCGCCGGACGGCAGCGGCCGCGCTCGACACCGAACGCCAGGACCGGCAGGCACGGTGGAGCGAGGAGCAGCGTCGCCTGGCCGACACGCAGACGGCCCTGGACCAGCGGGAGAGTGAACTCGCCCAGCGCGAGAGGGATCTGCGCACCGCCCGGCTCCGGCTGGAGGACGAACGTGAGGACATCGCCCATCTCAAGGCCGCCCTCAAGGAGCAGCAGGCCACCCGGGCGGAACGGTTCGAACATGAGGTGACGAGCCGCACCGGCCAGTTGCTTCAGCGGATGGAGGAGAGCCGGCACAGGATCGCTGTCCTCACCGAGAGCAACGAACGTCTGGGCGCCCGGCTCAACGAGTACGACGGCGCACTGGCGTCCCTGGGTGGCATGACCTTGGAGCAGGTCGTCGAGCGCCTGACCGAGCTTCGCGCCGAGAACGCCCGTCTCCTGGAGGAGAACGCCGCCGCGCCACACGCCGACGCCCTCCTGCTCGAGCAGCTGCGGCAGCGAGTCACGCGCCTCGCCGCCGACAACGAAGAGCTGGTGCGGGAGCGCGGGGAACTGGAGTCCGCGCTGCAGCGTGATCGCATCGCGGTCAACGAGCGCCAGAATTACGTCGAACACAACAACTGGCTGCGCGCCGCCAACGACCAACTGCAGCAACTGCTCAACGAGGAAGCGGCCAAACTCAGAGCCACAGCCCAGGCCGGCAAGGAGGGCCACGCCTTCCCGGCCTGCTCGCACATGGACCGGGAGTTCGGCACACCCCGGCCCTTCGACGCACGTACGCCGGACATGCCCGAGCTGGTGCACCAGATGCAGGCGGTCATCCACCGGCAGGCCGGTCTCTCCTACCGTCTGTCCGACCTGCGCCTGGTCCTGGCGGGCATGGCGATGAGCCGTCTCCATCTCTTCCAGGGCATCAGCGGTATCGGGAAGACCGGTCTGGCCCGCGCGCTTGCCGTCGCCTTCGGCAGCGACACCAGTGCCGCCGTGGTGCCCGTCCAGGCCGGCTGGCGCGACCCACAGGACCTCATGGGCTACTACAACAGCTTCGACCGGATCTTCTACGAATCCGAGTTCACCAAGGCTCTGTACCGTGCCCAGTGCCCCGCTTTCAAGGACCGGCCCTTCTTCATCGTCCTCGACGAGATGAACCTCTCCCATCCCGAACAGTACTTCAGCGGAGTGCTGTCGGCCCTGGCCATCAAGGATCGGCCCAGTCTGGCACTGACCACGGCGCCGGTCAGAAACCCTGCCGCCCTGATCATCGGCGGAACGCACATTGCCGTCCCGGACAACGTCTGGTTCATCGGCACAGCCAATCACGACGAGACAACCGTTGGCTTCGCCGACAAGACCTACGACCGGGCCTTCGTCCTGGAGTTGCCCTGGCAGCACCCGGACGTGCCGGAGACGGCACCCGCATTCCCTGAACCGCTCGGCCATCAGGGTCTCACCCAGTCCTTCGACAAGGCGCAGGCCACCTACGGCGCGCAGGCCGACGGCATCATCGAATTCCTCGACACCCACTGGCGCGGTCGCCTCGCGGAGGAACTGCGCGTCGGGTGGGGCAACCGGCTCGAGAGGCAGATCAAGCAGTTCGCACCCGTCGTGGTCGCCGCCGGAGGCAGCCCGGGCGAGGCGTTGGACCACCTTCTGGCCACACGCATCCTGCGCTCGGTCCGGGGACGGTACGACATCCATGCCGACACCCTCGATACACTGCGCACCGATCTCGTCGAAAGCCTGATGCGGTTCGACAGCGCTCACGAGCCGGCGGCGACGCGACGGCTGCTGGACGACGAGCTCCGCTCGCGTGGTCGGCAATGAAGCGGGAAGCTGTCGAGCCGGAACTCGACTCCCTCCTCGTCCGCCATCTTCTGGCGCTGTCGGCCCGTCTCGGCGAAGCCACCACGCTCGACGACTGGTTGGCCATGCCGCCGATCATCCTCGATGTCACCGAGGAGGCCGAGGCATTGCCGCTGGAGGACGTCTTCGAGCGCGAGTCCGGTGCGCTGCGCGCGGTCTGCAACCGCCCGTACACGCGTCTGCGCACGGTGGAGGAGGTGGTGCCGACGTCCCGGGTCCGCTCGATCGCCTCCGGCGCTGCGGCGCGCCTGGCTTCCCGGCCCGAGGACTGGGCCTCGCACACCCTCGCCGGCGTGCGCCCCAGCCGTCTGCTGGCCCGGCGCAGTGAGGAGGACGCCGACATCTACGAGAACCGAGTCGCCGTGGCCGTCCTCCATGTGATGCGGTCGCATCTGCAGCAGCGGATCGCCCGGCTGAGGGGCCTCAGCCGGATGGTGGACGATGTACACGGTCTGCTCGTGCCCTCGGAGGAGACCTCCTGGCGGGCCCGGTGGGACCTGGCCGGGCTGCTGAGGAACATCGAGGACTCCGGTCGGCAACGGGCGGCTGCGGGAACGCGCCTGCGGACACTGGAATCGCTGCTCGCGGTAGTCGAGATCATGCTGGATTCGCCGTTGGCGCGCGCGGTCGACCACCGCTCCGCACCACCCCGCGAACTGCATCCCACGAATCTGCTCAGCAGCGACCCGCACTACCGCAGGGTGGCCTCACTCTGGCAGTCCTGTATCGCCAGCGCCACCGTACGCCCCGGGAAGGCGGAGACCACCCGGCGCCGCCAAGAGGTCCGCGTCGCCTTCGAACGGTTCACCGGCCTCCTGCTGCTCCTCGCCTGCACGCTGCTTCAAGCCACCCCGGACGCCCATCAGCCGGCCCCCGCTCCCGGCCGGACCACCCGCTTCCGCATGCGCGGTGAGCAGTTGACGGTCACCTGGTCCCGGACAGGCGACTTCACCCTTGCCTGGCGTGACCGCCAGGCGCTGCGCGTCATTCCGCTCACGACCGACCTGTGCACGGCTCCCGACGCGGCCTCCGTCGCCGCGTTGGTCTCAGGCGTCCGCCGAGACCGGCCGGCCACCGAGTGCGACGACGACCTCATCGTCCATCCGGGGCTGCTCCGAGATCACCAGGACGTGGAGCCCGACGTCGCCGGGGCCGCGTACCGGATCGGGCACGGCGACGGCGACGCGTCCGGGCGACATGTCGGCGTCGCCCCGCTGTCCCCACTGGACATCTTCAGCGTCAGCCGTCTGGTGCGGGCCGTTCAATGGTCCACCTTGGGTGCCGACGCACGCCGCTACCCTCACACCGTCTCCATGCCCGCCGGCATGCGTTCCGCCGTGGCGCACTGTGACTGGCTCGAACCCCGTCCCGGCGGTGTGGCGGTCGTACGCGCCCCGAGTCCGGGAGAGTCGGAGCACCTCTCCGTCCTGCTCAAGACGGCCCAGGGGCGGCATGGCGGCAGTCGAGCGGCAGAGCACGAAGTCCAGCGACTGCGGACTGTTTCCGAGACGTTGAAGGACGCAGCCGTCCAGGCCGAACTGCTCGAAGTGTGCCCGGTGTGTGCCAAGACCGGCTCTCAGCGCCAGACCGTGTTCGAGCCCCGCGAAGGGGGCCTGTTCGCGGCACTCTGCTCCGCGTGCCGCACCCGGTGGGAGCTCCGCCGCTGCCTGGTCTGCACACGGACGTTCCCTCTGCTGGAACCGGATGGCTCCGCCGCTACCGGAGCCGCCGAGTCCGACCTGGACCGCCGTCTCGGTGGTGCCTTCCTGGCAGTCCCGTGCTGGGCATCGCGGGGCACCGGTAAATTCATCTGCCCGGCATGCGGCACCTGCGGCCAGGCGACCCGAGCCGTCTCCTGCCCACGCGGATGTTCGACTCGGGCACCGGTCTGATGGAGCGTCTGGTCCTGTCTTACCGCGGCCTGGTGGCGGACTGGCGGGCGTGCCGGCTCGGGCCAGAGGAGGCCGCTGAGCCGACCGGTGCGGGATCCGGCGGGAGAGGTCCGTCTCGTCCTGACGTCTCCTGTCTCCTCTCAGGACGACGCGATACCCCCCCTTCCGGCCCTCGCCGAGCCGGCCGCCGCGCAGTTCACCGAAGACGTGATTCCCGCGACCGGTACCCCAGCGACTCGTCCGACGACCGCCGGAAGCTGACCGAACCCGCGCTCACCGCCTGGCAGGCCCGGCGCCGCCGTGAAGCCCTCGGTTCCGGCCACCCGCCCGAGCACGGCCTCCGGCGCACCATCCGCTACGTCGACCGCACCGGCACCTGTCCCACGACTTCCCGCCCCACCGGACCACAGACACGGCGCTACCCGAGAAACGACAGCCGCACCGTACGGTCGGGATTCGAGACGTTCGCGTCCGCCAACCTCCGTTGCGGCGACATCCACGGTAGTCGATCCCATGCGTGCGCACGGGCGGGCAAGGAGCACGCATGGGCGGTGAGCCACACGGTGGTCATGCGCCGTACACCTCGGCGCGCCGCTCCCCGTGACCGTGTCCGCCGACGTCTGTGCCGCCCTCGCCGACCGGGCAGCGCCACCGACGTCGCGTCACGCGGTGTACCGTCCTGACGGCCGCCGCAGTCCTCCATCGGCCAGAAGCTGCGGGGAGAACACCCTCTGCTCGTCCTTCCTTCCCAGCCGCTTCAGCCCCGGCTGAAAGCGCCACGAACGGTCCGCGAGCGTGGTGCGAGGGGCGTGGCTGGGGTCGGCTGTGGCGGCTGCCGCCGGCCGAGCGGGTCCTGCTGGTGGCCGTGCACTACCGCACGAACCTCACCGTGCGGCGACCGGCCCCGCTGTTCGGCGTCTCACCGGCGACCGTGTGCCGAGTGTTCCAGAGGCTCGGCCCGCTGCTCGGGCCCGAGCCGGCCCGCACCTCCCAGGAAGCGGTCGAGTGCTGTGGACCGTGGACGGCACCCTCGTCCCGCTCGGCGACCGGTAGGCCGGCGCGTCCTCACGCACCTACCGGTTCTCGGCGAACATACGGCTCACCGCGGAGGCGGAGACACGCCTGGTGGTGACCGCAGCCCGTACGGTGCCCGGCAACACGGCGGACGCGAAAGCCCGGCGGGACTCCGGCCTGATCGTCCTGCACCGCAGACGTCCCGGACACCCGTTGTTCGAGAGCGAGGAGGAGAAGAACGCGCAGCACTGCAAGGTCCGCGCCCCCGTCGAGCACACCTTCTCCCGGCGACTGCCGGCAACGCGGTGACGGCCTCCACCACACGGTCCAGGCCGTCGCCCGCATGCACGCTCTCGCCCTCACCGCATGACCGCACACGGCCCTGCCGACATCGGAATCCGGACGCGTCGCCGGCCCACCCGCCTCAGACATGTGCGTGATGGAACACTTTCGCGGGTCAGGCCGCCGAGGACGGCGGGATGACGTCGTCTCCGGCTCCCGGGGCCAGAAGCAGAACAACGGGGGCCGTCCCATGCCGTGTCGGCATGGGGCGTTGCGGGAACGGTCTTGGACGGCTCGGGATTTCCTCTGTTCAGATGGTCGGGCGACAGACCGGAAACGAAACGAGGAACAACATGACGTCCCTTTCGGGAAGTATCGGAACCCCCGTCCTGACCGACCCCGACACCCAGAGTGCGGTGAACTTCCTCGGCGGTCTGGTGCGTATGCGGGCCACGGCGGCGGACACCGCGGGAGCTTACGCACTGCTGGAGCACAGCGGAGAGCGGGGATACATGTCTCCGCTGCACCTGCACGAGTCGGACGAGGAGACGTTCGTGGTCCTCGAAGGCACACTCCGGGTCGAAGTCGGCACCGAGGTGCACAGTGTGGGTGCGGGCGCTCTGGCCCTGCTGCCCAGGGGCCTGGCCCATGGTTTCGTGGTCACCTCCCCTCAGGCACGGTTCCTGACGTTGCACACGCCCGGCGGTGGCTTCGACGAGTTCGTCGCCGAGATAGGTGTGCCCCTCGCGGGGAGCGCCCGGGCGCAAGCCGGTCCCGGTCCCGACCCCGAGGAACTGACCCGGATCGCGGCCTCTCACGGCATCCAGATCGTGGGCCCCCCGCTGCTTCCCTGACCGCTTCCCCACAGATCCGCCGGTCAGACGGCGGACCGTCACCCTCGCGGCCCGGTGGACAGCCGGGCCGCGAGGGCAACGCCGTGTCGGCGGTCAGACGTCGGCCCAGGTCCGTCCCGCACCTTCCACACGGACGCGCTGGAAACCCCGGCCGGGGAAATGGGCCGTACCGACGGCGGCGTCGGTACGGCCGGCGATCCGGGCGAGGAGTTCCTGACGCGTTCTCAAGGTGTGTTCGGGATCGACGTCGGTCAGGAAGGAGATGGCGGTGCTGTCGAGCTGGAGCGGGTGGTGCACGGCGTCTCCGGTCAGGTACACCTCCTGGTCCCCGCCGGTGACGCGCACGACGTAGTGTCCGGGGGTGTGACCGGGCGTGTGATGGGCGACGACGCCGGGGGCGATCTCCACCACGGCGGCGTCGACGGGGCGCAGGACACCGGCCTTCCTGGCTCCCTCCATCACGATCCGCGCAGGATCCTCCTGCGGCGCGGTGGCGATCAGAGCGTCCCAGTCCGCGGCACCGTACACGACCTCCGCACCGGGGAAGAACGGCTTTCCGCCAGGGGCGGCCCAGCCGACGTGGTCGGCGTGCAGGTGAGTGAGGAAAACGGTGGTCACGTCCTGTGGTGCCACACCGACCGCTGCCAGGGCTTCCGGCAGCGCTCCGCCGGCCGCGATGAACTCCGGGGCCGGATCCAGACCGGCGGCGGCCGCCAGTTCGGCCGGGAAGTGTATGTTCTGCGGTCCGATACCGGCGTCGACCAGAACGGTGAAGCCGTCGCCTTGGACCAGGAAACACCTGGCGGGGATGTGGTAGGTGCGGTCGGCCTCCAGCAGGCCGGGGTGGGCCTCGAAGTCCAGCCCCGGGTAGAACAACGGAGGCAGGTGACTCACTCCGTCGTCGAGCGCGGTGACGGTGATGTGCCCTATCCGTAGGGATGTCGCCATGGTGTACTCCTTCGACCGTTCGGGACGGCGCGGAGCGGAAGCCCCGCCGTTCTCCCAGACAACCACGCCCACCGCGTCGGACACTCCCGTGAGAGGGGCACCAACGAACCCCCTCGGGCCACCGCCGGTTCTGGGGCCGCCGCTGTAAACTCACACGTATGAACAGCGGAACACCCGGCGACCGGAGCGACAACCGCGAACTGCGGGATTTCCTGCGTGCGCGGCGCGCCCGGCTGTCCCCACAGGACGCGGGTCTGCCACCGACCCCGGGCATCCGGCGGGTACCGGGCCTGCGTCGCGAGGAAGTCGCCCGACTCGCCGGCATCAGCGCCGACTACTACATCCGCCTGGAGCGCGGCCGTGACCTGAACGCCTCCGACAGTGTCCTGGATGCCGTCGCCCGCGCACTGCGTCTCACCCCCGCCGAACACGCCCATCTGCGTGCTCTCTCCAGGTCCCGGCCCTCCCGCCGCGGCACCGCGGCAGCACCGCAACGGCTGCGCCCGTCGCTGCGGCTCATGCTGGACGGGCTCGGTGATGTCCCCGCCCTCGTCCTGGGCCGCCGCGCTGATGTGCTGGCCGTGAACCATCTGGCCCGCGTGCTGTTCACCGACTTCGAGGCCCTTCCGACCCGCGAGCGCAACATGGCCCGCTATGTCTTCCTCGACCCGGAGGCCCGCACCCGGCTGTCCGACTGGGAGCAGGCCGCGCGCGACACCGTCGCCTCGCTGCACCTCTACAGCGGCCGTCACCGCAGCGATCCCGCCCTGCACACGCTCGTCGGCGAACTGTCCGTCCGGAGCGACGACTTCCGGCGCTGGTGGGGGCGGCACGAGGTGGCTGCCTGTGTCCACGGCACCACCCGGTTCCGGCACCCCCTCGTCGGCGACCTCACACTGAGCAACGAATCGTTCGTTCCCTCCGACGACCCGGACCTTCGCCTGCACCTGCTCACTGCCGAGCCCGGCAGCCCTGATCAGCAGGCACTCGGCCTTCTGGCCAGCTGGACCGCTTCCCCGTCCGAGGGGCCTCCGCACGCCAAGACCCCGCGTTGAGGGCACCCGGCATCGGCCTGCGTCCGTACACAGGACGCGTCGGGTCGGCATGCCGACGACGCGGTTCTCCGTGACCTTCGGCAGGCGAGCCGCGGCCTCCCCCTGATCGCCTGGACCTGACGGCGCACGCGGAGCGGACCCGTCCCGAAGGGGGAGGCGTGCATGGACCTCGCCGCGCTCGGAGTCCTCCAGGTGTGTGACGCCGGCCTCGGATTCCTCCTGGGACCGCCCCCCCTACGTCCGTCACCGGCTGCACGGTCCACACCGACCAGGGCGCCGAACCGCGGTACATCCGGCCCGGCCCCGCCCTGATCGTGGACCGGCTGGAAAGCTCAGACAACGGCCCGCCGGACGACCGGCGGACGCCGGAGTCGGCCGCCGGAGCCCCTCGCGTCCGGGCAGGGCGCGCACTCCTCCGGGACGGGACCGGCCGCCGCACGGGAACTGCACGACCGAGGGGCTGCTGGCCCTTGTCGGGGAACAACCCCGCGCGGGCGGCCCGTCGGATCGTCGAGCAGACGATGACGCGGCAGTCGCACCGGCCGGGCGGCGTGACCCGCGCCGACGCTGGAGACGCTCACCCTGCTGTCGCAGGCCCTTCCCTTCGCCGCCACGGCGGTCAGCGAAGCGCCGGCCTGCCCCGGGGCGGCACCCCCGCGCGGCTGGCGCGCGTTCGCCGTCCGGCGAGCGGGACGACGACGCGCCCCGCGCCGGCCCGCGCGATCCTGGGGACACTCGTCCGCCGCCGTGCCTCGCGCGCCAGCTCCGCCGCGTACGCCAGCACCAGGGGATGTACGTCGTACAGGTCCGGCCGTACGGGTGTCAGCAGCCGGGCGCGCACCAGTTCGACGACGGCTCCGGCGACCGTGCGGGCCGGCACCGGGACGAGTCCGGCCAGTTCCGCGGTGCTCAGCTCGCCCCGCCCCCGCCGCGGCAGGGCCCGGAACAGACGGGCCGCGTCGGGGCTCAGGGTGCGGTAGGACCAGGAGAACACGGAGCGCACCGCGTTGCCCCGGTCGGCGTCGCTGAACGCCTCCAGTCCTTCCCCGGCCGCCGCCAGTTCGTCTGCCGTCCGCCGCAGCGGCACGTCCGGGAAGGCCGTCACCCGGGCGGCCACGATGCCCAGGGCGAGCGGCAGCCGCCCGCAGTGCTCGACGATGTCGGCGACCGTGGCGGCGTCCGTGCCGGGGCGTCCGGCGCCCACTCGCTGGACGAAGCACCGGGCCGCCTCCGCCGCGGAGGGGGCGTCGAGCGACAGGAGCCGGGCCCCGTTCATGGTGGCGAGGTCGGTGAGCCGTCGCCGGCCGGTGATCAGTACCGTGCACCGGGACGAGCCCGGCAGCAATGGCCGTACCTGCGCGGCATCGTGGGCGTTGTCCAGCACCACCAGCACCCGCCGCGTGGCCAGCACGCTGCGGAACAGCGCCGCTCTGGCATCCGTATGGGCGGGGACGCGGGCGGCGTCGATCCCCAGAGCGGCCAGGAAGCCGGCCAGTACCTCGCCGGCGTCCGCCGGGCCGCCCGCCGGGCTGAAACCGCCGAGGTCGGCGAAGAGCTGGCCGTCGGGGAAGCGGGCCGCGATCCGGTGGGACACGTGGACGGCCAGGGCGGTCTTGCCGACGCCGGCGATGCCGTCCACGGCCAGCACGTGCAGCGTCCCGTCGCTGTCCGTCGCGAAGCGCGCCACCTGTTCCAGGACGTCGGCACGCCCCGTGAAGCAGGGCAGATCCGCGGGGAGCTGGGCCGGGGTGAGGTGCGGTGCCGGCCCGTCCGGGGCCGGGCGCGCGGGGGCAGGGCCCGCCGGGCCGGGGCCGGATTCCCGGGGACCGCGCAGGATGCGGTCGTGGGCGGCGCACAATTCCTTGCCCGGTGACATCCCCAGCGTGTCCTTCAGATCCGCCCGGAGGCGGTGGTACAGCGTGAGCGCCTCGGCCTGCTTGCCGTCCGCGGTGAGCAGCAGCATCGTCTGGGCCAGCAACCGCTCGTTGAACGGGTGCCGTTCCGCCGTCTGGCGCGCGGCCGGCAGGACCGCGCCGGGCCGGTCGCAGCGCAGCGCGGCGGTCGCGGCCGCCGACACGGCGGCGACGTACTCGTGGTCCACCGCGGCGAACACCCGGGGGGCCGGGTCCTCGGGCACCACGTCCGCCGCGCACCGCCCCTGCCACTGGTCCAGCGCGGCGACGAACCGGTCCACGGCCTCGCTCGCGTCCCGGGCCGCGCGGGCCTGCTGGACCAGCCGCCGGAAGACCAGCAGGTCGAGTTCGTCCGGGCCGACGCGCAGCAGATAACCGCCGGGTGCGCGGACCAGCCACCGGCCCGGCGCGCGGGCCGGCAGTCCCGGTTCCAGCAGGCGCCGCAGCCCTCCCACGTACCGGTGCACGGCGTTGGCCGCGCTGCGGGGCGGGTCCTCCTCCCACAGCAGGCCGACCAGTTCCTCCAGGGAGACGGGACGTCCGGCCCGTGCCAGCAGTGTCGCCAGGACGAGCCGCTGCTGCCGGGGTCCGGTGGGCAGTTCGGCACCGGCCGCCCACACGCGCACCGGGCCGAGGACGCGGAAGCGGACGCCGGTCGCCGTCTCCCGGCCCGGTCCGCCGGGGGTGGTGTCCCTCGGCTCCATGGTCATGACGGCCTCCGCTCATCGCTCCCGTGCCGCCCGCCGCACCGGGTCTCCGGCGGCCGGGTCCACCGTATGGCCGCCGTCGCGGGACGCGCATCGGTCGGATGACTCACCGCCGCCGCTCGCCGTGCGCCGCGCGGAGACGAGTCATGTGACCGATGCGCGGTGGCCCGGCCGGGACGACGCTGGGCCCGACGGTGTCGGCCGGACCGCCGGGCGACCCGCCACGTTTCCCACTCGTATCACCTTGAGGAGTGCACGCCTGATGATCGGTTCCGAGGACGTCGTGGAGGACGTCGACCTGCTGGTGGTAGGCGGCGGCAAGGCCGGCAAGACCCTGGCCATGGACACCGCGCGGGCCGGCCGCAGGGTGGTCATGGTCGAACGCGGCATGATCGGCGGCACGTGCATCAACGTGGCGTGCATCCCGACCAAGGCCCTGGTCACCAGCGCCCGGCTGGCCCGCCGCGTGGCGACGGCGGAGTCGCTGGGGCTGAACCTGGGCAAGCTGGAGGTCGATCTGCGGCTCCTGCGCTCGCACAAGGAGGGCGTGGTCTCGGAGATGGTCGATCTCAATCACCGGCAGTTCCTCGACAGCGGGATGGACCTCGTCCTGGGCGAGGCGCGTTTCGTCGCGGAACGGACGGTGGAGATTCGCCTGAACGAGGGCGGGCGCCGCGTCGTCCGGGGCGGCGACGTGGTGATCAACACCGGGACCGTGCCGCATGTGCCGGCCGTCCCCGGCCTCGCCGAGGCGGGGGCCCTGAGCAGCGAGACGATCCAGCAGCTCGACCGCATCCCGGAGCGCCTGGTGGTGCTCGGCGGAGGCTACGTCGGCCTGGAGTTCGCACAGATGTTCACCGCTTTCGGCAGCCGGGTGACCGTGCTCGACCGGAACCTCACGCTGCTGCCCCAGGAGGACCCGGACATCACCGAGGTCCTCGCCGAGTACCTGCGCGAGGACGGCGTGGAGATGCTCGGGGGGGTCTCGGTGAAGGAGGTCGTCCGCGAGACGGACGGGGTGCGGGTCTTCCTGGAGGACGGCCGCTCCCTGGTCGCCGACGACATCCTGGCCGCGACCGGCCGGGACCCGGTCACCGCCGGGCTGGGGCTGGACGCGGCGGGCGTGCGCACCGACGAGCGCGGCTTCATCCGGGTGGACGACCGGCTGGCCACCGACGCGCCGCACACCTGGGCGGTGGGCGACGTGGCGGGCAGCCCGCAGTTCACCCATGTCTCCCTCGATGACTACCGCGTGGTGAAGGAGAACATCGCGGGCGGCAGCCGCAGCACCGCCGACCGGCTGGTCCCCTGGAACCTGTTCACCGACCCGGAGCTGGCCCGCGTGGGCCTCACGGAGGCGCAGGCCCGCGCCACCGGCCGGAACGTCCGCGTCGCCAGGCTCCCGGTCAAGGCCATTCCCCGGTCCCGTACGCTGCGGGACACCCGGGGCGTGTGGAAGGCGGTCGTGGACCGCGACACCGACGAGATCCTGGGCGTGGCGCTGCTGGGCCCGGAGTCCTCCGAGGTCCTGACCGTGGTGCAGACGGCGATGTGGGCGGGTCTGCCCTTCACCGCGCTGCGCGACGGCCTCATCGCGCACCCGACCATGGCCGAGGGGCTGAACGCCCTCTTCACCGCCTGGACGGACTGACCGCAAGGGGTGGCCACGGACTCGTGGCCACCCTCTCGGCCCCGCTCCGGCCGGTCAGCCCACGACTTCGAGCACGGCCGCGCCCGTGGAGTTCCACGCCATGAGCGCGGCCCTGCCGTGTTCCCTGCCCAGCCGGGACAGTGAGCCGGTGCCCAGGACGAACAGCCCTCCCGCGGCGGCCGGTAGACCCAGGTACCGGGCGGTGAGGACGCGCAGGACGTGGGCGTGGGCGACAAGCACCACGTCCGCCGCGTCCGGGGCCGCCAGCCAGGTCTCCACCCGGGCGAGCACCCGGTCGGCCCGCGCGGCGACCAGGCCCGGGCTCTCCCCGTGGCGGCCGTCCGCGGACCTCGGCACACCGTCGGTCCACAGGTTCCAGTCGGGGCGGGTGCGGTGGATCTCGGCGGTGGTGACGCCTTCGTAGCCGCCGTAGTCCCATTCCCGCAGGTCGCGCTCCTCCCGCGGCCCGGTGAGACCCGCCAGTGACGCGGTGCGCACGGCCCGCCGCGCCGGACTCACCAGCACTGCGCCGATGCGGCGGCCGGCCAGCAGCGGCTTGAGCGCACGCGCCTGCGCCTCCCCGGCCGGGGTGAGGGGCACGTCGGTGAAACTGGTGTGTCTGCGCGAGCGGGTCCACTCCGTCTCGCCGTGCCTGATCAGCAGCAGCTCGCCCACCGTGCTCACCTCGCCCGTTCGACGGCGTGGCCGCCGAACCGGTTGCGCAGCGCAGCGATCATCTTCATCTGCGGGGAGTCGTCCTGCCGGGAGGAGAACCGGGCGAAGAGGGACGCGGTGATCGCGGGCAGCGGCACGGCGTTGTCGATGGCGGCCTCCACCGTCCAGCGGCCCTCGCCGGAGTCGGCGGCCCGGCCGCGGAGCTTCTCCAGGTGCGGGTCGTCGTCCAGGGCGTTGACGGCGAGGTCGAGCAGCCAGGAGCGGATGACGGTGCCCTCCTGCCAGGAGCGGAAGACCTCGCGGACGTTGTCGACGGAGTCGACCTTCTCCAGCAGCTCCCAGCCCTCGGCGTAGGCCTGCATCATGGCGTACTCGATGCCGTTGTGGACCATCTTCGCGAAGTGCCCGGCGCCGACCTTGCCGGCGTGGACGTAGCCGTAGGGGCCCTCCGGCTTGAGCGCGTCGAAGACCGGCTGGAGGCGGTCGACGTACTCCTTCTCGCCGCCGACCATCAGCGCGTAGCCGTTCTTCAGGCCCCAGACGCCGCCGGAGACACCGGCGTCGACGAAGCCGATGCCGCGCCTGGCGAGTTCCTCGGCGTGCTTCTCGTCGTCGGTCCAGCGGGAGTTGCCGCCGTCGACGACGATGTCGCGGGGCTGGAGGATGGAGGCGAGCTGGTCGATGACGGCCTGGGTGGGGCCGCCGGCGGGGACCATCACCCAGACCGCGCGCGGTCCTTCGAGGCGGTCCACGAGGCCGGCGAGGCTGTCGACGTCGGACAGTTCGGGGTTGGTGTCGTACCCGACGACGTCATGGCCGGCGTCGCGCAGACGCTCGCGCATGTTGCCGCCCATCTTTCCGAGACCGATGAGACCGATCCGCATGATTGCTTCCTTTTTCCGAGGTCGTGTCTCAGTGGGTCCGGTGAGTGCCGTGGCCGCGCAGGGCGATGGCGTACATCTCGTCCGCGTCGAGGCGCCGCAGCTCCTCGGCGATGAGTTCGGCGGTGGAACGCACCTTCAGCGCCAGGGTGCGCGGCGGCCGGCCGGGCAGGGTCAGGGTGGCCACCGGGCCCTCGGGCCGGTCGATGACGATCTCGCCGGCGGCGGTGTTCAGCCGGACGGTGGTGACGGCGGGGCCGTCGCTGACCCGCCGCTCGGCGCCGACGCCGAGGCGGGCCTCCAGCCAGCGGGCCAGCAGTTCGGCGGCCGGGTTGTCGGCCTCGGCCTCCACGACCGCCGAGGTGACCTTCATCCGGGCCTGGTCCAGGGCGGCGGCCAGCATCGAGCGCCACAGTGTCAGCCGGGTCCAGGCGAGGTCGGTGTCGCCGGGGGCGTAGCTGCGCACCCGCTTGCCCAGGGTCTCCATCGGTTTCTCGACCGCGTACAGGTCGGTGATCCGGCGCTGGGCGAGCGCGCCGAGCGGGTCCTTGGCGGGGTTGTCCGGGGCGTCCACCGGCCACCACACGACCACCGGCGCGTCGGGCAGCAGCAGCGGCAGCACCACCGAGTCGGCGTGCCGCGAGACCTCGCCGTACATGCGCAGCACGACCGTCTCACCGGTACCGGCCTCCGCCCCCAGGCGGACTTCCGCGTCCAGACGGGGACGTGGGCGGCCACGGGTCCCCCGGCCCTGCCGCCCGATGACCACCAGGGTCCGCGAGGGGTGTTCCCGCGAGGCGTCCTCGGCGGCCTTGATCGCGTCGTAGGCGTTCTCCTCGTCCGTGACGATGACCACCGTCAGGACCATGCCCACGGCCGGGGTGCCGAGGGCCCGGCGGCCCTGTACGAGGGCGCGTTCGACGGCGCCCGCCGTCGTGTCGGTCAGCTCGGTCTTCATGGCCGGCGCCAGCTCCGTCCGTCTCGCTCCAGCATCTCGTCCGCCTCGACCGGGCCCCAGGTACCCGCCGGGTACTGGGCCGGAGTGCCGTGGGTGTCCCAGTACTCCTCGATCGGGTCGAGGATCTTCCAGGACAGCTCGACCTCCTCCGTGCGCGGGAAGAGGTTGGCGTCGCCGAGGAGGACGTCCAGGATCAGCCGCTCGTACGCCTCGGGGCTGGACTCGGTGAAGGACTCGCCGTAGGCGAAGTCCATCGACACGTCCCGGATCTCCATCGAGGTGCCCGGCACCTTGGAGCCGAAGCGGACGGTGACGCCCTCGTCGGGCTGGACGCGGATGACGATCGCGTTCGACCCGAGTTCCTCGGTGGCCGTGGAGTCGAAGGGGGAGTGCGGGGCGCGCTGGAAGACGACCGCGATCTCGGTGACCCGCCGGCCCAGGCGCTTGCCGGTGCGCAGGTAGAAGGGGACGCCCGCCCAGCGGCGGTTGTCGATCCCGACCTTGATCGCGGCGTAGGTGTCGGTCTTCGACTTCGGGTCGATGCCGTCCTCCTCGAGGTAGCCGACCGCCGCCGCGCCGCCCTGCCAGCCCGCCGCGTACTGGGCGCGGACGGTGTCCCGGCCCAGGTCGGCGGGGAGCCGGACCGCGCCGAGGACCTTGGTCTTCTCCGCGGCCAGCGCGTCGGCGTCGAAGGAGGCGGGCTCCTCCATCGCGGTCAGCGCCAGCAGCTGGAGGAGGTGGTTCTGGATGACGTCACGGGCGGCGCCGATACCGTCGTAGTAGCCGGCCCGGCCGCCGATGCCGATGTCCTCGGCCATGGTGATCTGCACGTGGTCGACGTAGGACCGGTTCCAGATCGGCTCGAACATCGTGTTGGCGAAGCGCAGCGCCAGGATGTTCTGGACGGTCTCCTTGCCCAGGTAGTGGTCGATGCGGAAGACCTGGTCCGGGGCGAAGACCTCGTGGACGATGGCGTTGAGCTCCTCGGCCGACCTCAGGTCGTGGCCGAAGGGCTTCTCGATGACCGCGCGCCGCCAGGAACCGCCCGACTGGTCGGCCAGCCCGTGCTTCCTGAGCTGCTGGATGACCACGGGGAAGGACTTCGGCGGGACGGACAGGTAGAAGGCGAAGTTGCCGCCGGTGCCCTGGGCCTGGTCCAGTTCCCCGATGGTGTCGCGCAGCCGTTCGAACGCGTCGTCGTCGTCGAAGGTGCCCTGGACGAAGCGCATCCCCTGGATGAGCTGCTGCCAGACCTCCTCGCGGAACGGCGTACGGGCGTGCTCCTTGACGGCGTCGTGCACGACCTGGGCGAAGTCCTCGTGCTCCCAGTCGCGGCGGGCGAAGCCGACGAGCGAGAAGCCCGGCGGCAGCAGACCCCGGTTGGCGAGGTCGTAGACGGCGGGCATGAGCTTCTTGCGGGACAGATCGCCGGTGACGCCGAAGATGACCAGACCCGACGGCCCCGCGATACGCGGGAGCCGTCGGTCTGCGGGGTCACGCAGCGGGTTGCTGCTCGCGGGTGTGCGGGCGGCGGTGCGGCCGGTGGGTGAGGGGTGCCTGCCCCGGCGGGGCATGTTCACGGTTGCTCCTGGGTGGTGTCGGTCGGCCGGGACGCGGGTGCGCGCCGTGCTCAGGACTCGTATCCCTCGACCAGTGACTGTGGCCGCGTGTGTGCTTCGTCGGGGTCCTGTCCGAACTCCGACTTGGCCCGGCGCTGCCGCAGCAGGTCCCAGCACTGGTCCAGCTCGCGCTCCAGCTCGTCCAGCCGGCTCCGCTCGGCCGATCCTCCGGAGCGGCGGGTGCCGAGGGAGCCGCGCAACCTGCGCTCCTCCTCGGCCATTTCGGTGATCCGGTGCAGGATCTCCGGGTTCTTCATGGTTCCTCTCCTCGTACTCGGGCAGCTCTCGCCGCCGGTTCAGCCCCGGTTCTCCGCCTGGAACATCCAGCTCTGCTTCTCGATCTCGGCCGTGAGCCCGATCAGCAGGTCCTGGCTGACGGGGTCCGCCTCCGCCGTGGCCCCGATGCGCGCGCGCAGGCGGTCGATGAGGGCCGCGAAGGAACGGACCAGCGCCTCCACCGCGTCGTCGTCGGTGATCCACCCCTGCTGGAATCCCGGGAGTCCGCTGCCGGCCGCGACGGTCACGGCCCGCCCGTCCGGGCTGATGCCCAGGGCCGCGGCCCGCTCGGCCACCTGGTCCGCGTAATCGCGTGCCGTGGTGACGACCTCGTCCAGTTGCTGGTGGACGGTGCGGAAGCGCGGTCCGTAGAGGTTCCAGTGGGCCTGCTTGGCCACCAGGGAGAGGTCGAGCAGGTCGACCAGGGTGCCCTGGAGGGCCGTGCCGGTCACGGCGCGCTCCGCGTCCGGCAGCGGACTGGAGATGATGCTCATGGTGGGCTCCTCGCGAGGTGTGGTGCCCGGCCTCCGGTGGTCACCGGACCGGCCGCGCCTTGCTCACCCATCCTTTCGGGGGGCCGTCCGGGGACGATCCGTCGATTGACTTACGGTCCGTGCGAGCAGTCACGGGGATGGTCCGGGAACAGGGAACGGCGGCCCCCAGCGATGGGTGGGGACCGCCGGAGGTCCTCTTCCTCGACCTGGTCGCCCTGTCGGCGGCGCCGTGCCGGAACCGGGTGGCCCGAGGCCGGTCCGCCACTGGCACCAGCCGTAGGACTGCCGCCCGCACCAGGCCCCGGTGGTCTCGCCTCGGGCGGACGCCGTGCCGCCGGCGGCGAACTCGCTGCGCGCAACCCCGCCGGTGTGGAAGACGTCGGAGTCGGTGAGGACCGGGTTCGCGGCCACCGCTCCCGGACGGTCGAGCCCGTTTCCCGGATGCCGTGCTCCTGTCACCGCCGTGCGGCGAGGAAGCGGTCGGCCGCCCGCAGAGGGGGGAGGCCGTCCACGTTGATGAGGCTGTCGATCTCCTCCACCCCCTCGTTGCCCAGGCGCAGGGCGTCCAGCTCGGCGACGGCGGCGGGGTCGATCCGGTCCAGCGCCTCGTGCGTGACGACGGGGGCGGCTGCGTCGACGGTGCCGAGCAGCCCCTTCGGTTCGGTGAGGCTCCGCAGTCCGTGCAGCCGGTTCAGGTACTGGGGCCGCCACAGCGGGACGACGAACCACTCCCGGTCGGCGACCCCCCGGTCGACACGGGCGACGAACTCGCTCTCGCTGCCCGGCACGAACCCGTACCCCGCCCGGTCCAGCCCGTACTCGCGGACCATCCGGGCGGAGAAGCGGCTGATACCGGCCCCCGGGTTGATGCCCTGGACGGTGGTCGTCATCCGTTCCGCCACCTCGGGCCGGAGCAGGTCCGCGACCTCGCCGACCGCCTCCTCGGGCACGTACGGCGGTACCGCCCAGACACAGTACGGCTCGTAGTGCGGCGTCAGTACGCGGACGCGGTCGGCGTACCGGGAGAGGTAGATGTCATGGCTGGACGGCAGCCAGGCCGACACCAGGATGTCCACCGCGCCCTCTTCCTGGAGGCGGAACATGCGCTCGTGCGGTGCCTCGACACTGCGCACCTGATGGCCGTGTTTCTCCAGTATGCGGCGGGTGACCGCGGCGGCCGCCCGGTGGAAGGAGAGCGCGATGTTGCCCACGGTGACGGTGGCATCGTTCCGGTACTCGGACATGGCAACCCTTCGACGATCCGGTGTGCGCGGGTGTGCGCGGCACCTACGATCCTGTGCCGCCCCGGGTCATAAGTCCAAGACATGTTTTTGATGTGGCCCATATGCTGAGCGCATGGCGACTTTGCGACAACTGGAGTATCTGGTGGCGATCGTGGACGCCGGCTCGTTCACGCGGGCCGCGGAGCGGCTGAACGTGACGCAGCCGGGGCTCTCCCACCAGTTCCAGGCCCTGGAACGGGAGGTCGGCGGCCCCCTGCTGGAGCGTCTGCCCCGCGGGGTACGGCTGACGTCCGCCGGACGGTCCATGCTCCCGCACGCCCGCGCCGCCCTCGCCGAGGCCGGCCGGGCCACGCTCTCCGCGCGCCGCGCGGCGGGTGTGTCCACGGGCGAACTCCACCTGGCCACGCTGTACTCCGTCAGCGCCGGCGTGCTCCCCGCCGTCCTCGGCCTCTGGCGCAAGCGGCATCCCGGTGTCCGGGTCCGCCTGTTCGAGTACCGCAGCTCCGACGACCTCGCCCAGGCCATGGTGGCCGGCATCGCCGATCTCGCCGTGGGGCCGCTGCCCGACCGGTGGGAGGGCACCGCCCGGCATCTCGGCACAGAGGAGTTCGTGGTGGTCACCGCCGCCGACGGCCCCCTCGCCGGCCCGGGGACCGCGGCGCGCGTGCGGCTGGCGGACCTCGCCGACCGGCCGTGGGTGCACTTCACCCCGGACAGCGGGCTCGCGCGGTTTCTCGACGATGCCTGCGCGCGGGCGGGCTTCCGGCCCCGTGCCGCGGTCCGCACCGAGCAGGCGGCGGCCGCCGTCGGCTACGCCGCCGCAGGTCTGGGGCCCACGCTGGTGCCCGCCAGCAGCGTCCCCCGGCACTTCCCGGAGGCGGTGCTGCGCCCGGACCCGCCGGTCACCCGGGTACTGACCGGATACACCCGCACCAGCCCGGACTCCGTCGCCGCCTCCTTCCTGGACCTGCTGGAGGAACACGCGGCCCTGATGCCCCGGCACGTGGCCCGGCGGCTGGGCCTGCGGACCCGGACCTCCTGAAGGCCGGCCCACCGGGCGCCGCCCGCGCGGGGGACGGCGCCCGCCGGACTCAGCTCGCGGAGAAACGCGCGGTGATGACGGCGCGGGCCAAGGTGTGGCCCGAGAGGTTGAAGCCGAGGAAGGCCGGTGTGGCGCCCCGGTCCAGGCCGAGGGTCTCGACGTCCACGGCGTGCACGGCGATGTAGTAGACGTGTTCGCCGTGGCCGGCCGGCGGAGCGGCCCCCAGGTAGCGCTTGAGCCCGGCGTCGTTGGCGAGCTGCCACGCCTTCTCCGGCAGGCCCTCGGCCGGGTCGTCACCGGCGCCGGCCGGCAGCTCGGTCACCCTCGCCGGGATGTCGGCGACGGCCCAGTGCCAGAAGCCGCTGCCCGTCGGCGCGGTGGGGTCGTAGACGGTGACGACGAAACTCTTGGTCTCCGCGGGGAACCCGGACCAGGCGAGCTGCGGGGAGACGTCCTTGCCGCCGGCTCCGAAGATGCCGCTGGCCTGGGCGAGGGGAAGGACGTCGCCGTCGGCGAAGTCGGCGCTGGTGACGGTGAACGACGGGACCTTCGCGATGAGGTCGTAGGGAGTGGACATGAATGTTCCTTTCAGTGGCTTGCACCGGCCATCCTCGCGGCGGCACGGCTTCGGGTGATCTGTCGATCGACTGACGTGTGCCGCACGGTCATTCGGCCGTGAGCACGAGCTTCCCGGTGGTGGTGCGCCGCTCTCCCCGGCGGTGCGCGACGGCGGCGTCGGACAGCGGGTAGGTGCGGTCGAGCACGGGGGTGAGGTGTCCGGTCGCCGCCAGCCGGGCCACCTCCCGCAGGGCGGCCCGGTCCGGCTTCACCAGCATGGTCGCCACCCGCAACCCGGTGCCGTGGCCGAGGCCGCGCGGGGCGTGGTGGGCGATGTCGACGAGGACACCTCCGGGGCGCAGCAGCCGCAGGGACCGGGCGGCGTTGTCTCCTCCGCCCAGTTCGAGGATCGCGTCGAACCCACCGGTGATCGTCTCGATCGGCGTGGTCCGGTGGTCGACGACCTCGTCGGCCCCGAGGCCCTTGAGGAAGTCGTGCTTCTCCGCGCGGGCGGTGCCGGTGACGTGGGCGCCGAGCGACTTGGCGATCTGCACGGCGAGGTGTCCCACTCCCCCGGCCGCGGCGTGGATCAGCACGCGGTCTCCCGCGCGCACGGCCGCCTTGGCCGTCAGCGCGGTCCACGCGGTGAGTCCGGCCAGGGGCAGGGCGGCGGCATGGACGAGGCCGAGCCGGGCGGGCACCGGGGCCAGGTCCCGTACCGGGACCACCGCGTACTCGGCGTACGCCGCGGCCTGTGCGGGGAAGCGTGACATCCCGAAGACCCGGTCGCCGACCCGCAGTCCGCCGGCGTCGGCCCCGAGGGAGACGACCTCGCCGGCCAGGTCCCAGCCGACGGTGAACGGCGGCGGGCCCAGCCGCGCGGCCACTCCCCCGCCCGCCCGGGTCTGCCAGTCGACCGGGTTCACCCCGGCCGCCCGGACCCGGACGAGTGCCTCGGCACGGCCCGGTTCGGGGACGGGACGCTCGACGAGGGTGAGCACCTCCGGCCCGCCGAGTGTGTGCTGCGTGATGGCGCGCACGGCTGAGATCCCTTCGTACTGGGCGACGTACAGACCGGCGTCGTAACCGGTGAGGGTGGCCGGCCCGGTGTCGGTGACCGTCACGTCGGCCGTCTGCACGGCCCGGGGGCGGCCGGGGCGGGGGTCGACCGGACGGCCGGGCGCTCCGGGCACGAACGCCCCGGCCTCCAGCCGACGGCGGGGGCCGGTGATGTCGACCGCCCGCAGGCCGGTGTTCGGGGAGGTGGCGTGGACACCGGGAACCCGCCGGAGAAGAGGGGGCCGACCTGGACGTGGACGTACTGCACCTGCGTGGCGTCCGGTCGTCCGCCCTGGCCTGAGTGTCCGACCGGCACGACCCCCCGGCTGAGCACCGGGGTGAGGGGCGGAGACGGTCACGGTCACAGCACGGTCAGAGCGGCCGAGGCGACCTCATGGTCCTCGTCCGGTGTGCCGCCGCCGACCCCGATGGCACCGATGACGACTCCGTCCTGGACCACCGGGACGCCGCCCGCGACGAAGACGAGCGGGTCCCGGGTGCCCGCCTCGATGCCGAACAGCGGGGCTCCCGGCTGCACGTCGGGCGCCAGGTCCCGGGTGGTCCGGGCGAACAGCACCGCCGTACGGGCCTTGCTCCGGCTGGTCTCGACGGCGGCGAGGGCCGCGCCGTCCATCCGCGCGGCGGCGATCAGGTGGGCTCCGGCGTCGACGACGGTGACGGTGAACGGGACGCCCAGTTCGGCGGCCTTGTCCTTGCCGGCCTGGACGGCCCGTTCCGCGGCGGACAACGTGATCACTGGTGGCTCCTGGTGAGGTCGGGGTGCGGGACGCCGGTCGCCGTCCACGGCGCTGCTCCGTGGACGGCGACCGGCGCATGCAGTGTGACCCGGAGCCGTGGGCACACGTATCTGTCGGATGACTGCCGGGTGCGTCTCGGTGACCATGGCGCCCGGAGGGTGCGGTCAGCCGTCCGCCGCGGTCCGTACGGCGGCTGTCACGGGTGTGCCGCCCGCGATCAGGTCCAGCGTCCGGCCGGCGGTGCGCGGTTCGTCGAGCAGCGCCAGCAGGACGGCGGCCACGTCGTCCCGGGCCACGCTGCCCTCGGGGGTCGAGGGGCCCAGCGTCACGTGTCCGGTGCCCGGCTCGTCGGTGAGGCGTCCCGGCCGCAGGATCGTCCACCCCAGTGACGCGTGGGCGCGCACGTGGTCGTCGGCCTCCGCCTTGGCCCGCAAG
Source organism: Streptomyces daghestanicus (assembly GCF_020521275.1). Taxonomy (NCBI): domain Bacteria; kingdom Bacillati; phylum Actinomycetota; class Actinomycetes; order Kitasatosporales; family Streptomycetaceae; genus Streptomyces; species Streptomyces daghestanicus. The sequence goes on along the minus strand of NZ_BNDX01000002.1, from coordinate 1,039,815 downwards.
TAGGCGGCGAACACCGGGTCGGTGCCGGCCGGGGGGCTGCCGTCCACGCCCTTCCCCGAGATCATCAGGAAGCGCCCGGTGCGGGCGGCCAGCGCCGCGTCGGCGACGAGCACGGCCGCCCCGCGGTCGACGGTGTCCTTGCGTTCCGCTCCGCTGCCCGGACCGGCGCCGGCGGCGAAGACCACCGCGTCGGCGTCCCGGAGATGGGCCGCGACCTCCGCCACCGACGCCGACTCCAGATCGCACAGCACGGGGACCGCGCCGGCGTCCCGCACGTCGCCCGTCTGCTCAGGACGGCGCACCAGACCCACCGCGGTGTCGCCGCGCTCCGCCAGGAGCCGCTCCAGCCGCAGGGCCACCTGCCCGTGCCCGCCCGCGATGACCACTCTCATGTCCTCTGTCCTTTCATCGTCCGTCGTCCGTCGTCCGTCGTCCTCGTCCTCGTCCTGGAGCAGGAGGAGCGGCGGGGGCGGGAGGCCGGCCACGCCGGAGCGGCGATCGGCGTACCGCACACCGCCCCCGGCTTCGATCACCTGGTTCGGGGCGTCGACATACATCTCGGTTCCCCATCATGGGGGCGCCGTGCCCGGCGGCGGCCACACGGCATGGTGACCGCAGACCGTCCGCGGTGTGTCCCGGTGACCCGCGTCAGCGGGGCGGCAGCAGGCAGCAGGCCAGGGCGTCCCAGTCGACCAGCCGGCTCTCGCCGCCCCTGGGTACGAGGTCGTACGTCCGCTCCAGCCACGCCCGGATCGGAGCCAGCTCGGTCATGAACGCGGCCGAGGCGTAGGTCCGCTCCAGCCGCAGGTAGAGGAACGGCGTGTCGTCGTGCCGCCGGGACGGCCATACCTTGACGTCGGCCTCGCCGCTGAGCCCTTCGGTCCCCTGCGTCAGGAGGTCGCGCCCGATGACCCAGGAGATCCGCGGTGCCGACGGCGTCATGAGGTCCAGCCGCACGGAGAAGGGGTCCGCCGGGTCGAAGGTGAACCGGCAGGGCACCGAGGCGTTCTCCGGCGGCGCGAACAGGTTGTGGAGGGTGACGTCGAGCGTCAGGGGGTCCTCATCGCTGCGGGCCCACGGCTGCTGACTCATAGGTCTGTTCCTTTGCGCTGTTCATCGACGGCCCCGTCTCCCGGCACAGCCTGACCGGGGTGCCGCAACTCGGTGAGGCATCGGCCCACGCGAGTGTTCCGGACCGCAGTGGAAAATATGTGGAAGCCCCGGGTCAGGCTCCGTGGGCGGATCGGCGGTATCTCCGGCGTGCGGCGGAGCGGCGCATGACCCGGCGCTCCTGCTCGCTGAGGCCGCCCCAGACACCGCTCTCCTCGCCCTGGCCGAGCGCCCACTCCCGGCAGGCACGGGTCAGCGGGCACCGTCCGCAGATCCGCTTCGCCTCCGCGGTCTGGACGAGTGCGGGTCCCGCCTCCCCCACCGGGAAGAACAGCTCCGGGTCCGCGGTGCGGCACAGGGCCTCCCGCCAGGCCGGCCGCGTGAGCGCGCTCCTCATGACAGCCGCCCCGCGGGCCGTGCCGTGCTGGTCATCATCCGTCCTCCTCGGACGCCGGAATCGTTGGTGTGCGGGCCCACTGTGCGACGGCACGGCCGGGGCGGGCATCGGTCGACCGACTGCCTCGTGACCTACGGTCCCGCGCTACGGGGGCTCGGCGACCGGCGGGCGGTGGCACCGTCCCCTCTGGTCAAACAGGCGCAAAGAGGTAGGATGCGAGCTTGTCGGGAGCGGCAGTGCTGACGACTGGCGGCTGCGGACGATCTCACGTCCGGAGGTTCCGAGAAGTAGGTACGTGTACGTGATTGGGCGCGAATCGCAGGTCGATCAGCTGTCCGCTCTCCTTGAGGCGGCACGCGAGGGACGCGGGTCCTCGGCGCTGGTGTACGGCGAGGCGGGGATAGGGAAGAGCAGCCTGGTCTCCGCGGCCGTCGACGCGGCATCCTCCTCGGGCTTCCAGGTGCTCTCCTGTCACGGCATACGCGGCACGGGCGCGGTCGGTTACGAGGGGTTGCACGAGCTGCTGCTGCCTCTCCTCCACCGCGTGGAGGCCCTGTCACCGCGCCAGCGCACAGCCCTGGAGGTGGCCTTCGGCGCCGAGGGGGAGCCGGCCGACCGGCTCGTCACGGGACTCGCCGCGTTCGGGCTGCTGGAGGAAGCGGCGGCGCACGGACCCCTCGTCGTACTGGTCGAGGACCTGCACTGGCTCGATGTGTCCACGGCCGACATCGTCACCTTCCTCGCGGCCCGTATGAGTGTCATGCCGGCCTTGCTGCTGGCCACCACTCGCGACGATCGCATCTATCCCGATCGCAGTCCCCGCTTCAAGCACCACATACCCCTGGACCCCCTCGGGCAGGACGATGCCTTGCGGCTGGTCGCCCTGCACGCGCCCGCGCTGACGGTGCCGCAGCGGCAGCGGCTCGTGGAGCGGGCCATGGGCAACCCGCTCGCGCTGACCGAGTGGTCGACCAGCACAGCGCACGTCGACGGCGCAGCGTCAGCCGAGCGCGGGCGGGTCCCGATGGGCAAACGCCTGGAGGACTCGTTCCTCGCCGAGGTCGCCCTGCTCCCACCCGCGACGCGACAGGCCCTCCTGGTCGTCGCCGCGGGCCAGGATTCCAGCAGTCACGAAGTGCTCACCGCGGCCCGCGGTCTGGGCTTGGAACAGAGCGACTTCGCACCAGCCGAAACGTTTGGCCTGATCACGCTGGGCAACGACTCCTTCCGGTTCCGCCACCCGCTGGTGGGCTCCGCGGTGTACGACAACGCCGACTCCCACGTCCGGTCCCAGGTGCACACCAGCCTGGCGGCGGTCGTCGTCGACCCGGCGCGTGCCGTCCAGCACCGGGCCGCGGCGGTCACCGGCTGGGACGAGAACGTCGCCGCCGAACTGGAGCGGCTCGCCGTGGCGACCGGGCGGCGCGGTGCACGGACCGAGGCGGCCGCCGCCTGGCGGCGTGCGGTCGCGCTGACGCCGGCGCCGCGGGAGCGAGCCCGGCGCACGGTGATGGCGGCGGAAGCCGCGCGGCAGGCCGGCGCCACGGCCGACGCTGTCGCCCTGCTCGCCCGGGCGAGGCCGTCCGCCGCGGACGAGGCGTCGGTCGTGCAGCTCGCGCGTACCGAGTGGATGCTCGCCAGCACCAGTACGACACTCCCCGACCGGGGCGGTGACGAGCTGATCGCGCTGTCGCGGGCACTGAGCGACCCGGACGACCAGGTCGAGGTCCTCACCTGGGCGGCGGTGCGCAGCTACACCCGGCAGGACCTGTCCACCGAGGTCAAGGCGGCGGTCGCCGAGGAGCTGCGCCGGCCCGGCCTCGCCGTCACCGGGCGGCAGCGTCTGCTGCGCAGCATCGCGCTGGCCCTGATCGGCTCGGCCGACCGGCTGCCCTCCGTCGAGGAGGCGTTGTCGGTCCTCCGGCCTCAGGTGCGCGAGACGGACGCGACACTGATGAACTGCCTGGCGTTCGCCTTCGAGGACGCCCACGACCTCGAAGGCGCCGAGCGGGTATGGAGCGCCGAGGTCGACCTGTTCCACCGGTCGGCGCGGACGAGCGACGAGACGGTGGCCCTCGCCGGACGCGGCACGGTACGCATGAACGCCCACGCGATCGCCGCCGGCCTCGCCGACTGCGAGCAGGGCCTGCGGCTCAGTGCCGACCTCGGTCTGTCGGTCGTCGGGGCGCTCTGCGCGGCGAGCATCGCCCTCGCACGCGCGTGGCGGGGTGAGGACTCACTCGCGACCGCCGCCCTGGGGACCTCCACCGAGTTGTCCGGGCTGGCTCCCTTCGCCAGGGTCGCCGCCATCGCGTCCTGGGCCTCGGCGGAGCTGGCGGCGAACGAGGGCCGTCATGAGGACGCGGTCGTCCATCTGCTGCGCAGCATGGAGCACCCGCCCATCGGCCTGTGGGCGGGTGGCGGCCTCGCCGACGTCGCGGTGCGGGCGGGACGGCCGGAGGCAGTGGAGGGCTGGCTCGGCATGGCGACGGCCGCGCTCGCGTCCAGCGGCTCCGACCGCCTCGCGATGCTGGTCGAGCGGACCCGGGCGCTGCTGTCGCCGGACGGCGGGGCGCGCGACCACTTCGAGCGGGCGATCGAGCACGGTGAGCGCTCCTCCGCGGTCCTCGACCTGGCCAGGACCCGGCTGTTCTTCGGTGAATGGCTGCGGCGTGAGCGCCACATCATGGAGGCACGCGGCCACCTCTCGGCGGCCCTGCACGTCTTCGAGTCGCACCACACGGCGCCGCTCGCGCGGCGCACGGCGCGGGAACTGGCCGCAGCGGGCAGTGTCCGGCCGACCCGCTCACCGCAGGTGTTCGACGCCGGTGCGGTGCTCACCGCCCAGGAACTGCACGTCGCCCGGCTGGCCGCCGAGGGGTACTCGAACAAGCAGATCGCCGACCAGCTATATCTCTCCCACCGCACCGTCGGGGCGCACCTGTACAGCGCCTACGCCAAGTTGCAGATCAACCGGCGGGCGCAGCTCACGTCCGCGCTCGCGGCCACCCACGACTGATCCGGCCCGCCCCTGACCAGGGAAGGCATCCGGCCGGTCCGGCGGGCAAGTCGCATCACGGTCGAATTACCTAGGGATCTTTCCGGCCTCATTTCCTAGGTTGGGACACGTTCCGTCCCACCCGTCCGTCGGACACGGCCGGCCGCACACGGCACACCTGTGACCACGCGTACGGGATGGGACGGACGATCGTCACGCTCCCGAGGAGGCTGGCATGAGGCCATTCGCGTTCACCGGCGGTACGGTGCGACCCGCCCGGGAGGAGCCGCCGCGGACGGCGGTACGGCCGCTCGGCCGGGACCGCGTGCTCACGGCGGTGCGCACGGCCCTGGCCGGGACCGGTGACCGCCACGGCACCGCGCTGGCCCTCCACGGCGAGAGCGGCAGCGGCAAGAGCACCCTGCTGCGCTGGGCGGCCGGCACCGCCGCCGACGCCGGCGGACAGGTGGTGCGGGTCGCTCCTCGCCCGGGCGGCGCGGCGTACTCCGCGCTCCGCTCGCTGACGGCCCCGCTGCTCGCCGTCCCCGGCGCCCGGTCGGCCGACGTCCGCGCGGCGCTGCCGGACGCGCTGCGCCGGCACGTCGCCGGCGGCGACGAGACGGCCGTCTGCTCAGCGCTGTGGCGGACGCTGGCCGCCATGGCGGAGCGGCGTCCGGTGCTCGTCTGCGTGGACGACTGGCAGCTACTCGACCCGGCCTCACGCGGGGCACTGGCGTTCCTCGCCCGTCGGCTCGAGGGGACCCGCGTCCTGTTGCTGGCCGCCTCGGACGGGCAGGGGGCGGTCTCCCCGGCCGAGGACGGTATGACCGGGCTGCCGCTGCCGGACCTCGGTGAAGAGGCGGCACGCGGCCTGCTGTCGGAGCGTCATCCGCGGCTGTCCGCCGAGGTCCTGACCGCCGTCCTCACCGTGGCGGAGGGCAATCCTCGTGCGCTGGTGGACCTCCCCACGGCACTCACCCCCGAACAGCGGGCCGGCCGGGCACCGCTGCCGGACCCCTTGCTGCCGGGGGCGGCCCTGGAGCGCCGCCTCGGCCGGCGGTTCCGCGCGCTGCCCGACAGCACCCGGGTCCTGCTGGCCGCGCTGGCCTTCCTGGAGGACGACGCCGAACCAGGGGACGTCGCGTGGCTGGCCGGTGCGCTCGGGCACGACCTCGACGCCTTCGCCCCGGCCGAGGAAGCGGGGCTCGTCTCCTCGGACCGGACGCCCCGCTTCGTCCGCCGGGTACACCGGTGCCTGGCCCACGCCACCGCGCCGGCCGCCGTGCGGCGGCGGGCGGGCCGCGCCTGGGCCGAGCTGGCCCTGACCCGGCTCGGTGGCGGACCGTCCGGCACCGGCCCGGCCGGTCCCCGCCCCGACGGCCCGACCGGACTCGACGAACCGCCACCGGACGCCGGCGAGGCCGGCCCGCACCACGAGGACGCGGCCCGGCTGGAGGTGCTCGGTCACGCGGCCGTGGCGGGCCGGCGCTGGTCCACGGCGGTCAGGGCGTTCCGGCAGGCCGGTGACCTCAGCCCCACTCCCTGGGAGCGCTCCCGCCTGCACACGGCCGCGGCGTCCGCCGCCCTGTGCGGTGGCCGGCCGCGGCTGGCGCTGGCCCTGGCCCGGGGGCCGGGCGCCGGCCCGGCCACCACCACGGCGCACGCGGTGCGCGCCGTCCGGGCCGGCGCGCTGTTCGACGTCGCCTTCCACGCGGAAGAGAGCTTCCGCGGCCTCTCCGCGGCGCTGGACGCGGGACCGGTCGCCGGCGCCGACGCCCGGGACTCGGCAGCGTTCCAGCTGTCGGCCCTGACGTCCCTCACCCACGACCCCGCACCGGCCAAGGCGGCCCTGGAAGCGCTGCCCGCCGACGCCGCCGATGCCCTGCGTATCGCCGTGACCGCCCGGCTGGACCCGGTGTCCCGGGCGGAGGAGATCCGGGGGCGGCTCGCCACCGCGGCCGAGCGGTCACTGCGGACACCCGGCGCCGGCCCCCGCGAACTGACCTGGCTCGCGGACGCCGCGTGGCAGGTCGACGACCTGGCGTCGAGCGGCCGGCTGCTGGCCGCCGCCCTGCACCGGTCGGGCACGGAGCGCGGGCACCTCCCGCACTGCTGGGAGCTGCGGGCCGAACTCCTGACTGCCGCAGGGCGCTGGGAGGAACTGCGCGACCTGGTGGCGCGTCGGCTCACCGAGGGCGGTGCCGAAGCGCCCGAACGGCATGTCGTCGCGCTGAAGTCCCAGCTCCTGCTGGTCTGCGCGTACCAGGGCCGCCGGGAGGAGGCGCGGGAGCTGGCGCGGGAGGTCCGGCAGTGGGCCCGCGACCGCGGCTCGGCCCACCACTCGGGCCTGGCCCGGTACGCCGCGCTCCTGCTGGCCCAGACCGGTGACGCGGAGCCGGCGGGCGGTGCCGACTGGCCGGCCGATGCCGACCCGTGCCTGGACGCGGTCACCCGGCAGGCTCATGCCGTCCTCGTACGCGGCGCGCTGCTGCGGGACGACCCCGCGGCGGCCCGCGCGCGCCAGACGCGCGCGCAGCGGGCCGGGCTGACGCGCTTCTCCGACGGAACGACCCTGCTGGTACGGCACGGCCGGGCACTGCTGGCCGCGTACACCGACGAGGCCGGCACCGACGAGCTGTTCGGCCTGGCCGAGGACGCGGCCACGGCATCGGCCCGTCCGTTCGACCGTGCGCTGCTGGCCCTGGACCACGGCAGGTGGCTGCGCCGCCGGCGGCACCCCGCGGCGGCACGCGCTCGCCTGCGCGCCGCCTACGAGACGTTCGGCCGGCTGGGGGCGACGCCCTGGCAGGACCGGGCCCGCACCGAACTGCGGGCCCTCGGGGCTCTCCCGCCGGGCACGGCACGCACCACCACCGCGGGGCCCGCGCTGTCCGCACACGAGCGGCGCGTCGTCCGCCTGGCGGCCTCCGGCCTGTCCAACCGGGAGATCGCTGAGCGGCTGCTGGTGTCACCGCGGACGGTCGCCTCCCACCTGTACAAGGTGTTCCCCCGGCTGGGCATCAGCTCACGCCGGGAACTCCAGGACACCCTGCTCGGCGGCGGTGAGGTCCTGTGACTCCGGACGGCGACGCGGCACGGCTCCCCCTGATCGGCCGCGTCACGGAACTCGCCGCGATCGGGGCGTTCCTGGAGCGGGCGCGTGGGTCGGGCGGCGTCATGACGGTCCACGGTGAGCTGGGCAGTGGCAAGTCCGCGCTGCTCCGGGAGGGCCGGCGTGCCGCCGAGGCCGCAGGCCACGCCGTCATACCGGTCCGGGGTCACCGGACCGAGGCTGGACTGTCCGGCGCCGGCCTGACCCAGCTCGTGCCGGGCCCGGTCGGCGGCCCGGACGTGCGGGGCGCGGCGGCCGAGGCGCTCGCCCGGCTCGCCCGTGCCGGGCGGCCTTTGCTGGTGGTCCTGGACGACGCACAGTGGTTCGACAGCCTTTCGCTGGAGGCGCTGCTCACCGCCTGCCGCGAAGCCGGTGGCGCGCTTCTCCTGGCAAGCCGCCCAGTAGGGCCCGAGGGCGCGCGGCCCACGTCCGAACCGGCACCGGACCTCGTCCTCGGGCCGCTCGCCGGGGCCGACGCCGAGCGGCTGCTGCGCCGGTACGGCCCGGACGTGCCGCCCCTGCTGGCGAGCCGTGTGCTCCGGGAGGCCGGGGGCAATCCGGCGGGACTGGTGTCCGTCACCGGACTGCTCGCCTCCTCGCCCCCGCCGGCCGAGGCGCTGCTCGCCCCGCGGCTCCCGCTCGGCGAGGCCCTGCACACGCGGGTGACCCGCCTCCTGGCCGGCGTACCGGAACCCGTGCGCGACGCCCTGCTCCTGGCCGCCGTGGCCGACACCGGCCGGCCGGACCTGCTGCGGGAGGCCGCCCGCGCCGTGGACCCGTCGGGCCACGCCCTGGAGACGGCCGAGGCACGCGGTCTGCTCCTGCGGGAGGCCGGCACGGTCCGCTTCGGCCATCCGCTGCTGTGCTCGGCGGTGTACTGGGCGGCTTCCCGGGCCCAGCGGCGGCGTGCGCACCTGGCGCTGGCCGAACGGGACGAGCCGGGCGCGTACCGGCGGGCGCTGCACCGGGCCCTCGCCTCCGCCGCCCCGGACGAGGCCACGGCACGCGAGCTGGAGGCCGGTGTGCCCGGGGACCTTCCCGAGGCCGCCGCGGTCCACGAACTGGCCGCCGACCTGAGCCCGCGGCCCGTGGACCGGGCACGCGGGCTGGTCCGGGCCGCGTGGGCGGCCCAGGTGCGCGACCAGACCGGGGAACTCCGGCGGCTCGTGGCCCGGATCACCACCCTCTCCGCCGGCCAGTGCCCCGAGACCGCCGCGGCCGTCGCCGCGCTCGGCCCACTGGGGGCCGCCGGTGAACCGGCCGTACCATGGCCGCCGTTCCCCCCGCCGGCCGCCGGACCCGCCCCATGCGGCCTGTCCGCCCCGCGCGTGTCGGGGGCCCGGCCGCCCGACACGCGTCACGACCGGTCCCCCTCCCCGCTGTCCGCGCTCTGCTGGACCGACCGGACGGCCCACGCCGACCGGGGCAGGGCCCTGCTGAGGACAGCCGGTGCCGCGCTCGCGCGGGGGCGGTTCCCGGTGGAACCGCTCCATGGCGCCGCGGTGGTCTCGGTGGCGACGGCGCTGGACGACCCGCTCGCCGCCGAACGCCTGGGCGGGGCCGTGCTGGAATCGCTGACCGGCCACGGGTACTTCGGTACCGCCCGGGCGGTCCTGGTCCACCGCCAGCTCGCCCGCCTGCACCTCGGTGACCGGGAGGGCGTGCTGCGGGACGCCGGCACCGGCGAGCGCTGGAGCCGAGCGGCGGACGATCCGCACGCCGCCGCCGTCTTCCGGTGCGGTGTGGCGCAGGTGCGGGCGTGGGAGGGAGCGGAGGAAGGGCACGCAGCGCTCACCGACGGCATCCTGGCCTTCGCGCTGCCCCGCGGTCTTCCCCTGCCGGCGTCCAGGGCCCGCTGGGCGAGAGGGCTGATGGCGCTCGCGCACGGCAGGCCGGAGGACGCGTACGAGGAGCTGCGGATGCTGTCGGACCCCGGCGGTGACGCGCGGCACCCGGTGGTGGCCGCCTGGGCGCTCGGTGATCTGGTCGCCGCCGCGGTCGCCTCCCGCAGGGGGGACGCCGTACGGGACCGGGTGCGGTGGGCGGCCGAGGTCAACCGGTCGCTGCGGTCGGCTCCCCTGGAGCACCTGCTGGCCCGGTCGCTGGCGCTGCTCGGCGAGGGTGACGCGCCCGAGGAGCACTTCACCCGGGCGCTGGCCGTGCCGGGAACCGGTGCGCTGCGGTACGAACGGGCCCGTACGCGGCTGGCGTTCGGGGAGTGGCTGCGGCGACGGCGGCGGGTGCTGGAGGCACGGGACCAGTTGCAGCGGGCCCGTGACGGCTTCGCCTCGGCCGGGGCGCGGGTGTGGGCGCGGCGGGCCGACTCCGAGCTCCTGGCCGCCGGGGACGCGACGGCGGCGGACCCGCTCCGGTTCACGGCCGGGTTCGGGCTGACGCCGCGTGAGGCGGAGGTCGCCCGGCTGGCCGCCCGGGGGCTGAGCAACCAGGGCATCGGGTGGCAGCTCGGACTGACCCACCGGACGGTCGCCAGTCATCTCTCGCGCGTCTTCGCGAAGGCCGGGGTGACGTCCCGCAAGCAGCTCCCGGCGGTGCTGGGGATCGGGATCTGACCCGCCCTCGGCGCACACGCGGGCCGGCGGCGGACCGGGTCGGTCCGCCGCCGGCGGGTCACTGGCCGCCTGACGTGTCCCCGGCTCCTGGGCCGGGAGGTGTCCCGGCCAGGGCTGGGGTCAGGCCGTCGCGGTGACTACTCCTTCCAGTCGGGGAGCATCATGGCGGTCACCTCCTTTCCGTGCCGACGGGCCTCCGGCGGGGGTCCGTCACGCGTCCGCGTGACCGGCCGGAGGAAGCGCACGGGCCAGTACGAAGTACTTGCGGTGCAGGTCCTGGTCGGCCTGTTCCATCAGCTCTCCGTCGTACAGGCCGTAGACGTGCTCCACGGCGAAACCGTGGGCGGTGAGGAGTTCCGTCACCCGTTGCGGCGCGAACCAGTGCAGCCGGGCCCGCTCCTGGACGCGGGACCACGTGCCCGCCCGCCCGGTGGCCGTGAAGAGGTCCACGGTCAGCTCGGTGGTGTGCGCGGTGGGGTCGGCGGGCCGGCCTCGCGTGAGGACCACCATCCCGTCCGTCTCGTCGATGGTCTGCCGTGCCGCCGCCCGGTCCTGGAAGCCTGCGGTCGGCAGGTCGAACAGGAACAGGCCACCGGCCCGCAGGGATCGCCGTACGCCCGGGAAGACCCGTGCCAGCTGTTCCTCACCGGGCAGGTAGGTCAGCGGTTCGCCCATGGTGACGACGGCGTCGAAGGTGCCGAGCGCGGGCAGCGAACGGGCGTCGGCCGTCACGAAGACCACCTGGTCGGCGCCGTCCTTGTGCCGCGCGGCCTCGATCATCTCCGGCGACAGGTCGACCCCGGTGACGGTGAAGCCCAGCCGGGCGAGTTCGAGTGCGGACTTGCCCGTCCCGCACCCCACGTCGAGCAGCCGGCGCCCGGGCACGGCGTGTCTCTCCAGGAGGTCGCGGTAGAGCCGGGCCCATCTCGCGTAGTCCTGGACCCGGGTGATCGCGTCGTAGTGCGCGCCGAGTCCGCGGTAGAAGTCCTGGGCCGAGTCGTTGGAAGCGTCCGAGTGCACGGCGTCCCTCGCACATCTGTCGTTCGGTGGGTGTCCCGTCTCCGGGGCACTACTGTGCCCCGGCTCTGTGGAAGGTCAGTGGAACGTGTGTGGACGGACCCGGCACGGGAGCGGACGCCGGTGGGTTCAGCCGAGGCCGGCGCGGGCGGCCAGGCCGGCGGCCATGGTGCGGGCGTTGTGCGTGAGGCGGGGCAGGAAGTCGACCACCGCGTGGGCGAGCCGCGGCTCCTCGGCGTAGAGCCGGGCGAGGGCCGCCGGCGGGGTGGAGATCTGCCACAGCGCCCCGGCGAGCAGGCTGACCGTGCTGACGAGGTCACGGGTCGCGGCCCGGTCCAGGACCGGCTGGAAGGCCGAGCCGGCGTCCGCCATGTCGTCCAGGGCGCCGAGTGCGGCCAGTTTGTAGGTCAGGACCGCGTCGGCCGAGACATGCCGTTCCAGATGCAGCGGGGCGTGGGCCAGGAGGTCGCACAGCAGGGGCTGTCCCACGACCGTACGGGCCAGGGTCGCGGCCAGTTCGTCGGGGGTGCCGTCCACGCGCCCGTCGAGCGCCTCCGCCAGCGCGGCGGCCCACCGGGTCCAGCACTCCGCGGTCAGGCGCAGGTAGATCTCCTCGCGGGTCTCGACGTAGCGCAGCACCGCGGACTTGTTGATGCCGGCCCGGGCCGCGATGTCGGTGAGCGTCACCTCCCGGACGCCCTTCTCCAGGGCCAGGGAGCGGGCCGCGTCGACGATCGAGGCGAGCCTCAGTTCCTTGTGCTCCGGCCTGCGGGCGCGTCGTACGTGAGGAGGCAGCTTGTCCATGCGGCCATTTTAACGGAACGTCGTTCTCTTGACTTAGAGAACGCTGTTGCCTTAAGTTGTCGGGGTGATCAGTTACGAGAAGCTGTACATCGGCGGACGCTGGACCGCGCCCACGAAGGACGAGCTGCTGGAGGTCCGCTCCCCGCACGACCGGTCTCTGGTCGGCCGGGCCGCCGAAGCCACCGAACCCGACGTGGACCTCGCCGTCGCCACCGCCCGCGAGGCGTTCGACCACGGCCCCTGGCCCCGGCTGGCGCCGGCCGCCCGGCAGGAGGTCATCGCCCGCTTCAACACCCTGTACGCCGAGCGCGCCGAGGAGATAGCCGACCTCACCACCGCGGAGAACGGCAGCGCCCGCTGGTTCACCGGCTGGACCGCCGCCGCACTGCCCGAGCAGACCGACGCCTATCTGCGGGCCGCCGCGGCCCTGCCGTGGGAGGAGGAGCTGCCGCGGACCGAGGGGAGCACGGCCCGCACCCTGGTACACCGGGAACCGGTGGGCGTGGTCGCGGCCGTCATCCCCTGGAACGCCCCGCACCAGTCGGCGCTCACCAAGCTCGTCCCCGCACTGCTGGCGGGCTGCACCGTCGTCCTGAAGTCCTCACCCGAGAACGCGCTGGTCACCCTGCTGCTGGGGGAGATCTTCAGCGCGGCGGGCGTCCCGGAGGGCGTGGTCAGCATCCTGCCGGCCGACCGCCGCACCAGCGAGTACCTCATCTCCCACCCCGGCATCGACAAGATCGCCTTCACCGGTTCGACCGGTGCCGGACGCACCATCGCGGCCATCGCCGGACGGCAGCTCAAGCGGGTGAGCCTCGAACTCGGCGGCAAGTCCGCCGCCATCGTCCTGGAGGACGCCGACCTCGACGCGATGGTGGAGGGACTGAAGTTCCTCTCCCTCGCGAACAACGGTGAGTCCTGTGTCGCGCACACCAGGGTCCTGGTGCACCGCAGCCGTTACGACGAGGCGGTGGCCAGGCTGAAGGAACTGGTCGAGTCACTGACCGTCGGTGACCCGGCCGACCCGGACACCTTCATCGGACCCATGGTCCGCGCCGACCAGCAGGAGCGCGTCCGCTCCTACATCGAGACCGGCATCCGCGAGGGCGCCCGGCTGGTCACCGGCGGTCCCGAGGTCCCGGCCGGCCTGGAGGACGGCTACTACGTCACCCCCACCCTCTTCGCCGACGTCGACAACTCCATGCGCATAGCCCAGGAGGAGATCTTCGGCCCGGTCCTCGTGGTCATCCCGTTCGAGGACGACGAGGACGCCGTCCGCATCGCCAACGACTCCCCCTACGGCCTCGGCGGCGGGGTCTGGACGGCCGACGAGACACGGGCCCTGGCCATCGCCCGGCGCATCCGCACCGGCACGTTCTCCGTCAACGGGGCACCGCCCTCCCTCGACGGTCCCTTCGGCGGGTTCAAGGACAGCGGCATCGGCCGGGAGTTCGGCACGGCCGGGCTCACCCAGTACATCGAGTACAAGACGATCTCCGTCTGACCAGCCCGCCCCACACACAGCGCCGCGGCGGTGCAGGGCGTGCCCGATCGGGCACGCCCTGCACCGCCGCGGCAGACGGGAGCATCACCGTGCACACCTCACACGTCACCCTCGGCGTCAGCGGCCCGCGCGTCGGCCCGATCGGGCTCGGCTGCATGGGCATGTCCCAGTTCTACGGGCCCGCCGACCGCGCGGGATCGATCGCCACCGTGCGGCTCGCCCTCGACCTGGGCGTGAACCTCCTCGACACCGCCGACGTCTACGGTGCCGTCGGGGCGGCGGCGGACACCAACGGGTTCGGTCACAACGAGACACTGCTCGGCGAGGCGGTCCGGGGCCGCCGGGACCGGGCCGTGATCGCCACCAAGTTCGGCGCCCGGCCCTCGGACGACGGCCGGGTGGTCTACGACGGCACCCCCGCGTACGTCCGCTCCGCGTGCGAGGCCAGCCTGCGCCGGCTCGGCACCGACCACATCGACCTGTACTACTGCCACCGGCTCGACCCCGGCGTCCCGGTCGAGGAGACCGTCGGCGCCATGGCCGAACTGGTCACGGAGGGCAAGGTCACGGCGCTCGGGCTGAGCAACGCCGGCCCCGACGAGCTGCGCCGCGCGGCCCGTACCGCACCCGTCTCCGCCCTGCAGAGCGAGTACTCCCTGTGGGAGAGGGGGGTGGAGGACGAGATCCTGCCGCTCTGCCGGGAACTGGGCATCACACTGGTGCCGTACAGCCCGCTCGGCAGGGCCGCGCTGACCGGCCGGGTCGGCCCCGGCACCCGCCTGGACGGCGACGACTTCCGCAGCACCCTGCCGAAGTTCTCGCCCGGCAACCTGCCGCACAACCTGCGGCTGGTGGACGGACTGAAGCGGTTCGCCCGGGAGCGGGGGGCCACACCCGGCCAGGTCGCCCTGGCCTGGCTGCTGGCCCAGCCGTACGCCGTCGTACCGGTCCCGGGGACGAAACGAGCGGAGTTCCTGCGGGAGAACGCCGCGGCGGCGGACCTCACCCTGGAAGCCGGTGAAGTCGCCGCGCTCGGCGCGCTGTTCGCACCGGAGCGTGTGCGCGGCGGTCAGTACGGCGAACTGCCCGTGGCCGGGCGGTAGGTCCACCGGGCGGGCGCCGGCTCACGCCTCCGGGTCCGGCGACGGGGCCAGGGCACGTCCACCGACGGCCTTCCAGTGCAGGAAGGAGCTGAGCCAGGCCGTGAGGAAGAGCGCGCCGATCAGGTAGCCGACGGTGTTGAGGTCGATGCCGACCAGCCAGGGCAGGGCCCGGCGGAGGGCGGGGACGCCGTCGCCCAGCAGCGTCACCAGGTTCACGGCGGCGACCAGGAGGGCCGCGGCGGCCGAGAGGCCGGTGGTGGTGAGGTTGTAGTGGATGCGGCGCAGCGGATGGACGAACGCCCACCGGTACGCGGCCGACATGAAGGCTCCGTCGAGGGTGTCGAAGAGCGTCATCCCGCAGGTGAACAGGAGCGGGAGGAGCATCAGCGCCCACCAGGGGACGCCGGAGGCGGCACCCGCGCCGGACAGGACCAGCAGGGACACCTCGGTGGCCGTGTCGAAGCCCAGACCGAAGAGCAGGCCGAGCGGGAACAGGTGCCAGGGACGCGTGGTCGACGCGGTCAGCCGGCGCAGCAGGCGCGAGAGCAGCCCCCGGTCGTCCAGCACCTCGTCCAGGCGCGCCTCGTCATGGTCGCCCCGGCGCGCGGAACGGTACAGGGCCGCGATGCGGCGCAGGGCCAGCAGGTTGAGGACGCCCAGCGACAGCAGGAAGGCCGTGGAGACGGACGTGCCGAGCACGCCCAGGACCTGGTGGGCGGTGGAGGAGTCGTCGGTCAGCCGGGAGGCCAGGCGGGCCCCCAGGGCGGTCAGCAGGCTGAGCAGCACGACCACCGAGGAGTGGCCCAGGGCGAACCAGAAGCCGAGGTGGGCCGGGGGCCGCCCTTCGGCCAGGAACCTGCGGGTGGTGTTGTCGATGGCCGCGATGTGGTCGGCGTCGAAGGCGTGCCGCACACCGAGCAGGTACGCCGTCAGGCCGAGGCCGGTGCCGAAGACCTGGGCGCCGACGGAGAAGCGGTGCCCGGACACGGCGCCGGCCAGCACGGCGAAGGCGGCGACGGTGACGGCGACGACCGCCGAGACCAGCAGGACCGTGCCCCGGTGGCTCGTGAGCGCCCGGGCGGACCGGGTGGCCGTCTCAGTCCGAGGCACGGGACCCCCAGGGCTGGACCTGGACCGAGTGGGAGGCGCCCAGCCGTTTGGCCCGGAAGCCCAGGGCCCGCACGGTGTCCAGCAGCGCGCATGTCATGAGGCCCTCGACGTGGGTGACGCGCGGGTCCAGCGGGGTGTACGCCGCCTCGTGCGGGGCCCAGCTGACGAGGAGGGACCCCGGCCCGTAGTGCTCGGGGCAGGAGCGGATCTCCACTCCCCCGGTCAGGGCACCTCCGGTCGGGGTGTCGGCCTGGATGCCGAAGCCCGCGCGCAGCAGGGCGTGGACGAGGCCGGGTGCCAGTTCCACGTCGTGGAGGTCGAGCGAGGTGACGATGTGACGCGCCTGCCGGCACAGGATCTCGTCGGTGTGGTCGGGGACGGCCGTCGCGGGGCCGTTGTGGGTAGGGAGCATGGGATCACCGGGAGGAAGTGGGAGCGCGGTGCCGCGAACGCGGCGGGCGCAGGTGGTAACGGTGGATGTCGTGGGCGCAGCAGACCCGGTGGGTCCAGGCCCGGCGGGCGCCCAGGAGGGCCGGTACGGAGGCGGCCACCGCGGCTCCGGCCAGGGGCGCCAGCATGTAGGCCCAGAACAGGTGGTAGTCGCCCGAGACGACGTGCGGGCCGAAGTTGCGCGCCGGGTTGAAGCCGGCCCCGGTCCGGGAGCCGGTGAACGTGATCAGCGCCGCGACGACGGCGCCGAGCACCCATGGTGTGGAGCGCGGCCGGGGCCGGCTGGTCATGGCGGCCAGGACCTGGAGCAGGACGGCGGTGCTGAGGAGTTCGCCGAGGACCACGACGACGGGGCCGCCCCAGCCGGCGCCGGGCTGGATCAGACCGTAGTCCACCTCGGTGACCCGATCCCCCCAGAGCGTCCGGGTGAGCAGCACCCCGAGGACGGAACCGGTCAGCTGGAAGACTCCGTAGGCGATCAGGTCGGTGACGCCGAGGACGCCGCGCAGGGCCATGAAGAGGCTGATCGCCGGGTTGAGGTGGGCGCCGGACTCCTTGCCGGGCGGGGTGAGGGCGAACACCGCCACCGCGCCGCCCACCGAGACGCCGACGACGGCCAGGCGCGGCAGGAGCGGCCACGAGGAGAGGTAGGCGCCGTCGGCCCGCATGGTGAAGGAGACCGCGGTGAGCGCGGCCACCACGAGCCAGGCCGAGCCCAGCGCCTCCGCGAGGTACGAGGACAGCGGCCGGCCGCGGACCACCCACCGCACGGCGGGCGCGGCGGGCGGGCCGTGAATGTCCACCGCCGTGGGGCCGTCCGGCCGCCGGCGGAACCCGGTCACGGCAGCCTGGGCGTGGTGACGCCGATCATCGTGTCCCGGGTGACGAGGGCGGCGAGCTCCTCCTCGCTCATGCCCTCGGTCCCGGCGGGGCGCATCGGCAGGACCAGGTAGCGCATGTTGGCGTTGCTGTCGTGGACGCGGATGGTCACGTCCTGCGCCACCTCCGTGCCGAACTCCCGCAAGAGCGCGCGCGGTTCACGGACGGCGCGGGCCCGGTAGGGACGGCTCTTGTACCAGTCCGGGGGCAGGCCCAGCACGGGACGCGGGTAGCACGAGCAGAGGGTGCACACCACGAGGTTGTGCACCTCGGGTGTCTGTTCCAGCACGATCAGCCTGGTGCCGTCGTAGTTGTCGATGCCGAACTCCTCGATGGCGGCGGTGCCGTCGGCGAGCAGGCGTTCCTTGAAGTCCGGGTCCGTCCAGGCCCGGGCGACCAGGGCGGAGCCGAGCGTGGGCCGGTGCGCGTCGAGCGTCTCGACCATGGCGCGCACCTCGTCCGCGGTGATCAGGCCCTTGTCGACGAGGAGTTCGCGGATGGCCTGGTGCAGGACGTCGAAGTAGTCGGGTTCCCCGGCGGCCGTCTCGATGGGGGCGTGCGGGTCCGGGGCGCCCGGGGCGCCGTGCGTGTGGTCACCGTGGCCGACGACGCCGGTCTCGCGGGGGTTCGTCATCGACGTCATCGTCCTTCCACGCCGGAGCGGTCGTCGACCTGTTCCAGCCAGTGCTCGTAGATCTCCAGTTCCAGCACGTCGTCCGCCGGCCCGTCGTAGTCGGGCCAGAGCGCCGACTGCTCGATGCGGACCCGGTACAGGCGGACCTCGCCGCCCTCGTTGACGCCGTACGCCTCCCGCTCGGGGTTGAGGAAGCGGGGCAGGACGCGTTCGATCCGGCCCTCCTTGCCGCGGACGTAGACCGGGGTGCGCACATGGCCCGGAGCGTTGCGGTCGGCGATGCGGACTCTCTGGTCCGGCGCGAAGCGGGGGCTCATGCTGCGGCCTCCGTGAGCCGGTCCCGGATCTCGTTCATCCTGGCGCCCAGTTCCTCGGAGGTGATGACGCCCTTCTCGATCAGCACCTTGGAGGCGGAGACGGCCCACCGCTCGTAGTAGGTGAGGTCGCCGATGATCTCGGCTCCGAGGTCCTCCACCCCGCGGCGCTTCTCCTCGGTGTTGACGAGCTTGTGCGCGGCGAGGACGTTGAGCAGCGCGTGGCAGCTCTTCTCGAAGGGCGTCATCTCGTGGTCGGACGGGACGACCGGTCCGGCCGGCAGTCCGCCCAGGTCGTGCGCGGGGCGCACGATCATGTCGCGTTTGGTGGCCACTGCTCCTCCTTGGCTGGGTGGCTTCTGTCGCGTATGCCGGGAATAGCTTGCGGAGGACGAGTGGTGCGGGGCATCCGTCAAACGACTACCGGTCCCAGGCGAGACACATATGAGCGGGACAGGTGTGCCGTTGCGAGCTTCCCGGACCGACCGCCGCCGCCTGTCCGGTCGTCCCGGGCCGGGAAGGGGACACCGGCCCGCGAGGCGGTACGTCGGATGACGGATGGCCCCGCCGCTGGGCCGCGCGATCCTGGCGAGGACCCGCGGAAAGTCGTCCCGGGTGTCCCGGCCCGGTCGCCACCGTCACGCACCTGGAGGACCTCGAAGGCGGCCCGGGTCCACTCACGCGTCACCCTGCCGGGCGGCGCCCCGCTCGCCCTGCTGACCGGAACCGTCGAGGTCCCGGGCTGAGGGCCGTACCGCGGTTTCCCCCGTCGTCGAACAGCAGGAGGTTCCTGTCATGTCATCTGTCCGCGCGGTCCTGGTGGACCAGCCGGCCGGTGCCCTGCGCACCGGCCGGCGCGACGTCCCCGACCCCGGCCCCTTCGAAGTGCGCGTCACCGTCGAGGCGTGCGGGGTGTGCCACACCGATTCGCTGATGGTCGAGGGGCTGGTGCCCGGCCTGGCCCACCCGGTGACCCCGGGACACGAGATCGCCGGCCGGATCGACGCCGTCGGCGCTTACGCGACCGGCTGGCAGGCCGGCGACCGGGTCGCCGTCGGCTGGTTCGGCGGCCACTGCGGCCACTGCGTGCCCTGCCGCCGAGGTGACTTCATCCACTGCACCGAACTCAAGGTGCCCGGCTGGGCCTACCCGGGCGGCTACGGCGAAGCTTTGAACGTCCCCGCCAACGCCCTGGCCCGGATTCCGGACGGGATCAGCGCGGTGGACGCGGCGCCCCTGGCCTGCGCGGGGGTGACCACCTTCAACGCCCTGCGCCGCTCGGGCGCGGGGCCGGGCGACCTGGTGGCGGTCCTCGGACTGGGCGGACTGGGGCACCTGGGAGTGCAGTTCGCTGTCCGGATGGGCTTCGAGACGGTCGTCATCGCGCGGGGCGCGGAGAAGCGGGCGCTCGCCGGGGAACTGGGCGCGCACCACTACGTCGACTCCACGGCCGAGGAGATGAGCCCCGCCCTGCAGGCACTCGGCGGAGCGCGCGCGGTGCTCGCCACGGCGGGCGACTCGGAGACGATGTCGGCGGCCGTCGACGGTCTGGGGCCGGACGGTGAACTGGTCGTCCTGGGTGTCGACCCGGAGCCGATGCGGATCAGCCCGTTGCAGTTGATCGACCTGTCGAAGAGGATCTCCGGGCTGCCCAGCGGCACCGCGGCCGACATCGAGGACACCCTGCGGTTCGCCGCGCTGACCGGGGTCCGGCCGCACGTCGAGGAGATGCCGCTGGAACGGGCGGCCGATGCGTACGCGCGCATGATGGACAACCGGGCCCGCTTCCGCGTGGTGCTCACCACCGGCGCCTGAGCACGGGGCACACGCGACCGGCGGCCGTACCGGGCACCTGGGGTGCCGGTACGGCCGCCGGTCTTCGTGCCGCCGGGTCAGCGGCGGGCGGGTCCGCTGCCGAGGGGGAAGCGGTACAGCGCGTACGGCTTGACCCGCAGGTCCACGCCGCCGTTGTAGGCGGCCTGGCGGTTGAGCTGGTTGGCGACGACGTACAGGTGCCGGTCATAGCCGACGGACAGGGTGTCGGGCCACACCAGGCGCTCGTCGCGGATCAGGGTGCGGTAGGTGCCGTCGAGTTCACGGCGGACGATGGCGTTGTTCTCCAGGTCACCACCGTAGACGCGGCCGGCCCGGTCGGTCTCCAGGCCGTCGGACATGCCCTTGGCGCCCAGATCGCGCACGGGTACGGCGGACGCGCCGCGGTCCGACCGCGCGCGGACCAGGTCCCTGGTGCGCACCGCGTACAGGCGGCGGCTGGAGAGCGGGCAGTAGTACAGCCACTCACCGTCGGGGCTGAGCGCGATGCCGTCCGCGCCGATGTTGACGGGCGTGGCGGGCGTGGTGGCGTCCGGGCTGTTGGTCAGCGGGCGGCCCTCGACGACGGGGACGAACCCGGGAACGGGGCGGGTGGACGGCGCGTCGTCCAAGCAGCGCCAGGAGGTGCCGCTCGCCAGGTGAACGACGACCAGTCCGTTGGGGCCGTCCGGGGTGGCATCGGTGAGGTAGGCGTAGCCACGGCTCAGGTCGAAGCGGACGTCGTTGATGAAGCTGCGCGGCCCGGCGACGGAGCGGGGCAGCAGGATGGTGCGGACCACCCGGTCGGTGGCCAGGTCGATGGCGACCAGCTTCGGTCCGCCGTGGGGCGCGTCGGCCCACTCGACGCGGCCGGTGTCCACGACCCACAGCCGTTCGGCGGCGTCGACGACCACGCTCTGCACGCCGAGGAAGTGCCGCTCGGGGCGCGAGGTGTCCGGCCGGTTGACGGCCCGGTCGGGGTAGGCGACGGCCTTGCCGCCCCGGATCTCGGCCACCGAGAACGGGACGTCGTCGCCCCAGCGCGGGAAGTTGACGAAGATCCGGCCCGAGCGGGACACCGTGACCCCGGTGGGCATCGCGCCGTCGAAGGTCGCGACCGTCTCCAGCCGGGGCTGGTGGTGGCCGCCACCGGTGCCGGGGCGGGCCGCGGCCGGCGCGGCGCCGGCCGCCAGGGCCCCTCCGACCACGAGGGACAGGCCGAGGACCGTCCTGCGGCCCGGGCCGGTGTGCGAGGTGGGGGCGGGTATGGACATGGGTGACTCCAGTGTTTCTCGTCGCCCTCGTGACCGCGGAGGTCGTGAGGTGCCGGTCGGTACCGGTCCAGTGGACCGCGGACGGCCCCGGCACGCTTCCGTCGAATGACTGAGTGCCAGGGCCCGTTGACCGCCGTGACGCCCGCGGCCCCCCGAACGGGACGGTCTAGAGCTCGATCTCGGCCAGCCGCTCGATCTCGATGCCGTTCACCGTCAGGGGCGCCACCCGCTCGGCGAAGGCCCGCAGGTGCGCGCTGGCGGAATGGGCCCGCAGGTGCTCCTCGCTCTGCCACACCTCGTGCATGACGAGCAGGCCGGGGTCGTCCAGCCCCTCGTGCGGCACGTAGGTGAGGCAGCCGTCCTCCTGGCGGGTGGCGGACACCAGGGCGGGCAGCGCGTCCCACAGTTCCTGTTCCTTGCCGGGGCGCGCCTTCATGCGGGCGACGAGGACGATGGGCCCGGTGTGGCGGTCGGACATGCGCTTCTCCTTGGTGGGGTCGTGTGCAGGGGTGGGCCGGTGGGTCAGGCCAGGCGTCCGCCGCCGTCCACGTGCAGGACGGTGCCGGTGACGTAGGGGTTGTCGATGGCGAAGAGCACCGCGGCGACGAGGTCGTCGGGGGTGCCGACCCGGCGGGCCGGGTTGCTCGCGGCCACCGACTCCAGGAACGCCCGCTTGTCCGCGCCGAGCTTGTCCCAGGCGCCGCTGTCGACGATACCCGGGGACACGGCGTTGACCCGGAGCGGCGCGATCTCCACGGCGAGGGCCTGGACCAGGAAGGCGAGGGCGCCGTTGGTGGTGGCCATCACGGTCCGCTCGGGGGCGGGACGCCAGGCCGCCACGCCGGAGAAGAAGGTGAGGGAGCCGCCTTCCCGGGCCTGTCCGGCGAGGTGCTTGGCGAGGAACAGGGGGCCGGTCACCTTGGCCGCGAAGGCGCGCTGGACGTCCTCGGGGACGAGTTCGGACAGCGGCCCGTTGGCCGGCACGGCCGCCGTGGACACGAAGTGGTCGAAGGCGCCGACCTCTTCGGCCAGGTGCGCTATCGACGCCTCGTCGGTGATGTCGAAGCGGACGGTACGGGCCGTGCCCGGCAGTTCGGCGGCCGTCTTCTCCAGCTTGGCGAGGTCCGGGCCCGCGAGGACGAGTTCGGCTCCCTCGGCGGAGGCGGTCCGGGCGAGGCGGCGTCCGGTGGCCGAGCCGGCCCCGACGACGACGAGACGCTGGCCGGCGCGCTTGAGGGCGGTGCCGGCGGGGGTGGGGGACGTGCTGCTCACGGGATTCTCCTTGGTCGGGACCGGCACCGGGCCGGTGTGCGGGGCTGGATCAACTCTCGCCCTCGTGCGGCGATGAGGCCAATGCTTGTTCTTGCGGATGTCCATAAGGTGCGCGCATGGCAGGCGGTACGGGTGAGCCGGACGGGGGTGCGGGCGCGGCCCGGGCGGTCAGCCGGCGGTGGTCCTGTTCAGCAGGGGTGACCCGTCCGCTCAGCGCCACGACCGCCGTGGCAGGAAGGTCGCGGAGTCCTTCGCGGAGGCGTCGGTGAACGTGCCGGCGTGCGGGGTGATCAACGCCTCCGGCTGCCGCCAGAGCGGGTGCGCGCCGGGCAGTGGCTCGAGTGCCGCCACGTCCAGCGCCGCCCGCAGCCGTCCGGAACCCACCTCCCGGGCCAGGGCGTCGGTGTCGACCGGTTCGCCCCTGCCGACGTTCACCAGGGTCGCGCCGTCCTTGAGCGAGGCCGGCCGGTGCGCGCCGAACATGCCGCGGGTCTCCTCGGTCGGCGGCGCGCACAGCACCACGGCGTCCGCCGCGGGCAGCAGGGACGGCAGTTCCCTCACCGGGTGCACGGCGGGCCCGGCGTCGCCGGGCCGGGCGGAGCGGGCGCTCCGGACGAGTCCGCAGCCGAAGGGTTCCAGCAGCCGCGCGACGGCGGACCCGACGGCTCCGGTCCACGACGACCACGCGCTTGCCGCGTATCGTCGGGCGGCCGGCCGGGGCCCAGTCGCCCGCCTGCCGCTCGCGCACGGGGAATCCCGCCCCCCGAGGCCAGCAGCAGGGTCACCGCCAGCTCCGCGGTCGCCTCGGCGTGCACACCGCGCCCGGTGCGCAGCAGGGCCCCCGGCGGCGGCAGGCCCAGACGCGGGGTCAGGCAGTCGTGGCCGGAGCTGAGGACCCGCAGCACCTTCAGACGCCTGGCCCGGGAGACCATCGTGACCAGTGGCTCGTAGCCGCCCGCCCCGGGGAAACCGGTGAGGAGGCGGACCTCCTCCGGCGGTGTGGGACAGGTGTCCGTGCCGTCCCGGTAAGGGCGGTCGAGTCCGTCGGGCAGCCCCGGCAGGCCCCTGGGCTCGTACGGGATCCAGACCACCGGTTTCATCGGGAGACTCCTCGACAGGTCGTCGCACCCGGCTCCTGGGCACCGGCGTGCGCCGGGCTCCGTTCCTGAGAGCCCGAGATACATGTTCTACAGGATTCGCCGGAGTGAAACACATGTGCCCGGCCGGGTGTGTTCCATGCTCCACGGGGGCCTGACCGTCTCCCGTATGAGTCACGCCGCCCCAGCCCGTAAGTCGTTAGACGGATTCCCGCGCCGCCGTGCGCCGTGAAGCTGGACCCGTACTCGGCGCCGCACCGGCGGCCCGACCACTGTGGAGGTAATGCACCATGCCGTTCATCACCGTCGGCCAGGAGAACACCACCGACATCGAGCTGTACTACGAGGACCACGGCACCGGCCGTCCGGTCGTCCTGATCCACGGCTACCCGCTGGACGGACACTCCTGGGAGAAGCAGACCGCCGCGCTCCTGGACGCCGGTTACCGGGTCATCACCTACGACCGCCGCGGTTTCGGCCGCTCCTCGCAGCCCACCACCGGCTACGACTACGACACCTTCGCAGCCGACCTCAACACCGTCCTGGAGACCCTCGACCTCCAGGGTGTCACCCTCGTCGGCTTCTCCATGGGCACCGGCGAGGTCGGCCGCTACCTCGGCACCTACGGCTCCGCCCGGGTCGCCAAGGCTGCCTTCCTCGCCTCCCTGGAGCCCTTCCTGCTGAAGACCGACGACAACCCCGACGGCGCCGCCGGCCAGGCCTTCTTCCAGGACATCTCCGACACGGTCAAGACCGACCGCTACGCCTACTACACGGCCTTCTACCGGGACTTCTACAACCTGGACGACAACCTCGGCACCCGGATCGGCGAGGAGGCCGTCCGCAACAGCTGGAACACCGCCGCCGCCGGTGGCTCCTACGCCGCCTCCGCCGCTCCCCTGACCTGGCCGACCGACTTCCGCGCCGACATCCCCAGGATCGACGTGCCCGCTCTGATCCTGCACGGCACCGCCGACAACATCCTGCCCATCGACTCCACCGCCCGTCCCTTCCGCAAGGCCCTCCCGCACGCCGACTACGTCGAGATCGACGGCGCCCCGCACGGTCTGCTGTGGACCCACGCCGCCGAGGTCAACGAGGCGCTCCTCGCCTTCCTCGCCAAGTGATCCGGCGCCGGCGGCGTCCCCCGCGAGGGGAACGCCGCCGGCCGTGTGCCGCGAGCCCCCCCGGGACACCTGCCGGGGGGCTCTCGCGGTGTGCGCCCGCGCCCGTGTCACACGGCGTCCAGGGCGGCGCGGGCGCGGGCGGCGCGCACGGCCGCCGACAGCGCGGCGATGTCGTAGGCGCCGTCGTGCCTGCGTCCGTCGACGAAGAAGGTGGGGGTGCCGGCCACACCGCTCAGGTCGGCGGATTCCACGTCCTCGGCGACCCGCGCCGCGCCCGTCCCCGCCCGCACGTCGGCCATGAACCGCTCCACGTCGAGCCCGGCCCCGACGGCGTACCCCCGCAGGTCCCGCCCGCTCAACGCACCCTGGTGCGCCATCAGCAGGTCGTGCATCTCCCAGTACCGGCCCTGCGCCGCCGCGGCCTCGGCCGCCTCCGCCGCCGCCTGTGCGTGGGGGTGTACGTCCGTGAGCGGCAGGTGCCGCCACACATAGCGGACCTCGCCGAAATCCCGCAGCAGATCACGTACGACGGGCTCGGCCAGCCCGCAGTAAGGGCATTCGTAGTCGCCGTACTCCACCACCGTCACGGGTGCGTCCCGTGGCCCCCGGACGTGGTCGCGGGCGTCGTCGACCGGCACCGCGAGGTCGACGATGGCCTCGGCCGGGCCGATGGTGCTGCGCAGCCGCAGCCGGTGCGGCAACCGCGCCAGGAGCGCGTTGACCGCCCAGCTCAGTGCGACGGAGCCCAGCACGGCGGTCAGGGTGCCGATCTTGGCCTGCTGGAGGGCGGCGCCGTCGAAGGCGAGGGTCGCGATCAGCAGGGAGACGGTGAAACCGACCCCGGCGACGGTGCCGCCCGCGACGAGGGCGCCGACGCCGACGGGCAGCTGCACGCGGTCCCGCCCGGCGGCGGAGACCAGCAGGGACGCTCCCACGATGCCGACGGGTTTGCCCACCACGTAGGCCAGCACGATGCCCAGGGTGACCGGTGAGGTGAAGGCGTCGGCGAGTTGGCCGACGGTGACCGGGATGCCCGCGTTGGCCAGGGCGAAGAGCGGGACGATCACGTAGCTCGCCCAGGGGTGGAACATGCGCTGCAGGCGGTCGTTGGGGGAGAGCGCGGAGGCCAGTCCGAGGCGGACGGAGTGTTCGAGTTCGGCGGTGGGCTGCTCGCGGAAGAGCCGGAACAGTCCGCTGGCCCGCTCCAGCGCGGGACGCCCGGCGGGGCGCGCGTAGGTCAGCAGCCCCATGGCCAGGCCGAGGACCACGGGGTCCACACCCGAGAAGAGCAGGGCCGGCCAGGCGACGGCCACCGGCACCGCGTACGCCGCCCCGCGCCGCACGCCGAGGGAGCGCAGCAGCAGGACGACGGCGAAGGCGCCGACGGCGACAGCGAGGGCGGGCAGGCCCACGTTCCCGCTGTAGGCGACGGCGATGACGATCAGGGCGACGAAGTCGTCCACCACGGTCACCGTCAGCACCAGGACCCGCAGCGCGGTCGGCATCCGGCGCCCCACCAGGGCCAGGGCACCGAGCGCGAAGGCGGTGTCGGTGGACATGGCGGCGCCCCAGCCGCCCGCCGTCCCGTGGCCCGCGTTGACGGCCACGTAGAGGAGGACGGGCACCAGCATGCCCGAGACGCCGGCGGCCAGCGGGAGCGCCAGCCGGCTGCGTTCACGCAGCTCCCCCATGTCGAACTCGCGGCGTGCCTCCAGCCCGACGACGAAGAAGAAGACCGTCATCAGGCCGCTGTTCACCCACTCCCGCAGGTGCAGCAGCACACCGTGGCCGCCGACCGTCACGGACAGGTCCGTCCGCCAGAACGACTCGTACCCGCCCGGCGCGACGTTCGCCCAGGCCACGGCGGCGACCACCGCGGCGGCCAGGACGGCGGCACTGCCGGTCTCGGTGCGCAGGAAGTCGCGCAGCGGGAACCGGGAGGAGTCCCCGCACCGCGTCCGCCCGGTGAGGGAGGACGGGTGGGTGGGCGTGCTCATACGGTTCTCCGGCGGCCGGACGCCTGCCTGCGGAAGCTGTTCACAAGTACCCCTGACGTCGGGTCGCGCGCGGGGCACGGTCCGGACCGGGCCCCCGTCGCGTCGGTGCGGATCGGTCTGGCCGTCCGGGTGCCGGCCCACCGCCGCCGCGGGTGGGCGGGCCGGGGCCCGGGAGCCGGACCGGTGGTGGCCTCCGCCGCCGTCACGGTCGGCGGGGCGACAGGCCGGGGCGTCACGGACGCCGCCGATGGCCAAGATTAGCCCCTTGCGCACCGGCGCGGACCGGCCCCCGCGTGAGTCATGAGGACGGTGTTCACCCCGTTTCATCCGCAGTCATTCTACCGATGCGCACCGGGCGGGGGGTGCCCAGGATGAGGGACGTCAGCGCGCGTACCTGACCGAAAAGCGTGCCCCCGACGGGAGAGAGAGCACCCGATGAACGACCGAAGCGCCTTCGCCGGCCCCGGGACCCGGGGCGACCGTGTTCCCCCGGTTCTCGTCACGACGGTCCGGCGGCTGTTCGTCCCCGCGGGTCCCGACACGTTGCGCTGCCGCCTGCGCTACACCCTGGACGATCCCTACGCCGTCACCCTGGACCTCTTCGTGGACCCGGTGACCGATCTACGCGTGACCTGGGTCGTGTCCCGGGAACTGCTGGACCGGGGAACCCGCGGCCCCAGCGGGGAGGGTGACTTCCGCGTCCGGCCGGTCGGCGACCGGTACGGGACGGCCGGTGCCCTCCGTTTCACCCTCCTGCGTCCCGAGGGCCGGGTGTGTCTGGAGACCGGGTTGAGCGGAGTGCGGCGGTGGCTGGACGCCACGTACGCGCTGGTGCCGGCCGGCGACGAGAGCCGCCTGCTCGACTGGGACGCCCTGGAGGCCGCCCTGCTGGGGCGAGGCGGACGCCGGGCCTAGTTGTTGTGGACCACTCGGTAACTGACCACGGGCAGCGCGAACTCCGCGCTGTGCAGGCTGCCGACGATGACGTACGAGTCGCCGCTCTGCCCCGGCAGGCCCGTGCGGCAGTCCGGGTTGTAGTAGGCGTACAGGTCCGAGTCCGACACGTCCACGGCGGACAGGGCGGGCTCGGAGAGGTTGTGGCACGAGGTGTCGTCGAGGTCCACGACGGTCTGTGTGCCCGTCAGGCCGGAGCCCGTGTAGAGGGAGATGCCCCAGGGGAAAGCGGTCGCCGAGGCCGGCTGGCCGGTCACGGTGAGACCGGCCAGGGTGGCCGCGCCGAGGACGGCCGTCGTGAGGACGTGGCGGGTACGGCGTCGCGTCATGGGGCCACCTTGCTCGCGGGCTGCGGGGGAAGGGCGGCCTGGGCGTTCCGTGGACGGGTGCCCAGCCCGTGTCCATCGTCGCCGACTCACACGTGTGTGCATAGAGGGGAATGAGACATGTGCCCGCGCCGAGGGGCGATGCCCGGCCCGGAACGTCAGTCGATCGACCGAGGCGTGGCGGTTCGTCCACGCGGTTCACTCGGCCCCCCACCCCCACCACCATCACTGACACGTCCGCCCCCGTCACGGGGTAGGACAGCCAGACGGGAGCTTTCCGTGCCCGCCCCCTCCGTCTCCTCCGCGCTGGCGCCCGACGGTTCCGGACGCCGTGCCGTCCCCCGTCGCTTCTCCACCGCCCGGCAGCAACTCGCCGCCATGGGCGGCATCACCCTGATCGCGGTCCTCGCGGCCGCGGCCAACGCCACGGCCCCGGCCGCCTCGACGGCTCCCCCGGCACCGCACCGGGCCCGCTTCCAGGTGTCGCGCGGACCGGAAACGTACGGTGCGGGCCCGGTCGGCAGTCGAACAACCGATGGCGCTCCCGTCACCCGCTGACACGCTGACTGCGGAAGCCCCCCGGGTCCACCCGTCCGCACCGCCGCGGTGCGGCAGAAGGAAAGGAACATCCCTCATGACCAGTACGTCCGCCCCGATCGGTCTCGTCCTGATCGACACCGTCAACGAGGTCTTCGCCGAAGGCGGCAAGGGCTACCCGGGCTTCAAGGCGGAGTTCGAGCGCATAGGCACCCTGGACAACCTCAGGCGGCTGCTGGCCGGTTTCCGGGACAAGGGCTACCCGGCGTTCTTCTCGCCGATGTCCTATACCGACGAGGAGTACGACGACTGGAAGCACCGCTCCGGCATCCACCGCATGATGTTCGACAACCGCATGTTCGAGGCGGGCGGCTGGGGCGCCGAGTTCCACCCCGATCTCCGGCCCGGCCCCGGTGACGTGACGATCGCCCCGCACAAGAACCTCGACGTCTTCGCCACCACCGACCTCGACATCCAGCTGAAGCGCCGCGGCATCGAGCACATCGCCGTGGCGGGCATGATCGGGACGATGTGTGTGGAGTCCACCGCCCGCAGCGCCATGGAGCGGGGCTATCGGGTGACCCTCGTCAAGGACGCCACCGCGCCCGACGGCGACGCCGGCTCCTACGAGCAGATGGTGAACCGCTACGCGCTCATCGCCCACGACGTGCTCACCACCGAGGAACTGCTGTCCCGCGCCGACTTCTGAGGCATGGACGCGTCCGTCCCCCGACCGGCCCCACCTCCCCGACAGCACGAGCAAGGCGCGCGAAGCGCGTCGAAGGGATCACCTCCATGGCGACCTCCTTTCCCGAGATCGGCGACCGACCCGAGGACCTCGTCGGCCTGGCCTCGGTCCGGCTGACCGAGAAGCAGCTGACCCGGGCAGTCCGGTACGCGGAGCCGGAGGAGGTCACCGGCGGGCAGGTGCTGTTCGACGTCGGGGACGACTGCGGTGACCTCCTCCTGTGCGGCAGCGCCCGGCTGGAGGCGGTGCGGCCGTCCCCGGCACCGGGCCGGGACGAGGTCCTGCTGCGGTACGGGCCCGGCCAGTTCGTCGGTGAACTCGGGCTGCTCACCGGTCAGCGCCGGCACCTGCGGGTGCAGGTGCGCAGGCCGGGCACCGTGCACCGGGTGGACGCCGGGTCGTTCCGGCTGCTGATGGCGCGGGAGACCGAGCTGTCGGACCTGTTCCTGCGTTCCTTCCTGGCCCGGCGCCGGCTGCTGCGGCAGGCGACCGCCCAGACGCTGCGGATGGTGGGCGACCCGGACTCGGCCGCGGGCCTGCGGCTGCGTACCTTCCTCGCCCGCCAGGGGGTCGCCCACTCCTGGCTGCCGGACGGCTCGGCGGAGGGAGCGGCCCTGCTCGGTGCCGCCGGGCTGACCGCGGCCGACCTGCCGGTCGCCTCGATCGGGGCCGAGGTGCTGACGGGCGTCACCCCCGGCGCGCTCAGCGAGCGGCTGAACCTGTCCTTCCGTGACACCGGCAGCGGTACCGCCGACCTGACCGTGGTGGGCGCCGGCCCCGCCGGACTGGCGGCCGCCGTGCACGGGGCCTCCGAGGGGCTGGAAACGGTACTGCTCGACGCGGTCGCCACCGGCGGCCAGGCCGCCACCAGCGCGCGCATCGAGAACTACCTCGGCTTCCCGTTCGGTCTGAGCGGCGCGGACCTCACCGCGCGCGCCGCCGTGCAGGCTCTGAAGTTCGGCGCCAGGATCGCCAGTCCGTGCACCGTCGTCGCGCTGGAACCCGGCGCGCGGGGGCACGTGGTCACCCTCTCCGACGGGGCGCGGATCCGGACCCGGGCCGTGGTCCTCGCCACCGGTGCCGCCTACCGCGCCCTCCCGGTCGACCGGTGGAACGAGCTGACCGGGCGCGGCATCCACTACTCGGCCACGGACATGGAGGCGCAGACGGTGGCCGGCGCACCGGTCGCCGTCGTCGGCGGGGCGAACTCGGCGGGGCAGGCGGCGCTGCACCTCGCGCGCCACGCGCGGGCGGTGACCCTGGTGGTCCGCGGTGAGGACCTGGGCACCCGCATGTCCGCGTACCTGGTGGACCGCGTCCTCGGGGACCCGCGCATCACGGTGCTGACGGGCACGCGGGTGTCGGCGCTGCACGGCGCCGAGCGGCTGGAGGCGGTGACGCTGACGCGGCCCGGTGGCCCGGTGCGCCGGATCGCCTGCGCCGGTCTGTTCTGCTTCATCGGTGCCGAGCCGGCCACCGACTGGCTGACGGGGGTGGCGCTGGACGACAACGGGTTCGTCCGCACCGACCTCGCGCTGTCGAACGCTGATCAGGGGCCCCGCTGGCGGGACGCGGGGCGTGCGCCGCTGCCCTACGAGACGAGCGTGCCGGGTGTGTTCGCCGCGGGTGACGTGCGGACCGCGTCGCTGAAGCGGGTGGCCGCGGCTGCCGGCGACGGTGCGAGCGCCGTCCGGTCGGTGCACCAGTACCTGGCCCTGTCCACCCGTGCCTGACGGTCACCTTCGCGCCGCCGCGGAACCGCGGCGTGCCTCGCGCAGCAGGTTGTTGTGCGCGCGGCGCAGGAACTTCGCGGCCGGACACTCCCGCCCGTCCGCCCGGCACTGACGGCAGTCGCGCAGGTGCGACGCGTATGCGTCGGCCGCCTGGTCGAGGCGGTCCTCGGAGGAAGACATGGTGCTCCCGGTGAGAGTCGTACCGCCACGGGTGGGCAGTGAGATATGTGTTTCACTTTGATCTCGTTACCGGAAGTACGGCAAGCTCCCGGCCTTTGGTACATACGCGCCCGACGCACACGTGCGAGGTTCCTCGGACCGCGTGCCCGCCGGCCGTAATCGGGCGGTGTGCGTGCGGTGCGCCGTCAGGAGGAGGGCTCCGCCCCGGCGTTCCCGCTGCTGGGGAGCGTCGTTCCCGTCGGCGACCGGGTGTTCCTGGTCTCGGGAAACACTCCAACCGGGTGATCGTCAGGGAGGGCGACGCGGCCTTCTCATCGACACCGGTCACCCCGGTGACCGCGACGGGGTCGTCGCCCCGCTCGGTGCCGTGGGAGGTCCGACCGAGCGACGTCACGGCGATCCTCGTCATTCACGCGCTCGACGACCACATCGGCGCGGCCGAGCGGCTGGCGCACCGCGCACGGCGTTCCCCTCCTCGTCCACGAGGGTGAAGTGCCGCACGTCCGGCGCGAGTTCCCGCTCCGGGTGCCGGTCGGATCGGTGCTGGCCTACGCCTGGTGCCCCGGCACCGTGCCGTGGGTGGTGCGCGCCGTCCGCTCGGGGGGCTCGGCGCACGTGCCCGTGACCGAGCCTTTCGGGTGTCCGGCACGACGGGCGCCCTCGACCTGCCCGTGGGCCGGTGCCCGTGCGCACACCGTGTTCCGAGGTACCGGACGCCTCGGCGCCCTGTCCCGCCGGAGTCGCTGGACGCCGGCACCGTCCTGCCGGCCACGGGCCCCTGTACCGCCGTTCCATCCGGGACGCGGTCGCACGCGCTCGTGAACGGGCCGCGCGGTAGTCCGGGCCGCGACCGGGGTGCAGCCCGGCCTCAAGACGCGGCCCACTGAATGTCCACAAGACCGGTTCATGCTGGTGGTACGGCCGCCGGAAGGCTGCTTCCCTCCCCCGGTCCGGCCCGTCGGCGCCTCGCGTCCACCGCGCCGGACACCAGCCACACGACAGGAGATTCCATGTCCGCCCACCTGGCCGACCAGGCCGACACCCGGTACGTGACGGGACCGCGCGGCGAGCGCTTCGCGTACCGCCGCTTCGGACGGGCCGGTACCCGGCCGCTGGTCCTGCACATGCGGCTGCGCGGAACGATCGACCACTGGGACCCGGCGCTGCTTGACCTGCTCGCGGCCGAGCGGGAGGTCGTCGTCTTCGACAACCGCGGCACCAACTTCTCCACCGGTGAGCCGCCGTCCACCATGGAAGGCCTGGTCGACGGCTCCCTGGCCCTCATCGGCGCCCTGGGGCTGGAGGACGTCGACGTCCTGGGCTGGTCGCTGGGCGGCATAGTCGCCCAGGGCGTGGCCCTGACCGCGCCCGGTCTGGTGAACCGGCTGGTGGTGGCCGGCAGTTCGCCCGGCGGCGTGCCCGACCTGCCCCCGCCGCCGGCGCGCGTCGCGCAGATCACCGGCAAGGGAGCCAACGACGACGAGGACTTCCTCTACCTGTTCTACCCGGAGACGGAGAGGGCACGGGCGGCCGGACTGGCCTCCCTGCGCCGCCTGGACCGGCGGCTGAGGGAGTCGAAGGCCGTGGTGAGTCCCGAGGCGTTCCGCGGCCAGATCGCGGCCATCAGCGGTTTCCGGGGGTACTGGGACCGGCAGGCGGAACTCACCCTGCCCGTGCTGGCCGCCAACGGCGCCCACGACGTGATGATCCACGCCTACGCCACGTTCGCGATGTCCCAGCGACTGCCGGACGCCAAGGCCGTCCTCTACAGCGACGCCGGGCACGGCTTCCTCTTCCAGCACCCGGAGGACTTCGCCCACGAGGTCAACGAGTTCCTGGGCCGGTGACCGGGGCCGGGGCGCGAGCGCCCGTCAGGCGATCTCGTCCATGTGGTCCTCCACCCAGCCGCGCAGCTGCGCCAGGGGCCGCGCCACGCTGTGTCCCAGCGCGGTCAGTTCGTACTCGACGTGCAGGGGCACCGCGGGGTAGACGGTCCGCTCCACGAAGCCCCGGTCCTCCAGGCGGCGCAGCGTGGCGGTGAGGACCTTGGGACTCACCCCTTCGAGCCGCTTCTGCAGGGCCCCGAAGCGCTGCGGTCCCTCCTCCATGGCGCCGATGGCCAGCGCCGACCACTTGTTGGCCAGGAGATCGAGCACCTCGCGGCACGGGCACTGGGCGGCGTACACGTCGTGATGGTCGTGCCGCTGGGACTCGCAGAGTGTCACCATGGGGTCTCCCTTTCCTGGGTTGCCTCTCCCACCAGTTCACTTCCCTTAGGGAAGTAGTATCCCTTGCAGGTTACTACCTCCTCGAAGCTACGTTACGGGCACAGCGGAAGTCCGCTGTGAGATCCCCAGGAGGAACAGTCATGAGCCAGATCCCCGAGACCATGCCGGCCGTCGCCTACCGCAAGAGCCTGCCGGTGGACGACGCGGAGAGTCTCGTCGACACGACCCTGCCGGTGCCGCAGCCAGGGCCGCGCGACCTGCTCGTGCGGGTCGAGGCCATCGCGGTCAACCCGGTCGACTACAAGATCCGGCAGAGCAACGACCCGGGCGGCGAGCCCAAGGTCCTCGGCTGGGACGCGGCGGGCACGGTCGTCGGCGTCGGCGCCGAGGTCGAGTCGTTCCAGGTGGGCGACGAGGTGTTCTACGCCGGGGCCCTCGACCGGCCCGGTGCCGACTCCCTCTTCCACACGGTGGACGAGCGCATCGTCGGCCACAAGCCCGCCTCGCTCTCCTTCGCGGAGGCGGCGGCCCTGCCGCTGACCTCGCTGACCGCCTGGGAGGGCCTGTTCGAGCACCTCGGGCTGCACACCGACGCCCTGAAGCAGTCGGGCACCCTGCTGGTCACCGCCGCCGCGGGCGGCGTCGGCGCGATGGTCTCCCAGCTGGCCCGCGCCCTGACCAGTCTGACGGTGATCGGCACGGCCTCCCGCCCCGAGACCGTCGAGTTCGCCCGGCGGATGGGCGCCGCGCACATCGTCGACCACCGCCGGCCCCTCGCCCCGCAGGTGCGCGAAGTGGTCCCGCAGGGCGTGGACTTCGTCTTCGGCACCACCGGTACGGAGCAGAACCTGGCCGCCTACGCCGACGTCGTCAAGCCTTTCGGTCGGATCGTGGCCATCGACGACTTCGGCCCGGTCGAGATCGGCCTGCTGAAGTCGAAGAGCATCTCCTTCCACTGGGAGTTCATGTTCACCCGGTCGCTGCACCGGACCGCCGACCAGGCCGAGCAGGGCCGCATCCTGGACCAGATCGCCCGGCTGGTGGACACCGGAATCCTCGCCACGACGGCCACCACCGACCTCGGGAAGATCACGGCGGAGCACCTGCGGGAGGCGCACCGCGTCCTGGAGTCCGGGAAGGCCATCGGCAAGATCACGATGACCGGCTTCTGACCCTCCCCCGGCCGCCCCGGGCTCCACGGGAAGGGCGGGGACTCCACAGTCCTTCCACTTCCCGTGCCTAGGGTGGCCGAGGCGGCGCACCCGCGCCGTACCTCCTCGACCACGGCCCCCCGTGCGGCCGTCGGGGACGGCCGGGTCACCGCACCGTCCGCCGTCGGCGGACCGGCACGGACGGCGACGCCGGTCCGCCGACGAACGGAGCCCACCCCATGCTGACGATCGACGTCTTCACCAGTGACTACAAGCCCATCGCCGCCACGGCACCGGGCTGGGACAGCGGGGTGGGCGCGACCTGGCCGGCCAGCACGGCGACGCTCGTCCACGGACGGCGGGAGGCCGTGCTCGTCGACGCGCTCATCACCGTCGCCGAGGCGCACCGCCTCACCGACTTCGTCCGCGCCACCGGCAAGGTCCTCACGACCGTCTACGTCACCCATGGCCACGCCGACCACTTCCTCGGCCTGCCGGTCGTGCTGGACGCCTTCCCCGAGGCCGTCGCCGTGGCGCTGCCGGAGGTCGTGCCGCACGCCGAGGAACAGCTGACCGGGCCGGTCCTGGCGTACTGGGAGTCGTTGTTCCCGGGGGCTCTGCCGACCCGGCCCGTGGCGCCGCGGGCGCTGACGGGGGACGTCATCGAGCTGGAAGGACACGAGCTGAGACCGGTACGGGTCGGGCAGAGCGACACCGATCCGTCGACCGTCCTGCACGTCCCGGACCTCGACGCCGTGGTGGGCGGCGATGTCGCCTACCACGGCATCCACATGTGGCTGGCGCAGACCGACAGCCGGGCGCGCGAGCGCTGGCTCGGGGCCCTGGACACGCTGGAGGCGCTCCGGCCGGCCCGGCTGGTCACCGGTCACCAGCCCCCCGGCGCCGACGACCGGGACGCCGCCGCGGTCATCGCCGCCTCCCGCCGCTATCTGACCGACTTCGAGGCGGCGGTGCAGGCCGGCGCCGGTGCCCGCGACGTGGTCCGGGCGATGACCCGGGCGCACGGGGACCGCGGCAACCCCTACACCCTGTACGTCTCCGCGGCCGCCCAGTTCCCGCCGCGAGACTGACCTCCCGCGGCGTCCTCAGGGCGTCCCCGTGTCACCGAGCGCGTCGCGCAGCTGCGCCCGGTTGGTGATGCCCAGTTTCGGATACGTCTGGTAGAGGTGGAAGCCGATGGTGCGGGCGGAGAGCAGCAGCCGCTCCCCTATCTGCCGGTTGGTGAGCCCCGTGGCCGCCAGCCGGGCGATCTGCAATTGCTGGGGCGTGAGCCGTTCGATCCCCCGCGAGGCACCGTCGCCCCCGCGGACGGTGACACCGCAGGCCCGCAGCTCGGCGGAGGTCCGCTCCTCCCACGGCCGCGCGTTCAGCTGTTCGAAGACGGTGAGTGCCCGGGACAGCTCCGTACGAGCCTCTCCCGTACGCCGTCTGCGCCGCAGCCACTGCCCGTACTCGAGCTGGACGACCGCCCGCTCGAAGGGCCATTGCTCCGCCGCGGGGTCGCCGAGCGCGGCCTCGAACAGCTCCGCCGCCCGCTCGTCGTCGGCGAGGACGGCCTCGGCACGGCGGGTGTGCAGCAGCAGCCGGGGGGACATCCGGCCGTCCAGCCGCCGCCGCGCCGCGGCGAGCACTTCCGCCGCGTCCTGCCGCTTGCCGAC
Source organism: Streptomyces daghestanicus (assembly GCF_020521275.1). Taxonomy (NCBI): domain Bacteria; kingdom Bacillati; phylum Actinomycetota; class Actinomycetes; order Kitasatosporales; family Streptomycetaceae; genus Streptomyces; species Streptomyces daghestanicus. The sequence continues at coordinate 1,003,698 of NZ_BNDX01000002.1, read as the reverse complement.
CCGCACGGCCGCCGCGGCGAGATCGCCGAGCGCGTAGTAGGACGCGTGGTAGTGCACGGGGTTCGGCTCGGGTCCCACGGTGAACAGTCCGCGCAGCAGTTCGTACTCCAGCGGGTGATTGCCTTCCAATGCGGCCACGAGCGCGCGGACCCAGCGTGCGCGGACCCAGAGGGCGCGGCCCTGGGCCGGGTCCACCCCGGCCACGGCCCGGTCGATCATCTCCCTGGCCTCGCCGGCCTGGCCGCGCAGCGCCAGCAGGGCCGAGGTGACGTACATCGCGGCGCGGCCCGCCATGTCGAGGCCGTTCTCGGCGGCGACCCGCCGGGCGTCCTCGGCGCAGGACCAGGCGGCCTCCCAGGCGCCGGCCTCGAACTGGGCCAGTGCCAGCGCCTGCCCGAGGGTGGCGTTGGAACCGGCCGTGGTCACGGCGTTGAGCTGTTCCATCGCCTCGCCGAGCAGCCGGACCGCGACGGTGGTGTCGTCCAGGATCCAGGCGCCGGCTCCCAGCACGGTCAGCCGCTCGGCGTCCCGCTCGGACCGCGCCAGGCAGTCCCGGAGGAACGCGAGCAGTCCCGCGCGGTCCCCGTGGGGGTCGCAGCAGGCGCGGGTCCACAGCTGTTCGTGGTCGTTCCCCACGTCGACGGGGATGCGCGCCAGGAGCCGGAGCATGTGCTGCCGGTAGGTCTCGTCGCCGGTGTTGTAGGCGATGATGGCGGCGTGCCCGAGGGCGACCAGTGCCGATTCCGGCGCCCGGTCCGCCGTCTCGTCCGCCAGTGGCAGCAGGTGGGACAGCGCGGCCTTCTGCCGGGTGGTGGCGGCGAGCGCCCAGCCGGTCCACAGGGTGGCCGACCGGAGCATCGCCTCGTCGTCGGTCGCCGCCGCGACCCTGCCCGCCAGCTTCTCCACCCACAGGGGTTCACCCGCGTTCATCGCCAGGTCGCAGGCGTCCAGCAGCCGCCGGGCCCGTGCCTGACCGTCCGGGCTCAGTTCCGCGGCCCGTTCCAGGGCCGCGGCGGCCACCCGGTAGCCGCCGCGTCGCCGTGCGCGTCCCGCCGTCCGCACCAGTGCCGCCGCGATGTCCTCGTCGGGGGCCAGGGTGGCGGCGGCCCGGTGCCAGGCCTGCCGGTCGGGGTCGTCGCTCAGCAGGTCGGCGAGTGCCAGGTGCGCCTGCCGGCGTTCGCCGAAGGAGGCCGAGCCGTAGACGGCCGACCGCACCAGCGGGTGCCGGAAGACGACGCGCCCGCTCTCCACCCGCACCAGGCCGGCCCCCTCCGCCGCCGACCACGCGTCCGGCCCTCCGGACGCGGAGGCGGCCAGGAGGGCGGCCGGCATGTCCGGGGCGTCCGCGGCGGCCGCGTACAACAGGAACCGGCGGGTCTGCGGAGACAGCCCTGCCAGCCGCTCGGCGAACACGCTCTCCAGGCGTTCGGTGAGCGGCAGGGCGCCGGCCGGTCCGACCAGCCGGGGTGACGGGACCCCCGCGCCGGCGCGGGCCAGTTCCACCAGCGCCAGCGGATTGCCGTCGGCCTGCCGCAGGATGCGCTCGCGCAGCGGACCGCGCGGGGCGTGGGGCTGGGCGTCGAGCACCCGCTCGGCCGCCCGGTCGTCCAGTGGCCGTACCGGCAGGCGCGCGAAGTCCGTCCCGAACCGCCGGGGCGGGGTGTCGCCCCGTACGCCCAGCAGCAGGGTCACCGGCTCACCCGTCACCCGGCGAGCGACGAAGGCCAGCGCGTCCAGGGAGCAGGCGTCGGTCCACTGCGCGTCATCGGCGACGAGGAGCACCGGCCGCCGGGCGGCGGCGTCGGACAGCAGGGTGAGCGCGGCGAGGTTGATCAGGAGCCGCTCGGGCCGGTCGTCGGCCGCCCGCGGCGCGGTCTCGGCGCATCCGAAGGCGCCCAGCAGCGCGCGGCGTTGGGCGTCCGGCAGGCCGGCCGCCTCCGGCAGCAGGGGGGTCAGCATCTGGTGCAGCGCGGCGAAGGCGATCTCCCGCTCCCCTTCGTGTCCGGTGCACCGCAGTACGCGTCTGCCGTGCGCGGCGGCCTCCTGGGCCGCCGCGTCGAGGAGGGTGCTCTTGCCGGTCCCGGCCTCCCCGAGGAGGGCCAGGGTCGGGGGGCCCTCCCGCCGGGAAGTGAGGACGAAGTCGCGCAGACGGGACAGTTCGGCATCACGGCCGCATATCTCCGTCATCGGCGGGGCCTGCTCGCCGCCGGTCACCATGGCTCCTCCCAGCCGCGTCCCGGAGGACTCGAAGATCATTCGGGGCACGACACTATCAAGTCGTTTCTTGCGTCTTTCTACCGTTTCGCACCTTTCGGCACCTAGGAGGGAAAGCCCCGGTGCCCCTCGGGCGGCCCGGAGCGCCGGTTCGGGGCCTTCCGGGTGGGCGGCAGGCCAGTCAGGTGACCTGTACGGCTGCTGTCCGGCCGACCCGTATCCGCACTTGAGGCGCTTGTGCCCGGCAGACGGAGAGGGTCCCGCCCTGGGCGTGGTGAGCAAGGCGCGCCGGCGGCGCGGGGACCCCGGGACGGCGATCGGGGACCGCCCGCGCGCCATCGAACTCGCTCCGGCGCCAGGGCCGTGCAAGCGGAGCGGCGGAGGACCTGCCGCTCCTCCGTGACCTGCGCCTGGAAGCCGGCGCCCCGGATGCGGCACGCCGCGCGTGACACGGGGTGCTGGAACTGACGTACGGTCTTGCAGTCGCCGGTCTCCGCCATGGCCCGGGACGGCCGGCCCGGACGCCCTGCTGACAGAGACCGGGGCCCCACCGAGGTCGGTCCGCGCGCGTGGCGGAGCGAGGACCGGCCGACCCCGCCTCAGCCGCCGCCCAGCCTGGTGCCCTTGGTCTCGGTGACCGCGAAGGCGACGAAGAAGGCCGAGACCAGGGCGAAGGCGGCGTAGATCACGTAGCCGGCCGACAGGTTCCACTCGGAGAGCGCCGGGAACGACTCGCTCACCGCCCAGTTGGCGATCCAGTTGAAGGCCGTGGCCACCGAGATCGCCGCCGCGCGGATGCGCAGCGGGAACATCTCGCCCACCATGACCCACAGCACCACGCCCCAGGACGCCGCGAAGAAGAACACGAAGGTGTGCGCGGCGACGAGCGCGACGCCTGCCTGAAGGTCCGGAAGGCCGATGTCGTCGCCGCTGCCGGTCGTGCCGGAGAAGGCCCACGCCGCGAGCGCGAGGGAGACGGCCATGCCCAGGGAGCCGGCCAAGGCCAGTGGCCGGCGGCCCACCCGGTCGATGAGCAGCATGGCGACGACCGTGCCCACGATGTTGACGATGGACGTGGAGAGGCTGATCAGCAGCGACCCGGACTGGTCGATGCCGACGGACTGCCACAGCACGGACGAGTAGTAGAAGATCACGTTGATGCCGACCAACTGCTGGAAGACCGCGAGGCCGATGCCGGCCCACACCACCGGCAGCAGTCCGGCGCGTCCGCCGAACAGGTCACGGACACGGGGCTTGTGGGTGTCGCGCAGCGAGCGGGCGATCTCGGCCAGCCGGGCGTCCGCGTCGCTGCCGGGGCCCTCGATGTCCCGCACCGCCCGTCCGGCCTCCGCGAGCCGGCCCCGGGCGACGAGGTGGTGCGGGGACTCGGGGATGCGGGTGGACAGGACGAAGTACAGGACCGCGGGGACGAAAGCCGCGAGCAGCATCCACTGCCAGGCGCCGAGGGGACCGAGCGCGCCCTCGCTGCGCCCGTCGGCGCCCTGGGCGATGGCCCAGTTGACGAGCTGGGAGGCCGTGATGCCGAGAACGATGGCGGCCTGCTGGAAGGAGGCGAGGCGGCCCCGGTACTCCGGTGGCGCGACCTCCGCGATGTAGGTGGGCCCGATCAGGGAGGCCAGGCCGATGGCGATGCCTCCCCCGAAACGCCAGGCGCCGAGGTCCCAGGCGGAGAACGGCAGGGCGGAGCCGACGGCCGAGACGGCGAAGAGGACGGCGGCCATCCGCATGACCCGGAGGCGTCCGACGCGCTCGGCCAGCCGGCCCGCGACGGCCGCGCCCAGCGCCGAGCCGAGGAGGGCCACGGCGACGATGGTGCCGGTCCGTCCGGCGCCCACGCCGAAGTGGTGCTGGATGCCGGTGACCGCACCGTTGATGACGGCACTGTCGTAACCGAACAGGAAGCCGCCGAGGGCGGCCACGGCGGCGATGAACATGACGCGGCCCAGTCGCGGGGCGGGCGGTGCCGCGGCCGTGACCGGCGGCGGAGGAGAGGAGAGCATGGGTGAAGAGCCTTTCGCTCAGGAGAGGGGAGCCGGCGTCGGCGGTGGGACGCGGACGGCGTCCGGGCTCCCAGCCTGGGCGATCCGCGATTCGTCGGAATCCGTCACATGACTGCGAAGCGGCCACCGCGCCCTGCCGGGGCACACGGCCGGGACGCACCCCCGTGGGGCTCCGCGTCGCACGTGCGCCGGCCACGGAGGGGCAGTCGTCCAACCGATGCGCCCGGAATCCTCACCCCGAGGATGGCGTCTGTCGTCAGCACACCGAAAGGCGGAGTTCGCATGGGCACACAGGAGTCGGGAGACGGACACGGGAGGAGGAAGCTGCCGGGCCGGCCGTGAGCGCGGCGCCCGCCGGGCTCACACGTGTGACTTTTTCAGGAACATGCCACGTATCATCGGGGTGTTACGTCGTAGGACAGATGGCAGGTACGCATCGGTCGCCTAGGGTGCGATCGTCCGGAGACGGCACCGACACCGGCGTCCCCGGTCACGCGATCACTCGGCCATGTCAACAACGCGGTGAGGGGCAGATGAACACGAACTTCGCACACCCCTGGCGGCCGGCGCACCCACGATCTGGCGACGCGTCGCCGCTGACACTCACCTTGACGGCCGATGACACCGACGCCGCGGAGGGTGCCGCGGCGTTCCTCTCGACCGTCAAGGGTGTGCGGCTGGTGGCTTGGGCGGACCGGGGTGACGCGCGCGTCGCCGTCGTGTTCGCCGACGCGGCCGGAGACCAGGCCCTGCGCCTCGTCGGCGAGGCCGCCGGCGACCCGGGCCGGCCGGTCCTGCTGGTGGTGGGCTCCATCGACGAGGACACGCTCTGGCGTGCGGTCTCCCTCGGCGTCACCGGAGTGCTGCTGCGGGACCGGCTCCGCCCCGCTCAGCTGGTGCAGGCCGTGTGGAGCGCGCTGCGCGGCGAGCCGCCGATGTCCCCCTCTCTCGTCTACACGCTGCTGGAGCGCATGCGGGCGGTCCAGGAACAGTGCGCGCGGGCCGCCGGGCTGTCGCCCCGTGAGGTGAGCGTGCTGCGCATGCTGGCGGAGGGCATGACCACGTCGGAGGTGGCCAGGCGGCTCAACTACTCCGAACGGACCATCAAGAACGTGCTGCACGACGTCATCACGCGGTTCGGCCTGCGCAACCGCACGCAGGCCGTGGCGTACGCGATCCGCAGCGGTGTGGTCTGACCCGGGGGCCGCTCACCGGCGCGCACCGCCTCCCGCAGCGGTGAGGGCGGGGCGCCGTTCCCGTCATCCGTCCGGTCCGGTGCGACGCCGGGCGGCTCCCGGAGGGCAGTCCGCATGACATGAACGCGCGAGTACGGCAGCGATGCCGGGGCCGGCGTGTGCGACGCCCCGGGAAGGCGCGATGTCCGACACCGAAGACGCGGGCGCGTTCCTCGGCCCGGGCGTCGGCAAGAGCACCCATCACGGCCACGGGCCCATCCTGGCCCGGAAGAAGGTCTTCGCCACGCAACTGCCCGACAGCGAGCCGAAGCCGCGGGCCGTTCTCGACAAGCTGACCGTGAATTTCGAAACCGTGCTGGTGTGAGTGGGCCGGCCCGCCTCGATCACCCTGCGCTCGCTGGAACTGACCGGTGTGATCACCGCCGAGTTGCGAGCCATGCCGATCAGGAATACCCCGATCGAAGATCCGCATAACGTTCATGCGCCTCACCGACACACCGGAAGGGTGCGGCATAATTCGACGAGCGATGCCCGAAATTCCGGGAAAGCCGCTCACCCCTCGACCGGCGGAGAAAGATGACAATACATTTACACGCGCCCGCGCGTCCGCTCGGGCTCCGGCGCGAGAATCATTCGATCGCCCTTCCGAACGGAATCGAGATACTGACCGGGCGGGCGACCGTGGATGATTTCCCATCCGTGAATTCACTCCATCACAGAATGACCCTGGATTCCCTCTACAGCCGCTATCAGAGTGCTCGGCGGGAGCTGACGGAAGCGGACTGGCGGCATTTCACGGGAGCGCGCCGCGGAATGACCTGGGTCACCCGTCCGGCAGCGGACCGCGGTACCGTCATAGCGGTCACCCAGGTCATGTTCGCCGGGGACCAGGGAATCGGAGAACTGAGCATACTGGTGGACGACACCTGGCAGAGCCGCGGCCTGGGGACGGAACTCGCGCGCCATGCCCTTTCCCAGGCCCGTCTGCACGGCCTTCGCGCGGTCACGGTGATGACCGGCCGGGACAACAACCGTATGATCCGGATCTGCCGTTCTTTCGGTGGCCGCATCACGGGAGCGAATTCACATGTGGTGGATTTCTCCCTGCCGGTGGACTGAACGCGCCGGGCGCCCGGGGTGCTACGGCCGTGGGGTCGTCTGATCGTCGGAGGGTCCGGTGCCGGGTCCTGGTTCGGGCCCGGATTCTGGTCCTGGTCCTGGTCCTGGTCCTGGTCCGGCCTGGGGCGACGGTGTCGAGCGCCGGGCGTCGGCGCGGCGGTCGGTGGCCGTCGCGGTGGCGGCCAGCGAGCCGAGCAGGCCGAGCGAGCGAGCCGACGGCGAGCCCGGCTCCGCGTGGTAGATGACGAGGAGTTGATCGTCGGTGCCGGTGACGGCGAGTTTCTCGCGGTAGAGGTCGAGGTCGCCCACGTCGGGGTGGTGCAGACGGCTGACCGTCTCCTCCCGCCGGCGCACGTCGTGGCGCGCCCAGAGCTGGCTGAAGTACTCGCTCTTCAGGGAGAGTTCCCCGACGAGCGCGGCCAGGCGGGGGTCGTCCGTGTCGGCGCCGGTGGCGGCACGCAGTTGGGCGACCACCGCGGCGGTCGCCTGGGGCCAGTCCCGGTAGAGCCGCTGTTCCCTGGCGTCGAGGAAGGCCGCGCGCAGCCTGTTGACTCCCGCCACGAGATTGGGCGACAGCGCGCCGGCCATGACGTTCGCGGCGAGCACGTCGAGGTACTTGCCCTGCACGAACGCGGGCATCTGCAGTTCGCCGAGGAGATGCAGGATGCCGACCGGAACCTTCTCCGTCACCGGGCGCGGGCTCCTGCTGGGCCGGGGGTGACCCAGGCCGAGCAGGTGGGCGGTGCCGTCGGCGTCGAGTCGCAGGACCCGGGCCAGCGCCTCAAGGACCTGTACCGACGGGTTGCGGTCGCGGCCCTGCTCCAGGCGCAGGTAGTAGTCCGAGCTGATGCCCGCCAGCATGGCGACCTCCTCCCGGCGCAGACCCGGCACCCGACGCAGGCCGCGCGGGTTGATACCGACGTCCTCGGGCCTGACCCGCTGCCGGCGTGCGCGCAGGAAATCGCCGAGCGCGTTGGTGTTCTTCATACCTTCGACGGTAACCGCCACGACTGGGGGTGTGACTGGTCCTGTCATCCCCAGGAACAGTGGGGTACTGGCCCCCGTGCCACCGGCGCCGCAGTATCTCCAGTGCCAGGCCACCACGGCACACCCCGCCGGCCGGCCTGGCGGCAACGACGGCAAGGAAAGGCGTGACATGACGACCTCTGTTCTCCCCGGCGGTGCTCTGCCGCTCGCGGACGGCCTCACCCTCAGCCGCATGGGCTACGGCGCCATGCAGTTGGCCGGTCCCGGCGTCTTCGGCCCTCCCAAGGACCGGGACCAGGCCCTCGCCGTCCTGCGCGAGGCGGTCGAGCTGGGCATCACCCACATCGACACCAGCGACTTCTACGGCCCCGCGGTCGTCAACGAGCTGATCAAGGAGGCTCTGCACCCCTACGCGGCCGATCTGCACATCGTCACCAAGGTCGGGGCCCGCCGCGGCGACGACGGCTCGTGGATACCCTCCCTGGACCCCGAGGACCTCAAGGCCCAGGTCCGCGAGAACCTCCAGCACCTCGGCCTGGAGACGCTGGACGTCGTCAATCTGCGTCTGGGCTCCGTCGAGGGCACCAGTGACGAGTCCATCGCCGACCAGTTCGGGGCGCTGGCCGAACTGCGCCGGCAGGGTCTGATCCGGCACCTCGGTCTCAGTGGCGTCTCGGACGCCCAGCTCACCGAGGCGCAGACCATCGCGCCGGTCGTCACCGTGCAGAACCTGTACAACCTCGCCAACCGCGCGGACGACGCCCTGGTCGAGCGGTGCGCGGCCGAGAACATCGCCTACGCCTCGTTCTTCCCGCTGGGCGGCTTCAGCCCGCTGCAGTCCGAGACCCTCACCAGGGTCGCCGCCCGCCTGGGCGCCTCGGCGCAGCAGGTCGCCCTGAGCTGGCTGCTCCAGCGTTCCGCGACCACCGTGCTGATCCCCGGTACGTCCTCCGTCGCCCACCTGCGCGAGAACGTCGCCGCGGCCGATCTGGTCCTGCCCGCCGACGCGGTCGCCGAGCTGGACACCATCGGCGAGTAGCCGGGCGACACCGGACGCCCCCCGCCGCCTCGGGGGCACCGCCGGCCACCCCGCTGTCCGGCGCCCCCGGTGGCGGGGCGCCGGGCGGCGGTCGCCTGTGCACCGGGGACACCGGGCACCGGTACGCCGCCGGGTGGGCCGCCCTCCGCTCTGCCCGGCTTGTCCACGCGGCGGATCGCCGGTTCCCACCCGGGCGAGGCGAGGACCGACGCGAAGGACGCCGCGGTGACCGCGGACGCCGCCCGGACCAGCCGCACACCCTGCGCTCGCTTCAGCTGACCGGCGAGATCACCGCCGAACCGACCGTGCTGGCCGGCTTCGGCCAGGACCTCGCAGCCGAGGCCACCCGCACCTCCGACCGGACACGCGGCCTGCTCACCCAGTTCCACCCCGGCCTGGAACACGTCCTGGGCCCGCGCCCGGACCAACCCGCCGTGACCTGGCTGCCGGAACGCTACGGAGCCCCAGCCGCCCCGCGGGAAGCCGGACACCGCAAGCCGGCTGAGGTGATCCGGCCCAAGGCTCCACGCATGGCCCGCCGACTGATCGACGAGGTGTTCGACGCGCTCGACGAGCAGACCGTGGTCGTCCCGGGCACCGGCGCCCTCGATCTCGTGACCGCGTCCCTGGCCCGTTCGCTCACGGCCGTCCACGCTCAGCGCCGAGCCCTGGAAGCGCAGATCGGCCAGCTGCTGGAGGCTCACCCTCTTGCCCGGTCCATACCTCGATCCCGGGGGTCGCGGTCAGGACCGCCGCCACCTCGCTGGTCACCGTCGGCGACGGCACCGGCTTCCCCACCGCTGCCCACCCGGCCTCCTACGCCGGCGCCGCCCCGACCACCCAGTCGTCGGGGACCTCGGTCCACGGCGCACACGCACCCCTCGGCTGCAACCGGCAACCGAAACGCGCGATGTCCCTGTCGGCGTTCGCCGCAGTGCGCGACCCCCGCCTCCCGCACCTACTACGACCGGTGCCGGGCCCGCGGGAGAACCCACACCCAGGCACTGCTCCGCCCGGCCCGCCGGCGGATCAACGTGCCGTTCGCGATGCTCCGCGACGGCATGTCCCACGAACCCACGACCCCACGTCTCGCTTGACGAAAGACGTGGAGGCCCCCGGGACGAGGGAGGGCTCCGGGACCGGAGCGGACGCGCCTCACCCCGTGTTCGGGCCGCTCAGCGTGTCCAGCGCGTCCCGCAGCGCGGCGCGGGCGGTGACGCCCAGTTTGGGGAAGACCCGGTACAGGTGCGCGCCGACCGTCCGGGGCGAGATGTTCATCTGCCGGCCGATCTCCTTGTTGGACAGTCCGCTCGCCGCGAGTTCGGCGATCCGGTACTCCTGCGCACTGAGCTGCGCGGCGCCGCCCTCGCCCGGCACGCGAGTGACGACGCCGGCCGCGCGCAGCTCGTTGCGGGCCCGCTGCGCCCAGAGCGGGGCCTTCATCCGCTCGAATGCCTCCTGTGCCGCACTCAGATGGGTACGGGCGGCCTTGTGCTCCCTCCGGCGGCGGAGCCACTCGCCGTAGAGCAGGTGGATGCGCGCGTACTCGAAGGCCCACAGGGCGGCGTCGGGTACGGCGAGGGCGGCCCGGTAGAGCTTGTCGGCCCGGTCCTCCGGCGCGGCGACGGCGGCCGCCGCGGCGAGGATCACCTCGTGATGGGGAGAGATCAGGTCGAGCCGGGCACGCTGCCCGGCCTCCACGTGGGCCTGCGCCTCTTCGACGCGCCCGGTGCGCACCGCGGCCTCGACGAGATCGAGGAACACCCGCTGCACGTGCGGGTAGTGCGCGGGCAGTTCTCCCGGCGGGGTGAGCAGCGCCGCCTGCCGGTACGCCTCCTCGAAGTCGCCGCGGCCGATCGCGATCCGGGCTCGGGTCTCACGCAGGGAGGTCACCATCAGCATGAACCGGCGCGGCACCGCCCATGCGGCGATCTCGTCGCTCAGCTCGTTCAGTGCCTCCTCGTCACCGCGCCCGGCCGCCACCGACGCCATGCCGTACTTGAACAGGACGTGGGTGAAGTTGTAGCCGTGTTCCGCGGCGTCGCTGGTCCCCTCGGCCGCGATGGCGAGCTGGGTGTCCCACTCCCCGCGCATGTAGGCGTCGTGGGCACGCGCCAGGAGCACGAACCGGTGCCCGTCGTAGGCCGCCTGGCCCACGAAGTCCCGCCACACCGCGTCGTAGTAGCTGAAGCAGTCCAGGTAGAGCGCGGTGTAGATGAGCCAGTTGACGCGCCAGAACGGGGTGTGGGGCGGCAGCTCGGCCGTGGCCACGTCCAGCCGGGCCCGCACGTCGTGCGCGGTGCGTGCCGGGTCGGCGACACAGTCGAAGCACATGCGCGCGGTCTCGGACACACGGTCCAGCACCTGGTACACCGAGGGCCACAGGTCGGGGCGGCCCGCCCAGACCGCGCAGTTCAGCAGGACGTAGAAGGCGTCGTCGTACGCCGCCACGTCCTCGGGCGAGGCGCTCATCGGCGCCGACTCCATCACCGGGACGAGGGTCCGGAAGACCCCGTCGCTGTCCCCGTCGCGGTGGAAGAGGACGTAGGCCGCGGCCGCGGCGCCGCGCAGGGATTCCGCGGCCCCTGAGCCGGCCAGCTCGTGGGCCGTCTCCAGCAGCCCGCCCTTGCTCGCCGCGAAGGCTGCCTCGTCCAGGCGGCGGGCGCGGTCGGCCTGGTCCGGGCTCAGCTCCGCGGCCCGCCGGAAGGCGGCGGCCGCCTCGGCGGCGCCGCCTCGTGCGAGGGCCAGCTCGGCTGCTCCGGTGAGTTCCGCTGCGACGGCCTCGTCGGGGTCCTCCGCCGCGTGGGCCAGGTGCCAGGCTCGGCGTTCGGGCTCCCTCTCCAACGTCGCCGCGAGCGCCTCGTGCGCGGACCTGCGGTGTCGGCCCGGCGACATGTGCACCAGGCAGGAACGGGCGAGCGGATGGCGGAAGGTGACGTGGTCCGCGAGGTGGTCGACGCGCACCAGCCCGGTGTGCTCGCTCGCCTCCAGCAGGCCGTCGTCCCACTCCTGGCCGGCCCGTTCCGCCGCCGTGCGGATCTCGCGCAGGTTGCCGGGGCGCTGGCCGTCCAGCGCGACCAGGAGCAGGGCGAACCGCGTCGACGCGTCGAGGAGCCGGATGCGGTCGGCGAAGACGCTCTCCAGCCGGCTGCTCAGCGGCAGGTTCGTGGGCAGGGCCTCGTCACCGTCGCGTTGGGCCGGCGTGAGCTGCCCCGGCAGCTCGACCAGCGCCAGCGGGTTGCCCCCGGCCTCGTCCAGCAGCCGGCGCCGGGTCGGGTCGGAGAGCCCCGGGTGGCTGGTGTCCAGGAGGAGCTGGGCGTCCTGCGCCGCCAGCGGTCCCACCGTGAGGACCGGCAGTCCCGTCGGGTCCAGGAAGCCGTTCCAGCCGCTGCGGGCGGCCAGGACGAACGAAGCCCGGCAGCCGTTCAACCGCCGCGTCAGGAAGGTCAGTACCTCCGCGCTGGACCGGTCGATCCAGTGCACGTCGTCCACCACGACGAACAGGGGTTGACGGTCGGCCGCGTGTTGGAGGAGGGACAGTGCCGCGGCGGAGATCGCGAAGCGGCCGGGCGCCGAACCCTCGCGGATGGACAAAACCTGCTCCAGGGTGACGCCCTGGTACTCGGGCAGCTCCGGAAGGTGGCCGAGAAGCGGGTACAGCAGTTGGTGCAGCGCCGAGAAGGCCAACTCACGTTCGGTCTCGACCCCCACCACCCGCAGTACCCGTGCTCCCGCGCTCCGGGCACGCGCGGCGACGGCGTCCAGCAGCACGGTCTTGCCGGCCCCCGGATCGCCCTGGAGCAGGAGAGCCGTCCCTGTCTCACCGGCCTCGGCCAGGACAGCCTCCAGGCGCTCCAGCTCGGACGCGCGTCCCACCAACGTCAGCGACAAGGTTCCTCCCCATGGTGAGCGGACGCCCTCGCGGGCGTCCGTGGATGAAGCAACGGGCTGGAACCGGGCGTCCGCCGGTGTGGTGGACGGAGCGGGACCGGCCGCTCAGTCCAGGAACTCCAGAACCTCTGCGGCGAAGTCCTTGTGGTGCTGGAAGAGAAACCCGTGCCCGGAATCAGGATAGATGTGTACGTGGGCCTTCGGGAGCATACCTGTGAGCACGTGTGAAAGGTGAGGGGGTGTGACCAGGTCGCTGTCACCGCCGGTCACCAGCACCGGCCGGTGGATCGCCCGCAGCCGCTGCAGCGCGTCGTGATCGGGAATGCCCCACTCGACCACGGCTTCGTACTGTGCTTCCCGGGCCTCCCTGCTGACGGGCAGGTCGCGGTCGCGGGTACGCTCGATGTAGCGGCCGAAGAACTCCAGGCCACTGCGCTGGCTGGTCTCGGTGTGGTTGAAGAAGGTGTACAGGTAGCCCTGGACGCCGAGGTGGTCGGAGTGGACGTGGGCGACGATGTCGTCGCTCCAGCCGTGGGTGCCCGCGGCACCGCGCGGGGCGGTGGCGGCGAGCACCAGCCGGCGCAGGAGACCGGGGCGGATCAGGGCGATTTCCTGGGCCACGAAGCCGCCCATCGAGTGCCCCAGCAGGTCCACCCGTTCCAGCCCGAGCGCGGTCAGGAAGCTGAGGGCGTCGACGGCCATCTCCCGGACGGTTCTGGGGGTGCGGCCGGTGCTCAGGCCGATGCCCGTGTTGTCGAACGTGATGACGTCGCGCCGGGCGGCCAGGAGGTCGACGAGCGCGGGGTCCCAGCTCTCCAAGGTGCCGCGGAAGTGCTGGAGCAGCACGAGGGGAGGCCGGTTGGAGGGGCCGTACCGCCGGTAGGCGTAGCTGACTCCGTTGGCGGCGTGTACTACTCGGTTCGGCACATCGATGTACATCTGGGTTCCTTCGGCAGGCGTGCGGGCGGAGTTCTCGGTCACGCGGACGCGTCGAGTGTGACCGGCGGGTCCACCCCGGCCATCAGCCATTTGACCGTACGTCGGCCAGGAACCTGGCCGCGTCACCTACGAGCCGCCGGGGCCGCGACGACCCGGTACCTTCTCGCTCGGAACGGACGGCCAAGAGGGCGCCGCACGGTAGGGTCGCCCGGCTGAAGCTGCGTGCCCGCTCGCCAGCGGTCGCCCACGCCGTTCGCAGGGGCATTCTCTGGCACCGCCGCCGGGCGGCGAAGATGTTCCGGCTGAGACACCCGAGCCGACGCCCCGGCCGACCAACGTTTCTTGGGAACTATGCTGCTGATGTGTTCGATGATCCCCCTGTCACAGTGTCCCGTCACACCCCGCCGACCGTCCTGCGGACCACCCTGCGGACCTCACGCGGTGACTTCGCCGCGCTGGAGAGCGCCCCCGCGGCGGAAGTGCGCGGCACCGCGATGCTGTTGCCCGGCTACACCAAGGGCAAGGACGACTTCCTCGCTCTGCTGCCGTACCTGCGGGACGCCGGTTACCGTGCCGTCGCGGTCGACGGCCGCGGACAGGACGAGACCGCCGGTCCCGCCGACGAGGCGGCCTACCGGTACGACGCCCTCGCCGCGGATGTCCTGGCCCAGGCGGAGGCCGTCGGCACACGTGTGCATCTGGTGGGACACTCCATGGGCGGGCAGGTCGCCCGGGCGGCGGTCCTGAGGAACGCTCGGCCCTTCCTGTCCCTGACGCTGCTGTCCTCCGGGCCTGGACACGTCGGTGAGGGGCGGCGGCTCCAGATCGAGCTGCTCACCGGGGCGCTCGCCACCATGACGATGGAACAGGTCTGGGAGGCGATGCGGAAGCTGCGTCCGTCGACGGCGTCGGAGCCGGAGTTGGAGGTCCAGCGCGCACGCTGGCTGCGCACCAACCCCATCCACCTGCTGGTCGCCGGACGGGAGTTGCTCGGCGAGCCGGACCGGACCGCACAGCTCGCGGCACTGACGGAGCTGCCCACACACATGCTGTACGGCGACCAGGACGACACCTGGGCGCCGGACCTGCTGGCGGACACGGCCCACCGGCTGGGCGCCCGGCACACCGTGATGACGGACACCCGGCACTCGCCGCACGTGGAACGGGCCGCCCGCACGGCGGCGGAGCTGACGCGGTTCTGGGACGGCCTCCGGCAGACGCCCGCCTCGGGCCGGTAGGGCCTGTCGTCCGCATCAGCCGCGGACGCGGGCTCGGCCCGGGCGGTGGCGCCCCGTCCCACCGCCGGCGGACAGGGTCAGGCCGCCCCGCCGATGACCTCCCAGTCCTCTGCCCGGGCTTCCTCGAAGACGGCCCGCAGCCCGGCCGGGGGCGGGGTGATCCTGCGCTCGCGGACGCCGAGCCACGCGCCCAGGCAGTGCACGACGGCGGCCCTGCCCCCGTTCTCGCGGGTCACGGTGTGCCGGGTGCGCCAGCGCGCACCGTCCTCGCTGAGCCCGATGACCTCGCACGAGACGGTGACGCGCTCGGCGAGGAAGACCTCGTTCAGATAGGCCGCCTCCTCGCCGAGGAGTACCGCGGCGATGCCTTCCTTCTGCAGGGCACGGGCGTCCCAGCCCAGTTCCATGAGGAAATGGAGACGGGTATTACTCGCGTACTCCAGGTACCGCGTATTCCGCAGATGACCGTTGAAGTCCGCATCGTCCCAACGGACCTGGTAGGACTTGCAGTAGGTATTCGACATCAGAATTGATCCGCCTCCTACGGATGGGACGACACCGCACACCTTCACCGGTTGCGACCAGGAACTCATTCCGCAGGCCGGCCGGCGGTAATGTCGCCGTGGTGGCACACGGACGGGCCAGGCCGAATGCGGAGGATATAGGAAGAGAACTGACGTGCAGCCGACGGCAGTCGCCGCGCGCCGAGCGGTCGGCTGCGGAGCGCTGCGAACCCTACCACGCTCCCGAGCCGCCTCCTGGGACGGCTTTGCGCCTCCCCCGGTCCTCGTCCGACGTATTCCCGGCTCCGAACGGCTCCCTTCTCCCCGCCCGGAGTCGGGCGAGTGGGGTAGAGCTTGGACCGGATCGTTCGCACGAAGGCATGCTTTTGCCATGGCAATGCCCTTCCCTGAGATGGACGACCGCCCCGAGGAACTCGGCGCCGTCGCGGCGTGAACGACTCGACGGCGGCCCATTCGCCCTGGCCGCAGGCTATTCGACCCGCGAGGCGGTCTCCGCGGGTAAGGCGGTGCTCCACCTGGTCCGGTACGCCGGGGCCTGGGGCGCGCCCCGCTGCCCTACGGGACGAGCGCGTTCGGCGCATCAGTCCTGGCCCTCGCTCCGCGGGGGTGAGGTGTTCCACGGTGCCCCGTCTCAGGAACACCGAGCAGCGCACGTAGGCACACATGTGTCTCGGTTACCGTTACCGTTGATGTACGGCTCTCCCAGGGGAGGTTGTCAGCCTGCCCCCGGCTCAGTGGCCGGGAGAACCCCACTGACGTGCGGTGCCTTGCACCGAGAGGAAACACCTATGCAAGACGCTCTGCGTGACGACGACATCGTCCGCCTCCACGACGACGTGTATCTGGTCTCGGGGAGCAACACCAACTGGGTCATCGTCAAGGACGGTGCCGACGTGACCCTGATCGACACCGGTTACCCGGGCGACCACGGCCGGTTGCTCGCCTCGCTGGCAGCCGTCGGCGTGAACCCGGGCGACGTGCGCGCCGTCCTGATCACCCACGCCCACAACGACCACCTGGGGGCGGCCGAGCGCCTGCGGTCCGCCCACGGGACACCCGTGCTGATGCACGAGGAGGAAGTGCCGCACGCCCGGCGCGACTTCCTGCACCAGGTGTCCGTCGGCCAGGTGCTCGCGCGGGTGTGGCGCCCCGGAGTGCTGCCCTGGGCCGTGCACGCCATCAGGGCGGGCGGAACCGCGCACGTTCCGGTCGCCGACCCCCGGCCCTTCCCCGCTCCGGGGCCGCTGGACCTGCCCGGCGGCCCGGTACCGGTCCACACACCGGGCCACACCCTCGGTCACAGCGCCTACCACCTGCCCGGCAGCGGCATACTGGTCAGCGGCGACGCGCTGGTCACCGCCCACCCCACGGCTCGGGGCGGGGGCCCTCAGCTGCTGCCCGGCATGTTCCACACCGACCGTGACCGGGCCCTCGAATCCCTGTCCGTGCTCGAAGGGGTCGACGCTGACGTCGTCCTGCCGGGGCACGGCCCCGTGCACCACGGCTCGGTGCAGGAGGCCGTCGCCCAGGCCCGTGAACGGGCCGGCGGGTGACGTCCGCGGGGCCGTCCCCGCTGCGGATCGCCTCCGGGACGACACTCCCGGACAGGCACACATCCAGTCGAAGTCTCCAGCAGCCGAGGACACACGCATGGAGCGCGAACAGCAGATCCTGAGCAGGATCTCGGAGATGGTCGCCGCCGAACAACGACTGCGGGAGTCCCTGCGGGCCGGCGTGACCGACATGACCGAGGAGCACCAGCGGCTCGGTGCCCTGGAACGCGAACTCGACCGGCGCTGGGACCTGTTGCGGCAGCGTCGGGCCAAGGCGGAGTTCGGGCAGGGCCCGGACGAGGCGCGAGTCAGGCCGGTGTCCCAGGTGGAGGGCTACGCGTCCTGAAGGCGCCACCGCCTCCGGCCCCCCGCGCCGGGGGGCAAGAACGAGGCCACAAACATTCCACAACGGCCCGCGATGCTGGTGACGTGGGCCGGACATGAGTCTGCGGTCCGCTCGGCGTACCACACGGTCCGTTCCGGACGGCGCCCACCGCCGACCCTCCCGGTGCGTCACCACCGCCCGGTCGTCGACGAAGAGTCCCTGGAAGCACGGAGTTCAGCCATGGCCACGTACCGCGCCGTCGAGGTCGCCCCGGACGGCGGCCTCCGCCCCACCGAACGTGAACTGGTCCCGCCGGCACCGGGCCGGGTCCGTATCCGAGTCGAGGCCTGCGGCATCTGCCACAGCGATTCGGTGGCCGTCCGTCCGCACGGCTCCGACGAGCCGGGCCGGGTGCCCGGCCACGAGGCGGTCGGTCGCATCGACGCCCTGGGGGACGGGGTCACCGGGTGGGAGATCGGGGACCGGGTCGGGGTCGGCTTCCTCGGCGGGCACTGTGGGATGTGCGGCCCCTGCCGGGCCGGCGACTTCGTCGGCTGCGCCGACCAGCCGTACACCGGCGTCCATGTCGACGGCGGTTACGCAGAGGCCATGTACGTCCGCCAGACGGGCCTGGTGTCGGTGCCCGAGACCATGAGTGCCCTGCGGGTCGCCCCGCTGCTGTGCGCCGGCTTCACGGTCTACAACGCCCTGACGCAGAACGCGCTGACGCCCGGCGGAGCACTCCCCGGCGATCTCGTCGCCGTCCAGGGGATCGGTGGCCTGGGGCATCTCGCGGTGCAGTACGCCCGCGGCCTCGCCCTGCGGGTGGTGGCCGTCGCACGCGGCGCCGGCAAGGAGGACCTGGCTCTGCGGCTCGGGGCGCACCACTACGTGGACAGCACGAGCGGCGACACCGCGGCACGGCTGACCCAGCTGGGCGGTGCCCGGCTGGCGCTGGCCACCGCGGCGGCCGGCGACATGAGCCCACTGCTCGACGGGCTCGCCCACGGAGGCAGGCTGGTGGTCGTGGGCGTCTCCGAGGAACCGATCTCGGTGACCCCGTACCAGCTGGTCTTCAAGGGCGTCCAGGTACTCGGTTCCCTCACGGGCACCCCGGCCGCCAACGAGCGGAACCTGGCCTTCGCGGAGGCCCACGACGTGGCGCCCATGGTCGAGCAGGCACCGCTCCTCGACGCCGCGTCGGCGTACGACCGGATGATGCGCGGTGGCGCCCGCTTCCGCATGGTCCTCACCACCTGACCCCCTCGCGACGCCCTCCCCGGGGTACGGCGCTCCTCCCTCCCCACCCCCGGCACCACCACAGCAGAACCCGCCTCTCCGGGCCGTCCGTTGCCCAGCGGACGGCCGCCCGGACGAACCAGGAGTCACCCGTGTCCGCATCCCCCTGCCTCGCCGGCCCGGCCGAGACCCGTCATACCGGCGGACCGGGGGGCGAGCGCTTCGCCTACCGCCGCTCCGGCCGCGCCGGGACCACCCCTCTCGTCACCCACCCGCGGCCGCGGGGCACCATGGACCACTGGGACCCCAAGCTGCCGGACCTGCCGGCCGCCGAGCGCGAGGTCGTTGTCTTCGACAGCCACGGCCTGACCGCCTCGACCGGCACCCCGGTCGGCGCCATCGAGGAAATGGCCGAGGGGTCACTGGCCTTCATCCGCTCCCTCGAGCTGACCGGACTCGACGTGCTGGGCCGGTCGCTGGGCGGCACCGTCGCGCAGGGCGTCGCGCTCGCCGCCCCCGGCCGGGTGCCCCGGCTCATGGTCGCCGGCAGCTCCGCCGGCGGAGCGCCCTGCCTCCCGGCACCCCCGACCCGTGGCCGGCAGACCGTGGGCAAGCCGGTCAACGACGACGGAACCTTCCTCCACCTCCTCTTCCCCGAGGCGGAGGAGGCACGGGCCGCCGGCCTGGCATCGCTCCGCCGGCTCGGCCATCGGCTGAAGACGTCCGGCGCCGTGATCGGACCCGACGCGGTGCGCGGCCAGTCGCAGACGATCGGCACCTTCAAGGGATTCGGGGAGCGTCAGGAGGAGTTCACCCTGCCCGCCCTGGTCGCCCTGGTCGCCAACGGCGCCCACGGCGCCCACGGCGTCATGATCCACTCCTACCCGGCCTACGCGATGTCCCAGCGGCCGCCCAACGCAAAGGTGATCCTCCCCAGCGACGCGGGACACGGCTTCCCCTGCCGGCACCCGGAGGACTTCGCCCACGAGGTCAGTCGGTTCCTGCCCTGATCCCGGCCGCCGCGCGCGGGCCTGGTCTCCCCTCCCCGCGCGGTACCCCGACGTCCGCCGGCCGCGGCGGCGGTCCGTCCGCCGCGGCCCCCGTCCACCCACGCCACTTCACCATGCACGAGGTTCTCATGGCCACGGCCGAACAAAAGCCCTACGCGGATCTGGACCCCCGATGGCTGCGCGCCTTCCTGGCCGTGGCCCGCGAGCGTCACTTCGGGCGCGCCGCGGCCCGGTTGTCGATCGGCCAGCCCTCGCTGAGCCGTCATGTGCAGCAGCTCGAACGCGCCCTGGGCGTCCAGTTGTTCCACCGCACCCCGCACGGCGTGCTGCTGACCGAGGTCGGGCGTCTGATCCGGCCGGAGGCGGAGGGCGTACTGGCCCTCAGCTCCCACCTTGTGCGCACCGCCCGGACGTACACCGGCCGGTCCCGTTCCACCCTGACCGTCGCGGCTCCGCTGCCGAGCCCCGCGGGGGGCCTGCTCTCCGAAGCCATCCGCCGGTTCCGCGGTGACCGCGGCGGCCCCGAACAGCCGCAGATCGCGGTGATCGACCTCGTCGACGAGGAGCAGACGGGCGCCCTGGCCCAGCGCCGGGTGGACGCCGTACTCACCTGGGGCCGGCCGGGCCACGCCGCCTTCGCGGGTGAGGCGCTGGTGGAAGAGCCCGTGGACGCGATCTTCGCCGCGCGCCACTCCCTGGCCGCGACCCCGCAGGTGACCGTGTCCGCCCTGGCCGACGAGCCGCTGCTGTTTCCCGTACGGGAGCGACGCCACTGCTGGACCCTGCTCCGGGACGCGGCGGAGGCCGCCCGTACGGAACTCGACCCGGTGCCCACCTCGCCCGCGGCCGTCCTCGACCTGGTGGCCAGCGGACTGGGCTGTTCGGCGGTTCCCCGTTCCCTGCGGCTGAGTGCCTCTCCGGAGCTGGCGTTCGTACCCCTGAGGGGGCTGTCCGCCCGTATGAGCGTGGTGTGGCGCCAGACGGACCGCTCCCCCGCGGTCACCGCGTTCGTCGCCGCCTGCCGGTCCGCCGCGGTGGCCCTGACCGGCGCACGCCCCGACATCTGGTCGGCGCCCCGTCCCCTGCCGGCGCACGCGCACCGCAGCGCGTAGCACCAGGTCACGGTCCGGTATCCGGCACGCGCCGGACGGCGGCGGCGCGGCGCTCAGCCGTGCTGGGCCCGGATCATCTCCGCCGCCCGTTCCGCCACGGCCAGGACGGTGGGGTTGGGGTTGGCGGCGGGGATCGAGGGCATGACGGAGGCGTCCACCACGCGCAGCCCCTCCACCCCGTGGACCCGCAGCCGGGTGTCGGTCACCGCCGTCTCGGCGCTGCCCATCCTGCAGGTGCCCACCGGGTGGAAGTAGGTGGTGGCTCCCCGCTCCCTGAGGAAGGTCCGCAGCCGGCCGGGGTCGTCCAGCGAGCGGCCGGGGATCGCCTCCTGCCCGCGCCAGGGGTCCATGGGTGCGGCGCTGTTGATGTCCCGCGCCATGAGGAGGGCAGTGAGCATCGTCTCCAGGTCGCGTTCGTCGGACAGCAGACCGGGGTCGATCGCCGGGGCGACGGACGGGTCGGCCGAGAGCAGCGTGACGGAGCCGCGGCTGTGGGGGGCTGTCGCGCTGAACCCGAGGGCGTAACCCTGGCCTCCCGGCAGCGCCAGTGCGACATCCATGAAGAACAGCTGCACGTCGGGGTAGGCGAGCGAGGGGTCGGTGCGGGTGACGCCGACGACCTCGATGTGGTTGTTCTGACCGGTGGGCATGTCACGGCCGGCCGAGAAGAAGGCGAGCCCGAGCGGGTGGTCGGACAGGTTGGCCCCGACGCCGGGCAGGTCGGCCACCACGTCGATGCCGTGCCCGCGCAGGTGCGCGGCGGGACCCAGCCCGGACAGCATCATCAGGTGGGGGCTTCCGACCGCGCCAGCGCTGAGGATGACCTCGACGTCGGCCCGTGCGATGAGCGGGACGCCGTCGCGCAGATAGCGCACACCGGTGCAGCGGTTTCCGGAGAAGACGAGGCTCTGGGCCACCGCCTCGGTGACCACCGTCAGGTTGCCGCGGTCGAGGAACGGCCGCAGGTAGGCGTCCGCGGCCGACTGGCGGGCTCCGTCGACCACGGTCAGTTCCGTCCAGGTGACCCCTTCCGCCTCGGGGGCGTTGAGGTCGTCCGCGACCGGGAAGCCACGCGTGCGGAAGGCTTCGAAGCAGGCCTGGGCGGCCGGGTGCGGCGGGGCCGCCGGCCGCGGGCGCATCGGCCCGTCGGTCCCCCGGACGGCGGTGTCGCGGCCCTCGGTGTGCTCGGTGCGGCGGTAATACGGGAGCAGGTCGTCGAAACCCCAGCCCTCGGCGCCCTCTTTCTCCCAGAGGTCGATGGCGGCACGGTGCCCGCGCAGGTGCATCATGGCGTTGATGCCGCTGCTTCCGCCCAGCAGCCTCCCGCGCGGGTAGGCGATGGTCCGCCCGTTCAGGCCGGTCTGCGGGACCGTGGAGTGGCCCCAGTCCGCGTCGGTGCCGACCAGGGATCTCCAGGCGGCCGGTACGGTCGTCCGCTCCGGGCCGTGGGCGGGGCCCGCCTCGATGAGGAGGACGGTCGCGTCGGGGTGCTCGGACAGACGTGACGCGAGGACCGACCCGGCACTCCCCCCGCCGACGACCACGAAGTCGTAAGTGTTCATATGCGCAGGCTAACCACGTCACCGAGGGCGCGTCGGACGACGAGTGCCTGGTCAGGGCCTTGGCACGGCGCTGACACGGAGTTATGCCAACCTGGGGTCCCTCGATGTGCGGCACGCATGACGCGGCGGCACGCGGAAACGCGGGACGTGGCTCAGGGCCGCCCGACGCGGCGCGGGCGCGCCAAGGACCGGGTGCCTCAGGGCAGCAGGGCGCCCAGTGCGATGTCCAGGGACTTCATCGACGCCGTGGGGTCACCGGTGGCCTTGCCGCGCAGGGCACCGCCCTCGAAGGCGTCGATGAGGAAGGCGGCCAGGTCGCGGGCGGGCCGGTCCGACGTGATCTCACCGGCCCGCTGTCCCTGTTCGATCACCGTGTGGAGGATGGTCGTCCAGTCGTCGATGCTGTCGCGGACGGCGGAACGGACCTCGTCACCGGCGGTGGGCGTGTCACTGGCCATGGTGACCAGCAGGCATCCGTACTCGGTGCCGGTGGCGCGGGTCCGGTTCGCCTGCGCCGCGAAGTGCGCGCGCAGGCGCTCGGAGGCCGTGCCGGCGGTGTGGGTGTCGGTGGTGAGCATGCTGAAGTCCGTCGCGCCGCTGTAGCGGCGCACGATCTCGGCGGCGAGTTCCTGCTTGCTCTTGAAGTGGTTGTAGAAGGACCCCTTGGGGACGCCCGCGGCACTCGTGATGTCCTGCACACTGGCCCCGTTGAAGCCCCGCCGCCGGAACACCGTCTCCGCGTGTTCGACCAGCTTTCCCTTCACACTCACCTGAGGCATACATCCAATATGGCCGGTCTCCTTGGCAAAGTCAAAGGACCGCCGGGGCTTGTGTCGAACCGTTGGGCGCCCGCTCTCGTGTAAGGAATGTCGAGGTCATCGCGGCCGCGCGGCAGTACGGCAGGAGGATCGGGCAGGGCAGGCCCCGCGCCACCGGGCGGCGCGGACCGGGACGGGTCACGGGGCTGGTGGACGGGCGGGGACCTCCTGGGATGCCGGGTCGTCGGAGGGCGGGACACCGGCCCGTCCGCGCAGGGCGTGCAGCGCGTAGTGCTGACGGGACTTCACCGTCCCGGCCGGTACGCCGAGCAGCTGGGCGGTCTCCCGCACGGTGTACCCGTACAGATAGGTGTGGACGAGCACCTCACGGTGTTCCGGAGGCAGGCTGCGGAGCAGGGCGTCGGCCTGGACGCGGGCCAGTACCGCATCGGCGTGGTCGTGCTGGGCGACTTCCCCGGTGTCGTCCACCGTGGTCTCGTGACGGACACGGGCGCTGCGGGTGTGGTCGATGACCAGGTTGCGCGTCACCTTCAGCAGCCAGCCACGTGCCGACCCCTCACCCGAGCGGAGCTTGTCGGTGTGGACCCAGGCGCGGATCAGCGCCTCCTGGGCGATGTCCTCGGCCAGGTGCCGGTCGGTGAGCAGTCTCTCGGCATAGGAGACGAGTGCGGAACGGTGCTGTGTGACCAGGGTGTGCAGATACTGGTGTCGGCGGGGCGGCTGCGAGCGGTCTCGGCCCGAGGTTGTCGTCATATGTGTGATCTCTGCGTCGGGGGACCTGGTCCGGCCCTTCGCCGCGGCCGCGCGGAAGCCGCAGGGGGCACGGGGTGGCCCGGGATGGACAGGGCGCGAAAGACGCCGGGCAGGGGCGGGAGCCGGGTGCCGGGGCGACGATCGGCGGCGGGGTCCGGGCTCCTCGGTGGTCCGGACACTGATCTCATCTCACCAGGGGAGGTTCACCGCCGTCCAAGACCGTTTTCGAATCGGGCGATGCGGGCGGCGCATACGGTGGGCGGCACGGGTGTTCCCGCGTCACGTCATCGCTCGGCCGGCCGGCCACGTCCGGTGAACCGAGGTGTTCGGGGCACTCGGGGCACTCGGGGCGCGGGGTGCCGGCCGGGATCGGCGCGGACGACGCGGTACGGGCGGTCCGTGCCGAGACAGGCCGGTGGGCCTGGCGTACAGCCCGTGGTCAGGTGGCCGTGCGCAGCGTCCGTGCGCCTACGACGGGAAGGCCGGGGCGCTCGTGCCGCCGCGGCGCGAAAACGAAGCGGCCGGGCGTCTCCCTGGGGATGTGGCCGCTGTCCACACCCACCATCCCGAACCGCACGAGCGGCCGGGCGGCACCGCGCGGCGCGGGACTCGGGGCCGGGTCGGCCTGTGCGGTGCGGGTCACCGGAGCTCCTGCGGGATTCGGGGAGAAGACGCGGGCACATGAGGGAGAACCATGGAGCCGCGGTCGTCGACCGCTGGTGTCATCTCATCCACGGACCGAGCAACGTGTCCAATGAGGATTCTTTCGGCCAGGCATCGAAGTCCCCTATGGCGACTCGGCCGAGCACGTGCAGTGCGAGACCGGCGTGTCCGGTGTGCTCGGCGTTTTCGTGTGTTCGGTGTGTTCGTGTGTTCGGCGGCCGGGCAAGTCCAGAAGAACACCACAAAGATTCCACTTCCCCCCGTGATGCTGGTCCCATGGGGACGAAAGCGGACCGGTGCGCCGGACCGCCGACGGCCTCCCGCGCGTGCCCTCCTTCCGGACGAGGCCACCGCGGGCGGCTGCTCCAGTCACCTGCCACCGGTCCTTCGCACAGCGCCGCCCAAGGCCCACTTCCCGGGAGAGACGATGTCCCCAACCACACACCAGACGGCCCCCACGCGGTTCGTCGAGGCCCACGGCGTCCGCTACGCCTACCGCCGCCTGGGAGCGGGGGGCGAGGTCCCGCTGCTGATGCTCCAGCACTTCACCGGCAACCTCGACAACTGGGACCCCGCCCTCGTCGACGCCCTGGCCGCGCACCGCGAGGTCATCCTGGTCGACTACCCGGGCGTGTCCTCCTCGACGGGCGCCCACGCCACCACCGTCGCGGAGCTGGCCCGCCAGATCATCACGTTCACCATCGCGCTGGACCTGAAGCGGATCGACCTGCTCGGCTTCTCCCTCGGCGGGTTCGCCGCCCAGGACATCGCCCTGGTCCGGCCGGACCTGGTCCGCCGCCTGATCCTGGCCGGCACCGGTCCGAAGGGCGCACCGGGCATGCACGGCTGGCGCAGCGACATCGCGGAGCACGCGCGCGCCGAGAACCCCAGCGGCGAGGACCTGCTGTACATCTTCTTCGCCCACACCGAGACCAGCCGGGCCAAGGGCATGGAGTTCCTCGGGCGCTTGTTCCAGCGTACCGAGGACCGGGACGTGCCCAGCAGCATCGAGTCCCGTGACGCCCAGTACGACGCCGTACTGGAGTGGGGCATCCCCGACCACTCCGCGCTCCAGCGGCTCACCGGCATCCGGAGCCCGACCCTGATCATCCAGGGCGACGACGATCTGATGATCCCCACCAAGGGCAGCCACCTGATGGCGGGGCTGATCCCGGACGCGCGCATCCGCATCTACCCCGACGCCGCGCACGCCTCCCTTTTCCAGTACCCGACCGAAGTGGCCGAGGAGATCGAAGAGTTCCTCGGCTGACGCCCGCTTCCTCCGGCCTCAGGCCGGCCCCCGCCCCCTCCGATTCCTGGGAGAACCACCATGTCCGACCTGCTCGCAACCGTCCTCGACGCCTACGGTGGCCGCGCCCGCTGGGAAGAGGCCGACCGGATCACCGCCCGCCAGTTCTTCGGCGGCGCCCTGTGGGGCCTGAAGGGCCACCCCGGAGCCCTCGACGACGTGGAAGTGATCGTCGGCCTTAAGCGGGAGTTCGTGTCGCAGAAACCCTTCTTCGACGCCGACCACCACACCTCCTTCACCGCCGACCGGGTCGCGGTCGAGACGTCCGACGGTGACGTGGTCGAGGAGCTGACCGACCCGCGCGCCTCGTTCGCCGGCCACGACCTGACGACCCCGTGGACCAGACTCCAGCTGGCCTACTTCTCCGGCAGCGCCATGTGGACGTATCTCGCCGAACCGATCTCCCTGACCTTCCCGGGGGTGCGGACCGAGGAGATCGATCCCTTCACCGAGGACGGCGAGAAGTACCGCCGGCTGCGCGTGGTCTTCCCGGACTACATCGCCACGCTCAGCACCGAGCAGGTGCTGTACGTCGACGGCGACGGGCTGATCCGCCGGCGCGACTACGACGTGGAGATCGCCGGAAACACTCCTGGCGCCCACTTCATCTCCGGCCATCAGGAGGTGGACGGACTCGTCATCCCCACCACCCGCGAGATCTACAGCCGCGACGAGAACGGCCACAAGGTCCCCGACCCGCTCGTGGTGTCCGTGCGGCTGGAGGACATCCGCGTCTCCTGACCCTCCTCCGGCCGATGAGGTCCCACGTCCGCCGGTGCCGGGCGTCCGGCGGGTGCGCCCGCTCGGCCGCGCCCGTGTCAAGAGCGAAGGAACGTCATGTCCCCCTACCTGTCGGATTCGGTGGAGACCCGGTACGTCCGCGGCCCCCTGGGGGAGCGGTTCGCCTACCGTCGCTTCGGCCGGGCCGTCGACGTACCGCTGGTGCTGCTGACCCGGCTGCGCGCCACAATGGACCACTGGGACCCCGACTTCCTCGACCGGCTCGCCACCCGGCGCGAGATCGTCGTCTTCGACAACCGCGGCACCGGTGCGTCCACCGGAACCCCGCCGGCCAGCATCGACGGGCTGGTGGAGGGCGCCCTCTCCTTCACCCGTTCGCTGGGCCTCGACGAGGTCGACCTGCTCGGCTGGGCGATGGGCGGGACGGTCGCCCAGGGCATGGCGCTGGCCGAGCCCTTCCTGGTCCGGCGGCTCGTGCTGGCGGGCAGCTCACCCGGTGGTATCCCCCGTCTGCCCGCGCAGGCGGTGAAGGTCCGGCAGACCCTCAGCAAACCGGTCAACGACGAGGAGGACTTCCTCTACCTGTTCTTCCCGCAGACCGATCCGGCCCGCGCCGTGGGGCGCGCCTCGCTGGGGCGCCTGCAAAGAAGGCTCCGGGCGTCGCGAACGGTGGTGGGACCGGAGGCGGTGCGCGCCCAACTGGTCGCCGTCGGCACGTTCGAGGGTTTCTGGGAGCGGCAGAGCGAACTGGACCTCCCGGTCCTGCTCGCCCACGGCGTGCGCGACGTGGTGGTGCACCCGTACGCCAGTTACGCCATGGCGCAACGGCTGCCCGACGCCAAGGTGATCTTCTACAACGACGCGGGGCACGGCTTCCTGTTCCAGCACCCCGACGACTTCGCCGTCGAGGTCGACCACTTCCTCTCCTGACCGTACGCACCCCCTCGTCCCCAGGGACGAGCGGACATCCCCGCGCGCCCCGGCCCCGACAACCGTCGGGCACCCGACGGCGCGGACCAGAAAGGCAGTGAACGATGAGCAGTACGACCGCCGCGTCCTCCGGAACGTTCGCCATCGGCGGCGAACTGACGGTGAACCGCCTCGGCTACGGCACCATGCAACTCACCGGCCCCGGCGTCTGGGGCCCCTTCCCGGACCAGGACGCCGGCGTGCGCGTCCTGCGCAGGGCCGTCGAGCTGGGCGTGACTCTGTTCGACACCGCGGATTCCTACGGTCCGGACACGGCGGAGCAGCTCCTCCGCAAGGCCCTGCACCCCTACCGGGACGAGGTGGTGATCGCCACCAAGGCCGGGCTGACCCGCCCGGGGCCGGGCAGGTGGGGGTCCGACGGCCGCCCCGAGTACCTGCGTCGGCAGGCCGAGTCGAGCCTGAGGAACCTGGGGCTGGAGCGCATCCCCCTCTTCCAGCTGCACCGCGTCGATCCCTCCGTCCCCTTCGCCGACCAGATCGGCACGCTCAAGCAGCTCCGCGACGAGGGCAAGATCGGCCATGTCGGCCTGTCCGAGGTCAGCGTCGCCGAGCTGGAGGCGGCGCGGGACATCGTGCCCATCGCCTCGGTGCAGAACCTCTACAACCTCGCCCAGCGGGACTCGGAGGACGTCCTGGAGTACGCCGAGGCCAACGGCATCGCGTTCCTGCCCTGGTTCCCGCTGGCCACCGGGCAGCTCGCCCGGCCCGGCGGCCCGCTCGACCACATCGCCCGCGTCGTGGGTGCCACGCCGTCGCAGGCCGCCCTGGCCTGGCTGCTGCGCCGCTCGCCCGTGCTGCTGCCGATCCCCGGCACCTCGTCCGTCGCGCACCTGGAGGACAACGTGGCAGCCGCCGCCCTCGACCTGCCGCAGGAGCACTTCGAGGAGCTGAGCCGCCCGTTCGGCTCGCGGGGCTGAGACCGTGCCGCCCCGGCCGTGCGGCGGCCGGCGGGCGTGTCGCCGACGCCACGCGCAGCGGCGGCCGAGCGCACTTGACGGATGTAAGACGACCGGCCATATTCACCATGCCGGGTTCACCACCGCACCACCCGAAGCAAGCGAAAACAGCACAGGAGCAGACCATGTCCGATCCCGTTTCCCCGCGCCCCTCCGTCGCCATCGCCTACCACTCCGGCTACGGTCACACCGCGGTCCTCGCCGAGGCCGTACGCCGCGGAGCGGCCGAGGCCGGCGCCGACGTCGTCTTCGTCGCGGTCGACACCATCACCGACGAGCAGTGGCAGCGGCTGGACGACGCGGACGCCATCATCTTCGGCTCGCCCACCTACATGGGCGGCGCGTCGGCCGGGTTCCACACCTTCGCCGAAGCCACCAGCAGCCGCTTCGTCGAGGGACGCTGGCAGGACAAGCTGGCCGCGGGCTTCACGAACTCCGCCTCCAAGAGCGGCGACAAGTCGAACACCCTGGCCTTCTTCGCCGCCTTCTCCGCCCAGCACCGCATGCTGTGGGTCAGCCTCGGCCTGAAGCCCGGGTGGAACTCCAGCACCGCCACGGAGCATGACCTCAACCGCCTCGGCTACTGGGGCGGCGCCGCCGCCCAGACTCCCATGGACGGCGGCACCGACACCGTGCACGCCGCCGACATCGCCACCGCCGAGCACCTCGGGGCGCGCGTCACCCGGCAGGCCGCGCTCGTGGCGGCCGGCCGTGCCGCCCTGGCGGCCACCGTCTGACCGGCGCCCCGGACGGACGCCGCCCCACCGCCCCTGTCCACCGGGGCGGTGGGCGGGCAGGCCCCCGCTCGCGCTCTGGCACCAGTTCCCCCCTTGACAGTCATCCATTCGATTCCATTGAGATGACTGGACATTTTCAGGAGACATCGATGAAGCTCCTCGGACTCCAGCCCCCCGGCACACCACGACCCTCCACCGGCCAGGCCCCCGCCCCTGAGAACCAGGACGCGCCTCCGAGGCGGCTGTCCACCCTCGGGGTGGTGATCGCATCCGTCGCCGTCGCGTTCGGCGCCGGGGCGGGAAGTCCGCTGTTCGTGCTGTACCAGCGCGAATGGGGCTTCCCCGACTGGCAGTTGACCACGGCGTTCACCGTCTACGCGGTCACGCTCCTGGCGACCCTGCTCGTCGCGGGATCGGTCTCCGACCACATCGGGCGCCGCCCGGTCCTCGTCGGGGCACTGGTCCTGCTGCTGCTGACCAGCGCCCTGTTCCTGCTCGCCGACGGCATCGGCTGGATCATCGCGGCACGCGCCGTCCAGGGCATGGCCACCGGAGCCGCCACCAGCACCTTCACCGCCGCGATCATCGAACTGGCCAGTCCGCGCCACCGGCCGATGATGACGGTGCTGACCAGCGCGGCCCCCGTGGGCGGACTCGCTCTCGGGGCCCTCTTCGCCGGGGTGGCGGTTCAGTTCACCTCGCACCCCACCGCGGTCGTCTTCACCGGCCTGGCGGTGGTCCTGGTCTACGGCGTCGTCTCGGTGCTGGCCGCCCCGGAGACGGCCGTCCGCCGGCCCGGGGTCCTCGCTTCCCTGCGGCCCCGGCTCACCGTGATGCCCGCCGCGCGCGCCTGGTTCTGGTCGCTCGCGCCGCTGGTCGCCGCCGGCTGGATGTTCTCCGGCCTCTTCCTCGGCCTGGCGCCCTCCTTCGACAGCTCCGTGTTCGACATCCACAGTGGGGCCGCGAACGGAGCTGTCGTCGCCCTCCAGCCCCTCTCCGCGGCCGCCGCCGGCATGGCGTTCGGCCGTGTGGAGGCCGAACGGGCCACCCGCGTGGGCGCTGCGCTGGTCCTCAGCGGCGCGGTGCTCGCGGTGAGCGGCGTCGCGGCGGCGAACCTCCCCCTCGTCATCACCGGAGCGCTCGCCGGCGGCGCCGGGCAGGGCGCGGCCTTCGGGTCGTCCCTGCGCATCCTGGGCCCGCTGGCCGACAACGCCCGCCGCGGCGGTCTCTTCGCCGCCGTGTACCTCATCGCGTACACCGCCTACGGTGTTCCGGTCCTCGCGGCCGGCATCGCGAGCGACGCCGTCGGCCTGTCCGCCACGGTCGTCGCCTACGGCGTCCTCGTCGCCGCCCTGGCCGCCGTGGCGGGCGTGTCCTTGACCCTGCGGGCCCGCAAGGGGTCGCGTATCACCGCAGCAACCGCTGGGAAGTGAGATCCGTGCCGCAGCCGAGCACCAGGAACAGACTGCTCGAGCACGCCGAGGCGGTCTTCCGCCAGAAGGGGTTCGACGGCGCGAGCGTCCAGGACATCACCCGGGCCGCCGACGTGCCGAAGGGGTCCTTCTACAACCACTTCGACAGCAAGCAGGATCTCGCCGTGGAGATCGTCCACCGTTACGCGGGTGGCACCGATCTGTCGCCCCTCGGGGAGGGCGACTCCCCCGTGGCGCGCCTGCGCGCGTATCTGCTGGGTGAACTCGAACGGACCGAGATCACCGGCGTGGAGTTCGGGTGCCTGCTCGGCACCTTCGCGAGTGACAGCGCCACCGCCGGTGACCGGGTGCGCGAGGCCGTCGGCGAGGCTCTCGCGAGCCGGTCCGCCACCCTGGCCCGCACGATCGAGGAAGGTCAGGCCACCGGGGCCATCACCGCGCGCCGTCCGGCCGGGGTGCTCGCCACCTTCCTGGTCGACGTGCTGGAGGGGGCGATCCTGCGCGCCAAGACCGCCGTCGGCCCGTCGACCGCGGCGGAGGAGATCGACATCGCGCTGGACGCGCTGCGCCCGTGACACGACCGTGGTCCGCGGCCGGCGTCGTGCTCGCGCCCGCCTTCCCGGAACCGGGGAGGAGAGCGCCCTTCCTCGGTTCCGGGAAGGCGGGCGCGGTTGGGAAGCGGGCGCCGACCGGCGCCCTACGGCCGGACGCGGCACCCGGGCCCCGTGGTCCGGCCGGGCGGGGCTCCCCGGGGCCCGCCACCCGGTCCCACCGCGGCGCCGGTCCGGGGAGAGTCCGGGCACGGGCTCAGGAGGTCGCCCGCAGCTCGGACCGGTTCGGCGGCACGCCGAGCGTCCGGACGTTGTTCCGCCCCGCGTCCGCGGACCGCCGGACCTCCCGCGGCAGGCGCCAGACATCGGCGTGCGCCGCCGCCAGGCCGTGGGCCGCGGCCCGGCACGCGGCCACGAAGCCCGCCACCTCGGCCGACGCGTCGTCAGCGCGCCACACCACGCTCATCCGGCCGGTCAGCCCCGTGATGGGCACGAAAGCCACACCCGGATAGCGGGAGAAACGGAAGGAGTCCGGCACCGCGGAGACGCCCAGTCCGGCCGCCACCAGATCGGGCACCGCGGAGGGCGCAGTCGGCACCGATGTCAGACCCACGCCGGCAGCGGTGGCGGCGGCGCTCAACTGCTCCCAGCAGTGGCTGCGTTCGCGCAGCGGGAAGAGAATCTGCTCCTCGGCCAGCAGGGCCAGCGGCATCGTCGCCTCGTCGGCCCACGGGTGACCCTGCGCGAGCAGCGCGCTGGTGCGCTCCTCCACCAGCACCTCGGCCGCCAGCTCCGCCCGCTTGGGCCGGTCCCAGGTCAGGATGGCGTCGGCTCGGCCGTCGATGAGCGCGGCCGTCTGTTCCCCGTCGTCGAGCCCGATCACGGAGACACCCACGTCGTCCACGCTCCCGCGAAAGCGCCGGACCGCCTCGGAGAGCAGCCCGCCCGGCGGGCCGGGAAGCGGCGCGGAGACCGTCAGTACCCGCGCCCGGCCCGTCGCCGCGGAGCGTGCGGTGCGCACGATGCGCCGGTTGTGGGCCAGGGCCCGCTCCGCCTCGGGGACGATCAGCCGTCCTGCGGCGGTGAGTTCGGCGCCGCGGGAGGTACGGGCGAACAACTCGACGCCGAGCAGCCGTTCCAGTTGCTGCACCTGCCTGCTCAGCGCCGGCTGGGCCACTCTCAGGCGGGAGGCCGCGTGCCCGAAGTGGCCCTCCCGCGCCACGGCGAGGAAGGCGCGCAGGAGTCTCGGCTCGATGTCCGGCTCGGGGCGCGCCGCTGGGGCGCCCGCCTCGGATGCCGCCTCAGATATGTGCACGGTGGAGGACTGCCTTCCGACGAGGGGCCGCGGGACGCTGCTGACGGTGCTCCGTCTCGTCGTTCCGACCGGCCGCAGGGCATGCGTTTCCGACATTGCGTGATGACGAATCGGCCTTGGACAGGGTGCGCCCTTCCCTGTTCGAATACCTATCGGAGTTGTTCTGGGAAGAGGAAGCACGTGACACGTCGATCCGGTGCCGTCACGGCGCCCGTCCTCGCGGACGGCGTACGGGCCGGCGGCCCGCCTGCTCCGCCCCGAACCTCCCCCCGACCGGCCCTCCTCGGGCCGGGTTCCGGGACGGCTCGCACCCGGCGTCGCCCCCGGACGCCATCGGCTCCCGTCACCCGCGCGGTCGAGCCGAAGGGTGCGAGCCGTCCCCGGACGCCGTCGAACATGCCGGTCCGGCGGTGGCCCGGCCCGGCGCGACGACGTGACGCTCACAGCGCCGATGCCCACAGCCGGGCCTTCGCGTGTATCACGAGCGGCAGTACGGGGTCGTCGACGCAGTTCACGGCATCGGTCCACGCCCGTCGAGCACCGCTCACGTCACCGGCGTCGAAGTGGATGTCGCCGAGCGCCACGAGTGCTTCCATCACGTTGGCACGGCTGCCGGCCCGCCGCATCAGGTCGATACCCTGTTCGTAGAAGGCGATCGAACGGTCGTGGTCGCGCTGGGTGTGGTGGAGCCTGCCCAGCAGGGTCATGCACGACCCCACGCCGTTGAGGTCGTTCACCTCGCGGAAGATCGTCGCGGCGGTGTCGGCCAGCAGGGCCGTCTCCGTCACGTCGCCCAGTTCCAGCCGGCTGTAGCCCGCCAGCAGCGTGGTGGTGGCCTCCAGCGCGCGCTGGCCGGTGGCCCGCAGCAGCCGCATCGCCTGCTCCTGGTGCTGGGCGGCGACGGCGTAGTCGCCCAGCGCGAAACGTACGGTGCCGAGGTTCTTGAGCACATGGGCCAGGTCGTCGACCAGTCCCAGCTTCTCGAAGTTCTCCTGGGCCGACTTCAGGTACCGGAGGGACTCCTCGCGGTCGCCGAGGAAGTGGTGGGCGCCCGCGAGGCCGTGCTGAGCGCGTGCCGTTCCTTCGGTGTCCCCGGCCCGCCGGGCGGTCTCCAGGGCGAGGCGCATGGTCGCTGCCCAGTCGTGCCAGCAGCCGTGACGCTGCTGGTACAGCTGCATCTTCAAGGCCAGTTCCCAGGTCGCCCTGGACTCTCCGCGCGTCGCGGTGTTCTCGACCACGGCGCGCAACACGGAGTGCTCGTTCGTGAACCAGTCCATCGCGGCCGCGCTGTCGGCCATCGTCTCGGGGGTGACGCCGGGCAGCGGTGGCGGCGGCGCGACCGGTCTCGTCGGCGGTCGCAGCATCAGATGGGCGGCGTGCGCGGTCTGCCGGTAATGATCGTGCAGGCGGGCCAGCGCGGCGGCGCGCTCCGTTCTCGTCTCGCCGTCCAGTTCGGCGGCGTAGGCGAGCACCAGGTCGTGGGACCAGTACCGGTCGCGGCGCTGGACGGTGAGGAGGCGGGTGCGGACGAGTTCACCCACCGCGGCGGAGGCCGCGCGCGGCGCGACACCGGCGAGACTCGCCATCGCGGCGACGGTGAGGTCGGGTCCCGGGTGCAGCGGCAGCAGCCGGAAGAGCCGTGCGGCCTGGTCGCTGAGCGTGCGGTAGGACCAGGAGAAGACACTCCTGACGTCGTTGTCGAGGTTGTCGTCGCTGAAGCCGTCCAGCGTGATCCGGCTGTTGACCAGCTCGGCCGCCACCTGCGGCAGGGGGTGGTCGGGGTGGCTGGCCGCCCGCGCGGCCACGATGGCCACGGCCAGCGGCAGTCGGCCGCACCCCTCGACGATCCGCCCGACCAGGTCCATGTCGACGTCCTCGCCGGGACGGGAGGCCCTGATCCGTTCCAGGAAGCCGGCGGTCGCCTCCTGCCGGGTGGGCACGTCGAGGGTGAGCAGGTGCGCCCCGTGGCCGGCGGCGAGACCGGTCAGGCGGCTTCGGCTGGTCACGATCACCCTGCACTCGGACGTCCCGGGCAGCAGCGGCCGCACCTGCTCGATGTCGCGGGCGTTGTCCAGGACGACGAGCACCCGCAGCCCGGCCAGCACACTGCGGTACAGGGCGGCCCGCGCGTCCACTTGGGCCGGGATGTCCTGCTGGCCCACGCCGAGCGCGCTCAGGAAGCCCTGGAGTACCTCGTGCGGATCTCTCGGGCTGCCTTCGGCGACGAACCCGCGCAGGTCGGCGTAGAGCTGCCCGTCGGGGAAGTCGCCGGCCACGCGGTGTGCCAGACGAACGGCCAGCGCCGTCTTGCCGATACCGGGAATGCCGTCGATCGCCAGGACTCGCGGAGCGCTCCCCCCGGTGGCGCGGGTCAGGGCCGTGGCGTGCGCCAGGGCGTCCTCGCGTCCCACGAAGCACGGCAGGTCGGAGGGGAGCTGGACCGGTTTGACCGGGGGTGCCTCGCGCGGGGCGGACACCTCGGCGGGCACGGGGGCACCGTGGTCGTCCGCCGGATCGGTGGGCGGGTTCTCGGCGGTCGCGGTGGTCCCAGCGCTTTCGCCTGTTCCGGCCGTCCCGCCCGTCTCCTGGCGCAGGATCCTGTCGTACGCGGCGCGCAGTTCGGTGCCGGGGTCCACGCCCAGTTCGTCCGCCAGACGCAGTCGTGTCTCCTGGTACAGGGCCATTGCCTCGGCCTGCTTGCCGTCGGCGGCGAGCGCCAGCAGGAGGTGGGACAGCAGTGCCTCGTCCAGGGGATTGCGCTCGACGGCGTGGCGCAGGGGCAGCAGTACCGCTCCGGCGCGGTCGCACCGCAGGGAGGCCGCCGCGGCCTCGCACACCACGGAGACGTATTCGTGCTCGATCATGACGAAAGCCGGGTGGGTGCCGACGGAAGGTTCCAGGTCGGCCGCGCACCGCCCCTGCCACAGTCCGAGCGCGGTGGTGAAGAGTCCCACGGCCCGCGCCCAGTCACCGGAGCCGGACGCGTGGCGGGCCTGCTCCACCAAGGTGCGGAAGTTCAGGAGATCGAGGCAGTCCTCGTCGACGCGGAGCAGGTAGCCGCCGGCCTGCCGTACGAGCCATCGCCCGGGGGAACGGGCGGGCAGTTCGGGTTCGAGGAGCCGGCGGAGGACTCCGACGTACCGGTGCACCGCGTTCGCGGCGCTGGCCGGGGGGAAGCCGTCCCAGAGCAGTTCGACGAACTCCCCCAGGGGAACCGGCCTTCCCGCCCGGGCGAGCAGGACGCCCAGGATGAGCCGCTGCTGTTTGGGGCCGAGGCGCAGTTCCTTCCCCGCCCGCCAGGCCCGCACCGGTCCGAGTACGGAGAACTGGATGGCCTCGTCCACGAGATCACGTTGCCGTGTCATCGGTGATCCCCCTCTTTCCTGGCCCGCGGGTGGAGCCTCGCGGTGCCGACGCGTCGTGTCGCTCGGTGTGGTCGCCGGGTCCGGGACGCCGGGCGCC
This sequence comes from Streptomyces daghestanicus, assembly GCF_020521275.1. Taxonomy (NCBI): domain Bacteria; kingdom Bacillati; phylum Actinomycetota; class Actinomycetes; order Kitasatosporales; family Streptomycetaceae; genus Streptomyces; species Streptomyces daghestanicus. The sequence goes on along the minus strand of NZ_BNDX01000002.1, from coordinate 968,040 downwards.
CGGACCGGTCCGGGACGCCGGGACAGGCACGCGGGACGGGCCACCGCGGACCGCGATCGCGGCGGGGGGCACCGTGGCAAAGGTTCCGGCCGTCGCGGGGTTCCGCCTCATCCGTTGCCGGGATGCCATGTCCGGTTCCGCCGCTCGTACAGGACCTGGAAGCCGATGCGGAGCATGTTGTGCGGGGACGAGTTGGGGGCCCCCGGTCGTTCCACGCCCGTCTCCGCGACGAGCCAGCGACAGCCCGCGGGGTCGGCCTGCCGGGCGCGAGCCGCCAGCAGCGCGCTCTGTGCGCCGCCGCGCGCGGGCGGGACCGTGGCCCCACCGGAGAACTGGGCGGTCTCACCACGTGTGTACATGGTTCCGACGGCGACGAGGTCGGTGCCGCCCCGGATGCCGAAGGGATGCCGGCCGGCCCGTCCGACGGAGGCGGCCGTCATGTCGCCCGGGTGCTCCTCGGGCATGTCGAAGGCACGCGTCATGACCGCTCCCTGGGCAACGGCGTCCTCGGGGCAGACGGCGGCCAGGTTCAGCCCGGGTGACCGCTGGTCCCACCCCGCCGTTCGGCGGAGCGCCTCGTCCATGGCGCACATCACCTTCTCCCGGGACGGACCGGCGGACGGACAGCCCGCACTCCGCGCAGACTTCGCCCCAGTCCTCCGGCAGGACCGCCGGCGCCAGTCGGAGGACGGCCTGGGGCGTCCCCTCGTTCCGGTAGAAGGCGCACACCTCTGTGACGAGGCCGCGGTGACCGGGGTGGTGAAGCCGGAACCGAGGGCCTTGCTCCAGAATCGGGTCGGGTCGTGACGGACGCAGAGCGTGACGCCGCCACCCGGGCGGACGGAGCGCGATCCCAGGGCCTCTCGGGTGGCCGCGGGCGCTCCCGTCTCGACGTCGGGGAGTGCCTCGGCCTCGGACAGTTCGGCTGCGGACGCAAGCACGGGAGTGGTCATCGGGATCTCCACCTGGTCGCGTGCGGCACGGCGGACGCCCCCTGCTCTGGCCACTTTTTCAATATGGCCAGTCGTATTGAGCGGTGTCAAATCTCTCTCCGTCCGGCGGGACACCCCGTTCAGGTGAGGGCGCGACCTCGATGTCCGCCCTGCTCCGCGTCAGGGTTCACGGCCCGGGATCCCTCCCGTCGTCCCACCTGTGCGGGACTCCGGTCGCGGACGGGTCGGCCCCTTCCACCCAGGGGCAACCCTAGGCACACCTGTCCGGGGAAGCATCAGTCGGATGACTGGCATCGGTGGGTCATGGACCGCGGCGCACCCCGCAGAGCCCGCCGACACACCGGGCCCGACCCTCGCGAGCGGATCGGCACCGACGGGGCGGCCGGCGGTGCAGGCGGCGCGGTCGAGCCTCACCGTGAACGCGGTTCCCCCGGCGGCGGGGGCGCACCGCGCGACCTGCGCGATCAGCGGGTCGAGGACCCGGTGGGCGGAGCCGCTCCCGCGAAGGCGCGGTGGACGCGGCACGGCGGCGGGCCGGACCCGGGCGGGAGTCACCAGATGACCGGTACGCGGGAGTTCGTCCCGCGTCCGCTCGGGGAGGGGGCGGATGTCCGGGCCTGGACGCCCTGACCGGTACGGGTGCCTGGCGCGACGACGTACCCGCCGTCGGCACGGACGTCGACCTGCCGGGTGAGCGTGGTCCTCCCGCCACAACCCGGTGGAACGGCCTCGTGTGATCGACGTCGACGCCCACCCGGCCCCGGTCGCCGGCCGGAACCGCCCGCTGCCGGGCATCCCCATCCCCGAGCAGGTGAACCTCGACGGACCGGCCTCCGGCTTCGACGCCCTGGCCCTGCCGGCGGCCTTCCGCGGCCGGCCCGGTCCCGTGGGTGACGCCGGCACCCTGCGGGTCCGTACGCCCTCGGGCGGCCCGCACGTCCGGTACCACACCAGCTGGCCGGGCCTACGGTTCCGCTGGCAGGGCCCCAGCGGCTCAAGGCGCCGAGAAACCTGGCAGGACCAGGGCGGAGGGAGCCGCCGGGGTGCGAGAGCCTGGACTCTGCCCGCACCACGATCCCTTCGGCTCCCCACACCACGTCACACCGAGCCAGGTTTCTGTGCCGTGACCGAACCACGCCGACTGTCCTGACCGGTGGGACCGGTTCCCGCCGGGGACATGTGCCGGCCCTCCCCCGACCCGCGACGGGAATCCGCGGGAGAAAACATTCCGGATTCGTTGAACCTTTCGGTGCCCCGGTCTCGTGTATGCCATGTGACCAGTGAAAGGTCGGCGAACGGCCCCTGGTCGGAGGCTCGGCGGAAAACGGAGGTGTGGGCGGTGAACAGCCGGTGGTGTGCGCCGTCGATCCCGGTGTAGCCGGAAAACGGCAGTGCCTTCGCGCAAGCGGTGGCCGGAGTCGTCGGCCGGGAGGACGGGAAGCCGGCTCACCTGACCCGCACGGCGCGCGGGGACACGCCGGAGCTGGGCGTTGCCCCGCGCACGCCGCTGCCGTCCGGTCGGCCACGGTCGTGGGCGCCCCGGCAGTGGTGCTCGTCGGCGATCACTCGGTTTCGGTCGCCGCGCGGGCCGCCACCTCGCTCGCGCTGTCGTCGTCCGGTTCGGCCACGGTGTACAGGACCGACCTCTGCTGCTTGTGCCGCACGATACGGCCCTTGGCGACCAGCGCCTCCAGGGTGTTGCGCACGACCTGGGGTGTGGGATTGCGTTCCGGACGCGTCTGCAGCAGTTCGTCGCGCAGCTCCTTCGCCAGGCGTGGCTCGTCGTGTGCCTTCAACAGGTCCAGGAGCAGTTCTCCCAGGAGGGGCTGCCGCCCGGGTTTCCGGCCCGAGGGCGCCGTGCCGGATGTCCGCCCCGCGGCCTCGGGCCGCGTCCTGCCGTCGGTGGGCGCCGTGTCCGCCGGGGCCGGCGCCGCGGTGCCGCCTGGCGGGCCCTGGGACGGGGGGGCGGAAGAGCCGTCCGCCTGCTGCGGTACGTGGTCGGACTGCGGGGTGGAACGCCCCGCGAGATTCAGGATGTCCAGCAGGAGAGCCTCCTCCTGACGCAGCACCTCCAGGCGACCGGTGAGTTCGCGTTGCTGGCGGCGGTTCTCCTCCAGGTCCGCCGTGGCCTGTTCGGCGTACCGTGACTGAATCGTGGCGGGGTCCGATTTGATGAGCAAAGCCGTTGGCTCCCTTTGTGTGTGGCTGACGGTGCGCATCGTACTCAGGCCATACCCACACGGTGCAGGGCCGGGCCGTGCACACGGTGCAGGGCCGGGCCGTCAGGGCGCCGTCGCACCGGGTGGCCCGGGCTTCCTAGGTCGGATGACGGATGCCTCTGTGACAGGTGTGAAGGATCGTGTCTCCCACCGCACAAGGGAAGGCATGACATGTCACAGAAGCAGATCCTCGGCCACCGTTTCCTCGCGGACCTGGGCGTTCTGACCCTGGAGATCCACTTCGAATCCGAGGAGCGGATGACCTTCACCGTCATCAAGGGAGGAGAGCTGGTGCCGGACGGCCACACCGAGACCGTGGCCGTCACGACGGCGGAGATCCGCCCGGATGTGTACCTGACGTCCTGGAAGGAGCTGTCCGGAGCCACGATCACTCATCTGGAGGACTTCGAGCGGGGCCTGCTGTACTCCCGGATCACGCTGCCCGACGGTACGCCGCTCGCGCTGACCGGCACCATCGGCCCGCTGGACTGACGGCGGTCGCGGGCTCGCTTTCCGCCGGAGACCGCTCCCGCGCGAGGTGGGTGGCCTCTCGCACCGCTTCGGCCGGGTCGTACGGCGGGATTGCCGACACGTAGTACGGCCGGTAGCGGGGGTCAGCACACGTGCCTGGTCCCGCGGTGCGAGAGGTAGGTGTCGTGGCTGAAGGGCGGCCACGCGGGAGACCAGGACGTCGACGTCCCCGTCCTCCTGCCGCCGGAACACCCGCTCGTGCGGCGCCTCCCCGCTGTTCACGCGGTGGCCGTGGGCCTTCAGGACGCGGCGGGTGACGGCGGCGGCCCGGTGGAAGGACAGGGCGGTGCTGCCCACGGTGCTGGGGCTGTGGCGGCAGCGGCATCCAGGGGTGCGGGTCGGTTGTTCGCACACCGTCGGTCCGCGAAGCCGGCCCGGCTATGACCGCCGGCCAGGCCGACGCCGCCGTTGGCCCCCCCTGCCGGACGCCTGGGAGGGCGCCGCCCGCCGCATTGGCACAGAGAAGGTCCTGGTGGCAGCCGCGCCGGCGATCCGGTGGCCGCGTCACCGCGGGCGCCCGGCGTCCGCCTCGCCGGCCTCGTCGATCTCGCCGAGCGGGAACGGGTGCGCTCCACCCCGGACGGCGCCCTCGCCGGCCTCCTCGAACGGGCCCGCGCCGACGCGCGACCGCGGCCCAGGATCGCGGTGGGCACGGAACAGGCACCGTCCGCCATCGGGTACGCCGCCGCCTGACCGGGACCCGCGCTCGTCCCCGCGCACACGATCCCGCCGCACTTCGATGGCGCGTTCCTCCGCCCCGAGCCGCCCGTGCGACGGCATGTGACCGGATACTCGTGCATCAACCCCGACCCGGTCACCGCCTCCTGCCTGGAGACGCCCGGCACGCACGCGGCGCCGCTGCCCCCGCTCGTCGACCGTCGGCTGCGGTTCAGTGACCGCCCGGCGCGGCGGCCGTCGCCCGAGGCGCGTCGGACCCGGCGGGCGGAGCGCCGTGCACGGCATCCGCCCGCGTCACCCCGGACGGCGGCATGCCCCTGCCCTCCCCCGCCCCGGCCGACGCTCCGTCGTTGTCGCCGGCCGGCCGCCACGAGCGGCCGTTCCCGGCGAGTCCTGGTGAACCGGTGACGGCTCCACGTCGTGTAACCCATGTCCCGATGCCGACGGCCGCGGCCTGCCGTGCGCCGCACCGGCGGCGGCGCGGAGCACGACACCGCGACACGTCGGCGGGGAAGTGCCGAGGCGTTCTCCCGAGGGCGGCACACACACGCGCGGGAGAGGGCCGCGCGAGGGCGACGACGCCCGCGGCAGCCGCCCACCGGGGAGACGACGGCACTTCCCGGCACGACGAGCACCCCCGACCGCAAAGGTTTCCATGGACCCAGTCGACCAGCAGTCCGCCGACGATCCCGACCCCCGGCTGCTGCGTGCCTTTCTGGCTCTGGCCGTCGAGGGGCACTTCGGCCACGCCGCCGCTCGGCTGTCGATCGCCCAGCCCTCGCTGAGCCGTCAGGTGCGGCAGCTGGAGCGCGCGCTCGGCGTCCCGCTGTTCCACCGCACACCGCACGGTGCCTCGCTGACCGACGCGGGACGCCTGCTCCGCCCGGAGGCGGAGCGCGTACTGGCACAGAACGCCCGGCTGGTGCGGATCGCACGGGACTGCGCGGTGCCGTCCCCTTCCGTCCTGAACATCGCGGCCCCCCTGCCCAGCCCGGCCGGGAGCCTGCTCTCCGAGGCCATCCACCGGTTCCGCGACGGGCGCGAGCAGGCCCGGATCGCCGTGCTCGACCTCTCCGACGAGGAACAGGCAAGCGCGCTGGCCGGGCATCGGATCGACGCCGCCCTCACCTGGGGAGGCACCCACCTGCCCGGCGTGGCCTCCGAGGAGCTGGTACGCGAACCTGTGCACGGGCTGGTCACCTCCGGGCATCCGCTGGAGGGGGCGGAGCGGATGCCGCTGTCCGCCCTGTCCGACGGACCCCTGCTGTTCCCGGTCAGGGAACGGCGGCACTGCTGGACCGGGCTGCGCGACGCCGCGTCGGCCGCCCGCGTCCGGCTGGAGCCGGTCCCCACCGCTCCCGCGGCCGTGCTCGGCATGGTGGCCGACGGACTGGGCTGTTCGGCGGTGCCCGCGTCGCTGCGCCTCAGTTCGTCCCCGGGCCTGGCGTTCGTGCCCCTGCCCGGACTCTCCGTCCTCATGAGCGTCATGTGGCGCCGGACGGACGACTCCCCGGCCGTCGCCGCGTTCGTCGCCGCCTGCCGGTCCGCCGCGACGGCCCTGATCGGCAAGCGCCCCGACATCTGGTCGGACCCGCGGCAGGCAGCGGGGGAAGCCACCAGGGACGGGGGATCCGCGTAGGGCACGCCGGGGCCGGCACGCTCCGTCCCGGCCGGTCGCGCCGGATGAGGCCCTCGTCCTACCGGGTGCCGGCGCTCTCCCCCGCGGTGGGCAGCGGCCCACCCAGCCGGCGATGGACGGTCTCCAGCAGGTGCTGGATCGGACCGTCGTAGCGCGTTCCGAGGACGAGGCTGGTGGCGTACTCGGCGATGGCCTCGAACGGGCCGCCCTCGGCGGCGTACTCGCTGACCGATGCGAGGGCCTGCTTCTCGGAGCGCTGGGTGAACCGTGTCCTGTGCTGGTCGATGTAGCCGACGGGGTCGTTCATGAAGTGCAGGACGTGGAAGGTCTCGTGGACCGCCAGGCCGACGGCACGGTTCGGAACCCGGTCGTACACGGCGTACACCTCATCGGTCGCCGGATCGAACCGCAGATCGGGGGAGATGATCACGTGGTTCGGTTCGAAGGCCTCCGCTTCGGTGTCGAAAAGCAGCTCGGTCTCCTTGACGCGCACCTCACCGTTCGACCGCAGGCCGATGTCGAGACGCCGGCGGTAGCGCGGAAGGTGGAAGTTCATCTCGGGCAGCGCGTATCCGGCCGCACGGATCGTTTCCATCGCGGTGAGGACGTCGGCGATCCGCTGTGCGGCGTGGGGGTCGTTCCGTTCGTGGTGGAAGGTGACGACCGCGGAACCACTGAGCTGAGAACGGGTGATCACCTCCTCCCGGTTGTTGCGATCCCAGAGCACCCGCCTGTTCACCCGCTGGAGATAGCGCGTGAGTTCCGGATACTCCTGGTAGTGCCCATCGGTCAGCCGCTCGGCGAGTTCCTGGTCCGACAGGCCCTTCACGAAGACGCCCGCCGTGTCGTGGAGTTCGTCGACCACCTTCCGGAACACCGCACTCCTGTGGTCCACGAAATCCTGGACGGCCGAGCCGGTGAGACGGCCGTCGAGGCCGCGCGGCCCCATCAGCAGCCGGGCGATCCGGTCGCCGCTGTCCGGAGAGTTCCTCGGACGCTTCCTCTCCAGATGCCGCGCCAGGCCGGGCGCGAGGTTCATGTAGCTCTCGTCGAGGATCGACTCTTGGTCCTCGTCCGTGGAGTCGGACGCCTCGGTGTCGTCCGCGCCGCTCACCCCCTGTCCGCTCGGCCCCGCGGCGGAGAACGACTCCCCAGGCATCCACTGCAGGAATCCGTCGTTCCGCGCTCCTCCGGGTACCTGTCCGGGATTCACGTGCCTGGTGCCGAAGTGCCGCCTGGCCGCCTCGGAGAGTCGTCGGGCGCTGTCCTCGGAGCCCTCGTGCAGTTCCAGTGCCACCGCGGTGCGGATGTCCGCCAGCAGCTCACGCGCGGATTCGTCCGTCAGGGACGGCAGCTCGTGTCGGCCGGCCATGATGCCGCTCGCCTCGGTGAGGAGGTGCCGGGCACGCTCCTCGGTGAGCTTTCCGAGACGCCTGTGGGCACTGGCGAAAGCGCGCTGCCAGTCGGCCGTCGCGGAGGCGCCGGATGCCTCAGAGTGCGCGGCGTTCGCGGTGTTCGCGGTGGCCGGCTCTCCCGCTTCGGGAGAGCCGGGCAGCGGTGGCTCCGTGCCCCGCGCCGTCGGCGGCGCCTCCAGCGCGCGCAGCACGATGGTGCCCGTCGCCCATCGGGTGGCGCCGCCCGGCCCGGTGATCCGCGCCACGGCGATCGCCTCGACCAGGTCACTGCGCGCGCCTCGCGCCTCCCCCGCCTTCGGGGTGCCGAAGCGCAGCATCTCGCGGCGCGGGGCCATGGACGTGTGGGTCTGCCCGGCGCCGGCGCGGTCCCCCAGCAGCGGCACCGTGGGGCCGAGGCGGTCGGCGCTGTCGAGCGGGCCGCTGTGGCCGAGGACCAGGGAGGGGGACGTCGTCTGGTCCGTCTGGGAGGAGGAACCGTCCGTGGCGATCTCGACCCGGTCGATGGCGGTGTCGACGCTGTGCGTCAGGGTGCGCGGGGCGTACAGCGACACCTGGATCGACACCTCCGCGGTGCCCGGCTGTCCCAGGAACGGCGCGGTGGCGGCCGGGGTCAGCCTGGTGGGCCTGCCCGTCGAGACCGGCCCGGTGAGCCGGACGAGCATGCCCTCCACCGAGGCCGGGGCGGGCAGTTGGGGCCGGTCGCCCAGCGCCGGGTCGACGGCCCGCAGCGCCTCGTCGATCCCGGACAGTCCGTCGAAGCCGTACACCGCGACGGGCAGACCGGGAAGCCAGGGCCCGTCGGCGAGGAGTGCGCGCAGCGCGGTGGGGACCTGCATGTCGATGACGGTCTCACCGGGGCGCGCCACGAGGGGACGGGCGGGGTCGTCGGTGTAGAGGGCCGGAGTGATGCGGGCCTGCTCCACGGTCTGCCCCACCGGTACGGTCCGCCCGGCCGGCGCCGTCGCTGCCGCCGGGGTCTCCGAGCCGTTGAAGCGCAGGACCACCTGGGCGTCGATGCCGTCGGACACCTGCTGGAAGGGACGGGGCAGCGGTCCGGTCAGGTTCTCCAGGGGGCCGATGAGCCGTCCGTACGCCGAGGCAGCCAGGCCGGTCAGGCCGGTGAGCCGGCCCAGCGAGGCCGTCAGACGCCATGCCATGCCGGGCAGCCATGCCTCGTCCAGCATCCGGGAGGTGACCGTCGCTTCGTAGCGGTAGCGGAGGTCGGCCTCCGTGACGCTCAGCATGCTGCGCTCCCAGGCCCGCCGTTCACGCGTCGACGTGGCCGTCCCGGTGGCGCCGGTCTGCCGTGCGGCCGCCAGGGTGGCCCGCACGCCGTGGCCCTCGTCGTGGACCAGCGGCGAGAACTCCAGCGTGTCGGCGGCCGCGGTGGTGTGCGTCCGGCGGGTGGTACCGGGGACGGGCAGCGCGCCGCCGTCGCCGCTGGTGTGGCCGAGGATGTTGTCCAGGCCGGGTTTGCCGACGGCGAGCCGGCCACGGGCGGACGCCAGGTCCTCTGCGGGCCGGGCACGCAGCGCGACCTCCACCAGGACCGGGCCCAGCCAGGAGCCGTACACGAAGTGGAAGGCCGTGTGCCCGTCGGGGCCCGCGCCGACGAGGGTCCGCAGGCCGAGCGAGGTCCCGTGCTCGTTGATGCGGGCCAGGACGCCGGGCACGTAGCCGGTGGTGCCGGGGACGGTCGCTCCCGGGGCGACCCGCTCGACCAGACTGCGGACGGTGTTCTCGAACGCGGACCGTCCGCCCACGGGGTGCGCCTCGGTGACGGCCCCGAAGCCGATCTGTCCGCCGCTCCGGACGAACCAGGAGGGCAGCGGCCGGTCCGACGGGCCGGGCGCGGGTGGCGCGGGCACGTCGCCGAGCCTGAACTCCGGGTGGTTGACCAGGTCGTTGTCGGAGAGCAGGAACTCCACGCCGTCGGGCACCTCGACGATGCGGGCGTCCTCGTACCGGGGTCCGCCGGCCAACGTCGCGGCGGCCAGGTTGTTCCGGCCCGCCCGTACGGTGATCCGGTAGGTCGCCGTGGCGGCGAAGCGGTGGGCGGGCACGTCGTTCTCGCTGGTCACCCGGAAGATCCCGGAGTTGTCGTGCACCGTGGAGCCGTCGGTGACGGTGTGCCGGCGTGTGTAGCGGCCGCTCGGAGTGGTCGGCCCGTACGTGCCCTCCACGGCGAGGCCGTAGGTGTCGCCTCGGGCGGAGTTCTCGGTGTGCGCGGCGCCGTCGACGGACTGCACCCACCGCTCGTAGTCGATCTCCCCGGGGCGCGGCAGCGGCCGCACGTCGCTCAGGCGGCCCTCTACCTCGATCACGACGTGGGTGCCGGAGACGGCGCCGGAGGTACCGACTCCGTGGAGTTCCACCACGTACGAGTCGTTGAAGATCCGGTGGGCGTGGCCGGTCAGGTGGTGCGGGGACAGGCCCGCGTCCACGGCCTCCTGGGCGATTCCGTGGGCGTCGAGGAGGCGCTCCCCGGTGGTGAGCCGCCCGGCTTCCCGTCCGGCGCGCCGCGAGGCGTCGGCGGCCTGGGCGGCCGCCCGTGCCGCGGCACGGGCCGCGGCACGGGCGGCCGACGGCAGCGGCGCCGTCGCGGGCCAGTGCCCCGGCATGCGCGGCGTCCCGGCCTCCTCGTCGGTCACCGCCACCGAGGGAGCGGGCGCTGCCCCGACCGGTCCGGTCCCCCCGCCGTCCCCCGCCGCGAACAGGGCGTGGTCGAGCGCGGCGAACTGCTGCCGCACCGCCTCGCGCACCGCGCCACTGCCCGCGACCCGGGCCACCCAGGCCGTCGCGGGAAGCCGCACCGCGCCGGCCGGTCCGTCGGTGTCCGCGGCGGTGAGCGGGCGCGGCCTCGGCACAGCCGGCGGCTGTGCGGGGGCCGGCCGGTCGAGGGTCCGGAAGGTGGGCAGCGCCAGGGTCACGTGTCCGTCTGCCGTGCTCCGCGCCGGGGCCGTTCCGTCGCTGTAGGACGACCACGTCCGGTAGGTGACGGGAATCCGGTACACCTGCGTGCCGGGGGCCATGGCGTAGTACTCGTGGCCGCTTCCCGTGCTGGAGCCGGTCACGGTCGAGGTCTGGCGGACGTGGGTGTACTCGGGGACGACGCCCCGCAGCACCGTGTCGCCGGGCCGGTCGAGCGGGTTGTCCAGCGAGATCCGCGCGGTGCCGATGTAGGCCACGGGGACGCGAGTGACCTGCTCGTCGCCGGGGACGGTCGAGCCGCTGTAGTTGAGCAGCTGGACGTCGGTCAGGTCACGCTCGTGGGTGACCCCGCCGTCCGGCTCGTCCGTCGGGTAACGGCGCTCCGCGGTGATCCGGAAGGCGAGGCGACGGGGACCCGAGACGCCGGGCACCTCGAAGTGGACCGTCTGACCGCCGTCGGCCATCTCGTCGAGGGCGGCGCGCAGTTCCAGGTCGGAGCGGAGCTGTTCCACCTTGCGTACGTTGTTCAGCCGCGCCAGGTGCAGGGCGTTCTCCGCCGGCCTCCGCGGCCAGGAGGCGGTCCGTTCCCGCCGCGGCGGCAGGAAGCCGTGCTCCTCCAGCCACCCCTCGAGGTCGTCGACGAGCGGCCGGGTCCCCTCGACGTTCAGCGGGGTGGACAACACCCCCGGAGAGCGCAGGTGCAGGACCTCCGGCGGCAGATGGCGGACGGCCTCGCGGGCCTCCGCCGGGACGCCCGTGACGGTGGCCTCGGACGGCACCCGCAGGATCAGCGGGTACGCGGGGGCCTCGGCGAGCCGGGTCCCCGAGGCCGGGCCGCGCTCCGGGCCGTCGGGGCGCACCAGGGTGACGTGGTGGACGGCGTCCGCACGCACCAGCAGCAGCGGTTTTCCGGTCCGCAGCGAGTGCGACGTCCTGGCGCTGCCGCCCGAGCCGAGGGTGTGAGTGATCTGCCGCTGGACGCCTACCTGACCGGTCAGGGTGAAGCCGATCCGCCCGGCGCCGGTGACCGGGTCGGCCGGGCCCGCCGCGAAGCCGAGTCCGATGCCGAAGCCGGCGCCGGCCGCGTTGGTGGCGGCCGCGCTGCCGGCCAGCCGCACCGAGCGCAGCACGTGCGACTCCAGCACGGAGTTGCGGGTGGGCGGCCCGGCGAGGGCGTCGGGACCGGTGCGCTGCGTCAGCTCGCTGCTCAGGCGCAGCATGCCGATGACGGAGCCGTCACGGGCGAACAGGGTGGGCGAGGTGTGCCGGCCGCCGTACATCAGGGGCAGGTTGCCGCGCAGGTTGCCCTCGCCGAGGAAGTGGCGCAGCTCGTCCAGGGAGGACTCGGAGATGTCCGCCAGTTCGCGCGCGAAGGCGTGCAGCACGTCGGCGAGGAACCGGTCGGCGTGCGGCACGCTCTCCACCGCGAACAGCGGCACATGCTCCAGCAGGGTCTCCATCGGCGCGGGGCGCTTGGCGGCGTCCGTACCGGTCAGAGTGGCGGGGTCGGCCTCGTCCTCGACGAGGTGGCGGGGGAACCACGCGGTCAGTGCGCCGGGCGCGGGGGTGCCGGGCGTGTGCCACGGGCCGTCGGTCCCGGCGCTGCGGGGCCGGCCGGCGGCCGGGAGGGTGGTGAGCGCCTCCCAGGCCGTGCGGGTGACCCGTAGCTGCGCGTGGATGTCGTACGCGAACCGCTCATGGGGTTCGCGGTTGCGCAGCAGGAGCATCGGCTGGTCGGTGACACCGGTTGTGAGCGACGCGGTCCGCTGGTTGACGGTGACGCCGAGGCTCGGGCTGACCGTCACCTGCCTCAGCCAGCCGGCGTCCGGGATCCGCCAGGTGTGCCCGTGGGCCAGGCTTCCCGTGCGCAGGTTGCCGGTGCTGCCCGTGCTCCCGGTCTCGCTGACGCCGAACACCCACCGCTGTACGGCGACCGGCGGGCCCTCCGGCATCCGCTCGATGCCCGGGGAGACGGAGCGCGGGTCGGACAGGGCGAACCGGAGGACCGCCCAGCGGGTGTCGTCCCGGTAGGGCACGCGCAGGGGCAGGCCCCGCTCGCTGAGCAGCCGCGCCCACTCGCCGCTGAGGAAGGAGGAGGTGAGGGTGGCGCGCACGGCGGCACGGAGGCGCTCGTCCGGCCCGTGGTCGCCCTCGACCAGCCGGAAGACCTGTTCCTGGAGCCAGCCGACGGTCTCCTCGGGCAGCGGTTCGATGTGGACCATGCCCTGCGTACCGTCCCGGGCAGTGCCGAGGGTCGCCACGGCGGTGCTGAACGGCGGCTGGACGGCGGTGCGCTGGGGCGCCGCGGGCACGGGCCCGGAGGTCTCCGGCATGGCGGGCACGGGCGCGGAGGTCTCCGGCATGGCGGGCACGGGCGCGGAGGTCTCCGGCGCGGCCGGCACCGCGTCCGCGGGGGCGGGCTCCGGAGACTGCTTCTCGCCCGGGACGGCGGCTGTCGCCGCTCGCTCCTTGAACAGCACGGGTTCGACCCTGACGCCCAGCCGGGCGCCGAACCGGCGCGCCACGTTGGCCAGCCACTCGGCGCTCTTCTCGGCGGTCAGCCCCGGACGCACCTTGTCGCTCATGTAACGGCCGGACTTGTCGTTGACCGTCCAGGCTCCCAGCACATCGTTCCAGGCGAACTCACCCGCGATACGCCCGCGGCCGGCGAAGGTGTCGCCGTCGGGGCCGAAACGGACGGCGATCCCGGTGTGGCCGAGTCCGTCCAGGAGGGCGCGCAGCCGCTCCTCCTCCATGCCGGGTTCGGTGCGCCGTACGCCCTCCAGCAGGAGGCCGAACTCCTCCTCGCCCATCGACCTCGTGACGTTCTCGCTGCCCAGCGCGACCCCGCCGTCCTCGGTGACCACATACAGCCACACTGCCCCCCGGTCGCCGGTCAGCAGCGCCGGCGGGATCTCGTCGAGGTCCGCCAGCAGCGGATTGGGACGCACGGTGCCCCGCTCACCCGGGTAGCGCTCCGCGTCCTTGACCCTCTTGGGGCCCACGGCCGGGCCGTACAGGTCGTCGAGTTGTGCCGGGTCGGGGGCGAGGGAGGGCCGGTCCGCCCCGGCCGGCGTCGGTTCGGTGGCGCCGGTGGACCCGGGCGCGCCGAAGGCGCCGAGCGGGGGGCGGGGAGCCACGGCCGCGGCCGTGGTGGTGGGCACGGCGCCGTGGTCCGTCGATGACGAGGCCGGGAGCGGGGCGTCGGGCCGTCCTGGACGCGGGTCGACGGCGAACACGGCGCGCCGGCGCAGTTCGGGGGACGACTCGGTGCCCGGCAGGGCACGCCCCCGGTTGCGGGACCGGATGGTGAAGTCGTCCGCCGACGGTCCGGCGGCGGCCTCCCGTCCGCCAGCCATGGCGTCCAGAGCGGCTTCCAGCCGCTCGCGGAAGCGCGTCACCAGCCAGTCCAGGCGGGCCTGGCCGGTCCGTCGGGCCCGGTCCGTCACGCCGGGCAGGGGCGCGAGGAACTCTCGGCTGCCGTTGCCGCCGACCGAGATGTCGACGGACGGCAGCGGCAGGCCGTGCTCGTGGTTCCACCGTCCGACGCGGGCCACCCGAGCGGCGAGGTGGTCGAGCCGGCGGGACTCCTCCTCCCCCAGCCGCTTCTGCCCCTCGGCGAAGGCGAACCAGGTGGCCGGTCCGGCCAGGGCGTCCTCCGGGACCCCGTGGGCGTCCGCGGTGGCCTCCCGCGCCCCGGCACCGCCCGTCGCGTCGTTCGTCCGCTCGCCGGGCAGGGTGGCGGAGGACTCGGCGCCGTCGTGCGGGGCCGTTCCCGTTGCCCTTCCCGTGTCCGTGTCCGGTTCGGTCTCCTCCGCGACCGTCGCCAGCGTCGTACCGGGCCGGAGTCCGGCGGTCGTCGCCTCCTCGCGCTCCCGCCGCTCCAGGAACCGGTGCACGAGTCCCTCGGGGTCGGTGTGGCCCCAGGACCTCAGGGCCGCCGCGTCCAGGGACTGCCGCAGCTTCGCCGCGGCCCGTGCGACGGCCTGCCGGGTGGCCGCCTCGGAACCGGCCGCGGTGGTCCCGTACGCGGGGACGCCGGGGGCCGTCCGCAGCCGCGCGCGGACCTCGGCGGCCCGCTGGTGGGAGGCCAGGTAGCGCGTCCACGCCTCCTGGCGGGTGCGCGGGAAGTCCGCGGGGTGCGACCGCGGATCGGGCCGGAACCCGGCCGCGTCGGCGTCGAGCTCCTCGGACCAGCTCCGGGGCGCGGTTTCCCGGTCAGCCCCGGTTTTCCCGTCGGCCCCGGATTCCCGGTCGGCCCGTCCGTCGGACTCCACGGCCTCCAGCAGGTTCACGCCGAGGGCGAGCGCCGGGAAGTGGTGGGCCGTCTCGCCCAGGGCCGACAGTGCCGGCTGCTCGTGGAGGAGCGTTCCGCGCGCGTCGAGGTCGAGGGAACGGACGGTTCCCACCATGTCCGGCGGCTGCGCCAGTGGCGTCCGGCCGGCGGCGTCGTACCAGCGGACGGCACCCCGCAGGACGACCGCGTACAGCGGTTGTCCGGGCCCGTCCGCGAAGCCCTCGGGCAGCACCAGCGAGCGGGCGCCGGAGCCGGCGGCGAGCAGGGTGCGCTCCAAGGCGGCCACCGCCTCGGGTCCGGAGCCGGTCCAGCGGCGGAGGGCCACGTCCACGCGCGCGCGTTCCGTCCCGGGAGCGGGTGTGGGCCCGGGCGCGGACTGCGCCGGTGCGTCCGACTCGTCCTCCGCCACGGCCGCCCGCGTGCCCGCCGCGTCCGTGTGGGCGTCCGGGCCGGCGGCGTGGATCTGCCCGGAGGGGTCCGACCAGAGGCTGTGGGCCGTGCCGTCGTCGCCGGTGACGTCGGCACGGACGTACGCCTGGAGTTCGCGGGCGACGTCGCGGACCAGGTGATCGGCCGACAGGGTCATGAAGGAGACGGCCGCCGGGAGCGCGACCGGGCCGGCCGGGTGCCGGGACCCGGCGGCGAGCAGCTCGTCGTGGACGCGGTTGACCTCGCGGACGACCTCGTGGACGGCTTGCTCGTCCGCGGCGGCGGGGGACGGCCCGGCCGCGAGGCGCGCCTCGTACCGTGCCAGGCTGTCGGGCGCCGGGAGGCCCGGATCGGCGGACCGGGCCTCGGCCAGGTCGGTGTTCAGCGTGTCCACCGCCCAGCCCAGTACGGCCTGATGGGCCCACCGGACCAGCGCCGCGCGGTCCAGGCGGAGCACCAGCGCGTCCGGGCGGCCGCCCGCCCCGGCTCGCAGGCGGCGGGCCAGCTCCTGGTGCAGCCGGGCGGTGGTGACACCGGGCCCCTCGGCTGCCTCCGCCATCAGGGCGGCCAGGTCGAAGGAGGGCGCGCCGTCGAAAGTCTCCCGGCCGCGGTCCGGCCGGCCGGCCGGTGCGGGCGCCGCCGCGAGCCGGGCCCGCAGCTCGTCCGCCTCGGCCTGGAACAGCTCCAGGTAGACGTCACCGGTGAACGGCTCGCTGTACCGCGTCGCGCGCCGGGTGACCGGCCCGATGAGCTTGCGGACATACGGCTCCGCCTCCAGCCGGTAGCGCCCCCGCACCCGTACCAGCAGGACCGGGCCCTGCTGTTTGACGTGCTGTTCGCGCCGGTGGTTCTCGCTGCCCGCGTCGGCCACTCCGTTGCCGGTGTACCGCGACGCGCTCGTATCACCCCCCGCGGTGTACGGCGGGAAGGCGCGGCCGTCCGACGACTGCGCCGGGTCGTGCGGGTGGAGGACCCCGGAGCCGGAGGCGCCCACGGAGGCGGAGGGCCGCAGCCGATCGTGGCTGGCGCTGACCGTGCTGCCGTCCAGGTGCTTGGTGTAGCGGCCGGTCCCGGTGCCCTGGATCGGACCGAGGACCTCCAGGTCGTACAGGTCGCCCCGCAGGTACAGCTTGGCCCGGGTCGCGCTGTGGCCGGGGACGAACAACCCGGGGGTCAGCAGGTGGCGCTGTCCCGCCGAGGCCTTCAGGACGTGGCCGGCCAGATGACCCCGGCTCATCAGCTGACGGATCGTCAGGCTGGTGCGGGTCCTCACGCCGTCCGCGCCGGGACCGAACAGCCGGGTCATCAGGGTGAGGGCGGCCGGCAGTCCGTCGTCCAGGAGGGCGCCGGCCACGTAGGCGTCGCTCGGCAGGGCGGGCAGCGGCCGGGGGTCGCGCGGGGCGGACGGACCGTACTGGGGACGGAACTCCCCGATGCCGCGCGGGATCTGGAGGTCCAGTACGCCGGTGAGACGGGTGACGGCGGTGGTGGAGCGGGCGGCGTCCAGACCGCGGTACAGCCCGGCCAGCCAGTTGTTCAGCGGCCGGCCCGCCATGTCCAGGCGGCGGACCTCGACGGTGAGGGTGTAGCGGACCCGGGCCAGGTAGGTGCCGTTCCAGTCGTAGGCGGTCCGGATGTCGGTGTCCGTGTCGGTCCGGGTGGCACCCCGGTGGCGGCCCTCGCCGAGGCCGGTCCCCACCTGGCCGGAGGCGCTCGCGTCACCGCCGCCGAGCCTGCCGGGCGTGAGCGTCTGGGAGAAGTCCCGGGAGGCGCCGACGGCGGTGGCCGAGGCGGCGTGGGTGTAACTCTCCAGACCCGTGTCGGGCCGGAAGTCGTGGATCTCGGGCGCCGACTCCAGTACGGCGGAGAGTCTGATCTCCACCACGTCCGACAGCAGCCAGCCGATCGGGTTGACCAGGTAGAAGGCCTGCCCGGCGGGCGAGAGGAAGTCTTCCCACAGGGTCGTGCCGCGGCCGTCGGCCAGCAGCGCCTGGAGGGAGTCGACACCGCCCTGCAGGCGGCCGATCCGTCGCCCGTCGCCGGTCCACAGCTCGGGACGGGAGGCCAGCAGCCCCGGTGCGGCCCGGTCCACCTGGTCGCGCACGACGTCGAACGTCGACCGGCCGTCGTCGTGGCTGACGGCGTGCACCCCGCTGTGGCCGAGGATCCTGCCGCCCGGGTCCTGGCGGGTGAGGTACTCGGGGAGTCCGGTGCCGGGGAAGGCGTCGCCGGGCTCGGCGAGGTCCAGTGCGAACCGGTCGCCGAAGTCGGCCCGGGTGCGCGCGTCCAGGACGGGCAGAGCGCCGTTGCGGTGCAGGTCCGCCAGCGCCTCGGCCAGGGCCCGGCGGTCCGCGGCCAGTGCGTCCAGGGAGTCCGCCACCGCCTGTCCGGCCTCGTCCAGCGGGCGCGGGCCCGGCTCGGGCACCTCCGCCGCCCAGCGGGTCAGCACACCGGCGATGACGTTGCCGCTGAGCCGGAGACCCCCGTGGTACCAGCGGTTCATCCCGTCGGCGAGAGTCGCGTCGGGGACCGGCACCTCGCCCGCGGCGTACCGGGCGAGCGCCTCCGGTTCGGAGAGCAGGTAGACGACCTCGCGGCCCTTCACCTCGCGCCGGGCCGAGCGCCCGGCCTGCGGCCGCAGTTTGCCGTGCTCCTCCCGGCGGCCGGTGACGGTGTAGTCCACGAGGGCGCGGTAGGCGTAGGCGCGGTTGAAGTCGAGCTGGATCAGTTCGCGGGCGGCGGCGCGCGTCTCGCCGGCGGAGGTGTTCCACTGCAGGCCGCGGCCGGCGTCCGTCTGGCCCTGGAGGAAACCGGTGCCGTCGGAGTCCACGGGGCCGCCGACGGTGACGTCGGCCTGCACCCACCGCAGGCCGTGGGAGGTGGTGTCGGTGGTGCTCACCTGGTTCAGTCCGAACCTGATGACGCCCATCACGAACGGGTCCTCGGTGGCTCCCGTGAAGACGGAGGGCCCCATGGTGCCCCGTATGTCGACCGCGCCGAAGGTGTCACCGAACCAGCCGGGCGCGAAGAACTGGTCGGTGGTGAAGTGCCCACCGAGAATCTGCTTCAGGTGCCCGCGCACCAGGGTGGTGCCGGTGAAGGAGGCCAGTTCCGGGCCGGCGTGGCCCTGCGGACCGGTCAGGTCGCCGAGCACCGCGCCGGCCGCCTCGCGCAGTCCGCTCGTGTCGGCGTAGTGGACCACCGCCCGGTCGAGCACCGCGGGCGGGGTGGGCTTCGTGGCCGGGCCCGCGGAGCGGCCCGGGTCGCGGAGCGGCAGCAGGTACGCCAGTGCCTCCTGCCGGGGCAGTGAGACCGGCTCGGGGTCGCGTGCGCCGGGCCGCAGCCGGCCCCGCACGCCACCGTGCCGCAGCCGCACGGTGACGGTGTAGTCGCTGACCAGCCCGACCTTGGTCAGGCGTCCATGGTATTCGAGCAGTTCGGGCGCGTTGTCGAGATGCAGGACGTTCTCGCCGGCACCGACCTGGCGGTACAGGTCGACGCCGGTCCCGGCCGCCTTGAGCGGGTTGAACGTGGCCCGGCCCCGGACGCCCGCGGTGATCCGCTTGCTGCCGCCGGTGGACTGGCCCGCGGTGTCCATGCCCATGGCCAGGTTGACGAGGTGCAGCCTCCTGGTCGATCCCGCGAAGCGAGGCGGCGCGTTCTCGGAGGCCGTGGCCTCGATCGTGATCTCCGCGGCGTCCAGCGGGTCGGCCGAGAGGGCACCGCCGTGCCGGTACAGGGTGAAGCTGAACCCTCCCGTCTTGCGCAGGTCGTCGTAGAGCGTCTCCAGACCGCGCACACTGAGGTACTTGTCCAGCATGTCCAGGTTCTTCAGTCGGCTGTCCACCACGTTCGCGTCCGACAGGCGGCCACCGCCCGCCAGCGGCGCACTGTGGTCCTCGGGCAGGAAGCCCAGCCGGGTCAGCTGCCGCGCCACCTCCCGGTGGAGCGTGCTCGCCGTCTCCTCGGCCACGTCGACCAGGCCCGTGCCGATGCCGCGCCCCTCGGTGACGAAGGCGGGCACGTCCATGTTTCCGGGGTCGTCCGGGTCGCGTCCGGTCCCCCGCAGCAGGCCGGGCGCGTGGTCCACGGTGCGCCCCAGCGGCCCCTCCCGGACGATCACCACGGGGTCGGCACCGTTCGTCGCGGCCTCCTCGGGCACCTCGGTGACGGAGGAGGCGAGGACCGGCTCGCCGCGCCGCGCGAGGGCCGCCAGCTCGCCGGGATCGGTGACCGTGTCGAGTTCGGTGATCCACGGCCCTTCGCCGGCCGTACGGGGGCTCGGCGCGGTCTCCTCGCGGGACGTGCCGGAGGTCTCGGCGGTCTCGTCGGTCCCGGGCGTCTCATCCGCCTCGAACACCTGGTCGGTCTCGGATGTCCCCACCGTCTCGGGCACCTCGGCCGTCTCGGCGCGCCCGACGGTCGGAGCGTCCTCCCGGTCGCCGCCCGTGCGGTCCGCCGGGCCGGTCTCGACGACGACGGTGCCCCGCAGTGCCTCCTCGTCCACGGGGAAGCCGTACGCGAAGGCGTCCGGCTCGGGCAGCCGTACCAGCGCCTGGCCGGGCACCCCCGGTGTCCTGACCGGCACACCGCCGCGCACCGCCACCACGGCGCTGTGCGTGAGTTCCACCCGGTAGGCGGCGGTGTGACCCACCTCGCGGGAGACCAGGACCCACAGACCGGTCCGGCCGGCGGAGACGCCGTCGGAGTTGGTCCAGGCCAGCGAGAGCGAGGCGGAGACGCCGGCCCCCGGGGCGGGACTCGCGGACGGCACCGGCAGCATGTTCAGCTCGGCCGACGGCAGGGTGAGCGAGCTGGAGTTGCCGATCGTATGGCTGCCTCCGGTGCCGTCGATCGCGGTCCGCACCCGCTCCAGGTGGGCCTTGTCACTGGTCACGCCGACCCGCTCGCCGCGGGAGGCCCGTACGGTGTGCACCTCGACGGTGGCGAGCGGCCTGCCGTGCCTGTCGTGGATCACGAACCGGTGGCCCCGCCCGGTCCCGACCGTCTCGTGCAGGCGGGACGGAAGGGAGCGCAGCTTGTGCAGCAGCTCCCGGCGGGGGGCACTGCCGATCGGCAGGCTCAGTCCCCGCGCCTCCAGCGCGGCAGCCGTCCGGTCGAACAGCGCGGGCAGACCGGTCAGGCCGGACGCGTGGTACACCGCCGGCAGCCGGTGCTCGCGCCCCTCGGTGCCCACCGCGGTGACCTGGGACGGCGTCCGGCCGAGGTAGTGGTCGGGCAGGGCGAGCAGCAGGCGCCCGCCGTCCTCGGGCTCCACCGGGGCGGGGTCGATGCCGTCCCAGCCGCGCGCGGTGTCGGTACGCAGCCGCACCGACCAGCCCGGCCGGTAGGCGATCACCGTCGCCGTGTCCGTGGACACCTCGACCTGGCCGCTCTCGACGTCGCCGACGCGGTTGGTGGACCGGGCCGACGCGTTGGCCGTGCCCGACAGGCCCGCGCCGACCCTGGCGGCCTGGAGCACACCGGGGGTGAGGCCGATGCCGTACGACAGTGACACCGCGCCGCGCGTGGCGCTCGTGGGCCCCGCGTGGGTCTGCACGTGCGCCCCGGTCGCGAAGGAGGCGTTCATCCCCCCGACGACGCGGAAGCCCCGCGCCGCCGGGTCGCGCTCGGGCACCAGACCCTGGGGTCCGGCACCGACCGAGGTCATCTCGGCGGCCGGGGCGGGTGCCGCGGCGCCGGGCGCGGGGGCCGCCGGCCGCTCGGCTTCGACGGCAGCGGCCCGCGCGGCCGGCGCCCCGTCGTACGCGGCGGCCGGGAACCGCACCTCCCTGGGGTCGTGCGGGTCGAGCGTGATCAGCACCTCGGCCCCGCCCAGGGTGAGGAGCAGGCCGTCGGCCGACCCGCTCGCCGCCGGCAGCATGGAGGGGTAGTCAAGGCGCTGGGGAAGGCGGTTCCACTCGTCCTCCGTGATCCGCTGTCCGGCCGCCCCGGCCAGCTCCCGCAGCCGGCGGATCACCTCGGGCACGCCCGGCAGCCCGCCCCGGGGAATTCCGATCGACCGCGCCGCGGGGTGCACCTCGACCGGGTCGCCGAACACCGCCCCGGCCTCGTACGGGGCCCGCCGCACCGGGTCGCCGTCGGTCGCGGCGTCGGCGGCCTCGTCCCGGGTCCACGGCTCGGTGCGCCGCTCCTGGAACAGCGGTGCGCCCTCGGGGTGGCCGGCGTCGAAGAGCCGGAAGCCGCCGCCGGGCCGTCCGGCCGCCCGCGCCGCCTCCGGTGCCCGCGCCGCCTCCGGTGACGGTGCTCCCGCCGCCGCCTCCGGGGCCTGCGCCACGTCCGGTGACTGCGCTTGTGCCGGTACTTCCGGTGCCTCGTGCAGGGTGCCTTGGGCCGGGTCCAGGCGGACGCCGCCGGCGGTGGCGACGACCGGCAGTCCCAGGGCTTCGGCGAGCGGCACCGCGAACCGGTCGGCTCCCGGCGCGGCCAGCACGGGGACGTACCCGCGCGCCGCCGCGGACAGCAGGGCGGCGAGCCCGCCGGTGCTCACCGGCCGCCCGCCGACGGCGAGGCCGCCCTCGCGGGGCTCGCCCAGGACCAGGACGGAGTTCTCCGGCAGCAGGTCCGGCAGCCGCTCCAGGGTCGCCCGGTCGAGGCCCATCGCCGTGGCCGGGGCGTCGGCCTCCGGCAGCCACACCGCGACCGGCCGGTCCCCGTGCCAGGCCGTGCGCGACCGCGAGAGGAGTTCCTCCACGAGCACGGCCTCCGTCACCGGCGTGTCCGGCCGCCCCTCGGTCTCGCCCGGCGCGCCGGCGGGCTCAGCCGGATCGTCCTCCTCCGCGATGGACGGCAGCCGTCCGGCGGACGCGAACCGTCCCCTCGACGCGGACCGCTCCACGCCCCCGGAACCGACGGGGGCGACGGAGGCGGACGACGTGGTACCCGCCGGCGCCTGTGCCCGCGTCTCCGTGACCGGCTCCGCCTGTCCGTCGCCCGGCTCCGCCACGGCCGTCGCCGCCGCCGTGGCCGGGGCGGGGGTCTCGGCCGCCGCAGGGGTTGCGGCCGCGGTGGGTGCCTCGGTCGCTACGGTCGCTACGGTCGCTACGGGGGATTCGGCCACCGCGGAGGCCGCAGCCGCCGGGCCGGGCCCCGCGGCCGAAGCGGAGGCGGAGGCGGGAGCGAACAGGTGGGGAAGCAGATTCTCCAGGCCGTCGGCCAGCTCGCCGTCCTTCAGCGGGAGCATGCCGGTCAGACCGCCGGGGACGTCCACCTCCAGCCTCCTGGGCGGACCGTCGACCGCTTCCATGACGACGGTGACGTCGAAGCGGTAAAGGCGGAAGCTGCGGACGCCCTCCTTGTTGTGCTCGTCGGTCTCCGCGGCCGCGGAGACCAGTTTCTCCTCGTCGACGACGCCGGCCTCGTAGGGCGTCCGGCCCAGCACGGCGTAGCCCTCCTCACCGCCGCCCGCGTCCGCGCCACCGCCGTGGTGGAAACCCCTCACCCTCTGCTCGGTGTGCTCGTGGTCCTCGTCGTCCTGCTGGTACCGGCGGGCCTTGAACCGCACGCCCTCGGCCGGGCCCAGCGTCCGCGCCCCGGTCAGCTCGAAACCGACCCGCACCGTCCGGCCGCCGGCCATGACCTCGTACTGGTGCCGCAGCACCTCCACCAGGCGGGGGCGGATCGAGCCGGCGCTGGTCTCGTGGGCGTAGCGCAGACCCTGCGTGGACATGAAGTCGGGCCGTCGGGCGAATTCGGCGTCCAGGTCGGGGGTGCGGGAGGACCGCAGTGCCGCCACCCTGGCCCAGCGGTGGACCGCGTCGGCCGCGAACACGTCCCACGGGTGGAGGTTCTGCAGCAGCGCGTCGGGGAGCGCCCCGGCCCGCGTGGCGGTGGCCGGCCGTGCCAGGGCCCAGCGCGGGTTCTCGCCGTACGTCCGCCGCAACGGCGCGGGCAGCGGCTCCCCCGGGCGGGCCGGTGTCGTGAGGTGGTCGGGGACCAGGAGCCGGACGCTGCCGGGGACCAGACGGTCGCCGCCGTCGTCGTACCAGGTCCAGAGCCGGTGCGCCTGCCGGAAGCGGTCCCACTCGTCGCCCCGGTCCGCGGCGCGGGCGACCGCGCCGGCCAGCAGGTCGACGCCCCGCGCGAGAGCGGCCGCGGCCTGCGGCAGTTCGCGGGTGGTGCCCAGCTCGACGCGGAACGCCAGCTCGTGTTCGAAGGCGTGCGAACCATCGCGGGTGTTCGCCCGGATGATGGCGACCTTCTTCTCCAGCTCCGTCCCCGCCGAGACCCGGGTGGCGAGGTACCCCGCCGCGTGGTCGACGCCCGCGTGCCCCTGCCGGCCGCTCTCGGAGTCGTGCTCCCCACCGCGCGCGGTGAGAACCCCTCCGCCGCCGGCGGTGCCGCCCCGTTTCCAGGTGGTCTTGTGCTCCTCCAGGCTCTCGCCGCGCAGCGTGAGCTTCACCTCGGGGCGGGGCCGGTGGGCTCGGGCCGGTTCGACCCGCTCCACCGAGACGTTCACCCACAGGTGGGTCGTGGCACCGGCGAAACCCTTGACCGGGAACCAGGCCCACACGCCGCCGCCGAGCAGACTGCCGAGGCGGGCGACGAGCGCGTGGGAGCCGAACACGGCCTCCAGCGACCTGCGCAGCGGATCGGCGGGACCGGCCCCGTCGCCGGAGCGGGGGCGCAGCACCCCGCGTGCCTCCAGGCGTTCGACGACCGCGTCGAGCACCCCGTCGGCGCGCAGCAGTTCGGGGTGGGCGGCGGTGCGCGGCAGCAGGCCGTCGACGAGGTAGCCGCGGGCGACGGGGGCCGCCGCGACCGCTGCCCGCTCGTCCTGTCCGGTCACCGCGCGCGGCGGCCGGACGTCGGCCACCCGGCCCTGGGGCACCAGCAGGTCCACGGCGTCGGCGAAGCGCAGGTAGCGAGGTGCTTCCTCGACGGTCCGGCCGCCCTTGGTCCTGCTGACGGAGACCTCGAAGACGGGGTCGACGCGATAGGTGTCGGGCTTTCCCGCGTAGGTGGCACGGGTGACGTCGATGAATCCCTCCTCGTGCTCACGGGAGCTGGCCCAGTGCAACCGTGCGGTGCCCTGCGCCATCGCGGTCACCCGGCCACCGGGGCCGCCGCCGTGGTGGCCGGTGACCCCGCCGGACTCGTCGCCGTCCGTGACCTCGGCGTCGGCGCCGGAGTCCGAACCGAACCGGAACTGCGGTCCGGCGGCGGCCTGGACCTCGACGGCGTGACCGGCCTCCCGCGGCATGGCGTGGCGCTCGGCGCCCTGGGAGTACTGCTCGATCTCGGTCTCGCCCTCGGCGGACGCGAGTTTCCTGGGCGCGTAGAGGCGCAGCCGCAGCCGCACCGTGGTGTACGAGCCGTCGGCAGCCGGGAAGTCGGCCGCCCGGCCCCGCTCGCCGGTGAGCTGGTCGAAGTAGGCGGCCAGCGACTGCGGGCCGGTCATCGCCGCGATCTCGCGCGGCAGCGGGGCGCCGCGATGGAGCCGCGCGTACATGCCGGCGAGCGTCTGCCGGAGGGCGGGCATCACCAGGAACGACGGGTACAGGCCGAAGGCACCCGAGGAGAGGTCGAGCATCTCCACGCCGGCCGGCCAGGCGCGCATCGCCCGGCGCAGGGTGCCCGCGGCCAGCGCCTGCTCCTCGGGGACAGGGGTGGCGGGGGCGTGCTCGTGCGGGACGACGATCTGGGCGACCAGGTCCCCGGGCCGCTCCAGCCACCAGGTGTCCGGCGTCTCCTGCCCGATCCCCAGGGACAACTCGTAGGCGACGTCGAGGACGTGCTCGTCGACGTCACCGGTGGTCTCCATACGCCGGTAGGTCTTGGCCACTTTGGTGAAGTGCTCGCCCGAACCGCCGGTGAGGCGGCCCAGCAGGCGCAGGCCGCCCAGCTGGAGGCGGAACACGCCGCCCAGCCCGACGCGGACGGCGCCTCCGGCACCCGCCTGGAGTGTCCACCGGCTGTCGGTCCCACCGGTCACCGACTGGCCGACGGCCGCCCGGGTGTTGAAGACCATCGGGTACGAGGTGACGCGCAGCGAGTCGAGCAGGTGCGCGCGGACCGTGAGGGTCACCTCGCGCCCGCCGGCCCGCAGGGTGTGGCCGACGCCCGCGAGGACGTTGGTCAGGTCGCCCTCCAGGGCGGGGCGGCCGAGGTGCACGGCGAGCTGGCGGTCCACCGTGGCCCAGTCGATCCGGCCCAGGCGGCCCTGCCGGGCGAGTTCGGCGAGCCGCGCCCGGAAGCCGTCCTCCACCAGCTCCGCGCCAGGCAGCGCGGCGGCGACGGCGTGGCCCAGACCGCGGCGGCTGGCCAGGGCCAGGGGCTCACGGGGATGGCGCACGGGCCGGTGGTCCGGGCCGAGCAGCCGGTCCGGGCGGCCCGGGCGGGCAGCGGGGCGGACGTCGGCGAGCCGTAGCAGCGCCCGCACGTGCGGCTGGGCGTCGACCGGCGCGGACAGCGCCCGTGGCGCGGCGAGAGCGTCGGCCACGTACGGCGTGCGGACCGCGCCCAGCACGCGCTCCTCGAACTCGGCGGCGCCCCGTCCGTCGCGCCACGGCACCCCCAGCTCGGCGTCGACCCGCACGGCGGGGGCCGGGGCTTGCAGGTCCTGGTGGGTGGAGGACGTCCAGGTGATGTCGAAACCGAGGACCGCCTCGTAACGGGCCTGCGGCTCCGTGGTGTTGAGGATGACGTGGGTCAGCGGCTGCGAGGTGAGGCGGTGGTGCCAGCCACGGGACGTACCGGCCGTGACGGTGAACAGCGGGGCCAGTCCCTTGACCTCGGTGTGGTGGCCGCCGTGCGGCGCGAGCCCCGGGGCGACCAGGCCGGTGGCGTTGACGCCGAAGGTGAGCGAGGCGCCGCTCTCCCCGCCGTCGCCGGTGATCGTCGTCAGCCCCACCCCGAGGTCCGCGCGGGTCCTGACCCCGTCGGTGACGCCGAGGAGGCGCAGGCTCTGCGGGGCGAGGCGCATGCGGACGTGGCCCTCGAACCCGTCGAGGCCGCGCAGGGGGATGCCGTGGCTGATGCGGTCGGAGGAGTCACCGCTGGTGGACAGCCAGCCGTAGCGGCCGATCACGGTGCGCTCGTTGATCCAGCGGCCCAGTTCCCGCACCACCTCGTACGCCGTGGTGGCGGACACCCCCGCGGCGCGCAACCGGTGCTGTTGGCCGGCCAGGACGGGGGTCACGTCGACGGCGTGCAGGACCTCGCCGCCGAGCCTGGGCCTCGCGATGCCGTCGAGCGCGGCCTCGGCTTCCCCGCGCGGGCCCGGACGCGGCTCGGCGGGCCCGGACTGGACGACGGGGAGACCGAGGACGAGGCCGCGGTCCACGGTCTCGTCAACGGTGTGCTCCACCCCGTCGACGAAGAGCCGGACCCTCACACCGGCGGTGAACCGGTTCGTCCCCTCCAGGAAGAGCTTGTTCCCGCTGATCACCGTCTGGCGCACGCCGCGGGACCGGGTCCGTCCGGCCTCGGTCATCACCGCCGGCGCGCCGAGCACCACCGCGGAGGCCGCGGCGGAGGCCACGTTGATCGCCGTGAGCAGCAGCAGGTCGGCGCGGGAGACGACGGTCCTGGAGCGCTCGGCGGCGGCCGCGGTGGAGTTGAACCGCACCCCGTAGCTGCGCACCTCCTCCGGGACGGCCGCCTCCCGCGCCGGTTCGGCCCCGGCCGGCACGGGGCGGATCCACACCAGCCGACCGGTGACGACGCGCAACGCGCCGAGCGCGAGCAGGTCGCCCCAGCTCCTGGCGTCATCCACGAGGAGCACGGCGGCGACCTCGTCGCGCACCCGCCGGGCCAGGACGGGGTCGGCGATCCCCTTGACCACCGCTGTGGCCGCGGTCCGGGCCCGCTCCGGCGTCCACACGGCGACGCCCTGCACCGTGCCCGAGCCGAGCATGCCGTGCCCGGTGTACCAGGGGGCGCGGGGCGCGGGTTCACCGGCGTCCGCCGTGAGCTGCTCGTCGAGTCCCGCGCCGACGACCGGATCGCCCCCGTCGGACATCCCGGCGGCTGCCGGCGCCGGTTCCCGGGGCGCCTCGCCGGCCGGCACCTGCTCCTGCTCCTGCTCCTGCTCCTGCGAAGCCCACTGGGCCGGCCGCGGCTCCCCGGCCGGCGTGCCGCTCCCCGCCGCGGCACCGTTCACCGCGGCGGCATGAGCCGCGGCACTGGGCTCCTCGACGGCGGGCTCGTGGACGGCAGGCTCCTCCAGTACGGGCTTCCGGGCAGCGGGTTCTTCCACCGCGGGCTCGGGTCCGGGCCCCGTGGCCACCTCGTCGCCCGGCCTCCGCGCGCCTGTTGCGGGCGCGCCCTCGCCGTCCACGGACCCCGCCGCGTCCTCCGGGACGGCGGTGGTGGTCTCCCGATAGGTCTCCAGCGCCCTGGCCAGCCGCTCGGCCTGCTCCGGCCGGCCGTCTCGGCGGGCTTCCTCGGCCGCCGCCCGCAGACCGTTCGCCATCGCGTCGTCGGTGCTGATCATGCCGGTGAAGGGCTGCCGCGACCCGGCCGGACGCCGTGTCCCGGAGGGCTGTGCGGCGTGGCCGCCGGCCGTGGCCGGCCGCCCCTGGCCGGCGCCGCCTCCGTCCTGTCCCCGGGGCGGCCTTCCGGGCCCGCCGGGCCGCTCGTCCGGCCCTCCCCGCCCCGTGCCGCCGCCTCCTTCGAAGAACCTCCGGAGCGCTTGGAGCGCCTCCGTGACCTCCCGCAGCGGTCCCCTCGCGTCCGCCGGGAGATCCCTTCGCCGCAGGAGGCCGTCCAGGACACCGGTCAGGCCGGACAGCGCGCGAAGAGCCGCACGGTACTCGTCACGGGAGGCGGGGACCGGCCGCCGGCCGACCGCGCCCAGCACTCCCCGTACGAGAGCGCGCACCACGGGTTGCGGCAGCAGCGGGCCGGCCTGGAGCCACTGCGGGAGGAGCGCCTCCGACTCGAAGCCCCTGCCCAGCAGCCTGCGCAGCTCGCGAGCCGGCGCAGCGGTGCTGTCCAGCAGGGTGAGCAGCCCCCCGCGGCTCAGTTCGGCGGTCTCCGGGCTCTGGGAGCGCAGGCGGTCGATGTCCTCGTACGCGTCCCTGGCCCATCCGATGACGGTCTGGGACACGCGGCGAAGCTCCGCGACGGAGGTCGCGTCGGCCGGTCCGTAGGAACGCAGTTCGAGGAGGGCCAGCGGCAGCGGCTGGCGCGCCGTGCCGTGCTCGTCCGGGTTGGTGTCGAGGTGCTGGAAGTTGGTGCGGATCCCGAGGACGCCCTGGGACGCCAGGGCGGCCGGGCGGTCGATCAGCAGGTTGTCCAGGTAGTCACCCAGTGTGAGGCCGCTGTCGGTGGTGATCCCTTCGATGTCGAGATACGGGAGCGGCTGCGAGGGGTCCGGCAGGCCGAGCCGGTAGCCGCGCCTGGCGGCGCTGGCGAAGCGGTCCTTGATCTCCTGCGCGTGATCCTCCAGGAAGACGCGGGCGCGCGCGGGCAGCCCGGCGCGGACCCCGGCCAGGGAGGTCCTGGAAGCGGCGGCCAGATAGTTCTTCGCCAGACCGGCGGGACTCTCCGCACGGAGCGACATGTCGTAGAAGTAGGCGGCCATCGCCGCGGCCTGCTCGTACATCAACGCCGTCGCACCGCGGACCGCCCGCACGTCCTCGTCACGGTCGAGGGCATCGACGAACAGGGGCGGGACGTTCATCCCGGCGAGGTACTGGTGCGAGACGTACTCGGCCGCGGCCCACGTCCCGAAGTGCAGGGCCTCCCGGAGCACTCTTCGCGCCGCCCGCGACGTGGTCCCCTCCAGGACGTGCGCGAGCGCCTCGTACAGGCCCGCCACCGGCACGCCCACCGTGTACTGGGGGTTGATGATGTCCCGGTACGGCGTGCGCCTCAGCCCCAGTCCCCGCGCTTCCTGGGCCACGGTGAACCCCAGGTCGCGGGAGAAGATCCGGTCGAACGGTGTGAGCGGGGGCGGCGCGGCGGCCGCCCCGCGTCCGAGATCGCCGAAGTAGGCGCTCAGGTCGCGGGCGCGGAACCGGCGGTCGAGTTGTTCGAGCCGGCGGAAGTAGTCGTCCAGGTCGAGGCGCCCGGTGTCCCCGGGGACGATGCTCGCCGGGGCGCCGACGATCTCGACGAACAGCCTGCCGTCCACTTCCTCGGTCGCCACCGAGAAGTGGTCGGACCGAGCCACCACCAAGGGAAGCGACCCGGGGTCCACACCCGGGGGGACCTCGATGCCCTGCGCGGGGTACTCCAGCTCCAGGCCGAGCGCTCCGTACCGGTGGTCGCCGGGCGGGTCCGCCAGGACACGGGGCGCGGACTGTGACTCCACGGCCGCCCGGAGTCCGTCCGGTCGTACCCGGCCGTCCCCGCCGACCACCACGGCCCGGGCGTGCAGGGCGTCCCGCGCGGGAGGTGTCGTCGTCACCCTGTGCCCGCTGCGCTCCCGCATCTCGATCCACGCCCCGTCGGCGTACGCGAAGGCGTGCCCGACGTCCTGGCGCCGGCTCCACAGCACCAGCGCCGTCGCGCCCGGACCCGCCGCGTCGGTCGCCTCCGCCAGCGCCTGCCACGACTCCACCCGTGCCCAGCCCGCGCCGGGCGCCAGCCGGGCCGCGGGGCCCAACGCTCCGAGCGCCGAGTCGTCGGCGGTGGCCGCCGGACGAGCCCCGCCGGGCAGCCGCCGGCCGTCCGGCAGACGGGCACCCGGGTAGCGGGCGGCCATCAGACGTTCCAGCAGCAGCACGCACCACGCCAGGTCGCCGGGCTCCTGGGGACCCGTCCGCTCCAGGGTGTCCCGCCGTTCCCGCTCGGCCTTGTCGGCCACCTCGTCCACCAGGCCGGTGAGCCGGTCGAGGCCGGTCTGCGGCGCGTCCCCGCGCATCAGGCGCAGCACGCGCTCCTCCACCGTCTCGGCGGGGTGGTCCTGCGCGTGTGCCCGCACGGAGTCCCCCGGT
This sequence comes from Streptomyces daghestanicus, assembly GCF_020521275.1. Classification (NCBI taxonomy): domain Bacteria; kingdom Bacillati; phylum Actinomycetota; class Actinomycetes; order Kitasatosporales; family Streptomycetaceae; genus Streptomyces; species Streptomyces daghestanicus. The sequence continues at coordinate 938,042 of NZ_BNDX01000002.1, read as the reverse complement.
CGCGCGGCGGGTTCGTCCCACGGCGCGGGCTCACGCGTCCCGGCGCGCGCGGCGGCCGTGACTTCCGCGCCCGCCGCGTCGAACACCGCGGCGCGCGCGTGAGCGGGGAGGAGTGCCGGATGGCTCGGAGAGGTCCGCTCACCGGCCAGGGCGCCGAGGTCCGTCCACAGCACCTCCCCCGCACGCGGCGTGTAGGCGGCCAGCGCCCGGGCGTCCCCGGTGTCCGGGGCCGTCCATCGGACCAGGGCCAGGGCGCCCGGACCGAGGTCGCGCAGCTCGGCGGCGAGCGAGGCCCAGTCACCGACCGGGTGCCAGGTCAGGTCCGGCGGCAGCGTCGCGGGAAGGGTTCCCGCCCCGGCCGGCTGGTGGATCGCGTCGCGCAGTTCGGCCAGCGGGCCGACCGCCTGGTCGGCCGGTGCGCCGGTCAGGTGCCCGGAACCGTCCGCCCGCCGGGCCGCGTGGCGGCGGACGGCCCGTACCGCGTCGTCCGCGGCGGCGGAGAGTTCGGCCCGGTTCAGGGCGGCTGACGGTGGCCGGTCGACGGTGCGCAGGAACAGGTTGCCGACGACGTACCGCCGCTCGCCGGTGGGGCCCTGCACGGTCACCTTGGCGACCGCCGCGACCTGGTAGCTCGTCACGCCGGCGCCGTCCGCGGACTCCCCGGCGGTGCCGGAGCGCAGGTACTCGCGCAGTTGGGAGGAGGCGCCCGTGGACTGGCCCGCGCTCGGGCGGTCGCCCGCCAGGGCCGCCCCGGCGGACAGGGCGGTGTCGCCCGCGCCGGTCAGCGGGAAGCCGGCCTGCGCGCCGATGGTGGGGCTCATCGCCGTTCCGGCCCGTGAGGAGTGGCTGTCGCTGACGACCCGGACGTCGTCCAGGGAGGTGTCGGCACCGGCGAGGACGGTGACCGGCTCGTACAGCTCGACCCGCAGCGAGGTGCCGGGCACGCCCGGCCCCCCGAGGAACGGCTCGATCTGCTCCGGTCCCCGGGCGGACAGCTCGCCGCTCGCGACGAGTTCGCGCAGCCGGGTCAGCATGGTCTCGGCAGACAGGCTCCGGGCGGTCTCGCGGCGCTGCCCGCGCAGCGTGGGGGCGACCTGGCGCAGGGCCTGCGCCAGGTGGGGCAGGGCGTCGAAGTGCTGGATCTCGAAGGGGCCGCGCGGCCGCCAGGCATCGCCCGCCGTCAGCCGTTCGAAGGACACGACCGCCGCGTCCTCGGGCGTCCGGAGCGGTGCAGCGGGGTCCTCCGTGCGGACGGACGGCTCGATGCGCGGGGGTGCTCCCGCCGGCGCGGCGTCCGCGGCGCCCAGGCGGAGGGTCGCGACCACCCCGGCGGTGGCCCGCACCGTCAGCGGGGCCCACAGCCGGTCCAGCCCGCTCGCGTCGGCGGCCCGGCCCGCCAGCGCGGCGATCCACTCATACGCCGGCGTGGGCAGAACCGTCCTCGGTGCGAGCAGGAGGGCGTTCGGGAGCACTGTGGAACTGACCTCGACCGCGATGTCGTAGGGCACGGGGTAGTCGGCGACGTGCTCGGCGGAGGTGTGCAGCCACACCCGCTCGTCGTGGGTGAAGCCGGCGCTCTGCCCCACGGTGTCCCGGACGCCGTCGCTGAGCGGCAGGCCGCCGCGTACGCCGTCGAGGCCGCCCGAGAGGGTGAGGCCGAGTTCGCCGGTGCGGCTGCGGGACGTGGCGTGGCCGGTGGTGCCGGGCACGGGCAGGGACGATCCCTTGCCGGTGGCCCGTACGAACTGCGTCTCCAGGTCGGAGCCGGGCGCGACGGGCCGGCCCAGGACGCTCTCGAAGCCGGGCACCGGAGTGGCCGTGAGCGAGATCCGCATCAGGCGCGGGCCCAGCCAGCCGTTGGCGACGAAGGAGACGGAGCTGTGCCGGGCGGCGATCAGCGCCTGCAGATGACGGGGCGAGGTGAGTTCGGCGACGCGCTCGCGGAGCCCCGGCACGTAGGTGCTCCGGCCCACGGTGGTGCTGCCGGGCGCGATGTTCTCGACGAGGTCCTCGACGGACTGGCGCAGCGTCTTGCGCACGGCGGGTCCGGCGGTGTCGGCGGGCCGGGCGGTGACCTCGGCGACCTCGATGACGGCTCCCGTTCCGACGCCGCCGCCGACGGCGTACGCCAGGGGCAGGGGCAGGGTGCGGGGCGGCAGCGGCGGCAGGTCGGTGAGACCGGCGATCCGCGCCAGCCGGGGGTGGCGGGCGAGGTCCCGCTCGCCGAGGAAGAAGTCGACGGCCTGAGGGATCTCGACGGTCGTCCGCCGCACCTCGGGGCCCCGGGAAGCGAGGTCGGAGACGAGGTCGTGGAGCAGTTGGTGCCGCCCGCGCCGGACCTCGACCACCATCGTCAGGTCGGCGCGGAACCACACCAGGCGGCCGCCGCTCTGGCTGGTGATCCGGTACCCCGTGACCCCGTCGGAGCGGGTGTCGCTCTCGCTCCGGCCGGCTCCGAGGCCGTAGCGGCCCGCCACGCCGACCTGGGGGAAGGCGAGGCCGACCTGGGTCATCGGGGAGCCGGAATGGCTGCTGGAGCCGGAGACGGTGACGTCGGACCCTCTGCCGGAGACGTGCCACCGGTCGGTGGTCAGCTCCCCCTCGGCGGGCGCCAGGGGCAGCATCGTGACGTTCTTGAGATAGCCCTTGAGGCTGAGCGCGATGTTCGTGCCGACGAGACCGGGGCTGTGTATCTCCGCTTCGCGGCTGTCCCGCAGGATCGACGGCAGGGTGTCCAGGAGGTGGGCGTGCGAGGTCACGGCGCGGACGACCGCCTGTGCCAGGGACGCCGGGTCCTCCATGGCCGGCCCGACGGCCGTCGTGCGCAGGTAACGGCCCAGGTGAGCGGGGAGGGCGGCGGCCCGGTCCAGCGGCCCGCGCGGGGCGTCGGCCACCGCGGACGTCACGTCCCGGCCGGGCGTGCCGGTGAGCGTGCCCCGCTCGGTACCGGACGGGAGGGGCAGCCGCCGCCCCTCCCCGGGAGCGGGCGGGTAGGCGCCGGGCATCGGGACGGGCCCGGCCTCCGCGGTCCGCTCCCGTGGTGCCTGCGCGTCGGGTCCGGTCCGGAAGGAGGCCAGCAGGCGGTTCACCGCCTCGCGGACCGTCTCGCTGCCGTCGAGCCGGTCGACGAACGCCTCCACGGGGAGTCCGGCGACCTCTCCGGAGCGGCGCAGCTCCAGCATCCGCTCGTCCTCCTCGGTGACGGCACGGATGTCGTGCTGCGGGGAGGGGCCGTCCTGCTGCGGGGCGTCCAGGGTACGGAAGGGGGGAACCGCCAGCCGTGCCCGGCCGTTCGCCGCGAAGGGCTCCAGGACGTGGCCGCGGGTCGCGGAGAACTCCACCTCGATCACGAGCTGCGCCTCGAAGACGTCCAGGCCGTCGGAGGTGAAGAGGTAGTTCTCCTGGCCCGTCTGGGTGCTGGCCGCGTCCGTGACCGAGGTGCCGCTGCCGTAGGCGTAGTCCAGGCCGAGGTCGACACCGCCGAGGAGCGCGTTGCCCGTGGGGATGCGGCCGCCGGCCGACAGGCCCGCGCTCACCGCGCCCAGGGTCCGGGTGCGCTGCTCGGTCCCGTCGGACCAGGAGGCCGTGAAGTTCAGCATCCTGACCCCGGGCAGGTGCCGGACGTGCGTCACGTCCCCGTCGGGCGCGTCCGCGGAGCGCGGACGCACGCGGAGGTGCGCGACCACCGTCTCCGCGCCGGTCGCGGTGGACCTGGTGAAGTGCAGGTCCCGCGGCTGCGCCACCAGGTCGCGCAGGGCGACGGCGGACCCCGCTTCGGCCAGCAGCCGGGCGTTGGAGAGCCGCTGCCACCGCTCGGTGACGTCGCCGCTGCCCTGGGGGGCGCGCGCGGGCAGGAAACCGAGGGGGCGCAGCAGCTCCTCGATGTGCCGGAGCACCGGCTCCGCGCCGTCCAGGCGGAGCGGGGTGACCGACAGGCTCAGCGCACGCAGCTCGCGGACGTCCCGGGGCGCGTGACGGGGGGTGGCCGGTCGCCCGGCGGGTGCCGCCCGGTCGGTGACGGTGTGCTGCGCGGCGGCGTCCGGACGCGTGTCGGGGGTTCCCACGGTCTCCGTGCTGGGGACCCGCAGGATCACCGGGTAGCCGCGGGTGCCGGCGGTGAGGGGACCTCGCGTCGGCGGTACGGGCGGGCCGTCGGAGCGCACCAGCGTGAGGTGCGGCACCGCCACCGCGTTGCGCAGCAGGTGCGGCCGGGCGGAGCGCAGTCCGCGCGACATCAGCACGGTGCCGCCGGCGTTGAGCGTGTACGTCTCCCCGAACTGGGTGCCGAGGCGCCCGGAGAGGCTGAGCTGCCCCAGAAGGCTGGCGGCGGCGCCCACGGAGACTCCCACGGAGTTCGTCACGGACGTGCTGGACGTGGCCCGCACCGTCCGGATCACGTCGGCCTCCAGGACCGTGTTCCTGGTGGTGAGGCCCTCGTGGGCGGGTCCGGCCTCGGTCAGGTCGAAGCGCAGCGTCAGGAAGCCCAGCGGCTCCCCGTCCGCGGCGAACAGCAGGGGCGAGGCGTGCGTGTCGACCAGCTTGCGCAGGCCGCCGCGGAAGCCACTCTCCGAGAGGTAGTGCCGCAGGGCGTCCCGGGAGGCCGGTGAGAGGTCCTTCAGCAGGTCGCCGAAGCCTTCCACGACGTCCTGATGGAGCTTCTCGTGCCAGGGGAATGCCTCCAGTCCGAGGAGCGGGGCGTACTCCAGCAGGTCGGCCAGGGGCGCGGGGGCGAGCGGCCCGCCGGGGCGGGCGGCCGGCGGGTGCAGCAGGTGCTCCGGGAACCAGGTGCGCTGCCGCCAGGCGGACCCCTCCTGCACTCGCCACCCGGTCTCGCGGGCGCCGACGGCCTCGGCCGTCCGGGCCGGGTCGGGCGCGATCCGCCACTCGAGCACCGCGTCCCAGTCGTACGCGAAGCCGGGCTCGCCCTGGCCGGCCTGGTAGTCCAGGGTCCGCACGGCGGTGCCCACCGACGCCGAGGTGGCCCGCTGGTTGTGGGTGAGGGAGAGCTGTCCGGTGGCCGACACCGACCGCAGCACGGGGGCGTCCGGGTACGGCCAGGTGTACGAGCCGGCCAGGCTCGCCGAGCGCAGGTCGCCGGTGCCCTCGGTGCGGTCGACGCTGGTGGTGCCGAATCCCCAGCGCTGGACGCCGGCCGGTGCCTCGAACAGCTCCGACGCGGCCGGGCGGGGAGCGGTGAGCCGCATCCTGACCCACAGCGCCCGGTCGCGGGAGTCCAGGGTCCGCAACGGTACGAGGAGCCCCTCCGCGCTGAGCAGTTGCCGCTGCCGGGAGGCCAGGAACTCGGGGGTCAGTCGCGCGGTCACGTCCTCGCGGACCGCCCCGCCGGTCCCCGTGAGCCGGGCCAGTGCCTCGGTCGCCGCGGGGAGCACGGCGCCGTCGGCCAGGACCCGCTCGACCGCCCGGGTCACCGACGCGTGCAGCCCGTCGAGGACGGGACCGGGCACCGGTCCCATGTTCACCAGGCCGCGTACACCGCCGTCCTCCCGGCCCATCCGTGCCACCGCCGGCGGCACGGTGGCCTCGATGACGGGGTGCACGGTGAGGGACGTGCCGGGGGCCGGGGCCTCGGGGTCGCCGGGCAGCCGGAGGGGCCGGGCGGTCGCGGGACCGGTGGTGGGTACGGTGGCCGGTCCGGTCCCCGTCGACGGGAGGGAGCGGGGCGCGGCCGGGGCCGGCCGGGCGGATGCGGCCGGCGTTCCTTCGGCGGCGACCGGGCCGGTGCTCCGGAAGTCGGTGATCAGGCCGTCCTTCAGCGTGGCCTCGATGCCGAGGCGGTCGAAGAACGCGCCGCGCACGGTCCGCGTACCGGTGCCCAGGTCCGCGGGCAGGACGTTCGCGGGGTCCTCCGCCACCGTCCGGACGGCGTACAGGATGTCGGCCCAGGTCCACCCGTCGGGGAAGCCGTCGAGGGGCCGGGGGGCGTCGAGGAGCCCCGGCAGGAACCTCTTCTCGTCGCGGAGCATCTTCAGCAGGGCCTCGGAGCGCGCCTCCAGGGACGGCCAGGGCTCGCCCGGGGCGTGGTGGCGGTTCTCCTCCAGGTCGCTGTCGTCCAGGAGGGCCACGGGGTCGTAGGCCGTCGTCAGGGCGACCTCGACCGCCACTTCCGGAGTCTCGGCCGCGCGGTCCCACGCGGCCGTCTCGCGCGGGGGAGCGGAGAGGTCCCCCAGGGACTCCAGCAGGGTGTGCGCGTCCGCGGGCAGGCCCAGCAGCCGGGGCAGGTTCGCCGCCAGGTCCACGGCGTCCCCGGCCTCCGTCACCCGGAGGGTCCGGTGCGCCGCGGCGGCGTCGGCCACCACGTCGACCGACAGCCGCAACAGCGGGTCGTCGTCGGAACGCCGCAGCCGCCCGTACACCTCGTCGACCGCGGCCCCGAAACGCCGTGCGTACGCGTCGGTATCCCCGGGCCCGTCGCCCGCGTCCTGGACCAGGGCGACCCGCATCGTCAGCCGGAGGCCGAACTGACCGCCGGCGAAGAGCGCGTACCGGTACTCGGCGGTGCGCTCGACACCCTCGGCGGAGAAGCGCACGCTCTCGGGCGGTGTCTGGGCCAAGGGCTTCTCCCGCGGCCAGCGCAGGTACGGCTGCCGCGCCGTGGGACGGAACGCGGCGTGGTGGCCGTCGCGGACGATGCCCTCGACGCGCACCCCTTCGACCTCGCCGACCCAGCGGTAGGAGCCGTCCGGCCGGTCCAGGACCGTGTCCGCCTCGACGGCGGCCGCATGCGCGGCGGTCACGGCGTGGCGCACGTCGACAGGGCTCCAGTCCCTGGGGAACATGACGTGGTCGGTGCCGTCGACATGGGACTCCCAGCGGGTGATGAGCCCGCTTTCGAGAGTCGTGTGGTCGACGGCCGGGTCCAGGAACTTCACCACTGCCCGGTACGTGCCGTTGTCCAGGTCCTCATAGGGGAGGACGTCGACTCCGGGGAGGTCACCGCCGTCCATGAGGGGCAGCAGGTGGACCCCGGAGCGTGTGCGGCGGTCACCGAGGCGCGCCACGTCCTCCGCCCGCTGGGAGAACCGGGTACCGCCCCGCCCGGCCGCGGTCGGCCGCATGTACGGGGGGACCCGCAGCCCGCTCTGGTCGCCGGCGGGCCGGAAACCGGTGAACTCCCCTCGCTCCACCTCGCCCTCGATACGGACCCCGCCGTACTCGCCGACCCAGCGGAACACCGCCGCACGCCCCGGCACCGCGGACACGCCGTCGTGCCGCAACGCCCACAGGTAGGCCTGCTCCGCCGCGTGGACGGCGTCGTCCTCGGTCCAGTACCGGGGGAACATCACCGTGGTGGCGCGCTCCCCCGCCCGCCCGGCGGGACCCGCCGCCAGGTCCCCGGCCGCCCGGTTCCAGCCGTCGCCGTCCCGCAGCCCGCCGCGCGACGTCACCGCCCCGTCGGCCGACTCCACCCTGAACACGCCGTTCAGACCCGGCCTGCCCGCCTGCTCGCGACGGGGCCGGTCCGACAGTCCGTCGGGCATCAGATGCCCCCCGGCACCGTCCGCACCGCCGTACAGCACGGCCTGCCTGACCTCGAGGGAGAACTCCGCACGCTCCGGCAGCCCGTCGTCGCGCCGGGCCGCAGCCGCCTGCCCGGCCCCCGCGGCCCGCAGCGCCGCCTCCGCGTCCGCGCCGAGCCGGCGCAGGTACCGGGCGGCGACGAACATCCGGCCGGAACGCAGATCCACCTGCTTCCAGGAGACGTCCGCGTCGACATGGTGCATGTCACGGTCGTCCCTGTGCAGGCTGGCCATCAGACCACCGTCGGTGTACACCGCGCGGAAGCCGTGCGACGCCTCGCGGTACTCGTCGCTGAGCCCGTACCAGTGCCCCACTTCGTGGGCGAACGTCCCCGCGTCGGGGTCCACGACCGAGAACCGTCCGGCGTCGGAACGGAAATCCCGGGTGGACAGCAGCACGGTCCGGTGCGCGTCGGCGGGTGACGAGACCACCTCGAAGTCGAACCTGAGCAGGTCGCCGTTGGGCAGCCGGGCACCGGTGTTCCACACCGTGTCGACTTCCGCCCGGACACGTGCCTCGAACGCCTCGACCCTGTTCGCCGGTTCCGTGCCGGTCGCCGCCCCGTCCCCGCCGGCCGTCCGCGGGTCTCCCGCCGGGTCGAACTCCCACGCGACCCGCACCACGAGCCGGCTGACCGTCTCACCGTCACCCCGGCGATACCGCTCCACGTCATATCGGCTGTCGAACGTACCGAGGTTCGTTCCGTTCGTGCTGCGCACGGCCACCGGCGCGCTCCCCAGCAGCACGGCGTCGTCCCCGATCACGACCACGTCGGCCGCCCCGGCCCCGGACACCGGCGGCCCGGCGTCCGCCACCACGTCCGCGGGGGTTCCGTGGACCGGGGCCCCGGTGTCGCGTCCGGTCACGGAGGACTCGCCGAGCCGGACCGAGTCGGGTCCGAGGGAGTACGACGAGGCGCCGCCGCCCAGGCCCGGGCCCGGTGAACGCAGGGCCGGGTCCGAGGCGGCGAGTGCGTCGGCCTTCTGCCGGCCGGCTCCCGTTCCGCCCTCGTCCAGACTCGCGGCGATCTCGGCGAGCGCGGCGTGCTGGGCGCCGCGCACTGCCCGCGCCTGCTCGTCCTGGCCGATCACCACGGCCGGGCGCAGGAGGGCACCGGCCCGGGTGAGCAGTTCGTCCGCCCGTTCCCGGGTGACGTCCAGCCGTTCCGCCAGCCCGCGTGCCACGGCCGGCATCCCGGTCAGCGCCTCGGGGTCCAGGCCCAGCTCCCGCAGCGCGGTCTCCGCCGTCCGCATCGTCTTCTGGGCCGTTCCCACGGCGCGCACCCGGTGCTTGGCGTCCTGGAGCCGCTCCGCGGCGTGCTGTCCCGCCACCGCCGTGTGGTACGCCGACAGCGCCTGCGCCAGCCGCTCCACCTCGCGGTCGGCCGGCCGGACCGTCCCGGTCGCGGTGTTCGCGGCCGCCGCCGGTACGTCCTGGCCCTTGCCCTTCCCCTTGCCCTTGGGGTCCGTGGCGGCGGCCAGCTCCGCGGCCCGCCGCGCCAGCTCGCGCGACGTCACCAGGGCGGGGTGGTTGGACACCGTGCCGATGTCCAGCGGGCCGGGCGTGTACCTGGACCCGTTGCCGTCCCACAGGTAGTCGTTGCCCTGCCGCGTGGCGCTGATCGCGTACACGAGGACGTCCACCCGGCCGTCGTCGGCCAGCACGTACGCGAACGAGGCGCCGCCGCTGCCGCCCCGCAGGTGCACGTGGAGCGCCCGGTCGGTGCCCAGCTCCCGGCCGCGCTCCTGCGGCAGGCGACTGCCCGACGCGACCTCCCGCAGCCTCTCCAGCCGGTCCTCGCCCAACCGGTCCTCGCGGACGTGGCTGGCATAGACCAGCCGTCCGCTGTGCTCCCACGTCTCGGGGGACTGCGGCCGGAACGCCGCCAGCCGTTCCTCCACCGCCGCGGTGTCCTGGGCCAGCCGCGTCTCCCGCGCCGCACGCGCCCGCTCCCACACGCCCCGCGCCGCGTGCCGCACCCGGCCGTGGAAGTCACCTTCCAGCAGGACGCCCATCCGGTCCAGGTGAGCCTGGAGATCGCTGTCGAAGTCCTCCAGGCTGCCCTCGCCTGAGGCCAGGAACTCACCGAACGCGTAGGCGCGCCACGCCCCCGGGTCCCGTGCCACGTCCTCCACCACCGTGGGCGCGCCCAGCAACAGGGGCAGCAGTTCCGGGTGCTCGCCCAGCTTCCCGGCCAGTTCCGCCGCCGCCGGGTCCAGCAGCAGCTCGCCCACCTCGGGCACCGACGCCAGGGCCCGGGCCCACACCGACTCGGCCTCCGTGCCCTGGGGGGCGCGGGCCTTCCCGCCGCCCGTGCGCGCCGTCTCGCCGGACCTGCTCGTGCCCGTCGCGCGCGCGGCCTGCCCGTCGCCCGTGGACACGGCCCGTGCCGGAGCGAGCGCCGCCGGCAGCAGTTCTCCCGAGGGGTCCCCGGTCAGCTCGCGGAACCGCTCCGGGTCGCGGGCCAGCCGCTCCAGATCGCCGGCGAAGCCGGGTGTCCCGAGCGCGGCGGCACGCCACCCCGGCACGGTGAAGAACCGCAGGGCGGAGTCGGTGCGGGTGTCGAGGAAGCGCGTCAGCGAAGCATTGCCCAGCAGACGCCGCAGCTCCAGCGGGTCGATGTCCGCCAGCGACTCCGCGCCGGCCGTGAGGACCCCCAGGAGTTTCTCGCGGCCGGCCAGTCTGCGCACCACCTGCGGAGTCAGCGCGTCGGCCAGCGCCGCACCGGCCCGCGCCGCCCGCCACAGCGGACCGTCCGCACGCGCCTGGTCCACCAGCCCGTGGCTGCGCAGCAACGCCGCCGTCAGCCAGGGCGCCTTGTGCAGGTCCCGCCCGATCCGTGGTTCGTCCGCCATCGCCCCGGCCAGCCCGTGGACGGCCTCCAGCACGACCCGCAGGGAACGCTGCCCGCCCGCCAGCTCCGCCGCGATCTCCGGCTGCTCCCGCAGCAGCCGGTGGGCCTCCGGGCGGCGCGCGAGCAGCCGCGCGATCCCCCGGTCCGCCGCGAGGGCCGCCACCACGACCGGGGTGGGCAGTACCGTCTCCAGCAGTTCGGCGGAGCCCAGCACCACGTCCATCTGCTCCGGGTGCTCGGCCAGCACCTCCAGCAGCCCGTCCGCGGTCATGAACCGGAGGAAGTGGCCGGCGTCGGTGAACGCCCGCGGGTGGTTCACCAGGCCGGCGGCCAGCCCCGGAACCCACTCCAGCTGCTCCACCAGCGCCGGGTCCCCGATCAGCGCCCGCGTGACCGCCGGACTGCTGAGCGCGGCGCCGACGGCCAGCGGGCCCGGGTCCGTGGTGAGGTCGATGTCGGCGAGTTCCCTCACCAGTTCGCCGGCCTCGGGCTCCAGGAGCATGAACGCGGCCGGGTCGCCGTCCGCGAAGGCGCGTGCCGTGTGACTGGTCTTGTAGCCCAGGTCCTCCACACGCGGGTCCGTGCTCATCAGGGAGTAGTTCCGCGGCTGGAGGTGGAAGAGCCGGGCCAGTTCGCGGTTGCTCGCGACGTGCCGGGCGAAGTGCGGGTAGGCGTTCAGGATGACGCCGGCCCGGGGGTCTGCCATGACCATGCGGTAGAGGTAGTCGTCGACGCGCAGTGCCTCGGTGAGCGGCGCGTTGCCGTGGAGCGCGGGCAGGAGTTCCGAGGTGTGGTCCAGCAGGCGTGCCAGGAGCTGCCGCCTCGCACCGAGCGTCGGCACCAGTTCCTCGTTGGCGTAGAGGGCGGATCCCATGGCGGCGCTGCGCCGGGCGGCGTCGAGCAGGGCCGCGTCCTCGCGGACCGTCTCCTGGACGGCGATCCAGCGCCGACGGGTGGCCTCGTCCGCGTCGAGGAATGACGGGAGTTGCTCGAGGCGCCGCGCGGCCTCTTCCGGCGCGAGCCGCCAGAGGCCGGCCAGGGCTGTGTCCCGGTCGCCGAGTACGACGCCTTCGGGCGACAGCGTGGGTTCGCCGCTCTCCTTCTCGACGAGCTGGGTGAGTTCGGAGGTCCAGCCCTTGCCCTTCTTCTTCTGCTGCTTCTTCCTCAGTTCGGCCACCTGGGACCGGAATTCCGGGCGGGCCAGAGCCGCGACGAAGCCAGGGCGCGCGATCGCCTCGCGCAGGGCCTCGGGCACGAGCGCCAGCAGGCTCAGCAGCGTCGAGTTGTCCGCACTGCCCAGCGCCTGGAGCAGCGAAGCGTCGTGGAACAGCCGGCTCCAGTGGGCGGAGGACAGCCGTACGGTGGCCTTCCGGGAGGCCAGCCTCGCCACCACGGCCGGATGGGCGTGCAGGTGGGTCACCACGGCGCCGTGCAGGTGGGCCAGTATGTCCTGGTGCTCCCGCGCCAGCCGGATCGGGGCGGCGTTGTCGCCGAAGAGCACGTCGAGCAGTCGCCGCACATCGGCGGCGTCGGCGAACGTGCTTTCCACCTGCGGGTTCGTCGCGTGGACGAAGAGGCGCTCGTCCGTGGGCCGCACCGCCCAGGCCCTGCGCAGCCCGGTGAGACTCTTCAGCGGCGGGTTGTACCTGAACAGGTGGGCCAGCGCGGGATTCGAGAACGCCATCTCTCCGACGGCGGGGTCGGCCTCGGCCGCTCGCGCGAGCCTGCTGCGCAGGTCGTGCGCGGGGGCGTCGAGGAGGGGGGAGACGCTGGCCGACAGGAACCACTGCCGCAGCTGCTCGTGCCGGAGCGCGGCTCTCAGCAGGTGCGGGGCCAGCAGCGGGGACCCGTCCCGCACCCCCTCGCGCAGCCGGGCCATGTCGGGACTCAGCAGACGCCGGTACTCGTGGGGGTCCGCCAGAAGACCGGGGTGGCGGACCAGCGTCCGGGCAAGGGCATGGCCGTCCTCGTCCAGGGCGGCCCGCAGGGCGGGATCGGCCGTCAGGACGGTGTCCAGGGCCGGAATCGCCGCCCTGGCCCTGTCCACGGGGGAGGCGGACGGACCCGGGTCGGCCGGAGCGGGCAGGCGGGGGGAGCGCGTGCTGAGCAGCGCGTCCCGCAGGTCCGCGTCGGGCACCGTGTCGAAGCGGCCGGGAGTGTGGGACAGCGCCCCGGCCACCTCGGGGTTGTCCACCGCCGCCGTGAGCGCCCCGAGGTCACCCGCGAGCCGTTCGGCGAAGGCGGGGACGTCCGTCAGGACGTCGACCAGCCGCGGGCTGGTGGCGAGGGTGTCCACCACGGCCGGGGACGCCACCGCCGCGGCCAGCAGCCGCGGGGCCTTGACCAGCAGCTTCGCCTGATCGGCGTGGAGCTGTAGCTGCTCCCGCAGCCGCTTGTGCTCCTTCGACCTGAGCAGGTTCTCGTAGTCGACGGCGAGGCCCCGGCCCTCCGGACCGGAGACTTCCGACAGAGCCCCGATCAGCGACCACTCCTGTGCGAGTGTCCAGGCCTCCTCCGCGGCGTCGGAATCGTCCATTTTCGCCGTCCTGTTCACCAACGCCGCAGCGAGCGCGCGGTCCTGGACGAGGTGCTGTGCCGCCGGGCCGGGGCCCGCCGCGGCGGTGATCAGGGCCACCCGGTGGTCGAGGGCCGCGGGCAGCCCGGGGGTGGTGAGCAGCGAATGGACCGAGAGGTGGTCCGCTTCGATCGCGTCCACCAGTTCCATGCGGCCACTGCCGTGCGTCCGGAGCAGGTCCTGCATGTACTGCGGCTGCCGCCCGTACTGCGTGAGGACGTCTTCGGGCAGTTTCTGCATCTTCCGCAGCATGGTGCCCGACCGGGACAGCACCTCCAGGAGGTCCGGCTGGAGCTGGAGCAGCACGCCCAGCGTGGAGTTCTCGGCGATCGCCCGGAGCAGGTGCAGGCGGTCCGGGCGCACCAGGGAGTCGACCGTCGACGCGTGCTTCGGTTCCCTCCACGACGGGTTGAACGCCATCGTCAGCATCAGTTCCCTGACCGGCCACCCCTCGTACCAGTCGGTCCTTGTGATGACCTTCTGCACGGGTGCGACCAGGTTCTCCACCGGGTACTGGCCGTGGCCCAGCTCCGTGAACACCTTCCTGGCCAGTTCGCGGAGCTGCCCGGTGGACGGGCCCCCGGACGTCGAGGTGCCGGTGCGCGGGGCCCGGTCGGCCACGGTCTCCGCGGTCCGCCTCCGGGGCGGGGCGCCGCCGACGGGCCCGGCGTCCGCGGACCGCAGGGCCGGATTCCCTTCCACGAGCAGGTCGGCCGTCTCACGGGCGGCTTCCTCCCCCTGCCGGTGCAGACTCTCCGCGATCCTGGCCAGCGCGGCGTGGACGACCGCCCGCTGCCGCTGGGTACGTGTGTCCCAGCCGATCGACACCGGCGGCCGAAGCAGGCCGCTCGCCGCGGTCAGAAGGTCCTGGGCCGTGCCCCGGGGGACGTCCAGCAGTTCGGCCAGTCGTGCCGCTTCCTCCGACGTCCCGGACAGCTCGTCCGGGTCCAGCCCGAGGCCGGCCAGGCGCTGCCGCGCCGCGGCCACCCTGCTCCGCGCCTGGGACAGCGCCCGCGCCTGCGCCCTGGCGTCGCGCGACTGCTGCGCGGCGTCCAGTTCGGCCTGGGCCGTGTGATGGGCGGACAACGCGTCCGCGACCGCCGCCAGCCCGGGATCGCCCGGCGCGGCGGCCGTCTCCGAAGCGGTCCCCGGCCGCTCCTTCTCCTTGCCCTTGCCCTTGCCCTGGCTCCGGTCCTTCGCGCGGACCCTGCCCTTGTCCGCGGCTTCCGCGGCGGACAGCTCCCGTGCCCGCTCCACCAGCTTCCGGGACTCCACGACGGCCTCGTGGTTGTGCACCGCCCCGATCTCCAGCGGACCGTCGACGTAACGTGTTCCGGAGCCGTCCCACCGGTAGGCGTTGTTCTTGCGGTGCGTGCTGACCGCGTAGACCAGCACGTCCACCCTGCCGTCCGCGCCGAGCACGTACGTGAACGACGCGCCGCCCCTGCCGCCCCGCAGGTGCACGTGCAGCGCCTGGTGCGCCCGTGCCTCGTTCTCCCGCGGCCGCAGCTCCCCCGTCGCCACCCGCCGTACGACCTCGAGGTCGTCGGGGTCGTCCAGGCGCACGTCGGCGGTGAACAAGGGACGTCCGCTGTGCTCCCAGGTCCCGGGGTCGTCGGGCCGGAAGGCCCCCAGCCGTGCCGCGGCCTCCGCGTCCTCCCGTGCCCGCCGTGCGTCCCGCTCCTCGCGGGCACGCCGCCACACCTTCAGCGCCTCCTCGCGCACCCGGCCGTGGTAGTCGCCCTCGACGACCGCGCCCACCTGGTCCAGGTGCGCCTGGAGGTCGCTGTCGAAGTCCTCCAGCCGGCCGTCCGGCGAGGACGCCAGGAACTCACCGAACGCGTACTCGCGCCACGCCTGCGGTCGGGCGCTCACGTCCTCCAGCACCGATGCCGAACCCAGCAGGAGCACCATCAGCTCGGGATGGTCACCCAGTTCGCGGACCATCTCCGCGCTCGCCGGATCCAGCAGCAGCCCGGCCACCTCCGGCATCGACGCCAGCGTCCGGGCCCACACCGTCGCCGGGCCCGACCCGGACCCGGTCGCGGTCCTCCCCCTGCCCGCGGTCACCGCCCCGGCGCCCTTGCCCGCGCCCTGCGCGCGGCCGGTCGCGGGCGTCGCGTCCCGGCCGGCCGGCCCGGTGGCCGTCGACGTCCGGGCCGGCGCCAGTTCCCGGAGCAGGGCCCGCTCCGCGCCCTCCTCGAACAGCTCCGGCGAGCGCACCACCAGCCGCCGCAGTTCACCCACGAGCTCAGGCGTTCCCAGCGCACGCTCGCGCAGCCCGGACGCGGCGAGGAACCGCCCGGCGAACCACGGGTGCCCGTCGAGGAAATGGGTCAGGTCGGTGTTGGCCAGCAGACGCCCCAGTTCCGGCCGCCCGACCGCGGCCAGGGACCCCGGCCGCTCCGCCCACTCCCGCAGCAGTGCGTCGCGGCCCACCAGTCTGCGCACCAGTTGCGGCGTCAGGGCACCCGCCAGTACCTCCGCGGCCCGCGCCGCCCGCCACAGCGGAGCCTCCTCGCGTGCGTGCTCCACCAGCGCGTGGCTGCGCAGCAGGGCGTCCACCAGCCAGGGCGCCGTCCGCAGGTCCTCCGCCACCCGGCCCACGTCCGCCAGGAGCTGTGCCAGACCCGGCACACCCTGCAGCGCCCTGCGCAGCGCCCTGGAGTCACCCGCCAGATCGCGCGCCACCTCGGGCCGCTCCCGCAGCACCCGGTGCGTCTCCGGCCGGCGTGTCAACACCTCCGCCACCTGGGCGTCCGCCGCGAGCGCCGCCACCACGTCCGGGGTGCGCGACGCGGTCTCCAGCAGCTCCGCGTCGCCCAGCACCACACCCACCAGCTCGGGATGGCTGTTCAGCGCGCTCAGCAGGGGCCCGGCGCTGAGGAAACGTCCGACATGGTCCGCGTCCCGGAACACGCCGGCGTGGTCCGTGATCCCGGCGGCCAGCCCCGCGATCTCCCGCAGCAGCACCGCCTGCTGCGGGGCACGCACCAGCGCCTGGGTGACCGGCACGGCACTGATCGCCGCTCGCACGGCCTCCCGGCCGCCCGGCGACAGGACCAGCTTGTTCAGCACATCGGCCAGTCGGTCAGCGGCAGGTTCCGCCAGCAGGCGGACGACGGGACTGCGGTCCGCGAAGGCGCGCGCGAGGTCCTCACTGGCGCCCACCAGGTAGGCGAGGGGGAGGCGCGATCCCGCCAGCCGGTTCATGTCCGGGGCCAGGTGGAAAAGCCGGGCGTATTCCCGGTTCTGGATGATCAGGCGGGCCTGTACGCGGTCCTCGGCCAGCTTCTCGACGGCACCGGGGTTCTCCGTGAGGTAGCGGTGGAGGTGGTCGTTGGTGCGCAGTGCCCTCGTCAGGTCCGTACGGGACACGAGCAGCGGGAGCAGTCCTGAGGTGCGGTCCAGCAGGAGCGGCAGCAGGGGCCGGACCTCCAGTGTCGGGACCAGTTCCGGGTTGGTGAACAGGGCCGCGCCCAGGGCCGCGCTGCTCCTGGCGGCCGCGAGCAGTTCACTGTTCCCGCGGACCGTCGCGTCGACGGCCAGGAGCCGCGCGAGCCGCTGCTCGTCCTGCGGGTCCCCGTGGAGCGACCTGAGCGCGTCCTGGGCCGCGTGCTGCGGGAGGCTCCACAGACGGGCGTGGGCATGGTCCCGCGCGCCCAGTTCCACACCCTCGGGGGACAGTACGGCTTCACCGGCGTGGTCCTGGACGGCCCTGACCAGACCGCCGGCCCAGTTCCCCCGCTTCTTCTTCTTCGCCCCGGCCGCCGCCGTGACGGCCTCCCGGAACGCCGGCGTGTCGAGCGCCGCGACGAAGCCGGGCCGCGCGACCGCCTCACGGAGCGCTTCCGGGGCGGACGCCAGCAGACCCAGCACGGTCTCGTTGCGCGGGTCGCCCAGCGCGGTGAGCAACGACGCGTCGCCGAACAGCGCCTTCCAGTGCTGGAAAGGCATCTCCACGGCCGGCCGGGAGGCCAGCACCTTCACCACCTGCGGATGGGCCTGAAGGTTCACGACCATGTCGTCGGTGAGGACGTTGAGGACCTTGGCGTTCCTCCCCGAGACACGGATCAGCGCGGCGTCGTCCTGGAAGAGCACGTCCAGAAGCCGGCGCGTGTCGGAGAGAGTTCCCAGGGCTTGGTAGAAGCCCGGGATCATGACCTTGGTGAAGACGCGTT
The DNA here is from genome assembly GCF_020521275.1 of Streptomyces daghestanicus. Lineage (NCBI taxonomy): Bacteria > Bacillati > Actinomycetota > Actinomycetes > Kitasatosporales > Streptomycetaceae > Streptomyces > Streptomyces daghestanicus. Next base: position 920,893 of record NZ_BNDX01000002.1, on the reverse strand, counting down.
CGTCGTCGGGCCGCACCGACCAGCCGTGCACCAGGACGGTGAATATCGACAGCTCCCCGCCCATGATCAGCAACGGGGCGAGCGCCGGGCTCAAGAACAGCATCTGGCCCACGACGGGGTTCGCCTCGGCCTCGATGGCGATCCTCCGGCGCATGTCCGTGATGGGGGCCGTGACCGGCCCGTCTCCCCAGAGCAGCCACCGCCGGACCGATTCGTGGCGCAGCGCGGAACGCAGGATGTGCGGTGCCAGCAGGGGGGACCCCTCCCGCACGTACGGGATCAGGCTCCGTCCGGCGGAGGACAGCAGGCGCCGGTACTCGTGGGGCCGGTCGAGGAGCTGGGGACGACGTGCCAGCGTCTCGGCCAGCTCCGGGTTCTCCCGCAGGACGTCCGCCAGGCGGGGTTCCTCCGTCAGCAGCGCGTGCAGAACGGGGTTGGCCCCCCTGGCCCGCTCCACGGCCGGCGCCGACGCCTGCGGCGCGGCCGACGCGGGCGGCGGCGTCGGCCGCGTCGCCGCCCGCAGTGCCTGGAGCAGCTCGCTGTCCGGCACCCGGTCGAAATGGGCGGGCCGGTGCGACAGGACCTCGGCCAGGGCCGGGTTGCCCACCGCGGCGTCCAGCCACTGCGGGTCGCTCGCCAGTCGCCCCGTGAAGGCGGGCAGGTCCTCCAGGACGTCGACCAAGGCCCGTTCCCGGCCCAGGGTCTCCAGCACGCGCGGGTCGTTCGCCACCGCGGTGATCAGCTGCGGCACACGGACCACCAGCTTCGCCATGTTGGCCTGGAGCCGCAACGCGTTCCGCAGCGCCCGGTCGCCGATCACCCGTGCGTAGTCGATGTCGGCCCCGTCCACCGACGCGTTGAACAGGGCGTCGTTCAGCGACCACTCCTCGGCGTACGACCGTGCGCCGCTCACACTGCCCTGTGCCGCCAGGGCTTCGGCGATCCGGGGGAACTGCACGAGGGTCTGCGCCACCGGCCCGTGACCCGACACGGCCAGGATCAGCGGAACCCGCCAACCGAGCGCCGCGGGCAGTCCGGGCGCGTGCAGCAGCATCGCGTGGTCGTCGTGCCCGCCGGCGATCGCCTCGATCAGTTCCCGCCGTCCGTCGTCGGACTTCCTCAGCAGGTCCTCGACGTACTCCGGGTACCGGAGGTAGACGGCGAGGAGGTGTTCCGGCAACCGGCCGAGGGCGTCCAGCACGGTGTCCGACTCGGCCACCACCGCCAGGAGATCGGGGTGCCCGTGCAGCAGTGCTCCCAGGTTGGGCCGGAGAGCGACCGCCCTGATCACGTGCAGATGTTCGGGCCGTGTCAGAGCGTGCAGTGTGTCCCGGTACTCGTCCTGACCGAACTGCGGGTAGACATCCAGAATCCTGGCGACCTCCCCGACCGGCCACTCCTCGTGCCAGGTCCTCCTGGCCACCCTGGCCAGCGGTCCGATCCGCCGGTCCACCTGGGCGGAGTCGTGGCCGAGCGCGCGCAGCGCCTTCGCCGCGACCGGACGGAACCGGTTCATGAACTGGGCGTCGGACGCGAAGGCGCCGCCGCGGGAAGCACGGTCGGGGACGGACTCCTGGGCGTCGCGTCCCCGGGGAGGCACGCCGCCCGGCAGGCCGTGCCGCTGCTGGGTGCCGAACTCCGCGCGCAGCTCCTCCGACAGGCTCTCCGCGCGCCGCCGGTCGCCCCGGTCCAGCCGGTACGCCACCGCGTGGGCGATGGATTCGTACAGCTCCCCGTAGGCCGCCTCGTCGCGCGACCGCCCTGTCCGGTCGATCGGCGGGGGCTGGTGACGGCCCGTCATGATGTCCGCGGCCTCCGCCAGCAGCGCGTCACGCCTGGCGGGCTCCAGGCGATCCATCGCTTCGCGGGCCCGCCGGAACTCCTCCGACCGGGCGGCCGGCCCCGCCGGGTCCACCGCCGGGTACCGCGCCCCGTCCGCCGGCCGGGCGCTCTGGCTCCGGTCCGCCGCTCCCCACTCCTTCGCGGACTCCTCGCCGCGCTGGGGCACGTCCGGGGAGAGGGGCACGGGAACGCGGACGGCCCGGGCGGTGCCGGTGGTGCCGGGTCCGGGGACGAGGTGCAGGGCGCCGCCGGTGACGGTGAGCTGGTACGGGCCCGCCCCGGGTGAGGCGGGCAGGGCCCTCTCGGCGTCCGCCAGCACTCCCTCGGCGTTGTCCAGGACACCGATCCAGCCGCTGTCGCCGCGCAGCAGGTACCCGGTGCCGTCCTCCCGGCTCCCCTGGACGAAGTCGTGCCCGTACGGGATCCACGGGCCGTCGGGCAGCATGCGGCCGCCGGGCAGCTCGACGGCGCCCGAGGTGCTCACCCGGTACGTGAAACCGTCGCCCGTACTGCCGCCCGCCCCGGCGACCGGGTACGGCTGGAACACGGTGAGCCACCGCTCCGGCTCCTGCCGCCCCTTGCGCGCGTCCGCCGCGTCGAGAACCCGCGCGGCGGGAACGTACTGCGGCGCAGTGCCGGTCGTACGGGCCCCGGACACCGTGAGGGCGTACCCGGCCGGCCACCGTTCGGCCACCGGATCGGCCCCGGCGTCCCGGCTGCCGCCGAGCATCGGGGCCAGGGTGGAGCTCTGCGCCTGTCCGCCGGCCAGCAGGGCCGCGGCGGTCCGCGCGGCGCGCTGGATGTCGGCCTGCACCGGCGGGACGGCGAGGTCGCGCGGGTAGTACCGCTGGAAGGTGGTGAGGGCGGTGACCGCGGACACCGTGGGGCGGACGGCCTCGGGCAGATAGTGCCGGACGGCCATGACCGCACCGTTCTCCGCGGCGGTCGGAGGGCGGTGGAAGTGGAGGACCAGCTCCGCGTAGACGGTGATCTGCTCGGCGGTCGGACGGCTGCCTGTGCGGGTCTCCAGACCCACCGCGGAGTCGAGGACGTGGAGGGCGTACCGGGCCGCGGTGGTGACGCGCCGCAGAGCCTGCTGCGCGGCGGGCGTCACAGCGGGCGCGGCGAGCGCCTGCCGCGCGCGCCGGTCGAGGTCGTGGACCTCCTGGCGGACGGACGGAGACAGCGGTCCACCGAGGGCGTACGAGGCCGCCGACAGGGCGATCCGTCCCATGGCGGTGGGGGGCAGCAGGAGAACGGGGTTCACGCGTCCGGGGGCGGGCACCCGCAGGCGGGTCGCCTCGTCGAGCCCCCGCAGGGCGGTGACGACCGGGTGGTCGAGGACCCGCACGGCCGCGGGGACGGACAGCTGCATCTGCTGCGCGCGTTCCGCCTCGCCGTAGGCGTCCCGCGCGACCTGCTGGAGCAGGGTGAAGGCCGCGTCGACCTCGGCATCCGTGTGGCGGCCCTGGTCGGCCCCGAAGTTGCGCATCTCCAGCAGCATGAGCCCGTGCCGCAGCGGAGGGTCGCCGCCGAAGTCCAGGTCGAGGTAGTCCTTCATGCCGACCGCCTCGTCCTGGCTGACGCTCTGCTCCTCCGGGACCGGGGTGAACATCGTGGCGAGGTACTGCCGCAACGTGGCGGTGCCCCGGGGCAGCATCTCGTCGAGGATGCGCGCTGTGTCCACCGGCGGCCGGCCGGCGGCCGCCCTGCGCGTGGCGATGAAGTCGCGCACGTCCCCGGCGAAGAGGTTCACGGCCCACGCCTGGTTGGCCGCGAGGAACTGCCGGACGTTCGGGCTCAGCGCCTCACGGATGTCCAGGAACGGCGTTCGGGATGCCGCGACCAGCAGGTTCTTCGACAGGATGTCCGGGTGGAGCCGGCCCACGGTCGCGGGGGCCGCGCCGTGGTTGTAGGCGAGCCAGCCGTAGCCGTGCAGCTCCGCCAGACCGGGGACGGTCGACATCAGGAACGGCAGTTCCGGCGCCGAGACGGTGCGTCCCAGAAGCACCGAGGCGTAGCCTGCGGCGAGTTTGTCCGCGAAAGTCCTTCCGGCCTCCATGTGGGGGACGAGCATGCTGTAGGTGATGTGCTCCAGGGCCACGTCCTGCGCCGTCTTCAGCGCCGCGACCGGAACACCGATGGTGAACTGCGCGTAACCGCGGCCCTCCTCCCCGCGGACCATACGCCCGGCCGCCAGCCGCCGACCGCTCTCGGTGATCGTCCAGCCCTGCTGCGCGGGCAGGAGCGAGGCGAGGTACGTGCGCGCCTCGCCCGCGTTCAGCGCCCGTCGGGTTGCGCGCAGCAGCCGCAGCCCCTCCGTGACCGACAGCCGCCGCTCACCCGGCAGGACGGCCAGCGGCGGCAGGACGATCTCGGGGATGTAGATCTGGACCGACGATGCCTGCCCCGAGGCCGGCAGAGCCCTCCTCGCGTACAGACGCTGGTCCGGCCCCTCGAGTGCCGTGCTCGTCTCCAGGACCACCGTGACACCTGAGGGGTGGGTCGCCAGCACCTCACCGGGCAGCAGCTCGGGGCCGCGCGTGACCAGGAACTCCCGTGTGGTCGGCTCGACCTCCACCCCGATCGCCCCGAAGGAGCGGTCGGCGGCCGGATCGGGCAGGGTGTGCCCGGTCGAGGTCGAGGCGGCGAAGGACTCGTCCTCCCGTGCCTTCAGCGCACGCGCCACGACCCGGGCCGACGCGTCGACGACGACCGCCCGCGCCTGTGCCGGCGCGATCGCCGGGGGCGTGGCGGACAGCCTGGCCGCGCGGGCGGCCAGCAGCTCGATCCAGACCACGCCCCCGCCCGGCCCGTCGCCCAGGTGATGGGCGGCCCACGCGTGTCCCCGGCCCTGCGGGCGTCGGGCCAGCACGAACGCGGTGTCACCGGGGCGCATCGCCTCGGCGACCGCTTCGTAGGAGGGGATCGCCGCCCAGCCGTCACCGGGGGCCAGCCGGCTCTCCCAGGCGCGGACGTCCAGTACCGCGTCGTCGACCGTTCCCGCCGGCCGCACCCCCCGGGGGAACAGGACGTCACGCAGCCCGTTGAGCAGGACCAGGCACCACTGCGCCGAGGCGTCGCGCACCGCGCCCGGCGCGGAAGCCGCCTCGCCCGCGGCGTGCTCCGCGGCCGAGACCGCCTCCTCGGCCAGCTCCGCCAGCCGGGCCCGGTCCAGCATCCTGCGTCCGGGCGGCGTCAGCCGGTCCGCCCGAGCGTCCGCGGCGACGGGCCGGGGGGCTGCGGCCGCCCCCTCCCCCGGCTCACCGGCGCGGGTCCGCGGCCCGGGGTTGTCGGGGTGCACCATCGTGTAGTCGACCGCCGGGGCGGTGTCCGCCGGCGGGTTCTTGGCCATCCAGTCGTCCCGGCCCCCCGCACGCCACACCACGACGGGTCCGGCCGGGCCCGGCTCCCAGGTACCGGTCCGGTCCAGCTGCCGGTCGTAGACGGCGACGATCGCCTCCGGACGCAGCTCCCTGGTGAACGCCACCTCCGCCTCGCGGTCGACCATGTCGGCGAGGAAATCCCCCTGCGCCTCGGACGTGGCGATCACGTCGACACCGGTGGTGTCACCGTTGCGGGTGGGGTCGACGCGATACCGGTACCGCTTGTCCCCGTACCAGAGTTCGGCGTCCCGGGTGGTGGACACGAACTGGGCGTAGGGGTTCTCGAGAGCCCATTCGTGCAGGTTCACCACGTTGGTGGTGTCGTCGGCTCGGAAGCCGTGCGTGAAGACGTCCTCGGGCTCCTCCTTCGAGAACCGCCAGAGCGTCTCGCCGGGCCGGCTCTCCACCACACCCAGGCCGGTGTCCTCCTCGTGGATCAGCCGGTAGTCGACTGCGGCCTGAAGGTCGGAGGCGTCCAGGCCGGCCTGCCGTACCACCTCGCCGCGCACGGCGGGGATCTCACCGGCGTGCATGTAGGGCGCGAACACCGCGGCGATCTGCGCCAGATGGTCCGGGGTGAGGACGAACCGCCGCACTCCCGGCGCGCCGGTCAGCGGGCCCATCAGGCTGGAGTCGCCCTCGTCGGGCACCTGCCCGGCGTGACCTCCCGGCGCCAGCAGCGCCCGCGAGTCGAGTCTGTCGTCCCACACCCCGAGGCCGTGCACGAACTCGTGGACCCAGGCGACCGGATACACACCCGCGTGCCAGACGCCCTGCTCCATGGCGTGCGGCGCCCGCGGCCGGCCCGAGCGCACCCTCACCACCGTGTGCGCGGCCTCCGGGTCGTCGGTGAACTCCGCGCTCACCCGCAGCACCGGACCGGGCAGCACCGGCCCGGTGATCCGGTCGGACTGCGCCACCGGCAGCCGGTGACCCCGCTCGTTGACATACGCCTCCAGCGCCTGGACCAGCCCCTTCCGGACCCCCCGCACCTCCTCGGGACTCGCACCGTCGCCGCGCAGGTGGACTCGCCGCGTGAGGTGGAGCACGTCGCCGGCCGGAGTCCCGCTCCGGTGCCACGCCCAGGCATAACCCACCTCGGTACGCTCCCCGGAACCCGGCGGCCGCCGGACCGACAACACCGTTCCGTCCGCGGCCAGAGAGAACGCGAACGCCTGCGGAAGATCCCCACGACGGCCACCGAACGGGACCCAGCGGTCGGTACGCACCTCGCCCGCCCCGAACAGCTCTCCCGGGTCCCCGGCGGTCGCGGAACGCACGGCCGTGACGTCGGCGGCGACCGCGGCCCCCGCCGAAGTGCCGTCGGGCAGATCGTCGAACACCACGGCCGGAGCCACGTCCGTGCCCTCGTACGGGGGCGGCTGCTCGTCGGTCCCGGCGTCGTGCGTGCCGTCGTCCGGCTCGCCGGGGCTCCAGGCGATGGTGCCGGTGTCCTGGTTGAAGACTCCGGTCTGCCGGGTGACCCGGTCGAAGACGCTGACCACGGCCCTCGGGGCGATGAAGCCGGTGAACGCGACCTCCTGCTCCTCGCTGAACTCGCCCTGCTCGATGTCCTCGAGGATCTCCTGGGGCAGCACCGCGCCCGCCGCGCGCTGACGCGTGATCGTGGCGTTCAGGTCCACACCCGTCGGATCGTCGTTGAGCGCCGGAACGATCCGGTAGCGGTACCGCTTCCCACGGAACCACAGCTCACGGTCACGGGTCGTCGACACGTAGGGGGAGGCGTCGGGGTCCGCCACCGCCCACTCCCACAGCGGCACCTGTGCGGTCACGTCATCGGCCCTGAAGCCCTGCCGGAACACCTCGAGCGGGTCTAGGGAGGAGAAGCGCCACAGCACCTCTTCCGCACCGCTCGGCACCACGAAGTCATGGTCGTCGGGGTGCACCATCGCGTAGTCCACCGCCGGAGAGACATCCGCCGCTTCCGGGACCGGGCGCGGGATCGGGGGCGTGAGGTGCGGGGGCACGAGTCCGGGGACGGAGTACAGGTCCTGGACGTCGCCGTGGACACCCCGCACCTCCTCGGGAGTGACCGCGTCCGCGAGGTAGGAGGCACGCATGATCTCGAACAGCGAGTGGTCCTGGCCCGGCAGCATCCAGCCCATCAGCGCCTTGCGGAAGTCGCGGATGTCGGCGTCGTCGGCACCCAGCCACCGGAAGACCCGCAGCAGGCGCAGGGTGGTGCCGGAGACCCCGGCGACCAGGGGCATGCCCCTCGTGCCGTGCCACTCCCGGTACCAGGGCGACCGCTCGTCCAGGGAGAAGTAGGCCACCCCCTCGACCCAGCTGAGCGGGAGTTCCGGTCCCTGCTCGCCGTCCAGCACGAGGTCGCCGGCCCGTGGCTCCGGGTGCTGCCGCTTCGTGCCGCGGACGACGGCGACGACGCGTTCGACCGGGGCGCCGGTGCGCAGGGCGGCGGGGACGTCGACGTGGGGGCCGAGCGAGGCCGTGGCGGGGGTGGACACGCGCCGCACCTCGACGGTGACGACGTCCGGCCGGGCCAGCACCTCGGTGAGCACCGGCTCGCCGGTCGCCGGGTCGGACGCCAGCGTGTCCAGCGGTACTTCCTCGGTGTCGAAGCCGACGAGGGAGAGCGGGCGCGAGGTCCGGGCCAGGAACGTGCGTTCCCGCGCGGTCAGCGCGACGCCCAGGTAGCTGTAGTCCCTCGGGGTCTTCTTCCGCTCGGTGAGGAGCCGCAGGTCCTCATGGCGTTCGACGCGGGCGGACTGGCTGGCGACGATCTCCAGTGGGTCCTTCAGGGAGTCCCCGGTCCGGTGGGCCGCCAGGCTGCCCAGGGCGAGGGGGTCCCCCGGCGCGAACAGGTGCCCCTGGCCGCGCCAGGCCGGTGCGTCGAGGACACGCCGCTGGAGTTCCGCGCGCGGTCCGCCGTTGAGGAACACGGCGTATGCCTCCAGCGACGGCCTGTCCAGACCGAGCCGCTCGGCCAGTTCCATCCCCTCGGCCGACACCGGGCCCCGGGACGCGTCCCGCGGGGCCTCCAGGACCCGGCGGAGCACGGCGGTCAGGTGCGGCACCGACGGGTCGTTCTCGAACAGGGCCTTGCGCCCGACGGCGTTGAAGAAGGCCGTCATGACCTCCCGTGTGCTGCCCTCGGTGAGCAGCACGTCCAGCCACGCGGCGGGCGAGCCCTCGGCCGGCGGACCGACCTGGCCCGCGCTGCTCGGGTCGGTGGTGAAGAAGGAAGCGGCCAGCACGTCGTCGGAGTACTGGGGGTAGGCGGCGCGCAGCACGTCGGACAGCCGGCGCACGGCCGTACGCGCGGCCTCCAGCGCCGCCGGATCACGGTGATAGTGGACACCGACGGCCTGCTCGAACTCCGCGTGTTCGCGTTCCGCGGCGACCCTGGCATCCCCGGCAGGGCCGGCGACGGCGTCCGGCACGGAACCGGATGTCCGTGCGCCGTCCCGCCCGGCCGGTGTCGGCGTGTCCGCCGGGGCCTCGTGCTCCGCGGTCGCGTCGGCCGGCGCCGCGGAGAGCCGCTCGTCCCGGACCGCGGCCGCCTCCTCCGCGTAGTGGACGACGGCGTCCGTGGCCCGCGCCGAGGGCCCGGCGTCGAGATAGGTCTCCAGTGACCGGGTCAGCTGTTCGGCCCGCTGGACCTGGCCGTCCCGATGGGCCTGCGCCACGGCCTCCCGCAGCCCCCGCACCATCGCGTCGTCCGTCCCGGCCATTCCGGCGAACGGGGACGACGAGGTGGTGGCGACGGGAGCGTCGCCGGAGCGGAGCCGGGTGCCGAACTGGGACCGCAGGGCTTCGGACAGTTGCTGCGCCCGCTGTGGTCCGCCCCTGTGGAGCGCGTAGGCCACCGCGTCCCTGATCCGGCGGTGGAGCTCCCGGTACGCCTCCCCCGGCCCGGGCGGATTCTCCGCGACGGCCGGCGGGGGCTGGTGGCGGTCGTTCATGATCTGCTGGGCGCCGCGCAGCAGGCTGTCCCGCTCGGGCAGGAGGCGTAGCGCCTCCCGTGACTGCCGGAACGTGTCCTGCCAGAGTGCCAGCACAGCCGGGTCCGCCACCGGGTACCGCGGCGATCGTCCGGCGTGCCCGGCCTGGGCGACCCCCCGGGAGGAGGAGGCCGGGCCGGGGCGTGCCGCCGTCCCGGTGCCGCTGCCCGACGCGGTCGCCGTCAGGGGCACGGCGGGGCGGGCGGACCGCCTCGCATCGTTGATCATTTTTGCGATCGTGGCGGCGATCACGGGCTGCGGCTGGTTGGTCCAGAGGTTCGCGTACATCCGCAGATAGGCCTGGACCGTGGCCGTGTCCACTTCGGCATGCGCCTGGGACAGCCCGATCAGCTCCCGGTTGACCGCCTGGCGCAGCGACTCCCCGGCACCCTGCGCCGCGGCGGCCGTGGAACCGGACGCCGGACTTTGGACCGGACGCTCGGCCGGTGCGCCTGCCGGGGGCAGGGTCGGCAACGCCCGCCTGCGCGTGGTGACCGCGAGACGCCGCTGGAATGCCTGGACGAGGCCGTCCACCGGATCGGCGCCGCGGCCGCCTGCCGCGTCTCCCGGCCGGCGCACGGGGGGTCGCGACGCCGCGGTGTCGCGGCGCGGGACGCGTGCGGCGGCCGACTCCGCCTGCTGGACCCATCGCTCCACCAGGCGGCTCTTGGTCTGCACGTCCCGCTGGCTGTCGTACCGGGTGCCGATCCTCCTGAGTTCCAGCACCACACGCGGCACGCGGGGATCCGGACCGTCGTAGTCCAGGTCGAGTTCGGTCGCGCCACCGAACATGTCCACCTGGCTCACGGTCCTGTAGGGCCGTTCCCGCAGCGCGTTCTGGAGGTAGAGCCCGACGGTGGGTGTGTCGGACAGCCTCGACAGGTCGAGCACGGAACGCCCGGCGAGCGCCGCGAAGTCGATCGTGGGGTTGGTCGCGGTGACCGCGCTCTCGAAGAAACGCGTTATGCGCCCCGCATTGGCCTCCAGGAAGTCCCTGACGTCGCCGGGCAGCTCGGCACGGACCTCGTGCAGGGGAACTCTGGCCAGAACGGCTGTTTCGTTCTTGTTCAGGCCGTTTCCCTTGGCATAGGCGAGAGCCGCTCCGGCCGCCTGGACATAGGTCATGGCGAGATACCCGAGCAGTGTCGCGGCGCTCTCGCCGATCTCCTCCCCGTCCAACAGGTCGTCGGCCTCACCGGTGGCGCCGTCACGTCCGAGGAACCACCGGGTCACCCGGCCGGCGAACAGGTCGGCGGCGACCAGGGTGTCCGTGCCCTTCTCCCGGTCGGGCTGCCGGAGCGAGTACTCCTTGACGCTCCGCAGGAGGTGCCACAGACCTCGGTAACTGACGCCAACGTTGAACTGGGCGTAGACACCCAGGTTCATGTCGGGGAAGACAAGGTCCTCGTACTGCGCGTCCGTCTCGAAACCCTCACTCGGCGGGAACATCTCCTGGAGGGTCCCGCCACGGCGGAGGCGCAGGAACGCGTCCTGGATCGCCGCCTCTATCTCCTCGCTGCCGAAACTGGCGTGCTCGCCCTCCAGGATGGTGTAGGGAGCCGTCACGATCTCGACGATCGAGTGCTTGTCGCCCCGGCTGTCCGCACGATGGTCGATCAGAAGGGCGATCTTGTCGTTCGTCGTCAGGATCGTCGCGTACGGCAGGTGGACGGGAACGGTTCGTCCCCGCCGCACCTCGTGCGCCGAGAAGCCCGTCTCCAGCTCGTCGCCCTTGAGTCCGGCGCGCATCCGCACGGGTTCGCCGTCCACCAGGATCTGCGCGATCGCCTCGCCCCGGGCCCGGGTCGTGGTGTGCCGGTAGGCGTCCGGCAGGACGTCGGCGACCGCCCGCACCTCCAGCGGCGACGGCAGGGCACGGTCCGGCCGAAGGCGCGCGAACTCGCGGCGCACCTCGGTCAGCAGCAGGGGGTCGTGTGCCCCGTCGGCGACGGTGGTTCCGACAGCCCGGTCGTCGACCCGCACGGCCTCCGGGTCCTTGTCACCGGTCGTCCGCACGTGGGAGTCCGTGGCGCCGTCCGCGTCCGTGCCGTGCTCCGCCCCGGTGGACCCGTCGGTGGGCCGGCCGTCGCCGCCGAGGATGCCGCCGCCCCTCGCGGAATGCTCCTTCGCTCCCCCCGTGGCGGCGTCGGGCGCCCGGCCGGTGGACGTGCCGTGCAGGTAAGGAGCGATGACCTCGGCGATCTGTCGCAGGTGTGCGGGCGACAGGACGAGCTGCCGGGAGTGCGCCGGCCCGCCGAGCGGCCCCATCAGGCTCACGGTGCCCGGTGACACGGTCTCCGGACGCCGACCGCCCGGGGTGAACAGCACACGGGCGTCCGGCACGTCGTCGAGGACACCGAAACCGTGCACGTACTCGTGGAGCAGACCGACGGGGTGGACACCGGCGTACCAGGTGCCCTGCACCATCGGCCGGTCTTCGGCGGGCAGCCCGGTCCGCACGGTGACCGTGCTGTGGGCCGACTCGGGGCGGTCCGCGAAGGCGACGTCGAAGACCAGGCGCGGTCCCGGCGCCAACGGTCCGGCGACCTGGTCGGGCTGCTGCTGCGGCAGCCGGTAGCCGGGAGCGTTGAGGATCTGGGCGACCGCCTGGGCCAACGACTTCCGGAGACCTGTGAGTTCCCGCGAGGTCGCCCCGTCCGGCACCAGGTGGATGCGCCGGACAAGACGGAGCACTTCGGAGCCGGTGGCGTCGTCGCGGTACCAGGTCCAGTCGTAGCCGATGTCCGTGCGCTCGCCGGATGCCGCCGGCCGCAGCACGGTGGGAGGTGTCCCCTCGCCGGGTTCGAACACGAAGGCTTCGGTCCCCCTCGCGGGCAGGCCCGGCCGGGTGCCGAAGGGCAGCCAGCGGTCGGTCCGCACCTCCCCGGCACCCAGGACCTGCCCCGCCGCTATTCCGGCCTCGGACGTCCGCGGCGTGGAGTCCGCCGCCGGCGGCTCGTGGTCGTTCCGGCCCGCCCGCAGCCCGGACGCGACGCCCCGGACCGCTGCCTGCCTGTCGCCCGGCTCCCAGCGCGTCTGGTTCGTTTCCGGGTCCCGTACGCCGGTACGGCGCTCCTCCATGTCGTAGACGCTGACCACGGCGCGCGCGTCGACCCCGCCGGTGAACGTGTGCTCCTGCCCGCCCTCCAGTTCGTCCCCGGTCCCCTGGGGCCCCAGCGCCGGGTCGGCCGCACCGCTGCCGAGGACGGGGTCGATCCAGTAGCGGTAGCGCTTCGCGCCGTACCACAGCCCGTGATCACGCGTCGTCGACTCGGACACGCCTTCCCGGTCGTCGCTGCCCCACTCCTGGACCGAGATGACCTCGTCCACACCGCCGGCGGCGAAGCCGGCGGCCCACACGTCCCGCGGACCGGTGTCGGAAAACCGCCACAGCGTCTGCCCGGCCCGCGAGTTCACCAGGACGACCGCGTCGTCCTGGTGGGTGACAGCCGCGTCCGCACCGCTCACCGAGCCGGCGGACGGCTCCGACGTCTCGCGGCCGCTCCGCGGGAGTGCGGGCTGGACATCGGCGGAAGCGCGGGGGACGGAGGCGATGTCCTTGTGATCGCCGGAGCGCCAGACGACGCGTGATCCCCTGGGGTCCCACACTCCGGTGCGCTTCAGCTGCCGGTCGTAGACCTCGGTGACTGCGGCGGCGTCGATGTGCCCGGTGAACGCCACCTCCCGCTCCCAGCTGAGCTGGTACCTCACATTGAGGCGCCCCAGGGTCGCTGCGACGTCCACCCCGATGGGGTCGGCACCGCGCGACGGGGTGATCCCGTACCGGTAACGCTTGTTGAGGTACCACAGCTCCCGGTCGTGGGTGGTGGAGACGTACTGGGCCTTCGCCTTGCCGTGCACCCACTGGTCGAGCAGGACGATCGAGTCGGGGCCGGTGGCGTCGGCGGTGAACCCACTGGTGAACACCTCCTCGGGAGGATGGTCGGAGAACCGCCACAGCTTCTCCTCGGCGAGGCTGGGCACCACGCTGCCCCGGTCGGCCTCGTGGACCAGGCCGAGGTCGACGGCCGGGTCGACGTCCGGGCCGGCCGCCGCGGCGTCCCGGTCGTCGCGGGGGACACGGGTCCCTACCCCGAGGTGTGAGGCCTCCACCCGGTCGCCGGTCCGGGGCCTGGTGGTCCCTGCGTGGAAGCCCTCGACGTCGGTGGTGTCCTCTTCCGCGGTGGACGCGGCGGAGGGCCGGCCGTCGCCGCCGGGGGTGTCATCGTCACGGCCCGCGTCGCCGGGGACGGCACCGTCACGGCCCGCGTCACCGGTCGGGAGGTCGTCGTGGCCGCCGAGGCGGCGGAGCGCGTCCAGGCCGGACAGGGCGGGGGGCGGCGGAAGCGGTACGACGGTTGCCTCGTCGGCCGGTACGGACTCCCGATCGCCGGTGAACTCGTCCCCGTCGGAAGGTCGCTGAAGCTCCGCGGTCCCCTCGTGCGGGGTCAGGGCGCGCCGGGTGCCGTCCCGGCCTGCGGGCCTTCCCGGATGGACGTCCTCACCTGCCCGGACGTCCTCAGCGGTGGACGGGCCGTCCGGTCCGGCGGCGGCGTCCCGCGCGTCCGGTCGCGGCGTGCCCTGGCCGGTGGTCTCCGCCGCGGCGAGGGCCTCCCGGTCGTCGGACGGGGTGCCCGGTGCCTGGCTCGGGGCGTCCGGCAGGACCGGCGAGCTGACCGTTTCGAGCGTGGGCGGTGCCCCGGACGCCTCCCGTGCCTCGGACGTGCCGGACACCTCTCGCGGCGCGTCGGGTCCGGCCGTCCCGGCGGGCCGGGCCGCGGGTGCCGTGGGCGGGGACGGCAGCCGCCCCGCCAGGTCCTGCGGGCCGCGGCCGGAGTCCCGCTGCTCGTTCCGCGCGGTCAGACCCCGGTCGGTGATCCGTGCGAGGTGGCCGTCGCGTTCCATGCGCGGCAGGGCCGTGCCCATCTCGCGGCGCAGACCGGCCAGCCGCTCCGACTCCGTCCGCGCCTCGTCCAGACGCCGGCGCACGTCGGCGATCCGGTCGGCGATCCCGTTCGGGCTCCCGCCGTCGCTGTCCGTGGCCCGAGCGGTCCCAGGGGACTCCTCCGCCGGTGCGGTCTCCGCGCCGCCGCTCTCGTCCCCGGAACGGGGGCGGCCGGGGCCGACGGGGCCGGTGGTGGGCGTCCGCAGGTTCTCCAGCAGGGCTCGCTGTCCGGCCTGCTGCTGCTCCGTAAGGGTGTGCAGCTCCTGTGCCAGGCGCGCGACGTCCCGCAGGCGCTGCGCCTCCTGGCGGTCCAGGAGTTCCTGAAGCCGGTGCAGGCTCCGGGTGTCGGCGTGTTCGTCGGTGCCGTCCAGCACCTCGCGGCGCAGGTCCGCCACCGCGCCGGTCTCGCCGGCGGTGAGCGCCGCGAACCGCCGGCGCAGTTCCTCTTCCGACCGCGGGCCGGTCCCGGTCCCGTCGTCTCCGCCGTCGTTCTGCCTCAGGGTGTCCAGACGCTGCTGCAACTGGCGCAGGTCGCGGTAGTCCTGCAGCTGACGCGTCGCCTGTGCGCGGTCCTCCTCGGTGGTGGCCTCGTCGACCTGGCGGCGCAGCGCGTCCTCGTGTTCGTCGGGACGGATGTCGTCGCGCAGCGCGTCGAGGCGTCGCTGCAGCCCGTCGGCGCCGTCCGGGCCGTCCGCCGGCGCGTCGGAGCGCAGCGCGTCCAGGCGGGCGGAGAGTTCCTGCGCCTCTCGCAGGTCCCGAAGTTCCCGCTCGGCGGCAGCCGCCTGTTCGGGGGTGTCCGCGGTGAGCATGCGCTGCCGCAGCACCGCCTCCCGCTGCTGCGTCTCCGTACCGGAGACGGCCTGGTCGAGGCGGTCGCGCAGGCTGTCCGACAGGGGTCGCATCCGCTGGTACTCGCCCAGCGTGTCGCGTCCGCCCCGTCCGGAGAGTAGTTCCTGGCGGAGCCGGGCCACTTCGGGGTCGTGGTGGGTGGGCAGGTCACGGCCCGTCAGCACCTCGACGGGCACGTGCCGTTCGATCAGCGCGGTGTAGTCGCGCAGAGCGCCGTCCACGGCGTCCGGGTCCGCGGTGTGCCACGCCGCGCGGACCGCGTCGGCCCGGCTCTGCCACTGGTCGTGGTCGATGCCCAGCGGCTCCAGCCGCTCGAACCCGCCCTCCATCTGCTCGGTGAACGCCTCGTAGCGGCCGCGCAGGTCCTGCATCCGGATCCCGTCACGGAACGCGGCGACCTCGTCCGCGGCCCGGTGCCAGTCCCCCACCGCGGCGGCCTGCCGCGCCTCCCGCGCGAACACCTCGCGCGCCGCGCCGGGCATGCCCACCTCGCGGGCCAGCGAGTCCAGCCGGGACACCGTCCCCCGCACCTGTTCCACCGGCGACACCGGTCGCGTCACCGGCACCGACGGCGCGTCCTGCACCGGACTGCGCGGCGGCGCCTGCGTGGGCACCGTCAGGCCGTCCAGCCTCCGCAGCGCGTCCGCGCCGGCGGTGTCGTCCTCGCCCCGGTCCGGAACACCGGAGGCATCGCCCCGGTCCGCTAGGCCCGAGTCCTCGCCCCGGACCTGGCCCCGCGGCACCGCGTCCCGCTCCGCCGCCCCCGGCCCCTCGGCCCCGGCCTGCGTGCGCGGGTCCCCGGTTCCCGGACGGTCCGCGGACATGGCCGCCGGCACCGGACCCGGTGTGCCCACCGGGATCGAGGGCACGGACAGATTCCCCAGCCGCGCCAAGGCGTCCGAGCCGGCGCCCGCGCCCGGGTCCGACGCGTCCGGGCCCTCGCCCTGGACAGGGCCGGTGGTGCCGGGGGAGACGGTGAGTCCGCGCAACCGTTCCGAGAGCGCCCGGTACACGGCGTCGTCCTCGCCGCCCGCGCCGGTGTCGTCGGAGCGGTCCGCGACGCCGCCGGTGTTCCCCGCGGCCGTCTCCGCGCCGTTGCCCGTACCGGTGCCCTGGCCGATGGTGTTCGGACGCGTACCCAGCGGCCCCGCGCCCGCGCCCGCGCCCGTGCCGGCAGCCATCCCCGCGCCGGCGATCCCCGCTCCACCCCCCGCGGCTGCGGTCGGTGCGCCGGGCAGGACGCGTCGGGACAGTTGCCGGAGGTCGTCGCCGGGGCGGTCGAGGGGGTGGCCGGAGCTGGGCAGCGTGTTGACCGGGGTGCCGGCCGGCAGGGGCGGCGGTGTGCCGATCCCTGTGCCCTGGCGTATCGCCGTGCCCGCCCGGCCGCCGAACTTGCCGCCCGCGTGCCCCAGCATCGCACCGACGGCGCCGGAGGCGAACGTCCCCCACGACGTCGTGAACCGGCCCGTGGTGAAGTAGTTGTACGTGCCCTCGGCGAGGTTCGTCGCCGCGCCCCAGCCCAGCGTGTTCCCGGCGAACGCGCCGGCCTTGCGCCCCCAGTTCGTCCCGAACGCCCGCGCCACGTCGACCGACAGCGCGTGCCGCAAGCCCTGCGGGAGCCCCCGCACACTCGCCGCCAGCGCGTCACCCAGCCTGCGCGTCCCGACGTTGCCGGTGAACGCCCGCGCCCACTCCCCGCCCATGGCCCGCGCGGCCGGCGCGTCCATCACCCCGTCCAGACGCCGCGCGAACACCTCCCCCATCCCGGAGGCGAACGCGTCCGCGGAGAAGTCCTTCCCGCCCAGCCCACCGAGCCCGCGCGTCTGCAGCCCACGGGCCGCATCCGCCGCGCCCAGCGCCACCTCCGCGCCGAAGGTGTCCGCCAGCGGCCCGCCGCCCCGCCCGGACAGGCCCTGCCGGACCGCGCTCCTGACGGCGTCCTGCCCTACCGCGTCCTTGAGTCCGCCCCTCGCGGCGGCGTCCCGGGCCAGATCCCCGGCACCGGGCTTGCCCAGCCCGGCGAGGGCGTCGTCGAGGGTGTCCCGCAGGCCCTTGAGCGCGTCCCGGCCCAGGTTCTTGCCGATCAGACCGCCCAGCGCACCCCCGGCCAGGGGAACGAACGCGCCGAACAACCCCTGGACCGCACCGAAACCCACCGCCTGCTTCAGGCTGTCCCCGCCGTGCGGCACCGAATGCCCCTGCCGGGCCAGGGCCCAGCGCACGAACACATCCGTCGCCGCCGCCAGCCCGACGTTCATCACCACATGTGACCCGACCGCCGCCACGGCCCGGAACACCAGACTCCGCAGGATCGCCCGGTACACCGCCCGCAGCAACGCCTGCCGCATCAACGCCGCGATCGGATTGAACACCGCCATCACCAGCGTGATGGCCCACTCGATGACGAACTGCACCAACTGCGCGACGATCATCCCGCGCGTGTACCGCACCTGCCCGACCGCGTTCTCACCCGCGTCACCCAGCTGCTTCGCCGTCTCCGCCAGGCGCTGCACGTAATCCGCACCGGTCCCG
Source organism: Streptomyces daghestanicus (assembly GCF_020521275.1). Classification (NCBI taxonomy): domain Bacteria; kingdom Bacillati; phylum Actinomycetota; class Actinomycetes; order Kitasatosporales; family Streptomycetaceae; genus Streptomyces; species Streptomyces daghestanicus. The sequence continues at coordinate 903,356 of NZ_BNDX01000002.1, read as the reverse complement.
CTGGCGAACGACGACATCGCCCTCGCGTACGACGCGCTCCACCGGCCGGACACCGAACCCTGCACCGAGTTCGTGACCTGGTGCACCAGCTCCTGGAACTCCCGCAGCCCCTGCTCCACGTCACGGTGGGGCAGCACCACCCGACGTTGGACCTCCGCCGTGTCGAGATCCGGCCACTCCATGCCGGTCAACGCGACGAAGAGACCGTCCAGGGACTGCGAGGGCATGATCTATCGCCGCCCGTCGCCGCTGGTGTCGCCGTGAATGCTGTCCAGGGCGTCACCCTGGGTCCGGGAGAAGTCCTGACCCGACGACACCGTCAGGTTCGCGGCACCACCGAGCGCCAGCCCGAGCTGCAGCATGGCCTCACGCAGGGCAGTGTGCGGGCCTTTGTACTGGGCTTCGAAGGCCGCGCCCAGCTTGTCCCGGCCCCAGGGGGGCCTGGCCGGGTCCCACGACGTCAACGCGTCGAAGCCCTGGTGGAACATCTCCACCAGTCGGGCCACCTGGTCGGTGGCGTCACCGCCGCGCTGGACCTCGTCCGGCAGCGCGGCGAACATGTCGCCGTCAGCCACGGGAACCCCCGCCCCGGTTCGCGCCGTCCGTCGGCATCTCGACGCCGAGGGACTTCAGCATGGCGTCCAGGTCCAGGTCCTCCAGCCCCGACATCGCGAGGCCCGAGCCGATACCCGCGACGGAATCAAGGTGCTCGGTGGCGCGGGCCACCACCTCGGTACGCGCCGCGGTGATCGTCTCCATGACGGCAGCCGCCAGCTTCTGCCCGGACATCTCCTTGTGCTTGTCGTTGAGGAACCGCAGCGCGTTCAGCTCGCCCCCGGCCCCCACGGTGACCTCCACCGCGCGGTCCTTGGACCGCACCGTCACCGACAGCGCCGCCACGTCCTGCTGCGCCCGCATCAGCGCGTCGCGGTGCCGGGCGAACTCCGACAACGCCTCCTGGAGCTCCTGCTCCACCGAATCTTCCACGGTGTTCCTTTCCGGTGCGCTTTCGCGCGCGTGCTTCTAGCCGCCGGCGGACGAGGCCGGCTCTTGGGCGGTCGGTCAGCGGCCGATCGACGCCGGCAGTCCGCCTTCTTCTGTTCCCCACACGTCGTCGCCGTCGTCCGACCACCCCGGGGAGCTGGTGGACGGCCGGTTGTATCCGCCGGGTCCGCCCTGGGAGCGGGCCGGTACACCCAGCAGATCCTCGGGGTCCTCTTCCTCCTCCTCGTACGCGTCCGGCTCCGGCCGGCCGACGGGGCGGGGCTGCTGCTGGTTCGGGAAGAAGACGCCGTCGGACTCGTCGTCGCCGTAGACCTCGCGGATGCGTTCTTGTTCCTTGTTGCCCTGCTGGCCCTGCTGGCCCATGCGGGCCATGCCCATCATCATCATCGGCGAGAGCATGCCGCTCAGACTGGAGTCGGCCCCCGGCCCCGTCCCTGCCCCCGCTCCCGCTGCCGGCTGGCCGACGGCGGCCTGCTGCCGGCTGCCGAAGGCCCGGTTCGGGTCGATCGAGGCTTCGGTGCTCTCGCCCGTGGCGTCGGTGGGACCGCCCGTGGCGTCGGTGAGGCCGGCCGTCGTGGGACTGGGCACGGTCTGGAACTGCCCGTCCGGACCGGCGATGGTGCTGCTGCCGTCGGGGAAGGTGGTGGTGGTGAACCCGTCCGTGCCCGTGGTGGCGGTGGTGCCGCTCGGGTAGTGCACGGTCGTACTGCCGTCCGGGTCCAGGGTGGTGAGCCGGCCTGGGTCGCCGGACGTGGTGGGCAGGTCCGAGAGCGCACCGGGGCCGGTGGTGCCGTCCGGATTCGTGGTGGTGACCGTCCCGTCCGGGTGCAGCGTGTACGTGCCACCGTCGGGCAGGGTGGTCGTCACCGAGCCGTCGGGGCCGATGGAAGTGGTCGACCCGTCGGGGTTGACCAGGCTCTGGCCGGGGTCCAGATGGGTGGTCACGGTCTGTCCGTCCGGGGTGACGGTGGTGACGGTGCCGTCGGGGGCCACCGTCGACACACCTCCGTCGGGGAAGGCGGTGGTCACGCCACCGTCCGGGTTCTGCACGGCGGTGCTGCCGTCGGGGCCGGTCAGCTGCACCTGCCCGTCCGGACCCACCACCTCCGTCACACCGTTGGGGAACTGCGTCACCGACGAACCGTCCGGCTGCGCCGTCGTCACACTCCCGTCCGGATTCGACGTGAACGACGAACCGTCCGGCAGATGCGACGTCACACCACCGACCCCGTCCAGCCCGATCGTCGAACCGTCCGGATTCGTCACCACCTCCCCCGGACCCAGCACACCCACCGAAGTCCGTCCGTCCGGCGACGTCGTCGTCACCGTCCCGTCCGGACCCACCACCACCGAACTCCCGTCCGGGAACCGCGCCGTCAGACCACCATCCGCACCCGGCACGACCGCGCTCCCGTCAGGGCCGGTCAGCTGCACCTGCCCGTCCGGACCCACCACCTCCGTCACACCGTTGGGGAACTGCGTCACCGACGAACCGTCCGGCTGCGCCGTCGTCACACTCCCGTCCGGATTCGACGTGAACGACGAACCGTCCGGCAGATGCGACGTCACACCACCGACCCCGTCCAGCCCGATCGTCGAACCGTCCGGATTCGTCACCACCTCCCCCGGACCCAGCACACCCACCGAAGTCCGCCCGTCCGGCGACGTCGTCGTCACCGTCCCGTCCGGACCCACCACCACCGAACTCCCGTCCGGGAACCGCGCCGTCAGACCACCATCCGCACCCGGCACGACCGTGCTCCCGTCGGAGTTCGTCCTGCCGGGTCCGCCGGTGGTGAGTCCCTGGGCGGAGGCGGACGTGTAGGGCAGCAGCGGCACCGCGCCCAGACCCGTGGCCGTGGTGGCCGCGTCCGCTCCGGTCACCGTCGCGGTGTCGGTCGCGAACGGGTCCGGGGCGCTCAGGGCGGTGTCGGTGGGCAGGGCGGTCGCGTCGAGGGTGGTGTCGCCGGCGAGAGGGGCGCCGGCCAGGGTGGTGGGCGTCTGGACCGTGCTCTCGTCCAGGGTGCTGGGGGTGGGGAGGGCCGAGGTCAGCGAGTCACCGCTGGTGAGGCCGGAGAGACCGCCGGGCAGCCTCCCTGTGCCCCCGTCCGCGCCGATACCGGTCGTGCCGATACCGTCCGCGCCCATGCCGTCCGCGCCGATACCGGTCGTACCGATGCCGTCCGCGCCCATGCCGTCCGCGCCGATGCCGGTCGTGCCGATGCCGTTCTCGGTGAGTGCGGAAGGCGTGCTGACCGTGGTCGTGCCGCTTCCGTCCGGGCCACCGACCGTGGGCACACCGCCGACCGCGGCCGGGTCGTTCACCGCGAGCGTTTCCGGGGCGCCGCTCACGAGAGTGGACGGGTCGGGTGCGGTGACGTCCGTGATGCCCTGACCGATGTTCTGGCCGAGACCGTCGACACTGTCGCCGAAGCCGTCGAGCCCGTTGCCCAGGTCCTGGATGTCGCTTCCCAGGGAGTTCACACCCTGCTGGAAGTCGGTGGACTGCTGGGCGAACTCCTTCTGCGCCTCCTGCTGCTGCTGGAGCGCCTCCTCCTGCTGGTGCAGGGCCTCCTGCTGCTGTTGCTCCGCGATGTCCTGCTGAAGCGTTTCGGCGAGGCTGATCGAGGGGATGTCCTCGAAGGCGAAACGGGTGTTCCACGTCGGGTCGAGGACGCGGCTCCAGCCCTGGCTCAGCTCGGTGACGATGGGGAGCGCCGGCTCGTCGAGATTGGCCCTGAGGTTGTTCGTCCACCGGTCGACCGCCTCCTGCGCGATGCCCGACCAGGTACTGGTGTCCCTCAGATCGCCCCAGTGCGGCTGTGTGGAGAACCCCGCCATCGCCCGCCAGGTGATGACGTCCGGGTCGTCGGCCCGCTGCACCGTCCGCTTGATCGCCTGGATGCGCGAGGTGTTGTACTGCCTGATGAACCAGTCCACATCCCACATCAGTTCGTTCAGGATGCTCTTCGGGTCCGCGGGCGGAACGCGGGAGATCGACTGCCCGTCCGCCTCGTTGACGGTGATGGGCCGGCCGCGGCGCCAGTAGAAGTCGCTGAACTGCTGCAACAACTTGGTATGGGCCTGATGCAGCATGTTCTCCGCGCCGATGATCTGGTCACCGTGGAGCGTGGTCGACGCGAAGCCCGGGGTGGCGACCGACTGGTACTGCGGCTGGAAGCCGGGCGGACGCAGCTGGGCCAGGAAGTGGTCGTACTTGTCGTGCAGGTCCTTGACCAGGTTGTAGAAGACACCCGCCGCGGTGCCCTTCCAGGCGGCGTTCTCGTCGCCGAGGTGATCGAGCCAGTGCTTGAGGACGGCCTCGTGATGGTAGAAGAACTGACCGGCCACGTCGAAGGACCGGGCTGCCTTGGCGAACGAGTGCAGGTCCACGCCGTCCGTGCCCGTGGGTTCACCACCGGAGGAGGACTGGACACCGGTCGTCTGGAACTGGTTGACCAGACGCGACAAGGCTTCCTGGCTGCGCTGCGCGTAGGTGTCGCCCAAGGAGAGGTCCGCGTAGTTGATGTTCGCCTGGTACATGTCCACGCCCTTGCCCTTGAGGACGTAGAACTGGAACGAGGCCCCCGTGTCCCGCAGTTCGGTGCGGGGCTGCAGGGTCGCGGCCACCTTCTTGACGTCGACGTTGATCCAGGGAATGCCGCTGTCGCCTTTGACGCCGGTCACTTCGGAGCGCTCGGGCAGCGACCAGCCCGTGAGCAGCTTGACGATGTGTTCCCAGTTGTCGACAGCCATGTGAGGACTCCAGCGGACGGGGGGTGGGCGGCGGCGCGAGTCGTCCGGGGTACCGCCGCGGCGGCGCCCCGGGGGCGGGGGGATGGCACCCCGGAGGCGGGCGACGCGGCGGTGCCAGGGTGACCGACGTCAGGCCGTCGTCGTGGGCGAGGAGGACAGGCCGGTGCTCTGTTCCCCGGTCATGGCTCCGTCGTACTCGCGGATGGCCGTGAGGAACTTCTGCCCCTCCACCTGCTGGAGGGTCTCGCCCTGCGTCTTGAGCATGCTGTCGATCACTTCCAGGAGGTTGCCCTTCAGCTGATCGAAGGCGGTCGAGTGCCGGTTGAGCACCGTGTCGATCGCCGACGCGGCCTGGGTGGTGTGGGCGACCAGGTTCTTTCCCGCGGTGTCGGAGTCACTCCCCATCGGTCCGATGGCGAAGGGACCCGCCGACGCGTTGGACATGTCGTACAGGGACTGGCCCTGCTCCGGGCTGGAGCCGCGCAGCCTGACAATGTCGTCCTTGAACGGCTGGACTTCCTCGTCGATGAACGAACGGAGGGCGGGAGCGTCCAGTTTGGTCAGATCAGCCATTGCATCCCCTTGTGACGGTGCCGGAGCGACGGTGTGCGACGGGCCGTCAGAACTTGATCTCCTCGAAACCCTGGGCGTTGTCGTTGACCGTCTTGCGGTACATGTCGCGGATGTTGTCCAGCGTCTGCGCGTGCGTCTGCAGAATGGTCGACAGGGCCGTGACCTCGGCCTCCCAGGTGGGCTGGACCTTGTTGATGTACACATCGCGGTCGGGGCCGAGCCACTGGCCGACGATGGGGGCGATCTCGCCCTCCAGCGTGGTCACCACCGTCCTGATCGCCTGGGTCTGGTGGAACATCTCCTCGGCGAAGGTCATGGCCTGGCCGTGGTCGATGTAGATGCCGTCTTCTGCGGCGCCCATGAGGGTCTCCTTCGTTGGTGGGGCGGGGTGCGGGGGGGGCGGTGCGGGTCAGACGCCGCTCATGGCGTTGTAGGCGTCGTTCTGTACGTCGTTGCCGAACGCCGTGAGCTTGCCGCCGGCGACCACCTCTTCCATCGCGCCGGCCTGCGCGCTGTTCGACGCCTGCATGCTGAAGCCGAGCTGGTTCTCCATGGCCTCGCAGGTCCGCTTGATGCGGTCCACCTCGCTCAGCCAGGTCTCCATGACCCGTGCGTACGCGTGACCGTCCGGGCCCTGGTAGTTGGTCTGCAGGGTGGCCTTCGCCGTCTCCACCTGACCCTGGATCCTGGTCATGTTCGACCTGGCGGTCTCCAGACTCCTGATGGCCATGTCGTACGTGGCACTGGATGACTGCTGCTGCGTTCCGCTGGGAGTGCTCATCGTGCCGTTGCCTTCCGCTGTGGGGGGCGAATCATGTGGGGCACGCCACGCTCTGTCGTGGGGCCCGCCGGGGTGCCTGCAAGATACGTGTGCGTTGCCGGAATGTGCCGGGCGCCAAGAGCTGAGCAGGCATCAGTTGATCGAAGTATCCAGATGCTAATCATGTTTGCGCCTCGATCACAAGCGCGGCCAGAACATGTGTTCAACGCATCGGGTGATGCGTTACGCGCATGTGTGAAGACCTCAACTGGTGACATGTGTCTGCGTGTACGGCGTTCGAGATACCGTCGGCCCGCCGGTGCCGGATGTTCCACTACCGGTCATCGCAACGCGACGTGCCGGTGACCTCCTCGTGCCCGGACCGCGCCGATCCGGGGGACAGGTCGGGGCCCGTCGGCAGCATGTCGAGCAGGGGCGAGGGCAGTTCCTGAGCCCGGGTCAGATCGTAGCCGAGCGCCTCGGCGGCCGTCCCGGACGGCACCCGGTACTTCCGTCCGGTGTCGGTGACCAGGTACGTGCTGTCGCCCAGGTCGGAACCCGAGCTGCCCAGCGCCCGGACCAGGCTGCCGCCCGACGGCGGGACCGACACCGCGTCCACCGCCAGACAGGCCGCGGCGAGTGCCCGGCCGGGCGGCGCGGACCGGGCGTCGACGGCCGAGGAGAGCGCGGTCACCAGGCCGACGTCGGTGCCCGTGTCGCCGTGCGGCGTCAGGCGCACGCACAGATCCTGGTCACCGCCGGTGCGCAGGGTGCCGGGCGGCGCGGGAGGCAGGGCCGCGCCGGCCTGTTCGACCCGTCCCGGCTCGCCGGAGGCACTCTTCGGCGCCAGGGCGCCGTCGAGGGCGTTGGAGGACAGGGTGATCGCCTGGGGGGCCTTCCCTCCGTAGGCCCGCTCACGTGTCGCGCTCGCGCCGAGGACCAAGGCCGCCTGCGTGGTGGTGACGGGGGTCAGACCCGAGCGCAACAGCAGGTAGTACTGCTGGTCGGAGCCGGGCGTCACCACGGTGAAGACCTGGCCGACTCGGGTGTCGGCACCGTCCAGACCGGGGCCGGGCGCGCCCTGTCCCGCGACCTTCGGCGGCGCCAGGTCCGGGCCGGCCGGCAGGGCGTCCAGGAAGGCCGCGGAGACCCGCAGCGGGTCGACGGCGCCGTAGCCGAGGGCGGTGGCGGTGGCCTGGCCGCCCGGCAGACGGAAGCGGTTGCCGCGCCAGAGCAGGAACAGTCCCGCGTCCTCGACGCGCACCAGCGCACCGTCGCCGTCCGCCACGGTGGCGCCGGCCAGGTCGGAGTCGACCAGGAGTGTGGTGGTGGTCCTGCCGCCGCCGGAGTCGTCGGTCCGGATGCCCGCGCACACCTGCCAGGGGCCGGCGTCGAGGGCCTTGCCGGACGGGAGGTAGTCGGGGGCGCCCGCGATCCCGACGGGGTCGCCGTGCGGGGTGCCGCGCAGCGAGGCGGTGGAGACCGTGTCGGTCTTCAGGTCCGCCCCGACCAGCAGGCGCGCGGACGCGTAGTTGCGCACCGGCCGCAGCCGCTCACCGTCGAACAGATAGCGCGTGCCGGTGTCCTTCTCCACCACCAGGGTGTGGCCGTCGCGCCAGCCGGTGGCGCCCCCGGGGCTGATGAGCCCGAACACCAGGGCGCCCACGCACAGGACGGCCGCGAAGGCGGCGCCGACCGCGACCGCCTTGTAGGTGCGGCCGGTGGGTGGCTCGGGGGTGTCGGGGTCCTCCCGCAGCAGTCCGGTGGTCAGCCGGGAGACGACGAAGCGATGGGCCTGGACCTGGTCCCGCCGGTTCTGCATGAGGTGCTCTCTCCTAAGCGGTTCAGCCGTTGGCCGAGCGCAGTATCTGGTAGACGCCGAAGGTCCACAGCACGACGGGCAGCAGGGCGAAGGCCGTCACGGACTGCAGCAGGTCCCCGGCCCTCCCCCAGTGGGGCAGCAGGCGGCGGCCGGGGGCCGTCCAGGAGATGACCGCCAGCGCGGCGGCGGACAGCAGCAGAGCGGCCGCCACCACCAGCCGGCCGGTCCCGTCCCAGCGGGCGGCGAGTCCCGCGGCTGCCAGCAGCGGTCCCAGCAGGGCGGGGACCGCCAGGGCCAGCCGCTGCCAGGCGGTGCCCAGGCTGCGTCCGTGCAGGAAGAGCAGCAGCGCCAGCAGGGCGCAGGTGGCCAGCTCCGGTGGCTCCGGGTGCCGGGCCAGGCCGGCCAGGCAGCCCGCGCACACGGCGCCCACGCCCAGGTACAGGGCGCTCATCCAGTGGTCGGTGGCCGCGGCGCGGGCGGCGACGTCCTGCCCGGCGTGCGGTTCGATGCCCTCCTGGAGCTGGTCCGCAGTGGTGGGCAGCGGTGGCAGGCGCAGTCCCGCCAGCGAGAAGGAGAGCCGGGGGACGAAGGCGCCGAAGACGACCGCCGCCACCGCGACGCCTCCGGCCGCGCTCGAGAAGGGCACCTCCACGGTGACCATCAGCACCCCGCCGACGACACCGGCCACGCACACGACGGCCGCGGCGGCGAAGGCGACGGCGAAGACGGACACCACCGTCAGCGCCAGGGCCGTGCCCGCGCCGGCGGCCACGGAACCGGCCAGCAGCTGCGCTCCGGTACGGACGTGAGAGTGCGGCGCGGACCACGGGTCGCCGACGGCCAGGACCCCTGCCAGCCCCAGGAAGGCGCAGGACACCAGCCCGAGCAGCACGCCACCGGGCGGGTCGTCCAGCATCCTGGCCGCCGCACCGGCGCCGGCCATGGCCAGCAGGGCGGCGCCGGCCGTCAGCGCGGCCCGTGACGTGGTGTCACCGGGCAGGGCCAGTACCGCCAGGCAGCCCAGCAGCGTCACGGTCGTCATCAGGCGCAGGGTCCAGCGGCTGACCGCGGGGCTCCACGCGTGCGGCAGGTCGCGCACCGTGCCGGAGACGGCGTCCACCAGGCTGTCGAAGCGCACCGGCGGGAGTGCCTCCGCCTCGGGGCGCAGCAGCAGCACCTCCCCATCGCGCAGGTCGAGGGAGTCGGGCGTGCCCTCGGGGTCCAGTGGCTCGCCACCGATGCGCTGGAGAACCCAGCCGCCGTGCTCGAGTCCGGCTTCCTCCAGTTGTCCGCCCGCGTGGCCGACGACGACCGGCAGCAGGTCGGCGAGCGGGATGTCGGACGGGACGGCCAGGTCGATGGTCTTCTCCGGGGCCCGTATCGTCACGCGACACAGACCTGCGACAGAGCCTTCGCTCATATGTGTCTCACACCTCTCGGGCGGCTCGCGCCATGGGTCGGCAGGGGCGGACGTGGTCCCCGCCCTCAGGGCCGGCTCTGCCACCTACCGGTCACTCGGCCGGTGACGGTGGTTCCCGGGGGCCCACGCCTCGTGGGGAGGGCCGTCGCGCCGCACCGTCGCGGCCGGGACGGCCGGGTTCGGCGCACATCCTGGTCCGGTCGCGGACACGTGTGCGGCGAACCGCTGTTGGACACCTCGGTGGTGCCCGATAGTCTCACAGGTACCGCCTCGCGGCGCCAGGGCCTCATACAGCCCCGGAACGCCGGTCCGCGCGCCCCGGCACACCGCCTCTTCTCGTGGACCGACACTCACACGTGTGCGGACACCGGACACACCCGGTCGGCCCGTCCGGTGCCCGGCCTCAGGAGCTTCCGGCCTCAAGACCGCCAAGGCGCCGACGGCCGGCCGACCGCAGTCCCGCCGCAGGCGGCCGCCAGCATCCCAAGGAGACGTTTCAGTGAGCGTGGTGTTCTTCCGCAGGCCCGCCCGGCGCCGGGGGCCCGACATGCCCGAGGGCGACCTGGCGCTCCAGGAACCCCCGGTGCTGTCGGAGCAGGTGCCCGACAGCGGGTCCGGGATGATGACGTATCTGCCGATGGCCATGATGTCGGGTGCCATGGTGCTGCTCTACGTGCGGCCCGGCCAGGCGTCGAACCCGATGACCTTCGTGGTGGTCGGGGTGATGGCAGTGGCCATGGTCCTCATGCTGGCCGGCCAGATGATGCGCGGTGGCGCGGAGCGCAGACAGAAGCTGCGAGGTGCCCGCCGTGACTATCTGCGCTACCTCGGCGGAATGCGACGCAGGGTCAGGGCGGCGGCGGCCGAACAGCAGCACGCCCTCGCCTGGCGTCATCCCCGGCCCGCCAACCTGTGGTCCCAGGCCCGCACCTCCCGGCTGTGGGAACGCCGCCCCGCCGACCCGGACTTCGGCGAGGTCCGGGTGGCCGTCGGTGAACAGCGCCTCGGCCTGCGTCTGACCACCAAGGCGACCAAACCCGTGGAGGACCTGGATCCGCTGACCGCGCACGCCCTGCGCGCCTTCGTCAACGCCTACTCCACCGTCCCCGACCAGCCCATCGCCCTCTTCCTGCCGGCGTGGTCGAGGGTGCTGCTGCGGGGCGAGCGCGAGGAGATCACGGGCCTCGTACGGGCCGTGCTCGCGCAGCTGGCCGTGGCGCACTCCCCGCAGGAACTGGTGATCGCCTTCTGTGTGTCCGCCGGCCAGGCGGCCGAGTGGGACTGGGCCAAGTGGCTGCCGCACACCCACCACCCCTCCGAGACCGACGGGGCGGGCCCGGTGCGGTTGTTCACCTCCTCCGCCGCCGAGCTGGAGGCCCTGCTGGGCGAGGAGTTCGCCGACCGGCCGGCCTTCGAGACGGACGCCACCGCCGGCACGGACGAGCCGTACACGGTGATCGTCGTCGACGGCGGGCAGGTGCCCTCCGGCCACCGGCTGGGCCGGCACGGGTTCCGCAACGCCGTGGTGCTCGACCTCTCGGGTGAGCTGCCCTGGCGACCCGGTCGTACGACGCTGCGGCTCCAGGCCGAGTCCGGCGAGGTGCGGCTGGCCCGTACCGACCGCAACCGCAAGGAGTCGTTCACCTCGCTGGGCCGGGCCGACCGGCTCGGCCCGGCGGCCGCGCGGGCGCTGGCGGCGGTGCTGGCCCCGATGCGCACCGGGGCCGCCGTCGAGACGGCCCAGCCGCTCTCCACCGACGTGCAGCTCACCACGCTGCTGGGCATCACCGACCTGTACCGGTACGACCCGAGGGCCTACTGGGAGGCGCGGGGGACCTCGGCGGCGCGCCGGCTGCGCGTCCCCCTGGCGGTGGGCGCCGACGGACGCCCGGTGGAGCTGGACATCAAGGAGTCGGCGGAGGGCGGCATGGGGCCGCACGGCATGCTCATCGGCGCCACCGGCTCCGGCAAGAGCGAACTGCTGCGCACCCTGGTACTGGCCCTGGCGCTCAGCCACTCCTCCGAGTCCCTCAACTTCGTGCTGGTGGACTTCAAGGGCGGTGCCACCTTCCTCGGGCTGGACCAGCTGCCGCACACCTCGGCGGTGATCACCAACCTGGCGGAGGAGGCCGCGATGGTCTCCCGCATGCAGGACGCCCTGCACGGCGAGCTGATCCGGCGCCAGGAACTGCTGCGCGCCGCGGGCAACTACACGTCCGCGCTGGACTACGAGAAGGCACGCGCCGCGGGTACGCCGCTGGCGCCGCTGCCGAGCCTGTTCGTGGTGGTCGACGAGTTCAGCGAGCTGCTCTCGGCGCACCGCGAGTTCATGGAGCTGTTCGTGATGATCGGCCGACTGGGCCGTTCGCTGGGCGTGCACCTGCTGCTGGCCTCGCAGCGCCTGGACGAGGGCCGCATGCACCAACTGGAGAGCCACCTGTCGTACCGGATCGGCCTGCGCACCTTCTCCGCGATGGAGAGCCGGGGCGTGCTCGGTGTACCGGACGCCTACGAACTCCCCTCCCAGCCCGGCGCGGGCTTCCTCAAGAGCGGCGTCGAGCCGCTGACCCGGTTCCGCGGCGCCTACGTGTCGGGGGCCTACCGGCAGCGCTCCGGAGCCCTGGCCCAGGCCCAGGTCGCCAGCCAGGTGGTGTCCTGGAGCGGGGAACGGGTGGCCGAGCGAAGCGCTCCGCCGACCGCCGGGGAACTCGCCGCGGCGGCCGGCGGCGAGGACATGGAGGAGGAGGTCCCCTCGCTGCTGTCCATCGCGATCGAACGGTTGCGGGAGTCGGGCCCGCCGGCCCACCAGGTGTGGCTGCCTCCGCTGTCCCAGTCCCCCACGCTGGACCGGCTGCTGCCGCCGCTCTCCCCCGACCCCGTCCTCGGGCTGACCACGGCGGACTGGGCGGGACGCGGTGGTCTGGCGGTCCCCGTCGGCATCGTCGACCGGCCCTTCGAGCAGAGGCGTGACCTGCTCACGGTCGATCTGTCCGCCGCGGGCGGTCACGTCGGCATCGCCGGCGGCCCGCAGAGCGGCAAGTCCACACTGGTGCGCAGCCTCATCGCCGCCCTGGCCCTCACCCACACGCCGCGCGAGGTGCAGTTCTACTGCCTCGACTTCGGCGGCGGCACCCTGACGGCCCTGGCCGGGCTGCCGCACGTCGGCTCGGTCGCGGCCCGGCTGGACAGTGAGCGGGTGGCCCGCACCCTCGCCGAGGTCGCCTCGCTGCTCGCCCGGCGTGAGCGGATGTTCCTGGAGCACGGCATCGACTCGATGGCCACGCTGCGCCGGCGCAGGGCGGCCGGTGAGTTCCCCGACGAGGCACACGGGGACGTGTTCCTGGTGATCGACGGGTGGTCGACGGTCCGGCAGGACTTCCAGGACGACGTCCCCGCGCTGAGCCAGCTCGCGACGCGGGGGCTCAACTACGGCATCCACCTGATCACCACCGTCTCGCGCTGGGTGGAGCTGCCCGCCGCTGTGCGCGACCAGGCCGGCACCAAACTGGAGCTGCGCATGGGGGACGCCATGGACTCCGTGGTCGACATCCGGCGTGCCGCCGCCGTGCCCCGGTCACCGGGACGCGGTCTGACCGTGGAGACGAAGCTGCACTATCTGACGGCGCTGCCCCGGATCGACGGGGAGGAGGCCGCCGACGACCTCGCCGACGGTGTGACCGACATGGTCTCCGCGGTCGCCGAGAGCTGGCCGGGGCCGAGCGCCCCCGCGGTGCGCATGCTGCCGACCCGGCTGTCCGCCCACGAGCTGCCCCCCGTCGCGGCGGACCGCCGGTTCAGGTTCCCGCTGGGTGTGGAGGAGACCGAACTGGGCACCGCGTGGCAGGACTTCTCCGAGACGCCGCATCTGGTGCTGTTCGGGGACAGCGAGACCGGAAAGACCAACCTGCTGCGCCTGATGGCGAAGTCCATCGTGCAGGCGTTCACGCCGGCCGAGGCGCGGATCCTGGTCGTGGACTACCGGCGCCAGCTGGTGGAGGCCGTGCCGGAGGAGTACCGGCTCGGCCACGCGGTCTCGGTGGACCAGCTGCGCAACCAGCTCGCCGGTGTGGGCAAGGCTCTGCGGGAGCGGGTGCCGGGGCCCGACATCTCTCCGAGCCGGATGCGTCTGGCGGACTGGTGGAAGGGGCCGCGGCTGTTCGTCCTGGTGGACGACTACGACCTGGTCGCGCAGCCGATGCAGACTCCGTTCGACGTGTTGCTGGAACATCTGCCGCTGGGTTACGAGGTGGGTGTGCACATGATCGTCGCCAGATCGGCCGCGGGCTCCATGCGGGGCCTCAACGACCCCTTGGTGCGCCGTCTGCTGGAGGTCAACACCCCGGGTCTGCTGTTGTCCTGCCCGCCGTCCGAGGGCGCTGTCTTCGGCGTCAAGCCTCGCCAGCTGCCGCCGGGACGCGGCCAGTACGTGACGCGCAGGTCGACGACGAAGATCCAGACGGCGCTGATGGACACCGCCGACGACCCCGCCCCGACGACGACCTGACCCACCCGTGCCCGTCCCGGCGTCCCGGCTGGAGGACGCCCCCGAGGGGGCGCCACGACGGCCGGGGCGTCCGGGACCGCCAGGACCTCGCCGGTGGTGTCACGCGTGCCCGGCAGGCGCGTGCGACGCGTGGTCCGTCACCGTCACGCCGGGCCGCGCCCCCCTTCGCTGCCGGGACGGCGGGTGTCGCGGAGTATTGCGGGGTGTCGCGGCCCGCCCACGGCCTCAGCCCTGTGCCCCGCGCCCCGGACGTGGTCCCAGACCCCTGTCCCCGGCGATCCGATGGGATCTGCCCGCCGGTCCGTGCCGGGCACCCGCCCGGCGCCGCAGCGCCGACGTCGCCCACAGCCCCATGCCCAACGCACCGCAGGCGCCGGCCAGTGCGCCGGCCCTGAGCACCGCGCCGTCGTCGTCCGGGACGTCGAGCACCCGGATGCCCTGGGCGGGCGCGGGCTGTGCGGCGGCGTGAGCGGGCAGCACACCGGTGAGCGCTCCGTTCACGTCGAGGCGCGGCACGTCGGCCGGGTATCCGGTGCTCGCCATGCGCGCGGCGGTCTGCCGGGCGGTCAGTTCCGGGTGGTAGGCCCGGACCAGGGCGGCGGCGCCCGCCACGTACGCGGCGGCGAAGGAGGAGCCGCTGCCCACGAAGTGACCGCCGCCCGTGACCCCGATGCCGGTCACCTGGTCGCCGGGCGCCGCCAGATCCGCCGCGGCCGGCTCGAACGAGCCGTCGGGGCGTGTCCCGTCCACCCCGAAGTCCACCACCGACAGCACGTCCGGCGCGGCGGCCGGCCAGAACGACGCGGTGGACGCCTGCCCGTCCCGCGCGGTGTCCGCGTCGTCGGGGACGGCGGGGGCGACCAGCAGCACGTCGTGTGCCGTGGCGTGGCGTACGGCGGCGGCGAGCCCGGCGGTGTCCTCGGGCAGCGCGGCGGAGACCGCCACCACCTCGCACCCCGCGTCCACCGCCGCGCGGATCCCGAGGGCCACCAGCGAGGCGGACGGCGTCCCGGTGGCATCGGTGCCCCGGGCCGAGAAGATCCGCGCGCCCGGTGCCACACCGGCCAGACCGACGCCCGCGCGGGGAGCGGCACCGATGATCCCGGCGACGAAGGTGCCGTGCCCCACGCAGTCCGAGTCCGCGCCGGAACGGCCCGTGAGCCGTCCGGACAGCGCGTCCGCCCGCGCCGAGACACCCGTGTCGACGACCCCGACCGTGACTCCTGTGCCGTCGCTGAACAGGCCGGCCCTGCCGAGCCCGAGCAGGCGCTGCGCCCACGGCACCTGTCGCATCACGGTGGCGGACGCCTTCGCGCACCCCTCGGACGAGGAGTCGATCCGGCCCGCGACGACCGGCAGCCGAAGCTGGCTCGGCGACGACGACGGGGAGGGCTCCGGACCGGCCGCGGCGGCCGGTCCGGCGGCGGCGCACAGCAGTACCGTCAGAGCGAGGGCGTGTACGCCCCGGCCGCGGCCCGCCCGTGGGGGCCGGAGAGGGGTGGGGGGCACTGTTCCTCCGTCGCCTGTCGCCGTCGTTCCGGAGTGGAAGCCCCGGGCGGCGGGAGGCCCGGCCGGCTCCGCGCGGGCACCGGCCGTCGGCACGGATGCCGCCACGGGTGGGCACATCGTATCCGTTCGCCGCGGGTACCGTCCCCAGGTGTCCCGCTCACATGTGTCGGCCCGGTAGGTACCCTGCCACTATGCGCGTGTGATGCGCGTGGCACACCAACACACCTGAATGAGAAGACATGCTCCGGGTGTCGGTTCGGCAAATCCACTGTCGCGCCGCGCACTTCGGTTCGAACGCCTGTTACGTTTCTCCATGCACACATGTCACGAGAGCGCCGTCCTCGTGCCCCGTGTCGGCACGTTCTTCGGACCTCCGGCACGGAGAACGCGGAACGCGTCTCGTTGATCGGTTCGGCCCAGGCCGCGGCGTCACGTGCCCCTTCCCGCTCCAGCGGAGCCGGGAGTTCGGGGTGAGCGTTGCGTCGCAGGGCGACGCATGACCCGCGTACCGGGCCTACCCCAGATGAAGGCGAGTGGAGCCGACCATGATCGTTTCACCGGACCCCGTCCCCCGGACGCGGCCGCGAAGCACGCGGCCGCGCGTCACGCCCGTCACCGACCGCTCGTCCCGGACCCTCCGATGAACCGCAGGGCCAACAGGAACACCCGCCGGCCCCGACAGCCCGCCGACCACGGAACAGCCACCCCTTCCCCGTTCACCGTGACCCCGGTGGAGGGCACCTACGTCGTCCACCGCGAGGCACGGTTTCCCGAGCGTCTCGCCGATGTCGCCACCGCTCTGCGGGACGACTCCGAGGGGCGGGCGACCCTGCTGGTGGGGACCGTGCCGGCCGACGACGAACTCGACGAGTTCGCGCGGCGGCTCGCCCCCGTGGTGGGGGAGCTGAGCCTGCGGGACGTACGGCTGCTGGTGCTGGTGATGTCGCAGGGCGCCGTGGACCGCGCGGCGGCGCCCTCACCCGCCCGCCGGCTGTGCGAGGACTGGGGGCTGGAGGTGGTCGCCCCGAGCGGCCGCGCCGTCGTCGTACCGGGCGGCACCCTCTTCTCCCCCGACGGCGCCACCGCTCCGGGGGGCTGGTGGCAGTTCTCCCCGGGGCTGGTGCCCCGGCGGCTGGGGGCCCGGTTCCCCGTCCCCGACTGGGAGGCGCAGCTCGCCCGGATGGACGCCGAGGTCGCCGACGGCCACCTGGTGACGCCGGTGCCCGCCGGACTGCTCGTGCGGCCCGCCGGCGTCCCGGCCGGGGGTACGGACGGGATCGAGTACGCGGTTCCGGTCGACCCGGGGCGGCCGCAACTGCTGGTGGGCGTCGCCGGCGCGCCCCCGGTGAGCGCCGATGCCCTGGCCGGCGTCCTGGCCGCGCTGCCGGGCCGCGTCCGCGGTGCCGTACGGCTGCTGCCGGCCGACGGGCGGGACCTGCTGGCGGTGGGTCAGGAGACCGCGGACGCCCTGGGGCTGGAGGTGGAGGTCGCCAGCGGGCTCCCGGTGCTGCTGGAGGACGACTCCGTGCACGCGGCCGCGCGGACCGTGCTCGTCGGCCCTGACGGCGCCCCGGCCTGGGAGCCGTACGTGGAGAGCGTCCTGTGCGCGCCGACGGAGAGCGGCGGCACTCCGGAGCCGCGCG
Source organism: Streptomyces daghestanicus (assembly GCF_020521275.1). Classification (NCBI taxonomy): domain Bacteria; kingdom Bacillati; phylum Actinomycetota; class Actinomycetes; order Kitasatosporales; family Streptomycetaceae; genus Streptomyces; species Streptomyces daghestanicus. Next base: position 886,364 of record NZ_BNDX01000002.1, on the reverse strand, counting down.
TCGGCTCCTGGCGGGCGCCGGCCACGGGGCTGGAGGAGGGCCCGGAGCCGGGCGTCTTCCTGCTGGACGACCGGTGGCGGACGTCACTGACCCGGGCCGGGTTGTGGGTGGGCCGGCACGGCGACCGGCCGCCGCTCACCGCCCGGCCGGCCGACAGCGACGTGATGGCGATCGACCTCGGGGTGCCGGGCCGGGCCCTGGACGACTCCCTGTGGCCCGCCCTCGACCTTCTGTTCGCCGCGCTGGAGGGCGAGGCACGCGAGCGTGCCATGATCCAGGTGCACGGCCACACCAGCGCGGACGGGATGCGTGCGCTGCGCCGGCTCGCGGTGCGGCACGGCATGGTGCTCGCGCCCAAGGGCTGGCGATCCGGTGCCGCGCAGGAGGAGGGCGCCCAAGTCCTGGCGGCCCCCCTGTCCGGCGTCGCCGCCCCGCGGACCGAGCCGCCGGCGCAGGTGCCGGCCGCCCCACCGGTGCAGTACGTCACCACCACGGGCGGAACCGCCCCGACCGACCACTCACTGGGCGCCGTTCCCGTACCCGCCGCGGACTCCGGCCGTGGTCCGGACACCGGTCACCTCCCGTACGCGACCGCCGCGGCCGGACTCCCCCGCTCTCCCGCCCCGGCTGCCGGGGCGGGAGCGAGCGCGGGGGCGCACCCGGCGCCCGGGACGGCCGAGGCCGTCCCGGCACAGTCACCTCTACCGGCTCCGGCCGTCACCCCGGCCCCCGTGGCACCCGTTCCGCCCGAGCCCACGGCACCACCGGCACCTCCCCGGCTCCCCGCCGCCGCACCGTCGGCCCAGGAACCGGACCAGGAACCGGACCAGGCCGACGCCGACGCCTACGCCGACGACCCCTACGTACCGGACTGGCCGCCGCCGGTCGCCGCGCGGCCCGCAACGACGGAGCCCGTCGTCGAACCCGAGCCGTTCACCCCGTTGTTCACCTCCTCGGACGCCGTCCTCGGCGGCCCGGGCGCCACCGCTCCGTGGAGCGCGTGGCCCGAGAGCCAGGGCACCGGGCAGGCAGGGCTTGAAGAGGGCGTTGAGCACGCGGACGGCGGACGGCACGAAGAAGGCCGAGAGGGCGGAGACCTCGCCTGCGAGGAGCACCGCGGCGGCACGTCGACGGAGCCCGAGGCGGGCACGTCCGACGACGGCGGGGTAGGCGCCCACCGGGGCCTCGTAGAGGGCACGCCCGAGGAAGACGGGCCAAGTGCCGCGCGGACCGTCCCGCCGGAGCCCGCCGGGGCCGTTCTGCGCGAACTCTCCCACGTGCCCATCGCCCCCTCCCACCGCAGCAGCCCCTCGGAGCGGCAGGCGCTCCGCTCCCACCTGGGCGCGGACTGGGAGCGGCACGCCGGTGCCGTCCAGCGCGCCCTGACCCGGCTGCCCGGCCTCCGCTCGGCCGGCCGGGAGGACGACGAACTCACCGCCGACCTCACCGCCCTGTACGCCTACCTCAGCGCCGGCGAGGGCAGGCTGGACGAACGGGGCCTGTCGGCCGGTCTTGACCGCCGGGACCCCGGCGCACTGGCCTACCTCGGCTGTCTGGCGTCCGCGCTGCGCAGGCTGCCGTCTTTCCGCGGGGCGGCCGTCAGGACCGCGGGCGTCTTCGACGAGGCGACGCGACTGCTGCTGCCCGGTGAGGAACTGGGCGCCGCGGTCCCGGTCAGCGCGAGCGGCTTGGACGACGGGTATCCGTCGCTGCCCGACGACCACTACCTGATCTGGTCGGCGACCGGACGCAGGATCGGGTCCCTGGGCGATAGCGACAGCCCGTTCGACCAGGAGGAAGTGGTGTTCGGTCCGGGTACCCGGTTCCGGGTGCTGGACGTGCGCGAACGGGCCGGTGCCCGCGTGGTGCTGCTGCGCGAGCTGGCCGGCGCCGTGCCCCCGGCCGTCCCCGGCCACCTCGACACCTCCGACGCCCCGGTCCTCGACCGGCTGGTAGCCCTGGCCGACCGGCCGGCCGTCCCGCGCGGTGAACGGCAGTGGCCCGCCCGGTGCGACGGCCTGCTCGGCCTGCTGCCCGAAACACCGCACACCGGCGCCCCGCCCGGGTGACCCGGACCCCACGAGCCCCGTCCGCCCGCGCCGATGGCGCGGTGCCGGACGGTTCCCCTGATCAGTCCTGATCAGCCCCGCCTGACCAGCCCCGTCCGATCAGACCCCGTCTGACCGACCCGCAGCTGATCAGCACACGTTAAGGAGCACCGATGTCATCGACGTACTCGGCGTCCTCCGGCGGACCACCGACCGCGGCGGCCGAGCCGCGCAGGATCCGTCGTGCCGTGGCTCTGCCCTCCGCGGACGATCCCGTGGCCGGCCCGACGACCGCGCGGTCCTCGCGCGACGCCGCCACGGGTCTGGCCGCCCCGGCCGCCGGGGTCGCCCCCGCCGCCCAGCGGACCGGACACGGTCCCTCCGCCCGCCGTCGTCCGCACCCGTCCGGCCCCGAGCGGTCATCCGCCTCCGAGCCGGAGGTCACCCTGGCCGAGGGCATCCCGGGCGTGGTGGCGGCCGGGCGCCGCGCCGGTGCGCCGCCCGCGAACCGGGCGGCGGGCGGACGTCGCACCGGCGGCAAGCCGCTGCTGGTCGCCGCCGCCATGGCCGGAGCCGTACTGGCCACGGTCCCGTTCGTGTCCCACTCCGGCGGCCGGACCAACTACGAGGGGCTCGGCCAGCAGGTCCCCGTCACCTCCGAGTCCCCGGGGGCGGACGGCGACCACGCCTCCGGCCCAGACCAGCAGGCGGGCCTGCCCTTGCAGGACCCCGTCGACGGCGGCGCGGCGCCCGTCATCCCTCAGCCGCGGGCGACCGAGGGCAAGGCGCACGACTCCGAGGAGACGGCACCGGCCTCCCCCTCGGGAACCGGTGCCGAAGCCGGACCCCGGCGGAGCGACGGTCCGCTGTACGGCCCGCCCGTGCCCCCCGCTTCCGGCGATGACGGTCCGGGCCGGGGCAGCGTCCTCGGCATCGGGGTGGCCGGCCCGTCTGCCGGGGAGCGGTCGCGCCCGGCGGACCACACCGTGAAGCACGACAGCGCCTCCGGGGCGTCGTCGCACACCACGGCGGGTCCGGTGGCGCGGGCCGCGAAGCCCGGAACGGTCGTCAGGGCGTCGGCCCCGTCCGCCCCGGCGAAGACGTCCACGCCCACCTCCCAGACGTTCCGCAGCTCCTCCGGGACGGCGTCCGGCGACTCGGCCAAGGCCGCGACGGCCACGACCGCCGCCCCCGTGAAGGCCCCCGCCACCCCGGTGAAGGCCACCGCCGCCCCCGTGCGGGCCGCAGCCCCCACCGAGACGGTCGCCGCCAAGCGGGACTGGAGCACCCGTGTCATCACCGCCACCACGGTGATCGGCCCGGGTGAGAGCGTGGCGTCCGACCGCATGAGCATCACCATGCGCACGGACGGCAACCTCGTCATCACCGACGAGAACGGCACGGTCCGCTGGTCCTCGAACACGCAGGGCACCGGATACCAGGCGGTCTTCCAGGATGACGGGCACTTCGTCGTCTACACCAAGGACGCCCGGACGGTGTGGTCCTCCGGGACCGCCGGCAACCCCGGCGCCCAGCTGGTCATCCAGGCCGACGGCAACGTCACCGTCCTGTCGGCCGGCGGAGCCGTTCTCTGGACGGCGAACACCCAGCACTGACCGCACGATCGCCGCGGCGGCCACCGCAGGCGGCGCGGCCCTCGCGGACGCCCGGCCGGGACCCCCGGCCGGGCGTCCGTCGCCTCGGAGCCCCTCATGCCGGGCGGCGCCACTCACCCCGCTCAAGAAGAACACCACGAGGATTCCACTCCCTGCGGCGAGTCTGGTCCGGTGGATGCGCCGTCCGCCGCGTGGGTCGCCGACCCGGTGCCGGGCGACGTGCCGGGCGACGCTCCGGGCACGCCGGCAACGGCCCGGACGCCGGCGGCCGGCCTTCGAGAGGGACGAGGACGAGCAATGAGTGACACGACATGCGCACCGTCGCCTACCGCAGAAGCCCGCTGGCGAGCGACGGAGAGAGTCCGATCGACGGGGAACCGCCCCTCCCCCTGCCCGGCCCGCGTGAGCTGCCGGTGCGCGTGGAGGCCATCGCCCGGAGCCCGGTGGACCACAGCGCCCGCCAGGACACCGCCCCGGGCGCCGAGCCGAAGGTGCTGGGCCGGGACGCCGCGGGCACGGTCTTCGCGGTCGGCGAGGAGGTGCGGCTGTTCCAGGCCGGCGACGACGTCTACGGCGCCGACGCGGTCGACCGCCCCGGCACCAACGCGCATTTCCGCGCGGTCGACGAACGCATCGCCGCCACCCTCGGCTTCGCCCCCGGCCATGGCGCCGACCCCCTCGTCGACCACCACAAGCCCCTGGGTCCGCGGCTCACCGAGGTCGCCCCACGGGGCCCCGGCTCCGTCCTCGGCACCACCGGCACGCACCGCGACCTCGCGGACCACGCCGGGGCGCTCAGTCCCTTCGGGCGGATCGTCGCCATCGACGACTCCGGCTCCCCGCCGATCGGTTCCGGACCCCCGGCCGGGGCGGCCGGCACCACATCCTCGGCCGGATAGCCCGCCTGGTCGACGCCGGCCTCCTCGACACCACCGCCAAACGGGACCTGGGTCCCGTCGACGCCGTCAGCCTCCGCGAGGCCCACCGCCTCCTGCAGTCCGGCACCACCACGGTCGGCGAGAAGGCCCTCACCGGGTTCCGGGTTCCGGGTTCCGGGTTCCGGGTTCCGGGTTCCGGGTTCCGGGTTCCCGCCGCGGCCCCGCCATGACCCCCGTCACACCCTCCGCGCACGGCGGTACCACGGGATGCTCCCCCATGACCGGCGGGGCCACTCGACCGGTCACACGTGTTCGGGGCGCCATGGACCACCCCGTGACACATCGTCACAGGCATCCGACTCGTTGGGACATGTGTTCCTTGAGTACCCTCAGAAACACATCGCCCGCGCGACGGCACGTTTCCCCGTGGCTGCATCGCGCGCACGGCCCACCGTGGGTGCTTCGCACATCCCGGCCGCGCGGGCGTCCGTCGGCGGTGCGGAGGGTTCCGGGCCGGGCGGCACCCGGTGAGCGGGCTGGGCGGGCGGACCGCCCGGCCACGACGCGGGTGCCGTCCCGCCCGGACCCCGGACCGGGGCGGACCGGGCAGCACACTGAGGAGGATCGGCCGTGGCACGCACGACACTGACCGTTGACCGGGACGGCAGCGGTGAGTACCCGACGATCGCGTCGGCCCTGGCGCGGGCCCGCGCGGGATCGGTGATCAGGGTGCGGCCGGGTGTGTATCCCGAGAACCTGTCCATCCGCGCCCAGGTCACCATCGTCGCCGACGGGCCGCGTGGCTCGGTGGAGATAGCCCCGCGCACGGGGGCCGCCATCACACTCGCCGCGGATGCCGTGCTCCTGACCGACCTGGTGCTGACCGGCGGTGAGGACGACCTCCCGGTGGTCGACGCGGTACGCGGGCAAGTGGCCCTGGACGGCTGCCGGATCGTCGGCACCGGGTGGACGGCGCTGCTCAGCCGGAACACGGGATCACTGGCCATGAGGGGCTGCCAGGTGACCAACCCGGCCGGTGCGGGGGTGGTGGAGACCGGTTCGGCCGGCAGCGTGCTGGAGGACTGCGTCATCGAGCACCTGGCCACCTCAGCCGTCGTCATCAGCGAGGACGGCCGTGCCGTCATCCGCTCCAGCGTCCTGCGCGACGCCCGCGGCAACGGCGTACTGGCCAACGGCCGGTCCGCCGGATCGGTCGAGGACTGCGAGATCTCGGACACCGACAAGCCCGCCGTGGCGCTGGAGGGCTCCACCACCGTCGCCGTGCGGCGCACCACCGTGCACAGCTGTGCCCTCGGCGTCTACGTGGCCAGCTCCGCCGTCACGTCATTGACGGACGTGCGGGTGCGCGACACCACCGGGCACGGCTTCGCGGTCACGGACCGCTCCGACCCCCAGCTGACGGGGTGCGCCACGGAACGCACCGGCGGCAGCGGCCTGTTCGTCACCGACCGGGCCCGGGGACGCTACGCGGACTGTGTCTTCACCGACGCCGCCCTGCCGGCCGTACAGGTCGGGCAGTCCTGCGCCCCGGCACTGACCGGGGTCCGGATCTCCGGCGGCCGGGACATCGGCGTCCTGCTGACCGAGGAGTCGACCGCCGAGATCGACGGGCTGGACGTCTCGGGCACCGGCGGTCCGGGCATCGCGGTGCGGTCGGGCGCGCACCCGGTGCTGCGCCGCGGGCGCGTCCGGGACGTCCGCGGCACCGGCATCCTGGTCGGGGAGAAGGGCAAGGGGCGGTTCGAGGACTGCGAGGTCCGCGGCACCAGCGGCCCGGCACTGCGCGTCGAGCACGCCGGCCGTCCGCAGTTCGCGGCCTGCGCCTTCCACTCCGCCGGCAAGGCGGGGGTGTCCGTGGCCGACGGCGGCGCCGCCGCGCTGCGCGACTGCGAGGTGAGCGCGAGCGCGGGCTCGGGTGTCGCGGTGGACAACGGAGGCGAGGCCTCCCTGGTCCGGGTGCGGGTCACCGGCTCGAAGGCGCACGGCATCCTCGTCTCGGCAGGCGGCCGGGGCACCCTGGACGGCTGCGTGTGCACCGGCAACACCGGCGACGGCATCCGCCTGGACGGCACCGGACCCATCAGCGTCAGCGGCTGCGCGGTCCACTCCAACCAGGGCGCGGGACTGCGCCACACCCGGCCCGGCCCCGCCCTGGAGGTCGACCGGCTGGACAGCTCGGACAACGGGCTCCCCGACTCCTGGCAGCCCGCCGCCCCCGCCGCCGGGCCGTCGCGTCCGGGCGGCGCCACCGAAGGCGGCGCCGCGGAGCAGGCCCCGGCACTCGAGGGCCCGTTCGCGGACCTGGACGCGCTGGTCGGCCTGGGCGGTGTCAAACGGCAGGTCAGTACACTCGTCAGCCTCGGGCGTCTGGCCCAGCGGCGCGTCCAGCTGGGCATACCGGCACCGCCGATGAGCCGTCACCTCGTCTTCGCCGGACCTCCCGGTACGGGCAAGACCACCGTGGCCCGGCTGTACGGCTCCATCCTCGCCAGTCTCGACATGCTGCCCTCCGGACATCTCGTCGAGGTCTCCCGCTCGGACCTGGTCGCCCAGGTCATCGGCGGAACCGCGATCAAGACGACGGAGGCGTTCCGCAAGGCGCTCGGCGGGGTGCTGTTCATCGACGAGGCCTACACCCTGCTCTCCGACAGCAAGGGCTCGGGCGCCGACTTCGGCCAGGAGGCCATCGACACCCTCGTCAAGCTGATCGAGGACCACCGCGACGAGGCCGTGGTCATCGTCGCCGGCTACTCCAAGGAGATGGACGACTTCCTCTCTGCCAACCCGGGCCTGGCCTCCCGCTTCACCCGCACCATCGAGTTCGACAACTACTCGGTGGACGAACTCGTCACCATCACCGAGAACATGTGCGCCGACCACAGCTACGTACTCGCCCCCCTGACCCGCGAGGCGCTGCGCGTGCACTTCTCCCGGATGCGCCGGGACGCGACCTTCGGCAACGGACGCGCCGCGCGGCGGGTGTTCGAGGAGATGGTCGACCGGCAGTCGTTCCGGCTGGCGTCCCTGCCCGACGCGGGCGAGACCGACCTGACCCTGATGCTGCCGGAGGACGTCGGCGAGGACGAGGCCGCCCAGGCCCGGTCCGGGACCGAGGAGGCCGCCGAGAACTCCGACGCGCTCGCCCGGATCCGGGCCATGACCGGGCTCGAGTCCGTCAAGCGGGAGGTCGGGGGCATCGTGGACCTGCTGTCCACCTACCGGCAGCGGGCCGCCGTCGGGCTGCCCACCCCGAGGGTCAGCCACCATCTGGTCTTCTCCGGACCGCCCGGCACCGGCAAGACCACGGTGGCCCGGCTCTACGCCGACCTCCTGCGCTCCTTCGGCATCCTTCCGCGCGGGCAACTCGTCGAGGTGGCCCGCGCCGACCTGGTCGGACGCTACATAGGGCACACCGCGCAACTCACCACCGAGGCCTTCCAGAAGGCCATGGGCGGGGTCCTCTTCATCGACGAGGCGTACACCCTGACACCGGAGAACTCGCCGCAGGACTTCGGCCGCGAGGCCGTGGACACGCTGCTGAAACTCATGGAGGACCACCGCGACGAGGCGGTCGTGATCGTCGCCGGCTACCCGGACGAGATGGGCCGCTTCCTCGACTCCAATCCTGGCCTGGCGTCCCGCTTCACCCGCCGCATCGAGTTCGAGAACTACTCGACGGACGAACTGCTGGCCATCATCGCGCAGCAGACGAGCACCGCGGGCTACGAATGCGCCCCGGAGACACTCGACGCGCTGCGCGTCCACCTCGACTCGCTGCCGCGCTCCCGCACGTTCGGCAACGCGCGCCTGGCCAGACAGCTGGTGGAGCTGATGATGACCCGCCAGGCCGGCCGGCTGAGCGGGCTCACCAGCCCGGACCTCAAGACCCTGACGATGCTGCTGCCTGAGGACCTGCCGGTCGGCGCCGCGCCGGTCACCGGGAGAGGCTGACCGGCCGGCCCGCCGGGATGCCGGTCCGGCATCGGGTCATGACGAACGGGTCTCGGACACCGGATGCCGACGGCTGATCGAAGAAGGATGTTCTCCAGGCTCTACGGGGGTCACGGTCGGCCACCGGCCGGCCGTGCCTGAAAGCCAAGTGATCTGTCGGGGCAGCTCTCCGGCTCGGTCTCGAGCCCGCGGCCTCGCTGCTGGGTGTCACACGGGTGGGATCGGCAAGGACACGGCGAGCGACTTCGCGGATGACCTCGCAGGCGTGCGGGTGCGGTTCGCCGTGATCGCTCCTGCCGCCCCTCACTGTACGCACCTACGGGAAGCCGTAGGAGGGCTGGGACTCGGGGCGGCCGGCGGCACAGGTCTTGACGGTTGCATCACGGTTCCTGCACCGGATGGCGCGCACCTCCGTCTGCGCGCCTCGGACGTCCATGGCGGAGCGGTTCTCGTCGGCAGCGTCGCCGAGGTCCCAGGGGCCGTCATGCCCGTACAAGACGAGCATCTTCTTCTCGCCGCGCATCTTGCGGCGATGTCCAGGCAGTCGACAACGTCGCGGCCCGGCCGATCGACCGCGGCGACGACCGGGCCGTCGTGCGGTCCCCTCCGGTCACGGAGCCACGGGCCGGGACTCGGACGGGGTCCATGGGACCCATGGCGCCGAGCAGGCACTTACCGCACCTCGTCGTGGGGTCGTCCGATCGCACTGAGGTCCGTACCGCGCATGTTGCTCTCCGTACGCGGGCGCACGGTGCGGAGAATGGCGGCACGGCCTCGCCGGGCGATCCTGGTCAGCCGAGGAAGCTCAGCCGGACCTTGCGGTCGGTGTTGTCGACGTTGGTGTCCGCCAACCTCCGTTAAGAAAACCCCAACGATACGACTGACCAGCCCTGCGCCTACAGCCGCCGTCCAGCATGCAGGTCAAGTACAAAAGCCGGGAGCGGATGGCCTCGGCCGGAGCATGTCCGCGAGCGCAGGGTCAACAGTGGCTGCGGGAAGTCGGCGCTGAGCCTGGGCGGAACATCCCCGAGGGCGCGGGGTCGACACTCCGAGACCCTCGCCGACGCGCGGGCCTCGCGGACCATCCCCGCAGGCGCGGGGTCGACACTTCCTGGCCTGCACCTCCACCGCGCAAGGCTGCTGATTTCATTTAGTACTCCAGCAGCGGTTCGTGTCCTGAGCTGCGTTTTCGGTAGGGGCAGTGGCGGGCGACGGCCTGGCGGCGTCTTCTCCAGGCTGACCACTTCAGTGCGTGGGCGACAGGGTCGTGGTCGCTTCGTGGGTGGGGCAGGAAAGTGTCCAGGAGCCGCCGGATCTCTGCCACGGTGAGCGGGACGAGGGCTGATCCGTTTCTGCAGCCCCCTTTGCGGCCTCGCCGCCGGCCTGGGCGGCGAGTGCGGTCAGGACCGCGTGGGCGAGCATGGCCAGGGTGATGTGCCGATACCAGCCGGGATAGCGGCGGACCTCGTACTGGTCGAGGCCGCATTCGTTCTTCGCGGCCTGGAAGCACTCCTCGATCGCCCAGCGGGAGCCGGCGATGCGGGCCAGCTCGACGATCTCGACACCGACGGGGGCGTAGGCGAGGTAGTAGGCGAGTTCGCCGGGGTCGGACAGGCTGCGGCGAGCCATGACCCAGCGGTCATGGGTCGGCGGGTCGGGGTCGAAGATGACATTGGCGGGCAGCTTGGCTGCGGCCCAGTCGTAGACGCGCGGGCCCTTGGCGCCGTCGCCGCAGGAGAGTCTCCGCCAGGCATCGGCAGGGGCGTCCTCGATGAACTGGTCGATGCGCCAGATGCCGGCCAGGGACTTGATCTGCTGCGACTTGGGCACCGCCACCACATAGCCGACGTCGAACTGCTCGAGCAGGCGGCGGAAGTGCCAGTCCTGCCCGTAGGCCTCGTCCGCGGTGACCCAGGCAGCGGGCAGGCCGGCGGCCAGGCAGCGGCGGACGATGTCCCGGGCCAGCCCTCCCTTGGTCGCGAAGCCGCGTTCGTCGGGGATCTTCGCGCCCGGCAGCGGGCGCGGTCGGACGTCCAGGCCTTGGGCAGATAGAGCTCCCGGTCCACCAGGGCCCGGCCCGAACGGGTGGCATAGGCGGCGAACACCCCGATCTGGCAGTTGTCGATCTTTCCCGAGATGCCGGTGTACTGCCGGCCGACCCCGGCCAAGGTGGCGCCCTTCTTGATGAACCCGGTGTCGTCAATGATCAACACTCCATTGAGGCCAAGGGACTCACCGACGTAGGCACGGACATCGTCACGCAGGGCGTCCGCGTCCCAGACACTGCTGTTCAACAGCCGCTGAAAGCCGTCCGGCGTGCGGTGACCGGCCCATTCCGCGAGCTGCCAGCCGTTCTTCCGTGCTGCTTGGCCCAGCAGACCGCGGACGCAGTCCCGCATCCGCCACCGCAGATCCGCCCGAGCGAACCGGCCCGCCACCCGAGCGAACACCGACTCCAACTCGTCGCCCCAGCAACCGACTTCAGTCATGCCCTCCATACCAGGACAACGACAATCAGCAGCTCAGGACACGAACCGCTGCTGGAGTACTAAAGCACAACCGTGGCGTCCTGTTCCGGGCCATGTATGAAGCCGGGCGCCCAGCGAACCGGGGCACTGGCCGGGAAAAGAGTCACCCGCACACCGAAGTCGAGCAGGATCTCCTTGCGGGCTTGTACGTCCGGTGCGCGAAACCACCGGTCGGCGACCGTCTCGCCCGTAGGCCGCCGGACCATACCGGGTGCCCTCTGGGGTTCGGCTTCCAGCGCGGCCAATTCGCGTCCCAGCGCGGCGTACCGGTCCCGGAACCAGGCGGCGTCGTCCGCGCGTCGTAAAGCCCGGCCTCTCGGTCGGCTCGCAGTCGTTCACGGTTGGCCCGGGTCTCCGCGATGCGCTCGGCGATACCATTCCCCGGGTCGTAGACCGTCTCGTAGATCAGGCCGTCTCCAAGTTCCCGCAGGAACCATTCCTCGACATACGCGTCGAGGAGGTGGGCGTAGATGAGCGGCGCCGGGCGACAGTGCTGAGACTGAAGCCAGCCCTTGTTGCGGGCTGTGCACGTATACCGTGGCGGGACATCGTTGGATGTCTGGGTGTACAGGCGTGTATGGCATTGCCCGCACAGGGCGACGTTCGTCAGCAGGTACTCGCGGTTGGAGCGGCGGATCCATGTCGCTTTCCGGTTGGACACGGCAGTTTTCAACGCCTCGTGTGTCGCCCGGTCCCACAGTCCTTCGCAGAGTTTCACGGGATTGCCGTCCTCCCTGCTGAGGACCGGCTTGTTGCGGTGCATCAGGTAGCCGAGGGTGGCTTCCGACAGAAGGATGTTCTTCAAACTCTGCGGGGACCACGGCCGGCCCCCCGCCGGCTTGCCGTACATGACGGCCAGGTGATCCGCAGGCGACAGTTCCCCGGCTCGGTTCAGGCGCGCGGCCTCGCTGCTGGGTGTGACGTCGTCGGGATCGGCCAGGATACGGCGAGCGACTTCGCGGATGACCTGGGAGGCGTGCGGGTGCAGTTCGACGTGATCGATCTTGCCGCCCATCACCGTGCGCACGTACCGGAAGCCGTAGGACGGCTTGCCCTTGGGGCGGCCGGCGGCGCGTGTCTTCACGGTCGCATCACGGTTCCTGCGCTGGATGGCGCGCAATTCCATCTGCGCGCCCCAGGCTTCCATCGTGAAACGGTTCTCATCGGCGGGGTCGTCGAGGTCCCAGGCGCCATCGTGCCCGTACGTGACGAGCATCTTCTTCTCGTCGCGCATCTTGTAGCCGGTGTTCAGGCAGTCGACGACGTTGCGGCCCAGCCGATCGACCGCGGCGGCCACCAGGCCGTCGTACGGGCCCCGCTCGTCACGCAACCACGGGCCGAGGCTCGGACGGGTCATGGGATCCGTGGCGCCGGAAACCTCCCAGTCGTCCGCCCAGCCGATGATGTGCGCCCCGACAGAGGCGGCAGCGGTCAGCACGTTTTCTCGCGCTGACGCTCCGGGGAAGACGTCGCCAGCTTCACGCGCGACAGCCGCCGCACTCCGAGCAGGCACTTGCCGCATCCGTCGTAGGGTCGTTCGATCGCACTGAGGTCCGTATCGCGCATGTTGCTCTCCGTACGCGGGCGCACGGTGCGGAGAATGGCGGCACGGCCTCGCCGGGCGATCCTGGTCAGCCGAGGAAGCTCAGCCGGACCTTGCGGTCGGTGTTGTCGACGTTGGTGTCGACCAGGCACACCGACTGCCACGTCCCCAGTTCCAGACGGCCGGCGATCACCGGCAGGGTGGCGTGCGGGGGGACGAAGGCCGGGAGGACGTGGTCGCGGCCGTGGCCGGGGGTGCCGTGGCGGTGCTGCCAGCGGTCGTCGGCGGGGAGCAGGGTGTGCAGGGCGGCGAGCAGGTCGTCGTCGCTGCCGGCGCCCGTCTCGATGACGGCGATCCCGGCCGTGGCGTGCGGGACGAAGACGTTGAGGAGTCCGTCCCGGCCGGCCGCGGCCTCGCGCAGGAAGCTCTCGCAGTCGCCGGTGAGGTCGACGACCCGCTCCGAGGAGCCGGTGGTGAGGTTGAGGACCCGGGTGGTGAAGGAATCTGGCATGGTTCCATCCTGACGTACGCGGGGCCGGTCGCGGGCGGCGGGAAGATCCGTCCCGGTGACGCTGTTGGCGCCGGTGTGAACCACGTGCGCGAGACCGAGGTCGTCGTCATCGGGGCCGGGCAGGCGGGATTGTCCGCCGCCTACCACCTGCGCCGCACCGGGTACCAGCCCGGGGCGGACTTCGTGGTGCTGGACCACTCCCCCGGTCCGGGCGGCGCCTGGCAGTTCCGCTGGCCGTCGCTGACGTACGGCAAGGTGCACGGGATGCACTCGCTGCCCGGCATGGAGCTGACCGGCGCCGATCCGCAGCGGCCGTCCTCCGAGGTCGTCGCCGGGTACTTCACGGCGTACGAGCAGAGGTTCGAGCTGCAGGTGCGGCGGCCCGTCGATGTCCGTGCGGTGCGGGAGGGCGGGGACGGGCGGCTGCTCGTCGAGACCTCAGACGGGGACTGGTCGACGCGCGCGCTGATCAACGCGACCGGCACCTGGGACCGGCCCTTCTGGCCGCGCTACCCGGGGCAGGAGACGTTCCGCGGGCGGCAGTTGCACACGGCGCGGTACGCCGGACCGCGGGAGTTCGCCGGGCAGCGGGTGGTCGTGGTGGGCGGCGGCGCCTCGGCCACCCAGCACCTGCTGGAGATCGCCCCGTACGCGGCCGCCACCATCTGGGTGACCAGGCGCCCGCCCGTCTTCCGGGAGGGGCCCTTCGACGAGGACGCGGGCCGGGCCGCGGTCGCGCTGGTGGAGGAACGGGTACGGCAGGGGCTGCCGCCGAAGAGTGTGGTGTCGGTGACCGGGCTGCCGCTGAACGACGCGATCCGGGCCGGTCTCGAGTCCGGTGTCCTGGACCGGCGGCCCATGTTCGAGCGGATCACGCCCGACGGGGTGGTGTGGGCGGACGGGCGGCGGGCCGACGCCGACGTCCTTCTGTGGGCGACCGGGTTCCGGGCGGCCGTGGACCATCTGGCACCCCTGCGGCTGCGGGAGCCGGGCGGCGGCATCCGGGTCGAGGGCACGCGGGCGGTCGCCGATCCCCGGGTGCACCTCGTCGGCTACGGGCCTTCGGCCAGTACCGTCGGCGCCAACCGGGCCGGACGCGCGGCCGTGCGGGACATCAGGCGGCTGCTGGCCGGTACCGGCGCGGAGCGGCCGGCCGCGTGATGTCCCGCCGGCCGGAGGTCAGGGCGTGGCGGGGGCGGTGCGCGGCGAGGCACTGCCGGTGACGCGGTGGTTCTCGTTGAACTCGGCCACGTTGCGCTGGTGCTCCCGGTAGTCGGCGGTGAAGCGCGTGTCGCCGGGTTTGACGGTGACGAAGTACAGCCAGTCCCCGGGGGTCGGGCCGATCGCGGCGCGCATGGCGGCTTTGCCGGGGTTGGCGATGGGGGTCGGCGGCAGTCCCATCCGCTGGTAGGAGTTGTAGGGGCTGTCGACCTTGGTGTCGTCCTCGGTGGTGTGCAGAGTGGAGCGGTTGAGGGCGTAATTGAGGGTGGAGTCCATCTGCAACGGCATGCCGCGCTCCAGCCGGTTGAAGATCACCCGGGCCACCTTGCCCATGTCGGCCTCGGTGGCGGCCTCGGCCTGCACGATGCTGGCGATGGTCACCGCCTGGTAGACGTTCATGGCGTTGCGCTCGGCGCCCGCCGCGACCGGGGCGCCGTTGAACTCGCGGTTCGCGGTGTCCACCATCGCCGTCAGCAGCTTCTCGGGGGTGGTGCTGTCGTCGAGCGGATACGTCGCCGGGAAGAGGTAGCCCTCGGGGTTGCCCTCGGCGTCGGCGGGCAGCTTCAGCCGGGCCTTGGCCAGGGACTTCCCCGTGGTGCCGGGCGGCAGGGCGAGGGCCTTGTCGACGGCCTCGTAGACCTGGGCCGCGCGCCGGCCCTCGGGAACGACCAGAGAGGTGGGGCGGGCGTCCTCCTCGCCGTCCCGGGTCAGCAGCGGCACCGCCACGGCGGTGCCGGCGACGACGGCTCCGGCCGCGATCAGGGCGATGCGGCCCCGACGCGTCAGTCGGATCCTGCTCCTCATGCTCCGTGGCGGAGTGTTCGTCTGCATGCGGGCACGGTAACCCCCCTAATCCCCTCAAGCCGTTCATAACAGTCACTCCGGGCATATTTTCAGCTTGTCGGCACTCGTCGTGCGTCCCGTCGGACGAGGGCCGCGTACCGCCCGTCGAGCTCCAGCAGTTCCTCGTGCGTGCCCCGCTCCGCCAGGTGCCCGGAGTCGAGGACGGCGATCTGATCGGCGTCCCGGACGGTGGACAGCCGGTGCGCGATGGTGATCGTGGTGCGGTCGGCGGACAGGGCGTCCAGGGCCTGCTGGACGGCGGCCTCGGTACGGGTGTCCAGGGCGCTGGTCGCCTCGTCGAGGATGAGCACGGGCGGGTCCCGCAGGATCGTGCGGGCGATGGCCAGGCGCTGCTTCTCGCCGCCGGAGAAGCGGTGCCCGCGCTCGCCGACGACCGTGTCGTAACCGTCGGGCAGCGCCGCGATGTGGTCGTGGATCTGCGCGGCCCGCGCGGCCTCGACCAGTTCCTCGTCGGTGGCGTCCGGCTTGGCGAAGCGCAGGTTGTCGGCGACCGAGGCGTGGAAGAGGTACGTCTCCTGCGAGACGACGCCGACCGCGCGGGTGAGGGTGTCGAAGTCGAGGTCGCGCACGTCGACCCCGTCGAGGGTGACCCGGCCGCCGGTGACGTCGTAGAGGCGGGGCACCAGGTAGCCGAGGGTGGACTTGCCGGCACCGGTCGGGCCGACGACGGCGAGGCCGCCGCCCGCCGGGACGGTGATGTCGATGCCGTCGAGGACCGGCCCTCCCTTGCCGTCGTAGCGGAACTCGACGTTCTCGAAGCGGACCTCGCCCTTGATCTGGTCGAGGTGGACGGGGTTCTCGCGTTCGGTGATGTCGAGGGGCAGGTCGAGGTACTCGAAGATGCGCTGGAAGAGCGCGAGCGAGGTCTGGATCTGGACGCCGGTGGACAGCAGGCTGACCGCCGGGCGGAACAGGCCCTGCTGGAGCGAGACGAAGGCGACGATCGTGCCGATGGAGACGTCGGGCCCGCCGAGCTGGAGGGCCAGTCCCGCGGTCCAGTAGATGACGGCGGGGAGGGCGGCCATGACGATGGTGATGACCGCCATGCGCCAGCGGCCCGCCATGTTGGACCGCACCTCCAGATCGACCAGTCGCTCGGACTCGCCGGCGAAGGAGCGGGTGAGCGAGTCGGAGCGGCCCATGGTGCGGCCCAGCAGGATGCCACTGACCGAGAGCGACTCGGTGACCGTGGCGGCCATCGCGGCCATCTGCTTCTGACGCTGCGTGGTGATCTTCTTGCGCTCGTTGCCGACCCGGCGGCTGACCCAGACGAAGACCGGCAGGAGCAGCAGCGAGACGACGGTGAGGCGCCAGTCGAGGGCGATCATCGCGACGACGGTGGCGATGACGCTGGTGGCGTTGGAGACCAGGGAGGTGGCGGTGGAGGTCACGGTGGCCTGCATGCCGCCGATGTCGTTGGCGATGCGGGACTGGACCTCGCCGGTGCGGGTGCGGGTGAAGAAGGCGAGCGACATGCGCTGGAGGCGGCCGTAGACGGCGGTGCGCAGGTCGTGCATGACGCGCTGGCCGACGGTCGTGGAGATCAGCGTCTGGAGTACGCCGAAGACGCTGGTGAGGACGGCGCCGAGGATCATGCCGAGGGCCAGCAGGCTCAGCAGGCCGGTGCGGCCCTCGGGGATGGCGACGTCGAGGATCTCCCTGATCAGGAACGGAGTCGCGACCGAGACCAGCGACGCGGCGCCGACGAGTGCGCCGACGACCGCGAGGCGGCCCCGGTAGGGGCGGAAGAGTCTCAGGATGCGCCGCACCTGCCGGGGCTGTTCCCGTGCGTCGGCGGGCGGGGTCCAGGAGATGTCGTGCTCGGGTTTCATGGGCTCCTTCGACAAGTGCGGGACGGTGGGCCCGGCGGCGGCCGGCCCGGGCGGCGGGACGGGGACGGGGCGGAGGTGCGGCGCGGGCCGCTCCCGGACCATCACCGCCGTCCACCCCGCCCCCGCGGCCTGCGGCGGTTCTCGCGGCGAAGCGACCGGGCGCGGTTTCCGACCGTACGGCGACCGGCCGCCGTACGGTCACACGCGGCTGCCGGGGCGGGGGCGGATGACCGGCGTGCCGGTCCATCGGCGGCCGGCACCGCGGCCGTCGACGGGCGGACCGTCGGCCGTGCGCGGTGATGCCTTCCTCGCCGCGAAGGTCATGGGGTGGGCGGAGTTTTCAGGGATCATAGCTCACTGTTACCTACACTCACAATGAATGTCGTCCTGATATTGTTCCCGCATGACCGCCCCCGATCCCGACGGTGTCCTCGCCGAGCAGTTGCTGCGGCTCACCCGCCGGGTGCACCGCATCCAGAAACGCCATCTGGAACACGGTGACCTCGGCATCACCCCCGCCCAGTCCCGCCTGCTGCGCACCCTCGCCCACTACGGCTCCCCGCCTCGGATGGCCGACCTGGCGGAGCGCCTGGAGGTGGTCCCCCGGGCGGTGACGACACTCGTCGACGGGCTGGAGACCGCCGGGATGGTGCGCCGGGTGCCGGATCAGGCCAATCGCCGGGTGATCCGCATCGAACTGACGGACACCGGGCGCACGGCCCTGCTCGAACTGCGCCGTGCGCGCCGCTCGGCGGCCGAGGAGATCCTGGCGCCGCTCAGCACCGAACAGCGCGCGGCGCTCGGCGCGCTCCTGGACACCCTGATCGACGGGGCCGCCGTCGTGCGCCCCGGCACCGGCGCGGACTGAGCCCGCAGGCCACACCGGGGCCTTCGTTCCGGGAGAACGGTCCCCGATCGAGTCGTCCCGCTCCGAGCAGTCGTTCCGCGCCGCCGGGACCGGCGCGGTGGCGTTCCGGCCGGGCGTCCCGCCAGTCGTGCGGGGAGCACAGCCGGATCTCGGCGCCTCCGGGGAAAACCGCTTGATTCCGAGCGCACGGCGACGCGAACCTGTCACGGTTTGCTGCCCTTCGATGCCGCGCCGAGCGGCACCCCTGACACGAGCCACTGGGACCTCATGCAGATCCAAGACCTTCCGTATCCCCACCCGGGCGTGCCGGACGCACGCTCGGGCCCCCGATTCCTGTGGTGGCTCTTCCGGAACCAGCTGGGCGGACAGCTCAAAGCCCTGGCCTGGGGACTGCTGCACTTCGCCTCCGTCTCCGCACTGCCCTTCTGCGTGGGCATCGCCGTCCAGGCCGTCGTCGACCGGTCCGGCGCCCGGCTCGCCCTGGCGGGCGCCCTGCTGGCCGTCTGCTGCGCCGGCAACGCGCTCGGCGACACCTTCCTGCACCGCGCCGCCATCACCAACTGGATCACCGCCGCCGCCCGAGTCCAGCAGTTGCTGGCCCGCAAGGCGGCCCTGCTGGGCTCGGCGCTGACCCGGCGGGTCGCGGCCGGTGAGGTCGTGGCCGTCTCCACCGGCGACGTCGAGAAGATCGGCTGGTTCGTGGAGGCGGTGTCCCGGTTCACCGCGGCGGCGCTCACCATCGTGCTGGTCTGCGTCGGCCTGCTCGTCTACCAGCCGGCCCTCGGCGTCGTCGTCATCATCGGCCTGCCGGTGCTGGCGCTGGCCGTGCTGCCGCTGCTGCCCCGTGCCACACGCCGCGCCGACGTCCAGCGGGAGAAGGCGGGGCGGGCCACCGAACTCGCCTCGGACACCGTCGCCGGACTGCGGGTGCTGCGCGGCATCGGGGGCGAGCAGCTGTTCCTCGACCGCTACCGCCGTGCCTCCCAGGAGGTCCGGCACGCCGCCGTGCGCAGCGCCCGCATGTGGTCACTCATCTCCGCCATCCAGGTGCTGCTGCCGGGGCTGCTGCTGATCGCCGTGGTGTGGCACGGCGTCCACCTGGCCCGGGACGGCCGGATCGGCGTCGGCGAACTGGTCACCGTCTACAGCTCGGTCATGATCCTCACCTATCCGCTGCGGCACTTCGAGGAGATCGCCATGGCGTACTCCTTCTCCCGTCCCTCGGCCAAGCGGGCCGCGCGGGTGCTGTCGCTGGAACGGGCCACCGACACCGGCGGCTCGCGGGCCGCCGGCACCCTGCCCTCCGGAGACCTGCACGACCCGGACACCGGGCTGCTGGCCACGGCGGGCCGTCTGACGGCCGTGGTGTGCGGTGATCCCGACGCGGCGGGCCGGCTGGCCGAACGGCTCGGCGGCCACCCCTCGGAGAAGGGCACGCCGGTCACCCTGGGCGGGGTGCCGCTGGACGAGCTGCCCCTGGACTGCGCGCGCACCGCCGTGCTGGTCCAGGACAAGGACCCGGTGCTGCTCTCGGGCACCCTGCGCGAACTCCTCGACGTGCCCGCCTCCGGCGCCGTCGAGCCCTCGGAGGCCCTGGCCGCCGCCCGGTGCGAGGACGTGCTGGCGGCGCTCGCCCAGGGATCGGTCGGCGCGGAGGACCCGATGGACGCCCGGATCACCGAGCGGGGCCGCTCGCTCTCGGGCGGGCAGCGCCAGCGGCTCGCGCTGGCCCGGTCGTTGGTGGCCGATCCCGAGGTCCTCGTCCTGGACGAACCCACCTCGGCCGTGGACTCGCACACCGAGGCACGCATCGCGGAGGGCGTGCGCGGTCTGCGGGACGGCCGCACGACCGTCGTCTTCACCTCCTCGCCGCTGCTGCTGGACCGCGCCGAACGCGTGGTGTTCCTGCACGAGGGCCGGGCCGCGGCCGTCGGCACCCACCGCGAGCTGGTGCGCGCCGATCCCCGGTACCGGGCCGTGGTGACTCGTGAGACCGATGAGGAGGCCGACGCGCGGACGGCGGGCGCGGACGGGGCCGGCTGGGACGCGGCCGGCTCGGACGTGGCCGGCGTGGAGACGGTCGGCGCGGGCCGGGGGCGCGCCCTGAACAGCGACGGTCGGCAGGGCGGCCCGGAGAGCGACCGCCGGGAGGACGGCCGCCGGGAGGGCGGCCGTCTGACGGACGACCGCCTGGCGGACGACGACGTACTGCACCAGCTCGAAGAGATCGAGGAGACGGCATGATCGGCGTGGCGCCACCGTCGTACGACCCCGCGGCACCGACCACGGCGAGCACCCTGCCCGTCGGCACCTCCGCGACCGTGCGCGGCTACGTGACGGAGCTGCTGCGGCGGCACCGACGCGCGTTCCTGCTCCTCGTCACCGTCAACACCGTCGCCGTGGTCGCCTCCATGGCCGGTCCGTACCTGCTCGGCGGGCTCGTGGAGCGGGTCTCCGACGACGCTCGCGAGCTGCGCCTCGGCGTGACGGTCTCCCTGTTCGTGGGGGCCCTGGTCCTCCAGGCCCTCTTCATACGCCAGGTCCGGTTGCGCGGCGCGGTGCTCGGTGAGCGCATGCTGGCCGACCTCCGGGAGGACTTCCTCGTCCGCGCGGTCGGGCTGCCGCCGGGCGTCCTCGAACGGGCCGGCACGGGTGACCTGCTGTCCCGGATCACGACCGACATCGACCGGCTCGGCAACGCCATGCGCGAGGCCGTGCCCCAGCTGGCGATCGGCGCGGTGTGGGTGGTGCTGCTGCTGGGCGGCCTGGTGGTCACGGCACCGCCGCTGGCTCCGGCCGTCCTGCTCGCGGTGCCGCTGCTGGTGATCGGGTGCCGCTGGTACTTCCGGCGGGCGCCCGCCGCCTACCGGTCGGAGGCCGCCGGGTACGCCGCCGTGGCCGCCGCGCTCGCCGAGACCGTGGACGCCGGACGCACGGTGGAGGCGCACCGTCTCGGCGACCGGCGCATCGGGCTGTCCGAGCGCCGGATCAAGGAATGGACGGCCTGGGAGCGCTACACGCTCTGGCTGCGGTCGGTGCTCTTCCCGGTCATCAACGTCACCCATGTGACCGTCCTCGCCTCGGTGCTCATGATCGGCGGAGTGTTCGTGCTCCAGGGCTGGATCGGGGTCGGACAGCTGACCACGGCCGCCCTGATCGCGCAGATGCTCGTCGATCCGGTGGGTCTGATCCTGCGCTGGTACGACGAGCTGCAGGTGGCCCAGGTGTCGCTGGCCCGGCTGGTCGGCGTGCGCGAGATCGAGCCCGAGACGGGCGACGCGGAGCTGACCCCCGCCGGCCGCGACGTACGGGCCGACCGGGTGCACTTCGGTTACATCGAAGGCGTGGACGTCCTGCGCAAGGTATCCCTGGACGTCGCCCCCGGCACCCGTCTCGCACTGGTGGGGCCCTCCGGGGCGGGCAAGTCCACTCTCGGCAGGCTGCTCGCCGGTATCTACGCCCCGCGGGACGGCCGGATCACCCTGGGCGACGCCGAACTGTCCCGGATGCCCGCCGAGCGGGTCCGTTCGCACGTCGCTCTCGTCAACCAGGAGCACCACGTCTTCGTCGGTTCCGTGCGCGACAACCTCCGGCTGGCCCGCGGCGGCGCGACCGACGCCGAGCTCTGGGCGGCCCTGGGCGCGGTCGACGCGGACGGCTGGGCCCGCGCGCTCGACGAGGGACTGGACACCGAGGTCGGCTCGGGCGGTTTCGGGCTCACCCCGGCACAGGCCCAGCAGATCGCGCTGGCCCGTCTGGTGCTGGCCGACCCGCACACACTGGTGCTGGACGAGGCGACGTCGCTGCTCGATCCCCGGGCCGCCCGTCACCTGGAACGGTCCCTCGCCCGTGTGCTGGACGGCCGTACCGTCATCGCCATCGCGCACCGGCTGCACACCGCGCACGACGCGGACGTCATCGCCGTCGTCGAGGACGGCCGGATCAGCGAGCTGGGCAGCCACGACGAACTGGTCGCGGCGGGCGGGGCGTACGCGGCGTTGTGGCGCTCGTGGCACGGCTGACCGAGAAGTTCCGTAGGGGCGGGGCGGTTCTTGCCGGTGGGGAGGGGCGGGAGCCTGCGGGCCGGGCGGGAACACCGGCCGCTCGCGGCCGTCCGTTCCGGACCGGCCCTCCCGCCGGGTCCAGCCACCCGAGCCGGCCCGGCCCTCACAGTGGGCCCGGCCGCCCGAGCCATCCCTGCCTTCCTGTCCGCCCCCTCCGTCCGGTCGGGGCCCCGGCCACCGGGGCAGCGCCCCCGGCCGGGGCCCGTGCCGTTGCGCGGTTCCCCGAGGGGGTGGAAATCTGGGAGAAGGCACCGGCGCGGGGAACGTCCCCGGACCGGCCGTCCCCTCGCCGGACGACGCCCCGGCACCACGCCGCGGCGGCCTGCCGCCGGCCATGCCGAGAAGGGTCCCGGCCGCACCCGCTGGAGGTATCCGTGAACAGTGCCGACGGATGGGGCGACGACGTCTACCAGCCCGACGGTTCCGAACAACGGGAGGACACCGGGCTGCTCGACGCGGAGGACACCCTGGAGTACGACGGTGTCGACGACCCGCTCGACGTCGGCTACTCCCCGCCGGAACGCCCCTGGGCCGTGGAACACGACGGCGTGACGGCGGCCGAGCGCCGGTACGGCGAGACGCTGGAGCAGCGGCTCGCGGAGGAGATACCGGACACCGCGGCCCCCGACGGTGACGGTCTCGGCGACTCCGAGGACACCGACGGCGAACTGCTGGACGACGAGGTCGGTGCCGCCCGCTCCGGTCGGCTCGTGGCTCCCGACGAGGGGGCGCGCGAGGACGAGGAGGCCGCTCTGGTCGCCAGGGACGTGGGGATCGACGGCGCGGCGGCGTCCGCCGAGGAGGCCGCGATGCACGTCGTCGACGAGGACTCCCTCCCTCGCTGACCCCGGGCGTGCGGCCCATCCCCGGCACCCGTGCCGACCCGGTCCGCCCGGCCGGGCCGGTCCCCCGGCGTCGCGCCTCCCCGCGCCGCCACCGCCGTACAAGGAGCACTCATGCAACAGGACAAGCACCCCGACTACCATCCCGTCGTCTTCCGGGACCGCGCCGCCGGCTACGCCTTCCTCACCCGGTCCACGGCGACGAGCGACCGGACCATCGAGTGGGACGACGGCCGGAGCTACCCGGTCGTGGACGTGGAGATCTCCTCGGAGAGCCACCCCTTCTACACGGGGCAGGCCCGGACGGTGGACACCGAGGGACGCGTCGCCCGGTTCGAGCGACGCTACGGCGGCGGGGACCAGGGAGGCGGCACCCAGAGCGGTGGCGGCCGCCCCGCCTGAGACACCGCTGTGAGGTGACGCGCGGCGCGGTTCGGGGCTGGGCGTCAGATCACGTTGAGCGCCGCCGCGCAGCCCACCCCGCCCAGCAGCATGAACGCCGGCATCAGGACCTTCAGCTCCACCCAGCTGCCCGCCCGGAAGCGCAGCGCCTTGGGCGGCCCGATCGGGTACCAGCGCTTGCGGCCGACGGGTATGGGCCACAGGACCGGACAGCCGGAGACGGTCAGCGCGTCCCCGATGTCGTGCACCAGCGCCCCCAGCACGACGGGCAGCCCCAGCCACACGTACTCCTGGCCCGGCGCGGTGAACAGCCAGTCCGACCCGCTCCCCGGCTCGTCCAGGACGCCCGCGATGATCCAGGCACTGGTCGCGGCCAGCAGCCAGACCAGGACGTCGCTGCTGGAGCCGCGGGCCGCCCGCCACAGCAGCCCCTCGATGGCCAGCACCATGTGGACGAAGAGGATCGCCAGCACACCCCACCGGTCCCCGGTGACCGCCACGGCCGAGCAGCCCGCGCCGATCAGGACCGCCCACAGCCAGGTGTGGGTGAGCGTGCGGTGACCGCCGGAGCGGCGCGGGTCGCCCTGCTTCTTGGTCGCCTTGTAGACAGCGTAGGAGAGCTTGTCGACGATCTCGCACAGGCCCCGGGAGACCGGTCCGAAGGCCCGCGAGATGGTGGCCGCCTTGTGGTCGAGGTCCGGCGCCAGCGCCGCGCCGGCGCAGATCAGGGCTCCGGTGAGCAGGACCGGCCAGGGCATCGGGTGCCCGGCGGCGGCGGTCGCCGCCCCTACCCCAAGCCAGGCCGCGGCACCCGACAGTGAGTGTGCTGGTCCCATCATCGCCGTCGCCCGCCCCATTCCTCGTGTGCCGCTGTCCAGTTGACCAGGTCCGCCGGCATGCCGTCGGCGCCCCAGCGTAACGGTCATGATCTTCGGTCCCGCATCCGATTCCCGCATCGGGGCCGGGGCCAGGCAAGATGGGGGTGTGACCCTCATCGATCGCCTGCCGAAGACCGCCGACCCCGACGCCCTCTACGAAGCCTTCGAGTCGTGGGCCGAGGAGCGCGGTCTCACGCTCTACTCCCATCAGGAGGAGGCGCTGATCGAGGTGGTGTCCGGGGCGAACGTGATCGTCTCGACGCCCACCGGCTCCGGCAAGAGCATGATCGCGGCCGGGGCGCACTTCGCCGCCCTGGCACGGGACGAGGTCACCTTCTACACGGCACCGATCAAGGCGCTGGTCTCGGAGAAGTTCTTCGAGCTGTGCAAGCTCTTCGGTACCGAGAACGTCGGCATGCTGACCGGCGACGCCTCCGTGAACGCCGACGCCCCGGTGATCTGCTGCACCGCCGAGGTGCTGGCCTCCATCGCGCTGCGGGACGGCAAGGACGCGGACATCGGCCAGGTCGTGATGGACGAGTTCCACTTCTACGCCGAAGGGGACCGCGGCTGGGCCTGGCAGATCCCGCTGCTGGAGCTGCCGCAGGCACAGTTCGTCCTGATGTCCGCCACGCTCGGTGACGTCTCCTTCTTCGAGAAGGACCTGGCCCGCCGCACCGGCCGCCCCACGTCGGTGGTCCGGTCGGCGACCCGCCCGGTCCCCCTCTCCTACGAGTACCGGTACACCCCGCTCACCGAGACGCTCACCGACCTGCTGACGGCCAAGCAGGCTCCGGTCTACATCGTGCACTTCACGCAGGCGCAGGCCGTGGAGCGGGCGCAGGCCCTCATGAGCATCAACATGTGCACCCGCGAGGAGAAGGACAGGATCGCCGAGCTGATCGGCAACTTCCGCTTCACCACGAAGTTCGGCCGCAACCTCTCCCGCTACGTGCGGCACGGCATCGGCGTCCACCACGCCGGCATGCTGCCGAAGTACCGGCGGCTGGTGGAGAAACTCGCCCAGGCCGGTCTGCTGAAGGTGATCTGCGGGACCGACACCCTCGGTGTCGGCGTCAACGTGCCCATCCGGACGGTGCTGTTCACCGCTCTGACCAAGTACGACGGCAGCCGGGTGCGGACACTGCGGGCCCGGGAGTTCCACCAGATCGCCGGGCGGGCCGGGCGCGCGGGCTTCGACACGGCCGGGTTGGTCGTCGCACAGGCGCCCGAGCACGTCGTCGAGAACGAGAAGGCCCTGGCCAAGGCGGGCGACGACCCGAAGAAGCGCCGCAAGGTGGTCCGCAAGAAGGCGCCGGAGGGCTTCGTCGGCTGGAGCGAGCAGACCTTCGACAAGCTCATCGGCTCCGAGCCGGAGCCGCTCACGTCCCGTTTCCGGGTGACGCACACGATGCTGCTGTCGGTGATCGCCCGGCCGGGCAACGCCTTCGAGGCGATGCGGCATCTGCTGGAGGACAACCACGAGCCGCGCAAGCAGCAGCTGCGGCACATCCGGCGGGCCATCGCCATCTACCGTTCGCTGCTGGACGGCGGCATCGTCGAGAAGCTGGACACCCCGGACGCCGACGGCCGTATCGTCCGTCTCACGGTCGACCTCCAGCAGGACTTCGCGCTGAACCAGCCGCTGTCCACCTTCGCCCTGGCCGCGTTCGAGCTGCTGGACCCCGAGTCGCCGTCGTACGCGCTGGACATGGTGTCGGTGGTGGAGTCCACACTGGACGACCCCCGGCAGATCCTGGCCGCGCAGCAGAACAAGGCGCGCGGCGAGGCCGTGGCCGCGATGAAGGCCGACGGCGTCGAGTACGAGGAGCGCATGGAGCGCCTCCAGGAGATCACGTACCCGAAGCCCCTGGAGGAGCTGCTCTTCCACGCGTACAACACCTACCGCAGGAGCCACCCCTGGGTCGGTGACCATCCGCTGTCGCCGAAGTCGGTGATCCGGGACATGTACGAGCGGGCGATGTCCTTCACCGAGCTGACCTCCCACTACGAGCTGGCGCGGACCGAGGGCATCGTGCTGCGCTACCTCGCCGGCGCCTACAAGGCGCTGGACCACACCGTCCCCGACGACCTGAAGTCCGAGGACCTGCAGGATCTGATCGAGTGGCTCGGTGAGATGGTGCGCCAGGTCGACTCCAGCCTGCTGGACGAGTGGGAACAGCTCGCCAACCCGGCGGAGATGACCGCCGAGGAGGCCCAGGAGAAGGCCGACCAGGTACGGCCGGTGACCGCCAACGCGCGTGCCTTCCGCGTCCTCGTCCGCAACGCCCTGTTCCGGCGGGTGGAGCTGGCCGCGCTCGACCAGGTCGGGGAGCTGGGCGAGCTGGACGGCGACGCCGGGTGGGACGCCGACGCCTGGGGCGAGGCCATGGACAAGTACTGGGACGAGTACGACGACCTCGGCACCGGGCCCGACGCCCGCGGCCCCAAGCTGCTGGTGATCGAGGAGCAGCCGGAGAACCGGCTGTGGCGCGTACGGCAGATCTTCGACGACCCGAACGGCGACCACGACTGGGGCATCAGCGCGGAGGTCGACCTGGTGGCCTCCGACGCCGAGGGCCGGGCAGTCGTCCGGGTCACCGACGTCGGCCAGTTGTGAGCACAGGAGAACAGCACCCATGACGTCCGAGACGAACCCGGCCGACCGCCTGGTCGACCTGCTCGACCTGGAGCAGATCGAGGTCAACATCTTCCGCGGCCGGAGCCCGCAGGAGTCCCTGCAGAGGGTGTTCGGCGGCCAGGTGGCCGGGCAGGCGCTCGTCGCGGCGGGGCGCACCACGGAGGGCGACCGCCCGGTGCACTCGCTGCACGCGTACTTCCTGCGGCCGGGGCGGCCGGGCGTGCCGATCGTGTACCAGGTCGAGCGGGTCCGGGACGGGCGGTCGTTCACGACCCGCCGGGTCACGGCGGTGCAGCAAGGCCGGACGATCTTCAACCTCACCGCCTCCTTCCACCAGCCTGAACAGGGAAGTTTCGAGCATCAGCTGCCGCCCGCCCGCAAGGTGCCGGACCCGGAGTCCCTGCCGAGCGTCGCCGACGAGGTCCGGGAGCACCTGGGTGCGCTGCCGGAGCAGTTGGAGCGGATGGCACGGCGACAGCCCTTCGACATCCGTTACGTCGACCGGCTGCGCTGGACGGCCGGGGACATCCGGGACGCCGAGCCGCGCAGTGCCGTGTGGATGCGCGCGGTCGGGCCCCTCGGTGACGACCCGCTCGTGCACACCTGCGCCCTGACCTACGCCAGCGACATGACCCTGCTGGACGCCGTGCGCATCCCGGTCGAGCCGCTGTGGGGACCGCGCGGCTTCGACATGGCCTCCTTGGACCACGCCATGTGGTTCCACCGTCCGTTCCGCGCCGACGAGTGGTTCCTGTACGACCAGGAGTCGCCGATCGCCACGGGCGGGCGGGGGCTGGCCCGCGGCCGGATCTACGACGCGGAGGGCCGGTTGCTGGTGTCCGTGGTGCAGGAAGGGTTGTTCCGCGCTCTGCCGTCCGGGCCGGCCGCGTAGTCCCGTCCGCTGCCTCGGAACGGCGTCAGGACGGTCGGGACGCGGGCGCGAAGCTTGCGCGGGCACGGAACCGGTCGGTCTCGGCCCGGGTGACGCACCCGTCCCCCGCCTCCCTCGCCGGGCACGGTGGTGAGCCGGCCGAGGCACGGCGCGATGCCGGACTCGCCGGGCCCCGGGCCCGGTTCGCGTGCGGCTCGGCCCGGAGCGGGCTGTCGGTCGTCATGCCTGGCGGCGTCCCGGTCGACGGTGGTGCCGGCTTCCGGTGTGAGGATGTCTGCGGACATGGCCGTCTCCCCCGTGGAGTCTGCTCGGACGGCGCCCGGTGCGCTCGCCCGAGAAAACCGTAGCCGTTCGCCCGGCATCCCGTCGGGGGCTGTGGACAACCTCGCGGACGCTCCCGGCACGCGTACGGAACAGCGGGTCATGGCTCCAGGGAACTGCTCCCGGGGTTGCGGGCATCGACCCCGAGGTGCTCCCCGACCCGGTTCACCAGCAGCGTCATCTCGTACGCGATCTGCCCGATGTCGGCCTCGGCGCCGCTCAGTACACACAGGCAGCTGCCAGAACCGGCCGCGGTGACGAACAGGACGGCGTCGTCGAACTCGACCATGGTCTGACGCACCCGCCCGGCGCCGAAGTGCCGGCCCGACCCCTTGGCCAGGCTGTGCAGTCCGGAGGAGACCGCGGCCAGGTGCTCGGCGTCCTCGCGCCGCAGGCCGGTGCTGGCGCCTGTCACCAGCCCGTCGTTGGACAGCAGCATCGCGTGCCGCACGTGCTCGACGCGTTCGGTCAGCTCGTCCAGCATCCAGCCGATCCCCTGGTTCTGCGCCATGGTCCCGTCGCCCCCTGTGCTCCCCGTGCGTGGTCTCCCCCCTGGCCGGGGGATCTGCCCCGCCAGCCTTCCCCACGGTGGGGCTGCGGGCAAGCAGGATGGAGCCATGGCACAGAAGATGACTGACGACGAATGGCGGGCCTTCGTCTCGTACGGCACCCGCACCGGGAAGCTCTGCACCGTGCGCGCCGACGGCAGCCCGCATGTGGCGCCGATCTGGTTCCTGCTCGACGGGGACGAGATCGTGTTCAACACCGGCGAGGAGACCGTCAAGGGACGCAACCTGGCCCGTGACGGCCGGGTCGCGTTGTGCGTGGACGACGACCGGCCCCCGTTCGACTACGTGGTGATCCAGGGGCGGGCCCGGATCTCGGAGGAGCCCGACGAACTGCGGCACTGGGCGGCCCGGCTCGGTGCCCGGTACATGGGTGAGGAACGCGCCGAGGAGTTCGGGGCCCGCAACGGGGTCCCCGGGGAGCTGCTCGTCCGGGTGTCCGTGGACAAGGTGCTGGCGCAGAAGGGTGTGGCCGACTGACGGCGGCGGCATACTGAACGGCGACGGGGTCCGGCCGGCCGGGACGAGCGAGGAGGACGGAACGGGTGAGTGTCTCCAGGATGCCCCCGCGCGGCCCGGGGCAGGGCCGGCGGTTCCATGACACCCGGATGCTGGAGGTGAGGGTCGCCGAGGCGCACGATGTCACGCCGGGCATGCGGGAACTGACGCTCACGGGACCCGCGTTGGCGGTTCTGCGCAGCAAACCGGGTGCGCACCTGCCGCTGGAGGTGCCGGACGTGGACGGCGTACCGCGGCTGCGGACGTACTCCGTGTGGACGCACGATCCGTCGCGCGCCAGCCTGACGCTGCGCATCGCACGGCACCGGCCGGAAGGGCCGGGCAGCCGGTGGGCGGCTTCCGTGGCAACGGGGACCCGGACCCGCGTAGGGGCGCCGCGCAATCGCATCACGCTGGAGCCCCGGGCCCGTTACCACGTGTTCATCGGTGAGGAGACCGGCGCCGTCCCCCTGTTGACCATGCTCGCCGCGCTGCCCGCCGGTGCGGCGGCCTCCGGCGTGCTGGAGACGACCGGGCCGGACGGCGACTTCTCCGCCCCGCACGGTCCCCGCGGTCTTCCCTGGGTGCACCGGGGCGGTGCCTCCGCCGTGGGATCACGGGTGCTGCTGGAGGCCGTACGGCGGCTGCGGCTGCCGCCCGAGCCGGGCATCGCCTACGTCGCGGGCGAGGCGACGACCTGCCGCGCCGTGGTGCGTCACCTGTGCGGTGAACGCGCCTGGCCCCGCTACGCGGTGAAGACCCAGGTCCATTGGGCGGCGGGGCGGACCGGCATCCTCTGAGCCAGGCCGGCGGTGGCGGAAAAGGGGGCCTCGCGTGGGGCGCACGGGGCGCGTATAAAGAGCGCATGACGCGTACACGGCACGCATCTGCGGTTCAGCGCATCGACGTGTCGCTGGGCGCGCGTTCCTACCCCGTGCACATCGGCCCCGGAGCCCGGGACCTGCTGGCCCCGCTCGTCCGGGACCTCGGGGCACGCCGGGCCGCCGTCGTCACCGCCCGGCCCGTGGACGAGGCACCCGACCCGGGCGTACCGGCACTGCGGCTGCCGCTGGCCGACGGCGAGGACAACAAGACCCTGGCCACGGTGGAGCGGTTGTGCGACGCGTTCGCCGGCCACGGGCTCACCCGGGCCGACGTGGTGGTCTCCTGCGGCGGCGGTACCACCACCGACACCGTGGGCCTCGCGGCCGCGCTGTACCACCGCGGCGTGCCCGTGATCCACCTGCCGACCACCCTGCTCGCCCAGGTCGACGCGAGCGTCGGCGGCAAGACGGCCGTGAACCTCGCGCACGGCAAGAACCTGGTCGGCGCCTACTGGCAGCCCGCCGCGGTTCTCTGCGACACCGACTACCTGCGCACCCTGCCCGAGCGGGAGTGGCGCAACGGCTACGGCGAGATCGCCCGCTGCCACTTCATCGGCGCCGGCGACCTGCGGGGGCTGCCGGTCACCGGGCAGATCGCCGCGAGCGTGCGGCTGAAGGCCTCCGTGGTGGCCGCGGACGAACGGGACACGGGCCTGCGGCACATCCTCAACTACGGCCACACCCTCGGCCACGCGCTGGAACGCGCCACCGGATACGCGCTGCGGCACGGTGAGTGCGTGGCGATCGGCACCGTGTTCGCGGGACGCCTCGCCGGTGCCCTCGGGCGGATCGGTCCCGACCGGGTCGCGGAGCACGAGGAGGTGGTACGCGCCTACGGACTGCCCGCCGCCCTGCCGCCGGACGTCGATACCGCGGCCCTGATCCCCCTGATGCGGCTCGACAAGAAGGCGACCCGCGGTCTGGGCTTCGTCCTCGACGGGCCGGACGGGGTGGAACTGGTGCGGGACGTACCGGAGGACGACGTGGCCCGCACGCTCGCCGGCATGCCCCGCACCGGGCGGCCGTAGCGGAAGAAACCCTGCTCAGCACGCGAGACGACCGGAGGGCGAACGACGCATGGAACGGCGTATTCTCGGCGACACCGGGATCTCGGTCAGCGAACTGGCCCTGGGCACCATGATGTTCGGTTCCTGGGGCAACCCCGACCGGCGGGAGGCGAGCACGGTCATCGGCATGGCCCTGGACGCGGGTGTCAACCTGGTGGACACCGCCGACATCTACGGCGAGGGCGGCACCGAGGAGATCGTCGGCGAGGCGCTCAAGGGCCGGCGCGACGACATCGTCCTCGCCACCAAGTTCCACGGCCCCATGGGTCCGGACGACAACCACCGGGGGAACTCCCGGCGTTGGATCATGCGGGCGGTCGAGGACAGCCTGCGCCGGCTGGGCACGGACCACATCGACCTCTACCAGGTGCACGGAGTCGACCCCGACACCGACATCGACGAGACGCTCTCCGCCCTGTCGGACCTGGTGCGGTCGGGAAAGGTCCGGGCGATCGGCACCTCCAACTTCCCCGCCGACCAGCTGGTCGAGGCCCGCTGGACCGCCGAGCGGCGCGGCCATGTGCACTTCCGCTCCGAGCAGCCCGCGTACTCCGTCCTCAGCCGGAGCGTGGAGATGCACGTCCTGCCGACCGCGCGGCGGCACGGCATGGGCGTCCTCGCCTGGGGACCGCTGAGCGCGGGCTGGCTCTCGGACCGTGACGCCACCCCGGGCGAGGGCCGTACGGTGCTGGAACCGCAGCGGTTCGACCCCGCCGTGCCCGCGAACGCGGCCAAGGCACGGGCGGTGGG
The DNA here is from genome assembly GCF_020521275.1 of Streptomyces daghestanicus. Lineage (NCBI taxonomy): Bacteria > Bacillati > Actinomycetota > Actinomycetes > Kitasatosporales > Streptomycetaceae > Streptomyces > Streptomyces daghestanicus. The sequence continues at coordinate 854,678 of NZ_BNDX01000002.1, read as the reverse complement.
CCGGCTGCGGGCGCTGGCGGCGGAGGCCGGGATGCCGCTCACCCATCTCGCTCTCGGCTTCGTCCAGGCCCACCCGGCCGTGACCTCGGTGATCATCGGGCCCCGTACCGTGGACCAGCTCACCGACCTGCTCGCCGGTGCCGGGACGGTCCTGGACGACGAGGTCCTCGACCGGATCGACGAGATCGTGCCACCCGGCAGCGACCTCAACCCCGTGGACAACCACTCCGTGCGGCGGCTGCTCGCCGACACGGCGCAGCGCCGGCGGCCGGTTCCCCGCAGGTCCGTGCGGGAGACGGCCCGCCGCTGAACCCCGGGCGCCCCGCGCCGGACCCGTGGGTCCGCGCGGGGCGCCCGGCCGCTCGGGCCGATCGGGCCGATCGGGCCGCTCAGGCCCGGACCGTCTCCAGGATGCGCAGATCGCCGCCGACCGGGATGCTGCGCCGTACCGTGAGGCCCGCCCGTCCGGCCAGTTCCCGGTAGTCCGACTCGGGCCGGTCCTGACCGCCGACCAGCACCGTCAGCAGCAGCCCCCGGAACAGCGCCTCCTGGTCGGAGGTCTCGTCCACCATGCTCTCCATGATCAGCAGCGGTACGCCGGGTCGCATGGACCGCGCTGTCCGCGCCAGGATGCGCACGATGGTGTCGTCGTCCCAGTCGTGCAGTGCCCGCTTGATCGTGTACACGTCCGCACCTGCCGGTACGTCCTCGAAGAAGTCCCCGGCGATCGTCTCGTAGCGCCCGTCGACGCCCGCCTTCGCCAGCAGTTCCTCGGCCAGCGGCACGATCTCCGGACGCTCCAGGAGCGTGCCGCGCACCGTCGGGTGCTCGGTGAGGACGGCCGCCAGCAGACTGCCGAGTCCGCCGGCGACGTCGACGACGTGGGCCCCGGCCGGGAAGCCGTAGGCCCGGGCTATACCGGCGCTCTCCGCCTCCGAGACCGCGCTCATCGCGGCGTTGAACCGCTGCTTGGCGTCGGGGTCGCTCTTGGTCAGCTCCCAGAAGGAGGTCCCGTTCGCCTTCTCGAAGGACGACTCACCGGTGCGGACCGTGTGCAGCAGGTCGCCCCAGGCGGCCCAGTGCCAGTTCGCCGCCATGAAGCGGGCGTCGGTCGATTCCGGATTGGCCGGCTCGGCGACCAGTACGGCCGACAGGGGCGTCTGGGCGTAGGTCTGCCCGTCCGGCAGCCGCCGGAACACCCCGAACGTGCTCAGCGCCCGCAGCAGCCGGCCCAGCGTCGGCGCGTGCGTGCCGGTGAGTCCGGCCAGGTCGGCCACCGTACGCTCGCCCTGGGCCAGCAGGTCGGGAAGACCCAGTTCGGCGGCGACATGGACGGCCCGCGCCCGCCAGGCCCCTTGGAGCAGCTCCACCATCTGCCGGTTGACGCCCTGGTCCGCGGTCTTGACGTGCTCGGTCATGGCAATCTCCGCAATCGCTCGTCGGGTGATCGGTGGGACGAAGCAGGGCGCCCGAGGGCGCTGGGGGGCGGGCCTGGTGCGGGTGGCCGCCCAGGCCGTGTCAGCGAAGTCCCTCCGTCCACCCGGGGGGGCGGGAGGGACTTCGCGGACACGGTCTAGTTCCCGGCCGTCCGCGGCGGGATGTTGTGGTTGAAGCGGAACGTGTTGCCCGGGTCCCAGACCGTCTTCAGCTCGGCCAGCCGCTGGTACGCCTCGGCCGTGTACGCCTCCCGCACGTCGGCGGGGTCGGTGTGGGCGATGCCCGCCATGAAGTTGAGCATCCGGGTTCCCGTGGCCCACGGCGCGAGCGTCGCCACGACCCGGTCGTGGCCCTCGTACACCGCGTCGTCCTCGCCGTTGCCCAGGACCCCGGCCGAGTACACCTGGAAGCGTGCCTCGGGCACGTGCGCGACCGCGTTGGGCACCCGGGGCGGGCGGCCCAGGGCCCCTCCGAGGTTGCGCACCTCCAGGCTGACCGCCCTCTTCGTGCCGGGGCCGACCAGTGCGAGCATGGCGTCGACCGTGTCCTCGTCCAGCGTGGTGAGCTGGAAGTTGTTGATGTGGTACGAGCCCGAGACCGGCGGGTCGTTGTGGATGGTGCCGACCTCGGTGTACGGGATGTCGGTGACCGTGTCCAGCAGGATCGGCGCCACCTCGCGCAGCGGCCGGATCAGCCGTTCGCCCTCCGCCGGGTCGCCGGCGTAGCTCAGTCGCAGGTGCAGGGCGAAGCGTCCGCGCAGCTCCTCGGGTACGCCGTCCACGTCCGGCCAGTCCAGCATGAAGAAGGAGGAGGCCATCTCCTCCGGCACGCCGGTGACCCAGGTGCGGTACAGGTGCAGCGCGTCCCGTACCGACTCCGCCGGGTACCACAGGCCACCGCCGTACAGCCGGGCGACCTCCATCAGCTCGACCTCGATCGCGGTCACCACACCGAAGTTGCCCTTGCCGCCGCGCAGCGCCCAGAACAGGTCCGGGTTCTCGTCCTGGTCGGCGACGCGGAGTTCGCCGTCGGCGGTGACCACCTCGATGCGCCGGACGTGGTCGGCGGCGTAGCCGTAGCGCCGGGAGAGGACGCCGACGCCGCCGCCCAGTACGTAGGAGACGGCGCCGACGAAGGGGGCCGAGCCGTTCAGCGGGGCGAGTCCGTGCTCGGCGGCGAGCGGGATGACGTCCTGCCAGAGCACGCCGGCCTCCAGCCGCGCGGTGCGCTGCCCGGGGTCCACCCGGACGCCGTTCATGGCACGGGTGGAGAGGTACACCGAGCGCTCGTCGGCGGGGAGGCAGGCGCCGTGCCCGGTGAGCTGGACGGCGACGCCGAGCCCGTGGTCGCGGGCGAAGCGGACCGAGGTCACCACGTCGTCGGCGTTCGCCACGGCCACCACCAGCGCGGGCCGGTGCTCGACCGCCCGGTCGAAGCCGTCGGTGTGCTCGGCGTAACCGGGCTCGCCCGGCAGGAACACGGGGCCTTCCAGGTCCTCGCTGAGTCGCCGCAGGCTCTCCGGGTCCAGGACCGCCGCGTTCACCGGGTTCAACTCGCTCACAGGGTTTCCTCTTCCTCGTCGTCCGGAGCTGTGCGGGTGCCTGCGGGGCCGGCGCGGTACACCGGCCCGGGGCCCGCCATGCAGGCGGTGAGCGTACTGCCGTCGTCCGGATCGATGAGCAGTAATGAGCCAGTGCGCCGGGAGTCCCGGTAGGCGTCCGGGGCGAGGGGTTCGGCCGTGTGCAGCACCACGCGTCCGATGCCGCCCGCGTCGATCCGGTCCGGTGCCGGTTCCTCGTCGAGCAGGCTCGGGCCGCGCCGTGCGGGGATGTCCGCGACCAGGGCGCGCACGGTCCTCGTGGTGTGTTTGACCAGGACCCGGTCGCCCCGGCACAGCGGTCGTTCGTGCAGGTGGCAGGCGGTGACTTCGAGGGTTCGGGTGAGCGGCGGCTCCTGGCCGGCGGGCACGATCAGATCGCCGCGCGCCACGTCGACCTCGTCGGCGAGCAGCAGCGTGACCGACCGCGGTGCCGAGGCCCGCTCCACCGGTACGCCGAGGGCGTCGATGCCGCTGACGGTGGTGGTCGAGCCGGAGGGCAGGACGGTCACCCGGTCGCCGACGCGGAACGTGCCCGCGGCGATCCGGCCCGCGTAGCCCCGGCGGCCGCGGGGTGCGGCGGTGTGCGGCCGGATGACGTACTGGACCGGGAACCGGGCCGGCGCACCGGCCGGTTCGGGGGCCGCCGACACGGACTCCAGATGGTGCAGCAACGCGGGACCGTCGTACCAGGAGAGCCGTTCCGAGGGGGTCACGACCTGGTCGCCGAGGAGTGCCGACAGCGGGATCGCGGTCGTCTCCGGGATGCCCAGCGCGCGGGCCAGCCCGGTGAACTCCCGCGCGACCCGGGCGAACGCTCCCTCGTCGTAGTCCACCAGGTCCATCTTGTTGACGGCGAGCACGACGTGCGGGGTCCGCAGCAACGCGGCCACGGCGGCGTGCCGGCGGGTCTGCGCCACGACGCCGTTGCGGACGTCCACGAGGATCACCACGAGGTCGGCGGTGGACGCGCCGGTGACCGTGTTGCGGGTGTACTCCACGTGCCCGGGGGTGTCGGCCATGACGAACCGGCGCCGGGGCGTGCCGAAGTAGCGGTACGCCACGTCGATGGTGATGCCCTGCTCGCGCTCGGCCCGCAGACCGTCGGTCAGCAGCGCGAGGTCCGGGCCGCCCCCGCCGGGGGCCGCCCCGATCGCCGCGAGCTGGTCGGCGAGGACGCTCGCGGAGCCGTACAGCAGGCGTCCGGCGAGCGTGGACTTGCCGTCGTCCACGCTGCCCGCGAGGGCGAACCGCAGCAGTGCGGTGTCCGCGGGTGCTCCGCCCGTGGGCGGTGTCGTGATCGGCACGCTAGAAGTACCCCTCCCGTTTGCGGTCCTCCATCGCGGCGTCGGAGACCTTGTCATCGGCGCGGGAGGCTCCGCGTTCGGTCAGCGGGGAGGCCGTGATCTCCCGGACGACCTCCGCCACCGTGGTCGCGGCCGAGTCGACGGCCCCGGTGCACGACATGTCGCCGACCGTGCGGTAGCGCACCTGCCGCTTCTCCGGGCGCTCGCCGTCACCGGGTCCGCCCCAGTCGCCGGCGGTGAGCCACATGCCGTCGCGCCGGAAGACCTCCCGGTGGTGGGCGAAGTAGAGGTCCGGCAGCACGATGCCCTCGCTGCCGATGTACTGCCAGACGTCGAGTTCCGTCCAGTTGGAGAGCGGGAACACCCGCACGTGCTCGCCCGGGGCGTGCCGGCTGTTGTACAGCTCCCAGAGTTCCGGGCGCTGCCGCCGGGGGTCCCAGACGCCCCACTCGTCACGGAGGCTGAACACCCGTTCCTTGGCACGGGACTTCTCCTCGTCGCGCCGGGCGCCGCCGAACACCGCGTCGAAGCGGTGGGCCCCGATGGCGCGCAGCAGGCACGGGCTCTGCAGGGCGTTGCGGCTGCCGTCGGGGCGTTCCCTCAGTTCGCCGCTGTCGATGCGCTCCTGCACCGAGGCCACGTGCAGCCGCAGCCCGAACCGGGCCACCGTCCGGTCGCGGTAGGCGATCACCTCGGGGAAGTTGTGCCCGGTGTCGACGTGGAGCAGGGGGAACGGCAGCGGAGCGGGGGCGAACGCCTTCAGCGCGAGGTGCAGGACGACGGCGGAGTCCTTGCCGCCGGAGAACAGCAGCACCGGTCGCGCGCACTCGCCGGCCGCCTCCCGGATGATGTGGACGGCCTCCGACTCCAGTTGGGCCGTGTGGTTCACGCGAGTCCCCGCTCCTGGAGCAGACCGAGCAGCAGGGCGGACGACTCCGCCGGACGCTGTCGATGGGCCGGGACGGTGAGGTCGGGGGCGCGCGGTGCCTCGTAGGGGTCGTCGACGCCGGTCAGGCCCTTCAGGTCGCCCGCGGCCTGGCGGGCGTACAGCCCCTTCACGTCCCGTTCGGCGCACACCTCGACCGGGGTGGCGACATGGATCTCCAGATAGGGCGTGCCGGACTGCTCATGGCGCTTGCGGACGGCCTCCCGGGCGTCGGCGTAGGGGGCGATCACCGGGACCAGGGCGAGGACCCCGTTGCGGGCCAGGACCTCCGCGACCAGTCCGATGCGCTGCACATTGACGAAACGATCCTCCCTGCTGAAACCCAGACCGGCGGTGAGCAGGGCCCGGTTCTCGTCGCCGTCGAGGATCTCCACTCTGCGTCCCTGGGGCGTCAGCCGGCGCGCCAGCTCCCTGGCCAGGGTCGACTTGCCGGCGCTCGGCAGCCCGGTGAGCCACACGGTCGCGCCGGGCCAGCAGGTGCAGTGGGGGCTTGGGTGCGTCATCGGCCACTCCGCAACGTCAGGGGATGGATACCGGTGCCGGCCGCGTCCCCGTGGAGCATCCGCCGGACGGCCGTGGCCAGCAGGTGGTGTCGCCGGGTGGCGGCCGGGAGCGCGGCGGCGGTGCAGCGCCAGGCCACGAAGCCGTCCGGCCGCACCAGCAGGGCACCGCCCGGACCGGTGCCGCAGACCGTGGTGAGGGGGACCGGGGGGCGCAGGACCCTGGCGACGAGGGGGACGGCGAGCTTCCCGGCGACCTCGGCCGCCGTACGCCGCCAGCCGTCGTCGCTGCCGAGCAGGAGCAGGTGCGGGCCGGCGGCGGACGGTGCGCACAGATCGAGGGTGGACATCTGCCCGGAGCCGCCGGCAGGGCCGGGCGGGAGCGGCAGGTGCGGGAGCCGGGTGCCGGGCGCGCCGGACAGCTCGAAGGTGCCGGGGAAGGGGCCGCCCGGCCCTGCCGGGCCGCCGATCACCGCGGCCGAACGGTACCGGTACCCCATGATGATGGTGCGCGGATCGCGCACCTCGGCGCCGAGTCGCTCGCCCGGGACGCCGTCGAGCAGCAGGGCCTGCTCGGCGGTCGCGACGCCGACCGGGCGGCGTTCGGCGTCGTAGCTGTCGAGCAGCGCGGGAGCGGCCCAGCCGTCCAGCACCGCGGCGATCTTCCAGGCCAGGTTGTGCGCGTCCTGGATGCCCGCGTTGGAGCCGTAGCCGCCGGCGGGCGGGTGGAGGTGGGCGGCGTCGCCGACCAGGAACACGGGCCCCGCGGAGAAGCGCTCCGCGATCCGGTGCCGGGCCTGCCAGTGGAAGGTCGCCGTCAGCTGCACCGGGATGGCGTCGGTCCCGAGCGCGGCCCGCACCAGCTCCATGCACCGCTCGGGGCCGGGCTCGCGGTCCGGGCCGCCGACGGCCTCGGTCTCCACGGCCGCCGCCCACCGGTGGTCCGCGTCGAGCTGCATGACCGCACCGGAGAACCCCGGGTTCTCGATCATGCTCATGAAGAACCGGCGGCCCTTCAGCAGAGGGGTGAGGTCGGCCCGGAACAGGATGCTGGTGCGGCGCGCGATCGTGCCCAGGCCGTCGCGCGCGATGCCGGCGGCCTCGGGTATCCAGCCGTGCGCGCCGTCGGCGGCGACCAGGTACCGCGCGGTCACGGTCTCGGTACGGCCGTCCGCGCGGCGGACGCGTGCCTCGACACCGTCGTCGTGCACCGACAGCCCGGTCAGCTCCTCCCCGAACCGGACGTCCGCGCCCGCCCGTACCGCGGCCTCGCGCAGCAGCGGCTCGGTGCGGTGCTGCCCGCACCAGAAGGGCGGGCAGGGCCCCGGTACGGCGAGTTCCTCCTCCCCCGTCTCCAGTACCTCCGCCGCGTCGGGACGGGACAGCGAGGGGACGCCGACCACGGTGCGGGGCAGCACCCGGTCCGGCTCGGTGAACACGCGGGGATCACCGCCGGCGACCACCTCGAACCCGGCCCCGGCCATCGCCTCCTGGAGCCCGGCCTCGCGCAGCAGTTCCATGGTCCGCCGGGTGACGTGGGTGGCCCGGGGCAGGGTGGAGGTGCGCGGACGGCGTTCCACGAGCCGGACCGCGACGCCGGACCGGGCCAGGAAGAGCGCGGTCGCCAGCCCGGTGGGCCCGCCCCCGACGACCAGTACGGTCATGGCCGCAGACCCTCCGTTCAGGCCTTGCTCACCAGTTGGTCGCCGACGACCAGATGGTCGAGGTTCATGCCGGCGAAGGCTTCGACGGCCTCCTCCGGGGTCTCCACGATGGGCTGACCCGCCACGTTGAAGGAGGTGTTGAGCAGGACGGGGCACCCGGTCAGCCGCTCGAACTCGCCGAGCAGCCGGTACACCGCGGGGTTCTGGCTCTCCTCCAGCGTCTGGTGCCGGGCCGTGCCGTCCACGTGGGCCGCCGCCGGGATGGCGTCGGGACGGGTGACCTTCGTGACGATCAGCATGTACGGCGAGGGCTGCCCGAGGTCGAAGAACTCGTCGCTGCGCTCGGCGCGGACGATCGGCGCGTACGGCCGGAAGCCCTCCCGGAACTTGACGTTGTCGTTGAGGTGGTCGCGCACGGACGCGGGGAACGGGGCGGCGAGGATGCTGCGGTGCCCGAGCGCCCGCGGACCGAACTCGCTGCGTCCGTCCCACCAGCCCACGATCCGGCCCTCGGCCAGCAGGGCGGCGACCTCCCCGGGCAGGTCCTCGGGGGTCCGCGCGGGCAGCCCGGAGGCGGCGACGGCCTCGCGGGCCCGGGAACGCGGGTACTCGGGCCCCAGGTAGGCGTTCTCCAGAGCGGGGAGTTCCGCCATCGGCACGCCCTCCAGCTCGTGCAGCCCGTAGTAGGCGCAGCCGAGGCTGATGCCGTTGTCCCCGGCGGCGGGCACCACGAAGAGCCGCTCGAACGGCGTCTCCTTCAGGATCCGGCCGTTGGCGACGCTGTTGAGGCCGACACCGCCCGCGATGCACAGATCGGTCAGCCCGGTCCTCTCGTGCAGCGCGCGGGCGCAGTGCACCAGGGCCGTCTCCAGGACCTCCTGGGCGGCGCGGGCGATGGCCGCCCTGGTGTCGAAGTCGGCGTCCTTGGCCAGCCGCCCCAGCAGGTGGGAGACCTTGCTCGCGGAGATGCTGACGCCGCCCCCGGGCAGCAGGGTGACCAGTTCCGCCAGGTCGTCCACGAACCGCTGGTCGCCGTACGGCGCGAGGCCCATGGTCTTGCCGTCCTCGCTGACCGGGAAGCGCGTCTTCGGCCCGGTGTAGGCCAGTCCGATGGCGAGGCTGGCGGTGCGGTACAGGTGGCCGAGCGAGTTGTCGGTCTCACCGGGCTGGTAGTAGGCGCTCTCCGAACCGGCGTCCACCGCGTGCGCCCCGCTGACCCGGTCGAGCAGCCGGATGCCCCGCTCGTCGGCGAGGAAGGAGCTGATGGTCTCGGCCTCCCGGGCCGAGGAGCCCGACTTGTCGCCGACGGTGAGACTGCCGGAGTTGTCGCACACCAGCACCGCGGCCCGGGACATGCCGGAGGCGCCGAACGCGCTGTAGGCGTGGGCCAGATGGTGGTTGATCACCGTCATCCGGCGCCGGAAGGAGTGGTAGAAGGGCCGCGGCACCAGCTCGCAGGCGACCACGTGCTCCACCTCGGCCGCGGTGAGGCCGAGCTGCCCGAGACACGTCTGCCGGCTGACACCGGCCAGCAGATCCGCGCCCAGGCCGTACTTGCTGCGCATGAGCCGTTCTTCGTCCACCGCGACGAGCCGGGTGCCGTCGGTGGCGCAGGAGGCCCAGTCGTGCCCGGATCCACCTAGGCCCAACACGGTCATATCGCGTCCTTTCCGGTGTGAGGGACATCGATCGGGACGTGCGGCGGTCGGCGCCCGGACCGGGGGGTCGCCATGGCCGGCCGGACGGTGATCGAGCGGTGGCCCCGCGCCGGGAAGGGGGGGTGCCGCCGGTTCGCGATGCATGCCCCTGCCCGGCCGGGAACGCGCAGGGCGTGGGCGACGTACGGGCAGCCTGCGGACGGCGGGAAGGACGTCCGCGGAACGGCGGCGGGCGGGGAGACGGTGAGCGAACGGACAGCCCGCACTGTAGTCAACCGGCGTCGAGCACTGTCAAGGAGGCGTCCGCCCGGCCGGCCGTAGTTGACTGAAACACCCGTCCCCGGACGCCGGTGGGGCCCCGGCACGGTGCTCCACCGGGCCGTTCGCGGCCGGGCGACGGCGATACGGGCATCCCTTTCGGCCATCATCATCCAGGGGGCATACGCCGTCCGGATCGGCATGTACCGTGCAGTGCTGACGGCATGGCATCCGGGCGTGCGGCACGACCCCTCCCCTCGGCCCGCCAGGTGCCGAAGCGCAGAACACCACCGTTCCCACTTCGCAAGCGGCGATCCCCTGTACGGCTGGACAAGGGAGTACTGGGTGACGAAGCAGCATCGAACGATCGTGATCATCACGGAGGGCGCGGCTCCCGCCCTGCTGGACCGCTGGTGCGAGGCGGGTGCCCTGCCCGGGTTCGCCCGGCTGCGCCGCGAGGGCGCGCACGGCCCCCTGGCCGCGGAGGGCACCCCCTACGAACCACCCGGCCTGCTCAGCGTGCTCACCGGCAGGCGGGCCGCCGACCACGGCTTCTTCTCGTACTGGACCTGCCACGATCCCGAATACACACCGCAGGTCCTCGGCTCCGGGGACCGCCGTCACCCGCTGCTCTGGCAGCACCAGGCGTTCGCCGGGCTCAGGTTCGCCAGCATCGGGCTCTTCGGAACCCATCCGATCGAGCCGATGGACGGCGCGCTGATCAGCTATCCGATGTACGCCACCCTGCACGCCTGCCACCCGCGCGACCTGCAGCGCCGGCTGGCGAAGCAGGGCATCCGGCCCGTGCACGACGTCTCCATCTTCTGGACCGGCCAGCCCCGCGAGGAACTGCTGCCCCGGCTGCTGGAGGCCGACCGCCAGCGCGGAAAGGCCGCCCTCGCGCTGCTGCCCGAGTCCGACGTCGTCATCGTCAACCTGACCAGCATCGACCGCACCTCGCACATCTACTTCCAGGAACTGGACCACGGCCCCGAACACGACCGGGACAGCGCGGTGTTCGCCGCGTACCGCACCTGCGACCAGGTGATCCAGGACGCCCTGGCCGTCGCCGACGATCACACCGACGTACTGGCCTTCTCCGAGATCGGCTTCGGACCGCTGCGTGCCTACTGCTCGATCAACGACCACCTGGCGGAGGCCGGCCTCCTCGCCACCGGCGCGGAGGGCCGCGTCGACTGGTCCGGCACCCGCGCCTTCGAGGCCGTGCAGGGCACCCACGGCGTCAACATCAACGTCCGCGACCGGTACAAGCACGGCACGGTCGGCCCGGCCGAGTACGAACGGGTCCGCGACGAGGTGCGCGGCCTGCTGCTGGACACGGTCAACCCCCGTACCGGCCGGCCCTACTTCGCCGCCGTGCAGACCCGTGAGGAGGTGTATCCCGGGAGTGCGACCGCGGGTGCGCCCGACCTGATCCTGGAACCCGCCGACTGGCGCTACCTCCCGCTCGGCGACCCGCAGTGGGCGGGCCATGTGCACCGGACCTGGCAGAGCGGCTGGCACCGCAGGGAGTCCTACTGGGCCGGGCTCGGCCCCGGTTTCGCCCCGGCGTTCACCGACGGCGTCCCCGCCGCCCCGGTCGACATCCCGGCCACCCTCGCCGCCCTCCACGGCCGCCCGGTCCCGGCCGACTGGCCGGGCCGCCCCCTGGGTGCTCCGGCCTGACCGTCCGACGCGGCTCCGCCACCGGCCGTCCGGCGTCTCCTCCGTCTCCCCCTTCTCCTGGAGGTCCGCGCATGCGCGACTCACGACCACCCGAACGGCGGCGCGAACTCCGCCGTACCGTCACCGCGCCCCCGGCCGGGACCGACCTGGAGGCGCTGGCCCGCGAGGCGGACCACGTCGTGTGGGAGCCCCCCTCGGCCGACACCCTCCCCTGGGCGGTGCCGGCCGGCCGTACCCCCCGGGAACTGCTGCGCGCCGCGCTCACCGAGGGGGCGATCGGCGGGCCCTGGGAGCGTGGTTTCCCGCGGTACGCCTGGCACCGCACCGGCGATGTCGTCCAGGAGTTCCGGCTGGCCGGCGCGGAACCCGGCCGCTACACCGGCTACACCCTGCACCCGAGCGAATGGCCGGAGGGACTCGCATGAGCACGCTGCCCGAGTTCTCGCTCGTCTGGAAGTGGCACGACCCGCCCGTGCAAGCGCGTGACGAGCGGACCGTGACCTGGGCCGACGTCGAGATGAGCATCGGCACCCTCGCCCCGCTGACCACGGTCGAGGACCCGGCCACCGGCACGGTACGGCCGTACACGACCGGCTCGCTGTACCCGCTCGCCGAGTGGATCGCCTTCAACTGGTGGTCGCTGACGGCGGACGCCCGCCCCGGCACCCAGATCTCCCAGCTCCGCTTCGCCTACAAGAACGGCGTCGGCGACCAGCGCGGCTCCTGGTGGCAGCGGTCGCGACGGCACGTCATGCGGGCCGCCTGCGACGGATTCCGCTGGCCGGACGTCCTGTTCGTGCCCGAGGGGCGGCAGACCCGGATCGTGTGGATGCCGGACGGCGGCCCCGACCCCCGGCCCGGCCCCCGCTACCTCGGACGCGGCAACCTCCTCGTCGGCTCCGAGGGACTCACCGAGACCCTGCGCGGCCTCGTGGACGCCGTCGTCGCCCGGCTGGCCGAATGGGGCGTCGACGACACCCCGCTCCAGCGGGAGTGGACCGCGCTGCGCGGCACCGGCGAGGACGAGGCCGCCTTCTGCCGCGCCGCGGCCCGGCTCGGCCTGGACCCCTACACGGAGGCCGGGCCCTACGCCGACGCCATCCAGCGGGTGCTACGGGAACTCCCCGAGTCGCACGCCTTCGACTTCCTCAACGGAGTCCGCCCCGAGCGCATCACCGACCGGCTCGCCTGGCTCGAACGGGCCCGTGCGGTGGCGGGCACCGCGCCCGCCGGGCGTCCGGCCGACCCGGCCGTCACCGAACTGCGCGAGCTGTGCGCCGACCTCCGCGAGACGTTCTTCGCCCCGGGCCGCCTCGACAACGCCTGGCACCTCGGCTACGAACTCGCCCGTCGGGTCCGCTCCTGGGCGGGGGTGGCGGCCACCGAGCGGTTCGAGACCGACGCGCTGCTCACCTATGTCACCGAGCAGACGGCGTACGTCGACCGGGGCCTGGTCGCCTTCGGCCGGCGCGAGGGTGCCCAGGGACCGGTGCTGGTCTCCAGCCGGCGCTACACCGAGCGGCCCCGCCGCTTCCTCCAGGCCCGTGCCCTGTGCCACTTCGTCTGCGACCTCGACACCGACTTCCTCGTCGTCGCCGCGCACACCCACCGCCAGCACCTGGCCCGGGGCTTCGCGCTCGAACTGCTGGCGCCCGCCCGGGGCGTGGCCGAACTGCTGGGCCGGCCGGACGGGCTGGTCACGGCGGAGGACGTCGAGCAGATCGCGGAGGACTACGGCGCCGGCACCATCGTGGTGGAGCACCAACTGGACAACCAGGTACTGGCCCAGGACTTCCCCTTCGTGCCGGTGGAACCCGCCGTACGGCGCGGCACCCCGGACTATCCGCTGGGACCGGCCCGGTGAGCGCCGCCGCGCCGGAGGTCTTCCCCTACCCCGCGGGCCCCGGCGGCACCGTGCCCGCGCAGTACGACCGGCTGCTCGCCGAGGAGCCGGTCCTGCGGGTCGGGCTCGCCGACGGCAGCGCCGTCTGGCTCGTCACCCGGGACGCCGACGTCCGGACCGTGCTGACCGGGCCGGCCTTCAGCCGGGCCCGGGCCGCCGCACTGCCGGGCACCGGTCTCGGGCGGGGGCAGGGCACCGGGATCGTGGACCTCGACCCGCCCCGGCACACCGCCTTCCGCTCCCCGGTCGCCGCGGCCTTCTCCGCCGAGCGCACGGTCCGGTGGCGGGCCCGCGTCGAGGAGATCGCCGGACAGCTCGCCGCCTCCCTCGGACGCCTTCCGGACCCCGTCGACCTGGTGGGCTCCTACACCGCCCCGTTCGCCGGCCGGGTCGTCTGCGAACTGCTGGGCTTCGACGGGGACCGGTGGCGGGAGATCACCGGTGACGTCGAGGCGCTGCTGATGTCCGGCGGCGCCGACGGACCGGAGCAGGAGGCCTGCCGGACCCGGCTGGCGGAGGCGTTCACCGGCCTGCTCGACGAGCGCCGGGCGCGCGAGGGCGACGACGTCGCCGGAGTCCTGCTGGGGCTGGACGACCCGGAAGCGGAGGGCGGGAAACTGACCGACGAAGAGCGGATCGTCCTGCTCCACGGGCTGGTCATCTCCGGCTTCATCGGGGTGCGGGATTTGCTCGCCCGCCACCTGTACGGCGTGCTGGCCGACACCGGCGTCCGGGACCGGCTGGTAAGCCGGCCGGAGCTGATCCCGGGCGCCGTGGCCGAGTTGCTGCGGTTCTACCCGTCCAGCAACGACGGCCTGCTGCGGGTGGCCACCGAGGACGTCGAGCTGTCGGGGACGCGCATCCCGGCCGGTGCCGCGGTGCTGCCCCTGGTCTCGGCCGCCTGCCGTGACCCGCGTGTGCTCGACCGGCCCGGCGAACTGGACATCGAGCGTCCGCAGACGCCCACGCTCGCCTTCGGCGCCGGACCCCACCGGTGTCCCGCCACCGACCTGGTACTGGTCCAGCACGCGGCCGGCATACGCGAGTTGCTCGCCGCCCACCCCCGTATCGGGCTGGCGGTGGAGCCCGGCGACGTGGCGCACACCTCCCGGTTGCTGCCGCTCGGGGTGGCGGCGCTCCCGGTGCGGCTCGACACGGCACCGTGAGCCGGGAGTCCGCGCCCGTGCTGCTGTGGTGCGTCTCCACCCGGGCCCCCGACCACGTGGTGCGCGCCGCGCGGCTCCTGTTGCCGGCGGCCGACCGGAACCGCATGGCACAGCTCAGGTCCCGGGCGGACCAGGACGCGTTCGCCCTCAGCCGGGCGGTGCTGCGCCGCTGCCTGGGCGCCCTCACCGGCGAGGCCCCGGCGCGGGTGCGATTCACCCGGCAGGACAACGGCAAACCCGAGGTGGCCGGCGCCGGGCGGGACACGGGCCTGGCCTTCAGCCTCTCGCACACGGCGGGCCTGACCCTGCTCGCGGTGACCTGGGGCGGCCCGGTCGGCACCGACGCCGAACGGGTACGGCGGGTCGCCGCCGCGCGGATCGCCGCCCGGTACTTCCCCGGCGACGAGGCCGCCGCCGTCGCGGCGCGTACCGGTCCCGAGGCCTGGGACCTGTTCTTCCGGATGTGGGTGCGCAAAGAGGCGTGTGTGAAGGTCTGGGGCGGCCGGCTGCGGGAGGGCCTGCGGACCCCCGTGCACCCGGCCGCCCCCGGCCCGGCGACCGTACAGGGGCCCCAGGGGCGGCTGTGGCGGGTGTGGGACCTGGCGTGCGTGCCCGCCCCGTACCGGGCGGCGGTCGCCCTGCCCGGGGGTGCCGGCCCCGGCTCGCTGACGGTGCGCCGGGTGACGGCCGCGCAGGTGCTGGAGAGCGGGCCGGCCGCCGGGCGGGGCCGGCGCTGCGCCCTGGCCGCACCCTGACCCGCACCGGCGAAGCGCACGAGCCCGACGAGGAGAAGGCAGATGGCAGAGCACTTCCCGAGATACGTGGACGGCGGTCCGGCCCCGGCGCAGGACGGCGCCACCTTCCGGACGTTCGAACCGGCCACCCGCCGCCACCTGGCCGACGTGCCGCGGTGCGGCCCGGCGGACGTCGAGACGGCGGTGGCGGCGGCCCGCCGCGCCTTCGACCGGGGCCTCTGGCCCCGGATGGCGCCGGACGAACGCGCCGCGGTGCTCCGCCGGATCGCCGAGCGGATCGCCGCGGAGTCCGGCCGCCTCGCCGAGCTGGAGGTCCGCGACAACGGCACCACCGTGCGCAAGGCCCTCGGCGCCGACGTCCCCGGGGCACGCGCCGCGTTCGCCTGGAGCGCGTGGTGGGCCGAGCGGCTGCCCACCCGGCTCGGCCGGCCCGGCACCACGGAGGGCCGCTCGCCGCACTACCTGCGCTGGCAGCCGCTGGGCGTGGTCGCCGCGATCGTGCCCTGGAACCTGCCGCTCCTGCTGGCGGCCTGGCGCATCGCCCCGGCCATCGCGGCAGGCAACACCTGTGTGGTCAAACCGGCGTCGTTCACCTCGCTCACGGCGCTGGAACTGGTCCGGCTGATGCACGAGTGCGGGCTGCCTCCCGGCGTCGTCAACGTCGTCACCGGCCCCGGCGGCACCACGGGGGACAGCCTGGTCCGGGCTCGCGGTGTCGACCTGGTGGCCTTCACCGGATCGGACGCGGTGGGGGAGAGCGTGCGCAGCGGCGCCGCCGGGGCCGGGGTGAGCACCCGGCTGGACCTCGGCGGCAAGTCGCCGAACGTGGTCCTCGCCGACGCCGACCTCGACCGGGCCGCGGCGGGCGTGGCGTGGAGCATCTTCCTGCACAACGGGCAGGTGTGCATGGCCGGTTCGCGGGCCGTGGTGCACACCGACGTGTACGACGGGTTCGTCGAGCGGATACGGCGACGGGCGGGTGCGCTGCGCCTGGGCGACCCGCTGGACCCGGACACCGACCTCGGCCCGCTGGTCTCCCGCAACCAGGCCCGCACCGCCCGCCACTTCACCGAGCGCGGTCTCGGTCAGGGCGCGCGGCTGGTGTGCGGCGGCCGGATGCCCGAGCCCGGGGAACTGCCCGAGGGACTGGACCCGGGCGCCTACTTCCTGCCGACGGTGCTCGCCGACGTGGCGCCGGAGGACACCGTCGCCCAGGAGGAGATCTTCGGGCCCGTGCTTTCGGTCCTGCGGGCCCGGGACGACGCCGACGCCGTGCGGGTCGCCAACGCCTCCCGGTACGGGCTGAGCGCCGGCGTCTGGTCGGCGGACGCCGAGCACGCGCGTACGGTCGCCGAGGCCCTGCGTGCCGAACAGGTGTGGATCAACGACTACCGGCTGGTCGACCTCGATCCGCCGCCCGCGACCGACGGGCCGGCCGGTACCGCCTGGGACCGGGTGACCAATGAACTGGACGCCTACCGCAGCCGCCAGGTCGTCGTCGACAGCACCGACGGACCGCCCGGCCTCGCCCCGACCCCCTACCACCTGCTCGGTTCCGGCCTGCCGCCGGCCGTGTCCCGCCCGCGGAGTACCCCATGAAGATCGGCATCGCGTTCCCCAACACCGTCCCCGGCGCCTCCGGGGCCCTCCAGACCCGGTGGGCCGTACGGGCCGAGGAGCGCGGCTTCTCGTCCGTCGCGGCGACCCACCGGCTGTGCTACCCCGGCCACGAGCCGCTCGCCGTGCTGGCCGCCGCGGCCGGGGCGACCTCGCGCATCGGGCTGTCCACCAACATCCTCGTCGCCCCGCTGACCACCGCCGCGGTGCTCGCCAAGGAGGCCGCCACCGTCGCCTCCCTGGCCGGGGACCGGGTCACGCTCGGCCTGGGGCCCGGGGTGCGCGCCGATGATTTCCGGGCGGCCGGGCGGGACTTCGCGGGGCGGGCCGCGGTGTTCGACGCCCAGCTGGCCGAACTCGCCCGGCTCCGCGCGAAGGGCGGCACCGGTGAGCTGCCGGGGGCGGTGCCGCCGGTGCTGGTCGGCGGGGTGAGCCGGGCCGCCGTCAGACGGGCGGTGCGCTGGGCCGACGGCTGGACCGCGCCCGGTCTGGAGCCCGAGCGGGTGGCGCCCTGGGCCGAGGAGGTCCGCGCCGCCTGGGACAGCGCGGGACGCGCGGGACGGCCCCGGCTCGTCGCGCTCTCCAGGTACTGGCTCGGCGAGGACGTGGCCGAGGAGGCCGCCGCGTTCGTCCGGCAGTACTTCCAGGTGCTCGGCGCCGAGGCGGATTCCTTCGTCGCGAAAACTCCGAGTACACCGGAAGGCATCCGCGATCAGGTCGGCCGGCTGGCCGCCGCGGGATTCGACGAGGTGATCTTCCATCCGACCGCGGCACGGCTCGCGCAGGTGGACCGGCTCGCCGACGTCCTCATTCCCTGAACTCCGCATCCGTCCCTTCCACGCGCCCCGCGCCGCTGATAAATTCGACTTCATGTCTGCCAACCTGACGAGCGACAAACTGAAGGCTGCGGAGGATCTCCAGGAACACGGCTACTGTCTGCTTGAATGCCCGATATCCGAGCGGGATTTCAAACAGCTCAGAAAACGCCTCCTCGACGTGGCGAAAAAGGAACGGGAGGACGGCAGCGCATTTCTCTACGACGGTGGAAACCAACGGGTGTTCAGCCTGCTGAACAAGGGCGAGGAATTCGAGCGCAGCGTCCGTGAACCCCTGGTTCTGCAGTTGATGGAGGAGGTGCTGGGCTTCAACTTCCTGCTGTCCAGCACCCACGCGAACATCGCGGGCCCCGGCGGGGCCTCCATGAACGTCCACGCGGACCAGACGTTCGC
Organism: Streptomyces daghestanicus; assembly: GCF_020521275.1. NCBI lineage: Bacteria > Bacillati > Actinomycetota > Actinomycetes > Kitasatosporales > Streptomycetaceae > Streptomyces > Streptomyces daghestanicus. The sequence goes on along the minus strand of NZ_BNDX01000002.1, from coordinate 836,955 downwards.
CCGGCCACCGTGGCCGCCGTACGCGCTCGTCGCCAACAGCATGTGGATGCTGGACGACTTCACCGAGGACAACGGCGCCACCCGGCTGGTCCCGGGCAGCCACCTGCTCGGCCGACAGCCGGACTACGACCTCGGCGAGGGGGACGTGGAGACGATCCCCGTCTGCGCCCCGGCGGGCAGCGTCATGATCTTCGACGGGCGGCTGTGGCACCAGACCGGGGCCAACGTCACCGACCGGCCCCGGCACGGCATCCTGAACTACTACTGCCGCGGTTACGTCCGGCAGCAGCAGAACTTCTTCTCCGGCCTGAAACCGGAGGTCATCGAGCGCAGCGACGCCGGGATGCGGCGGCTGCTGGGCTTCGAGAACTACTTCGCCCTCGGACTCGCGGACGGCCTCGAATGAGTACGGCGGCCGTGGACACCGGCCGGTTCCTCCAGGCGCCGGGACCCGATCCGGTGCTGCGGCTGGTGGTGCTGGACCCGGCCGGCGTCCTGGGGCCGGGGCTGCGCGAGGCACTGCGACCGGAGGCGGCGGTGCTGCGGGCCGCCCTCGAGGACCCGCTCCCGCCTCCGTCGGCGACGGCCGGTGGCCTGCCCTGGGCGCTGCTCGCCACGGCGGACGGGGGCCACGAGGGCGACATCGCGGCGGCAGCCGTCCGGGCGGTCCGGGCGGCGGGGACGCCTCCGTCCCGGGTGCTGTTCCACACCGGGCGGACGCTCGGCGCCGGGGACACGGCGGCACCGTCCGGCGGCCCGCTGCCGTGTCCGGTCTCCCTGCTGCTGACCGACCCGGGCACGGGGGCCGTGGGCGCCTGGCAGCGGCTCGCCCCGGACGGTTTCACCGTACGCGTCCTCGGCTCCGACGCGTGGACGCCGGCCGGCCTGCCGGTCACGGCCCGGCTCATCAAGGAGGAACTGCGCATCTGGCCGGCGTGAACCGGCGCCGGACGGAGCCCCGCTCCCCCGCGGGGCTCTCTCCCGGACCGGCCCGCGGGTGTCAGGCCGTCAGGGCCCCGTACAGCTCCTGCGGGCTGCACTTGCGCAGGTCCAGGTCGGGCGGGAGGTCGAGGCCGAGTTCCTCCTCCAGGAGGATGGCCAGTTCGATCATGCGGACGGACTCCACGGAGACCTGGCTGCCCAGCGGGACGTCCGGGGCCAGCTCCGTACCCTCCAGTCCGAGCCCCGTCACCACGGCGGTCAGGAACTCCGCCATGCTCGGCTGGCCGGGCGATGCTTCGGTCATGGCCGGGTTCTCCTCTCGGGCGTGGCCCGGCAGTACGGCGTCCCCGGGGCGGCCCGGGGCCCGCAGCGGCACGTCCTGGACGTAGGGAAGACCGAGGCGCAGGGCGGTCTCGGCCTTGGTCAGCTCGCCGCCGAGGTAGCCGGCGTGAGACGGGTCGGTGATCACCCCGGCGCGCAACAGCCCCAGCAGCATGGACTCCGCCCGGACACCGGCCATCTCGTGCCGGGGCGTCAGGTCGTCGTCGTAGTGGCGCAGGACGATCCGCCGGGCCCGCCGGTCCAGGCTGATCACCACGAACCCGTCCAGGACCTGGCTGAGCCCCACCCGCCGGCCGCCCGCCCGCAGCCGGCGGAAGCCCGGCACCGGGCGGTACGGGCCGTCGGCCGAAGCCGCCCGCGCGTCCGGGGCCGGCGGGCGGGCGGCGCGGAGGCGGGCCCGCAGTCTCCGCACGATCTCGCCGAGCACCAGCGGATCGCGCTCCCCGCGCGCGTCCACGACCTCCACCCGGGCCCGCAGCCTCTCCACCTCGTGCAGCGGAACGGAGCGGAGCACCGGCAGGTAGCCGGCCGCTCCGACGATCCTGCGGCGCTCGGGGTCGACGCCGTCCCGGAAGAGAGCCAGCAGGCTCTGTCCGGCGAGGAACCGCGGTGACTCCTTGCCGCAGACGACCAGCCCCCGGATCGCCGGCCGGCGCGCGAGGGTGCGCAGCAGCTCCTCGATGCCGAGGTTGGCCGTCATCAGCGTGCCGGCCAGCGCCACGCCCGGCAGCGCGGAGAGGGGCGCCACCAGCTCCCGGCTGCTCAGGCTGCAGACCGCGATCTGGTCCTCCGCGACCCGTTCACCACGTGGCACCGGTGCCCTCGCCGGTGTACGTGCGCGGCAGACCGCCAGGACGCACCGGTGGCAGGGTGGAGCTGATCTCGGACACCCGGGCTCCGAGCCGGGTGAGCCGCTTGCCCACCCGCAGCTGCTCCGAGCGCATCTGGTCGAGCCGGTCGCGGAAGTACTGCTCGACCTCCACGACTTGGCGCTCCTGCTTGTCGGCGTCCAGCGATTCGTTGAGCACCGCGTCGAGGTTCGCCATGAAGAAGGCGTAGTTGAACTGCCCCATCTCCTGGCGGACGGCGTGCACCCGCTCCTTGAACTCCTCCATCACCTCGTCCACACCGGGCAGCTTGCGGAAGCGGCGCTGCAGCCGGGAGATGAAGGTCTGCAGGACCACGTTGTAGGTCTCGAACTCGAACACCGCGGACTGCTCGGTGATGACCCCGCGCCGGTGGTAGTCCTCGTTGTTGTAGAGCCGCGCGAAGTGCTTGGCCAGCAGCCCGACCTTCTCGTCCGCGAAGGAGTAGCCGTACGGGTCGAGGCTGTCGCGGTAGCTGTGGTCGAGCAGGTCGTCGGATTCCAGGCGGTGCACGATCGCGGTACCCGGGTAGATCTCCAGCCGCTCGGTCATCCGGCGCAGGTTGTGCCCGGCGTTGTCGCGCAGGAACCGGGCGTTGGCCGTCAGGGTGTCGACGGTGGCGTACGGGTGGAAGGGGATGAAGCCCATCGCCAGGTAGATGCCGTGCTCACGCAGCATCCGGATGATGGTGACGTTATCCTCGACCGTGGCGCGCTTCTCCCACAGCAGGAGTTCCTCGGCGGTGCCGGCCTCGATGCCGACGTTGACCTTCTCCAGCCCGGAGGCGGTGAGCAGGTCGAGGAGCGCGTGGTCCTCGGGGGTGTCGTGCCAGTTCTCGGCCCGCATGCAGACGTTGTAGTAGATGTCCAGGCCCCGGTCGAGGATGCCCTGGGCGATGGCGGCGACCCGCTTCTTGCCGACCCGGCCGCCGTCGGGGTCCTCGAAGGTGGAGTCCACGAAGTCGAAGGTGCGGAAGTTGTGGCGCTCCACGATCTGCGCCACCTCTTCGACGATCTGCTCGGGCCCGCGTCCGCGCCACGCCTTGCCGGCCTGTACCCGGTTCTTCAGATGGGGTGCCGAGCAGAAGGCGCAGTTGGCGACGCAGCCGCGGCTGGTGCTGACCCGTACGTACTCCAGCTTGTCGCCGTGCTGGCTCAGCTGGTCCCGGGCCGGGAACGGCAGCACCTCCAGGTCGTGGATGAGGGGCCGGGCCGGGTTCTGGCGGATACCGCCCTCACCGTCCCGGTAGCAGACCCCGGGGCAGTCGGTGAGCGGTTCCTTCAGGTACAGCCGCTGGGCGAGGTCGAGGATGGTGGGCTCGCCCTCGCCGACGGCGACGATGTCCGCGTACGGGTTGTTGCGCAGCACGTCCTGGCCGGCGAACGTACCGGCCGGGCCGCCGCAGGCGATCGGCGTGTCCGGCAGCACCTCGCGGATCTGCCGGCAGAGGCTGACGCAACTGGTCGTGTTCAGGCTCATCAGCGTGAAGCACACCAGGTCCGGCCGGTACTCCCGCAGGTGGGCGACGACCGCCGCGTGGTGCTCGTCGCCGTGCTCCACCTCCCTGATCTCGGCCGTGAAGCCGACGTGCCGCAGGGCGCTGGCCATGTAGGCGACGCCGAGGTGCTCCGGCGACATGACGAGGTCGCCGTCGAGCAGGATCAGGAAGCTGACCTTGAACGAGGCGGGATCGGTGACCCGCGGGTCCAGCGAGAGCTCGAACTCTCCCGGTTTCCGGCGGGGGCTGCGCGTTTCGAGGGTGACGTCCTGAATCATCGGCTCTCCAGGGAGACGGGGTCCGGGCACTCAGGCCGGCTCGTTGGCGGGTTCTCCCTCCCGCACCCGGCTGATGACGTACTCGGCGAGCAGGTCGAGGTCGTCGATCAGCTTGATCGAGAGGTCTTCGTCGGCGATCTCCACGCCGAACTCGCTCTCCACCCAGATCAGGAACTCGATGGTGTTGATCGAATCCAGTCCCAGCGCCTGGACGAGCCCCTTGTCGGGGACCTCGGACGGCTCGATGGACAGTTCGAGGGAGTCGACGAGCACCTTGCGCAGCCGGTCCTTCGTCTCCTGCAGTTCCATGTCGCGCACCCCTTCGTGTCGTTGATCGCTCACAGGTAGCCCATCTCGCGCAGCCGGCTGCTGGTGTAGTCGTCCTCGCCCGGTTCCTCCGGCGCGTCCGCCGGACCGGCCACGGACCGCACGGCGTCCGGCCGGTCGAGATGGCGGGCCGGCCCGGGGACGGGTACGTCCTCGGTGAACACCTCGGTGCGCGGACGGCCGTCGACGTCCTGCGGCCAGGCGGCCCCGAGGTCCGTCAGCAGCGTGGGCATCGCGTCGGTCAGCGGGATCGTGCCGGGCAGCCGGCCCGGGCGGACGCGTGGCGAGCGCTGTGCCCAGATGCCCTCGTACCGGTGGAGTCCGGTCTGCGGGCTGGGGGTCCACAGCTCGCCGGTCAGCGAGGTGACCGGAAGCACGGACTCGTCCGCCGGGACCAGCAGCAGATCGGGGGCGCGCTCACCGTTGCCGCCCGGGTACGCCTCCTGCCGGGGCAGGACCGCCCGGAACACCGGGTCCCCGGTGGGGCCCTTCAGCCCGCCGAGCAGGTCGGTCACCTCCGCAGTGACCCGGTCCCGGTCCCGGGGGGCCACGGTGCCCCGGATCTGGCGGGCCTTGAGATTGAGGTTGAGCCCGTAGGAGCCGGGGACCGGCATGTAGACGGCCGTCCGGGAGAAGTCCACCCGCCGCCCGCCGTCGGCGAACCAGCTCGCGGTGCCGTCCGCGGGCACCGCGCCGGTCTCGGTGGCGAGCAGGCCCGCCTCCTCCAGCACCTGGTGGACGGAGAACGCGTACCGGCCCCGGCCCAGGCCGTGGTCGGAGACGAGGGTCACCACGGTGTCCTCGTCCACCAGTGCCAGCAGCTCGCCCACCGCGGTGTCCAGCGCCCGGTAGACCCGGGTGAGGGCCCGCTCCCAGCCGCTGTCCGCCGGAGCGTCCTCGTGCCGGGGATGCTCCGCGTCCTCGTAGTGCCAGTAGTGGTGTCCGACCCGGTCGGCCTCGGTCAGGACGACCATGACGACGTCCGTGGGCCGGGTGGTCATCAGGTGCCGCACGGACCGGATGCGGGCCTCCACATTGCGTTCGGCCTGGTCCAGGTAGCTCATGTCGCCGCGGAACATCGTGGCGAGGTCGGATTGGAAGTGCGCGCGGGCCGCGGCCAGTTCGCGCAGCAGCGAGTCGGGCCGGCAGTGCCGCAGGGTGCGTTCCAGGGGCCAGGTGATCTGGTAGCCGGGCAGGTCGGCCGGCGGATGGGACATCGGGATGTTGACCAGCCCGAGCGTGTACGACTGTGCCGCCAGCCAGTCCCATGCCGAGGACCGCCCCAGGTCGCCGGCCCTGGTGATCCGGGCGCCGTAACCGGGGTCCTGGGTGTCGTAGAACTGGTAGATGCCATGGTTGCCCGGGGCGGCCGCGCTGACGAAGGTGGACCACCCGGGAGCGGTGTGGGCCGGCCAGGTGCAGGTGGTCCTGCTGCTGGCCGAGGCGGTCAGGAGACGCTCGATGTTCGGAAGCAGTCCCCGTCCCACCAGGGGGTCGATGAGATCGAACGTCCCGCCGTCGATTCCGATGACGAGGGCAAGCGGCGAGGGTGGCACGTGATTGCCTCCAGCTGTGTCGCCGGATGATCGGGTCTGACCGTAACACTGAGGCAAAACGTCATTCGAGGAAAGGTGGTTGTCCGGAGCACCTTGACCGAAAATGGAGGCTCGGACGGACACGCGTGGCGAGCGGTTCTTGATCCGCCTCAGGTTCCGGTCGACCGCAGATGCGCATGGCGATCTTCGCCCGGGTACCCGGGCCGTCGGCCGACTGCCATGCCGTTATGGCCAAAAGGAATCGCCCCGCTTGATCATCAGGCGCTTCTCGCGTGTATTCCGGGCAAGCGGCCCTTCCGAAATTCCACCTGCCGGTTGACTTCCCGGGCTTCGCCGGTGGAGCCTCTCCGGGCGGGCTATTCGCCGACGGTCCGGTCTCACCCCGTGTCCTGCCTCTGTCGTTCACGCCGATTTCCGCAGCGCACTCTCACGTTCTCCCGCGCTCGGAGCGCGCCGGGACTTCGCCGAGCCGTGCCGACTCTTCGCCGACGGAAAGGCCGATGCATGTCCCCGCCCCTGCCCTCCGCGCCGATCACCCTGGCCGTGGTGGTCCCCACCCGGGGCGACCACGAGCGGCTGCGCGTCACGCTCGCCTGTCTCGCCGCGCAGACCGGTGCGCCCGACCACGAGGTGATCGTGGTCGACGACAACGCGCCCGAGGACCGTCCGGCGCTCGCCGGCGTCCTGGCGGAGGCGGACGACCGGCTGCCGCTGCGGGTGGTGCCCGGACCCGGACGGGGGCGGGCGGCAGCCCGCAACGCGGGTGCCGGCGCGGCCGACGCCGCCTGGGTGGTCTTCCTCGACGCCGATGTCGTCGTCGGCCCGCGCTTCCTGCGGGCGTACGCCGACGCCGCCCGGCCCGGGGTCTTCCTCCACGGCCGGATGCGCGAACTCCCGACGGCGGCACGGCTGCTGACCGCGTTGAAGGACGCCCCCCGGCCGGAGATCCAGCGGACCGCGGCGGAGCTGACCGGCTCCGCGCCCGGCGCCCGGGACCGCGATCCCCTGCGCCGCACGATGGCGAACGCCCTGGAGCGCGCGGTCGAGGCGATGGACGCGGGCACCCTGCCGGACGTCGCCGCCTGGCTCGGCTTCGTCGGCGCCAACTCGGCCGTGCCCAGGGAGGCGTGGCGCTCCGTGGGCGGCTTCGACGAGGAGTTCGGGCGCTCCTGGGGCTGCGAGGACATCGAGTTCGGGGTACGGCTGCACACCGCCGGGCTGACGCGGTCCCTGGTTCCCGAGGCGTACGGCGTCCATCTCAGCCACACCAGGCCGGACCGCTGGCACCAGCACGGAAGGAACATGGAGCGGTTCGCGGCGCTGCACCCGCTGCCCGCGGTACGGGCCCTGACCGCCCTGCTCGGCCCGGACGGGACCCCCGAGCGCTATGTGGCCTCCGTCCAGGCCGAGACGGCGCGGTCCCGGCCGACCGGCACCCGGTGAGCGCGCCCCGCGGGACCCGCGCCCACCTGGTGGTCTCCCCGCACCCGGACGACGCGGTGTGGTCCCTCGGGGGCCGGCTGGCCCACTGGGCCGCGCGGGGGGTACCGGTCACGGTGGTCACGGTCTTCGACGGACCGGAGCCCGAGGGCGTTCCGGAACCCGAGGCCGTTCCGGGGGCCGAAGGCGTTCCGGGGGCCGAGGGCGTTCCGGGGGCCGGTCCGGCTCCCGTATCCGCGCCGCGGGAGCGGGCCTCGGCCCCGAGCCCGGCCGGCGGGTCCGGCACCCGGCCGCTCGCCGGCCGTCTGCCGCCGCGCCCGCGGGTCCCGGCCTCCGGTGCCTCCGGCTCGCCCGGCGCCCCGCGGCAGACCGCCCCGTCTCCCCCGCCGCTCCCGCACACGGACCCCTCGCCCGATGCCTGGCGGCGCGTCGCCCACCCCGCGCTCCGGCGTCGGGAGGACCGTGCCGCGCTCGGTGAGCTGGGTGTCGCGCACCTCTCCCTGGGCTTCACCGACGCCGCGCTGCGCACGTCGGACGGCCGGTACCGCTACCGCTCGGCGCCCCGGGTCTTCGCCGCGCGCCACCCGGACGACGACGACCTGCCCGGCGCGATCAGTGAGGCCCTGCGCCCGCTCTGCCCGCCCGGTACCCGGGTGCACGCTCCCCTGGCCGCCGGCCGGCATGTCGACCACGTGGTCTCCCGGGCCGCCGTGGAGCGCCTCGCCGCGCCCGGCACCGTCTGGTACGAGGACTTCCCCTACCCCTTGCGCGGACGGGACCACGACGGCCTCTCCGCCCGTTGCCAGCCCCTCACCGAGGCCGAGGTCGAGCGCTGGCTGGCCGCCGCCCTGCGGTACGCCAGCCAGGCCGAGGCCCTGTTCGGCGGAGCGGACGGGCTGCGCCGGGCCCTGCTCGCCCGGACCCGCGCCCACGGGGCCGAGGCGGGGACGCCGCACGCCGACCGCCACTGGCTGCGCGTCGAGCCGGGCCGCCCCTGGGAGGACCGTGCCGATACGTCATGACCTGCGGAAGGCATCGGACGGCCGAGGCGTCGGGAGACGGTCCGGCAGACCGGACCGGGCAGGTCCCGGAACCGAGCCGGGGCGGTGGCGCCCACGCGTGCCGCTCCCCCGATCACATCCGGCGCAGTCCTCCCGGCATGCCACCGGCCCGGGTGCCCCGGCCCCCCGTACGACCGCGCGACACGTGCTCCGTCGGACGACCGTGAAAGGACCGCAGATGCCGCCCCTCGCCCCGCTCCCGCTGATCGGCAACGATCTGGTCATCAACGAGGACTCCTGCAACCTCAGTTGCACCTACTGCCTGACCGGGCAGAGCAACCTCAAGGAGGGCCACTCCCTCAAGCTCATCTTCGATCCGCCCAAGCGTGACGACTACTCCCCGGCATCGGGGCTCGGCAAGCGCATCAACACCGTCGCCGACCGGCTCGGCAACCGGTTCGGCCTGCCGCTGCTGAAGGTCACCGGGGGCGAGATCTTCCTGGTCCGCGGGATCATGGACTTCCTGGAGGAGCAGTCCGCCAAGTACGAGGTCCTCGTCATCCAGACCAACGGCGTACTGGTCGGCGACGAACACCTCGCGCGGATGCGGTCGTGGGGCAACGTCGTCCTGCAGGTCTCCCTGGACAGCCACCTCTACCCGGGCAACAGCTACCGCGTGCAGTCGGAGTCGCTGCACACCAAGGTGGTCCGGGCCGTCAGCCGGATCCTCGACTCCGGCCTGCCGGTCGAGATCTACGGTGTCCTCAACGACCGCAGCGTCGGCGAACTGCCGGACTTCGCCGGCTGGCTCGCCTCCTTCGACAACCCGCCCACGTTCTTCCCCTTCCCGGTCCGCGGCCCGGACGCCGCGCAGTTCGCGGTACGGCCCGACCAGATCGGCCACATCGAGGAACTCGTCGAGCGGTACGACGAGTTCAGCCAGGTGCTGCCGCCGCGCGCCTACTTCGCCCGGCTGCTCAGCTTCTACCGCGAGGGCAAACGCACCTTCCGCTGCCATCTGCCCCGGCTGGTCGTCTCCAGCTTCAGCGACGGCGTCGTCACCCCCTGCCCCAACATCTGGTTCTCCGACATGGGCAACATCCTCGGCGAGGAGTCGGAGAACCTCCTGACCAAGCTCGGCTCCAGCGGCCTCTACCAGGCGCTCCTCGCGCCCAAGCCGAGGCTGAGCGCCTGCCATGGCTGCTTCACCCCGTGGGACACCCTCTCCATGTACTTCGAGGACGAGATCACCCTCGACGAGCTGTGCGCCGCCCCCACCTACGCCCCGCCCCGGATCCGCGGCATGATCGAGCACGCCAAGGCCGAGTACCTGGCGAGCAGCGATGGCTGAGGGCACCGGACGGGCCCCCGGCACGCTCCGAGGAGCGCTCCCCGGCACCCTCCTGGACGCCGTGGGACGCCTCGCCCCGGACACCCCGGTGCTGGCCGGCCGTACCGCGGCCGAGCTGACGGCCGAAGCGCACCGGGCCGCGGACGCCCTCAAGGCCCAGGGAGCCGAGGGCGAGGCGGTGGCGCTCCGGCTGCCCAACGGTCCCGACTGGGTGGTGCACTTCCTCGGCCTGCTCGCCGCGGGCGCCCGCCCGCTGCCCGTGGCACCCGACACCCCCGGCCCCGAGGTCGGCAGGCTGCTCGGGCTGACCGGTGGCGGCCGGGTGCTGGAGCCCGCCGACCGGGCCGGCCGGCCGGTCCGGCTGGAGGGCACCCCGGGTGCCCCCGCCGACGACGGCCCCGGCGTGCTGCTGCCCACCTCGGGCTCCACGGGCGCGCCCAAACTGGTCTGGCGCCCCGAGGCGAGCTGGCTGACCGAGGCCCGCCGCTACCGGGACGGCGTCGGCCTCACCGGCGAGGACGTCCTGCTGCTGCCCGTGCCGCTCGCGCACGCGTACGCCCTCGGCTGGATGTGCGGCGCGCTGCTCACCGGGGCCACCATCACGCCCGTGCCGCCCACCGGGCTCGGCGAGACGGCCCGCGCCCTCGCCGCCGGCGCCACCGTCGTCGCCCTGGTGCCCGCGACCGCACGGCTGCTGGCCACCCGGCAGCGGCTGCGCGCCCGCCGCGCCCGGCCGGACACGGCACCGCCGGCCCCCCGCCTGCGCATCGCCATGGCGGGCGCGGGTCCGGTCGACGGACCGCTCGACGCGCTGTTCCGCGAGGCGTACGGCATCGGACTCGCCCGGAACTACGGCTCCACGGAACTCGGCGGGGTCCTCTCCGGGCCGGCCGGGCTGCCCCCGCTGTGCGTGGGCACTCCCCTGCCCGGGGTGGGCGTCCGCCTCCTGGACCGCACCACGCGCGCCGAGACGGCGGACGGCCCCGGGATCCTCCAGATCCGCACCGACGCGCTGCCCGACTGGCACGACACCGGCGACCTGGCCGTGTTCGAGCGGGGCGCCTGGCGGATCCTCGGCCGCGAGGGCACCGCCGTCCGCCGCGGCGCCCGCTGGGTGGCGCCACTGGAGATCGAGTCGGTGCTGCGCACCCACGAGGGCGTGCGGGACGTGCGGGTCGCCGCCCGGCGCCGGGCCCACGAGGGCGAGGACGGGCTGGTCGCCGAGGTCGTCGTGTCCGACGAGACCGACGAGGAGGCGCTGCGGGCCCACGCGGCCCGGCACCTCGCCCCGCACAAGGTCCCCGACACCTTCGTGCTGCGCTCCGCCCTGCCGAAGACCGCCGTCGGCAAGGCCGCGGCCCCGGTCCGCTACCGCCTCACCACGCGGGCGCTGCGCGCCGCCCGCGCCTACAAGGCGTCCGAGCTGCTCTTCGCCCTCCACGGCCTCGGTGCCCTGGACCTCCTGGCCGAGGGCGCCGACCTCGCCGAGATCAGCGCCGCGCTGGACTGCGACACCCGGGCGCTGGAGCTGCTGCTGGACACCGCCGCGGCCCTCGGCCTGCTCTCCACCTCCCCCGGCGCCGGCGGCCCCGCGGTCGCCGGCGCGGAACTCGCCGCGTTCGTGGAACTGGAGGAACGGCTCTCCCGCGATCTGGTGAGCCGGGAGGCGCTGGCCGCGGTGGCGCGTACGGGCTTACACCACCGGCCGTTCGAACAGCGCCCGCCGGACGACGCGTTGGTGCGTGTGTACCAGGGCGCCATGAGCGGGCCCTCCGCCCGCGCCCGCACCGCTCTCGGGCTGCGGCTGGTCCGGGCGCGTCCCGGTACCCGGCTGGTGGAGGTCACCGCCGGACCCGGCCGCTACCTGGAGCGGCTGCTCGCCGGCGACCCCACGGCCACCGGCCACCTGTGGCAGACCGGCCGGCTCGCGGGGCCGGTGAGCGAGGCGGTGCGTGAGGCCGTCGCCGCCGGCCGGGTCACCACCGGGCCGGATCTGCCGCACGGCGACGCCGATGTCTGCGTCGTCGCCAACAGCGTCCACGACCCCGCCGGCGGCGCCCGCCTCGCGCCGCTGCTGCGGACCCTGAAACCCGGTGGCCGGCTCCTGGTCGACGATGTCTTCCTGCCCTCCGGCGCCCCGGACGGCGAGCCCGGCGAGGGTGCCGAGCTGGCACTGGACTGGCTCACGCACGGTGGCACCCGCTGGCCCACCCTCGCGGCGCTCACCGCCGCTCTGACCGAGGCGGGCGCGGACCTCGTCCGCGACCTTCCTCTCGAAGGTTCCCCCTGTCATCTCGTCCTGGCCAAGGAGGCCGACTGATGGGTGATCCCGTCGTCCGTATCGCCGAAACCATGGGACAGCGCGGCCGAGTGGTCGTGATCTCCGGAGCGTCCGGGAGCATCGGCAGCGCCTGCGCGGCCCAACTGGCCGAGCTCGGTGCCACCGTCGTCGCCGGCTACCACAGCGGCGAGGACCGGATGGGCAAGCTGGCCGCCCGCGTCGAGGAGGCCGGCGGGACGCTCGTCCCCGTCCGGGCCGACCTGTCGGAGCCGGACGGACCGGCCCAACTCGTCTCGGCGGCCCTCGACCGGTTCGGCCGGATCGACGGCCTGGTCGCCGCCGCCGGGCTGCGTACCCGGCGCCTCGCCATGGCCACCGACGCCGGCACGCTGGCCGAACTGCTCGACGTCAACCTGGCCGGCTCGGTCAACCTCGCCAAGGCGTGCCTGAAGCCGATGATGCGGGCCCGCTACGGCCGTATCGTCCTGTTCGGCTCCCGGGCCGGCACCAGCGGCCTGCCCGGACACAGCGCGTACGCGGCGACCAAGGGCGCCCTCCAGCCCTGGGCGGCCTCGCTCGCCGGCGAGGTCGGCAAGCACGGGATCACGGTCAACGTGGTGGCGCCGGGCGCCATCCGGGCCGAGGTCATGGACTTCTCCCCCGCGGAGCGGGACCTGGTGCTCCAGTTCATCGGCGCCGGACGGCTCGGCGAACCGGACGAGGTCGCCGCGGCGGTGTCGTTCCTGCTCTCCCCGGCGGCCTCCTACGTGAGCGGCAACACCCTCGTCGTGGACGGCGGTGCGCGCTTTTGATGCCCGGCGCGGCCGACGCACCCTCCGTGCCCGGCACGGCCGCCGCACCCGCGCGGTCCCGCCCGGCCGACGCCCCGCCCCTGCGCACGGCCGTCCTCGGGGCCGGCTGGGTCTCGCGCACGGTGTGGGTGCCGCTGCTGGAGGCGCATCCGGCGTTCGAGGTGGCGGCGCTCGTGGACGCCGACCAGGCCGCTGCCCGTGCCCTGGCGCCGCCCGGACGGGAGGTGGTCGTCGGCACCGGCCCGGAGGACCTCGCCGGCCTGCCCCTGGACCTCGCCGTGATCGCCCTGCCCAACCACCTCCATGTGCCTGTCGCCCGTACCCTGCTCGGCCGCGGGGTCCCCGTGTTCGTGGAGAAACCGGTCTGCCGCACCGCCGCCGAGGCCCGAGCCCTCGCCGAGGCCGCCCGGGGCGGGGCGGGCGTGCACGCCGGGAGCGCGGCCCGTCACCGCGCCGACGTCCGGGCCCTGGCGGCGCTGCTGCCCTCGCTCGGCGATCTGCGGGCCCTCGACCTCGACTGGTCCCGGGCATCCGGCATCCCGGAGCGCGACGGCTGGTTCACCGACCGCCGGCTGGCCGGCGGCGGGGCCCTGCTCGACCTCGGCTGGCACCTGCTGGACGTCGGTTTCGACCTGCTCGGCCGCCCCGGGGTGACGGACGCCCTGGGCACCGTCTCCGGTGACTGGCTCGGGGACGCGGACGCCGTCGCCGACTGGAGCGGGCGCGGGCGCGACGGCGGCACCCCGGCCCGCACGGCGGACGACCTGGTGGAGGACACCGCGCGCGGTTTCCTGCTCACCGACACCGGCGTCGCCGTCTCGCTCCGCGCGCGCTGGGCCTCGCACCAGGCCGTGGACCACACCACGGTCACCGTCGAGGGCACCAAGGGCGTCGCCGTCCTGCGCGGCACCTTCGGCTTCAGCCCGCACCGCGTCCAGCGCTCCTCGCTGACCGTGCTGCGGCGGGGTGAGCGCACCGAGGTAGCGCTGCCCGAGGAACCCGTGGGCGTCGAGTACGAGCGCCTCGTCGAGCACCTCGCCCGGCGGCTGACCGGCCCCGAGGCGTCCTCGCCCGACGCGGGCGGCGGCTCGCTCGCCGAGATCGGCGTACTCGCCTCGTGCGTCGACCGGCTCTACGCGGCGGCCGGACGCCCCGGCCTTCCCACGAAGCCACCGGAACCTCCCCGGGGCCAGGGGGCCCCGAAGACCCGGCAGTCCCTGTGACCACCCACCCGATCTCAGCTCCGGAGTGCCCATGAAATTCGCGTACTTCACCCACGTATGGGGACGGGAGAACATCTCCGTCCGCCAGCGGTACGAAGAGCTGTGGCAGGAGATCGAGGCCGCGGACCGGCTCGGCTTCGACTACGCCTTCTCCGTCGAACACCACTGCACCCCCGAGGAGAGCTGGATGTCCTCGCCGGCGGTGTTCTGCACCGGCGCTGCGCTGCGCACCGAGCGCATCCGGGTGGGGCCGATGGGCTGGGTACCGCCGCTGCACCACCCGCTGCACATCGTGGAGGAGGCCGCGACGCTCGACCACCTCCTCGGCGGCCGGCTGGAGGTGGGGCTCGCCTCCGGGGTCAGCGACCAGCCGTTCAAGCCGTTCGGCGCCGACTTCGCCGGACGCAAGGAGCGCACACGGGAGTGCGCCGACCTGCTGCGCACCGCGTTCGCCGGGAAGGGTTCCTTCGACTTCGACGGACCCGTGCACCGGCTGCGCGACATCACCCTGTCGTTCGGCGCCGAGCAGACCCCCCACCCGCCGCTGTGGATTCCCACCACGGACCGCGCGACCCTGCGCCACCTGGCGAAGACCGGCGGCCACACCTGTTCCACCATGATCGTCCCGAGGGCGGTCATGGGCCTCGTCTACCGCCACTACGTCGACTGGTGGCGCAAGGAGGGGCAGCCGGGCGCCCCGAACATCGGCTACTGGAGTCTGGTGCACGTGGCCGGGACGGACGCCGAGGCGGAGGCCCGGGCGGCGGAGCAGGCGACCCGCACCTTCGTCGAGACCCTGCGCTACGGGTCGGTGCGCCGCTCGGTCGACCGGCTCGCCCCGGCGAGTGGCCTGAGCACCGCGGACATCCTCGCCGGCTGCCACGACTTCCGGTTCCTGATGGACCACAACCTGATCTTCGTGGGTTCTCCGCGCACGGTCGCCGACCGCGTCGCCGAGGCGGCCCGCGAGGGGTACTTCAACACCCTCTTCGGGGAGTTCGTCTTCGGTGACATCACCGGGGACGAGGCGATCGGCTCCATGGAGCTGTTCGCCCGGGACGTCGTCCCGCACCTCGCCGCCTTCACCCCGTACGAACCGCCCGAGGCGGCCGCGCCGAGCGCCGCCGCCGCCTCCTGAGACCCCAGGGAATCCAGCCTTGACCTCCATGACCGAACCCGACGGAGTGCTGATCGCATTCGCCGGCGGCGACACCGCCGACCGCCAGGTGCTCGCCCGGCGCCTCACCGACACCGTCGTGCAGCGCGGAGCCCGGGCGACCGTCCTGGACGGTCCGGCGGTACCCGCCGGCCTGCGTGCCGCCCTCGTCCTCCAGGTGACCGGCGGACCCCGGGGTGCCGAGCCGATCGTCGTGCCTCCCGGCGAGCCCGATCCGCTGGACCACCTCCTGCGGGAGCTGGAGCGGCGCGGGCTGCCGCCGGCGTCCGCGGCGGCCTACAGCCCCGACGAGGAGGACGAGGTGGCCCGCCGTCTCGAAGCCCTCGGCTACATCGACTGACCGAGGCCGGCCCATGGTGACGCATGCCAGCAGTGAGCCGCGCGAGCGGCAGCTTCCCGAGCCGAAGCTCGTCGAGGACCTCGTGAGGCGGTTGCGCCAGGTACCCGACCGGCAGCGGCGCTTCTCGGTGACACCCGTTCAGGCCCGTCGCGTGCACGGCGTCCGCCCCGACCTGCTGGCCGCGCTCACCGCCGCCGGCGTCCCGCACGTCGGGGTGGGTGACGAACGGCTCTACGACGCCTACGACCTCGGCAACGCGGCTCTGCACCTGGGCCGGCTCTCGGTGCAGAGCCGGTCCATGCGCGCGTGGTCCAAGGCATGGCAGACCGCCCTCGGCCAGGCACCGGCCCACCGTGTGCAGGTGGTTTCCGCCTGCCCGGTACCGGGCCACCGCGGCCCCTGCCGCTACGGCGTGCTGCTGGGGGACCGGAGACACCAGGTCGAAGGTCCCGCGGCGGATGCCCGCCTGGGCGAGCTGCGCACCGCCCCCACTCGGGACTGGCCCGAACTTCCCGCAGCCGTACGGGAGTTGTTGCGGGAGGAGGCGGACATCGGGTTCTTCCTCCTGCCCGAGGCGGTGCGCTGGGACCAGGAGTTCATGTGGCGCACCCGCATGGCGGACTGCGGTGGCGCCGCCGCCTGGCTGGTCCACGAGGGCGGCCGGCGCGGCCTGCGGAGCCGGTTCTCCTTCGGCCTGCTGGTGGCCGCCCCCTACTCCACCCCGCACTGCTGGGCGGAGTTCCTCGTCGACGGGGTCTGGGTCCCGGTCGACCCGCTGCTCGTCCAGGCACTGAACCAGTGGGGCGGACTCGATCCGGGCGCCTTCCCGCCCGACGGCACCCCCGGTGCCCTCTTCCACCGCCTCACCGACCGCTTCACCAAGGTGGTGAGCCACGGTGGCGTCTGGGCGCAGGTGTCCTTGCCGACGGACCGGATCGACTGAGCGCGGGCCGGGCGGAAAGGCGACCCCGACGGCGCTTCACAGCACTTCCGGCACGGCCCCGGCCTTTTTCGGCCATCGTGTCCGCGACCCGGGCGCGTTGGGCGGTCACGCCCGGAACGACGGCCTAGGCTGACGGACGCGATCGGAGCGCAGGACCTCGTCGGCCTCGTGCCTCCGGGCACGTCGCTGACTCCCTCGACGACGAGAGGACGGGCATGACCCCTGAAGAACTGTCGGACTTCGCTCTGGAGTTGCCGAGCGCCACGGACGACGAGGCCTTCGGCCCCGGGGCCACGGTGTTCAAGGTCGAGGGCAAGGTGTTCGCCATCCTTCAGGACGCCACCGCCGAGGGACCCGCGCAGGTCACGCTGAAGTGTGAGCCCGACCTCGCGCTGCATCTGCGCGACCAGTACCCGGCGGTGGGGCCCGGCTACCACGTCAACAAGCGGCACTGGAACACGGTCCTGCTCGACTCCACCGTCCCGGCGTCCGAACTGCGGGAGATGGTGGAGCACTCCTACGACCGCGTGGTGTCCGGCCTGCCGAAGGCGGTGCGCGAGCGCCTGCGGCTCCAGCGGGGCTGACCCGAGGGGTCCGCCCGCACACCCCCGGCCGCCCGGCACCAGCAACTCGCCCCGACAACAAAGGAAAGAGCACCACTCATGGCAGTTCCTCAGCTGTCCCTCTTCGGGATCGTCGTCGACGACATGTCCAAGGCCCTGGCGTTCTACCGCCGCCTCGGGCTGGACATTCCCGCCGAGGCCGACTCGCAGCCGCACGTCGAGACCGTGCTGCCCGGCGGAGTACGGCTCGCCTGGGACACCGTGGAGACGGTCCGCAGCTACGACCCCGAGTGGAAGGCGCCCACCGGCAGCCACCGGTTCGCCGTCGCCTTCGAGTTCCCCGACGCACAGGCCGTCGACGCGAAGTACTCCGAACTGGTCGACGCCGGCTACGTCGGCCACGTCGAGCCGTGGAACGCCGTCTGGGGTCAGCGCTACGCCATCGTCCTCGACCCCGACGGCACCGCGATCGACCTGTACGCGCCGCTGGCCGACTGAACCGGCCCACGGCGGGCGCCGGCCGGCCCCCTGGCCGGCCGGCGCCGCGACGGGGCCCGGCCCGTCCGCCTCACCCGGGCAGGCGTCCGCCTCCCGGCAGGCCCAGCAGCTCCCGCAGTGCGGGAGCCACGTCGTACAGCGACAGGTCCTCCGCGCGGCCCGGTGCGATGCCCGGGGTGTCGAGCACGAGGATGCCGGTGTCACCGTGGTTGGCGTGGTCGGGGCCGGTGTCGTTCTCGGTGGTGTACAGCCCCTGGCCCATGCCCAGCGTGGCCAGCGCGCGCCAGCGCAGGTTGCCCACGTAGACCAGCAGGTCGGGGGCGATGCCGTTGACTTCCGGGTAGAGCTGCTCGGGACGCAGGGCGCGGGTGCCCATCGGGTTGCCCTGGTCGTCGGGCAGCCGTTCCAGCGCGCTCGCGATACGGTCCAGGGTGGCGTCGTACTCGCCCGCCGGTACGGTGCCCTCGGGTTCGCGCCCCTCCACGTTGAGGAAGATCCGGCCGTAGTAGCCGCCCTCCGCCCAGGCCGTGGTCCGCTTCCAGTCGACGTGCGCCCGCGCCATCGGCGTCGGTCCGGCGGGCTCCTTCGCCAGGACGAGCAGCCCCTCCCGCCGCAGCCACTCGTTGATGAACAACCCGCCGACCATCGGCTGCGCCCCGTGGTCGGAGACCACCAGGACGGAGGTGTTCTCCGGCAGGCACTCCAGGAAGTCGCCGATGTGCCGGTCCAGCGCGCGGTAGTAGTCGCGGAACAGGTTCTCGTAGGGGTTGCCGGGCTCGTGGCGGGGGTGTCCCGGGTCGCAGTACTTCCAGAAGCCGTGGTGCAGCCGGTCCGGGCCCATGTCGACGAAGGAGAGGAACTCCCAGTCCTGATGGGTGGCCAGATGCCGGGCCACCTGGAAGCGCTGCTCGCTCATGTCGAAGATCTGCTGGGAGACCCGGCCCAGCTCGGGCGAGCGGAAGTTCTCCACGTCGAGCGCGTAGCCGCCGGTCAGCTTCTCCAGGTCGTCGCGGAGCGCGGGCGGTGAGGTGAACTCGGAGCGGGTCGAGGGAGCGAGGAAGCAGGAGACCATCGCGCCACGGATCGGGGTCGGCGGATAGGTGCCCGGCACGCCCAGCACCACGCTGTCCCGGCCCTCGGCCGTCATCTCGTCCCAGATCCGCGGGGCCCTGATGCTGCGCGAGGTGGCGAAGGCGAGCGGCCCGTAGTCGTGGGCCGCCCGGTCCCGGAAGCCGTACACACCGAGTTCGCCCGGTGTCCGGCCGGACATCATGCACGACCAGGCCGGCATGGTGATGGGCGGGTCGACGCTGCGCATCGGGCCCCACAGC
The DNA here is from genome assembly GCF_020521275.1 of Streptomyces daghestanicus. Lineage (NCBI taxonomy): Bacteria > Bacillati > Actinomycetota > Actinomycetes > Kitasatosporales > Streptomycetaceae > Streptomyces > Streptomyces daghestanicus. The sequence goes on along the minus strand of NZ_BNDX01000002.1, from coordinate 818,186 downwards.
GAGCGCTGCCGCAGAGCGCTCAGGACGGGCATGTCCTCGGCGAACCGGTCGAACATCAGCTGCGGCGTCGCCGAGTCGAGTCCGATCACGGCCACCCTGCCGGGCTGGGGCATCGATTCCTGCCTTCCTGGGGAACGGGGGTCGGGGGCGGTCCAGAGCGGTCAGTCCGGTCCGGCCGCCGGAGGCACGAGCCGGGTGAGGGCCTGGGCGGCGACGCGGTAGCCGAGCGCGCCCAGGCCCATCACCACGCCCGCGGCGAGCGGGGCGGTGACGGACATGTGGCGGAAGCTCTCGCGCGCCCACACGTTGGACAGGTGCACCTCGATCCAGGGCGGCGCGAAGTCCTCCAGCGCGTCCCTCAGCCCCCAGCCGGCGATCATCAGCGCCCCGGGGTTGACCAGGGCGCCGACCGCGTCGCCGTGCTGCTGGAGCAGCTCGATCAGCTCCCCCTCGCCGTTGCGCTGCTCGGCGACCAGGGTCCAGCCGCGGGAGGAGACCTCCTCGGCCACGTCCGCCTCGATCCGGGCCAGCGTGGTGGTTCCGTAGATCTCCGGCTGCCGGGTGCCGAGGGTGCCGAGGTTGGGGCCGTTGAGCAACAGCACATGGCTCATTCCCGGTCCTCCTCGCGGACGTCCAGGACGACCGCGCCGTCGAGCCCCAGCGGCCGGATGCCGATGGAGGCCAGTACGGTCGGTGCCACGTCCACCATGTCGTACGGCTCCTGCGGCACACCGTCGTCCGCCCTCGGGGCGGGAGCGCCACGCCGGTAGAACACGGCGTTCTCCCGGGTGTGGGTGCCGGTCAGCGCGTCGGAGCGCAGGAGGGCCGTGCCCTCCCAGCCGCCGCGCAGCTGCACGCCCGGAGCGGGCAGTGCCAGCAGGTCCGCCGCATGGCCGGCCAGCGGCCCGTGGTAGAGGTCCGCCGGCCGGAACACCGCGGAGACCAGCGGGGGACCGTCCACGTCGGCGCCGACGTGCTCCCCGTCGCAGCGCAGCGCGGTCAGTTCACCGGCGATCTCCTCGGCCAGCTCCTCCGCCTCGGACGCGGTGAGTCCGCCGCCCCCGAACCGCTCCTTGCGGTGCAGGTAGATCCGGGCGGGATCGAGCGCGAAGGCCCGGGTGCGGGCGTCGAGTCCGGCGGCGAGCTTGGGGGCGGAGCCCAGCGGGGCCAGGTAACCGGCTTCCCTCAGCCAGGAGTTGACGTAGAACTGCCGGTCGGCGGGGCCGAAGCCGTGATCGCTGACGAGGAACAGCTCGTCGTCGTCCCGGCACAGGTCGACGAGCCGGCCGACGCAGGAGTCGACCAGCCGGTAGAAGTCCCGCACGGCCCCGTGCAGCGGATCGGCGGGGTCGGCCACGGCCCGCCAGAGGAAGTGGTGCACCCGGTCGGTCTCGGTGATGACGGCCACGCCCAGGTTCCACGGTTCGTGGGCGAGCAGGTGCTCCATGGCGTCGGTGCGCGCCCGCAGTGCCCGTACCGCCCGGCCGAGGAACCCCTCGGGGTCGCCGGCCACGTCGCCGACCTCGACGTCCAGTTCGTAGTCGAAGCCGCGCAGGACCGGCAGCAGCCGTGCCGGGGTCACCGCGTTCTCCATCCGGGGGGCCACGAATCCGGAGACCACGACGCAGTCGGCGGCCGGCGCGGGATAGGTGCCGGGGACGTTGAGGCACACGGTGCGGCCGCCCGCCGCGGCGGTCAGTGCCCACAGCGGGGGCTGGCGCAACTGCATCAGGTTCGGGAAGTGCGTCCGGTAGTCCGCGTCCGGCACGAGGTCGGTGAAGCCGAAGATGCCGTGCCGGCCGGGGTTGGTACCGGTGAGGAAGGTGGCCCACGAAGTGGAGCTGATCTCCGGTACCGGCGCCCGCAGCGGGGCGCAGTGGCCTTCTTCGAGCAGCTCGCCGATGCGGGGCAGGGTCCCCTCCGCCGCGAGTTCGGTCAGCAGGGTGCGTGGCATTCCGTCCAGCCCGATGATCAGGGCGCGCTCGGCCATGTCCGCTGTCTCCGTTCGTCAGGTGGCGGGCGTGCTGCTGCGGTCCATGCGGTCCTTGACGTAGGCGGCGAGCAGATCGAGGTCGTCGATCAGCTTGATCGAGAGATCCTCGTCGGCGATCTCCACCCCGAATTCGCTCTCCACCCAGATCAGGAATTCGATCGTGTTGATCGAGTCGAGTCCCAGCGCCTGCACGAGTCCGTGGTCGGGGACGTCGGACGGCTCGATGGACAGTTCCAGGGAGTCCACCAGCACCTTGCGCAACCGGGCCTTTGTCTCTTCCACGGCGGAGCGTCCTTTCAGGGCAACGCGAACGGACGGGCGGTGGTGCGCGGGAAGGCGGCGGAAGGGGAGCGGCAGGAAAGCTCGCGCCGGCACCGCCGCCGGCGCCGGCTGCCGCCGACCGGACGCCGCCGGCCTGCGCGGAATCGCGAACGGGCGGCACGCGAAGGTGACCGGAGTAACGCCGGTTTTCCGGCGGGGCACCACGATAAGCGGATTTACATTCCGGTCCAGGTGTGCATTCTGGCCATTCCTCCGGCGCGGGTACGGCGGCGGGACGCACCGGCCCCGACGTGGTGTGCTGCGGTGTCCCGGCCGGGGCCCGGCCCGTGTGAGCGTGGCAGAAAAGCAACTGTGCGGACCGCGGCGGACGGGACCCCTCCGTCGCGGTGTTGACGCCGTTCAGCGGAGCTTGCAGGATTTGGACCGCCGGGCGACCCGGATCGCCCGCCACTGTCTGCCCGTTTCCGTCAGCGCAGCACCACCGGGTCGGTCCCGACCCGCGATCCTCCGTCAGCGCGACACCCCGAAAGCCCCGTCTCGGCGCCGTGAGCGACGGGCTCGCGGCCGGCCCACGGCCACGTACCCGTTGCCGGACCGGACGCCGGTCCAGGGAGTCGCCGCAGTATCGCGCGCCGCACACCGACCGAGACGACGAGAGGCACGCCCATGTCATCCGCCCCGGCCCAGCCCACTCTGACGTTCCCCGCGTGGCCGCAAGCCGGCGCCGAGGAGCGCGAGGGTCTGTTGCGCGCCCTGGACCAGGACGGCTGGTGGCGCAACGGCGGCGGCGAAGTGGACTCCTTCGAGCGGGAGTTCGCGGAGCTGCACGGGGCGCCGTACGCCGTCGCCACCACCAACGGCACACACGCTCTCGAACTGGCGCTGTCCGTCCTCGGCGTGGGCCCCGGCGACGAGGTCGTCGTGCCCGCCTTCACCTTCATAGCGTCCTCGCTCGCCGTCCAGCGGCTCGGCGCGGTGCCGGTGCCCGCCGACGTCCACCCCGACACCTACTGCCTCGACGTCGAGGCCACCGAGAGGCTCATCACCCCGCGCACCAAGGCCGTCATGCCGGTGCACATGGCGGGCCAGATCGCGGACCTCGACGCGCTCGCGGAACTCGCGGAGGCGACCGGTGTGGCCGTGCTCCAGGACGCGGCGCACGCGCACGCGGCCCGCTGGCACGGCCGCCGGGTCGGCGAGCTCGGCTCGATGGCGGCGTTCAGCTTCCAGAACGGCAAACTGATGACGGCCGGCGAGGGCGGCGCCCTGCTGCTGCCGGACGAGGAGAGCCACCGGCAGGCGTATCTGCGGCACGGCTGCGGGCGCCCGCCGGGCGACCGGGTCTACGCCCACCTCACCCAGGGCTCCAACTACCGTATGAACGAGTTCTCGGCGGCCGTCCTGCGGGCCCAGCTGGGTCGGCTGGAAGCCCAGATCGCCGTACGCGAGCAGCGCTCCCGCCAACTGGCGCAGGCGCTCGCGCGCATCCCGGGTGTGGTACCGCAGGGGCGGGACGACCGCTGTGACGTGAAGTCGCACTACATGGCCATGGTGCGGCTTTCCGGGACGTCTCCCGAGCGCCGCGCGGCCGTGGTGGACGCGCTGAACGCGCACGGCGTCCCCGCGTTCGTCGGGTTCCCCCCGGTCTACCGCACCACCGGCTACTGGCAGGGCCCGTACTCCGGTGACGCGGAGGAGCTGGGCAAGCGCTGCCCGGTGGCCGAGGAGATCGGCGGCGACTGCGTGTGGCTGCACCACCGGGTGCTGCTCGCCGACCCCGCCACCCTGGACCGGCTGGCCGAGGTGTTCGCCGACGTCGTGGCCCGCGCCTGAACCGCGGGGCCCGGTCCGGCACGGAGCTTCTGTCAGGTCTATCAGCGAACGGGGAGCAGATGACGGCTCAGCCTGAGTTCGGCACGGTGGTCTTCGACCTGGACGGGGTGCTCATCGACAGCTTCGCGGTCATGCGCAAGGCGTTCGCCCTCGCCTACCGGGAGGTCGTGGGCGAGGGGGAGCCGCCGTTCGAGGAGTACCGCACCCACCAAGGGCGCTACTTCCCGGACATCATGCGCCTGATGAACCTGCCCCCGCGGATGGAGCAGCCCTTCGTCGAGGCCAGCCACCGGCTCGTCGCCGAGGTCGAGGTGTACCCGGACGTACCGCTGCTGCTGAAACGGCTGCGGGAGTGCGACGTCCGCACCGCCATCGCGACCGGGAAGTCCGGGGCGCGGGCGCGCACCGTCCTGGAGGTGGTGGGCCTGCTCCCGCTGCTGGACACGGTGGTCGGCAGCGACGAGGTACCACGGCCCAAACCCGCCCCCGACATCGTGCGCGAGGCGCTGCACCGGCTCGGCGCCGGACCCGACGACGCCGTGATGGTGGGGGACGCCGTCATCGACATCCGGAGCGGCCGGGCCGCCGCGACCGCCACCGCGGCGGCGCTGTGGGGGGAGACCGCGCCGGGCCCCCTGCGCGCGGAGCGCCCCGACTTCGTCCTGGAACGCCCCACCGATCTGCTGGCGCTCGTCTCGGGGGGAGAAGCCCGATGAGCAGCGAAACCCGACGCCCGCGCTGGAGCGTCGTCGCCCCGCAGGGCACCAACCTCGAACTGGCCGGACTCGACGGCGCCGGCGCTTGGCGCACCCTGACCGACACCGCCGCGCTGGCCCGCACCTGCGGGTACGACACGCTGTGGCTGGAGGACCGCACGGACACCCTGCCGCGCCGGGAACTCCAGCCGGTGACCGAGTGCTGGACCGCGCTCGGTGCCCTCGCGGCGACCGTTCCCGACATCGGTCTGGGTCTGCTCAGCGCGATCCCGCCCCACCGCAACGCCCTGCTGCTCGCGAAGCAGGCGGCGGGGGTCGACATCATCTCCGGCGGTCGCTTCACCCTGGGACTGTCCACGTCCCCGAAGCTGCCGGAGCAGGCCGCCGCGGGCACCGCCCGCCCCGGAGCCGGGACCGGGCCGGCCGTCGCCGAGACGATCGGGGCGCTGCGGGCCCTGTGGTCCGGTGCCCGCACCACCGTCGACGGCGACACCGTCACGCTCACGGGCGCCCACGCGGTACCCGTCCCCGTGCAGCCTCAGCTGCCCATGGCGATCCGCGCGGACGCGGCCCACCCGGACGCCGCCGGCCTGCTGCCGGAGGCCGCGGTCCGCGAGTGCGCCGTCGTGCAGTGGCAGGGGGAGCCCGCGGACGTGGCCCGCGCGGTCGCCGGGTTCGGTCTGCGGCGGGAGAAACTCGGCCTGGAACCGGGCCGCACACGGCACGCGCTCCTCGCCGAGTGCCGGGTCTTCGAGGACCAGGTGAGCCGGGACCGATGGCTCTCCACCCCGCACGTGGTGGCGTTCTGGAGCCATCACCCCGATCTGCTGGCCCGGCGCAGCCTGTACGGCACGGTCGAGCAGGTGCTGGAACTCGCCTCGCGCTACGCCGCCGCCGGGGTGACCGAGTTCGTCCTGTGGTTCCGCGACTACCCGGGGACCGAGAGCCTGCGCCGGGTCGCCGAGGAGATCGCCCCGCGGCTGCCGGCGCTCCCCAGGTCCGCCTTCCCGGAGGAGGTGTAGACGTGCCGACGCCCACCGCGCCCGCCGGCTACCTGTCGGACGCCTGGCTGTCCCTGGCCGCCGGCCTCGTTCCCGCGCCCGACCCCGGCCGGCGCAGCACCGTCTCCTTCCGCCTGACGGTCACCGACCCGCCTCCCGGGGTCCACGCCACGGTCGACGTGCGCGTCGACCTGGAGGGCGGCCGGCTCTCCGTCACCCCTGCCACCGGCGAGCCCCCCGGGCTGCTGATCGCCCTGCCGTACACCGGCGCGTACACCCTGCTGCTCGGCGCCGCCCGGCCACGCGCCGAGCTGCTGGAAGGCGGCGACGCCACCATCACCGGCAATTTCAGCCTGCTGTTCTTCATCGACGCGGCGCTGCAACGTGACCGCAGCGGCCAGGTCGCCGCCCTGCGCGACGGGACAGCCGTACCGGCGGGGCACGTGCCGTGGGACGAGCCGGAGCCGGGGGGCGGGGGGACCGGCACCGCCGGGGCCGACCGCGAGGCACTCGCGCGGGCCGCCGACGCCCTGCCCGGCACCTTGCGGGAGCTGCGCCGCGAGGTGGGCGCCTCCACCCCGGGAGCGCAGTTCTACGCCTCCCAGGACGGCAAGGTCCTGGCCGAGGTCGGCCTCGGGCTGGCCCGGCCCGGCGTCGCCCTGACGGCGCGGTCCGCTCCCCTCTGGTACTGCTGCGCCAAGCCGCTGCTGTCGGTCGCGCTCGGCCGGCTGTGGGAGGCCGGGGAGTTCGATCCCTACCTGCCGGTCGCCCACTACCTGCCCGAGTTCGGTACCCGGGGCAAGTCCGCCATCACGACGATGGAACTGGTCTGCCACACCGGACCGGTCCCCACGGGCCTCGACCCGTTGCACGGGGTGGTGACCGGCCCCGACGCGGAGCGGCTGCGGCGCGCTCTCGACGTGCCGGTCCCGGTCCGGCCCTCCGGGGGCCCGCCGGGCATCAACTACAGCCAGTGGTGGGCCTGGTTCGTCCTGGCCCGGCTGCTGCCGGCCATCGACGGCCGGGACTACGTGACCTATGTCGAACAGGAGATCCTGCGTCCCTGCGGCATGGACCGTACGCGGGTGTGCCTGACGCCCGAGGACTACGCCGCGTACGGCGACCGGCTGCCGCTCATCCACGTGTCCAACCTGGGTGACGTGCCGCAGCCCACCTACTTCTGGTCGACACGCGGCGCCACCACCCGCTGCGTCCCCGGTGTGAACACGCGGGGCCCCCTCAGCGATCTCGGCCGGCTGTTCGAGATGCTGCTGGACGGGGGGTCCGCCCCCGGCGGACGCGTCCTGGCGCCGACGACGGTGGCCGCCCTCACCGCCCGCCACCGCACCGGGGTGAACGACCGGTACGGAAACGCCGACTGGGGCTTCGGTCTCCGCCTGGAATGCCGTTCGCTCGGACCCGAGTACACGAGTTTCTCGCGTCACGCCTCGCCCCGCGCGTTCGGTCACGACGGACTGTGGACCGCCGTCGCCTTCGCCGACCCGGAGTCCCGTCTCACCGTGGCCGTCCATCTGAACGGCAAGGTGGAGCACGAGCGGCACCGCGAGCGCATCCTCCGGATCGCCGACGCCGTCTACCAGGACCTCAAGCTGACCTGACGCACCGGGGATTCCCCCGGTCCGCTCACGATTGACCGCGCACCCGCCTGACCAGAAAGGCACCCGATGGCACAGCAGCCCGCCCCGCCCACCCTGCCCGTCCCCGACGAGGTCGGCCGGCTGTACGACCGCTATACCGACCTCGGCAGTGCGACGCTGGGCGAGAACCTGCACTTCGGGTACTGGGACAGCCCGGACAGTCCCGTCCCGCTGGACGAGGCGACCGACCGGCTGACCGATCTGATGGCGGACCGCCTGCACCTCGGCACCGGCTCCCGGGTGCTGGACCTGGGCTGCGGCACGGGCCGCCCCGCCCTGCGGATCGCCGGCCGCACCGGCGCGGACGTCACCGGCATCTCCATCAGCCACAAGCAGGTCGAACGGGCCACGGCGCTCGCCGCCGACCACGGCCTGACGGACCGGGTCCGCTTCGAACGGGCCGACGCGATGAACCTGCCGTTCGCCGACGGCTCCTTCGACGCGGTGATCGCCCTTGAGTCCATCATCCACATGCCCGACCGCGCTCAGGTCCTGCGCCAGGTGGCCCGGGTGCTCCGGCCGGGCGGACGGCTCGTGCTCACCGACTTCTTCGAACGCGCGCCGATCCCCGACTCGGGGCGGCCCGCTGTCGAGCGGTACCTGCGCGAATTCATGATGACCATGGTCCAGGCGGAGGACTATCCGCCCCTGCTGCGCCAGGCCGGACTGTGGTTCGAGGAGCTGACCGACATCAGCGAGCCCACCCTGCGCCGCACCTTCATCGAACTGTCCGCGCGCATCAGCGGCTCCGCGCGGCAACTGGCCGCCGACTACGGCGGCGAGCTGGTCGAGCAGTTCAACCCGGGTGACATGACGGACGTCAGGGAGTTCGGCCACCTCCTCGTCGTGGCCGTGCGGCCCGGCCTTTGAGGGTGGCGGGATATAGCCCTCGGCCCGCGAGCCGTCGGCACAATGGCCACCCATGTCACACATGACCTCCGAACCCGGTCCCGTCCAAACCGAGCGCCGTGGCGGCCGCACCGCGTGGATCGTGGTGTTCGCCGCGTGCGTGGGACAGTTCGTCGTCGTCCTCGACGTCTCGGTGATCAACGTCGCGTTGCCGTCCGTCCGCGCGGGGCTCGACATCGGCGAGGGAAGCCTCCAGTGGGTGGTCAACGCGTACGTCATCACCTTCGCCGGGTTCCTGTTACTGGGGGGCAGGGCCGCCGACCTGTTCGGACGCAAGGGCGTGTTCATCCTCGGACTCGGCATCTTCACGGCCGCCAGCCTGCTGGGCGGGCTGGCGACCTCGCCGGGGATGCTGATCGCGGCCCGCGCGGTGCAGGGCGTCGGCGCGGCCGTGCTGTCCCCCGCCACCCTGACGATCCTCACCACCACCTTCCCTGAGGGCACCGGACGCGTCCGTGCCATCGCCACCTGGACGGCCGTGGGCACCGGAGGCGGCGCGGCCGGCGGGGTCATCGGCGGCCTGCTCACCGACTACCTCTCCTGGCGCTGGGTCCTGCTCATCAACGTTCCGCTGGGGCTGATCGTCATCGTGGCGTCCGCGGTGTGGCTGACGGGGGGCAGGGCCGGGAAGGCCGGCCGGGGCCGGCTCGACGTTCCCGGAGCCGTCCTGGCCACGCTCGGCGCGGGCAGCCTGGCCTACGGCATCTCCCAGACGGAGTCGCACGGCTGGGGCTCGGCGCGCGCCCTCGGTTTCCTGCTCCTCGGCGTCGTCGCGCTGGGGGCGTTCCTCGCGGTGGAGCGCCGTGCGGCCGAACCGCTCACCCCGCTCGGGGTGTTCCGCGTGCGTTCGGTGTCCGTGGCCAACGCCATCACCGTGATCAGCGGCATGGCCTTCTACGCGATGTGGTACTTCCTGTCGCTGTACATGCAGAACGTGCTGAAGTACTCGGCCGTGGAGACCGGGCTCGCCCTGCTGCCGCACACCCTCGCGGTCATCCTCTCCGCCCAGCTGGCACCCCGGATCACGCGCTGGATCAGCGGACGCACGCTCCTCGCGCTCGCCGGTGCGCTGACGGCGGCGGGCTTCTTCTGGCAGGCCGCCCTGAAGGCGGACGGCACCTTCCTGGTCACCCTGCTCGGTCCGGGCATCGCGTTCTCGTTCGGCGCGGGGCTGATGATGACCATCCAGTCGGTCTTCGCCACGACGGGCGTGCCCGCGGAGCGGGCCGGGGTGGTCGCGGGTCTCGTCAACACCTCGCGCACCATGGGCGGCGCGCTCGGGTTGTCCGTCCTGTCGTCCCTCGCCGCCGGCCGTACCGATCGGGAGGGCACCGGCCTGGAGGCGCTGAGTTCGGGCTATGCGAGCGCGTTCTTCGGGTCGGGGGTGGCCGTCGTGGTGAGCATGGCCCTGATCGTGCTGCTGCCCAGGTCGCCGCGGAGTCCGGCGACCGCGTGACCGGTGTCCCTCACGGCGGGCATGCGGAAGCATGCGGGGCATGAGCGACGACCACGCACACGTCCAGGAGTTCTTCTCCGTCCGCGCCGCCGACTGGGACAGCCGCTTCCCCGATGACGGTCCCGCCTACACCGGGGCCGTCGCCGAACTGGGGCTGCGCCCCGGGGACCGGGTGCTCGACGCCGGGTGCGGAACCGGCCGCGCCCTGCCGCCGCTGCGCGCGGCCGTGGGTCCCTCGGGGGTGGTGATCGGGGCCGATCTGACCCCGGCCATGCTGAGGGCCGCCCGGCGGGCCGGGAGGGACCGGGACGGGCGACTGCTGCTGGCGGACGCCTGCCGACTGCCGTTGCGGTCCCGGTCCCTCGACGCGGTGTTCGCCGCCGGACTCATCGCCCATCTGCCCCGCCCCGAAGAGGGTCTCGCCGAGTTGGCGCGCGTGGTGCGGCCGGGCGGTGTGCTGGCGGTGTTCCATCCGATCGGCAGAGCCGCGCTCGCCGCCCGTCAGGGGCGACGGCTCGCTCCGGACGACCTGCGCGCGGAGCCCAATCTGCGCCCCCTGCTGGCCGCCGCGAGGTGGCGCATGACGTCGTACGCCGACGAGGACACCCGTTTCCTGGCCCTGGCCGTCCTCGACGGCTGAGCCGGTGGGACCGTACCGGTGGCCGTCGGTGCGCTGCCGGGAGCCGCCTCGCCCCGGGCGCTCGGTGAACGCGGCGGGCGGGAGAACGCCGGAGGAACCCGGTCGGGGAGGGCGAGCCGTGCCCGTGTACGCGGACGGCCCCGCCTCGGGCGGGAGCGGTCGGTCGTGACAAGCGGCTTCCGGCCCCACTGGGTCCGGTCGTCGAACTCCCGTCGTCCGCCGCCCGGAGGGCGGGCCGGGCGGCGTCAGGTGCGTGCTCTCGGCGTGCCGGCCCCGGCCCCCGGCCCTCGTACCGGATGTACTCGGGTCGGGGGCCGGTGCGGCGAGAGTGCGTGCGGGGCGCCGCCCGGCAGGCGGGAAGCCGGCGGCAGGGCCTAGGGTGTCCGCCGTTGGTCGAACCGATGGGGAGGCTGGGATGGCCGAGACGGACGAGGACGCCGTGACCGCCGAGGACGAGGCGCTGTGTGTCCTCACGGCGGTGCTGCTGACCCCCGCGCAGTTCCCGAGCGTGCTGGGCGACGACTACCCGGAGGCGTGCTCGGCTCTCGGTCTCCCTCCCGCGGCGGACGGTTACGGCCTGGTGCTCGGGCAGGACGGCTCCGGAGCCCGGTGGACGGTCGTGGTCGACGATGTGTCGCTGGTCGCGGTGGCCATAGCGTCCTGGGACTGCGGCATGGAGCACGACCTCTCGCCGGACGAGCGGACCGTCGTCACCGCGCTGCCCGGCTGGCCCCTCACGGTCGCCGTGGCAGCTCCGGGCCTTCCCGCGCCGCACGACCCCGGCCCGCAGGCCACCGACCGGCCCCCGCTGTCGCCGCCCGACACGACCGTCTGGGGACCGGCCCAGCGGCGCCTGGGAGCGGACGAGATCGCGCTGCGGTGGACGCGGTGGCGGGAGCAGATCGACGACTCGGAGTTCGCCACCGGCAGCGACGCGCACGAGGGCCGGCCGGTCGCTCCCGGCGAGGACGAACGTGACAGCCGGGCCGGCGCCGAGGGGGGTGACAGCTCCCCGCGCGAGGCACCGGCGCACGGACACGGCGGCATCCGGCGGGTGCTCGCGGAGGCCCGCGCCTATATCGGCACTCCGCCGCCGCTCGGCCGGGTCCGGTCGTCGTTCGCCGCCGGTGACGCCCGCACGCTGCGCGCCGACGGGCCGGGCTGGTCGCTCGTGGCGCGGACCGACGACATCGCCTTCGTCCTCCTCGACGAGGAGCCCGGCGAGGTCCTGCCGGTGGGCCGGGGGCCGGAGCTGCCGGGTCTGCTGAAGGCCCTCGACGCGATGGCGGTGCGCCCCGGCTGAGCCACCGCGCCGGGCCCCATCCGCACGTCAGGCGGTCAGCGGCCCAGCTCCTTGCGGCTGACCCGACGCAGCCGGCGCCGCTGCGAAGGGTCCAGCACGAGGTATGCGGCGGCGGGGACGCCCAGGACTATCAGGAGGGCGGCCCACCAGGGCAGCCAGATCCACAGGACGAGCCCGACCGCCACACCCCCCGCGGCGATCTTGGCGTTCTTCGACATGGTGTCGCCTCCTCCGCGGCCACTGCCGCTCTCTGTCGTGAAAACGGACGCGCGTCCGCCACGGTTCCTGCCGCGACCCTGAGACACCCCTGAGAGCGGACCCTGAGTCCCCCTGAGAGGACATCCCCGCATGCGCCTGGACGCGCGCCGGCCCGCCGGGGTGCCGTGGAGCCCGGTGGTGGCGGACGAGGCGCAGCACCTGAAGAACGGCCCTCGGCGGCGGCGAGGCGGCCTGCACCGAGCCGACGGGCGCCGAGCCGGCCGATCCGCGTCGGCCGGCTCCCGCCTCCGGTCCGGCAAGGCCGCGATACGGTCCTCGACCGCCCCCTCGGCCACCAGGCGGTGCACCTGCACCGGCCGGGTCCGGCCGGTGCAGGTGGGCGCGGGCGTCGGCCCGCGCCTCGACGGCCGGGTTCCACCAGCGGTCGTGGTGCACGACGTGCTCCGCGCGGGTGGCATCGCGCCCGGTGCCGGCCCGCCTTGAGCGACAGCGGGAGCACGGGCGCCGCCGCGCGGGCGGCGCCGCGGCGAAGGTCCGCTCCAGGTCACCGTCGTACCGGGGCATCACGCCTCACCCCGCGGTTCCCCCAGGGCCGGGGCTTCGCCGGCATCTGGTGGGCCATGCCCGGGTGCGGGCGCTGGAGAAGTCGGTGCTCAACGCCGGGCAGGTGCGCGCGGGCCGGCGGCTCGCCCGCGCGGGAGCGGTCGGCGCGGTGCCGGTACGCCCGGGGCGGGTCACGGCGTCGTCGGGGACCGGGAGGGTAGGGGGCACCGCGCCGACGTCCTCCTGGCGGTGCTGTCCGCGGAGCGGTGGAACCGGTTCTTCGGCATGGCGGTCGAGCGGGCGGGCCATGCCGCCGCGCTGCTCGACCAGGAGATGCCTCCGCGTCTGGCCGAGGACGCGGCCGCCGCCGGGGTCGGGCTCCTGCCCGGTACGGGTGATCCGGAGCCGGAGTGCGACTGCGGCGCCTGGGGACCGCTGCGGGCACAGTGTCGCGCTGTGCTGCCAGGTGGCGCGGCTGCTGGACGAGGACCCGTTCGTCCTCCCGCTGCTGCGGGGACGGGGTGGACGGGCCGTACGCGACTCCCTCCGGGCGCGGGCGGCGCCGGCCGCCGGGGACGACGCCGAGGGGGTGGACGCCGCAGCGGCGTACGCGGCCTCGGACACGGTGCCGCCGCTGCCGGAGCTTCCCGGTGTTCCCGGCGAGCCGGGCGTGGCGCCGTCCCTCGACACGGACACCGCCCCCGGCCCCGGGGTCGACCCGGCGGCGCTGGCGTTCCTGGCGTCAAGGGCCGCCTCGGAGGCCGGCGCCTGCTCGCCGACGCCCTGGCCGCCGGACGCGGGGAGCGGCGCCTGGAACGCGGGGTGTCCGTTACGCGGGATGCCGTACGCCTGGCGGCGGGAGACGCTCCGGAACCGGTGGGAGACCGTCCGGGACCTTCCGGGGAGCGACGTGAGCCGGCAAGAGGGGGCCCGGAACCGGCAAGGCCAGGTCGCTCAGGGCGGACGCCGGGCCCGGCACCGTGACGGCCCGCCTGGCGGACGGCGCGGGGCGGGATCGGCTCGGGTTAGCGACGGCCGTCCGCGCGTGGCGGCTCGGCGGGGCCGGCGCACTGGCCGTACGGGAGGAGGAGCGGGAGGTGTCCGGCCGGGCGCTCGCACGCGCGCGTACCGCCCTGGAGCCGGCTGGGACGAGGACGAGCGGCCGTCGCCGCGGGCGCGGGCCAACCGGTGGACGGCCGACGGGGAGCCGCTCCGGCTCCGCCTGGACGCGGACGGGAGACGGTGGCCGTACCGCGAGGAGGTCGGCCGGTGGATACCCGCCGGCGGGTCGCACGGGACCCGCCCACCGCGCTGGCGTCGGCCGCGCGGGCAGCCGGGGCCGACGACCGGCCGCGTCCGCGACGGGATCGCCGTCCGCGTTCTGTGCCGGCGACGTGCCCCCGCGTCCTCGTCGCCCTGATCGGGAGCGGTGGGTGAGCGCGGGGGCCTCCACCGCTTCGACGCGGCCGGCCACCGGTCCGCGTGCCGAGTCCGGATGACGGTCAGCCGGGAGCCGGGCCGCTCCCGCCGGGACGGCGCACGAGGGCACCGTCCCGGCACGCGCGCGTGCGCTCGATCACGAGCGGACGCCGAGGAGGTGGTCCATGGCGAGCTGGTCGAGGTGTTCGAAGGCCATCCCCCGGGCGGCGGCGGCCTCCGCGTCGAACGTCTCGTAAGCCGACCGGTCGGCCAGCAGCCCGGCCAGTCCGTCCTCGGCGGTCGGCCGGGCCAGCTGGTCCAGCCGCGAGGCCGCCAGCGCCTCACGCACCTCCGGGTCCGCACGGAACGCCGCCGCCCGCTCCTTGAGGATCAGGTAGTTGCGCATACAGCCCGCCGCCGACGCCCACACCCCGTCGATGTCCTCCGTGCGCGGCGGCTTGAAGTCGAAGTGCCGGCACCCGTCGTACCCGGCCGACTCCAGCAGATCCACCAGCCAGAACGCCGACCGCAGATCCCCCGCCCCGAACCGCAGGTCCTGGTCGTACTTGATCCCCGACTGACCGTTCAGATCCAGATGGAACAGCTTGCCCGCCCACAGCGCCTGCGCGATCCCGTGCGGGAAGTTCAGCCCCGCCATCTGCTCGTGCCCCACCTCCGGGTTCACCCCGAACAGCTCCGGACGCTCCAGCCGCTCGATGAACGCCAGCGCGTGCCCCACCGTCGGCAGCAGGATGTCCCCCCGCGGCTCGTTCGGCTTCGGCTCGATCGCGAACCTCAGCTCATACCCCTGCGAGGTCACGTACTCCGCCAGCAGATCGAAAGCCTCCTTCATCCGCTCCAGCGCGTCCCGCACGTCCTTCGCCCCACCGGACTCCGCACCCTCACGCCCGCCCCAGGCCACATACACCTCGGCACCCAGCTCCACCGCCAGATCGATGTTGCGGACCGTCTTGCGCAACGCGAACCTGCGCACGTCCCGGTCGTTCGCCGTGAACGCACCGTCCTTGAACACCGGATGCGTGAACAGGTTCGTCGTCGCCATCGGCACCTTCATGCCCGACGCGTCCAACGCCTGCCGGAACCTCTTCACCCGCGCCTCACGCTCCGACTCCGACGCCCCGAACGGAATCAGGTCATCGTCATGGAACGTCACCCCGTACGCGCCCAGCTCCGCCAGACGCCGCACCGACTCCACCGGATCAAGCTCCGGCCTCGTCGCGTCCCCGAACGGATCCCTGCCCTGCCATCCAACGGTCCACAGACCGAACGTGAACCTGTCCTCGGGAGTGGGCTGGTAGCTCATGCCACGGCTCCTTGCTCGCTTGCGACTATTTCGTCATGGCACTTTACAAATTAGTATGCGGACGCAGTCCTGGGAAGAGACCCGGTGTCTCCGTGTGTCCGAGGAGTGATGTCCGTGCCCTCGCGGCCCGGACACCCGCAGCACCCCAGGCCGGAATCGCGCAGAGCCGCGGAAAGAGGGAGTAGCCCGATGTCAGCAGCCGAGGGTCCGCTCGTCGTCGGCGTGGACACGTCCACCCAGTCCACCAAGGCACTGGTCGTGGACGTGGCCACCGGCCGGGTCGTGGCGAGCGGCCAGGCCCCGCACACCGTGTCGTCCGGAGCGGGCCGCGAGACCGACCCCCGTCAGTGGTGGGACGCCCTGCGCGAGGCCCTGCGCCAGTGCGGCGAGCCGGCCCGCGAGGCGGCCGCGGTGTCGGTCGGCGGGCAGCAGCACGGCCTGGTGACGCTCGACGCGCACGGCGAGCCGGTGCGCCCGGCCCTGCTCTGGAACGACGTGCGCTCGGCGCCACAGGCACGGCGCCTGATCGAGGAACTGGGCGGCCCCAAGGCGTGGGCGGAGCGCACGGGCAGCGTGCCCGGCACCTCGTTCACGGTCACCAAGTGGGCCTGGCTGGCCGAGCACGAACCGGACGCGGTCCGCGCCACCGAGGCCGTACGCCTCCCCCACGACTACCTCACCGAGCGTCTCACCGGTGAGGGGACCACCGACCGCGGTGACGCCTCCGGCACCGGCTGGTGGGCAGCCGGGACGGAGGCGTACGACGAGGAGACACTCGCGCGCGTGGGGCTCGATCCGGCGCTGCTCCCCCGGATCGTGCGCCCCGGCGAGGTCGCCGGCACGGTACGCGACGGCCAGGACCTGCCGTTCGCGCCGGGCACCCTGGTCGCCGCCGGCACCGGTGACAACGCCGCCGCCGCGCTGGGCCTGGGCATCCGCCCCGGGGTGCCGGTGATGAGCCTGGGGACTTCGGGGACGGTGTACGCCGTGTCCCGGCACCGCACCGCCGACCCGACCGGCACGGTGGCCGGTTTCGCCGACGCCCGCGGCGACTGGCTGCCGCTGGCGTGCACCCTGAACTGCACGCTCGCCGTCGACCGGATCGCCGCGCTGCTCGGCCTGGACCGGGAGGCCGTCGAGCCGGGCACCGGCGTCACGGTGCTGCCGTACCTGGACGGCGAGCGCACCCCGAACCTGCCGGGCGCCTCCGGGCTGCTGCACGGGCTGCGGCACGACACCACCGGTGGCCAGCTGCTCCAGGCCGCCTACGACGGCGCGGTCCACGCCCTGCTGGGCGCGCTGGACCTGGTCCTCGACGCGGACGCGGACCCGGCCGCCCCCCTGCTGCTGATCGGCGGCGGCGCCCGCGGGAACGCCTGGCAGCAGACCGTACGACGGTTGTCGGGGCGGCCGGTGCAGATCCCGGAGGCCCGGGAGCTGGTGGCGCTCGGCGCCGCGGCGCAGGCGGCCGCGCTGCTGACCGGGGAGGACGCGGCGGCGGTCGCGCGGCGCTGGAACACGGCGGCCGGGCCGGTGCTCGACGCCGTGGAACGGGACGAGGCGACACTGGCCAGGATCTCCGGAGTACTCTCCGACGCGGCCCCTCTGCTGGACCGGTAGGGCGCCCGCCGACCGGGCGCACCGACCGGGCCGTCCACCGGCACGCACGGTGGCGGCGGGCACGAGAACCGCACGGACAGGGACCGAGGAGGCATGACCGCACCGCCGCACAGGGCGCACCCGGCCGGTCCGGGGCGCCCGTCGCCGGACACCCAGCAAGGCATGCGCCGGCGCAATCTCGCCCGGGTGATGCACACGGTCCGCGCCGAGGGCCGGTTGTCCCGGGCCGCCGTCGCCTCCCGGATCGGGCTGACCCGTGCGGCGGTGTCGACCCTCGTGGACGAGCTCGTCCGCTGGGGCCTGCTGGAGGAGCTGGGACCCGAGCGGCCCGGACGGGTGGGGCGCCCGGGTTCGGCGCTGGCGGTCAGCTCGCGCGGTCCGGCCGGGATCGGCGCGGAGATCGGCGTCGACCATCTCGCGGTGTGCGCGGTGGACCTGCGGGGTCGGGTCCGGTCCCGGGCGGTGCGCCATGTCCGCGACCGGGCCCGCGCCGCCGGGCCGGTGCTCGAACAGCTCACCGCCCTGGTCCGTCAGGTCGTCGGCGAGGCCGAGACCGAGGGGCTGTGGCCGGCCGGGCTGGCCGTGGCGGTCCCGGGACTGGTGGCGCGGGACGCCCTGACCGTCGTACGGGCCCCCAACCTCGACTGGCACGACATCGACCTCGGCGGCCTGCTGGCCGTGGACATGCCCCTGACCGTGGGCAACGAGGCCAACTTCGGCGCCCTCGCCGAACTGTGGCTCGACGACCGCACACCCCGGGACTTCCTGCACGTCTCGGCCGAGATCGGGATCGGCGCGGCAGTGGTCGTGGACGGACGGCTGCTGCGCGGCACCCGCGGCTTCGCGGGTGAGCTGGGGCATGTTCCGGTCCGTCCCGACGGGCCCGCCTGCGCCTGCGGCGGGCGCGGCTGCCTGGAGCAGTACGCCGGCGAGGAGGCCGTCCTGCGCGCGTCCGGTCTGGAACCGGGCGAGAACCGCGTCGGCCTGCTCGCGGACCGCGCGGCACAGGGCGACGCGCGCGTACGCAGTGCCCTGACCGACGCCGGTACGGCGCTCGGCATCGCGCTGACCGGCGCGGTGAACCTGCTGGACCCCGAGAGCGTGGTGCTGGGCGGCGCCCTGGCCGAGCTGGCGCCGTGGCTGCTGCCCTCGCTCCGCGCCGAACTGGCCCGGCGGACCGCGGGCCCGGCCTGCCCGGTGACCGTGTCCGCGCTGGGGCCGCAGGGGCCGTTGCTGGGCGCCGCGCACTCCGTGGTCCGGGGCGTGCTGGACGATCCGGCGGTGGTGGCGGAGCGGACCTGACCACCGCCGCGCCCTCGGCCGGAGCGGCGGTCCCTCCCCAGACCGTCGCGGGCTCGCGCGGACATGCCGCCGGGGGCTCTCCTTCACGCACACGGTCCTGCACGGCCGGCGGGCCTCGGGACCGACCGCCGCCACCCTCTCGGACATGGACGCGGCCCCCCAGACCGTCGCGGGCTCGCGCGCGCCGCCAGGCTCACCTCCTCGCGCCCGGTCCTACGCGCGACCGGCGGGCCTTGGGCTCGGGACCGCACGCGGCCGACGGACCTCGCGCAGGAACGGCCTGCCCTCTATCCCGCCACACCGCCGGCCCTCACTCGATCGAGTGGCGGAGTTATCCACAATCGGCCAGTTTTCCACCGCGTACCGGCGCGCCCATGGCTCCGATCCGCTTTCGCCGTACCGTGATTCACGCGGAAGGCGACCGCCGCGAGGACGGCGGACACGGACGCCGGACCCACCGCCGTCCGGGGGCGGGACCGGGTCGTGACCGTGCTCCCACCGGTGCGCGCGCCACCCTGGGCACACTGCCCGGCCGCCCCTGTCGCACCGCCCGCGCACGGCCCTCCGACACCCCTCCGACGACCACCCCGAAGCACTGGAATCCGACGACCACCCCGAAGCACTGGAAGGTGACCGCTCATGGAACGAGTACGACCGCTCCCCGGCCGACGACGCCTCCTGGCCGCCGCCGCCCTTGCCACCGTTCCGTCCGCCCTGCTGTCCGGCGCCCCGGCCGCGGCGCGGTCACGGGCCGTGGACCACCCGACCGCCGAATGGCAGCCCGCCAGCGGATCGAACTACACCAAGTCCAGCCGGCCGACGGCCTACCCCGTCGACCACGTGGTCATCCACGTCACCCAGGAGACCTACGCCGACACCCTCGCCATCTTCCAGAACCCGCAGAAGAGGGTGTCCGCGCACTACGTGGTGCGCTCCTCCGACGGGCACCTCGCCCAGTGCGTCCGCGAGGCCGACATCGCCTGGCACGCGGGCAACTGGGACCACAACACCCGCAGCGTCGGGATCGAGCACGAGGGCTGGGTGGACAGACCGGCGTACTTCACCGACGCACTCTACGAGAGTTCGGCGGCACTGACCGCGGCGATCTGCGCCAGATACGGCATCCCCAAGGACCGCGCGCACATCATCGGGCATCACGAGGTGCCGGGCAGCGACCACACGGACCCCGGCCCCCTGTGGGACTGGTCCCGCTACATCCGACTGGTCAATTTCATGTGACAGCGGCCGGAGCGACGACGGAACGAGGTCCGGCTCCGTTCCTCCCCGCACAGAGCCTTGTCAGGAACATGGTCAACTCTTACAGTCCCCCACATAGCGATGGGAGCGCTCCCACCCGTCTGACTCCCCCGTCCCAGAGAGGTCCACCCGCATGCGCCCCTCTCCCCACCGACTCTCCGCCACGCGCGCCCTGTTCAGCGTCTTGCTCATGGCGCTCTCCCTCGTCGCCGTCCTCATGACGGCCGCGACGGCCGCGCCGAGCGCCGCGACGACGGGCACCGCGGCCGCGGCGAGAGCCGCTGACACCACGATCTGTGAGCAGTACGGTTCGACCACGATCCAGAACCGGTACGTCGTCCAGAACAACCGCTGGGGCAGCAGTGCCGAGCAGTGCGTCACCGCGACCGACTCCGGTTTCGTGCTCAGCAGGGCGGACGGTTCCGTGCCGACCAACGGCGCTCCGAAGTCGTACCCGTCCGTCTTCAACGGCTGCCACTACACCAACTGTTCGCCGGGCACCTCCCTCCCCGCCCGGGTCGACGCCATATCGAGCGCGCCCAGCAGCATCTCCTACGGTTTTGTCGACAACGCCGTGTACAACGCCTCGTACGACATCTGGCTGGACCCGGCGCCCCGGACCGACGGCGTGAACCGGACCGAGATCATGATCTGGTTCAACCGGGTCGGTCCGATCCAGCCGATCGGTTCCCGGACCGGCACGGCCACGGTGGCCGGGCGCAGCTGGGAGGTGTGGTCGGGCAGCAACGGCTCCAACGACGTGCTGTCCTTCGTCGCCCCCGCGGCCATCGGCAGCTGGAGCTTCGACGTCATGGACTTCGTCCGGCAGACCGTCTCCCGCGGTCTCGCCGGGAACGACTGGTACCTGACGAGCGTCCAGGCCGGCTTCGAGCCGTGGCAGAACGGGGCGGGGCTGACGGTGAGGTCCTTCTCCTCGGACGTCGTCCTGGGCGGCGGGGGGCCGACCGATCCCGGCACCCCGGCCGGCGCCTGCGCGGTGTCCTACGCCACGCAGGTCTGGCCCGGCGGGTTCACCGCCGACGTCACCGTCCGCAACACCGGGTCCGCCCCCGTGGACGACTGGCGGCTGGGCTTCACCCTGCCCTCGGGGCAGCAGATCAGCCACGCCTGGAACGCGACGGTGACTCCGGCCTCGGGCGCCGTGACGGTCCGGGCGCCGGAGCACAGCCCACGCCTCGCGGCGGGCGGCAGCCAGACGTTCGGCTTCCAGGGCACCTACAGCGGCACGTTCGCCGAGCCGGCGGCCTTCACCCTGAACGGCGTTCCGTGCACCGCCACCTGAGGGTGCCGGACCGGATGCGCGCCGCCGCCCGGCCGGCCGGATCGCTCCGGCGGGCCGGCTCACCCTCCGAACCCACTCGACCGACCGATCACACATCAACCGGAGATCCCATGGCTCGACGCAGCAGACTCCTCACCCTCGCGGCGGTCCTGGCCACCCTGCTCGGTGCGCTCGGGCTGGCCGTCCTCGGACAGGGCAAGGCGGAGGCGCACGGGGTGGCGATGACCCCCGGATCACGCACCTACCTCTGCCAGCTGGACGCCATCACCGGCACCGGCGCCCTGGCCCCGACCAACCCCGCCTGCCAGAACGCTCTGAACGAGAGCGGAGCGACGGCGCTGTACAACTGGTTCGCCGTGCTGGACTCCAACGCGGGCGGCCGGGGCGCCGGTTACGTGCCCGACGGCACGCTGTGCAGCGCCGGCGACCGGTCCCCGTACGACTTCTCCGCCTACAACGCCGCCCGGTCCGACTGGCCGAAGACCCACCTGACGTCCGGCGCGACGATGAAGGTGCAGTACAGCAACTGGGCCGCGCATCCGGGCGACTTCCGGGTCTATCTGACCAAGCCCGGCTGGTCACCCACCTCCGAGCTGGGCTGGGACGACCTCCAGTTGATACAGACGGTCACCAACCCGCCGCAGCAGGGCTCGGCGGGGAGCAACGGCGGCCACTACTACTGGGACCTGGCGCTGCCCTCGGGCCGCTCCGGGGACGCGGTGCTCTTCATCCAGTGGGTGCGGTCGGACAGCCAGGAGAACTTCTTCTCCTGCTCCGACATCGTCTTCGACGGCGGCAAGGGCGAGGTCACCGGCATCCGCGGCTCCGGCGGCACGCCGGAGCCGACCCCCACGCCGACACCCACCGATCCGCCGCACACCGGCTCCTGCATGGCCGTGTACACCGTGCAGAACAGCTGGAACGGGGGCTTCCAGGGCTCCGTCGAGGTGATGAACCACGGCACGGAGCCCCGTAACGGCTGGGCGGTGCGGTGGACACCCGGGGTCGGGACCCGGATCAGCAGTGTGTGGAACGGGGTGCTGTCCACCGGGTCCGACGGCGCGGTCACGGTACGCAACGCGGATCACAACCGGGTGATAGCCGCGGACGCCAGTGTCTCCTTCGGGTTCACGGCGACCTCCACCGGCAACGACTACCCGGTCGGAACGATCGGCTGCGTGACCCCGTAGGCACCGTCCGCACCCGGACGATCTGCTGTCCTCGATGATCGGCCGCGCTCGGTGACCCGCGTCCCGCCTGGTGAGCCGTGCGCACGAGGGCGGAGCGCCGCGCGTGACCGCGCGGCGCTTCCCGCCCGGCGGGCGCGGCCGGGTCCCCACCCCGGCACACTCGCCCCACGTGGTACCGGGCGTGACACCGGGTCAGTTACCTCACGCGCCGGTTACAAATCGCTCAACCCCTGGTTGCCGGGCGGTGATGGAGCGACGATAGGGACATGACTCTGGCCCAGCGTGCCCTGGAGCGACTGCAGGACTGGCCCGACCTCACGGCGGGGCCGGCCAGTTGCGGTACCGGACAGGCGCTCCGCTCCGTGCACGACGAGATCATCCACTTCCACTCGGACCGGGACGTGGACCTGAACCTGACCCGACGGGCCGTCCAGCGCTTCCACTACGACCTCGGCGGCTCCAGCGCGATCCACCTCGTGCCGGGTTCCCGCTGGGTGACGGTGCATCTGGACTGCGAGACCGACATCGACCTGCTGATGAGCCTGGTGAGCATCGCGCTCAAGGCCCACCAGACGTGGCCCGCCGCCGAGCCGCCGTCCGGCTGCAACTTCCACCGGGTCACGGTGCTCCACCGCGACAGCGTCCTCGGCGGCTGAGGGCCACCCGCGGCGGCCCGCGGGCGTCCGTGGGAGTGCCTTTCCGTCCCCTTTTCCGCGTCGCGGCCCGGCAGTCGCCTCCGGGACGGCGGCCGTCTGGTGCACTACCTCCCTGAGCGTGCGGCTGACGAGACATCAAGGGGCGTTCGTGACACCTCATGCGGCATTCCGTCGGACACTGGCCTTGCTCGCGGCGTTCGGCGCACTGGCCGGCACGGCGCTGGCGGGTGCGGCACCGGCCGTCGCCGCGCCGGCCGCCGCCGAGATCGCGCCGGGGGTGACGTACGAGGAGTTCGACCTCCCGGCCGCCGGCGGGACCACCCACGCCCACCTCCTCGGCGTGGACCTGGACGCCCCCGGGGTCCGGCTCGGGCTGCTGTACCCGGGGGCGGTGGCGGCGCGGGCCACGGTGTCGCGGATGGCCGCCGCCCAGGGCGCCGTCGCGGGCGTCAACGGCGACTTCTTCAACATCACCGAGAGCCAGCACCCGGGTGTCGAGGCGACCGGCGCGAGCGTGGGACCGGCGATCGCGGAGGGCCGGGCGCTGAAGGCGGCGGTGCCGGACGGCCAGCGCTTCGGACCGGCCATGCCCTCCGGCGTCACCACCGAGGCCGTCTTCGGCGTCGGCGACGACCGGCGGGCCCGGCTGGACCGGCTCTCCCTCGACGGGGAGGTCCGCACACCGGAGGGGACGCTGCCGCTGCGCGGCTTCAACCAGTACGCGCTGCCGGTGGACTCGGTCGGCGCGTTCACCGCCGAGTGGGGCGGCGCCTCCCGGGTGCGGGCGACCTGCGGCACGGACACCGACCGGGCGGCCGCGTGCAGCCCGGACACCTACGAGGTGACGGTCCGCGGCGGCCGGGTGGTCTCCGCCTCCGGCGCCCCCGGCGACGGCCCGGTCGCGGCGGACACGACGGTGCTGGTGGGCCGTGAGGAAGGGGCCCGGCAGCTGCGGAAGCTCGCCAGCGGAGACGCCGTGACCGTCACCCACCGGCTGGTGGCCGCCGTGTCGCAGGAGCCGTACGGGTTCGCCGTCGGCGGTTATCCGGTGCTCTCGGGCGGGCGGGCGCTGCCGGGCCTGGACGGCCGTACGTCGGCCGTGCGGACCGCGGTGGGCATCGCGGACGGCGGACGCCGGGTGCTGCTGCTCGCGCTGGACGGCTCGGCCGCGTACCGATCGGGGCTGACCGTCGCGGAGGTGGCCCAGGCGTTGCTCGCCCGCGGGGCTACGGAGGGGTTCAGCCTGGACGGCGGCGGGTCGACGACGCTGGTCGCCCGCGCGCCGGGCGCGGCCGGCGTCTCGGTGCGCAACCACCCCAGTGGCGGGGCCGAGCGCGCCGTCCCGAACGGGATCGGGGTCTTCTCGGCCGGCTGACGGCGCGGCGAGGGGGTCAGGGTCTGAGGCCGCTGACGATGTCCGCCGTGGCGATCAGCCCGCTGTTGATGGTGGGCGCCATGCTCGTACTCGCCAGGTAGAAGCCCAGCAGCAGACAGACCAGGGCGTGGGAGATCTTGAGCCCGCCGCTGCGCAGGAAGATCACCGCCAGGATCGCCAGCAGCAGCACCACAGAGATGGAAACGGCCATCGTCAACCTCCTCCGCCACGCCGCCTTGTCGGGTTCGCGGCGTTCGGCCGCAAGTGTGGCGTAGCGGAGGGTTCGTCCGGGCGGCTGGGCTGTCCTCCGAACGTGTGGTGTCGTGCCCGCCGGTTACCGCGCCCGGTGGGCGTCCAGGAACGCCTCCAGCCCCGCGAGGTCGTCCGTGTTGAGGTGATCGGTGCCCGCGGCGAGCAGTTCCGTCCAGACCGCGTCCCGGGCCGGGCCCGCCAGATCGGGGGTGGCCCAGAAGCGGACGCGCTGCCCGCGGGCGTGCGCGGTGGCGACGATGCCGTGCAGCTTGCGGCGCTCGGCCGCGGGGAAGGCGCCGACGCCCTGCCAGGTGAAGTTGTTCGCCCAGTTGTCGCTGATCAGCGGGACGAAGGAGGCGGGGGCGGCGCTGCCGAGGTCGGTGAGGCGGCCGTCGTAGAAGGCACTGCGTACGGTCTGCGCCTCCATGGGGGCGCGGGCCGCGCGGTCGCCGGAGACGACGGCGGTGACCGGGCCGGTGCGCACCCGGCCGTGGGCGTAGGTGGTGAACAGGTGCCGGTAGCGGCGGAGCCGGCGGTCGAGTTCCCGGTAGGTCGACGCGCCCTCGGTCTTGACGTCGACGAGCAGTTGGAGCGGGCGGCGGGCACCCCGGTAGACCCGGCCGCCCTGGTCGCGGACGCGGGCGGCGAGCGGGTCGAGGTAGAGGGACTCCAGGGTGCGGGACGGGTCGAGGCCGACGGCGTCGTGGGCGACGAGGAGTTGTCCGTCGACGAGGTGGATGTCGGCCTCGACGCTGCCGAAGCGGTGGTCGAGGGCGTCGAGGAGGGGACGGGGGTGCTCGTAGTCGTTGTGGGCGTGGGCGTGCCGCAACGGGCGCGCGCGGTCGGCGTGTTCGCCGGCCAGCGCGGTGCCGGCGGGCAGGGCGACCGTGCCCGCGAGGGCGGCGCCGAGGGTGGTGAGGGCTCTGCGGCGGGTGGTGAGGGCCATGCTCTGCCTCCCTGGTAGGGCCTTACGGGACCTCAGTGAGTATGCGATCCGGCAGGGACCGGGAAGCGGGGACGTGCGGGGAGTTGGCCGGACCGCCGTCACCCGTTCACCCGGTGCGCGCGGGGAGGCCGGGCGCGCACGCGAAAGCCCGCCCGGGGGCCGGGCGGGCTGCGACCGAACGTGCGGCGGTCAGGGAGCGGGGAGTTCCACCAGCGTGGCCAGGGCCGCCCGGTGGGCGCCCGCCGTGCCGTAGGCGATCGAGTCGGCCTTGGCCCGCTTCAGGTACAGGTGGACGGGGTGTTCCCAGGTCATGCCGATGCCGCCGTGCAACTGGAGGGCCTCCTCGGCGGCGTGGACCGCGACGGGGGCGGCGTACGCCTGCGCGACGGCCACGGAGACGTCGGCGTCCTCGCCGGTGGCGAGCGCGTCCGCGGCGCTGCGGGCGGCGGCGCGCAGATGGGCGGTCTCCAGCCACAGCGCGGCCAGCCGGTGCTTGAGCGCCTGGAAGCCGCCGACGGACCGGTTGAACTGCTTGCGCTCCTTCAGGTAGCGCACCGTTTCCGCCAGTGTCCAGTCGGCGAGGCCGAGTTGCTCGGAGGCGAGCAGTCCGGCGCCGGTCCGCAGGGCCCGTCGTACGGCGGGTTCCGCCTCCCCCAGCCGCTCCCCCGGCGCGCCGTCCAGCGCGACGTCGGCCAGGGGGCGGGTCAGGTCCAGGGAGGTGCGCGGGGTGACGGTCGCGTCGGCGGCGCGCACGGCGTACAGCCCCCCGTCGTCCGCCGGGACGAGCAGCACGTCGGCGACGGCCGCGTCCGCGATGCCGGTCAGCGAGCCGCTCAAAGTGCCGTTCTCCAGCCGTACGGCGGGGAAGGCGGCGCCGGGGGCGGTGTGCAGGCCGACGGCGAGGGCGGCGATCCGGCGGCCGGCGGCCAGCTCGGTCAGCGTGCGGCCGGCGGCACACTCCAGCAGCGCCTCGGTGGCGACGACGGCGCTGGTCAGATACGGGACGGGGGCGACGGCCCGGCCGAGTTCCTCCAGGACGACGGCCGCCTCCCGGTGGCCGGCGCCCTGACCGCCGTACTCCTCGGGGATCAGCAGGCCGGCCAGGCCCATGGCCTCGGTGAGGGACTTCCACGCGGTCAGGTCGTGCGGGGTGTCCGTCTCGGTGCGGGCGATGACACCGGCCGCGTCACAGTGGTCGGTGAGCAGGTCCCGGACGGCGGCGCGCAGCGCCTCCTCTTCCTCCGAGTACAACAGGTCGCTCATCGGGCGAGGTCCTTCCAGGCGACGTCCTTGTCGGTGCGCGGCTCGGCGGGCAGGCCGAGGACGCGTTCGGCGACGATGTTGAGCAGGATCTCGCTGGTCCCGCCCTCGATGCTGTTGCCCTTGGAGCGCAGGTAGCGGTAGCCGGCCTCGCGGCCGGTGAAGTCGACCAGTTCGGGGCGGCGCATGGTCCAGTCGTCGTAGAGGAGGCCCTCCTCGCCGAGGAGATCCACCTCCAGGCCGCTGATCTCCTGGTTGAGGCGGGCGAAGGCCAGTTTCATGCCGGCGCCCTCGGGGCCGGGGTGGCCGACGGCGAGCTGCTGGCCGAGGCGTTCGCCGGTGAGCCGGGCGACCTCGGCCTCCACCCAGAGGGTGAGCAGGCGCTGGTGCAGGTCGTGGGTGCGCAGCTCGGGGCGTTCACGCCACGTCCGGGCGACCGGGCCGATCATGCCGCCCTCGCGGGGCAGGCGCCGGCCGCCGATGGCGACGCGTTCGTTGTTCAGGGTGGTCTGCGCGACACGCCAGCCGTCGCCGACCTCGCCGAGGCGCCGGGTGTCGGGGATGCGCACACCGGTGAGGAACACCTCGTTGAACTCGGCCTCGCCGGTGATCTGCCGCAGCGGCCGGACCTCGACACCGGGGTCGGTCATGTCACAGACGAAGTAGGTGATGCCCCGGTGCTTGGGCAAGTCCGGGTCGGTGCGGGCGATGAGGATGGCCCAGCGGGCGAGATGGGCGCTGGAGGTCCACACCTTCTGCCCGTCGACCACCCAGTCGTCGCCGTCCCGCACCGCGCGGGTGCCGAGCGCGGCGAGGTCGGAGCCGGCGCCGGGCTCGCTGAACAGCTGGCACCACACCTCCTCACCGGTCCACAGCGGGCGCAGGAAGCGCTGCTTCTGCTCGTCGGTGCCGTACTTCAGGAGGGTCGGGGCGGCCATGCCGAGGCCGATGCCGATGCGCCGGGGGTCGTTGTCGGGGGCGCCCGCGGCGGCCAGTGCGGTGTCCACGACGGGCTGGAGGGTGCGGGGCGCGCCGAGGCCGCCGAGGCCCTCCGGGAAGTGCACCCAGGCGAGTCCGGCGTCGAAGCGGGCCCGCAGGAAGTCGAGGCGGTCGGTGGACGCGGGCGGGTGCGCGGCCAGCAGATCCCGGGTGCGCTGCCTGAGTTCCGCTGCGTCGGTCATGCGCCGGCTCCCTTCTCCAGGACGACGGCCACCCGGCCGGTGGTCACACCGTCGGCGACCCGCTGGACGGCCCCGGCGGCGCCGTCCAGCGGCACCCGCTCGCTGACCAGCGGCTTGACCGTGCCGCGCGCGGCCAGTTCGGTGAGCCGCTCGTGGCACTCCAGGACGAGGCCCGGGTTCCTGGTGTTGTACAGACCCCAGTGCAGGCCGAGCACGGCGTAGTTCTTCACCAGGGCGTGGTTCAGGGCGGCGGCGGGGATCTCGCCGCTCGCGAAGCCGACGACCACGATCCGGCCCTCGAAGGCGACGACCTTCGTGGACTGCTTGAAGGCGGCGCCGCCCACCGGGTCGTAGATCACGTCGGCACCGCGCCCGCCGGTGGCCTCCTTGACGGCGGCGATGACGTCCTCGTTCGTGCGGTCGATGACCAGGTCGCAGCCGAGCGCGCGGGCGACGGCGGCCTTCTCCGGGCCGCCGACCACGCCGATGACCGTGGCCCCGGCGGCCTTGCCGAGCTGCACGGCGGCGCTGCCGACCCCGCCGGCGGCGGCATGCACCAGCAGGGTCTCGCCGGCCGCCAGGCGGGCCCGGCGGTGCAGTCCGAACCAGCCCGTCTGGTAGCCGATGTGCAGGGCGGCGGCCTCGGCGTCGTCCAGGGCGTCCGGCGCGGGCAGCAGCGCGGCGGCGTCCGCGACGGTGTACTCGGCGAAGCCGCCGCGCGGCAGCAGCGGGGTGGCGATGACCCGGCGGCCGTCCTCGGTCTCGGCGCAGACCTCCACGCCCGGGGTGAACGGCAGCGGCGGCCTGACCTGGTACTGGCCCCGGCACAGCAGCGCGTCCGGGAAGTTGACGTTCGCGGCGCGGACCCGGAGCAGGACCTGTCCCTCGCCCGGGGCCGGCGGGGGGACCTCCGCGAGGCGCATCACCTCGCCCGGCTCGCCGTTCTCGTGCACCTGCCATGCCTGCATGCGGGGCCTCCACCGACTGCGTCGTCCGTCCGGGTCCACCGCATACTAAGCGGTCGCTTGCCGATCAGGGAACCGTCCCGGGCGTCACGATCGGGTGGACCGCGCCCGGACGTGCACCCGCTCGCCCTGCGACCCGAAGAGGCTGAGGAACTCCACCGGCTCCGGCCCGGCCGTCCCGAACCAGTGCGGAACCCGGGTGTCGAACTCGACGGCCTCCCCGGCACCGATCACCAGATCGTGCTCGCCCAGCACCACGCGCAACCGCCCGGACAGCACGTAGAGCCACTCGTATCCCTCGTGGGTCTGCGGGACCGGTTCCTCCTGCCGGGGCGGCACCAGCACCTTGAACGCCTGGAGGCCGCCGGGCTGGCGGCTGAGCGGCCAGTAGGTGCGGCCGTGGCGCTGGAGCGGCTTGGCCCGGACCCGCGGGTCGCCGACCGGCGGGGCGCCGACCAGCTCGTCGAGCGGCACCTGGTGGGCCTGGGCGATCGGCAGCAGCAGTTCCAGACTGGGCTTGCGCAGCCCCGACTCCAGGCGGGAGAGGGTGCTCAGCGAGATGCCGGTCGCCTCGGAGAGCGCGGCGAGGGTCACCTCGCGCTCCTTGCGGATCTGCCGCAGCCGGGGGCCCACACCGGCGAGAACGTCGTCCTTGGTCATGCACTTATTGCAGAACCGGCAAACGCATTTGTCAATCGGCTGCCGTCCGGGCGACTCTCGGTCACGGAGGTGGTCACCGTGACCGAAGCACAGAAGAAGCAGCGGAACGAGGCGTACGACGTGGTCGTGGTGGGGGGCGGGGCGGCCGGGCTGTCCGCCGCGCTGGTGCTGGGCCGGGCCCGGCGGCGGGCCCTCGTCGTGGACGCCGGGGAGCCGCGCAACGCGCCGGCCGCCCACATGCAGGGCTACCTGTCCCGGGACGGGATGCCGCCCGCCGAGTTCCTGGCGGCCGGCCGCGAGGAGGTCGCGTCGTACGGCGTCGAGCAGGTCCGGGACCGGGCGGTCACCGTGACCCGGGACGACGGCGGCTTCGCCGTGGAGCTGGCCGGCGGACGGTGCGTGCGCGCCCGGCGGCTGATCGTCACCACCGGGCTGAAGGACGAACTGCCGGAGATCCCCGGGGTGGCGGAGCGGTTCGGGCGGGACGTGGTGCACTGCCCGTTCTGCCACGGCTGGGAGGTGCGGGACGAGCGGTTCGGGGTGGTCGCGAGTACGCCGCTGAGCGTGCACCAGGCACTGATGGTGACGGGCTGGTCCGACGACGTCACTCTGTTCCTGCACACCGTCGAGGAGTCCGGGCTGTCCGACCAGGACCTGCGGCGGCTGGCCGCGGCCGGGGTCAAGGTGGTGCCCGGGGAGGTCGCCGGGCTGGTGGTCGACGACGACCGGATCACCGGCGTACGGCTGGCGGACGGCTCGGTGCACGAGCGGTCGGTGGTGTTCGTCGCGCCGCGGGCCGTGCCGCGGACCGGGCTGCTGGAGCAGCTCGGCGCGGAGCTGACGGAGACCCCGTTCGGGTCGTATCCGGTGGTGGACGCGAGCGGGCAGACCAGTGTGCCGGGGGTGTACACCGCGGGCAACGCGATGGGCTTCGGCGAACAGGTCGTACACGCGGTGAGCGGCGGCTACCGGGCGGCCTCCGCCGTCGTCGGCGACCTGATCATGTCGGACGTGGACGCGACGCTGGAGGGATGAGGGGCCGTTCCCCTCTCCGGCGAGGTCCGGCTCGGACGGCCGCCCGTCCGGACCCGGCCGCGCCTCGGAGGGATTCCGGTGAGAAACCCCGGGAGCCCGAGCCGGAGGTGTGAGCCCGCCCCTCCCGGTGCACCATGAAGGGCATGCTGCTCGCCCGGCTGGCCCAGGTGTCCCGGGAGGTCGCCGCCACCTCGGCGCGGTCCCGGAAGACCGCCCTGCTCGCGGAGTTGTTCCGGGAGGCGGAGGCGGCGGACGTCCCCGTGGTCATCCCGTACCTGGCGGGCCGCCTGCCGCAGGGGCGGATCGGCGTCGGCTGGAAGGTGCTGGGCCGGCCGGTCGCGCCCGCCGCCGAACCGGCGCTGACCGTGCGCGAGGTCGACGCCCTGCTCACCCGCCTCGCCGCCGTGTCCGGGCCCGGCGCGCTGGCCGAGCGGACCCGGCTGGCCGGGGAACTGATGGGCGCGGCCACCGAGGACGAACAGCGCTTCCTGCTGGGGCTGCTCACCGGCGAGGTCCGGCAGGGCGCCCTGGACGCGGTCGCCGTCGAGGGCCTGGCCCAGGCCACCGGGGCGGCCCCGGCGGACGTACGGCGGGCGGTGATGCTCGCCGGTTCGCTGCGGACGGTGGCCGAGGCCCTGCTCGCCGAGGGCCCGCAGGCGCTCGGCCGCTTCCGGCTCACCGTGGGCCGCCCGGTGCTGCCGATGCTGGCGCACAGCGCCTCCTCGGTGGCCGAGGCGGTCGGCAAGCTGGGCGGCTGCGCGGTCGAGGAGAAGCTCGACGGCATCCGCGTGCAGGTGCACCGCGACGGGGACGCGGTACGGCTGTACACCCGCACCCTGGACGACATCACCGACCGGCTGCCGGAGGTGCGGGCGGCGGCGCTGGGCCTGCCCGGCGAGCGGTTCGTGCTGGACGGCGAGGTCATCTCCTTCGGCCCGGACGGGCGTCCCCGGTCCTTCCAGGAGACGGCCGGGCGGGTCGGTTCGCGCACGGACGTCGCCACGGCCGCGCGGGCGGTGCCCGTCTCCCCCGTGTTCTTCGACGCCCTGCTGGTCGACGGCCGCGACCTGCTCGACCTGCCGCTGTCCGAGCGGCACGCGGAGCTGGCGCGGCTGGTGCCGGAGCCGATGCGGGTGCGGCGCCTGGTGACGGCGGGCCCCGAGGACGCGGGCGCGGCGGAGGAGTTCCTCGCCCGGACGCTGGCGCGAGGCCACGAGGGCGTCGTGGTCAAGGGCCTGGACGCCGCCTACAGCGCCGGGCGGCGGGGCGCCTCCTGGCTGAAGGTGAAGCCCGTGCACACCCTGGACCTGGTGGTGCTGGCCGCCGAGTGGGGCCACGGCCGCCGCACCGGCCGGCTCTCCAACCTGCACCTGGGCGCCCGTGCCGCCGACGGCTCCTTCGTGATGCTCGGCAAGACCTTCAAGGGCATGACCGACGCGATGCTGGCCTGGCAGACCGGGCACCTGACCGCGCTGGCCGTCGAGGAGCACCGCTGGGGCGTGACCGTCCGCCCCGGCCTGGTCGTCGAGATCGCCTACGACGGCCTCCAGCGCTCGACCCGCTACCCGGCCGGCGTCACCCTCCGCTTCGCCCGCGTGGTCCGCTACCGCGAGGACAAGCGCCCCGAGGACGCCGACACCGTCGAGACCCTGCTCGCCGCCCACCCGGAGATCGCGCCGTGAAGCCACCGGCGGCCGGCCGCCGGGTGCCTCCTGCGACCGGCCGCCGGTCCTCCCCGGGAACCGGCCGGCCAGTCCCCGCGGAGACCGCCCCGCCGGTCCTGCCGGACATCACCCGCCGCATCCCCCCGGAGACCCCCCGATGACTCCCCGCCAAGCCCGGCCCGTCAAGCGCAGCGCCGGTCTCCTGCTGTACCGCCGGGACCCGGAGGGCCGCCTCGAGGTCCTCCTCGGCCACATGGGCGGCCCGTTCTTCGCCCGGCGCGAGCAGGGCGCCTGGACGGTCCCCAAGGGGGAGTACGAGGACGGCGAACCGGCCTGGGACGCGGCCCGGCGCGAGTTCGAGGAGGAGCTGGGGCTGCCGCCGCCCGGGACCGCCGACGCCGTGCCCCTCGGGGAGGTGCGGCAGTCCGGCGGCAAGCTGGTCACGGTCTGGGCGGTCGAGGCCGACCTCGACCCGGCGACGGTCGTGCCCGGCACGTTCCGGATGGAGTGGCCGCCGCGGTCGGGCCGGGAGCAGGAGTTCCCGGAGCTGGACCGGGTGGCCTGGCTGCCGCTGGACCGGGCCCGCGAGGTGGTCGTCACCGCGCAGGCCGCGTTTCTCGACCGCCTGGCGGAGCACTCGCACTGACGACGGACCTCCGCGTTGCGGCGCCCGGCGCCCCGCGCGAAGGTCGAAGCACGACCCGCCCCCAGGGAGGCCAGCCATGCCCATCGCCACGGTGAACCCGGCCAGCGGCGAGACGGTCCGGACGTACCAGGCCATGGGCGAGGAGGAGATCGAACGCCGTCTCCAGCTCGCCGAGGCCACGTTCCGCACGTACCGGACGACCACGTTCGAGGAACGGGCCCGGCTGCTGCACCGGGCGGCGGACCTGCTGGAGGCCGACAGGGACGAGATCGGCCGGGTCATCACCACCGAGATGGGCAAGCCGGTCACACAGGCCCGCGCGGAGGCCGCCAAGTGCGCGAAGGCGATGCGCTGGTACGCCGACCACGCGGCGGAGCTGCTGGCCGACGAGGAGCCGGCCGAGGCGGACGTGAAGGACTCCGGCGGCTCCCGCGCGCTGGTGCGCTACCGGCCGCTCGGCCCGGTGCTGGCGGTCATGCCCTGGAACTTCCCCCTGTGGCAGGTCGTCCGGTTCGCCGCGCCCGCGCTGATGGCGGGCAACGTCGGTCTGCTCAAGCACGCCTCGAACGTGCCCGGGACCGCCCTGTACCTGGAGGACCTCTTCCACCGCGCGGGCTTCACCGAGGGCTGCTTCCAGACCCTGCTGATCGGCTCGGCGGCCGTCGACGACATCCTGCGCGACGAGCGGGTGAAGGCCGCCACCCTCACCGGCAGCGAGCCGGCGGGCCGCGCGGTCGCCGCCACCGCCGGGGAGATGATCAAGAAGACGGTGCTGGAGCTGGGCGGCAGCGACCCGTTCATCGTGATGCCGTCCGCGGACATCGACCGGGCCGCCGAGGTCGCGGTCACCGCGCGGACGCAGAACGCCGGGCAGTCCTGCATCGCCGCCAAGCGCTTCATCGTGCACGCCGATGTCTACGACGCCTTCACGGAGCGGTTCGTGGCGGGCATGAAGGCGCTGAGGGTCGGCGACCCGATGGAGGAGGACACGCAGGTCGGCCCGCTCTCCAGCGAGCGGGGCGTCGAGGACCTGGTGGAGCTGGTCGAGGACGCCGTGCGCGGCGGCGCGACGGTGCTCTGCGGCGGCGAGCGGCCCGACGGGCCCGGTTGGTTCTACCCGCCGACCGTGCTGGCCGGCATCGACCGGGAGATGCGCATCCACCGCGAGGAGACCTTCGGCCCGGTCGCCACGCTGTACCGGGTGGCCGACCTGGACGAGGCCGTCCTGATCGCCAATGACACCGACTTCGGCCTCAGTTCTAACGTCTGGACGCGTGACGAGGCGGAGGTCGACCGGTTCGTGCGGGACCTGGAGGCGGGCGGCGTGTACGTGAACGGCATGACGGCCTCGCACCCCGCGTTCCCGTTCGGCGGCGTCAAGCGGTCGGGTTACGGACGTGAGCTGTCCGGGCACGGAATCCGGGAGTTCTGCAACATCACCACCGTATGGCACGGAGCGTGACCCGTCCGCGACTACGATCCGTTCCTGTGACCCGCGAAGTGACCCTCCCCCTGATCGTCGACTCCCGCGGCACCCTCCAGGTGGCCGCGGCCGACGTGAGCAAGCTGCTGCGCACGGTCGGCGGGCGGTGGCTGCGCCTGGTGGAGACCGGCGAGGACGGCCGGCTGGACGAGGACACCGTGGCCGCCCTCACCATCGAGCTGGCCAAGCTCGCCGACCGGATCGACGTGGCCTGCATCGCGCACAGCAGCGGTCAGTCGACCTGACCTTCCCCAGGCCGCTCCAGCTCCCACAGGCTGTGCCAGAACAACGCCTCGTACGCCTGGAGCAGCCGCCCGTAGCGGTGCACGAGGTCCTCGTTGAGATGGCCGCCGTCCAGTCCCGCCTGGACGGCGGCCGTCGCCTTGTGTTCCAGGGCGGGGTCGGGCGCGGCGAAGAAGTCGAAGAAGGCGCACGCCTCGTCGGTGAAGCCGTAGTGGCGGCGCAGGGCGTCGGCGACGGTGGCGCAGTAGCTGCCCCAGGCGGAGAAGTTGGCGTGCACGGCGAGGACCGTCTCGGCGGGTGAGCCGTTCAGCGCGAGCCAGGCCACGTACGCGGGGTAGGACTGGCAGCCGGGCAGCGGCTCGTGGGCGACGGACCGGCTCTCCCCCACGCCGCAGGCCGCGGCGAACGCCTCCAGCTTCCCGGCGGCGACCGCCTCGCCCTCCGCGAGCGCGGTGAACCAGTCGGCGAGCGGCGGGGTCCCGGCGGTGCGGTGCGCCAGGTACGCGAAGGCCCGGCGGTCGGCGGCGATCACCCAGCGCTGCTCCAGGGCGAGCGCGGCGAGCGTGTCCCGGCTCGCCGCGCCCCGCGCGAGCAGCGGCACGAACCGGTTGGCCCGGGGGTCTGGGGCCAGCTTCCCGGTGGTCGTCTCCAGCAGCTGCCGTGCCGTCCGGGCCATGGTGTCCTCCGTCTTCCGCGCCGCGCCGCGCCGCCTCCACTCTCCCAGGCTCCCCGGGATGGAGTAACCCCGCGAGAGATCGGCGTCCCGCCGGGTGATCGTTGGAGGAACACCCCCAGGGGTGGACCACTTTCTGACCGGGGGGCGCAAGGGCCTTCCGGGAGGCGAAAGCAGGCACGGTTCATGGCGACTTTGTGCAGACCCTCGGTGTCCGTCCCAGAGCACGTGATCACGATGGAGGAGACGCTGGAGCTGGCGCGTGAGCGTCACGCCGACCACCCCCAACTGCCGCTGGCCCTCCGGCTGATCGAGAACACCGGCGTGCGCACCCGGCACATCGTGCAACCCATCGAGGAAACCCTGAAGCACCCGGGGTTCGAGGACCGGAACAAGCTCTACGAGGCCGAGGCCAAGGCCCGCGTCCCGGCGGTGATCCAGCGGGCGCTGGACGACGCGGAGGTGCTGCCCACCGACATCGACGTGATCATCTACGTCTCGTGCACGGGTTTCATGATGCCCTCGCTCACCGCGTGGCTGATCAACGAGATGGGCTTCGACAGCACGACCCGGCAGATACCCATCGCCCAGCTCGGCTGCGCGGCCGGCGGCGCGGCGATCAACCGGGCCCACGACTTCTGCACGGCCTACCCCGAGGCCAACGCGCTGATCGTGGCCTGCGAGTTCTGCTCGCTGTGCTACCAGCCCACCGACATCGGCATCGGCTCGCTGCTCTCCAACGGCCTCTTCGGCGACGGCATCGCCGCCGCGGTGGTCCGCGGCCGGGGCGGCACCGGCGTGACGCTGGAGCGCAACGGCTCGTACCTGATCCCCAAGACCGAAGAGTGGATCATGTACGACGTGAAGGCGACCGGCTTCCACTTCCTGCTGGACAAGCGGGTGCCGGCCACCATGGAGCCGCTGGCGCCCGCGCTGGTGCGGCTGGCCCGCGACCACGGCTGGGACGCCACCGACCTCGACTTCTACATCGTGCACGCGGGCGGCCCGCGCATCCTGGACGATCTGAGCAAGTTCCTCCAGGTCGAGCCGCACGCGTTCCGGTTCAGCCGGGCGACGCTGACCGAGTACGGCAACATCGCCAGCGCCGTCGTCCTGGACGCGCTGCGCCGCCTCTTCGACGAGGGCGGCGCGCCGGAACGGGCCCGCGGACTGCTGGCCGGGTTCGGTCCCGGCATCACCGCGGAGATGTCGCTGGGCCGCTGGGGGACCGCCGACAAGAAACAGGGCGTGAGACGAACGTGAGCGAAGAGACGATTCCGCAGACCGCGCCGCCCGTGCGGGAGTGGCCGGTCCCGGACCTGCCCGGCACGGAGTTCGACCCGGTGCTGCGCGAGCTGATGGCCGAGGGGCCGGTGTCCCGGATCTCGCTGCCCAACGGCGAGGGCTGGGCCTGGCTGGTGACCCGGTACGACGACGTGCGGATGGTCACCAACGACCCCCGGTTCGGCCGGGAGGCGGTGATGGACCGGCAGGTGACCCGACTGGCCCCGCACTTCATCCCGGCCCGGGGCGCGGTCGGTTTCCTCGATCCGCCGGACCACACCCGGCTGCGCCGCTCGGTGGCCGCGGCCTTCACCGCGCGGGGCGTGGAACGGGTCCGCGAGCGGTCCCGGGCGATGCTGGAGGAGCTGACCGACGCGATGCTGGCGCAGGGCCCGCCCGCCGACCTCACGGCGGCGGTGCTCAGTCCCTTCCCCATCGCGGTGATCTGCGAGCTGATGGGCGTCCCCGCGGCCGACCGGCACGGCATGCACACCTGGACCCAGCTCATCCTGTCCTCCTCGCACGGCGCCGACGTCAGCGAACGCGCCAAGCAGGAGATGGGCGCCTACTTCGCCGATCTCATCGGGCTGCGCGAGAACAGCGCCGGCGAGGACGTGGCGTCCCTGCTGGGCGCGGCCGTCGGCCGGGAGGAGATCACCCTCCAGGAGGCGGTGGGGCTCGCGGTGCTGCTCCAGATCGGCGGCGAGGCGGTCACCAACAACAGCGGGCAGCTCTTCTACACCCTGCTGACCCGTCCCGAGCTGGCCGAACGGCTGCGCGCCGAACCGGAGATCCGGCCGAAGGCCATCGACGAACTGCTGCGCTGGATCCCGCACCGCAACGCGGTCGGGCTCTCCCGGATCGCCCTGGAGGACGTCGAGGTCCGGGGGGTGCGCATCCGGGCGGGCGACGCGGTCTACGTCTCCTACCTGGCCGCCAACCGCGACCCCGAGGTGTTCCCCGACCCCGAGGCCATCGACCTCACCCGCGATCCCAACCCGCACGTCTCCTTCGGGTTCGGCCCGCACTACTGTCCGGGCGGCATGCTGGCCCGGCTGGAGTCGGAGCTGCTGGTGGACGCCCTGCTGGACCGGGTGCCGGGGCTGCGCCTGGCGGTGGCGCCGGAGGACGTGCCGTTCAAGAAGGGCGCGCTGATCCGTGGGCCCGAAGCGCTGCCGGTCGCCTGGTGAGCCGACGATGACGGCGACCGAGGGGCTGCTGGTGCCGCCGGGGCACGGCCGGGTGGTCGAGGCCCCGGCCCAGCACGTGACGTTCAAGGTGACCGGTTCGCATTCGCGGATGGCGTCCACCTTCGAGGTGATCGTGCCGCCGGGCTTCGACGTCGGCGCCCATGTGCACACCCGCAGCGAGGAACTGTTCTACGTGCTCGACGGCGAGCTGGACGTGCTCGCCTTCGAGCCGCGCGTCCGCACCCCCGACAACTGGCAGCGCTGGGAGTCGAGTGCGGGCAGCCGGGTGGTCCGTGCCACCCCGGGCACGGTCATCGTCGTGCCGCCCGGCTGCCCGCACGCGTTCGCGAACCCGACGGACACGCCGGCGAAGATGTTCTTCCAGGCGAGCCCGCCACCGGATCACGAACGCTACTTCGAGGAACTCCTGGAGATCCTCCAGGACGGCGGCGAACCGGACCACGCCGCCATCGAGGCCCTCCGCGCCAAGTACGACATCCAGCAGCTCACACCGCTGAGACACCGGTGAGAGCACCGCACCCGGGGGCACGGGGGAACCGCGCGCGGCCCTACCGGATCGGCATCCCCGACAGCGTCCTGGCGATGACCAGCCGCTGGATCTCGCTCGTGCCTTCGAAGATCGTGTAAATGGCGCTGTCCCGGTGCATCCGCT
The DNA here is from genome assembly GCF_020521275.1 of Streptomyces daghestanicus. NCBI lineage: Bacteria > Bacillati > Actinomycetota > Actinomycetes > Kitasatosporales > Streptomycetaceae > Streptomyces > Streptomyces daghestanicus. Next base: position 780,032 of record NZ_BNDX01000002.1, on the reverse strand, counting down.
CCACCGGGTACTCCCGCGTGTAGCCGTTGCCGCCCAGGATCTGGACCGCCTGGGCGGTCACCTTCTTCGCCGTCTCGCTGGCGAAGAGCTTGGACATCGAGCCCTCGGCCGCGGTGAACGGCTTGCCGTTGATGGCCATCCAGGACGCCCGCCACACCAGCAGCCGCGCCGCGTCGACGGCGGTGCGCATGTCGGCGAGCTGGAAGGCGACGCCCTGGTTGTCGATGATGGGCCGGCCGAACTGCTCACGGGTCCTGGCGTAGTCGAGGGCGACCTCGTAGGCGGCGCGGGCGGTGCCGACCGCCATCGCGCCGACGGCCGGGCGGGACGCCTCGAAGGTGGCCATCGCCGCGTTCTTCACGCGCTCGCCGCCCTTCCTGGCCTTCTCCCGGGCGCGGGCGAGACGGGCGTCCAGCTTCTCCTTGCCGCCGAGCAGGCAGGAGCCGGGGACGCGCACGTCGTCCAGGATGACCTCGGCGGTGTGCGAGGCGCGGATGCCGTGCTTCTTGAACTTCTGGCCCTGGGAGAGGCCCTTCGTGCCCGGCGGGACGATGAAGGAGGCGTGCCCCTTGGAGCCCAGCTCCGGGTCGACGACGGCGACGACCACGTGGACGTTGGCGATGCCGCCGTTGGTCGCCCAGGTCTTGGTGCCGTTGAGGACCCACTCGTCCTTGGCCTCGTCGTAGACGGCACGGGTGCGCATGGAGGCGACGTCGGAGCCGGCGTCGGGCTCGGAGGAGCAGAAGGCGGCGACCTTGACGTCGTTGACGTCGCCGTACATCTGCGGGATCCAGGTGCCGATCTGCTCCTCGGTGCCGTTGGCGAGGACGCCGACGGCGGCGAGGCCGGTGCCGACGATCGACAGGGCGATGCCCGCGTCGCCCCAGAACAGCTCCTCCATCGTCATCGGGATGCCGAGGCCGGTGGCGTCGAAGTACTGCTGGGCGTAGAAGTCGAGGGAGTAGATGCCGACCTTGGCGGCCTCCTGGATGACCGGCCAGGGAGTCTCCTCACGCTCGTCCCATTCGGCGGCGGCGGGACGGATGACGTCGGCGGCGAAGCCGTGCAGCCAGTCCCGCACCTCCTTCTGTTCGTCGTTGAGCTCCATGGTGAACTCGGCCATGTCCCCTCCAGTGACGCACCTGCGTGTTACTAACGGTAACAGCGAGTCTGTTACCGATGGGTAAGAAAAGTCAACTCCCCTCCGGGGGGTCGGCAGCCCGTTCGATCGCCGAGGGGCGGTGAATGCTAGTTTGCGCAGGCGTCACCGAATCGGCACAGCTGGGGAGAGCACATGGAGACCAGGCAGCGGACCGGTCAGCAGCGGTCCGCCGACCGCCGGCGGCGAGAGCTGCTGGAGGCCGCCGACCGGGTGGTGCTGCGCGACGGGCCGCATGCCTCGATGAACGCCATCGCGGCCGAGGCGGGCATCACCAAGCCCATCCTCTACCGGCACTTCGGCGACAAGGGCGGACTCTACGCCGCTCTCGCCCAGCGCCACACGGACGCCCTCCTCGCCTCGCTGCGGGCCGCCCTGGACGCCCCGGCGGAGCGGCGCCGGCGCGTCGCGTCCACCCTGGACACCTATCTGGCGGCCATCGAGGCCCGCCCGCAGGTGTACCGCTTCCTGATGCATCCGGCCGACAGCCCCCAGGGCGAGGCGGGCTTCGACGTCGGCAAGCACTCGGCGCCGCTGCTGCGCCGCATGGGCGAGGAACTGGCCCAGGTGATCGAGGAGCGGCTCGACCTCGGCCCCGGCAGCGAGCGGCTGTCCCGGGTGTGGGGGCACGGGATCGTCGGGATGATGCACGCCGCCGGCGACTGGTGGCTCGGTGAACGCCCCTGCGACCGCGCGGAGTTGGTCGAAGGACTGACCGACCTGCTGTGGGGCCGGCTGGCGGCGGCGGACGACCGGACCGGCGGCCCCGGTTTCTGATGCCCGCCGGGCTCGCTAGGAAGCGCCGCCCCAGGAGGTCCGGGCGGCCCGCCGCAGCACCCGGCGCCGGCGCCATCCCGTCAGGTGGTCGACGTACAGGCGACCGTCGAGGTGGTCGCTCTCGTGCTGGAGGCAGCGCGCGAAGAAGCCCGAGCCGTGCACGGTGACCGGCGCCCCGTCCGCAGTGAAGCCCTCGACGACGGCGTGGTCGTACCGCTCGGTCCCGGCCTCCAGGCCCGGCAGCGACAGACAGCCCTCCGGACCGCGCACCACCACCCCGTCGGCCGCCACCAGCCGCGGATTGACCACGTGACCCAGGTGGCGCACGTCCTCGTCGTCCGGGCAGTCGTACACGAAGACCCGCAGCGGCTCGCCGATCTGGTTGGCGGCCAGGCCCACGCCCCGGGCGGCGTACATGGTGGCGAACAAATCCTCCACGAGGACGGCCAGTTCGGGGCCGAAGTCGGTGACCTCGCGGCACGGCTCGCGCAGTACCGTGTCTCCGAGCAGGGTGAGGGGCCGGACGCGCCCGCGGGCGCCCGGGATCGGGCCGTGTCGCATGGCCGCAAGCGTACGGGTCCCTCGCACCCCCTTCCGGCCCCGCCCGCGCGGGCCGCGATTCGGGAGTGTTCATGGATCTCGATAGGCTGAGGTCCACACCACGTGGCCGTCAGGCTTCCCAGGCTTCAGGCGCGGCGCGTACGGCAAGGAGGATCGAGAACTGATGGCAGGCAACTCGGACCCGCTCACGCCGCGGGCCAAGCTGGCCGTGACCGCGGGCAAGGCGGTCGCGGCGGCGTCCCGTGCGGCGGGACGCGGCAGCGGTTCGGTGATCGGCGGCCGGGTCGCGCTGAAACTCGACCCCGACCTCCTCGCCCGGCTCGCCCAGCACCTGGACGTGACCCTGGTCTCGGCGACCAACGGCAAGACCACCACCACCCGGCTCATCGCCGAGGCGCTCAAGGCGGCCGGCCCGGTCGTCTCCAACGCGCTCGGCGCCAACATGCCGGCCGGCATCACCTCGGCGCTGGCCGGCGGCGCGGACGCCCGGTACGGCGTCATCGAGGTCGACGAGAAGTACCTCGTCGGCGTCGCCCAGGCCACCGAGCCCAAATGCATCGCCCTGCTCAACCTCTCCCGCGACCAGCTCGACCGCGCCGCGGAGACCCGCATGCTCGCGGAGAACTGGCGGGAGGGCCTGGCCGGCACCAAGTCCGTCGTCGTCGCCAACTGCGACGACCCGCTGGTGGTCTGGGCCGCCTCCTCCTCGCCCAACGTGGTCTGGGTGGCCGCCGGGCAGATGTGGAAGGACGACGCCTGGTCCTGCCCGTCCTGCGGCGGCGTGATGCAGCGCCCCGGCGACGACTGGTTCTGCGGCGAGTGCGGCTTCCGCCGCCCCACCCCGAGCTGGGCGCTCTCCGGCGACCACGTCATCGACCCGAACGGCTCCGCCTGGCCGATCCACCTCCAGCTCCCCGGCCGCGCCAACAAGGCCAACGCCGCCTCCTCGGCGGCCGTGACCGCCGTCTTCGGGGTGCCGCCGCAGGTCGCGCTGGAGCGGATGTACCAGGTGCAGGCGGTCGCGGGACGGTACGACGTCGTCCAGTTCCAGAACCGGGACCTGCGGCTGCTGCTCGCCAAGAACCCGGCCGGCTGGCTGGAGACCTTCTCCCTGATCGACCCGCCGCCCACGCCGGTGATCCTTTCGGTCAACGCGCGCGGCGCCGACGGCACCGACACCTCGTGGCTGTGGGACGTCGACTACACGCGGCTCACCGGCCACCCGATCTGCGTGATCGGCGACCGGAAGCTGGACCTCGCGGTCCGCCTGGAAGTGGCGAACCAGCAGTTCCAGGTCTGCGACAACCTCGACCAGGCGGTGCAGCAGTGCCCGCCGGGCCGGATCGAGGTCATCGCCAACTACACCGCCTTCCAGGACCTGCGCCGCCGCGTCGGCAACTGATCCACGAGACACCTGTAGGGGACTTGAGAGTGAGCGACAATCAGCTGCGGGTCGTGTGGATCTACCCCGACCTGCTCAGCACCTACGGCGACCAGGGCAACGTCCTCGTCGTCGAGCGCCGGGCGCGCCAGCGCGGCCTGGACGTGGCCAGGCTGGACGTGCGCAGCGACCAGCCGATCCCGACCTCCGGCGACATCTACCTGATCGGCGGCGGTGAGGACCGGCCGCAGCGGCTCGCGGCGGAGCGGCTGCGCCGCGACGGCGGGCTGCACCGGGCGGTGGGCAACGGCGCGATCGTCTTCTCGGTCTGCGCCGGCTACCAGATCCTCGGCCACGAGTTCGTCAACGACCTCGGCCAGCGCGAGCCCGGCCTCGGCCTGCTCGACGTGGTCTCGGTGCGCGGCGAGGGCGCGCGGTGCGTCGGCGACGTCCTCGGCGACATCGACCCGCGCCTCGGCCTGCCCCCGCTGACCGGCTTCGAGAACCACCAGGGCGTCACCCACCTGGGTCCGACCGCCCGCCCGCTCGCCCAGGTCCGCTTCGGCAACGGCAACGGCACCGGGGACGGCACGGAGGGCGCGTACAACGACACGGTCTTCGGTACGTACATGCACGGGCCGGTGCTCGCGCGCAACCCGCTCATCGCGGACCTGCTGCTGAAGCTGGCCCTCGACGTGAACGCGCTGCCGCCGACCGACGACCGCTGGTACGAGGCGCTGCGCACCGAGCGGATCGCGGCGGCGGAGCAGCCCGCCTGACGTCTCTCCCAAGGGGAGGCGCGGGGCCCGTCTGATGGGACATACGCACAGGTGAGCGGGCTCGTCCAGCAAGCGGACGCCCGGTGCGGGCCCGCCCCCCGGTGCCGCTAGGGTGGCGGGGATCGAGCCGGACAGGGCGGTCCGGTCCCGTGTCCCCCTTCGAGAAGGTGTTCCGTGCTATGCGCATTGGTGTCCTCACCTCCGGCGGCGACTGCCCCGGCCTGAACGCGGTCATCCGGTCCGTCGTACACCGTGCCGTCGCCGATCACGGCGACGAGGTCATCGGTTTCCGGGACGGCTGGAAGGGCCTCCTGGAGTGCGACTACCTCAAGCTGGACCTCGACGCGGTCGGCGGCATCCTCGCCCTCGGCGGCACGATCCTCGGCTCGTCCCGGGTCCGTCCCGAGCACCTGCGGGACGGCGTGGAGCGGGCCCGGGGGCATGTCGCGGAGCTGGGGCTCGACGCGATCATCCCGATCGGCGGCGAGGGCACGCTGAAGGCGGCCCGGCTGCTGTCCGACAACGGGCTGCCGATAGTCGGGGTGCCCAAGACCATCGACAACGACATCGCCGTCACGGACGTCACCTTCGGCTTCGACACCGCCGTGACGGTCGCGACGGAGGCGCTGGACCGGCTGAAGACCACCGCCGAGTCGCACCAGCGGGTGCTGATCGTGGAGGTCATGGGCCGGCACACCGGCTGGATCGCGCTGCACTCCGGCATGGCGGCCGGCGCGCACGCCGTCGTCGTCCCCGAGCGGCCCTTCGACATCGAGGAACTGGCCGCGAAGGTCGGCGAGCGGTTCTCGGCGGGCAAGCGGTTCGCGATCGTGGTCGCGGCGGAGGGCGCGAAGCCGAAGCCGGGGACCATGGCGTTCGACGAGGGCGGCAAGGACGTCTACGGGCACGAGCGGTTCGCGGGGATCGCCCGGCAGCTCTCCGTCGAACTGGAGCGGCGGCTCGGCAAGGAGGCGCGGCCGGTGATCCTCGGGCATGTGCAGCGGGGCGGGACGCCCACGGCGTACGACCGGGTGCTGGCGACGCGGTTCGGGTGGCACGCGGTGGAGGCCGCGCATCGCGGGGAGTTCGGGAGGATGACCGCGCTGCGGGGGACGGACATCGTGACGGTGCCGCTGGCGGAGGCGGTGGAGACGCTGAAGACCGTGCCGGACGAGCGGTACGCGGAAGCGGAGTGCGTGCTTTGACCTGCGGGGCGTCGGCGGGTCGGCTGTGGTTGCGCGCGCCCGCCCGGCGAGCCGCGTGTCGAGTCGGCCCCGCGCCCCTGTGGCGCGCTGCTCCGCCCCCGGTGACGTCAGGTGCCGGGGGCGGTTCTAGTCTTGGGGCGGACAGACCGCGGCAATCAGCACGAAACAGGAGCCGGTGATGGATCACAGCGGGCACGGCATGACCATGGATCTGCCGCCGTTCACGCTGGGGCGGGGGTTCGCGTGGTCGACGGACCCGTTCTTCCTCGTCGCCTGTCTGCTGGGGCTCGCCCTCTACGGCTGGGGGGTCGTGCGGCTGGTGCGGCGCGGGGACGCCTGGCCGGCCGGGCGGACGACCGCGTTCGCCGCCGGTGTGCTGAGCATCGCGCTGATGATGTGCACCAGGCTCAATGACTACGGCATGGTCATGTTCAGCGTGCACATGGTGCAGCACATGGTCATCAGCATGGTGTCGCCGATCCTGATCCTGCTCGGCGCGCCGGTCACCCTCGCGCTGCGCGCGCTGCCGCCGGCCTCGGTGCGCGGCAGCAAGGGGCCGCGGGAGCTGCTGCTGATGCTGCTGCACAGCCGGTACATGCGGGTGGTCACCCACCCGGTCTTCACCATCCCGCTGTTCATCGCGAGCCTGTACGCGCTGTACTTCACGCCGCTGTTCGACTTCCTGATGGGCTCGAAGGTCGGGCACGTGGCGATGATGGTGCACTTCCTCGCCGTCGGCCTGGTCTTCTTCTGGCCGATCATGGGCGTGGACCCGGGGCCGCACCGGCCGGGCTACCTGATGCGGATGCTGGAGCTGTTCGCGGGCATGCCGTTCCACGCGTTCTTCGGGATCGCGCTGATGATGGCGTCCTCGCCGATGGTCTCCACGTTCGAGAACCCGCCCGCCTCGCTCGGCATCGACGCGCTCTCCGACCAGAACGCGGCCGGCGGGATCGCCTGGGCGTTCAGCGAGGTGCCGTCCGTGCTGGTGCTGATCGCGCTGCTGTTCCAGTGGTACGCCTCCGACCAGCGGCAGGCCAGGCGGAAGGACCGCGCCGCCGACCGGGACGGCGACAAGGAGCTGGAGGCGTACAACGCGTATCTGGCCTCCTTGCAGACGCGCGGGAGCTGAGCGGGCGCTCCCGGGGCACCATGGAGGGGAACGGACCCTTGAGGAGGGTGTCGCGATGCCCGGTTCCACGGACGGTTCCACGAAGACGATGGGGGCGCTCACCATCGGCGCCCTGGTGGCCGTGACGGCCTACACGGTGGCGCTCGGCAGCAACGGCTGGCTGTGGTTCGGCTGGGTCGTGCTGGGGCTGATCACCCTGGGGATGGTGGCCACGCGCAGCGCCTAGCCGGGGTCACGCGCGCGATGGCCGGACGCCCGGCTGGTACTTCGGGAGCCGGACGGTGATCTTCATGCCGGCGCCGACGGCGGTCTCGATGACGAGGCCGTGGTCGTCGCCGTAGACCTGGCGGAGCCGGTCGTCCACGTTGGACAGGCCGATGCCGCCGGACGGGCTGGCCTCGCGGGCGAGGATGGCCCGGAGCAGGCCGGGGTCCATGCCCGCGCCGTCGTCCTCGATGACGACGAGCGCCTCGGCGCCCGCGTCCTGCGCGGTGATCTGGATGTGGCACCGGTCGGACTTGCCCTCCAGACCGTGTTTGACGGCGTTCTCCACCAGGGGCTGGAGGCAGAGGAAGGGCAGGGCGACCGGCAGTACCTCGGGGGCGATCTGGAGGGTGACCGCGAGGCGGACGCCGAAGCGGGCGCGGACCAGGGCCAGGTAGTGGTCGATGGCGTGCAGTTCGTCGGCGAGGGTGGTGAAGTCGCCGTGCCGGCGGAACGAGTAGCGGGTGAAGTCGGCGAACTCCAGGAGCAGCTCGCGGGCGCGCTCGGGGTCGGTGCGGACGAAGGACGCGATCACCGCGAGCGAGTTGAAGATGAAGTGCGGGGAGATCTGGGCGCGCAGGGCCTTGATCTCGGCCTCGATGAGGCGGGTGCGGGAGCGGTCGAGGTCGGCCAGTTCCAGCTGGACCGAGACCCAGCGGGCCACCTCGCCCGCCGCCCTGACGAGGACGGCGGACTCGCGGGGCGCGCAGGCCACCAGGGTGCCGAGGACGCGGTCGTCGACGGTGAGCGGGGTGACGACGGCCCAGCGGACCGCGCAGTCGGGGGTGGCGCAGGTGAGCGGGAATGCCTCGCCGCGGCCGGTCTCCAGCGGCCCGGCGAGCCGGTCCATGATCTCGGTGCGGTGGTGGGCGCCGGCGCCGTCCCAGACCAGGACGCCCTCGGTGTCGGTCAGGCAGAGCGCGTCGGTGCCGAGCAGGGAGCGGAGCGTGCGGGCGGACTTGCGGGCGGTCTCCTCGGTCAGGCCCGCCCGGAGCGGGGGCGCGGCGAGGGATGCGGTGTGCAGGGTCTGGAAGGTGGCGTGCTCGACGGGGGTGCCGAGCCCGCCGAGGCTCTCGGGGCGGGCGGTGCGCCGGCCCAGCCAGAAGCCGGCCGCGAGGAGGGGGAGCACGGCGACGCAGAGGCCGGCCAGGAATCCGCTCATGACGCCGCCGCCTCCCGGCTCAGGTCCTGGGTGTGCAGTTCCTCGGGCAGGTGGAAGCGGGCCAGGATCGCCGCCGTGCCGGCCGGGACCCGGCCCGGGGTGGCCAGGGAGACCAGGACCATGGTGAGGAAGCCGAGCGGCACCGACCAGAGCGCGGGCCAGGCCAGCAGGGCGTGCGGCGCGCCGGGGCCGGGTGAGCCGGCCATCGTCGCGGCCACGGCGAGCAGGGCCGAGCCGCCGCCCACCAGCATGCCGGCGGCGGCGCCGGGCGGGGTCAGCCGCCGCCACCAGATGCCGAGGACCAGCAGCGGGCAGAAGGAGGAGGCGGAGACGGCGAAGGCGAGGCCCACCGCGTCGGCGACCGGCAGCCCGCCCACGAGGACGCTCGCGGCGAGCGGCACGGCCATGGCGAGGACGGTGCCGAGCCGGAAGTGACGCACCCCCCGGGTGGGCAGCACGTCCTGGGTGAGGACGCCCGCGACGGCCATGGTCAGGCCGGAGACGGTGGACAGGAACGCGGCGAAGGCGCCGCCCGCGACGAGGGCGCCGAGCAGGTCACCGCCCACTCCCCCGATCATGCGGCCGGGCAGCAGCAGGACGGCGGCGTCGGCGTCGCCGGTGAGGGTCAGCTCGGGGGCGTAGAGGCGGCCGAGGGCGCCGTAGACGGGGGGCAGCAGATAGAAGGCGCCGATCAGGGCGAGGACGGCGACGGTGGTGCGGCGGGCGGCGACGCCGTGCGGGCTGGTGTAGAAGCGGACGACGACGTGCGGCAGGCCCATGGTGCCGAGGAAGGTGGCGACGATCAGGCCGTAGGTGGCGTACAGCGGGCGTTCGGTCCGGCTCTCGGCGCGGGACGGGGAGAGGGCGTCGTCGGCGCCGTGCGCGGTGGCCGCCGGGACGGAGGTGCCGGCGGCGAAGGTCAGGCGGGTGCCGGCGGCGATGCGGTGGGGGCCGGCGGGCAGATGGAGCCGGGTGCCGGCGTGGCGGCGGCCGTCCACGGTGCCGTGGGCCTCGACGGTCAGGGGTCGGTCGAGTCTCAGGGTGAGGCCGTCCTCGACGCGTACGGTGCGCTGCTCGCGGAAGGCGGCGGGTTCGTCGAAGGCGCGGCTGGGGGCGCCGTCGGCCTGCCAGGCGAGGATCAGGAAGAGGGCGGGGACGAGCAGGGCGGTGAGCTTGAGCCAGTACTGGAACGCCTGGACGAAGGTGATGCTGCGCATGCCGCCGGCGGCGACCGTGGCGGTGACGACGGCGGCGACGATGACCCCGCCGAGCCAGTCGGGCGCGTCGGTGAGCACGGTCAGGGTCAGACCGGCGCCCTGGAGCTGGGGCAGGAGGTAGAGCCAGCCGACGCCGACCACGAAGGCGCCCGCGAGGCGCCGTACCGCCTGGGAGGCGAGCCGGGCCTCGGCGAAGTCGGGCAGCGTGTAGGCGCCGGAGCGGCGCAGCGGAGCGGCGACGAAGAGGAGGAGCACCAGGTAGCCGGCGGTGTAGCCGACCGGGTACCAGAGCATGTCGGGGCCCTGGACCAGGACCAGGCCGGCGATCCCGAGGAAGGACGCGGCGGAGAGGTACTCGCCGCTGATGGCGGCGGCGTTGAGGCGGGGGCCGACGGTGCGGGAGGCTACGTAGAAGTCGCTGGTGGTGCGGGAGACGCGCAGGCCGAAGGCGCCGACGAGGACGGTCGCGACGACGACGAGGGCGACGGCGGGGACGGCGTAACTGGAGTTCACGGCGGGCGGTTTCCGGTCCTGGTGTTCCTAGCGGTCCTCGACCAGGCGGACGAAGTCGCGTTCGTTGCGTTCGGCGCGGCGGACGTACCAGCGGGCGAGCACGACCAGCGGGGCGTACAGGGCGAAGCCGAGGACGGCCCACTCCAGGCGGCGGGCCCCGGGCAGCGCGGCGAACAGCAGCGGGAGCGGGCCGATGAGCAGGGCGAGCACGGCGAACCCGGTGAGCGCGGCGCGCAGTTGGGTGCGCATCAGTGAGCGGACGTAGGTGTGGCCGAGGGTGGTCTGCTCGTCGATCTCGGTGCGCGGGCGGTAGTAGGCGCGGGGGCGGGGGCCGCGGCGGGGCGGACCGGTGACGGTGACGCGGCGTTCGGCGGGGTCCTGGGGCACGGCTCAGGCCCTCCTCATCAGCAGGTCGCGCAGTTCACGGGCGTGGCGGCGGCTGACCTGGAGTTCCTCGCCGCCGGCGACGACGCTGACCGTGCCGGCGTCCAGGCGGAGTTCGCCGACGTGGCGCAGGGCGACCAGGTGGCGGCGGTGGATGCGGACGAAGCCGCGGGAGCGCCAGCGCTCCTCCAGCGTGGACAGCGGGATGCGGACGAGGTGGCTGCCCTGCGCGGTGTGCAGCCGGGCGTAGTCGCCGCGGGCCTCGACGTGGGTGATGTCGTCGACGGCGACGAACCGGGTGACGCCGCCGAGTTCGACGGTGATGTGGTCGGGGTCGGGTTCGTGCACGGGGATGTCGGGCACGGGGATGCGGGGCAGGGCGCCGCTCAGGTCGGCGGCGCGGCGGACGGCCTCGGCGAGGCGTTCGCGGCGGACGGGTTTGAGGACGTAGTCGACGGCCTTCAGATCGAAGGCCTGTACGGCGAAGTCCTCATGGGCGGTGACGAACACGACCAGCGGCGGCCGGGCGAAGCCGGTCAGCAGCCGGGCCAGGTCCAGGCCGTCCAGGCCGGGCATCTGGATGTCGAGGAAGACCACGTCGAGGGCGTCCGGCCCGTCGGGGCCCGACTCCAGCGCGCGGTTGACGCGGCGCAGCGCCTCGGTGGCGTCGCCGGCGCCCTCCACGGCCGCGATCCGCGGGTCGGCATCGAGCAGGTACACCAGCTCCTCCAGCGAGGGGCGTTCGTCGTCGACGGCGAGGGCGCGCAGCATGGACGTGGAGTCTAGGTGCGATCCGCGTGGGTGAACACGGGCCCGACGTGGACGTATGCGATGGATACAGTGCCCGCATGAACAGCAGGCCGACCTCCTTCGACGAGCTGGACCGGAAGATCGTCACCGCGCTGATGGCCAACGCCCGGACGTCGTTCGCCGAGATCGGCGCCGGCGTCGGGCTGTCGGCGACGGCGGTCAAGCGCCGGGTGGACCGGCTGCGGGAGACCGGGGTGATCACCGGGTTCACGGCGACGGTGCGGCCGTCCGCGCTGGGCTGGCGGACCGAGGCGTACGTGGAGGTGTACTGCGAGGGCGCGGCGCCGCCGCGGCGGCTGGCGGAGGTGGTGCGCAACCATCCGGAGATCACGGCGGCGATGACGGTGACCGGGGGCGCGGACGCGCTGCTGCACGTGCGGGCGCGGGACGTGGAGCACTTCGAGGAGGTGCTGGAGCGCATCCGGGTGGAGCCGTTCATCCGGAAGACGATCAGTGTGATGGTGCTGTCGCACCTGATCCCCGACAGCCCGGAGGCGGGAGCGAGCCACCCGGTGCCGGAGCACGCAGCGGACGTGCGCTGAAGCACCGGACGACGCACGATCGCTGCGCCGACACGCAGCTTTCCGCGCTTGTCGGGCATCTCCGCCCCTTCTTACCGTGGTGATACACCCCGTCACCCATCGTGAGCGAAGCGGAGGACCCCGCTGTGCCCGAATCCCGTGTGCCGCGCCGTGTGCCGCGCGGGCGGCGCTTCCTCGTCTGCGAGCCCCGGTACTTCGCCGTGCGGTACGCGATCAATCCGTGGATGAGCCCGGACCGGCCGGTGGACGTGCTGCGCGCCCTGGACCAGTGGCAGGCGCTGGTCGACGCCTACCGGGCGCACGGCCACGTCGTGGAGCGGGTGGCGCCGGTGCCGGGCCTGCCCGACATGGTGTTCGCGGCGAACGCGGCGGTCATGGTCGGCGGCCGGGTCCTCGGCTCCCGGTTCCGCGCGCCCGAGCGGCGCGCCGAGTCACTGCCGTACGAGGCGTGGTTCAAGGCGCGGGGTTTCGACGTGCGGCAGCCGGAGGCGGTGTGCGAGGGCGAGGGCGATCTGACGCCGGCGGGCCGGTGGGTGCTGGCCGGCACGGGGTTCCGCACCGCGCCCGAGGCGCACCGCGAGGCGCAGGAGTTCTTCGGGGTGCCGGTGATCTCGCTGACGCTGGTGGACCCGTACTTCTACCACTTGGACACGGCGCTGTTCACACTGGACGACGAGAACGTGGCGTACTACCCGGAGGCGTTCAGCCCGGGCAGTCGTGAAGTGCTCGGCCGGCTGTATCCGGAGGCGGTGCTCGCGACCCGCGAGGACGCCCTGGCGTTCGGTCTGAACTCCGTCTCCGACGGGCGTCACGTCTTCGTCTCCCCGGGGGCGACCGCCCTCGCCGGCCGGCTCGCCGAGCGCGGCTATGTCCCCGTCCCCGTCGACCTGTCGGAGCTGCACAAGGCCGGCGGCGGCATCAAGTGCTGCACCCAGGAGATCCGTTCATGACCGCGTCCCCGCAGACCCGTACCTCCGCCGAGCTGATCCGCGCCGAGGAGCCCGTCCTCGCGCACAACTACCGTCCGCTGCCCGTGGTCGTCGCCCGCGCCGAGGGCGTCTGGATGGAGGACGTGGAGGGCCGCCGCTACCTCGACCTGCTGGCCGGCTACTCGGCCCTGAACTTCGGGCACCGGCACCCGGCGCTGGTCGAGGCCGCGCACCGGCAGCTGGACCGGCTGACGCTGACCTCGCGGGCCTTCCACAACGACCGGCTCGCCCCGTTCGCCGAGCGGCTCGCCGCGCTCACCGGCACGGACATGGTGCTGCCGATGAACACCGGCGCGGAGGCGGTGGAGAGCGGCATCAAGGTGGCCCGCAAGTGGGCGTACGACGTGAAGGGCGTCCCCGAGGACCGGGCGACGATCGTGGTGGCGGCGGACAACTTCCACGGCCGTACGACGACGATCGTCGGCTTCTCCACGGACGAGACGGCGCGGCGCGGCTTCGGCCCGTACGCGCCGGGGTTCCGCATCGTGCCGTACGACGATCTGGCGGCGCTGGAGGCGGCGGTCGACGGGACGACGGCGGCGGTGCTGATCGAGCCGATCCAGGGCGAGGCGGGGGTGCTGATCCCGGGCGACGGCTATCTCGCCGGGGTGCGGGAGGTGACCCGCCGGGCGGGCTGTCTGTTCGTCGCGGACGAGATCCAGTCGGGCCTCGGCCGCACCGGGCGCACCCTGGCGGTGGAGCACGAGTCGGTCGTCCCGGACCTGGTGCTGCTCGGCAAGGCGCTGGGCGGCGGCATCGTGCCGGTCTCGGCGGTGGCCGGGCGGCGCGAGGTGCTCGGGGTGCTGCGCCCCGGTGAGCACGGGTCGACGTTCGGCGGGAATCCGCTGGCCGCGGCGGTCGGTACGGCGGTGGTGGAGCTGCTGGAGACCGGCGAGTACCAGCGGCGGGCGGCCGAGCTGGGCGGGCTGTTGCGCGAGGGGCTCCAGGCGCTGGTGGGGCGGGGCGTGGTGGGGTTCCGGGCGCGCGGGCTGTGGGCGGGCGTGGACGTCGACCCGGCGCTCGGCACCGGGCGTGAGATCAGCGAGCGGCTGATGCGGGAGGGGGTGCTGGTCAAGGACACCCACGGCTCCACGATCCGGATCGCCCCGCCGCTGACCATCACCGCCGACGAGCTGCGGGGGGCGCTGGGGGCACTGGAGAAGGTGCTCACCGCGTAGGCCGGGTCCGCGAAGCCTCCTGCTCCGCGACGCCCGGCACGCCCTCTCGGCGCACCGGACACGCCCGAGTACGAGGGACTGCGTCCGGCACGGCGGGTCACGCACCGGACGCCGCCTGACCCGCCCTCCGGGCGGACGGAGGGACTTCGCGGACACGGCCCCGCGCCGGACGGTGGGTGTACGGGCCGGTGGGTATAGGGCCTGTCGTTCGGGTCAGGTCGCGGGGAATCGGCTGCGTCTTCCCCGCGCCGGTGAGCGGGGCCTGGTGCGTGCGGATGCGAGGCGGAGGAGGGAGTCGACGCGGAGCGTCGGCGAGTGACGACAACGCGGCAGGTGCGCGTGCCGGGCCCCGCGTCCGCGGCGTGATCCGAACGACAGGCCCTTAGCGCGCGCCGCGGTCCGCGTCGAGGCGGTCGACGTGGGCCATGCTCTCCCGGTCCTCGGCGTCCTCGCTGGGCTCGCCCGCGAACCAGGCGTCGAGGATCTCCTTCAGCACCGGGCCGGAGGTCAGCCGCAGGCCGAGGGCGAGGACGTTGGCGTCGTTCCAGCGGCGGGCGCCGTCCGCCGTGCGGGCGTCCGCGCACAGGGCGGCGCGTACACCGGGGACCTTGTTCGCGGCGATCGACGCGCCGGTCCCGGTCCAGCAGCACACGACGGCCTGGTCGGCCGTGCCGGCGGCGACCTCGCGCGCCGCCCGCTCGGAGCACACCGCCCACGAGGTGTCCGCGCCGGGCCGCAGCGCCCCGTGGGTCACCACCTCGTGGCCGCGCGCCCGCAGCTCCTCGACGAGGAGGCGGGCCACGGGTTCGTCCAGGTCCGAGGAGACGGCGATCCGCATGTCCGGCACCTTACCGGGTGATCCATGCGACACGGACTCGTAAGAGTGAGATCCGCGTGGTGTGGCAGGCGCTGTTGGAAAGCATGTGCACGAGCATGAGTTCCGTTTGGAGCGGTATGCCCCCGGAAAGGAACGCAGTCACGTCTCCCACCGACAACGGCCCCGCGCCCGACTCCGCGGCCCGCAAGCGTCACCCGGCCCTCTTCCGTGCCGTAAGACGCCGGCAGAACCCGAGGTTGCGCCGGTCGGACATCACGGTGACGGACGAGGCGGCGGTCAAGCGGGCGGTGAAGGCGGCCGCCCTCGGCAATGCCATGGAGTGGTTCGACTTCGGCATCTACGCGTACCTGGCCGGCACCATCGGCCGGGTCTTCTTCCCCTCGGGGAGTGAGACCGCGCAGTTGCTGTCGTCGTTCGCGACCTTCGCCGTCGCCTTCCTGGTGCGGCCGGTCGGGGGCATGGTGTTCGGGCCGATGGGCGACCGGATCGGCCGCAAGAAGGTCCTCGCGCTGACCATGATCCTGATGGCGGTCGGCACATTCGCGATCGGCCTGCTGCCGGCCTACGCCGCCGTCGGCTTCTGGTCGCCGCTGCTGCTGATCCTGTTCCGGCTGCTCCAGGGCTTCTCGACCGGCGGCGAGTACGGCGGGGCGTCGACCTTCATCGCGGAGTACGCCCCGGACAAGCGGCGCGGCTTCTTCGGCAGCTTCCTGGAGCTGGGCACGCTGGCCGGCTACACCGGCGCGGCCGGCCTGGTGACGGCGCTCACCGCCTGGCTCGGCACGGACACGATGGACGCGTGGGGCTGGCGCGTCCCGTTCCTGGTCGCCGGCCCGCTCGGCCTCGTCGGCCTCTACCTGCGGATGCGGCTGGACGACACTCCGGCCTTCCTCAAGCTGGAGGAGGGCAATGTGCACGTCGCGGAGGCGGCGAACGCGGTCGAGAAGACCGCCCGGGGCGATCTGGCGAAGATCTTCCGGCAGCACTGGCGGATGCTGGTGCTGTGCATCGCCCTGGTCGGCGCGTACAACATCACCGACTACATGCTGCTGTCGTACATGCCGACGTACCTCTCCGACGAGCTGCACTACTCGGAGACCCACGGGCTGCTGATCCTGGTGGTCACCATGATCGTGCTGATGCTGGTCATCAACCAGGTGGGGCGGATCTCCGACCGCTACGGCCGCAAGCCGGTGCTGATGACCGGCATGCTGGGCTTCCTCGTGCTGTCGGCGCCCTCCTTCCTGCTGGTCCGGCAGGGCAGCCCGGCGGCGGTGGCGGGCGGCATGCTGATGCTCGGCCTGTCGCTGGTCTGCCTGCTGGGCACGATGTCGGCGGCGCTGCCGGCGATGTTCCCCACCTCGGTGCGGTACGGCTCCCTGTCGGTCGGCTACAACCTGTCGACGTCCCTGTTCGGCGGCACCACTCCCCTTGTCATCACCGCGCTGATCGGCGCGACGGGCTCCGAGATGATGCCGGCGTACTACGCGATGGCCGCGGCTCTGGTCGGTGTGGTGGCGGTGGCCTGCATGAAGGAGACCGCGCGGCAGCCGCTGGAGGGCTCGCCGCCCTCGGTGCAGAGCGAGGAGGAGGCGGCGGCCCTGGTGGAGGAGCGGGCGCCGGTGCCGAAGTTCTAGGGCGTGGCCGCGACGTCCCTCCGTCCGCCCGGAGGGCGGGCCGCGCGGCGTCCGGTGCCGGTGACACGTGTCCTCGTCGCCGACGACGGGCATCTGATCCGGGCCGCCCTCATCGAGCTGCTGCGGACCGAGGGCGACGTGGAGACCGTCGCCGACACCGGCGACGGACGGCAGGTGCTCCCGCTCGTCCGGTGGCCGGTGCCCGCCGGGCCGTCGCCGCCCTGAAGGCCCTGGGGGCGCGCACGGTGGTCGCCGGGCACGGTGCCGTCACCGGGCCCGAGGTGCTGGAGGACACCGACGCCTGCCCGGCGTTCCTCCAGCGTCCGGCCCGGGAGGGGCTCGCGGCCGGCCGTACCCCGCTGGAGGCCGCCCGCGCCGCCGGCCTGGGCCGTTTCGGCGTCTGGCCCGACGCCGAGCGGCTGGTGCCCAACCTGCACCGGGCGTACGCCGAGGAACGCGGCCAGGCCGTCGGTGACGCCGCCGAGACACCCGCGCTCTTCGCCGGGACGGTGGAGTTCCGCGGTGGGCTCCCCGCCTGCCACGCCTGACCGCTCGTTCACGCGCGGACCCCCTCCTCGGCGGCGTGCGGCCAGGCCCGGAAGGAGCCCCGCTGGTGCAGGGCCGGCCGCCGGGGGTGGACGCGCAGGCTCTCCGTCCGGCCGACGAGCAGGGTGTGGTCGGCCACCTCCACGCTGCGCGCGAGCGTGCACTCGGTGTGCGCCGGGACGCCTTCCTCCAGGACCGGCACGCCCGGCACGGTGCGCGCCGGCCGCCAGGGCAGCCCCTGGAACGTGTCGGGGCCCCGGCCGGCGAACACCCCGGCGACCCGTTCGCCGTCCTCGGCGAGCAGGCGCACGGCGAAGGCGCCGCGCAGCAGCAGCGCCAGCAGGGTGCGGGACGCGTTGCCCGCGCACACCGGCGGCAACGGCGGTTCGGGCGAGACCGCCGAGAAGCGTTGCAGGTGAACCCGAGGGACCTGCTCTCGGGATCGGCTGTCGTCACCACGGCCACCGCCGTGGGGATCGCGCCGAAGAACGCCCGGAACCCTGTGGCATCCGCCTGTGTCATGCCGCCTCCGTGGCAGGGGGGAAGCCGTCCGGGCCTCTTCCCGGCCGGCACACCGCAGAGCCCGGCCCCGGTCGATCGACGCGTGGTGGAGGGGTACTGGGGCGGGCGCACCCCGGGCACCGCACCGGACGGGGGTCTCGGCGAGGCACCCCACCCCTCTTTCTCGTCCCCTTGACGATAACGGCACTCCCGCCTTATCGTCGTCGAGACGAGAAAGAGGGAGCCCTCATGGCCGACATCACCCGGCGCCTGGGCTGGCGCCACCTGCGCGCCACGCCCACGGCCCACATCCGGCACCACCGCGACGGCAGGCTGGTGCACGACGGTCCCGGACTCGGTTTCTGGTTCCGCCCGTTGAGCGCCGCGCTCTCCGAGGTGCCGATCGAGGACCGGGAGCTGGCCATGACCTTCCGTGCCCGCACCGCCGACTTCCAGGACGTGTCGGTGCAGGCGACCGTCACCTACCGGATCGCCGACCCGGCGCTCGCCGCCGCCCGGCTGGACTTCTCCGTCGACCCCGACACCGGGGCCTGGCGCGGGGCCCCGCTGGAACAGCTGGGCACGCTGCTCACCGAGACGGCCCAGCAGCACGCGCTGGACGTGCTGGCCCGCACCCGGCTCGCGTCGGCGCTGGTCGACGGGGTGGCCGCGGTGCGCGACCGGATCGCGGCGGGCCTCGGCGCCGAGCCGCGGCTGCCCGCCACCGGGGTCGAGGTGGTGGCCGTACGGGTCATGGCGGTGCGGCCCGAGGCGGAGGTGGAGCGCGCGCTGCGGACGCCCGCCCGGGAGCTGATCCAGCAGGAGGCCGACCGGGCGACGTACGAGCGGCGGGCCGTCGCCGTGGAGCGGGAGCGCGCCATCGCCGAGAACGAACTGGCCAGCCAGATCGAACTGGCCGCACGCGAACACCGGCTGGTGGAACAGCGCGGCGCGAACGCCCGCCGGGAGGCGGAGGAGGCCGCGGCGGCGGACGAGGTGCGGGCGCGGGCCGAGGCGGCGCGCACGGTCAGGCTCGCCGAGGCCGAGGCCACCCGTTCGGTGACCCTCGCCCGCGCCGAGGCCCAGGCGGCGCGCGAGGTCGGCGAGGCCCGCGCCGAGGCCCAGGCGGCCTGGCTGCGGGTGCACGGCGAGGCCGACGTGGCGACGCTGCACGCGCTCACCGGGACCCGGCTGGCGGAGAACCTGCCGCACATCGACAGCCTGACCGTCTCGCCGGACGTCCTGACCGGACTGCTGGCCCGGCTCGGCGGCGGGGACCGGGGATGAGCCTCGCCCCGCGGGCCGTCCTGGTCCACCGCACCACGGAGTACCAGGAGCTGGTGGCCCGGCACGGCACCCACGGGCAGGCCGCCTTCTTCCTCTCCTCCCGGGGCCGCGACCTCGGGGAGATCGCCGAACGCCACCGCCGCGCGCACCGGGCGCTGGCCGAGGTGGCGGCGGCGGTCCCGGCGACCTGGCGGCAGGCCCGCGTGGAGCGGGGCGACCTGGACCGCTTCCTGTTCGCCCCGGAGGACGTCGTGGTCGTGGTGGGCCAGGACGGACTGGTGGCCAACGTGGCGAAGTACCTCGCCGGGCAGCCGGTGATCGGCGTGGACCCCGAGCCGGGACGCAACCCCGGTGTCCTGGTGCGGCACCGGGCGTCCGCCGCGGCGGCGCTGCTGCGCGGCGCGTCCGCCGCCCGCGCGGAGGAGCTGACCATGGTGGAGGCCGTCGCCGACGACACCCAGCGGCTGGTCGCGCTCAACGAGATCTACCTCGGCGCCGTCGGACACCAGACGGCCAGATACCGCCTGGGCCTGGAGGGCGACGGGGGTGTCGTCGAGGCCCAGGCCTCCTCCGGGGTGCTGGTGGGCACCGGCACCGGCGCGACCGGCTGGCTCCGGTCGGTGTGGCAGGAGCGGGCCAGCACCCTGCGCCTGCCGCACCCCACGGAGGACCGCCTGCTGTGGTTCGTCCGCGAGGCCTGGCCCTCGCCGGCCACCGGGACGTCCCTGGTGGCCGGCGAACTCGCCGCCGCCGGCCGGCTGCGCCTCACCGTCGAGTCCGAGCGCCTCGTCGCCTTCGGGGACGGCGTGGAGGGCGACGCCCTGGAGCTGACGTGGGGGCAGACCGTGCGGGTGGGCCGGTGCGAGCAGCGGCTGCGGCTGGTGACCGGGGTCCCGGGGCAGCGGTGACCCGGCGCCGCCCGCGCCCCTCGGACGCCCTCGCGGCGGATCGACCGCTCGCCACCGGCCGCACCGCCTGACAGACTGTCAGTGAATCCGGCACCCGGCCGGGCACCAGGCGTTCACGCGCCGGCCCGGGGTAGACGCCGGTACCGGACGCGCCCGGCGGAGTAGGAGACGAGCCGTGTTCTACCACCTGCTCAAGTACGTGCTGCTGGGCCCCTTGCTGAGACTGGTCTTCCGGCCCCGCATCGAGGGGCTTGACCACGTGCCCGCGTCGGGGGCGGCCATCATCGCCGGGAACCACCTGTCGTTCTCGGACCACTTCCTGATGCCCGCGGTGCTCAGGCGCCGGATCACCTTCCTCGCCAAGGCCGAGTACTTCACCGGTCCCGGCCTCAAGGGACGGCTGACCGCGGCCTTCTTCCGCAGCGCCGGGCAGATCCCGGTGGACCGCTCCGGCAAGAAGGCGGGCCGGGCCGCGATCCGGGAGGGACTCGGCGTGCTCGGACGGGACGAGCTGCTCGGCATCTATCCCGAGGGCACCCGCTCGCACGACGGCCGGCTGTACAAGGGGAAGGTCGGGGTCGCGGTGATGGCGCTGACGGCGGGGGTGCCGGTGGTGCCGTGCGCGATGATCGGCACGTTCGAGGCGCAGCCGCCCGGCCGGCGCCTCCCGCGGGTGCGCCCGGTGGCGATCCGGTTCGGCGAGCCCCTCGACTTCTCCCGGTACGCGGGCATGGAGCACGAGAAGACGGTCCTGCGGGCCGTCACCGACGAGATCATGTACGCGATCCTGGCCC
Organism: Streptomyces daghestanicus; assembly: GCF_020521275.1. Lineage (NCBI taxonomy): Bacteria > Bacillati > Actinomycetota > Actinomycetes > Kitasatosporales > Streptomycetaceae > Streptomyces > Streptomyces daghestanicus. Next base: position 759,468 of record NZ_BNDX01000002.1, on the reverse strand, counting down.
TGTCCGGGCAGGAGTACGTCGACCGCTACGCCGCCGAGGCCAAGGCCGAGCAGGAGGCGGAGGCCAGGGCCGTACGGGGGCGGCGGTTCCCCCGGATGCCGCTCGGCTAGGGCCTGTCGTTCGGATCAGGTCGCGGGGAATCGGCTGTGCCTTCCTCTCCCTGGTGAGCGGGGCCTGGTGCGTGCGGATGCGAGGCGGAGGAGGGAGTCGACGCGGAGCGTCGGCGAGTGACGACAACGCGACAGGCGCGCGTGCCAGGCCCCGCGTCCGCGGCGTGATCCGAACGACAGGCCCTGGCCGGGTTCTGCCCTCGGCAGACGGGCGGGGCGGGGCGGACCCGGCGCGTCTACGGTCCCCGTATGACACGTGCTGTGGTGATCGGGGCGACGGGACAGATCGGGCGGGCGGCCGTGCGGGCGCTGGCCGGGGACGGCTGGGAGGTGACCGCCGTCTCGCGGGGCGGCGGACGGGACCCGGGCTGGCCGGAGGACGTGCGCGCCGCGCGGGCCGACCGGGAGGACGACGACGCGCTGGCCGCCGTGGTGGGCGACGGCTGTGACGTGCTGGTGGACATGGTGGCGTTCGGTCCGGCGCACGCCCGGCAACTGACCTCGCTGGCCGGGCGGATCGGCTCGGCGGTGGTGCTGTCCAGCGTGTCGGTGTACGAGGACGACCGGGGGCGGAACTTCGACACGCAGTCCGAGCCCGACGGTTTCCCCCGGTTCCCGGTGCCGCTCACCGAGGAGCAGCGTACGGTCCGGCCGGGCGACTCCTCGTACAGCACCCGCAAGGCGGCGCTGGAGCGGGACCTGCTCGCCGCGGGCGACCGGCTGCCGGTGACGCTGCTGCGGGCGGGCGCGGTGCACGGGCCGTACTCCCCCATGCCGCGGGAGCTGTACTTCGTGAAGCGGAACCTGGACGGCCGGCGGCGCCGGGTGCTGGCGTACGGGGGCCGGAGCCGTTTCCATCCGGCGGGGGTGCGCAATCTGGCCGAGGTGATCCGGCTGGCCGCGGCGCGGCCGGGCAGCCGGGCGCTCAACGCCGTGGACCCGGACGCCCCGACGGTCGCCGAGATCGCCGCCGCGATCGACGCGGTGATGGGCGTCGAGGCGGAGGACGTCCTGGTGGACGGCGCGCCGCCGGCGCCCGGCGTGGGCCTGACCCCCTGGTCGGTGCCGGCGCCGGTGGTGTGCGGCACGGGCGCGGCGGAGCGGGAACTGGGCTACCGCCCGGTGGCGCGGTACGCGGATGCCCTGCCGGAGACGGTGGCCTCCATCGAGGAGCGGCTGGCCGGGGCCCCGGACTGGCGGGCGGCGTACCCGAAGATGGCCGAGGCGTACGGCGACCTCTTCGACTACGCGGCGGAGGACGCCTGGCCGGCGGGACGGCACGCGTGAGCCAGGGGGCGGCCGGGAGTACCCGGCCGCCCCCCGGAACGGGACGCGTTACGGCTTCGGCGTGGCGTGCGGGGCGCAGGTCACGTCCCGGCGGTCCACCTCACCGGTGAGGAGATAGGCGTCGACGCGGTCGTTGACGCACGGGTTGGTGAGCCCGGTGACGCCGTGCGAACCGGCGTCCCGCTCGGTGATCAGGCGGGAGCCCCTGAACCGCTGGTGCAGTTCCACGGCACCCTCGTACGGGGTGGCCGCGTCCCGCTCCGACTGGACGATCAGCACGGGCGGCAGACCCTTGCCGCTCCTCACGTCCACCGGGGTGCGCTGCTTGGTGGGCCAGGTGGCGCAGGGCAGGTTCATCCAGGCGTTGGACCAGGTCAGGAACGGGTGGTCCCGGTGCAGCCGGGTGTTGTCCCGGTCCCAGGTCTTCCAGTCGGTGGGCCACTTGGCGTCGGCGCACTCCACGGCCGTGTAGACGGCGTTGCCGTTCTCCGAGGAGGCGTTGCCCGCGGTGTCGGACAGGTCCGGGGCGGCGGCGTCGACCAGGGCCTGGGTGTCCCCGCCGGCGTAGGCGCTGAACACCGAGGCGACGGAGGCCCACGCGGAGTCGTAGTACGGGGCGCTCTGGAAGAAGGAGAGGAGTTCGGCCGGGCCGACGACGCCGCCGATCGGGGCCTTCTTGGCGGTGGCGCGCAGCTTCAGCCACTGGGCCTGGACCTCGGCGCGGGTGTCGCCGAGGTGGTACGTCGCGTCGTTCTCCGCGACCCAGTCCTGCCAGTCCTTCCAGCGGGTCTCGAAGGCGACGTCCTGGTCCAGGTTGGCCTGGTACCAGATCTTCTCCCGGGACGGGTTGACGACGCTGTCGACGACCATGCGCCGGACGTGGCCGGGGAAGAGGGTGCCGTAGACGGCGCCGAGGTAGGTGCCGTAGGAGACACCGAGGTAGTTGAGCTTCTTCTCGCCGAGGGCCGCGCGGATGACGTCCAGGTCGCGCGCGGTGTTCGGGGTGGTCATGTGCGGCAGCATCTCGCCGCTGCGCTCGGCGCAGCCCTCGGCGTACTCGCGGGCCAGCTTGCGCTGGGCACGCTTGTCGGCCTCGGAGTCGGGGACCGGGTCCATCTTCGGCGCCTTGACGAACTCCTGCGGGTCGACGCAGGAGATCGGTGTCGACTTGCCGACACCGCGCGGGTCGAAGCCCACGAAGTCGTACGCCTCGGCCGTCTTCGCCCAGATCGGGTTCTTGCCGGTGACGCGGGCCGGGAAGCGCAGGCCGGAGCCGCCGGGACCGCCGGGGTTGTAGATGAGGGCGCCCTGCCGCTGGGCCTCGGTCCCGGTGTTGCCGATACGGTCGACGGTGAGCGTGATCTGCTTGCCGTACGGCTTGGCGTAGTCGAGCGGGACGGTGACGTGGCCGCACTGGATCGGCGCGGGCAGGTTCCAGTCCGCCGGGCAGTCCCGCCAGTCGATCCCGGCCTTGGCGGCACGTGCCGCGGCGACGGCGGTGCCGTACGCCTCCAGGTCCCGCGGCTGCCCGTGCCGGGCACCCGGGCTGGCGTTGGCCGCGGGCGCGGTGACGGCGCCGGCCGCCAGCGTCGCGGAGACCAGCGCCACGGCGGTGCCGAGCGCGGCCGTGCTCCGCTTCAGTCGTGTCGTCCTCACGTGGACCCTCCCCGTACATCCTTGCGATGGGTACGGGGATCCTCCCGGCTGTGGGCCGCCTGAGAACAGGGGCGGTCCCACTTCTTTGCCAATCCGATAAACGGGACGGCCCGTTCGGTCGGCGGGGCGGGTCAGTCCCGCTCCAGAACGCGGGTCAGTCCCGCTCCAGAACGGCGAGGGCCTCGTCCAGCAGACGGCGCAGGCACAGGGCGTCGGGGGCCAGCGCCGTGACGAGGACCGCGGGCCCGGCGAGCGGCAGCACGGCCGCGCCCTCCCCGAGCATCCGCGCCTCCGGCATGCGCTCCCCGTACCGGGGGTGTACGACGACGACCTGCCCGACGGCGCGGTGTCCCGCCAGCACGGCGGGGCCGTCCCAGCCGCCGGGGGCACCGGGACCGCAGGACAGCTCCTGGTCGAGGACGCACCCTCCGCCGATCCGCACGGTCAGCCGGCTGGTGAGGCGGCCCGGTTCCTCGCCGGTGCGGCCGAGCACCTGCTCCTCGCGGAGCACCAGCCGGGCTCCCGGGGCGAGGTCGGCACGGGTGGTGACGTACAGGTCGCTGCCGCCGGCGGAGATCAACTGCTCGGGCAGCCAGCGCAGTTCGCCGTCGTCGGCGACGGTGATCCGGACGTCGTAGCGGGCCTCCTCCTTGGTCTGGCCGGGCAGGGCGATGGTGGCGGCGGCCGAGCCGACGCGCAGCCGGGCGCCCTCCCCGACCTCGGTCTCGACGGTGAGGCGGTCGCCGCCGAGCGGGCCGCTCATCGCGCCGACCAGCGTCACCCGGGCCTCGTCCCCGGTGCCGCGGGTCCGGCGCGGCGCGAGCGGGCCCTCGCCGTCCAGCACGGGCAGGCAGGTGCCGCCCCGTCCGTCGCGGCGGGCGTGGACGCGGGCCGTGGCGCGGACGCCGGACGTCGTCCTCATGCGGCCCACGCGGCGAGCCGGCCCCGCACCCAGTCGGCCACGTCCCGCACGCCGGCCTCCTGGCGCAGCGACTGCAGGACGACGGGGAGTTCGCCGCGCTGCGCCTCGGCGTCGGCGGCCATCCGGGCGAGGTCGGAGCCGACGTACGGGGCGAGGTCGGTCTTGTTGACGACGAGCAGGTCAGCGGTGGCGACGCCGGGGCCGCCCTTGCGCGGGATGTCGTCGCCGCCGGCCACGTCGATGACGAAGATCTGCGCGTCGACCAGCCCCTTGGAGAAGGTGGCGGTCAGGTTGTCCCCGCCGGACTCGACGAGGATGAGGTCCAGCGGGCCGACCTCGTCCTCCAGGTCCTCGACGGCTTCGAGATTGGCGGAGATGTCGTCGCGGATCGCGGTGTGCGGGCAGGCGCCGGTCTCCACGGCGGCGATCCGCTCGGGCGGCAGCACCGCCTCGCGCAGCAGGAACTCGGCGTCCTCGCGGGTGTAGATGTCGTTGGTGACGACGGCGAGGGACAGTTCGTCGCGCAGCGCCCGGCAGAGCGCGGCGACGGTGGCGGTCTTGCCGGATCCGACCGGTCCGCCGAGTCCGACCCGCAGGGCGCGGCGGGTGCCGTCGGGACGGTGCGCGTCGGCGCTGACGGCGGCGGGTCCGGAGTGGGTGTGGTCGAGGTGCATACGGGCGGCTCCAAGTCGTCTTTCCACCGGGGCGCGGGAGGCGTCGGGGGCACGGAAGGCATGAGGGGCATGGGGGGTCCGGGAGGCGCGGGGGTGCTCACGACGCGAAGAGCCGGACCGGCCAGCCCGCGTGGGCCTGGGCCGTCAGCTCCAGCAGCGGCGCGGAGGCCGCGGGCAGCGCGTCGAGGCGGCCCTCGTCGCGGACTTCGCGGGCCGCCTCGACGGCCCGGTCGGCCACCCGGTCCAGCTCGGGGGCGAGCCGGGCCAGCACGCCGGTCGCGTCGAACGGGTCGAGGCCGAGCAGCCGGACGGCCGCCGTCGCCGGTCCGCCGACACTCTCGTACGCCGCGCAGTACGCCGCGTCCTGCGGCTCCAGCCCGGCCGACCGGGCGGTGAGGCCGAGCACGACCGGCTGGTGGGCGCCCTTGGGGAACGCGCGGGCGAGGGCGTCGAGTTCGGGGGACGGCCAGGTGGCGCGTGCGGCCCGCATGAGCTGCCGGCCGAGTCTGCGGGCGGCGGTGCGCAGGGCGGGCGCCGGGGTCCGCGCGTCGGCGGCGGCGTCGAGGGCGACGGGGTCCGTGCCGAGGGCCGCCGCCGCGGCGAGGGCGGCGGACACCAGGCCGGTGGTGTGCAGCCGGCCCCGGCAGAACTCCGCGAGGTCGGCCGCCGCGGTGACGCGTCCGGCCCGGACGGCCGCCTCGACGCCCCCGGAGTGCGCGTGCCCGCCGGCGGGGAAGCGTCCGTCGGCCAGGACCAGGAGTGCGGCCCTGGACATCAGAAGAGGAAGTAACGCTGGGCCATGGGCAGTTCGGGCGCCGGGGCCGCCTCGACCAGCTCGCCGTCGATGTGCACGGCGAAACTGTCGGGATCGATCCGGACGTCCGGGCGGGCGGCGTTCTCCCGCATGTCCGCCTTGGTGACGCCGCGCGTCGACTCGATCGCCACGAACTCCTTGCCGAGGCCCAGCCGCTGGGCCAGCCCGTCCTCCAGCGCCGCCGGGGCGACGAAGTTGACCGAGTTGGCGGCCGGGGCCCGGCCGATCGCGCCGTACATGGGCCGGGGCAGGACCGGCTGCGGGGTGGGGATGGAGGCGTTGGCGTCGCCCATCTGCGCGTACGCGATCTGGCCGCCCTTGAGCACGAGGAGCGGCTTGACGCCGAAGAACGCCGGTTCCCACAGCACGAGGTCGGCGAGCTTGCCGGTCTCGACGGAGCCGATCTCGTGCGCCATGCCCTGCGCGAGGGCCGGGTTGACCGTGTACTTGGCGACATAGCGGCGGACGCGGTGGTTGTCGGCCCGGCCGTCGCCGGGCAGCGCGCCGCGCCGGCGCTTCATCACGTGGGCGGTCTGCCAGGTACGCAGGACCACCTCGCCGATGCGGCCCATCGCCTGCGAGTCGGAGGAGATGATCGAGATCGCCCCGAGGTCGTGCAGGACGTCCTCGGCGCCGATGGTGGAGGGCCGGATGCGGGACTCCGCGAACGCGAGGTCCTCGGGGACGGCCGGGTTGAGGTGGTGGCAGACCATCAGCATGTCGAGGTGTTCCTCGGCGGTGTTGACGGTGTAGGGCCGGGTCGGGTTGGTGGAGCTGGGCAGCACGTGCGGCTGGGAGACCACGGTCATGATGTCGGGGGCGTGGCCGCCGCCGGCGCCCTCGGTGTGGTACGCGTGGATGCCCCGGCCGCGGATCGCGGCGAGGGTGTCGCCGACGAAACCGGCCTCGTTGAGGGTGTCGGTGTGGATGGCGACCTGGACGCCGGTGGCGTCGGCGGCGGTGAGGGCGGCGTCGATGGCGGCGGGGGTGGCGCCCCAGTCCTCGTGGATCTTCAGGGCGACCGCGCCGCCCCGGATCTGGGAGAGCATCGCCTCCTGGGAGACGGTGTTGCCCTTGCCCAGCAGGCCGATGTTGAGCGGGTACGCCTCCAGCGCGGCGAACATCCGGGCCAGGTGCCAGGGGCCGGGCGTGACGGTGGTGGCCTTGGAGCCCTCGGCGGGTCCGGTGCCGCCGCCGACCAGGGTGGTGACGCCGGAGGCCAGCGCCTCGTCGGCCACCTGCGGGCAGATGAAGTGCACATGGGCGTCGACCGCGCCGGCCGTCAGGATCCGTCCGTTGCCCGCGATGATCTCGGTCTCGGGGCCGATGACCAGGTCGGGGTGGACGCCGTCCATGGTGTCGGGGTTGCCGGCCTTGCCGATGCCGGTGATCCGGCCGTCGCGGATGCCGACGTCGGCCTTGACGATCCCCCAGTGGTCGACGATCACCACGCCGGTGATCACGGTGTCCGGAGTGCCGTCGGCGCGGGTGGCGCGGGACTGGCCCATCGACTCGCGGATGACCTTGCCGCCGCCGAACACGGCCTCCTCACCGGCGAGCCCGGGGCCGCCGGAACGGTCCTCCTCGATCTCGATCAGCAGGTCGGTGTCGGCGAGCCTGATCCGGTCGCCGGTGGTGGGGCCGAACAGGTCGGCGTAGGCGGGGCGGGAGATCTCAGGCATCGAGGGCACCTCCGGTCTCGCCGCGCAGTCCGGGCACGATCCGGGCGCCGGCGACGGGGACGAGTTCGACCTCGACGGGGATGCCGGGCTCGAAGCGTACGGCCGTGCCGGCGGCGACGTTCAGCCGCTTGCCGCGGGCCGCGGCGCGGTCGAACTCCAGCCCGGGGTTGGCCTCGGCGAAGTGGTAGTGGGAACCGACCTGGACGGGCCGGTCGGCGGCGTTCAGGACCGTCAGCCGGGTGGTGTCGCGGCCCTCGTTGTAGACGATCGGACCGTCGGCGAACAGGATCTCTCCGGGGATCACGGCGGCTCCCCTCAGACGATCGGGTCGTGGACGGTGACGAGCTTGGTGCCGTCCGGGAAGGTCGCCTCGACCTGCACGTCGTGGAGCATCTCGGGGATGCCCTCCATGACGTCGTCCCGGGTGAGCAGTTCGCGCCCGGAGGACATCAGTTCGGCGACGGTGCGGCCGTCCCGGGCGCCCTCCAGGATGTGCGACGTGATGAGGGCGACGGCCTCGGGGTGGTTCAGCTTCAGGCCGCGTGCCCGGCGCTTCTCGGCGACGTCGGCCGCCACATGGATGAGCAGCCGCTCTTGCTCGTGCGGGGTCAGTCGCACGTCCCACCTCACAGTCCTCGCTCCGGACCGTGCGGGTCCGGTTGCCGCAGCCACGGGGCAACGTCGCAGATGGCCGAAGCGGCAGGCTAGTTGCACCGGGTTTCGCTCACGTTAACCCGCCCAAGATCACTTCTCGTTGCCCGAGGCGACTTCTTGGGGGCCCCTTTGCCCGTCCTTGGCCGGGCGGGCGGAGGGGGCGCCCGTCCGGCCCCGCGCGGCCGGGCCGGCCCCGGGCCCGCCGGACCGGGTGCGGAGCGGGCGCCGGCGCCCCGTCAGCTTCTTCACGGTCCCGCAAGAGGGCCGCTGGCCTCCGGGCCCGGCGTGACTGTCGTCCCCTGCCGAACGGATGACCTGGGGGTGGTGTCACCGGGCCCGAGGGGTGCCGTCGGAGACGCTGATCAGAGGTCCGACCACCGCCGCGCGCCGGGCGCAGTGCCCGGCCGTTTGCGGGCGGCAGGTCCGCATGACGTGGATGCGCGAGAACGGCACCCGAGTGTGAGGCCGGCACGCATCGACGCATGGGGGCACGATGGTCGACATCGATGGGGTGGGCGTCTTCCTGGGCCTGGACGTCGGCAGGCACGCGCACCACGGACACGGCCCGACTCCGGCCGGGAAGAGGGTCTTCGACACCCCGCTGCCGAACGGCGAGCTTCACCTGCGGGCCGTGTCCGGCAAGCTGAAGGCCGAGTTCGGCACTGTCCTGGTGGTCGTGGACCAGCCCGCCTCGATCGGCGCCCTCCCGCGCACGGTCGCCCGGGACTCGGGCTGCGAGGTCGCCCGTCCGCCCGGACTGGCGATGCACAGGATCGCCGGCCTCCACCCCGGCGAAGCCAGGACCGACGCGAAGGACGCCGCAGTCATCGCGGACGCGGCCCGCACCATGCCGCACACCCCCGGAGCGGGCGACGCACGGCCCGGACCACCCGGCCGCCGGGGGTGCCGGCCGACGCTCCCGCCCGCCCCCTGCGCGGTCCCCTCCGGACAGGGCGGAACGGACCGAACGGCGTACCCCCCTTCGGCGTAGGAACACGTCCTTCTCCGGACCCGTCCGGCTTGCGCAACGCGCCTGGTCCGGGAGCGGAATGACCTGTTCCGCCGCTGGTCGGACGGTCAGCGGCGCCGTCCCGCCGTCCGGGACGCGGGGCCTTCCACCCGAACGGGTGAGTGGTGAGTAACAACACAAACCACCCGTTCCGTTGGGATTTTCCGACTTCGGTGCGTCAAGATCCCTGTCTGACGACAAGACCCCGCCGCAGTGGCGGGGCGATCCGGGCGGACGCCGAGTCCTGCCGCCGCCCGGATGACCGGTCGACAGGAGTGGATCGGCAGGAGTGGAGGACCCGAGCATGACGGGTCGCCGGAACGGTCACGCCATGGCCGGAGCCGAGCAGCCCTTGGGGTGAAGCCGCGTTCGCGCGGCCGGGCAACTTCGCCAGCCCGAATCCGACAGGTCATCCTTCACAGGCGGCTGACGAAGGGTTGCGCATGACTGCGCTCAATCGTGTCCCGTCGCTGATGGTCCGTGCCGGCACGGCCTCGGCCCTCACCATCGCCGCCGTGGGCGGCTCGATCGTGGTTCCCGGCATCGCCTCCGAGGCCGCCGCGGCCACCCACGCGACCAAGGCGCTGAAGATCGCGGCGTCCAAGAAGGGCGCCCCGTACCGCTACGGGGCCACCGGGCCGTCCCGGTTCGACTGCTCCGGGCTGACGCTGTACTCGTTCAAGAAGGCCGGCAAGAAGCTGCCGCGCACGGCGGCCCAGCAGTACAACCGGACGCGCCACATCACGGCCTCCAGCCGCAAGGCCGGCGACCTGGTGTTCTTCCACTCGGGCCGGAGCGTGTACCACGTGGGGATCTACGCCGGGAAGGGCAAGATCTGGCACGCCCCGAAGACCGGTGACGTGGTCCGGCTCCAGAAGATCTGGACGAAGAGCGTCTGGTACGGCCGGGTGAAGTGAGCCGCCCGAGGGGGTGCCGGCGGCCCCGGCGGGCGGTCGTGACGGCCGGTCACCCCCTCGGATTCGCACGTCCGTGCGCACGGTCGGGAGTGATCCGGGCCCCTCGGGATATCCGTGGGGCATGGCCGACCACCGTCCCTGCACCGCGCGGGGTGAGACCCCGCTGCAGCGCGCCGACCGCAACTTCGGCGAGCTGCTCCAGGAGCTGCGGGTCACCCAGACGGGCGTGCAGATCCTCTTCGCCTTCCTGCTGTCCCTGGCGTTCACCCCGCGCTTCCCCGACCTCGACACGGTCCAGCGGGCCACGTACGTCACCACGCTGCTGCTCGCGGTGCTCGCCGCCATCCTGTTCACCGCGCCGGCCGCGCTGCACCGCTCGCTCTTCCAGCAGGGCGCCAAGGCGCACATCGTGCGGGTGTCCTCGCGGCTCGCCTCGGCCGGCATGGGAGTTCTGGTGTTCGCGTTCACCGGCGCGGTGCTGCTCGTCGTGGACGTGACGGCCGGCCGCGCGGGCGGGCTGGCGGCGGGCGCGACGACGCTGCTGCTCTGCCTGGGGCTGTGGGGCCTGCTCCCCCGCCTGGTGCGGCGGCGTACGGCGGGGCGCACCTCCGAGGAGCCCGCGGGGGACGCCGCCGGCCCCCGGGCGGACGCGGCGGCCGAACCCCTCGGCGGCGCGTACGCCGGTGCCGGGCGGGCGTCCGGCGGGAGCCGGTCCGCGGCGGCCCGGCGGCTCCCGGAGCCCCGGCGCCGGAACCCGGCGCGCACCGGGCCGTCGACGCGGCGCTGACCCGCCGTCCGCCGCGCCGCGCGCCCCCCGCGCCCGGCGCCTCACTCCGGCGGGTCCCGCCGGTTCGGCCGGGAGGCCCTCGCCGCGGCCGGTTCCGGCCGGGTCCGCCAGGGCAGTTCGACGGAGACGGTCTTGCCGCCCTCCCGCGTGGAGCGGACCGTCAGCCGGCCCCCGCACTCGGCGGCGAGCCAGCGGATGATCACCATGCCGCGCCCGTTGTCCTGCTGGACGGCGGCGGGCAGCCGTTTGGGGAACCGCGGATGGCTGTCGGTGACCCCGATCCACAGGTGTTCGTCGTGGTCCAGCGCCAGGTCCACGGTGAAGGTGGGCGACTGCCCGAGGGTGTGCTGCACGACATTGGTGGCCAGCTCCGACACGATGAGCCGGACCGTGTCGGACACGTCCGTGTCCGCGGGCAGTCCCCACTCCGCGAGCGTGCCGACGACATAGGTCCGGGCGGCGGAGACCGAGGCGGGATCGCTCGGCAGAGTGACGGATGCTTCCAGATGATCTGCCATGGCGACGTCGTCCCTTTCCTGCGGGACCGCGGCCCGACACGGAGTGGACGGTTCGAGTACGGTCCCGGACTGTGCTTGGTCGCCAGAGTGCCATCACCCCACTGGTGGAGGAGGCGATCCCCCAAGATATGCATATATCTGTCGCTCGAAGCGGTGAACTCTGCGCCAGCAGACCTTTTCCGGGCGGCTCAAAAGGAGTAAAGGAGTGGGCCCATGCGGCACGGCCCTGTGGTGCGCCGTCGCAAACTCGGCGCCGAACTGCGCGCCCTGCGTACGCGGGCGGGAATCACCAGCGGTGAGGCGGCCCGGCTGGCCGGCTGGCACCAGTCGAAAGTCAGCCGGATCGAGACCGGGACGAGCGGGGCGAAACCCGGCGACGTGGATTTGCTCCTGGACGTCTACGGCGTGGCCGACACCCAGCTCCGCGAAGTGCTCCTGGCCCTGGCCGGCTCCGAGGACGACGGCGGCAGCCGGCAGCACTGGTGGCACCCCTACCGCGGGGTACTGCCGCCCGCCTACCGGGACTTCATCAGCCTGGAGTCGCAGGCCGGCACGATGCGCACCCTGGAGACCACCGTCGTCCCCGGCCTCCTGCAGACCCCGGAGTACGCCCGCGAGGTGACCCGGGCCGCGATGGACGGACTGCCCGAGGAGCGGATCGACGCGCTGGTGCAGGTGCGGCTGACCCGGCAGGACGTGCTGCGTTCGGCCACGCCGCTGCGGCTCAGCGCCGTACTGGACGAGGCCGTCCTGCGCCGGCGGGTGGGCGAGCCCGGCGTCATGGCCCGCCAGCTGGAACGGCTGGTCGACGCGGCCCGGCTGCCCCATGTCCGGCTCCAGGTACTGCCGTTCGCCGCCGGGGCGCACATCGGTGTCACCGGCCCTTTCGTTATTTTCTCTTTTTCGAGCACTTCTGATCTGGATGTAGTTGTTCTCGACCACTTGACGAGTAGCCTCTATCTGGAACGGAAAGAAGACCTGGAGGCCTACACCGAGGCTTTCAAAGCTCTGCAAGGGCACGCCCTTTCGCCCGACGACTCGTTGGATCTCCTCGCCGCGACAGCGGCCGGCGCGTAAGGAGGCACCATGCCAGCAGCACCTCCTCGGCACGTTCCTTCCAGTACCCGACTGCCCGGTGCGCGGTGGCTGCGCAGCAGTTACAGCACCGGAGCCAACAACTGCGTGGAGACGGCCCGTCCGTCGGCCGGCCCCTGGGCCGGACTCCTCGCCGTGCGCGACTCCAAGGACCCGGCCGGACCGGCGCTGCTCTTCTCCCCCGGGAGCTGGGCCGGTTTCACCTCCGGGCTCCGCCTGAAGTGACCTGACGCCTGTGCGGCGGTGCGCGGCTCCACGGCCGTGTCACGCCGACTCATGGCCGCGTTGCGCGGACCGTTCGCACAGCACGTCCGATCTGAGCCTCGGTGAGGTCCGCGCGAGCGGTCAGCCTGAGCCGTGAGATGCCGTCGGGCACGGAAGGAGGACGGAAGCATCCCACGGCCAGGCCGGCCGTACGGCAGTCCGCCGCCCACCGCACCGCCAGTTCCGGAGAGGGGGCGCGCACCGAGACCACGGCGGCGTCCGGACCGGCCGCCGCCAGACCCGCCGCCGTCAGCCCCGTGTACAGCTCCGCCGCCACCGCGCGGGCCCGCGCCGCCCGTTCCGGTTCCCGGCGCAGCAGCCGCAGCGCCGCCAGCGCGGCGCCCGCCGCCGCGGGCGCGAGGCCGGTGTCGAAGATGAACGTCCGGGCGGCGTTGACCAGATGGCCGATCACCCGCGCCGGACCCAGCACCGCGCCGCCCTGGCTGCCCAGCGACTTCGACAGGGTGACCGTCACGACCACGTCGGCCGCGCCCGCGAGCCCGGCGGCGTGCGCCGCGCCCCGCCCGCCGGCGCCGAGCACCCCGAGGCCGTGGGCGTCGTCGACGACCAGTCCGGCGCCCCGCTCCCGGCAGACCGCGGCCAGCGCGGACAGCGGGGCGGCGTCGCCGTCGACCGAGAACACCGTGTCGGAGACGACCAGCGCGGGTCCGTCGTGGGTTCCCAGCGCCTTGCGCACCGCCTCCGGATCGGCGTGCGGCACGACCTGGGTGGTGCCCCGGGCCAGCCGGCAGCCGTCGATCAGGGAGGCGTGGTTGCCCGCGTCGGAGACCAGGAGCGAGCCGTGCGGCGCCAGCGCGGTGACGGCGGCGAGATTGGCCGCGTAGCCGGAGGAGAAGACCAGGGCGGCCTCGAAGCCGCAGAACGCGGCCAGTTCGCGTTCCAGTTCCGCGTGCAGCTCGGTCGATCCGGTGACCAGCCGGGAGCCGGTGGCGCCGGCGCCCCAGTGCCGCGCGCTCCGGGCCGCCGCCCCGGTGATCTCCGGGTGCCGGGCCAGGCCCAGGTAGTCGTTGCTCGCCAGGTCGAGCAGCGGGGAGCGGGCCGGGCGGGGGCGCAGGGTGCGCAGCAGCCCGGAACGGCGGCGCAGTTCCGTCCGCTCGTCGATCCAGCCGAACGCCATGGGGCGGTCCCTCCGGGGTGCGGGGAGCGGCCGCCCGGACAGAGGCCGGCACTCCGGTGTTTTGTAGGCAGTTCACAGACACTAGCGGGGCGGACAGCCGTACACCGTGTGGCAATACCCACACATCGATCGGCCCTCGTTGTACGAAGTCTCTGTGGCCCGGAGCGGTTTCATGCGTCAGGATCGCCTGCCATGGACCTGGACCTGCTGAAGACGCTCGTGGACAAAGGACTGCGGCGCGAGCCGCCGACCCGCGAGGAGGCGCTGGCCGTCCTCGCGTCGTCCGACGACGACCTGCTCGACGTGGTGGCCGCGGCCGGCAAGGTGCGCCGGCACTGGTTCGGACGGCGGGTGAAGCTCAACTACCTCGTCAACCTCAAGTCGGGCCTGTGCCCCGAGGACTGCTCCTACTGCTCGCAGCGGCTCGGCTCGCGCGCCGAGATCCTCAAGTACACCTGGCTCAAGCCCGGTCAGGCGTCCGAGGCCGCCGCGGCGGGCGTGGCCGGGGGCGCCAGACGGGTGTGCCTGGTGGCCAGCGGACGCGGCCCGACCGACCGGGACGTGGACCGGGTCTCCGACACCATCAAGGCCATCAAGGAGCGCAACGAGGGCGTCGAGGTGTGCGCCTGCCTCGGCCTGCTCTCCGCCGGTCAGGCGGAGCGGCTGCGCGCGGCGGGCGCCGACGCCTACAACCACAACCTCAACACCTCCGAGGCGACGTACGGGGACATCACGACGACGCACACGTACGCCGATCGGGTGGAGACGGTGCGCGCGGCGCACGCCGCCGGGCTGTCGGCCTGCTCCGGGCTGATCGCGGGCATGGGCGAGAGCGACGCGGACCTGGTGGACGTGGTGTTCGCGCTGCGCGAGCTGGACCCGGACTCGGTGCCGGTCAACTTCCTGATCCCGATGGAGGGCACCCCGCTGGAGCAGGAGTGGCACCTCACCCCACAGCGGTGTCTGCGCGTCCTGGCGATGACCCGGTTCGTCTGCCCGGACGCGGAGGTGCGGATCGCGGGCGGCCGTGAGGTCCATCTGCGGAGCCTCCAGCCGCTGGCGCTGCACCTGGCCAACTCCCTCTTCCTCGGCGACTACCTCACCAGCGAGGGACAGGCGGGCCGGGCCGACCTGGAGATGATCGCGGACGCCGGGTTCGAGGTGGAGGGCGCCGGCGAGGTGACGCTGCCGGAGCACCGGAGGGGTGACGTCGCCGCCCCGGCGCCGCGGACCGACCTGGTCGCCGTGCGCCGCCGCGGTCCCGGGACGGACCTGGCGCCCAATGCCTGAGCCGACGGCCGCCGGCGCGGGGGGCCTGGCGGTGGCGGAGTTGCTGGAGCTGGACCGGCGGCACGTCTGGCACCCGTACGCGCCACTGCCCGGCCGGACGGACCCCCTGGTCGTCGCCTCGGCGAGCGGGGTGCGGCTGCGCCCGGCGGACGGCTCGCCGGAGCTGGTCGACGGCATGTCGTCCTGGTGGTCGGCGATCCACGGCTACAACCACCCGGTGCTGAACGAGGCGGCGCGCGAGCAGCTCGGCCGGATGAGCCACGTGATGTTCGGCGGGCTCACCCACGAGCCCGCCGTACGGCTCGCGAAGCTCCTTGTCGACATGTCGCCCGATGGTCTGGAGCATGTGTTCCTGGCCGACTCGGGGTCGGTGTCGGTGGAGGTGGCGGTCAAGATGTGCCTCCAGTACTGGCGTTCGCTGGGCCGTCCGGCGAAGCGCCGGCTGCTGACCTGGCGCGGCGGCTACCACGGGGACACCTGGCAGCCGATGTCGGTGTGCGATCCCGAGGGCGGGATGCACGGGCTGTGGGCGGGGGTGCTGCCGCGGCAGGTCTTCGCGGACGCCCCGCCGACCGCGTACGAGGAGGCGTACGCCGAGGAGCTGCGGACGCTGATCGGACGCCACGCCGACGAGCTGGCCGCGGTGATCGTCGAGCCGGTGGTGCAGGGCGCGGGCGGGATGCGGTTCCACTCCCCCGGGTACCTGCGGGTGCTGCGGGAGGCGTGCGACGCCCATGACGTGCTGCTGGTGTTCGACGAGATCGCCACCGGGTTCGGGCGTACCGGAGCGCTGTTCGCGGCGGAGCACGCGGCGGTGACGCCGGATGTGATGTGCGTGGGCAAGGCGCTGACCGGGGGCTATCTGACGATGGCGGCGACGCTGTGCACGGCGCGGATGGCGGCGGGGATCGCCCGGGGCGAGGTGCCGGTGCTCGCCCACGGGCCGACGTTCATGGGCAATCCGCTGGCGGCGGCCGTGGCGTGCGCGTCGATCGGACTGCTCCTCGGGCAGGACTGGCGCGGCGAGGTGAAGCGGATCGAGGCGGGCCTGCGCGCGGGGCTGGCGCCGGCCGTCTCGCTGCCGGGCGTGCGGGACGTACGGGTGCTCGGCGCGATCGGCGTCGTCCAGCTCGACCACGCCGTCGACGTGGCGGCGGCGACGCGGGCGGCCGTGCGGGAGGGCGTGTGGCTGCGGCCGTTCCGCGACCTGGTCTACACCATGCCGCCGTACGTCACGGACGACGCGGACGTGGCACGGATCGGCCGCGCGGTCCGCGCGGCGGCACGGGAGGGGTGAGCGCGCGATGACGGTTGTGGTGATCACGGGGACGGGCACGGAGGTCGGCAAGACGGTGGTGACGGCCGCCGTCGCGGCGGCGGCCGCGGCGGCGGGCCGGTCGGTGGCGGTGCTGAAGGCCGCGCAGACGGGGGTGGCGCCCGGTGAACCGGGGGACGCCGAGGAGGTCGCGCGGCTCGCGGGCGAGCGGGTCACCACCGCCGAGGTCGCCCGCTTCCCCGAGCCGTTGGCGCCCGCCACGGCCGCGCGGCGGGCCGGTCTGACGCCGGTCGCCCCGGCGCGGGTGGCCGAGGCGGCGGAGAGACTGGCCGCCGGGCACGACCTGGTGCTGGTCGAGGGGGCCGGCGGGCTGCTCGTGCGGTTCGACGCGGCGGGCGGCACGCTGGCGGACGTCGCCGGGCTGCTGGGGGCACCGGCGCTGATCGTGGCACCGGCCGGCCTCGGCACCCTCAACGCCTCCGAGCTGACCGCCCGTGAGCTGCGCTCGCGCGGGCTGGTCCCGCTGGGCGTCGTGATCGGCAGCTGGCCGCAGGCTCCCGACCTCGCCTGCCGGTGCAACGTCACGGACCTGCCCGACGTCACCGGCGCCCCGCTGCTGGGCGCGGTACCGGCCGGCGCCGCCGCGCGCCCGCCCACCGCGTTCCGGGCGGCGGCACCGGGGTGGCTCGCGCCGCGGCTGGGGGGCACGTGGGACGGAACGGGGTTCCGGGAGCGGGAGGGGGCGGCGGTTCCCTGAGGCGGGGGCGGAGGCCGGGGCCCCGGTGTCGCCCTCCCCGGACAGGGTGAAGAGGGGCCTGGGCAGGGGTGCGGCGGCCCGGTACGGGGGACACTCGCCGTAACGCGTCCCTTGGCGAGGGGGGTCCCATGCCACTCCGTCCCGACCGTTCCCCGGCCAGGGAGCGGGATGCCGTGCACCATCCCGTGTTCGCCCGCCGGTACGCCCGGTTGAGCGCGGTCGCCGAGACCCGGTTCGGCATGGGGCCGCTCCGCGACCGGCTGCTCGCCGGACTCTCCGGGCGGGTGATCGAGATCGGCGCCGGCAACGGTCTCAACTTCGCGCACTACCCGGGGACCGTCGCCGAGGTCGTCGCGATCGAACCGGAGCGCCTGCTGCGGCAGTTGGCGGTGGAGGCCGCCCTGCGCACGCAGACGCCCGTCGACGTGGTGCCGGGCGTCGCCGAGGCGCTGCCGGTCAAGAGCGAGGGGTTCGACGCGGCCGTGGTCTCGCTGGTGCTGTGCAGCGTCCGGGACGTGCCGCGGGCGCTCGCGGAGCTGCGGCGGGTGCTGCGGCCCGGCGGCGAGGTGCGGTTCCTGGAGCACGGGCGCGGGGGCGGACGGCTGATGACCCTCACCCAGCGCGCCCTGGACCGGACGGTGTGGCCGTCGCTGGCCGGCGGCTGCCACGTCGCGCGGGACCCGCTGGCCGCGCTGCGCGAGGCCGGGTTCACGCTGGGCCCCTGCCGGCGGACGCTGCTGCCGGAGAAGGGGCCCCGGCTGCCGACGTCGTACTGCGTACTGGGCACGGCGTGGCGGGACGGGGAGCCGCGGTGAGCCTTGCCGGGTGACGGCGACAGGTACCGCCGGGAGCCGCGCCGGGTGGTGCGGGGCGCGCGCTGCGGGCACCGGCGGGGACCGGCCCTCACCCCGGCCACGACGCGGACACCCGCCCCGCCGCGCCTCCGCTCAGTCCCGTCGTGCCGGGACCGCCGCCGTCCGCTCGGCCTCCGCAGCGGTCGCCGCTCCGGAGGAGGCCCGTACGCCGGAGTGGCCGCCGCCGCGGTCCATACGGCCGCCGGCGAAGGCGAAGCCGAGGCCGGCGACGGCCAGGGCCGCGCCCACCAGCGCGGGGGACGCCCAGCCCCAGCCCGCCGAGATGACCAGGCCACCGAGCCAGGCGCCCCCCGCGTTGGCCAGGTTGAAGGCGGAGTGGTTGGAGGCCGCCGCCATGGTCGGGGCGTCGTGCGCCTTGGCCATCAGCAGCATCTGGATCGGCGTGGTGATCAGGGAGCCCATGACGCCGATGAAGGTGATCGTCAGCAGCGCGGGCACCGTGCTGTGGACGGTGAAGTAGAAGACCACCAGCGCCACCGCGAGCAGGGCGAGGCCGCCGTACATGGTCGGGCGCAGGGCCCGGTCGGTGAGCGGGCCGGCGATCAGCGTGCCGAGGGTCATGCCGACGCCGTAGAGAGCGAGGACCAGGGTGGTCGAGGAGTCGGACATGCCGGTCAGGTTCGTCAGCATCGGCACCAGGTAGCTGTACACGGCGAAGAACCCGCCGAAGCCGACGACGGCGGTGGCGAGACCGATGGCGACCTGCCGGTTGCCCATCGCCCGCAGCTCGTGCCGGATTCCGGTCTGCCGCCCCCGGGGCTGGTGCGGCACGAACGCGGCCAGCGCCGCCAGGGCGACCAGGCCGATGACGGCGACCGCGGCGTACGCGGCCCGCCAGCCGAACTGCTGGCCGAGGGCGGTGCCGGCCGGGACGCCGACGATGTTGGCGATGGTCAGGCCGAGGAACATCTTCGAGACCGCGCGGGCGGCCCGGTCGGGGGCGACCAGCCGCGAGGCGACGACCGCGCCCACGCCGAACAGCGCGCCGTGCGGC
Source organism: Streptomyces daghestanicus (assembly GCF_020521275.1). Classification (NCBI taxonomy): domain Bacteria; kingdom Bacillati; phylum Actinomycetota; class Actinomycetes; order Kitasatosporales; family Streptomycetaceae; genus Streptomyces; species Streptomyces daghestanicus. Next base: position 740,749 of record NZ_BNDX01000002.1, on the reverse strand, counting down.
AGACCCGACACGAAGCGCGCCGCGAAGAGCAGGCCGAAGTCGGAGGCGAACGCGGAGGCGAGGTTGCCCAGCACGAACAGCCCGGACAGGAGCAGCAGCAGCCGCTTGTGCGGAAGGCGCGCGCCGGCTCCGGTCAGCACCGGGGCGCCGACGACGACACCGAGCGCGTAGGCCGAGACGAGGTTGCCGGCGTGCGGCACGGACACCCCCACCCCCTCGGCGATCTGGGGCAGCAGCCCCATCGTGGCGAACTCGGTCGTGCCGATGCCGAACGCGACGACGGCGAGGGCCAGCAGAGCAAGTGGCATGGTGCGGGGGAAACCTTTCGGGGACTTCTTGGGCTTCTGGGGTTTTCCGAGACGTCCGAGGGCCGGTTCCCCTCACCAGGGGGCCGGCCTCGCTGGGCACCCTTGCCCGGGGTGTCCCGGAGCGGCCGGGAGCACACGGGGAGTGCAGCCACGGCGGACGGCCGCGCATTCCAAGATCGGGCCGGCCGCCCCGGTGTCGTGCATCACACCGCGGCGCTCTCCCCCGGACCGGGTCCGCCTACCCTGTCCCCGTGTCGTCCGCGCCCACTCCGTCCATCCCGTCCACCCCGCCCGCCGCCCCCCGCCGGCGCCGCGTGGCCGTGCTCGTCCTGGAGGGCGCGAAGCCGCTGGACGTCGGCATCCCGGCACAGGTGTTCACGACGCGCGCGAGCATGCCGTACGAGGTACGGGTGTGCGGGGCCCGGCCCGGCCTCGTGACCGGCGGCGACGGTCTGTCGTACCACGTGGCGGACGGCCTCGACGCGCTCGCCTGGGCGGACGTCGTCTTCGTCCCGGGGTACCGGTTACCGGACCGGGAGGACCCGCCGGCGGCGGTGGTGGAGGCGCTGGTCGCCGCCCATGAGCGGGGCGCGCGGCTGGCCGCGATCTCCACCGGGGCCTTCGCCCTGGCCGCCACCGGACTGCTGGACGGCCGGCGCGCCACCACGCACTGGCACTACACCGAGGCGCTCGCGGCGAAGCATCCGCTGGTCCGGGTCGACGGGAACGTCCTCTTCGTCGACGAGGGCAGCGTCCTCACCTCGGCCGGCGCCGCCTCCGGCATCGACCTGTGCCTGCACATGCTCCGCGGCGACCTCGGGGTGGCCGCGTCCAACCACGCCGCCCGGCGGCTGGTCGCGGCCCCCTACCGCAGCGGCGGCCAGGCGCAGTACGTGCCGCGCAGCCTGCCGGAGCCGCTCGGCGAGCGGTTCGCGGCGACCCGCGAGTGGGCCCTGCACCGGCTCGGTGAGCCGCTCACCCTGGAGATACTCGCCCGGCACGCGGCGGTGTCGCCGCGCACCTTCTCCCGCCGGTTCGCCGAGGACACCGGGTACACGCCGATGCAGTGGGTGATGCGCGCCCGTCTCGACCGGGCCCGCGAACTGCTGGAGCGCTCGCAGCTCAGTGTGGAGCGGATCGCGGCCGTGGTGGGGCTGGGCACCGGCACCAATCTGCGGCTGCACTTCCACCGCGTGCTCGGCACGACGCCCACCGACTACCGCCGCACCTTCGCCCGGGGCGAGTAGCCCCCGCTCACGGGGGCCGGCACGGGCCGGTGCCGGGCCGGCGCGAGACCTGGCGTGATCCTTTCGAACCCTGGCACTCGCGCCGCTGTCCCCGCCCGGCGCCCCGCGCCAGCCTGGTGGCGAACACGGAAAGGGACGTCACTCATGACTCGCATCGCCATCAACGGATTCGGCCGCATCGGACGCAACGTGCTGCGCGCGCTCCTCGAGCGCGACAGCGCCCTCGAAGTCGTCGCCGTGAACGACCTCACCGAGCCCGCCGGCCTCGCCCGCCTCCTCGCCTACGACTCGACGGCCGGCCGCCTCGGCCGCCCGGTCGACGTCGACGGCGACACCCTCGTGGTCGACGGCCGGCGGATCAAGGTGCTGGCCGAGCGGGAGCCGGCCCAGCTGCCCTGGGCCGAGCTGGGCGTGGACATCGTCCTGGAGGCGACCGGCCGCTTCACCTCCGCGAAGGCGGCCCGTGCCCACCTCGACGCGGGTGCGAAGAAGGTCCTGGTCAGCGCGCCGTCGGACGGGGCGGACGTGACCCTGGCGTACGGCGTCAACACCGACGCCTACGACGCCGAGCTGCACACCGTCGTCTCCAACGCGTCCTGCACCACCAACGCGCTGGCGCCGCTCGCCAAGGTCCTGGACGACCTGGCCGGCATCGAGCACGGCTTCATGACGACGGTGCACGCCTACACCCAGGAGCAGAACCTCCAGGACGGCCCGCACCGCGACGCCCGCCGGGCCCGCGCCGCCGCCGTCAACATCGTGCCGACCACCACCGGCGCGGCGAAGGCGATCGGCCTGGTCCTGCCGAATCTCGACGGCAAGCTGTCGGGCGACTCGATCCGCGTGCCGGTCCCGGTCGGTTCGATCGTCGAGCTGAACACCACCGTCGCCCGCGACGTGACCCGCGAGGACGTGCTGGCGGCGTACCGCACGGCCGCCGAGGGGCCGCTGGCCGGTGTCCTGGAGTACTCCGAGGAGGCGCTGGTCTCCTCCGACATCACCGGCAACCCGGCGTCGTCGATCTTCGACTCGGCCCTCACCCGGGTGGACGGCCGGCACGTCAAGGTCGTCGCCTGGTACGACAACGAGTGGGGCTTCTCCAACCGGGTGATCGACACCCTGGAGCTGCTCTCCCGCTGACACGGGAACGTCCGTGGCACCGACGGACGTGGCACGGCTCCCCCTCCCGCCGCGGGCACGGGGGCGCTGGTGTCACGTCCGTTTCCGTCTCCGGCGTCCACATGGCGAAATCCGCTGGCCGGGCCGTAGCCCGGCTGATGGGATCGGCCCATGACCGATCTGCGGATACGGGCCGCCGGCCCCGAGGACCTGGACGCCGTGCTGGCCTTCTGGAAGGTGGCCGCCGAGGGCACCAGCATCAGCGACGACCGGGAAGGCGTCGAACGGCTGATCGCCCGTGACCCCGAGGCGCTCCTCCTCGCCGAGGCCGACGGGGAGCCGGCCGCCACGGTGATCGCCGGGTTCGACGGCTGGCGGTGCCATCTCTACCGGCTCGCGGTCCACCCCGACCGGCGCCGCCAGGGCATCGCGACGGCGCTGCTCACCGCCGCGGAGGAGCGGTTCACCGCGCTCGGGGGACGGCGTGCGGACGCCATGGTGCTGGTGCGCAACGAGCGGGCCGGGCACGCGTGGACGGCCGCGGGGTACGGGCCGCAGGAGCAGTGGCGGCGCTGGGTGAAGCACCTCGTCTCCTGATCCGTCCGGGACACCATGCCTTTCCCCGGCCGTGCGCGGGCACTCTCGCGAGCATGACGTATCGCGAGTGCCCGCCCCCGGGCCGCCCCGCCGGCGTGCGACAGCGCGCGGCCCGTCCCGCCCTGCCCGATCATGGACGGACGACCGGGGGACGGAGGTGAACCGATGACCGAGGTGCTCCTGCTGCTGGCGGCCGTGCTGCTCGCGCTGGCCTGCGGCGCCTTCGTCGCGGCCGAGTTCTCCCTGACCACCGTCGAGCGCGGCGCGCTGGAACGGGCCGCGGCCCGCGGGGAGCGCGGCGCGGCGGGCGCCCTGAAGGCCGTACGGAACCTGACCTTCCAGCTGTCGGGCGCGCAGCTCGGCATCACGGTGACCAATCTGGTGGTCGGCATGCTCGCCGAGCCGTCGGTCGCCGCGCTGCTCGCGGGGCCGCTGCGGGCTCTGGGCGCGTCGCCGTCGACGGCCTCCTCGATCGCGCTGGTGGTGGGCACCGCGCTGTCCACGGTGGTGCTGATGGTCGTCGGCGAGCTGGTCCCGAAGAACTGGGCGATCTCCTCGCCGGTCGCCGTGGCCAAGCGGGTGGCCACCCCGCAGCGCTGGTTCAGTGCCGCGTTCCGGCCCTTCATCACCCATCTGAACAACACCGCCAACCGTGTCGTACGGCGGTTCGGTGTGGAGCCCGCCGAGGAGCTGGCGTCGGCGCGCGGACCGCAGGAGCTGGCGGCGCTGGCCCGGCACTCGGCCAAGGAGGGCGCGCTGGAGGCGGACACCGCCGAGCTGTTCGTGCGGACGCTGAACCTCGCCGACCTCACCGCCGGGCAGGTGATGACGCCGCGGGTGCAGGTGATCGCCCTGGACGACCGGGCGAGCTGCGCGGACGTGGCGAACGCGACGCGGGCGACCGGGCTGTCCCGGTTCCCCGTCTACCGGGAGACGCTGGACGCGGTGGTGGGCACCGCGCACATCAAGGACGTGCTGGCGGTGCCCGCCGAGCGGCGCGCCGAGGTCCCGGTCTCCGAGCTGATGCGGGACCCGCTGCTGGTGCCGGAGACGCTGACCGTCGACCGGCTCCTCGACCAGCTCTCCGGGCGGCGCACCATGGCCGTGGTGATCGACGAGTACGGCGGCACGGCCGGGGTGGCCACGCTGGAGGACATCGTGGAGGAGGTCGTCGGCGAGGTCCGCGACGAGCACGACCCGCACGAGACGCCCGAACTGGACCCGGCCGGCACCGACGAGCACGGTCACGCCCTGTACCGGGCGGACGGCTCGGCCCGGGTGGACCGGCTGGCGCGGATCGGGCTGCGGGCGCCGGAGGGGCCGTACGAGACGGTGGCGGGGCTGGTCGCGGCGGAGCTGGGCCGCATCCCGGCGGCCGGTGACGTGGTGGAGGTGGCCGGCTGGCGGCTGGAGGTCGTGGACGCGGCGGGCCGCCGGGCCGCCGCGGTGCTGCTGCGCGGGCCCCTCGACGACGAGCGGGGCACGGCCACCGGGCCCGGTGGCGTGGAGACCGGTGACGACGGGGAGGCCGGGCGGTGACCGCCGTACAGCTGCTGATCGGTCTGGTGACCCTGGTCGCCAACGCCTTCTTCGTGGGCGCGGAGTTCGCCCTGATCTCGGTACGCCGCAGCCAGGTCGAGCCGCACGCCGAGGCGGGCGACCGGCGGGCGCGGAGCGTGCTGTGGGGGCTGGAGCACGTGTCGGCGCTGATGGCCGCCGCCCAGCTCGGCATCACGCTGTGCACGCTGGTCCTCGGCATCGTCGCGGAGCCGGCGATCGCGCACCTGCTGGAGCCGGTGTTCCACGCGGTGGGCGTGCCGTCCGGGGCCGGGCACGCGGTCTCCTTCGTGCTGGCGCTGGCGCTGGCGACCTATCTGCACATGCTGCTGGGCGAGATGGTGCCGAAGAACATCGCGCTGGCCGAGCCGGTGCGCAGCGCGCTGCTGCTCGGGCCTCCGCTGGTGGCGCTCTCCCGGGCGCTGCGGCCGGTGATCTTCACCGTCAACGCGTTCGCCAACGCGCTGCTGAAGCTGCTCCGGGTCGAGGCGCGCGACGAGGTGCCGGCCACCTTCACCGACACCGAGCTGGCCCAGATCGTGAAGGACGCGAGCGAGGCGGGACTCATCGACGACCGCGCGCAGGAGCGGCTGCACGACGCGCTGGAGCTGGGCCGGCGTCCGGTGCGGGACGTGGTGATGCCCCTGGAACGCGTGGTGCACGCGCGGGTGGGCGTCACGCCCGAACAGGTGGAGCGGCTGTCGGCCGAGTCCGGGTTCTCCCGGTTCCCGGTGGTGGACGACGGCCGCCGGATCGTCGGCTACCTCCACGTGAAGGACGCCCTGGACGCCGCGCCGCGCGACACGGCGTTCCGGCCGGAGGCGATGCGCCCCGTGGCGCGGGTGCGGGAGAACACGCCGCTGGACGACGTCCTGACGGCGATGCGGGCGAGCCGGACCCATCTGGCGGCGGTCCTGGGCGCCGACGGCCGGCCGGCCGGCATGGTGACCATGGAGGACGTCCTGCGGGAGCTGTTCGGCCGGCGGGCGTGAGGCCGTCCGGGCGGCACAGGGGCGGAATCCCGGGGCTCCGACCGGAGCACGGGCGGGGGTACCGACCGGAGCGCGCGCCAGGGTGCCGACCGGATCACAGGCGGGGATACCGACCGGAGCGCGGGCCAAGGTGCCGACCGGAGCACAGGCGGGGATACCGACCGGAGCGCGGGCCAAGGTGCCGACCGGAGCACAGGCGGGGATACCGACCCAAGCACAGGCCAAGGTGCCGACCGGAGCACAGGCGGGGATACCGACCGGAGCGCGGGCCGGGATACCGACCGGAGCGCGGGCCGGGGTACCGACCGGCGGGTACGCCGATGGGTGCCCCGGGATACCATTTTCGTCGCCATGCAGACGAACCCCACCTTCACCAGCCTGGTCGCGGTCGGCGACTCCTTCACCGAGGGCATGTCGGACCTGCTGCCCGACGGCTCCTACCGGGGCTGGGCCGATCTCCTCGCCGCCCGGATGGCGGGCCGCGCACCCGGTTTCCGGTACGCCAACCTCGCCGTGCGCGGCAAGCTCATCGGGCAGATCGTCGACGAGCAGGTGGACGTCGCCGCGGCGATGGGCGCCGATGTGATCACGCTGGTCGGCGGGCTCAACGACACCCTGCGCCCCAAGTGCGACATGGGCCGGGTGCGCGCCCTGCTGACCGAGGCCGTGGAACGGCTGGCCCCGAACTGCAAGCAGCTCGTGCTGATGCGCAGCCCCGGCCGGCAGGGCCCGGTCCTGGACCGGTTCCGGCCGCGCATGGAGGCGCTCTTCGCCGTCGTCGACGACCTCGCCGCCCGGCACGACGCCGTGGTGGTCGACCTGTACGGGGCGCGGTCGCTGGCCGACCCCCGGCTGTGGGACGTGGACCGGCTGCACCTGACCGCGGAGGGGCACCGCCGGGTGGCGGAGGCGGTCTGGCAGGCCCTCGGGTACGAGGCCGAGGACCCGGAGTGGCACGCCCCGCTGCCGACGGCACCGCCGCCGGGCTGGCTGCTGCGCAGGGGCGCGGACCTGAGCTTCGCCCGGCAGCACCTGCTGCCGTGGATCGGCCGCCGGCTGACCGGCCGCTCCTCCGGGGACGGCCGGACAGGCGCCCAGTTCAGCGCTGAGCTGGGCCAAGCGTTCTGGATCACCCCTGCGGACCACAGGAACCCCGGCCCCGTGACGGACTGGCTGCGGGTGGGGCACTGATCCGGAGCCCCGCGCTCCCCGTCCGCCGAACTCCGCCGGTGACGCCTGAGCACGAGGGGGGTTCTTCCAGTACCTGTATCACCAGGGTCTCTCTGTCGGCCGCACGGGCTGCTTAATCTTGAGTTCGGTTCCCGGCCGAGCGCAGGAAAAGCAGTGCGTGAACTGCATGGGCCTGAGCTTCTTCCACGGTGCGCTCCCGGACCCGGCTCAGCTCAACGGCGCGATCGTATCGATCGGGGCATTCGCCCCGGATGCGCGGCCGTGCCGGCGCGATTTCCACGACAGAAAAGACGAAGACCCATGGCGGACATCCGATCCACCACTCACACGGAACTTTTCGATCTGAGGGGGAAGTACGCCCTTGTCACCGGCGGTACCAGAGGCATTGGCCTGATGATAGCGCGCGGCCTTCTCCAGGCGGGCGCCCGCGTCGTCATCAGCTCACGCAAGGCGGACGCGTGCGCGGAGGCACAGCGTCTGCTGTCCGAATTCGGCGATGTCCGAGCCATCCCCGCCGACCTGTCCGGACACGACGAGTGCCAGCGCCTCGCGGACCTTGTCACAGCCGGCTCGGAACGTCTGGACATCCTCGTCAACAACGCGGGAGCGATGTGGCGCGAGCCGCTGGCGACGTTCCCGGACGAGGCCTGGGACACCGTGATCGACCTCAACCTCAAGTCGCCGTTCCGGCTGGTCCAGGCCCTGCTCCCCGCACTGCGCAAGGCGGGCACCGCCGATGATCCCGCGCGGATCATCAACATCGGCAGCATCGCCGCCATCCACGTCGCCCAGTCGCCCAACTACTCGTACGCCGCCAGCAAAGCGGCACTCCACCAACTCACCAGAGTGCTTGCCAGAGAGCTGGGCCCGCAGCACGTCACGGTGAACGCGGTGGCACCGGGAGTGTTCCCGTCGCGGATGATGGCGTCCACGCTCGACGCCGTCGGCGACACGATCGCTGCGGCGGCCCCGCTGCGCCGGCTCGGCCGCGACGACGACATGGCGGGTATCGCCGTGTTCCTCGCCAGCCGGGCGGGGTCCTACCTCACGGGCGCCGTCATCCCGGTGGACGGCGGCATCGCGACGACCGCATCAGGTACCCCTTAAGCTGCGGGACGGAATCACGGCGAGGGGACGGTCACGATGGATTCACGCACCGAGATCCGGGAGTTCCTCAGCTCGCGCCGCGCCCGCATCGCACCCGAGCGGGCGGGCCTGCCCGCTTACGGCGGCAACCGTCGGGTCAAGGGCCTGCGCCGCGAGGAGGTGGCACTGCTGGCGGGGGTCTCGGTCGACTACTACGTGCGCATGGAGCGCGGCGGCCTCGCCGGTGCCTCCGACGGCGTGCTCGACGCGTTGGCCTCGGCCCTGCAACTCGACGAGGCCGAGCGCGACCACCTGTTCCACCTCGCGCGCCGGTCCAGGGAGCCCGGCGGCCCGCGCCGGCGCGGGCCCGCCGTGACGGTGCGCCCGACGTTGCAGCAGGTGCTCGACGCGATCTCCGACGCGCCGGCCTGGATCGGTAACGGCCGTTGTGACGTGCTCGCCATGAACCAGCTCGCCCGCGCGCTGTTCGCACCGGTGCTGGCCGACCCGCGACGACCCGCGAACACGGCGCGGTTCGTCTGTCTCGACCCCGAGGCGGCCAAGGCTCTCTTCGTCGACTACGACCAGGTCGTCGGAGCCGTGGCCGCGAAGCTGCGCATGGAAGCCGGCCGCAATCCGCACGACGCGGAGCTGACCGCCCTGGTCGGTGAACTGTCAACCCGCAGTGAGCCGTTCCGGCAGCGGTGGGCGTCTCAGGACGTGCGGCTGCACCGGTCCGGCCGCAAGCGTATGCGCCATCCGATCGTCGGCCGGCTCGACCTGGACGTCGAGTGCCTGGAACTGCCCGCCGAACCCGGCCTGCACCTCAACGTCTACACCGCGCCCGCGGGCACACCGACCGCGGACCATGTGGCGCTCCTGGCGTCCTGGGCGGCCACCCGGCAGGCGCCCGCGACCGAGTCCGACGCACACAACGGATAGCCCTTCAGATGGTCGGGGTGTCGTCGACGACCGGCCGGTGGATCTCGACGACCGGCTTCCACCCTGCGGAGAATTCGATGAAGTCCGCACGGGTGGGGTAGGTGTCGATCGCGCGACGGTCACGCTTGGGGCTGTCGCTCCCCTTGCGCCCCCGGGGAATCTGCTCCTCGAAGATGTCGACCTTCACGTCGGGAACCTCCTTGAGGCCCTGGCGCCAGATCTGCACGACGTCGGCACCGAACGCCTGCCGGACCGCGGCGTAAAGGGCCGTAAGGGCTCCCTTGTCACCACCGGGGACGAAAAGTGCCAGGTCCAGCACGACACCGGCGGACTGGAGGACCTCGATGGTCGCCGAGCCGTTCTCGTCGGCCACGTAGATCCCGGCTTCGTTCTCGTCGTCGGGAAGGCAGGAGACTTCTTCCTGGAATACGGTTCGCGCCGTGATCGAGCCGCCCTCGAAATCCTCACCGGACTTGACCAGAAAGGCAGGGACATAGCAGTCGGGAAGCTTGAGTTCTGCCGTGTCGGCGGAAACGAAGATCTTGTCTTTCACACCGAGCTTCGCCACCTCTTCCAGCGAGAGGCGGCGAGCGGCGATCTTCTCCGTGTTCACGATTTCCCTTTCAGGTTGCACTGTCCCTCCGAACCAGGACGCTACCACGAAACTCTGAGGTCAACTGCCCAGTAGCCTCTGGGTAATTGGCCTCCGATGACCCGCCCGGGAGGATACTGAAGCGAGTGTCACTCGCATCCGCCAGGCAGTGTCCCTTGTCCTGACGTTGAAGATCAACTGGCGGTTGCATCTCGGTACGTTGGGCACCGCGGAGGAACTAAGGAAAGTTTGGGGTGGATATCACCCATTCGGCGCGCGTCTCGAAGAGCACAGCGGAAAACGACCCAAAAAGTCGCGTACTGCCACACCCTCTTCGGTCAGGAACGCCCTCGGCCGACCCGGGCGGCGGAGCGGCGCCCTCGTAGGTTCCTCCAGTCCACCCCTCGGCGCCGGCCTGCACGAATCGCCAGTAGAATCCGTTTACGTGACTTCCGCTCCCGCCAAGCCCCGCATCCCCAACGTCCTCGCCGGACGCTACGCCTCCGCCGAGCTCGCCACGCTCTGGTCGCCCGAGCAGAAGGTGAGGCTGGAGCGGCAGCTCTGGCTCGCCGTGCTGCGGGCGCAGAAGGACCTCGGCATCGAGGTGCCCGACGAGGCGATCACCGCCTACGAGCGCGTGCTCGACCAGGTGGACCTCGGCTCCATCGCCGAGCGCGAGAAGGTCACCCGGCACGACGTGAAGGCGCGGATCGAGGAGTTCAACGCCCTCGCCGGGCACGAGCAGGTGCACAAGGGCATGACCTCCCGGGACCTGACGGAGAACGTCGAGCAGCTCCAGATCCGGCTCTCGCTGGAGCTGATGCGCGACCGGACCGTGGCCGTCCTGGCCCGCCTGGGCAAGCTGGCCGGGGAGTACGGCGAGCTGGTCATGGCCGGGCGGTCGCACAACGTGGCGGCGCAGGCGACGACGCTCGGCAAGCGGTTCGCCACCGCCGCCGACGAGCTGCTCGTGGCGTTCGGCCGGGTGGAGGAGCTGCTCGGCCGCTACCCGCTGCGCGGCGTCAAGGGCCCGGTCGGCACCGCCCAGGACATGCTGGACCTGCTCGGCGGCGACGCGGGCAAGCTCGCGGAGCTGGAGCAGCGGATCGCCGGTCACCTCGGCTTCGCCCAGGCGTTCACCTCGGTCGGCCAGGTCTACCCGCGCTCCCTGGACTACGAGGTCGTCACCGCGCTGGTGCAGCTCGCGGCGGCGCCGTCCTCGCTGGCGAAGACGATCCGGCTGATGGCCGGGCACGAGCTGGTCACCGAGGGCTTCAAGCCCGGCCAGGTCGGCTCGTCCGCCATGCCGCACAAGATGAACACCCGCTCCTGCGAACGCGTCAACGGCCTGATGGTGATCCTGCGCGGCTACGCCTCGATGACCGGCGAGCTGGCGGGCGACCAGTGGAACGAGGGCGACGTGTCCTGCTCGGTGGTGCGCCGGGTGGCCCTGCCGGACGCGTTCTTCGCACTGGACGGGCTGCTGGAGACGTTCCTGACCGTGCTGGACGAGTTCGGCGCGTTCCCGGCGGTCGTCGCCCGGGAGCTGGACCGGTACCTGCCGTTCCTCGCCACCACCAAGGTGCTGATGGGCGCGGTCCGCGCGGGCGTCGGCCGTGAGGTCGCGCACGAGGCGATCAAGGAGAACGCCGTCGCCACCGCGCTGGCCATGCGCGAGCAGGGCGCCGAGCGCAACGACCTGCTCGACAAGCTGGCCGCCGACGACCGGCTGCCGCTGGACCGGGAGCAGCTCACCGCGCTGATGGCCGACAAGCTGTCCTTCACCGGTGCCGCCGCCGGCCAGGTGGCCGCCGTGGCGGCACGGGTCGAGGAGATCGTCAAGCAGCACCCCGAAGCGGCCGGCTACACGCCCGGCGCGATCCTCTGAGGCGCGGACGGACATGCCGCGCTTCACCCCGGCGGAACTGGAGGCCGCCCGCGACCGTCTCGTCCCGGACGTCGTCGCGGACGGCCTGCGGGTGCTGTTCTGCGGTATCAACCCCGGCCTGATGACGGCCGCGACGGGCCACCACTTCGCGCGTCCCGGCAACCGGTTCTGGCCGGTGCTGCACCTGTCCGGGTTCACCCCGAGGCTGCTCAAGCCGTCCGAGCAGGGGGAGTTGCCGGCGTACGGACTCGGCATCACCAATGTCGTGGCGCGGGCCAGCGCGCGGGCCGACGAGCTGACCGCCGAGGAGTACCGCGCGGGCGGGCGGGAGCTGGCGCTCAAGGTGGCGCGGCTGCGGCCCCGCTGGCTGGCCGTGGTCGGTGTCACCGCGTACCGCGCCGCCTTCGACGACAAGAAGGCCCGAGTGGGGCCGCAGGAGCGGACGATCGGGGAGACCCGGGTGTGGGTGCTGCCCAACCCGAGCGGGCTGAACGCGCACTGGACGGCCGAGACCATGGCGGAGGAGTTCGCCCGGCTGCGGATCGCCGCCGAGGCGGCCGAAGCGCAAGGAGTCACGGCGGAGCCTCCTCCGTGACGGCGGCCAGGAGCTGGACCTCGTCCGCCGCGTCCCGGTCGGCGACGGCGAGCGCGACCCAGCGGCCGGTCCCCCGCGCCTGGCGCACATAGGCCACGCGCGCGCGGGCGGACAGCTCGGCCCACGGCTCGGTGATCTCCCCGGCCCGCTCGGTGCGCAGCAGCACCGTCTGCAGACCGAGGATCTCCGACTCGCCCCAGCGCCCGGCCAGCAGCGCGTCGACGGCGTCCCGCTCCTTCTCGTACTGCCCGGCCGTCGCCGCACGCTCCGCCGGGTCGCCGCCGCGCAGGCCGTGACTGCCGCTCAGCACCACCAGGTGGTGGCCGTGCCCCGCCGGGAAGGGGCGGAAGCACAGCTCGTCGATGAGGGCGATGTGCCGTGCGATGTCCATGGCTCCAGTAAAGCGGCCACCACTGACAACTGGCTGTGCGTCAGGCGACCCGGCGACGCGGCCGCCACCCGCCCGCCGGCACGGCGGCAGACGCGTGCAGAGCACCGCCACCCGCGCGCCCGGTCCGGGGTTCCGGGTGATCCGGCCCCAGTTCGGACGACGAGAACCCCGGAGTGCGCGGGCGGCGGCGCGCGGGGCGGCGCTCGCCGCGTCCCGGGCCGCCGAGTACGATCCGCCCCACACGCGCACGAGCTGGGAGGACGGACGGTGGGGCGGCTGACCGGCGGGGACCCCTCGCTGCTGCGGAGGATCAACTCCACGGTGGTGCTGCACGCGCTGCGCGCGACGGACTGCGCCACGCTGACCGAGATCACCCGGGTGACGGGGCTGTCCCGGCCGACCGTGGAGGGCGTGGTCGACGGGCTCATCGAGGCCGGTCTCGTGGTGGAGACGGCGCCCGAGGAGGGCACGGCCCGGCGGCAGGGACGGCCGGCCCGCAGGTTCCGGTTCCGCGCGGAGGCGGGGCATCTGCTGGGGCTGGAGATCGGTCCGCACCGGGTCTCCGCGCTCCTCGCCGACCTGGACGGCACGGTGCTCGGCACCCAGGCCAAGGACGTCGACGAGAGCGCGCCGGCCGACGAGCGGCTGGAGCGGCTGCGCGGCGCCGTCGCCGAACTGCTGCGCCGGGCCGGGGTGGCCCGGGGTTCGCTGCGGGCGGTGGGGGCGGCGACGCCGGGGATCGTGGAGGCGGACGGCACGGTGCGGCTGGGCACCGCGCTGCCCGGGTGGACGGGGCTGCGGCTGGGCGAGCGGCTGGGCCGTTCCTTCAAGTGCCCGGTGCTGGTGGAGAACGACGCCAACGCGGCGGCGGTCGCCGAGCACTGGAAGGGCGCGGCCACCGACTCCGACGACGTGGTGTTCGTGCTGGCCGGGCTCAGTCCGGGAGCGGGGGCGCTGATCGGCGGCCGGCTGCACCGGGGGTACGGCGGGGCGGCCGGGGAGATCGGCGCGCTGCATCTGCTGGGCCGCGAGGCGACGCCCGAGACGCTGCTGTCCACCACCGGCGAACCCTTGCATCCGCTGGACGAGCAGGCGGTGGCGAAGGTGTTCGCGCGGGCCCGCGACGGTGACGGGCGGGCCCGCGCGGCGGTCGACCGGTTCATCCGGAGGCTGGTGCACGACGTGGCCGCGCTGGTGCTGGCCCTCGATCCGGAGCTGGTGGTGGTCGGCGGCTGGGCGGCCGGCCTCGACGGTGTACTGGAGCCCCTCCGCCGGGAGCTGGCCCGCTACTGTCTGCGGCCCCCTCGGGTCGCGCTGTCCCTGCTGGGCGAGGCGGCGGTGCCGACGGGGGCGCTGCGGCTGGCCCTGGACCACGTGGAGGAGCAGCTCTTCGCGGTGGAGGGCACGACGGCACGCCGCTGAGCGGCCGCCCGCCGGAGCCGTGTACCGTCAGCGGGCCCCGGCCGCGGCTCCCTCGTGGAACTCCACGTCCCCGGCGTCGCCGAAGGTCAGCCGGCAGGTGTCCGCGCGGTACGTGGCGACGCTCAGGGCGGCGGTGGCGGACTCGGTGGCGTACCGGGTGGTGACGACGAGGACGGGGGCGCCGGGCAGCCGGTCGAGTTCCCTCGCCTCCTCGGTCCGGGCGGAGCCCAGCTCGACGGCGCTCTCCTGGCGGGCGAGGGTCAGGCGGCGCAGCTCGCGCAGGACGGCGCGTGCGCCTGCCTCCCCGGAGGGCGCGTCGGACGTGGTGAGGCCGGGGACGGAGGACGCCGGGACGTAGAGGAGTTCGGCCGCGACCGGCTGGTCCTGCGAGACCCGGGAGCGCCGTACGGTGTGCACGGGTTCGTCCCGGCCGGTGCCCAGGGCTTCGGCGACCGCCGGGGGCGGTGTCGCCCGGGTGCTGTCGACCGGCTGCCAGGCGGCGTCGGCCGCACCGGGCCAGGCGTGCCGCCGGGTGCCGACGACGACGCCCACGCGCGGTGGCGCCACGGTCGTCCCCACCCCGCGGCGGCGCTGGAGGCGGCCTTCCAGCTCCAGCTGTTCCAGGGCCTGCCGGAGCGTGGCACGGGCGACGCCGAAACGGGCGGCGAGATCACGCTCGTTGGGGAGGATCTCGCCCACGGAGAACTCCGAGTCCAGCGCCTCGCTGAGTACGGTCCGCAAATGCCAGTACTTCGGTTCCTGTACCGCTTCCAGCTGCGTGGTCCCCACCCTGTCCTCCGCGGTCGCCGGGTCCGGCGGCGTTTTAACGCCCTTGTTTATTAAAGGTTGTTGCACTTCTCTGCGACCATAGGGCGACCCTCCCCCTTGGTCAAGACCAATGCGGAAGCGCGCCCCGGGTCTACCCGTCGGTAGCTTTTACTGACACTCTGTCTACGCACGTTCCCGTCACGCGCCACGACCAGGAGTGCCCATGTCCGCAACCGTCTCCTTCACGGCCCCCACGCCGCACGGCCCGCGCGACGTCACCGTGTCCTACGCGCGCGAGGGCCGCGGCGCACCGCTGCTCCTGCTGCACGGCATCGGCCACCACCGGCAGGCCTGGGACCCGGTGACGCACATACTCGCCGCCGAACGGGAGGTGATCGCCCTCGACCTGCCCGGTTTCGGCGCCTCCCCGGCGCTCCCCGCGGGCCTGCCGCACGACCTGCCGACGACCGCCGCCGTGCTCGCCGCGTGCTGCGCGGCGCTCGGGCTGGACCGGCCGCACGCGGCGGGCAACTCGCTGGGCGGCCTGCTCGCCCTGGAACTGGGCCGCCTGGGCCTCGTACGGTCGGTGACCGCGCTCTCCCCGGCGGGCTTCTGGACCGAGCCGGAGCGGCGCTACGCCTTCGGTGTGCTGACCGGGATGCGGGCGATGGCCCGGCGGCTGCCGGGGCCGCTGGTCGAGCGGCTGTCCCGCACCGCGGCCGGCCGCGGTGCGCTGACCAGCACGATATACGCGCGTCCCGGCCGCCGTTCACCGGAGGCGGTGGTCGCCGAGACACGCGCGCTGGCCGGCGCCGAGGGCTTCGCCGAGACCCTGCGGGCGGGCCGGCGGGTCCGCTTCACCGACGACGTCCCCGGCATACCGGTCACCCTCGCCTGGGGCACCCGGGACCGGCTGCTCGTGCCCCGGCAGGGACCACGCGCCAAGGCGGCCGTCCCCGGGGCCCGGCTGGTCCGGCTCCCGGGCTGCGGCCACGTGCCGATGAACGACGACCCCGCGCTGGTGGCCCGTGTCCTCCTCGACGGCAGCCGGGATCACCCGGCGAGCGCCTTGAGCACCTCCCCCAGCACGGTCCTGTTGTAGGGCATGCTCACGTGCGGGGTGTGATCGTCCTTGGCGAGGTCCTGGAGCACGATGTTCTTGACATAGGTGCCCTCCTCCTCCTTGAGGGCGCATGAGGTGTACGGCGTCACGACATCGTCGTACGAGGTGGCGATCACGGTGTGCCGGACGCCCCGGGTCAGCTCACCGGCCTTGGCCAGCTCCTTCTGGAACTCGCTGTCGTGCTGGAGCTGCGGCCAGGCGGGAACGAGCTTGGCGGCGGCCGTCTCCTCGATCAGGGCCTTGGCGGGGCCGATCTGCCGCAGGAGGTTCATCAGGCCCTGGGCGGTGACACCGTGGTTGCTGGGCGCGATGCCGACGAAGTTGTGCACCTTGGCGCCGCCGCCCATCTTGTTCATCCAGTAGCGCGGCATCATCCCGCCCTGTGAGAAGCCGACGATGTCCACCTTCTCCGCGCCGGTTCTCTTCAGCACCCTGTCCACGAACTCGCCGAGCTGCCGGGCCGACTCCCTGATGTCGCCCAGCCCGTAGATCTTCGGCTGGATGTGCTTGCCGTAGTCGAGCCGGAAGATCCGGTAGCCGTTCTGCCGGAGCAGGGGAGCCGCCTCGCTCCAGGTGTAGCCGCGGTTGCCGAAGGTGCCGTGGACGAGCACGACCGGGCGGGGGTGCTCGTCGCTCGGCGGCGAGTCCCAGTCGTCTTCCGCGCCGATCATGTCGTCGACGCTCGACACGACCACGGCGCCGGAGACCTGGGTGAGGGCGGCCACGCGGTTGGCGAGTTCCTTGACGTCGTCGAAGACGTTCTCCGAATTGAGGCCGGGAATCTTGGGAGGAGTGAGCATGGCGTGTCTCCTTTTCCTGGCCGTCGATACACCTGTCGGCAACCGACGGGTCCCTTGAGCCCCAAGTCTCCCGTCCAGGAAATGCGGGAACTATCCCTCGTCCGGGGGAAAGAATTCAGCCTTTCGCGCGCATAGGGACGGCTCCGGCGGGGGCGTAGCGGCGGCCGAGAGCACGCAGCAGACGCACGTGCCGGCTCCACCGGTGCGGCCGGGCGACCTCTCCGGTCAGGACGTGTTCGGCGCGGTCCAGCACATCCCGGAACACCGCGTCGTGCAGCGGCCGGACGACCAGCGCCCACACCGGCCACATCGGCAGCCGGGGACGCACCACCAGGGTGTGCCGCAGCACCGAACGCCGGTCCCCGAGCCGCTCGACACCGAACTCGTGGAAGCCCTGGAAGCCCCGTGGGCCGGTGAAGCGGAACCGCACCCACCGGCCGGGCACGTAGTCGCTCACCACGTACCGCACCGGCCCGTGCCCGCCCGGGACACCGACGGCCAGGGATCTCTCGAAGCGGATCGGGGGCCACTCGGCCGGCCAGAGGAGGTCGCCGGAGGAGCCCAGCGAATCGAGCAGGACCCCCACGGTCTCCGGCGGGGCGGGCAACAGGCGTTCGTGGACGTTGAGCACGGCGATCACGGGAACAAGGGTGCCGGGTGCCGGGCACCGGGGGGAATTCATCGAAGGGCGAGCCGCACCGCATCCGAGGCGTTCACGGGCGCCGTGCGCGCCGTCGTATTCACGCCTCACCCCCTTTCACACCCCGCCCGCCCTTTCGCGCCCGCACGCACCGGAAAGAAGCGGGACGGAAGAGGTCGGGCGGATGGCCGGATCACATCGCCCCGGTATGCCGGTCGCAAGCGACCGGTCCTTGCCCCAACTCGCTTCTGGCGAGCGGCCGATGGGCGGAACGGACCCGCGTTCGACCACCGGGGGGCGAAGACCGGCCAAAGGTCGGCGCGACGCCCGAGCGGGCGGAGGGGGACGGCGGCGGCCGAGCGTAAAGACTGATGAGGAAGAAACCAGCGCGGACACCAGGAAGACCCGGCAGGGCCGCACGCGAAGGAGGTCGGTCATGGCCGCACGGCCCGAGGTTCCCGGTTCCGGCCGCGAGGAGGCCGGCCGGCCACCGCTGCCCCGGGCGTGGCAGCCGCTGCTCGCCCGGCCGCCGCTGGCGGAGCTGCTCGGCGACCCCCTGGCGGACGCCGCGCTCGCGGAGATGGCCCGGCTGCTGCCGACGCCGGTGGCGCTGCACTCGCTGCGGACGTTCCTGCTGGCCGACGCGCGGGCGCGGGCCGGCGAGACGGCGTACGACCGGGTCGGCCTGCTGGCCGTCGCGGCGTTCCACGACACCGGGCTGGTGGGGCGCGGGCCGCTCGGCCGGGGCGGATTCCCGGCCCGGGGCGCGGAGTTGCTCGACCGCTTCCTCGCCGGGCGGCAGGTGGACGACGCCCGGCGCCGCGCGCTGACGCGGGCGGTGCGGGAGCACATGCGGCCGTTCCCCGCGTCCGGCTGGGGGCCCGAGGCCCGGCTGCTGCACTTCGGTGCCTGGCTGGACGTCACCGGCCGCGGTGACCGCCGGCTGCCGGGCGAGCGGCGCCTGTTGGCCGAGCTGGCGCCGACGCCCTGGTTCGCCCTCTCCTTCTGCGCCCGGGTGGCGGCCTGTGTGCCGCGCCGGGTGCTGCCGGCCCGGCACGCCGCCCCGCGGTGAACCGCCGGCCGGGCTGTTCGCTTCTCCCGTCGCGAAAGGACCGTAGAACATGCAAGAGGACCAGCGGGATTTCGATGTCGCCATCGTCGGTGGGGGCATCGGCGGGACCATGCTCGGGGCGATCCTCGCCCGGCACGGCGTGCGCACGCTGCTGCTGGAGGGCAGCGGGCATCCCCGGTTCGCCATCGGGGAGTCCACCGTTCCCGAGACCACGTTCGGCCTGCGGGTCCTGGCCCGCCGTTACGACGTCCCCGAGATCGAGCACCTCGCGACCAACGGGGCGCTGCGCCGGCATGTCTCGTCCAACTGCGGGGTCAAGCGCAACTTCGGCTTCGTCTACCACCGGGAGGGCGAGCCCACCCGGGCCGAGGAGTGCACCCAGTACCCCACCTGGGGGCCGCCGCTGGGCCCCGACTCGCACTACTTCCGCCAGGACGTCGACGCCTACATGTTCCACGTCGCCGTCTCCTACGGCGTCACCGCGCACACCCACACCCTCGTGGAGGACGTGAAGTTCGAGGACGACCACGCCACCCTGATCACCCGGGACAAGGGCACCTTCCGCGCGAGCTACGTGGTGGACGCCGGCGGGATGCGGGCGATGCTGCCCGAGCGGCTCGGGCTGCGGCAGGAGCCGCCGTACCGCACCCGGTCGCGCACGATCTTCACGCACATGGTGGACGTGCGGCCGTTCGACACCGTGGCGCCGCCGCGCGAACAGCACAAGATGCCGAGCCCCTTCAGCCAGGGCACGCTGCACCACATGTTCAAGGGCGGCTGGCTCTGGGTCATCCCCTTCGACAACCACACCGGCGGAACCAGCGGGCTGTGCAGTGTCGGGATCAATCTCGACCTCGACATGTACCCGCGGCCCGAGGGGGTGCCGGCGGAGGAGGAGTTCTGGCAGCACATCGCGCGGTTCCCCAGCGTGGCCCGGCAGTTCGAGCGGGCGCGGCCGGTGCGGCCGTACGTGTCGACGGACCGGACGCAGTTCTCCTCGCAGCAGGTGGTGGGTGACCGCTGGTGCCTGCTGCCGCATGCCAGTGACTTCATCGACCCGCTGTTCTCCAGCGGCCTCGCGGTGACGGTGATGTCGCTCAACGCGCTCGGCCACCGGCTCATCGACGCGGTCCGCCAGGACGACTTCGACACCGCCCGGTTCCAGTACCTGGAGCACTGGACCAAGCGCATGTTCCGCTTCTACGACGACCTGGTGTCGTGCAGTTACATCTCCTTCGACGACTTCGACCTGTGGAACGCCTGGAACCGGGTGTGGACCATCACCACGCTGTACGGCACCAACGCCCAGAACCAGGCCGCCGTCGCCTTCGAGAAGACCCACGACCGCTCCTGCTTCGACGCGCTGGAGCTGCCGCCCTACCGGGGGCTCCAGGGCGTCGACAACCCGTGGGTGGAGCGGCTGTTCAACCAGTCCCGGGACGCCGTACTGGCCTACCGGGACGGTGAGGCGACCAAGGAGCGGACCATCGCGCGGATCTACGAGCTGCTGCGCGAGAGCGAGCTGTGCCCGGCGGTGTGGGGGACTCTGGACCCCGAAGACCGGTGCCCCGCCGGGGTGTTCACGCTGTGGCCGCTGACGAAGATCCTGCTCTGGGGGAAGTTCCGCTCCCCGCGGCACGTGCGCGGCGCGTACTTCACCGGGGGCGGCCGGATGATCGCCAAGGAGGCGGCCGAGGTGTACGCCGGCGAGCTGCGGGCGGGCGCCACCCAGGCGCACCAGACGCTGCGGGACATGTGGTTCAACTGGAACCGGGACTGGGCCAAGCGGCCGGCTCCGCGCCCGGGGGCCGCCCCGACCCGGGACTGACCGCCGGAAAATCATTGCCGCGGACTCCGGAGACACATATTCCGGTTTGCCGCCCCAGGGGCTCGGGTAGGAAAAGCGCGTGGCCGCCGGAAACATAAACCGGCCGCCGATTCCCCTGCCTGAAACCGAGAGACAACGGGCTGCAATCCACAATGGCGCCACATTCCACCTGCCAATCGCCCGCTGCATGCTCCTGGGAAGACATCTTCCAGCACCAGGACCGCCTCATGCGGTTGGTTCGACGACGACTGCCGAGTTTTCAGGACGCTGAAGACTGTGTTCAGGAAACCATGGCCAGAGCAGCCGCACACGCCACCCTGGACAGGAATCGACTGGGTCCTTTTCTGACCTCCGTGGCGCTTCGCCTCTGCATCGACTTCTACCGCGAGATGGAGCGCCGCAGCAGGTTGTTGCAGCGTGCGGCACTCCTGGACTTCTCCGGCACGACCGAGGAGGACGTCTGTGACGAGGATTTCGGCAGATGGCTGCTGAGCCAGGTGGAAAAACTGCGCGGCCGGGAGCAGGAGATCATACTGGCTCGCGCCGCCGGCATCTCCACAGCGGAGTTCGCCCGCATCCACAATATCTCCGTGAAAGCGGCTGAAGCCGCCTTCACCCGAGGTCGGGCACGTCTGAAGACGGCGTGTGCCAGGGCCCTGGAGGGCTGCGCACGATAATGCCGCGACAGGCCGCGTCCCCGCATCACCCCATTTCCCGGAAAACATCCGCGGGAATGGGTCCGCCATCCCGTCTGCGTACACCGCAGTAAAGGAAAGGAAGCCCCTCTCATGTCCAAGAGCATCCAGGACATCATCAAGGACCTGATCGGCGACATGGCCGACAGCGGCAAGGAGGCGTTCGACGACCTCCTCGACCGGGACGACCGGGACGACTGGGACGACTGGGACCGCGACCGCGACGGCTGGCGGGGACGGGGCAGGTCCACCTATTTCGGCCGGGACGACTGGTACGACCGCGACCGCGACGGGTGGCGGGGACGGGGCCGGGGCAGGTCCACCGACTCCGGCCGGGACGACTGGTACGACCGCGACCGCGGGCGGGGACGGGGCAGGTCCACCGATCCCGCCGCGGCGCCGGCCGGGCTGCCCGCGGGCGCCCTGGGCGCACTGACCGGCTCGGGCGGTCCGCTCGCGGGGCTCGCCGGGGGTGCGGCGGGCGGTACCGATCCGCTCGCCGCACTGGGCGGTGCCAACCCGCTCGCCGCACTGGGCGGCGGTGCCGCGAACCCCCTGGCGGCACTCAGCGGGCTCAACCAGCTGGCCGGCGGGGTCGGGCACGCGGCTTCCGGAACGGGTGACGTCCTGTCGTCGGTCGCCGCGCTGCCGAGGCAGATCAACCAGCTCGGCGAGATGATCACGCAGCTGGTGCAGGTGCTCCAGAACAACCCGGTCAGCCAGGCGGCCTCCTCGGCCGGTCAGGCCGCCTCCGCGGCGAGCGGCGCGGCCCGGGCGGCGAGCGACGCCGCCAAGGGGCTCACCGGAACGACCGGTGCGCTGGGCTTCAAGGGCGTCGAGTCGGTCCTGCCCAGGGTCTGACGCCTCCGGTCCCGTCCACCACCGTCCCGCCGTCCCGCTGCGCCGGGCACCCTCCGGCCGACGGCCATGGCCTCCGCTGCGCGATCCACGCCGTGCAGATCTTCGCCGTACCGATCTCCGCAGTGCTGATCCCCGCAGTGCCGATCTCCGCAGTACCGATCGAGGAGGAACCCTCACCATGCCGTCTGCCGTCGGCGACCGGCTGCGTCTCGTGGTCAAGGTCCTGGGAAGCCTCGTCGCCGACGAGGTGGGCCAGGCGACCCGGCTCAGGCGCCGGAAGCGGGACACCCCGCTCCCGGCGGCGTCCGACCGGGCCCCGGACGGGGCACCGGAGGACGTCGCCGGGAGCGAGCTACGGCGTGCCAAAGCGGTGCGCCGCGCCCTGGAGAGCCTCGGCCCGTTCTACGTGAAGCTGGGCCAGATGCTCTCCACCCGGCCCGACATGGTCCCAAGGTCGATCCGGGACGAACTGCAGAACCTGCACGACCAGGTCGACATCCAGCCGTTCTCCGTCTTCGAGCCGGTCCTCGCCCAGGACCTGGGCGAGGACTGGAAGCTGCGCTTCGACGACGTCGAGACCGTCAAGCCGCTCGGGGCGGCCTCCCTGGCCCAGGTCTACCGGGTGACCCTGCCCGGCGGCCGGCCCGCGGTGGTGAAGATCCAGCGGCCCGGCATCCGGGAGGGTGTCCTCGCGGACATGGCGCTGATGCGCAAGGCGGCCCGGATCGTCGCCCGGGTCGCGCCCCGCTTCAACGAGGTCATCGACATCGAGGCGATGCTCGGTTCCGTCTTCGACGCGATGGAACCGGAGCTGGACTTCACCGGCGAGGCCCGCAACATGGACGAGGCCCGCGAGCACGTACGGGCCTTCCGCAGCCTGGAGGTGCCCCGTGTGCTGCACGCCGGTCCGCGGGTGCTGGTCCAGTCGCTGGCGGCCGGCACCCCGCTGCACCACGTCGACCGGGCGCACTTCACCGACTCCGAGCGCATCGAACTGGGCAAGGACCTGCTGCGGTTCATGTACCACGGGTACTTCGTGCACCGGTTCTTCCACGCCGACCCGCACGCCGGGAACATCTTCGCCGCGCCGGGGGTGCCCGCCACGGTGATCGACTGGGGCATGGTCGGCCGCCTGGACCGCCGTACCAGCCTGCAACTGCTGCCCCTGTTCATGACGATCGCGCAGAACGACGGTGCCGGGCTGGCCCAGCACTGGGCGGAGATGGGCCGGGTGACGCCCTGGGCCAACATGCCGGCCTTCATCTCCGACATGTCCGCGTTCGTGCCCAAGGTCTCCCATCTCTCCCTGGAGGACATGAACTTCGGGGTGGCGCTGACCACCGTGCTGGCCAAGGCGAGCCGGCGGGGCATCGGCTCCCCGCCGGCCGTGTCGTTGCTCGGCAAGTCCTTCGCCAACCTGGACGGCTCCATCCGTCACCTGGCGCCGGAGATCACCCTGCCCGAGGTGTTCCAGGGCGAGGTGCCGCGCATCATGCTCGCGCTGGGCAAGGAGTTCCTCGGCCGGCACCAGTTCGCCCGCAACTCGATGGAGCTGCTGCTCACCGCCGTCACCAGCCCCGAGCAGGTCCGCGGCGTGCTCTCCGACGTCGCCAACCGGCAGTTCGCGCTGAACGTCCACGAGCCGCGGACGCCCGCCTCGATGGGCGGCCAGCGTCCCACCCGTCCCTCCGGCGGCCTGCTGGCGCTGGGGGCGATGGCCTATCTGATCGGCCGCAACCACGGCCGCTGACCCCGCTCCCCACCACCACCGCTTACGGAGGTATCCATGCCGGACGCCGCAGAGCCCACGTCCCCGCAGGGTGTGCCCCTGCCCGACGGGCTCTCCAAGGTCGCCGTGTGGACGGCGTCGGCCCACGCCGCGGAACAGGAGCGCGCGACACCGTACGTCCGTGATCCGTGGGCCGCTGACTTCCTGCACGCGGCCGGGTTCCCGCCCGGGGGTCCGCCGGGGGACGGCCCGTTGCAGCGGCTGCTGCCCGACTGGGCGGTGGTGCGCAGCCGCTTCTTCGACGAGCACCTGCTGGCGGCGGCCCGGTCGGGCTGCCGCCAGGTGGTGCTGCTGGGCGCCGGTCTGGACACCCGGGCGTTCCGCCTGGAGTGGCCGCGCGGGGTGCACGTCTTCGAGGTGGAGGACCCGGCGCTGCTGGCCTTCAAGGAGCACGTCCTCGACTGGGCGCCGCCGACCTGCGGACGCCGCAGCACGGTCGGGATCTCCCCGACCGGGGCGTGGACGCGGGAGCTGTGCGCCCAGGGCTTCGACCCGGTCCGGCCCACCGCCTGGCTGGCCGAGACGCTGCTGTACCACCTGCCGCCGCGCGACGCGGAGTCCGTCGTCACCACCATGACGGAACTCTCCGCGCCGGGCAGCACCTTCGGCGCGGAGTGCGTCAACGCGCAGGTCAGTTCGTCCTCCCTGGTCACCCCGTTCCTGGAGGCCCTGTCCAGCACCGGGATCTCCTGGCAGTGGCAGCTCGCCGAGCCGGAGCGCTGGTGGGCGGAGCACGGCTGGGAGGCCACGGTGGCCGACCTGTTCACCCTGCCGTACGTGGTGCAGCGGCTGGCTCCCTGCCTGCCGCTGCTCGGCGAGGCCGCGGCGCGGACGGTGTTCCTGACGACCGGGACGCTCCGCGACCCGCGGTGATCACGTCCGCTCCAGCTCCAGCAGCGCCGCCAGCCACAGGTCGGGCAGTTCGTCCGCGGTGGGCAGGTTCTCGTCGTGCACGACGGTCAGGCAGGCGGTGTCGTGCTGGCTGGTCAGGGTCACCAGGCAGCGGATGCCGGAGGTCATGCCGGAGTACACGGCCGCCCACCGCGACGCCGCCCCCCGGTGCAGCAGCGGGGCGCCGAAGCCGACGCCGCTGGCGGGGCCGGACACGACCGCGCCGTTGACCAGGCGCACGCCGATCCGGGCGCCGAGCTGCCGGGGGGTCACCGCGAGCAGCGCCCGGAAGGAGTCGCGCCGGCGGCTCTCCTTCAGGCGCCGGGTACGCGCCGCCACCACGCGGACGGCCTGTCCGGGCGTGGGCTCGCCGCAGGGCAGCACCACCCGGGCGGTGACCATCCGGTTGCCGGGCGCGAACTCCTCCCCCGGTGCCCGGACCGACATCGGCACCGCCACCGGCAGCGGCGGGTGGACGGTGCCCGTCTCCTTCAGGTGCCAGGTGCGGACGGCGTACGCGAGGGCGCCCAGGTACACGTCGTTGACGGTGGCGCCGTGCGCCCGGCCGAGGGCGCGCAGCCGGTCCAGCGGGACGGTGGCGTGGCAGACGCCGGTGCGGCCGTCGACCGGGCCGTCGAAGCCCGGCTTGGGAGTGCCCGGGCCGAAGCCGGCCACCACGTCGCGGAGGACGCCGGCGAGGCCGCGCGGGGTGGGCCGGGCGGCGGGGGGCGCGGCGGGGTGCGCGTCGGTGCGGTCGTCGAGCAGGGCGCGGGCGGCGTAGGCGGCGCCCATGCCGTCCTGGACGGTGTGGTCGGTGCGGTAGCACAGGAAGTGGCGGCCGTCCGCGGCGTGCACCAGCCAGACCTCCCACAGCGGCCCGTCGCCGGTGGCCATGGGCCGGGACAGCAGCAGCCGGCCGGTCGCCGTGCCGTCGGTGTCCTCGGGCAGCCGCAGCTCGCGCACGTGCCGCTCCACCACCAGGGCGCCGGTGCGCCGGAAGACCCGGCCGTCCGGGGCCGGGCGGTAGGTGAGGACCGGGATGTGCGGGGCGCGCTCGGCGACCCGGGCGCGGACCGAGTCCAGGGCCGGCGCGGGGCCGTCGTAGGCGAAGACGAAGGGCAGGGGCAGCGGCCGGCCGCGGGTGGCCCGGCGGTAGGCCAGGTCGACGGTCCGCAGGGGCTGGGTCGGGGGGAGGGGGCCTTCGGTGGTCCGGCCGGGTCGCGTCGGTCGCATGGGGGCCTTTCTGTGGGGAGGTGCGGGTTCAGCCTGCCGTCCGTCGGGGGCTAGCGGTGCGAGCGGCGGGTGACGTGGCCGAGGGTGTCCACACCGGCCCGCAGCACTCCGCGTACGGGGCCTACGACCGGCAGGCGGGGGGCGCGGGAGCGGTGCCAGGGCAGCGGTTCGCCGGGCTCCGGCTCGCCGAGCAGGGCCGCGGCCACGTGCCGGCCGTGTGCGACGGACAGGGCGAGGCCGTGGCCGCAGCAGCCGCCGATGTACCAGACGTCGGCGAAGCCGGGGACCGGCCCGACCACCGGCAGGTCGTCGCCGGTCATGCCGATCCGGCCGGACCACCGGTGGGTGACGCGGAGGCCGGCCAGCTCGGGGTGGAGGGAGCGCAGCCAGCCCTCCAGCCAGCGCCAGGCGCGTTCGCCGCGCGCCCGCAGCCGGGCCGCGCCGAGCCCGGTGGGGACGGTCACCGTGCCGCCGCCGGCCACCATCCCACCGTCGGGGAGCAGCCGGAAGTACGGCGCCATGGGCACGGCGTCCACCAGAGCGCACCCCGCGCGCCCGCCCAGTGCCTCGTACGCCGGGGTGCTCAGCGGTGCGGTGGCGACGGCGTACACCTCCAGCGGCAGGACGGTGCCGACCGGCAGGCCGACCGCGCCGGCGGCGGAGTTGACCGCGAGGAGGGCCTGGCCGGCGTAGAGGCGTCCGTGCGGGAAGACCAGCTCGGGGCCGACCAGTTCGCCGGGGTGCACGGCGAGCAGCGGGCTGTCGCCGTAGAACCGGACTCCCTTGGCGGCGCAGGCGCGGGCCAGGGCGCACGTGAGGGCGGCCGGGTCGAGGGTGGCGGCGGGGCGGTACAGCAGTCCGGCGGTGCGGGGGACGCCGACCCGGTCGCGGACGCCCTCGGCGGACAGCACGGGGACGTCCAGGCCGAGCTGCCGGCAGGCGCGGGCCTGACGGGCGAGTGCCGTCAGGCCCGCGGGCGAGCGGGCGGCCACGATCTGTTCGCCGGGCCGCAGTCCGCAGGGCACGTCGAGCCGGGCGCACAGGTCGAGGACGTCCCGGACGGCGCGGACGCTGGCCTCGTACACGCGGCGGGCGGTGTCCGGTCCGAACCGGCGCACCGCGCGGTCGACGGCCGGACCGGCGCGGGGGCCGAGCAGGCCGGTGCCCCGGCCGCTGGCCCCGGCGGCCGGACCGCGCGCGTCGACGACGGCGATGTCCAGACCGGGGGCGCGTTCGGCGAGGTGGTAGGCGCAGGCGAGGCCGGCCAGGCCCGCGCCGACCACGGCCACGTCGGCGGTGACCACGCCGTGCAGTTGGGGCTGGGCGGGCAGTTCGGCCGGGTCCCAGGGGGGCGTGCCGGACGGGGAGCCGCTCATCCGGTGCCGTCCGGCAGGGATTCGGCGAGCCCCCGGAACCGGCGGTCGTGCCAGAGCAGGGGCCGGCCGCCGCCCACGTGGACGGCCGCGACCCGGCCGACGACCAGGTGGTGGTCGCCGTAGCGGCGGATGTCCTCGGTGAGGCAGACCGACCAGGCGAGGGCGCCGGGCAGCACGGGCACGCCGAGCACCTGGCGGGTGCCGGCGCCGGCGAACCGTTCGGCGGCGGTGGCCGCGGGGGACGCGAACCGGGCGGCCAGCTCCCGCTGTTCCTCGCGCAGCAGGTGCACGGCGAAGGCGCGGCGGGCGCGGGCGGCGGCGAGGGTGCGGGAGCCGTCGCGCAGACAGGCCAGGAGCAGCGGGGGGCGGGCGGAGAGCGAGGTGACCGCGGAGACGGTCATGCCGAGCGGCCCGTCCTCGCCGCGCGCGGTCACCACCGTCACCCCGGCGGCCAGCTTGGCGTACAGGCCGAGGCAGCGGGCGGCGCCCGGACCGGGTTCGGTGCGCAGCAGCGGGTCGGTCCGGTCAGCCACGGGCGGTGGCGGCGCGCTCATCGGTCACCTCCGCTCCCAGCAGCCCCTTGACGATCTCGCCGATGAGATGGCGCAGGGTGGATTCGGCGACCGGGTCGAGGATCTCGGCGAGGCTGGGGATGCCCAGGTCGAAGTCGGCGGTGAAGACGACACGGGTGCCGGTGCCGTGCGGCTCGCAGCGCCAGCCGCCGGAGAAGCTCTGGAAGTCGCCGCTGGTCTGTTCGAAGGCGAGGCTGTGGGTCTCGGGCGCGTAGCTGTCGCGTTCGCGCCAGCGCATCAGGCCGCCGCGGAAGACGACGGCCCAGTCGGAGACCGTGGAGCCGTCGGGCAGCGGCGGCTCCACCCTGACCTCGCGGACGGTGTCGGTGAATTCGGGGTAGCGGCGGAAGTCGCTGATCCTGCGGTAGGCCTCGGCGGGTTCCACCGCGTCGGTGAGCGCGTGCAGCACCACGTGGGGCATGGGTGGGTTCCTTCCCGGTCGGTCCGGAGGGCGGGGTGGGGTGGGGTCAGCCAGCCATGCGGGCGGCGGTGCTGCCGAGGGCGTCGGCGAAGGTGGTGAGGAAGAAGTCGAGTTCGGCGTCGTCGACCTCGGCCGGCGGGGTGAGCCGCAGCACCCGGGTGGAGTTGAGGGAATGGTTGACGAGGACGCCGCGGGCGATCATCTCCAGCAGGAGTTCACCGACCGCCTGCTCCTCGGCGAACTCGATGCCGATGAGCAGGCCCCGGCCGCGCACCTCGCGGACCAGACCGTCCTGGTACGGCGCGCAGACCTGGCGGACGCCGGCCAGGACGCGTGCGCCGAGCGCGCCGGCGCGGGCGACGGTGTGCTCGCGTTCCATCGTCTCCACGGTGGCGAGGGCGGCGGCGCAGGCGATCGGCGAGGCGCCGAAGGTGGAGGTGTGCAGGTAGGGGTCGCGGCTGAACGGGCCGTACGCCTCCGCGGTGGCGACCATGGCGGCGATCGGGACGACGCCGCCGCTGAGCCCCTTGCCGACCAGCATGATGTCCGGGCGCACGCCGTCGGCGTCGACGCCCCACCAGGTGCCGAGCCGGCCCATGCCGGTCTGGATCTCGTCGACGATCAGCAGGGCGCCGTAGGTGCGGCACAGCTCGGCGACGCGGGTGAGGTAGCCGGGGCGGGGGATGCGGACGCCGCCCTCGCCCTGGACGGGTTCGACGACGACGCAGGCGGTGTCGCGGCGGGCGGCGAGGGCCTGTTCGAGGTCGTCGGGGTCGTCGTAGGCGACCTGGGTGACATCGGGGAGGAGGGGCAGGAAGGGGGTCCGGTAGGTGTCGTTGGCGGTGACGCTGAGGGCGCCAAGGGTCTTGCCGTGGAAGCCCTTGCGGGTGGTGACGACGCTGGTGCGGCCGTGGGCGCGGGCCAGCTTGAGGGCGGCCTCGGTGGCCTCCGCGCCGGAGTTGACGAAGTGGACGTAGTCCAGGCCGGGCGGGGTGTGGGCGGCGAGCGCGCGGGCGGCGCGGGCGGCGACGGGTTCCAGGAAGACCCGGCTGGCCAGCGGGTGGGTGTCGATCTGCCGGTGGACGGCCTCGACGACGGCCGGGTGGCGGTGGCCCATGAGGAAGACGCCGTACCCGCCGAAGTTCAGGAAGCGGCGGCCGTCGTCGGCGTGGATCCAGGGGCCCTCGGAGCGGACCTCGGCCATGCCGCCCATGACCCGGCCCATCACGGCCCGGCCGGAGCCGATGTGTTTCAGGTACAGGTCGACGACGTCCTCGCCGGCGTCCGCGGGGAGGGCGGGAGCGGGGGGTGATACGGTCATGAGGCCACCTCCGTGGGGGTCTGCGCGGCGCGGCGGCGCCGCGGGGCGGGGCGGGCCGCGCGGTCGTCGGCCCAGCTCTCCAGGTTCCGGACGAGCGCGTCCCGGATGTCGCCGTGGGTCGGGCGGGTGCCGCAGTGCGGCCCGCCGAGGGAGCTGTCGAAGGGCAGTTCGCTCTGGAACACCAGCAGCAGTTCGGCGTAGTAGCGGAAGCGCTGGCGGACCGAGCCGGACAGGGCGGTGCCCTCCAGCATCGGCAGCAGCAGGCGGTGCACGGCCTCGACCGGGATGAGCCGGGGACGCTGCGGCCTGGGCAGTCCGAGACGGGCGGCGAAGTCGGCGCAGGTGTCGGCGATCTCCCGCAGCTCCACCGCCTCCTTGCCGGCGGTGAGCCAGTACTCGCCGCCGCCGACGCCGCCGCGGACCAGGTCGCCGATGGCGCGGGAGACGTAGTCCTGCGGCACCATGTCGATCCGGGCCTCGGGGGCGCCGGGCAGGACGGGGACCTGGCCCAGGACCATCGCGCCGATCGTCTTGGTCAGGCCCTGCTGTCCGGCGATCCGGCCGGTGACGGAGTCGCCCATGACGACGGAGGGGCGGACGATGGCGCCGGGCACCGCCGACTCGCGCAGGAGTTGCTCGGCGCGGGCCTTGGAGCCGAGGTAGGCGGCGGCGCCCGGGAAGCGCTCGCGGTCCTCGTCCGAGGGGGTGTTGGCGACGAACGCGGTGCTCACCAGGTACAGCGGCGCGTCGGCGCGGGCGGCGAGGTCGAGCATGGTGTCGGTGCCGAGGATGTTGGTGCGGGCGATCTCCTCGGGCGGCATCTGCCAGTTGGTGGCGGCCGCGGAGTGGATGACGACGTCGACGCGGAGGGCGAGTTCGTACCAGGCGCGGGGGCTGAGGCCGAGGCGCGGGGCGAGCAGGTCGCCCTCGATCTCGCGGACCCGGGGGTCCCCGAGCGAGCGGCTGCGGCGCAGGCAGAGCAGGTCGTAGTCGGGGGCGAGTTCGTCGATCAGGGCGCGGCCGAGCACGCCGGAGCCGCCGGTGAGCAGCAGGGCGGGGCGGGCGCCGGGGGTGGTGCGGGACGTGGGCGGGGCGGCGGGACGCGAGAGGTCTCGCGGCATGGTGGACTCCCGGGTGGGTTCGGCGGACGGGGCCGCCGGCGGTTCAGGCGATGGTGAGCGGGCTGTCCGCGAGGTAGGCGGAGAACGGGCCGGTCATGCGGGTGCGGGACGGCGGGTGCAGGGCCAGGCCGTTGGCGCAGGCGGCGAGGTGGCCGATCTCGTCGGAGGTCATGAAGTTGAGACCGCCGAGGAGTTCCACCGCGCGCGGGACGATCCGGCCGAGGGCGTCCTGGACGCCGTAGCGGGTGTACAGGGCCTGGGCGAGCGCGGACTCGCCGAGGTCCCCGGAGTCGACGCGGCGGGCGACGCCCTCGGCGGTGGCCATGGCGGCCTCCGTCTCGACGAACAGCCGGACCCGCTCGTGCTCGGGGATGCGGTCGTTGAGCAGCACGCGCTCCACCAGGGCGCTGGCCGCGCCGAGGTAGCTGCCGGTCATCAGCACCTGGAACCAGATGAGCCCGGCGGTCTGGAGCTCGTCGAGGCGTTCCCCGGCGGCGGTGGCGGTGCGCAGGACCAGGTCCGGGGGGACGAGGACGTCGGTGAGCGTGACCTGCTCGCTCTCGGCGCCGGCCAGGAACGCGCTGGACCAGAAGCCGCTGACGGTGAGGCCCTCGCTCTCGGCGGGCACCAGCGCCACGGCGAGTTCGTCACCCTGGCCGTCCTCGCGCGGGATCAGGACGCTGGCGGTCAGGATGTCCATGGAGTGCGCGAGGCTGCACGGCCGTTTGACGCCGTTGATGCGGATGCCGTCGGCGGTGACCGCGGCGGTCATCGACGGGTCGAGGACGCCGGAGCCGGCGCGGCCCTCGGCGAAGCCGGAGGCGATGATGCGGTTGCCGCCGGCGACGCCCTCGACGAGCATCCAGGCCAGGCCGTCGCCGAGGGTGCCGAGACCGACCAGGGTGGCCATGGAGAAGTGGTGCATGGTGGTCGCCACGGCCAGCGACGGTGAGCGGCTCCCGAGGGCCCGCTGCACCCGCAGCGCGTCCAGGGCGGTGGCGCCGCGCCCCTGGTAGGTCTCCGGGACGAGCAGTCCGGGGCCGCCGCTGTCCCGGAACAGCCGGATGCCGGGGCTGCCCGGCCGTTCCAGCTCCATCAGCGGGACCTCGCACAGGGCCGGATCGAGGTCCGGGAGGAGTTTGGCGAGGGTGGTGCGTTCACGCTCGAGGAATCTCATGGCGGTGCGGTCCTCCAGGACGGAGTGGTTCGGGGGCTCAGACGGCGTTGGTGGCGCGCAGCAGCTGCCAGACGGCGCCCGGGCGGCACCGGCCGTGGAAGGCGATGTACTCCGGGAGGACCTCGTGCGGGGCCCACTTCTGCTTGTACTCGAGCTGGGAGGCGGCCGGGTAGACGGCCTCGCCGTGCTCCGCCAGCCAGTGCGCGAACCGGGTGAAGGTGCGGCTGGCGCCGGGCAGTTCACGGGCCGGGTCCAGTCCGGTGAACGGGGTGAAACCGAAGTGCAGCCAGCCGGCGCCCTCGTCGACGAGGTGTTCCATGACGGTGGCGTTGAGCGCCTCCATCACCCCGGGCGGCGCGTCCGGACGCCGTCTGCTGAGGTCGTGCAGCCAGCCGGGGCGGCTGCCGTAGACCGGCGAGTAGTTGATGTAGCCGACCGTCTCGCCCTCGATCCGGCCGGCGAAGAGCCGGCGGTGCCGTTGCAGGCCGCCGGTGCGCTGGCCGACGAGGAACCGCAGCTCCTTGACGTGCCGGCCCTTCTGCTTCAGCCAGATCCGGTCGACGCGGTCGAGGTCGGCGCAGTCGTCGCCGGCCTTGATCTCGGTGACCTCCAGACCGGCCCGCCTGGCCCGGGAGATCTTGTTCCGCAGCCGTACGAAGCGGGAGCCGCGCAGGGTGAAGCGGGAGAGGTCGACGGCGTAGGAGGCCCCGATCTGGTTGACCGTGAAGCCGCGCGCCGCGTACAGCTCGGCGTCCGCCCGTTGCAGCTGGATCGCGACCAGCCGCCGGCCGGCGTGGGCGACGAAGGCGTCGAGCAGCCGCGCCCGGTGCTGCGGCGCGGTGAACGGCCCGCCGAATTGCAGGACGTAGCGCCCGGACTTTCGATAGGCGCAGGCGCCGTCGAAGCGGCCGTCGCGGAAATACTCGTTGCCGCTGTTGAGGGCGAGAAAGGAACTCGGGTTGTCGCTGTGCGCGGCAAGGGTGTCAAGCACGGACGGCATGCGTGCCCTCCACGGGATCGGGGCCGGACCCGGACGCCGGCTCGGGGCCGGAGGGGTGGCCGGGGAACACCGTGCGGCGGCGTTCCTCGAATTCCGCGTAATGCGGATCGGTCGCGGGTTCGAAAGCGACGCCGAACGGTTTCAGGGAGTTGCCGAAGAGGGCGCGATCGCCCATGAGATGGACGGGCAGGGCGAGCAGGGCCCACTCGGGGCGCACGAACAGGGCCCAGGCGCCGGCGATGGCACCGGCCGTGACCAGGCTGTGCATGGTGTTGTAGGCGACGTAGTAACCGCGTGCCACCCGCCGGTCGGGGCTGCGCCGGTAGGCGATCGCCCCGGGCAGGTAGCCGATGACGTCGATCACCGCGAACAGCAGTACGAACACGCCCCATCTGATGTCCGCGCGGTGCTGGAAGGCGAGGACGAGGGACACGGCCAGAAAGCCGAGCCATTCCAGTCGGGAGAGGGCGAAGGTCGTTCTGGTCTCGAAGCGGTTCTTGGCGTCCACGGGCGCTCCAGGATTGCGCGTAGCCGGCGCGTACGAATTCCGGGGCCCGGCATCAGCCTGCCCCCGCACGGTGGTCTGTCACTTCTGTTTACGCCGTAAGGTTCCCAACCCCTCATACGGCGCAGGTGACTTGATCGGGTCACCTGCCGCAAACGTGTCCGCTGTTCACCTAGGGTTTGCGTGCCCGCCGCCGCGCCCCAGTAGGTGTGACGTGCCCGTCCGCCGGTGTCCACCGGCCGGATTCCGACCCCCTCGCCCGGAGGCCGTACCCATGTCCCACCGTCCGCTTCCCGGCCGCCGCAGCGTGCTGCGCGGCTCCCTCGCCGCCTCGGCGGCGCTCGCCCTGTCCCCCGCTCTCGGCGCGGCCCCGGCCTTCGCCCGCTCCGGCCGGCCGGGCGCGGGCTGGGGTGTGCAGACGGGGGACGTGACCGCGCACTCCGGTCTGGTCTGGGTCCGTTCCGACCGGCCGGCCCGGATGATCGTGGAGACGTCCGCGACCGAGTCGTTCCGCAATCCGCGCAGATGGCGGGGGCCGCTGCTGGGTTCCGGCACGGACTTCACCGGCACCACCCGGCTGAGCGGGCTGCCGGCCGGTGAGCAGATCCACTACCGGGTGCTGCTGGCCGACCCCGACGACCCGCGCCGTACCGGCGAGCCGGTCACCGGCACCTTCCGCACCGCCTCCGGCCGGCGCCGCGACGGCGTGCGGTTCGTGTGGTCCGGCGATCAGGCGGGGCAGGGCTGGGGCATCAACCCGGACATCGGCGGCTACCGCATCTACGACGCCATGGGGAAGCTGGACCCGGACTTCTTCCTGTGCAGCGGCGACAACATCTACGCCGACGGGCCCATATCCGCCACCCAGGCCCTGCCGGACGGCCGCACCTACCGGAACCTCACCACCGTGGAGAAGTCCAAGGTGGCCGAGACCCTCGGGGAGTTCCGCGGCGCCTTCCGGTACAACCTGCTCGACGACAACCTGCGCCGGTTCAACGCCCAGGTGCCGTCGATCATCCAGTGGGACGACCACGAGGTGCGCAACAACTGGTACCCCGGCGAGGTCATCACCGACAGCGCCTACACGGTCAGGGACGTCGACGTCCTCGCCGCGCGGGCCCGGCGCGCGTTCTCCGAGTACGTCCCGATCTCGACGCTGCGGCCGGGCGCACGGGAGGGCCGGGTCCACCGGGTGCTGCGGCAGGGCCCGCTCCTCGACGTCTTCGTCCTGGACATGCGCACCTACCGCAACGCCAACTCCCCCGACGACCAGACCACCGACCCGCAGGGCATCCTGGGCCGGGAGCAGCTGGAGTGGCTCAAGCGGGAGCTGTCCCGGTCGCGGGCGGTGTGGAAGGTGATCGCCGCCGACATGCCGATCGGGCTGGTGGTGCCGGACGGGACCGAGGGCAAGCCCCACTACGAGGCGATCGCCCAGGGCGACCCGGGGACGCCGCTCGGGCGGGAGCTGCAGATCGCGGAGCTGCTGCGGTTCGTCAAGCACCGGCGGATCACCGGCACGGTGTGGCTGACGGCGGACGTGCACCACACCTCCGCCCAGCACTACCAGCCGTCCCGGGCGGCGTTCACCGACTTCGAGCCGTTCTGGGAGTTCGTCTCCGGGCCGCTGAACGCGGGCGCGTTCCCGGCCAGCGCGCTCGACGGCACCTTCGGCCCCGAGCGGGTCTTCGTGAAGGCGCCGACCGCGTCGAACGTCTCGCCCGCCGACGGCTACCAGTTCTTCGGCGAGGTCGACATCGACGGCGACAGCGCGGAGATGACCGTACGGCTGCGCGAGCAGGACGGCACGGTGCTGTTCACCAAGGTGCTCCAGCCGGGCCGGGTGGGGCAGTGACCTCCGGTAACTCCCCTATCCTGTAAGGGTGTCGCGCACTGGAGTCATCCCCCGGTGCGCGACCCGTCCGACGGGTGCGCGGGCGGGCGGGACCGACGGCCGCTCCGGTGAGGAGGGGCAGCGGACGCCCCTGTGAGGAAGAACACGGACAAAAAGTGATCCTTTACCCATCGGACACAACGCGTTCGTGATCGCGCAACACCGTTCCCTCACAGTGGCCGCATGAGTCGAGACAGGTCGCACACCGCCCGCCCCCGGCAGAACCGCCCCGCCACCCGCCAGAAGGCGGTGGCGGGCCTGTGGACACGCTGGACACGACGCCACGGTCACGCGCCGCCGCTGGACGATACCGGCGACGGTCCCGGCCGACCGCCCGCGGGCACCGGCCCCGGTGCCCGCTCCGAGGCCACCGCCGGGGCCGCGGGCGGCGCCGGGGCCGCGGGCGGCGCCGGGGCCGAGGAGAGCGCGCTGTGGCGGATGCGGGCCACCGTACGGGACGAGCCGGGGTCGCTGGCGGCGCTCTGCACGGCCCTCGCCGGTCTGCGGGTGGACATCCTCAGCCTCCAGACGCACCCGCTGGCCGACGGCACGGTGGACGAGTTCCTGCTGCGCGCCCCCGGCGGGCTGGACCTCGCCGACCTGCGGGAGACCGTGACGGCCGCGGGCGGCAGCGACACCTGGTGCGAGCGGGCCGACGCCCACGACCTGGTCGACGCCCCCACCCGGGTGCTCGGCCTCGCCACCCGCACCGCCGTCGACACCTCCGAACTCCCCCTCGCCCTGCGCCAGTTGCTGGGCCGGTGCACGATCCGGTCACTGCCCGTCCGTACCGCGGCCGGCCCCCGGGACGTGCCGGTGGAGGGCGTCCTGGAGGACACGGTGATGCGGCTGCGCGCCCCCGAGGGCGGTGTCCTCAGCATCGAGCGGCCGTATCTGCCGTTCACCCCCACGGAGTTCGCCCGCGCCCGCGCGCTGGTCGAGCTGGACGCCCGGCTCGGCCCTCGGGTGCCGCGTGGCCAGGACGTGCTGACGCTGCCCGAGGGCGCGGACATCACCGTCCGCCGCGCCGACACCGGTGACCTCCCGGCCGCGAAGGCGATGCACGAGCGCTGCTCCGACCGCACCCTCGGCCTGCGGTACCACGGCCCGGTCGGCGACGCGGACCGCTATCTGAACCACCTGCTCAGCCCGCACCACGGCCGCACCCTCGCGGCGTACACCGCCGGGGGCCGGATCGTCGCCCTCGGCCACCTGCTGTGGGACGGCGACGAGACGGAGGTCGCCCTGCTCGTCGAGGACGCCTGGCAGCACCGCGGCATCGGCGGCGAACTCCTCGGCCGGCTCGTGACCATGGCCGCCGGGACCGGCTGCGAGAGCGTCTACGCCGTGACGCAGGCGTCCAACACCGGCATGGTCGCGGCCATGCGCGGCCTGGGCCTCCCCCTCGACTACCAGATCGAGGAGGGCACCCTGGTCATCACCGCCCGCCTGGACCCGGCCGCGCTCGCCGCCCGGCGGGCCTGCGGGGAGCGGATCGGGCGGGAGTAGGGAACCTCCCGGGGCCGGCGGCACGCACCGGCCCCGGACACCCTCACCACTGCGCCGCGGCACCGGCCCCGGGCGCCTCTGCCGCCGGGCCGGGCCGGCCGGGCGCCGTCGCCACGCCCTGAGCGAAATCGGGCCCGTGCCGCCACCGGCCCCCCTTGTGAGGCTGACGCGGCACCGGCATCCGTACGAGGATGTCCGCATGTCAGAGACCAAGAGCCCGCTGCCCCGCGAGGTCGCCGACGCCTACGTCGACGAACTCATCGCCCTCGACCCGGTCACCGGCACCTATCTGGGCGTGCCGGAGAGCGCCGGCCGGCTGCCCGACCTCTCACCCGCGGGCCAGGAGGCCCTCGCGGAGCTCGCGCGGACCACGCTGGCCCGGCTGGACGAGGCGGAGCGCCGCCCCGGCGGGGACAGCGACATCGAGCGGCGCTGCGCCCGGCTGCTGCGCGAGCGGCTCACCGCCCAGCTCGCCGTGCATGAGGCCGAGGAAGGGCTGCGCTCGGTCGGCAACCTCGGGACGGTCGCGCACAGCGTGCGCGAGGTGTTCGCCCTGATGCCGGCGGAGACCGAGGAGGACTGGGCGCGGATCGCCGAGCGGCTGCGCGCGGTGCCGGACGCGCTGGCCGGGTACCGGGCCTCCCTCTCCCTCGGCCTGGAGCGCGAGCTGCTCGCCGCGCCCCGGCCGACCGCGACCTTCGTCACCCAGCTCGGCGAGTGGGCGGACACCGGCGCGGGCCGCGGCTGGTTCGAGGACTTCGCCGCCGCCGGCCCCGAGGCGCTGCGCGCGGAGCTGGACGAGGCGGCGCGGGCGGCGACCGGGGCCGTGGCGGAGCTGCGGGACTGGATGCGGGACGTGTACGCGCCGGCCGTCGCGGACGCGCCGGACACCGTCGGCCGGGAGCGGTACGCCCGCTGGGCGCGCTACTACAACGGCACCGACCTCGACCTGGACGAGGCGTACGCCTACGGCTGGGCCGAGTACCACCGGCTGCTCGGCGAGATGCGGGCCGAGGCCGAGAAGATCCTGCCGGGCGCGGCGACGCCGTGGGAGGCGCTGGCCCACCTCGACGAGCACGGGCGGCACATCGAGGGCGTGGACGAGGTCCGCGACTGGCTCCAGGGCCTGATGGACCAGGCCATCGAGGCGCTGGACGGCACGCACTTCGAACTGGCCGAGCGGGTGCGGAGGGTGGAGTCGCGGATCGCGCCGCCCGGCAGCGCGGCGGCGCCCTACTACACCGAGCCCTCGGAGGACTTCTCGCGGCCGGGCCGCACCTGGCTGCCGACCATGGGACAGACCCGTTTCCCGGTCTACGACCTGGTCTCCACCTGGTACCACGAGGGCGTGCCGGGCCACCACCTCCAGCTCGCCCAGTGGACGCACGTCGCCGGGAACCTCTCCCGCTACCAGGCGTCCGTGGGCATGGTCAGCGCCAACGCCGAGGGCTGGGCGCTGTACGCGGAGCGGCTGATGGACGAACTGGGCTTCCTCACCGACGCCGAGACCCGTCTCGGATATCTCGACGCGCAGATGATGCGGGCGGTGCGGGTCATCATCGACATCGGCATGCACCTGGAGCTGGAGATCCCCGCCGACTCGCCGTTCCACCCGGGCGAGCGCTGGACGCCGGAACTGGCGCAGGAGTTCTTCGGGTCCCACAGCAGCCGGTCGGCGGACTTCGTGGAGAGCGAGCTGACCCGCTACCTGACCATTCCCGGGCAGGCGATCGGCTACAAGCTCGGGGAGCGGGCCTGGCTGCTGGGCCGGGAGAAGGCCCGCGCGCGGCACGGCGACGCCTTCGACCTCAAGGCGTGGCACATGGCCGCGCTGTCGCAGGGCTCGCTGGGCCTGGACGACCTGGTGGACGAGCTGGCGCGGCTGTAGGGCCGTTCAGCGCCTGAAGCCGCCCCCGCTGTCGATGACCTGCCCGGTGGTCCTTCCCCAAGCCCTCGCCCACGTTCGAGCGGGGGAGACCCCAATCGCCTCGTCCGTGGCGAGCCACGCGATGAGGCGGGCCGGGTCGCCCGGCATGCCCCAGCGGCCGGCGGGGAACATCGGGGCGACCGCGTCGTACGCCTCGCCCGTCAGGTATCCGGTGCCTGACGGGCCCGGGGTCGACCGTGTTCACGGTGACGGCGGGTTCGGCGAGCGCCGTCGCCGGGGAGCAGGCGACCGAGGCGGGGGCGCCCTTCTGGAGGGCGTAGGCGATCTCGCCGGGCATGCCTGCGCCGTGGTCCTGCCCGGCGGGCGTCATCCCACCGGGCGCACGCGGCGGCAGCGCGGCGCGCAGCCGTGCGTACGCCTGGACCAGCAGCACCGAGCCGATGTCGACGGCCCAGTGCGCGTCGGGCACCGCGGCGTCGATCACGTCGAGGGTGCCGTCGCCGCCGCTGAGCGCGTGGTGGGCGACGAGGATGCCGAGCCGGCCGCCGAGGGCTCGGCGGCGGTGCGGACGGGGGGAGCCCGGCGCGCCGGGGAGCGTGAGGTCGCCGGGGCACTCCGCGACACGTGCGTCCGGGTCGCCGGGGTCGCCGACCGCCGCGCTGACGGAGGCGCGGACGTCCTCGACGCGGCCGGCGCCCCAGGGTGTCGCGGCGTCGTGCGGCACATGGCGGTGCGGGCAGACGCGCGCGCCGTAGGCGGCGAGCCGGCGCGCCACCCGTGGCCGGTGCCGGCGCGGCGGCCGGCCCGGTGACGAGGCCGTCCGGCCGCGCAGCGGGAGCGGGTCACGGCGGAGGTCTTCCGGGCGTGGCGGTCATGACATGGTCGATCATCCTGGCCGGTCGGCGGGACCGACACACGTGGATCCCCGGGCAGGGACTCCCGGAAAGGGCGCCCGCCCCGGCCCGGTCAGTCCGTCAGCGGGCGGAGCTGGACCAGGCCGAGCCAGGTCTCCGGGCCGGGCTGGGCGTGGGCGGTGCGGACGGCGTAGTGGCCGGGTGCCAGGGGCACGCGGACGTGGTCGGTGCCCTCGCAGGCGCCGCCCGGCCAGGCGGCGTCGAACAGCAGCACCGGCCCGGGGACCCGCCAGCTCAGCTCCGGGCCCCACTCGGCGGTGCGGAGTGCCTCGGGGACGCCGGCCAGCAGGTCCCCCTCGTCGTCGCCCGCGTACCACCGGACGAAGGCACGGTGCTCGGGCAGGAAGGCGGTCGCGGCGGGTTCGTCCCCGAGGACCAGGGCCGCCGCGTCCCCGACCGGGAGGAGCCCGGCCCGTCCGTCGACCTCGCAGGCCCGGTCGTAGTCGGAGGCGGTCTCGTCGCCGTCGGCGCCGGCCCAGAAGGACAGCACCGTCTCCGGCACCGCTATGAGCGGCCCGCCGCCCGACTCGACCCAGTCCACCGTCTCCGGCTCCGCGTATCGCACCATGCGGCAGAACCTACACGTCCCTCAGCATCCGCAGTCCGCCGCGTCCTCGGGAGCGGTCAGCGGGTCGGCGGCGCGGCGCTCGGCCCCCTGCCAGGTCTCGTACGCGAGGCCCTCCCGCACCCAGTACTCGAACCCGCCGGTCATCTCCTTGACGCGGTACCCGCGTTCGGCCAGGGCGAGGGCGGCGCGGGTGGCGCCGTCGCAGCCGGGGCCCCAGCAGTACGTGACGACCGGCACGCCAGGGTCGAGGAGCCCGTCGGCCTGGTCCGGGATCAGGGCGGTCGGCAGGTGGAGCGCGCCGGGCACGTGGCCCTGCTCCCAGGCGGCGGTGGACCGGGAGTCCACGAGGACGAAGCCGGGGTCCGTGCCGGCCGCGAGCGCGGCGGCCACGTCGGAGACGTCGGTACGGAACGCGAGCCGCGCCCGGAAGTAGGCGGCGGCCTCGGCGGGCGGGGCGGCGGTGACGGCAGGGGCGGGGGCGGTCGGGGCGGGGGCGGCAGGGGCGGGGGCGGCAGGGGTGGGGGCGGTCGGGGCGGGGGTCATGGTGGGGCCTCTCCTCGGCGGTGGTTTCCTGGCTCGAAATCTACGGTCGTGACACCGCGCGGCGAAGGAACGATCCCCGGCGTCCGGTTTGATCCGCCGGGGATTCCCCTGCTATTCCTCCCCCATGACCGCGTATTCCCCGGACGCCACCGACTGGCGCATCCTCGACGTCCTCCAGCGGGAGGGCCGGACCGGCTTCGCCGAACTGGCCCGTGCCGTCTCCATGTCCGCGAGCGCGGTGACCGAGCGGGTCCGCCGCCTGGAGGAGGCCGGCGTCATCCAGGGGTACGCGGCCGTCGTCGACCCCGAGCGGCTGGGGCTGCCGATCCTGGCCTTCGTCCGCCTGCGGTACCCGCACGGCAACTACAAGCCGTTCCACGACCTGGTCGACGTCACGCCCGAGATCCTGGAGGCGCACCACGTCACCGGCGACGACTGTTTCGTCATCAAGGTCGCGGCCCGCTCCATGCGGCACCTGGAGGAGGTGTCCGGGCGGATCGGCGCGCTGGGCTCGGTGACGACCAGCGTCGTCTACTCCTCACCGCTCCCCCGCCGCCCGGTGGGCCGCTGACCGGCGCCCGCGGCTCAGACCCCCCGCTGCCGCAGCACCGAGCCCGTCCGGCTCTTGACGACCTCCAGCTGGGCGTGGACCCGCCGGCGCAGGTCGCCGACGTGGCTGACGATGCCGACGCTGCGGTCCCGTTCCCGCAGGGAGTCGAGGACGTCCAGCACCTCGTCCAGCGTCTGGTCGTCGAGGCTGCCGAAGCCCTCGTCGATGAAGAGGGTGTCGAGGCGGACCCCGCCGGTCTCGTCGGTGACGACGTCCGCGAGGCCGAGGGCCAGGGCGAGGGAGGCGAAGAAGGTCTCGCCGCCCGAGAGCGTCGCCGTGTCCCGCTCACGGCCGGTCCAGGCGTCCACGACATGCAGCCCCAGTCCGCTGCGGCCGCGTCCGGCGCGATCGTCGGAGTGGACGAGGGTGTACCGGCCGGAGGACATCCGCCGCAGCCGGGCCGTCGCGGCGGCGGCGACCTGCTCCAGGCGCGCCGCGAGGACGTACGCCTCCAGGCGCATCCGGCGCTCGTTGTCCGCCGAGGTGCCCGCGGCCAGGCCGGCGAGCCGGGCGACCCGGTCGTACTCCTCGCGCAGCGGGGCCAGCCGGCGGGCGGCCTCGGCGGCCCGTGCGGAGAGCCGGTCGAGGTCGGCGCAGCGCCGGGCGGCGGCGTCCCGCGCGGAGGCCGCCTCGCGCAGCCGCCGGGCCGCGTCCTCGGCCGCCCGCTCGGCCACCGCGACCTGGGCGGGCGGCAGGTGCGCGGCGGCGGCGGTGTCCTCCTCGGCGAGCACCGCGCGCA
Source organism: Streptomyces daghestanicus (assembly GCF_020521275.1). Classification (NCBI taxonomy): domain Bacteria; kingdom Bacillati; phylum Actinomycetota; class Actinomycetes; order Kitasatosporales; family Streptomycetaceae; genus Streptomyces; species Streptomyces daghestanicus. The sequence goes on along the minus strand of NZ_BNDX01000002.1, from coordinate 698,964 downwards.
CCGCGGCCTCCTCCGCCTGCCAGGCGTCCAGCCGCTGTTGCAGCTCCCGGTGGGCGGCGTCGTCCAGCAGCGCGCCGGCCGCGTCCCGCGGGGTGTCGAACCCGGCGCGGAAGGCGGCGTCGGCCAGCCGCGCATCGGCGTCCTTGAGCCGCCGTGCGGCCTCCTCGGCATGCCGGGCGGCGTCGGCGGCGTCGGTGAGGAGCGCGGCCCGCCGCTCGCACTGGGCGGCCCGCGCCGCCACGCTGTCGGCGGCGCCCCGGACCCGTGCGACCTCCTCCTCCAGGACCGCCCGCTCACGGTCCAGCCGCTCCCGGCGGCCGACGCGGGCGGCGCTGCGCACGGCGGCCTCGCGCCGGTCCTCGACGCGCCGCTCGCGCTCCCGCTCCGCGTGGCGCAGTTCCTCCCGCGCGGCGTGCAGCGCGGAGGCGGCGGCCCTGGTGCGGGCGTACTCGCGTTCGATCGCGTCGGCCTCCTCGGCCAGCCGCTCGGTGGGGGCGTCGCCCGCTTCGGCGCCGGCCGCGGCGAGCGCCTCCCGTACCGCGCCCAGCCGCCGTTCCCGCTCGGCGTGCTCCTCCTCGGCCCGCCGGGAGGCGGCGAGGGCACGCTCCTCGGCCGCCCGGTCGACGTGTCCGGCGTCCTTGCGGGCGGGCGCGGGGTGCTCGGTGGCTCCGCAGACGGCGCAGGGTTCGCCGTCGGTGAGCCGGGCGGCGAGTTCGGCGGCGATGCCGTCGAGGCGCTGTTCCTTCAGGTCCAGCCAGTGGGTCCGGGCCCGTGCGGCGCGCTCCGCGGAGTCGAGGGCGGCCCGCTGGGCGTCGCCGGTGTCCCGGGCCAGCCGGTCGCGCTGCCGGGCGGCCGCCAGCCGGCGCCGGGCGGGCTCGCGCCGCTCGGCGAGCTGTTCGGCGCGGGCGGCGGCCTCCTGGGCGGACTCCACGGCCGTACGGAGCCTGTCGCGGGTGTCGTCCCAGCCCGCGAGCCAGCTCTCCGCCTCCGCGAGGAGGTCCTCGTCGGCACGCTCGTCGCGGTCGAGACCGGCGCGTTCCTCGGCGAGGGCGGCCAGGCGCCGCTCGGCGCGGCGGGCCGACTCGAGCCGGCCCAGTTCCTCGGCGGCCCGGCGGGCGGCGGCGGCCAGCCCGGCGGCGCCGTCGTCGGCGTGGGCGGCGGGCAGCAGCGCCCGCGCGCGGGCCTCGGCGTCGCTCGCCCCGCGGTGCTCGGCCTCGGCGGCCTGCCGCAGCTCCAGCGCCGGGGCGACCGTCTCCGCCTTGCGGGCCCGCGCCATGCGGGCCTCGGCCTCCCGGTGGGCGCCGGCCCGCTCGGCGAGCCGAGCGGCCCGCGCCCGGGCCTCGGCGAACCGGCGCTGCAACCGCTCCCGTTCCCGTACGCCCGCCAGTTCGCGTGCGGCGGCGGCCTGGGCGGACTCGGCGGCGGTGAGGCGGCAGCGGGCGACGGTCAGCTGCTCCCGGGCGGTGGCGCGGGCGACGGCGGCGGCGCCGAGGACGGCTTCGGCGAGGCCGGGCTCGCCCGGGGCCGCCTCGGGCAGTTCCATGGCGTCCCCGGCGGCCTGCTGCATGCGGTGGGCGTCGGCGAGCAGCGCGCTGTCGCCGTCCCGCACCGCGGCCTCGGTGGACCGGCGCCGCTCCGCGAGGCGCTTCTCCACCTCCGCGAAGCGCCGCGTGTCGAACAGCCGGCCCAGCAGCTTGCCGCGGGCCTCCGCGTCGGCGCGCAGGAACCGCGCGAAGTCGCCCTGGGGCAGCAGCACGACCTGGCAGAACTGCTCCCGGCTCATACCGAGGAGCTGGGTGATCTCCTCGCCGATCTCCTGGTGGGACCGGCTGAGGTCCTTCCAGGCCCCGGCGGCCGGGTCGTACTCGCGCAGCCAGGTCTGGGCCTTGTCGACGGTCGTGCCGGCGCCGCGCTTCTTGGCCCGCTCCCAGGGCGGCTGCCGGGTGACCTCCAGCCGGCGGCCCGCGACGGTGAGGTCGAGGCGGACCTCGGTGCGGGTGCCGGGTGCGGCGTGGTCGCTGCGCAGGGAGCCGCCCTGGCCGCTCTGCCGGGCGCCCGGGACCGAACCGTACAGGGCGTAGCAGACGGCGTCGAGGACGGAGGTCTTGCCGGCGCCCGTGGGGCCGTGCAGCAGGAACAGCCCGGCCGCCGACAGCGCGTCGAAGTCGACGCGCTGGGTGCCGCCGAACGGTCCGAACGCGGTGATGTCCAGCCGGTGCAGCCTCACCGCGCCACCTCCCGCAGCGTGTCGTCGGCGCGCACGGCGTCGAAGGCGTCCCGCAGCACGGCCCGTTCCCGCGGGTCGGGCCCGGCGCCGCGCACATGGGCGACGAAGTCCTCGGCGATCTGCTGGTCGTCCCGGCCGGCCAGCCGCCGCGCGTACGACACGTCGGGGTCGTCCGGGGACCGTTCGGGGTCGAAGACGAGGGCGAGGGTGTGCGGGAAGCGTGCGGCGAGCCGGGCCATGGGGTCGGCGGGCCGCACCGGGTCGGTGAGCGTGGCCTCTACCCACGCCTCCTCGTGGGGGGTCAGCGCGGGGTCGGCGAGCAGGTCCTCCAGCGCGCCCCGCAGCCGGGCCAGAGGACGCGGCACCGGGCAGTCGAGCCGCTCCGCGCGCACCGCTCCCCCGGCGTCCAGGTCGACGAGCCACATGCTCTTGCGGTGCCCCGCCTCCGAGAACGAGTACGGCAGCGGGGAGCCGGAGTAGCGGATCCGCTCCGTGAGGGTCTGGCAGCCGTGCAGGTGGCCGAGCGCCACGTAGTCGACGCCGTCGAAGACCCCGGCGGGGACGGCGGCGACTCCGCCGACGGTGATGTCCCGTTCGCTGTCGCTCGGTTGGCCGCCGGTGACGAAGGCGTGTGCGAGGACCACGGAACGGGTGCCCGGCGCCCGGCCCGCGAGGTCGGCGCGGACCCGGTCCATGGCGGCGGCGAGCACGGTCTCGTGCCCGGCCCGCTCGACCCCGAACTCGTCCTTCACCAGGGCCGGTTCGAGGTAGGGCAGCCCGTAGAAGGCGACCGGCCCGTGCGCGTCCCGCAGGACCACCGGGGTGCCGGCCTCCGCCGGAGCGGTCCGCAGGTGTATGCCCGCCCGGTCGATGAGTCCCGCGCCCACCCCGAGCCGCCGGGCCGAGTCGTGGTTGCCGGAGATCATGACCGTGGGCACCCCGAGGGCGGCGAGGCGGTGCAGGGCGTCGTCGAACAGCTCGACGGCGGCCAGCGGCGGCACGGCCCGGTCGTACACGTCTCCCGACACGACCACGGCGTCCACGGCGTGCTCGCGCACCGTCTCCACCAGGTGGCCGATGAACGCGGCCTGCGCGCCGAGCATGCTCACCCGGTGGAAGGCCCGGCCGAGATGCCAGTCGGAAGTGTGCAGCAGTCTCATGCTCCCCGACACTAACGGCCGGGTCTGACAGCGCGGGCGCTTACTCCCGTTTCGCCCGCTTCCCGCACGGGCGTTACACGACGCTTGCCCGGTATCTCACGTATCTCCGTACGTCTCGCCGCCGAGTTCGAACCCGGCCGTCCCGGCGGTCGCGTCCGCCAGCCAGGCCCGGAAGGCGGGCACGTCGGCGTCCGGCAGGCCGATCCCGATGGTGACGGCCTCGCCGTAGCGCACGTCGCGCACCTCGCGCCCGGCGGTCCGCAGGTCGTTCTGGAGCTTGCCCGCCCGCTGGTGGTCGACGGTGACGGTGGCCAGCCGGAACCGGCGCCGGGTCACCGTCCCCACGGCGTCCAGCGCCTCCCCGACCGCTCCCCCGTACGCCCGGATCAGCCCGCCGGCGCCGAGTTTGACCCCGCCGTAGTACCGGGTGACGACGGCGACGACGTACCGCATCTCGCGGCGCAGCAGCATCTGGAGCATGGGCACCCCGGCGGTACCGCCCGGCTCGCCGTCGTCACTGGCCCGCTGCACGGCGGCGTCGGCCGCGACGACGTAGGCCCAGCAGTTGTGCGTGGCGTCCGCGTGCTCCCTGCGCACGGCCGCGACGAACTCCTGCGCCTCCCGCTCACTTGCGGCCGGCGCGAGCGCGCACAGGAAGCGCGAACGGTTGACCTCGGTCTCGTGCACTCCGGCGCGGGCGACGGTGCGGTACTGGTCCTGCATCGGGCCAGCCTATGCGGTCACCCGTCCGGGCGACGGGCCGGGAATCTCCGCCCGCCCTGATCCGTTACCGCAGCACAGCCACGGGACAACCGTCCGCGAGCACGAGGAGGCAGCCGGTGTACGGCGACGAGGAAACGGTCCGCAAGATCCTCACCCAGCACGGCGGCACCTGGGCCGTGGTCGGGCTGTCCGCGAACCGGCAGCGGGCCGCCTACGGGGTGGCGGGGGTCCTTCAGCGCTTCGGCAAGCGGATCGTCCCGGTGCATCCGAAGGCCGAGACGGTCCACGGCGAGCAGGGGTACGCCTCGCTCGCGGACATCCCCTTCGACGTGGACGTGGTGGACGTCTTCGTCAACAGCGAGCTGGCCGGGGCGGTCGCCGACGAGGCGGTGGCCAAGGGGGCGAAGGCCGTCTGGTTCCAGCTCGGGGTCGTCGACGAGGCGGCGTACGGGCGGACCCGGGCCGCGGGACTGGACATGGTCATGGACCGGTGCCCGGCCATCGAGATCCCCCGGCTCGGCCAAGAAGGCTGAGGGTCAGGCGACGCCCAGCCCGTCCAGGACGACCGCGCCCGGGAGTTCGGCGCACGCCTTGCCGGGGAGCAGCAGCTTGCCGCGGCGCCGGCCGCTGCCGACCAGGACCCAGGGCAGGTCGACGACGGCGGAGTCCACCAGGACCGGCCAGTCGGCGGGCAGCCCGACGGGGGTGATGCCGCCGTACTCCATGCCGGTCTCGCCGGTGGCCGTGTCCATCGGGGCGAAGGACGCCTTGCGGGCGCCGAGGTGGCGGCGGACCACGCCGTTGACGTCGACGCGGGTGGTGGACAGCACCAGGCAGGCCGCGAGCGTGGTATCGCCGCCGCGTCTGCCGCTGACGACGACGCAGTTGGCGGACTGCTCCAGCAACCCGCGGCCGTAGTGCTCGACGAAGGTGGCGGTGTCCGCCCACTCCGGTTCGGTGTCGACGTAGAGGATCTGCTCGGCGGGGACGCCGCCGCGCCAGTGGCGTACCGCGTCGGCGACCGGGCGGGTCAGCGCGTCGAGGCAGTCGGGGGCGGGAATCGCCTGGTCGAAGTCTCCGATGGGTGGCTGCATGCCCGCACGGTAACAAGGGCCGCCGGTACGCGTGTCAGCGCACGGGCGGGACCGAGACGGCCATGATCATCTCCATCGGCACGTCCCCGGTGTTGGCGTACGTGTGCGGGGTGTCGGCCTCGAAGGAGGCGCTCGCCCCGGCCGGCACCCGGTGGTCGGTGCCGTCCACGGTGATGGTCAGTTCCCCGGCGGTGACGTGCACCAGCTCGACCGTGCCCGCGGGGTGCGGGTCGGAGGGGCTGTGCTCGCCGGGCATCAGCCGCCAGTCCCACATCTCCAGCGGGCCGGGGGCCTCGGTGCCCGCCAGCAGCCGGTTGTAACTGCCGTCCTCGGTGTGCCAGAGCCGTACCGCCTCTTCGGCGGGGACGACCCGGACCGTGGAGCTCTGCTCCTGGTCGAGGAGGGTGGTGATGCTGACGCCGAGCGCGTCTCCGATCTTGACGACCGTGCCGAGGCTGGGATTGGTCCGGGCCTGTTCGATCTGGATGAGCATGCCGCGGCTGACCCCGGCCCGCCCGGCGAGGGCGTCCAGGGTGAAGCCGCGCTCGGTGCGCCAGCGCCGCACGTTGCGCGCGAGGGACCGGGTCAGCAGGTCGAGGTCCGACACATTCCGTCCAGGGTGGTGCGTGGCTGTACCGACTCGTTCACCGCACTGTACTGCGCGGCCGGGTGCGCTCAGGAGTCGGCGGCCGGGCGGGCGAGGTGCGCGGCCGCCTCCTCGCCCAGCTCCGACAGGGCGCGCAGCTGCGCGGGTGTCACCCCGTCGGGGATCGGCACCGGAGCGGGCGTGCGCAGCGGCGGCTGCCAGCCGTCCTCGGCAGTCCAGCGCCGTACGACGCGGGCGGGGGCGCCCGCCACCACGGCGTGGTCGGGCACCGTGCCCCGGACCACCGCGCCGGCGGCCACCACCACGTTCCGGCCGATCCGCGCGCCGGGCAGGATCACCGCGCCGGTGCCGATCCAGCAGCCGGGGCCGATCCCGACCGGCTCCATGCGGGGCCACTGCTTGCCGATGGGCTGGTGGGGGTCGTCGTAGGAGTGATTGGTGGAGGTGACGTAGACGTACGGTCCGAAGTAGCAGTCGCTGCCGATGGTGACCGTGGTGTCGGCGATGACGTGACTGCCGCGGCCGAGGACGACGCCGTCGCCGATGCGGAGGATCGGCTCGGGGCCGAGGTCGAGGTCGGGCATCAGACCGGCCGTCAGCGTGACCTGCTCGCCGATGACGCAGTGGGCGCCGAGGTGGATCCAGGGTTCCCCGAAGACCGTGCCGAGCGGGAAGGCCAGCCGGGTGCCGGGGCCGAGGGCGCCGAAGCGGAACCGTCCGGGGTGCTCGGCGGTGACCGAGCCGGTGCGCTGCGCCCATGCCCAGCCCGCGTGGACGGCCCGCTGCGCGAGGCGGCGGGGCCAGGAGGCGGGGGTGTTCCGGCGGTTCGGCACCCGCACACGGTACTCAGCGTGCCGCGGGGCCCGGTGCGCGCGGGGCTGTGATCTTCACCCCACCCGGTGGGCTACCGTGCCGGTGACACGACCCGAGCGGGAGGCGACGATGACGCACAAGGCACTGATCAGGGGCATCGGCGGCAGGGAGCCGGAGGTGGACGCGGAGGCGTTCGTGGCGCCGACGGCCTCGGTGCTCGGGGACGTGACGCTGCGCGCGGGGGCGAGTGTCTGGTACGGGGCGGTGCTGCGCGGGGACGTGGAGCGGATCACGGTCGGGGCGGACAGCAACGTCCAGGACAACTGCACGCTCCACGCCGACCCCGGCTTCCCGGTCACCGTCGGCGAGCGGGTGTCCATCGGGCACAACGCCGTGGTGCACGGCGCGAGCGTCGGGGACGACTGCCTGATCGGCATGGGCGCGACGGTGCTGAACGGGGCGGTGATCGGAGCGGGGTCGCTGGTCGCCGCGCAGGCACTGGTGCCGCAGGGGATGGTGGTGCCGGAGGGGTCGCTGGTGGCGGGGGTGCCGGCGAAGGTGAGGCGGGCGCTGACGCCGGAGGAGCGGGAGGGGCTGACCCTCAACGGCACCATGTACGTGGAGCTGGGGAAGGCGCACCGGGGGGAGTTCGGGGGGTGACCGTCGGCCGCGGGCCTCGCGTCCGCTGTGGTCGCTCGCGCCCGCGCGGCGGAGCCGCACGTCGGCACGGTCCGCGCCCTCAGGAGGTCTCCGCCTCCGGCGCCGGGACGGTCTCCGTCTTCCTCGCCCTCCGCCTCAGGACCAGCATCGAGGTGGCGCCGATGAGGACCGCCACGACCAGGCCGAGCCAGGAGAAGCGCTTGAGCCAGTCCTCGGCGACGACGCCGACGTAGTAGATGACGGCGGTGGTGCCGCCGGCCCAGGCGATGCCGCCGAGGACGTTGGCGATCAGGAACTTCCAGTAGGGCATGTGGAGCACGCCCGCCAGCGGCCCCGCGAAGATGCGCAGCAGGGCGATGAAGCGGCCGAAGAAGACCGCCCACATGCCCCACTTGGTGAAGGAGCGCTCGGCGGTGGCGACCTGGGCCTCACCGAAGTGCCGGGGGAACTTCTTCCCCAGCCAGGCCAGCAGCGGACGGCCGCCCCTGCGGCCGATGGCGTAGCCGATGGAGTCGCCGATCACCGCGCCGGCGGTGGCGCAGGCGCCCAGGACCACCGGGTCGACGCCGCCGTGCTGGGAGGACAGCAGCGCCGCCGACACCAGGATGATCTCGCCGGGCAGCGGGATGCCCAGGCTCTCCAGTCCGATGACCAGTCCCACCACGGCGTAGACGGCCGCCGCGGGCACGGTGTCGAGCCATTCCTGGACGTGCACTGCGGGCTCCTCGCGGTTTCGCTCCTGCTGTCCCGGGAAGCCTACTGGGTCACGCGGACCCGGCCGCCTCCGCGCTGGTCCGCAGCCGCAGGTCCCCCGAGGACGCGCCGAGCCACACCGTGCGCCGCCCGGTGCCGGGCACCCAGGCGTGGCGCCGGGCGTCCCAGCTGGACAGGGTGCGGGCGGCGACCCGCACGGTCACCCGGCGCCGCTCCCCCGCCCGCAGCGCGAGCCGCCGGTATCCCGCCAGGACCCGTACAGGCTGGTCCAGCGTCAGGTCGGGCGAGGGTCCGACGTACACCTGCGGCACGGTCACGCCGTCGCGCCGCCCGGTGTTGCGGACGGTGAAGGAGACGTCCAGTCCCCCGTCCCCGACCGGCCGCGCCCGCAGCCGGGTGAAGACGAACGAGGTGTACGACAGTCCGTGCCCGAACGGGAAGAGCGGGCGCACGCCCCGGGCGTCGTACCAGCGGTGGCCGGTGTGGACGCCCTCGCCGTACTCCTCGGTGCCGGCCACGCCCGGGTAGCGCAGCGGGTCCCCGGCGACCGGGTGGCGGTCGTCGGCCGCGGGGTAGGTCTGGGTGAGCCGGCCGCCCGGGTCGCACGCGCCGTACAGCACGGCGGCGGTCGCGGCGGCGCCCTCCTGGCCGGGGTAGTGCATCTGGAGCACGGCGCCGGTCGCCGCCAGCCACGGCATGGTGACGGCCGAGGAGGTGTTGAGGACGACGGTGGTGCGGGGGTTGGCCCGGGCCACGGCCTCGATCAGCCGGTCCTGGTTGCCGGGCAGGGCCAGGGTGGTGCGGTCCTGGCCCTCGGTGGCGTCCTCGTAGGCGAAGAGGACCACGTCGTCGGCGGCGCGGGCGGCGCGTACGGCCTCGGCGACGTCGGCGGCGCGGGTGGCGCCGGTGATGCGGCGCAGCCGGAAGGTCTGCCCGGACCCGCCGCCGGGCGCGGTGATCCGCAGCCGGTGCCGGCCGGCGGTGAGCCGCAGGGTGCGGCGGCGCACGGCGAGCCCATCGGGCGCGGCGGTGACCAGGCCGCCGGCGAAGTACTCGGTGTAGCCGGGGGCGAGCGGGAAGAGGTTCTCGGCGCCGAGGCGGACCTCGGGGCGGCCGGTGGGCTCCGCCGAGTAGTGCAGGACGAAGGTCCACTCGTCGTCCTCGGGGACGGTGAGGGTGCCGTCGTAGGTCCAGGTCCGGCCCGCCGGGACGTGCCGTTCCCCGGTGTCGAGGGCCGGGTGGAGGGCGTCGGCGGGCAGCGGCTTGCCGTACACGTCCTCGCCGAGGGCGTACGTCACCTCGGCCGCGCGGGCGCCGATGGCGTCCAGGGGGCGGGCGGCGCGGTCGGGCACGACGTGGGCGCTGCCGCCGCCGCCGACCAGGGGGCGGGCGCCGGTGGGGCCGATCACGGCGACGCGGCGGCCGGGGGCGAGGGGCAGCGTGCCGTGCGCGTTGCGCAGCAGGGTCGCGCCGGCCTCGGCGACCTCTCGGGCGACGGCGGCACCGGCGGCGGCGTCCCGGGCGGGGCGGGCCGGCGGGGCCGGGTCGAGGAGACCGAAGCGGTCCATGACGGTCAGGACGCGGCGGACCGCGCGGTCGACGTGCGCCTCGGGGACGGTGCCGTCCGTGACGGCCCTGACCAGCGGGTCGCCGTAGTGCGTGCCGTCCGGCATCTCCAGGTCGAGGCCGGCGGCGAGGGCGGGCGCGGTGGAGTGGGTGGCGGACCAGTCGCTCATGACCAGTCCGTCGAAGCCCCAGCGTTCGCGGAGCACGCCGGTGAGCAGGTCCGCGTTCTCGCCGGCGTGGGTACCGGCGACCTTGTTGTAGGCGGCCATCACCGCGCCGGTGCCGGCGGCGACGGCGGCCTCGAAGGCGCGCAGGTAGACCTCGTGCAGGGTGCGCTCGTCGACCCGGACGTCGATCGTCTCGCGGTCCTTCTCCTGGTTGTTCAGCGCGAAGTGCTTGACGGTGGCGATCAGGCCCTCGCCCTGGACGCCCTCGATCTCGGCGGCGACCAGGTCGGCGGAGAGCAGCGGGTCCTCGGCGAAGGTCTCGAAGTTCCGGCCCGCGTACGGGGTGCGGATCAGGTTGACCATCGGGGAGAGCAGCACGTCCTGGCCGAGGGCGCGGCCCTCGCGGCCGATGACCCGGCCGTAGCGCCGGGCGAGGCCGGGGTCGAAGGCGGCGGCCAGCAGCACGGGGGCGGGGAGGGCGGTGGCCCGGGCGGTGACCCGGACGCCGGCCGGGCCGTCGGCCAGCCGGAGCGGCGGGATGCCCAGGCGGGGCACGCCGGGGACGTGGCCGGCCTGGCCGAGGGGGCGCGGATCGGGCGCCCCGTGCAGGAGGGAGACCTTCTCGGTGAGGGTCAGCCGGGCGAGCAGCGCCTCGACGCGGGGCGGGGCGGGCCTCCCACCGGGGCCGCTGGCGGTGGCCGGGCCGGACTCCGTGCCGGACTCCGTGCCGGTCTTCGCGCCGGGGACGGTGTCCGTGCTCGTGGCGGCGTCGGTACCGGGGCCGGGGCCGGCCGCGTGGGCCGTCTCGGGGAGGCCGGCCGCCGCCGCGGTGGCGGCCAGCAGGCGCAGGGCGCCCCTGCGGGAGACGGGGTCGGCGCCGGCCGGGGGCCGCGATCCGTTCGGTGTCTGCACGCAGGCACTATGCGCCACCCCTCGATGACACACCGTCAGACACGCCCGCCGCTGCGACGCACAGGTGGCTGAGAGGTCCTTCCCGGCTCCCTCCCATCCGTCCGCGCCAGCATGGGCGGCATGATCGTCCCCCACACTCCGACCACGTCCCCGCCCACCGGTGCCGTGCGCAAGGCGGTGGTCCCGGCCGCCGGGCTCGGCACGCGGTTCCTGCCCGCCACGAAGGCCACCCCGAAGGAGATGCTGCCGGTCGTCGACAAACCGGCGATCCAGTACGTCGTCGAGGAGGCCGCGGCGGCCGGGCTGGACGACGTCCTGATGGTCACCGGACGGCACAAGCGGGCCATCGAGGACCACTTCGACCACGCCCTCGAACTGGAGCAGACCCTCGCGGCGAAGGGCGACACCGTACGCCTGGACGCGGTGCGCGATCCGGCGCGGCTGGCGGACATCCACCACATCCGGCAGGGCGACCCGCTGGGCCTCGGCCACGCGGTGCTGTGCGCCCGCCGGCACGTCGGCGACCAGCCCTTCGCCGTCCTGCTGGGCGACGACCTGATCGACCCGCGCGAGACCCTGCTCAGCCGGATGCTCGACGTGCGGGCCCGGCGCGGCGGGAGCGTCGTCGCCCTGCTGGAGGTCGCGCCGGACCAGGCCCACCTCTACGGCTGCGCCGCCGTGGAGAGCGCCGGGGAGGACGGGGTCGTCCGTGTCACCGGGCTGGTGGAGAAGCCCGCGCCGGGCACCGCGCCGAGCCGGTTCGCGGTCATCGGCCGCTATGTCCTCGACCCGGCCGTCTTCGGCGTGCTGGAGCGCACCCCGCCGGGCCGGGGCGGCGAGATCCAGCTCACCGACGCCCTCCAGACCCTCGCCGCGGACGGCACGGTGCACGGGGTGGTCTTCACCGGCCTGCGCTACGACACCGGCGACAAGGCCGACTACCTGCGCACGGTGGTACGGCTGGCCTGCGGACGGTCCGACCTGGGCCCGGCGTTCACGGCCTGGCTGAAGGAGTTCGTGGCCGGGCTGGCGGACGACGGCAGCGGCGCGGACGGGGAGAAGGGGAGCGGGGAAGGGGAGGAGGGAGGCGTCCGGCGCGCCGCCTGACCGTCCCGTCCCGCCGGGCCCCCGTCTCCGTCCGCGGGACCGGGGACCGGCCGGGCACCACGCGGCCGGGTCCCTCCCCTCCGGCTCAGGTGCTGGGCCGCAGCGTCCAGGTCACCGTCATCTCCCCGGTCACGGCTCCGTCCTCCCGCCGGATGGCCACGGTCACCGGGAACTCCGGGCGCCGGCCCTCGTCCAGTTCCGCGACGACCTCGGCGGCGGGGCGGCCGAGCGTGGCGGTCGCCGTGACCGGGCCCAGGGCGATCTTCTTGAACGCGATCTCCGCGTGGACGGGCAGCGGCACGGCCCGCGCGAGCTGGTCCCCGAAGGCAGCCAGGACGATGGCCCCGCTCGCCGACTCCCCGAGGGTGAACATCGCCCCGGCGTGGGGTCCGCCGACGTGGTTGCGGTACTCGCCCTGGTCCGGGAGGGCCAGCACGGCGCGCTCCGGCCCGGTCTCCAGGTACTCCAGCTTCAGGGTCCGGACCATCGGCACCGTGGCGGCGAGCATCTCGCCGATCGACATCTGATCTGCGCTCATGACGACAGGTTACCCGTGAGTAGCATCTTGGGCCAGGGCCGCGCGGGACCTCGCCGCGGGCGGCGGCGGTCCGCTGACGGGACGTCACTTGGCACCGGGCCGCCGGCCCGGCGATAGTCACGGGGTGCCGTCCTTCACCCGCCTGTACAAGCGCCCCGCCTGGGCCGACCGCAACTACACCCTGCTGACGGCCGCGACGGTCGTCACCGGCCTCGGCGGCAACGGCGCGCTGATCGCCGCCGCCTTCGCCGTGCTGGAGGCGGGCGGGGACAGCGGCGACGTGGGCCTGGTGGCCGCCGCGCGGACCCTGCCCCTCGTCCTCTTCCTGCTGATCGGCGGGGCGCTCGCGGACCGGCTGCCCCGGCACCGGGTGATGGTCGCCGCCAACACCCTCAACTGCCTGTCGCAGGCGGCCTTCGCGGTCCTCGTCCTCGCCGGGGAGCCCCGGCTGTGGCAGATGATGCTGCTGGCCGGACTCGGCGGCACCGGCCAGGCGTTCTTCTCCCCCGCCGCCGAGGGCATGCTGATGTCCTCGGTCGACGCGGCGCACGCCGGGCGGGCGTTCGCGGTGTTCCGGATGGCGGTGCACGGCGCGGGCCTGGGCGGCGCGGCGCTGGGCGGCGCGCTGGTCGCCGCGGCCGGACCGGGCTGGGTGCTCGCGGCGGACGCGGCGGCGTTCGCGTGCGCGGCGGCGCTGCGGGGCCTGCTCGACGTGAGCCACATCCCGCCGCGCGCCCCGGGCGGCGGGCTCCTCGCCGACCTGCGGGAGGGCTGGCGGGAGTTCAGCGGGCGGCCCTGGCTGTGGGGAATCGTCGTGCAGTTCTCCGTCTCCAACGCGGTCGTCGGCGCCGCCGAGGCGGTCTACGGCCCGCTCGTCGCCCGTGACCACCTGGGCGGGGCGGGGCCGTGGGGGCTGGCGCTGGCGTGCTTCGGCGCCGGCACGGTCGGCGGCGCGCTGCTGATGACCCGCTGGCGGCCGAGCCGGCTGCTGCTCGCCGGCACCCTCTGCGTCTTCCCGCTGGCCCTGCCCTCCGCCGCCCTGGCCCTGGCGGCGCCGGCCGGCGTGCTGTGCGCGGTGATGCTCGTCACCGGCGTCTGCCTGGAGGTGTTCGGCGTCTCGTGGATGACCGCCCTGCACCAGGAGGTGCCCGAGGAGAAGCTGTCGCGGATATCGGCGTACGACTGGTTCGGTTCGGTGGCGCTGGTGCCCGTGGCGACCGCGCTGGCGGGTCCCTCGGAGGCGGCGTTCGGGCGGACCGCGTCGCTGTGGAGCTGCGCGGTGCTGGTCGTGGTGGTCACGGCCGCGGTGCTGTTCGTCCCGCAGGTGCGGACCCTGCGCCGCCGCCCGGTACCGGTGGCCGGGGCGGCGCGGGCGTCCGCCGGCCCGGACTCAGCCGATGCCGAAGGCGCCGTCGGGCGGCTCGGGTGAGGGGACGGCGTCCTCGTCCCGCACCGGCCGGGCGCCCCCGATGAACCTCCGCAGCGCGGCCCCGTGCTCCACCCGTGCCGGGAAGGCGTCGGCGGCGGTGCGCCGGGCCAGCGCGCCGGCGTCCAGGGGGCGGTGCGCGGCGACCAGCACCGCGTTGCCGAACCGGCGTCCGCGCAGCACGGCCGGTTCGGCGATCAGCAGCAGCTCCGCGAACCGGGCGGCGAAGGTGGCGAGCTGGGAGCGGAGGAAGGCGAACGGCGCGGCGTCGGCGAGGTTGGCCAGGTAGACGCCGTCCGCCCGCAGCACCCGCGCGACCTGCTCGGCGTACCCGTCCGAGGTCAGGTGCGCGGGCACCCGGGAGCCGCCGAACACATCGGCCACCAGCACGTCCGCCGAGTCCGCGGGGGCTTCGGCGAGCCACTCCCGGGCGTCGGCCGCGTGCAGGGCGACCGGGGCGTCCGCCGGGAGCGGCAGGTGCCCGGCGACCAGCTCCAGCAGGTCGCGGTCGAACTCGACGACGTCCTGCCGGGACCCGGGCCGGGTCGCCGCCACGTACCGCGGCAGGGTGAGCGCGCCCCCGCCGAGGTGCAGCGCGTCCAGCGGGCGCCCCGGCTCGGCGACGGTGTCCAGGACGTGCCCGAGCCGCCGCGCGTACTCGAACTCCAGGTGCTCGGGCGCGTCCAGGTCTACGTACGACTGCGGCGCCCCGTCGACCGTCAGCAGCCAGGCCCGCTCCCGGTCGACGTCGGGCATGAGCTTGACGGTGCCCTGCTCGGTGACCCGGTGGACGGGTATCGGCTCGTTCACCTCTTCATTGTGCGGGGCGGACGGCACGGGTCGGCACCGCCGGCGGGGAGCCACCACGGACCCGTGGCTCCCCGCCGGCCTCACGGGACCGGGAACCGCCCCGGACCCGCCTCAGTGGACCTCGGTCACCGTCCCGGCGCCGACCGTCCGGCCGCCCTCGCGGACGGCGAACCCGAGCCCCGGCTCCAGCGGCACCTCCCGCCCCAGTTCCACGGTCATCGTGACCGTCTCCCCCGGCCGGGCGACCCCCTTCTCGCCGAGGTCGACGTTGCCGACGACGTCCGCCGTACGGATGTGGAACTGCGGCCGGTACCCGGTGGCGACCGGCGTCGCGCGTCCGCCCTCCCGGGCCGCCAGCACGTGCACCCGCGCCTCGAAGGACCGCCGCGGCACCACGCTGCCCGGCGCGGCCACCACGTGCCCCCGCCGGACGGCGTCCCTCGGGACACCCCGCAGCAGCAGGGCCACGCTGTCCCCGGCCTGGGCCTCCGTCATCGGCTTGCCGAAGGTCTCCAGCCCGGTGACGACCGTGCCGGCGCCCGCCCCGAGGACCTCGACCCGGTCCCCGACGCGCACCGTGCCGCGCTCGACGGCGCCGGTGACGACGGTGCCCCGCCCGGTGATGGTGAGGACGTTCTCCACCGGCAGCAGGAACGGCGCGTCCAGATACCGCTCCGGCGTCGGGACGTAGGTGTCCACCGCGTCGAGCAGCGCCTCCACGGACGCCGTCCACCGGGGGTCGCCGGCCAGCGCCTTCAGCCCGGAGACCCGTACGACGGGCGCGGTGTCACCGCCGTAGCCGTGCGCGGTGAGCAGCTCGCGGACCTCCAGTTCGACCAGGTCGGTCAGCTCCTCGTCACCGGCGTCCGCCTTGTTGAGGGCGACGACGATGTGGTCGACGCCCACCTGGCGGGCGAGCAGCACGTGTTCGGCGGTCTGCGGCATGATCCCGTCCAGCGCGGAGACGACGAGGATCGCCCCGTCGAGCTGGGCCGCGCCGGTGACCATGTTCTTGACGTAGTCGGCGTGGCCGGGCATGTCGACGTGCGCGTAGTGGCGGGTGTCGGTCTCGTACTCGACGTGCGCGATGTCGATGGTGATCCCGCGCGCCACCTCCTCGGGGGCGCGGTCGATGCGGTCGAACGGCACGAACGCGGCGCCGCCGCGCTCGGCGAGGACCTTGGTGATGGCGGCGGTCAGGGTGGTCTTGCCGTGGTCGACATGGCCCATCGTGCCGATGTTCAGATGCGGTTTGGTGCGGACGTACGCCGTCTTGGACATGGCGGTACCTCGAAGCCTCGGAAGGGAGCTGGGGACCCCGGTGTCTCAACCGACCCTCCCCTGCGGGGTCCGCCGGACGATCCGGGGAGGGTCAGCTTCGGGCGCCGTCGACGACGGCCGGGAAGGGGACGGCAGCCTTCGGGGCGTCCGCGACCGCGGAGGCGACGAGAAGGAAGGCGTACCGGAACATGACGCCGATCATCGCCGACGCTCTGCCCCACGTCGACCCATTTTTCCTGGCACGGAAGTTCGAAAGGACGGTACGCGGTTCAGGACCCAGCGGACCGCAGCGCCTCCCGGACCGACAGCGGCGCGAGCCGGTCGCGGTGCTCGGCGACGAAGCCGCGTACGGCCCCCGGGTCGGTCCTGGCGTACTCGCGCAGGGCCCAGCCGATCGCCTTGCGGACGAAGAAGTCGTCATGGGCGGCGCCGCGCAGGCAGTAGCCGAAGAGGCGGCCGGCGTCGGTGCGTTCCCGGTACCGGAGCTGGTGCAGCAGGGCCGCGCGGACCAGCCACCGGTCCTCGTCGGCGCTCCAGGCGTCCATCCGCGTCCGCAGTCCGGGCCCGGCGGCCACCAGCCCGCCGACGACGTGCGCGGCGAGCGGGTCGACGGTGTCCCACCAGGGGACGGTGGTGAGCAACCACCGGACCACGGGCAGGAAGTCCGGGGAGAGAACCGTCACGTGACGGCGGAGCAGATCCACGGCGAAGTAGTGGTACTCGCGCTCGGGCAGCCGCCAGCAGCGCAACGCGACCGCGGCGCAGTCCGCCTCGTCCGGAGACGGCAGCCCGCGCAGCACTGCACGGTCCAGCCCGCGCCGGACCGTGCTGGTCAGGCCCAGGAAAGGGGCCACGTCCTTCATGTACGCCCGCATCGACCCGGCCCGTTCGGGGTCGGCGTGGTCCGGGTGGACGGCGGTGAGCCGCTCCAGCACCCGGTCGGCGAACGGGCTGTCCGGCACCGCCGGCCCCGGCCCGTTTGTGACGGTCATGAAACGCACCATACGGCGATCACACACCTGTGTCGGTTAGTGTCACCGGATGCTCGATGCCACCACCCGTTCTGGGGGCACCGCCACGGCCTCTCCCCGGGCCACCGTCGGACCGCCGGTCCCGGCCGCCGCGACCGGGCTCTCCGCCCGCGCGGCGCGGATCGCGCTGTCCCCCTGGTCCCGGCTGTCCCTGCTTGTCCTGCTCCTCGCCTCGGCCGGCGTGGCCGTCCTGCTGTTCCAGCCGCAGAGGCTGCTGACGCACGGCTGGCCGGCGGCCCAGCTCGGCGGCGCCGCGGCGGCCCTCGCGTACGCGGTCGCGTACGGGCTGTGCACCGTCGCCTTCGTGCCCCGCCCGCTGCTGAACCTGGCGGCCGGCGCGCTCTTCGGCTCGGTCCTCGGCCTCGGCTCGGCGCTGGCGGGCACGGTGCTCGGCGCCGGCCTCGCCTTCTGCCTGGGCCGGGTCCTCGGCCAGGAGGCGCTGCGTCCGCTGCTGCGCGGCAAGTGGCTGAAGGCCGCGGACGGGCAGCTCAGCAGACACGGCTTCCGTTCGATGCTGGCGGCGCGGCTGTTCCCCGGCGTGCCGTTCGCCGCGGCGAACTACTGCGCCGCGGTCTCCCGCATGGGCCTGCCGCCGTTCCTGCTCGCGACGGCCCTCGGCTCCGTGCCGAACACCGCCGCGTACGTCGTCGCCGGCGCCCGCGCCTCCACGCCCACCTCGCCCGCCTTCCTGATCGCGCTGGCCTGCATCGCGCTGCCCGGGCTCGCCGGAGCCGTGGTGGCCTGGCGCAAACGCGGCCGGCTGCGTGCCCGCTGAGCCTGCCGGGGCCTGTGCCCGGCCTGTCACCCAGGGGCGCTACGCTGCCCTCGACACCCTCGGACCTGATCACCACAGGCGTCGGCGAGGTGTGTCCGTCGTCGCCCGTTCACGATCGGCACTTGGACTCCGTACCTCATGTCTTGGTTTGAATCCCTCATCCTCGGACTCGTCCAGGGGCTGACCGAGTTCCTTCCCGTGTCCTCCAGCGCGCATCTGCGGCTGACCGCGGCGTTCTCCGGCTGGCACGACCCCGGGGCGGCCTTCACCGCGATCACGCAGATCGGTACGGAGGCCGCCGTCCTGATCTACTTCCGCAAGGACATCGTGTCGATCATCTCGGCGTGGTCGAAGTCCTTGACGAACAAGGAGATGCGCCGGGACCCCAACGCGCGCATGGGCTGGCTCGTGATCGTCGGCTCGATCCCGATCGGGGTGCTCGGGCTGACCCTGAAGGACCAGATCGAGGGTCCCTTCCGCGACCTGCGGGTCACCGCGACCATGCTGGTGGTCGTCGGCATCGTGATAGGCGTCGCGGACCGGCTGGCGGCGCGGGACGAGAGCGGTGGCCGGCACCGGGTGGCCAAGCCGCGCAAGGAACTGACGGACCTGGGTGTCAAGGACGGCCTGATCTACGGCCTGTGCCAGGCGGCGGCCCTCATCCCGGGCGTCTCCCGCTCCGGGGCGACCATCAGCGGCGGCCTGTTCATGGGGTACCGGCGCGAGGCCGCGGCCCGCTACTCGTTCCTGCTCGCCATCCCCGCCGTGCTCTCCTCCGGCCTGTTCGAGCTGAAGGACGCGCTGGAGAGCGACCATGTCGCCTGGGGCCCGACGATCTTCGCGACGGTCATCGCCTTCGCTGTCGGGTTCGCCGTGATCGCCTGGTTCATGAAGTACATCTCCACCAAGAGCTTCATGCCGTTCGTCTACTACCGCGTGGCCCTCGGCATCGTGCTGATCGTCCTGGTCAGCATGGGCGTACTGAGCCCGGACGCGGGCGAGGCGGCCCACTAGGGCCCGTCCCCGCGGGCTTCGGGTAGCCGTCCGGTAGCGCAGAGTCAGCGCTTGCGCCTAGGCTTGTCCGCATGTCCCCCGAAGCCCCGGCCCGCGATTCCGCGTGCTCCGCCGCCGAGTTGAACGACCGCATCCGCGCCCTCTGGCGGCGGGCGGGCGGCTCCCTCTCGGCACAGGACCGCGCGGAGTACGAGCTGCTGGTCGTGGAGTGGGCCGCCGCCGTACGCGGCGAGATGGTCGAAGCGGCCTGAGGTCTGTCGGCTCGATCACGCGGCAGGACGTCGGCGGTTCCCGACCGGTGCCGGGCCCCGCGTCCGCGGCGTGATCCGCACGACAGGCCCGGGGCGTCAGCGCCCGCCCGCCACCCGCAGCACCGCGCCGGTCGTGTACGAGGCGTCCGCAGACAGCAGCCACGCGATGGCCGCGGCGATCTCCTCCGCCCGCCCGGCCCGGCGCATCGGCACCCCCGGAGCCATCTCCCGGACGCGGTCCGGGGCGCCCATCGCGGCGTGCATGTCCGTGTCGACCAGGCCCGGCGCGACCCCGTTGACGCGGATGCCGTCCGGGCCCAGCTCCTTGGAGAGGCCGACCGTCAGGGCATCCACCCCGGCCTTGCTCGCCGCGTAGTGGACGTACTCCCCCGGGCTGCCGAGGGTCGCCGCCCCCGAGGAGACGTTGACGATCGCGCCGGCGCCCCGGGCCGACATGAGCTGCGCGGCACGCCGGCAGCACAGCAGGGTGCCCAGCAGGTTGACGTCGAGCACCCGGCGCAGATCGGCCGCGTCGCGGTCGGCGAGCCGGCCCAGCGGGCCGGTCACGGCCGCGTTGTTCACCAGCCCGGTCACCGGCCCGAGCCGGGACTCGGCCTCGTCGAACAGCCGCGCCACGTCCGCCTCCACCGAGGTGTCCACCCGTACGGTGACGGCCCGGCCGCCGGCCTCGCGCACCCCGGCCGCCACCTCCTCGGCGGCGGTCGCGTCCCGGACGTACCCCACGGCCACGTCGTGCCCGTCCGCCGCCAGCCGCCGACAGGTCGCCGCGCCGATGCCCCGGCTGCCGCCGGTGACCACCGTGATGGGACGGGTCACGAGTACCTCCTGCTGAGCATCTTGATCGATCATCGATCATCCTAGGCGCCCATCACCGCGCAGCACACCCATGCTCGGCTCCTCCGTTCTCCTGCTGGCCGGCATCCGGTGTGATCAACTGAACGGGCCCGGCGCCGATCGGACACCGTCCCGGCGCACACTGGAGACACCGCGGGGTAGGGAGGCGCCCATGAAGTCCCTCGGTCGCTGGCTCACCGTGCCCTGGCGCCGCGGCCTCGCCGCGGTGTTCGCGGGCGCCCTGCCGGTCCTCGCCTTCCCCGCGCCGTCCCTGTGGTGGTGGGCCTGGGGCGCCCTGGTCCCCTGGCTGCTCCTGGTGCGGTCGGCGCCGACCGGGCGGCGGGCGATGTACGACGGCTGGTGCGGCGGGTTCGGCTTCATGCTGGCGATGCACCACTGGCTGCTGCCGAGCCTGCACGTGTTCACGTTCGTGCTCGCCGCACTGCTGGGCGCGCTCTGGGCGCCGTGGGGACGGCTGGTGCGGCGGCTGCTGGGCGGGGCGCCCACGGCGGGCCGGGTCGCGGCGGCGCTGGTCGTGGTGCCGTCGGGGTGGCTGGTGATCGAGCTGGTCCGCTCCTGGCAGGGGCTCGGCGGTCCGTGGGGCGTGCTGGGCGCGAGCCAGTGGCAGGTGGCGCCGGCGCTGCGGGTCGCCTCGGTCGGCGGGGTCTGGCTGGTCGGCTTCCTGATCGTGGCCGTCAACACCGCCGTCGCCGTGCTGGTCGCGGTACGCCCGGCCCGGGTGCCCGCCGTGGCCGCCCTCGCCGCGACGGCCGCCGTCGGCTCGGCGGCCTGGGTGGGGTCGCCGCCGCCCTCCCCCTCCGGCACGGGCGACCGGGTGCGGATCGCCGTGGTCCAGGCCGGGGTGGTGGCCGGCGCGGGCAGTCCGGCCCGCCGCTTCGACCGCGAGGAGGCGCTGACCCGGCGCCTGGCCGGGCAGGACGTCGACCTGGTGGTGTGGGGCGAGAGCAGCGTCGGCTTCGACCTGGGTGACCGGCCGGACCTGGCACGCCGGCTCGCGGCGCTCACCCGCGAGACCGGCGCGGACGTCCTGGTCAACGTGGACGCCCGGCGCTCCGACCGGCCCGGCATCTTCAAGAGTTCGGTGCTGGTGGGCCCGGACGGGCCGACCGGCGACCGCTACGACAAGATGCGGCTCGTCCCCTTCGGCGAGTACGTCCCCGCCCGCTCCCTGCTCGGCTGGGCCACCTCCGTCGGCAAGGCGGCCGGTGAGGACCGCAGGCGGGGCACGGAGCAGGTGCTGATGGACGCCGGTGACGGGCTGCGCGTCGGCCCGATGGTCTGCTTCGAGAGCGCGTTCCCCGACATGAGCCGTCATCTCGCCGAGGACGGTGCCGAGGTGTTGCTCGCCCAGTCGTCCACGTCGACGTTCCAGGAGAGCTGGGCGCCCGCGCAGCACGCCTCGCTGGGCGCGCTGCGCGCCGCCGAGACCGGGCGTCCGATGGTGCACGCCACGCTGACCGGGGTCTCCGCCGTGTACGACGCGGGCGGCGCGCCGGTCGGGCCGCGCCTGGGCACCGGCACGAGCGGCGCGCGGGTGTACGAGGTGCCGCTCGCGCAGGGCACCACGCCGTACGTCCGGTTCGGCGACTGGCCGCCGTACGCAGCGCTGGGCGTCCTCGTCGTCTGGGGTGCCGCCGAGGGCGTACGGACGGTGCGGCTCAGGCGGCGCGCGTCAGGACCTCGCGTACCACCCGCTCGCACAGCTCATGGGTCCGCAGCGCGTCCCGGGCGCTGAGCACGGTGCCGGCGCGGACCGCGTCGAGGAAGGCGAGCACCGCCTGCTCGATGCCGCGCTGCCGGGCGACGGGCACCCAGTCGCCGCGCCGCCGCACGGTCGGCTGGCCCTTGTGGTCGATCACCTCGGCGAGGTTGACCACCTGCCGCTTGGTGTCCTGGCCGGAGACCTCCAGGATCTCCTCGGCGCTGCCGCTGAGCCGGTTCATGACGCCGAGTGCGGTGAAGCCGTCGCCGGCGAGCTGGAGCACGACGTGGTGGAGGAGGCCGTCCCGGACGCGGGCGCGGACGGTGACGTCGTCGACCTGGCCGGGGACGAGGAAGCGCAGGGTGTCCACGACGTGGATGAAGTCGTCGAGGATCATCGTGCGCGGGTCCTCGGGCAGCCCGGTGCGGTTCTTCTGCATCAGGATCAGCTCGCGGGGGTGCTCGGCGCACTGGGTGTAGGCGGGGGCGTGGCGCCGGTTGAAGCCGACGGCGAGGCTGGTGCGGCGCTCCTCCGCGAGGGCCACCAGGCGCTCGGAGTCGGCGAGTTCGTAGGCGAGCGGCTTGTCCACGTAGGTGGGGACGCCGGCCTCCAGAAGCCGCGTGACGATCTGCGGGTGGACGTCGGTCGGTGCGTGCACCAGGGCGGCGTCGAGGCCCTGGGCGAGCAGCGCGTCGAGGTCGGTGTGGCGCTGCCCCGGCGGAACGCGCAGTTCGTCGGCGACGCGGGTGAGGGTCGCCGGGGTGCGGGTGTGCAGGTGCGGTTCGACGTCCGGCAGGAAGGCGAGCACGGGGAGGTACGCCTTGCGCGCGATGTCGCCGAGTCCGATGCAGCCGACCTTCACAGGCGTTCTCCTCAGGTGGTTCTCTCGCGGCAGGGCCGCCGCCGCGACCGCCGGCCCTGGTCCGTCCGGCAGCATACGGGGGCGGCGCGGACGTCCGGCGAGCCGGGAGCGACCCGCCTCCCCCGCCCGGACGGGCACCCTCGCGCGGAGGAGGTGGGGACCACCCGTTGCCGGGCACCCTCGACCGGTCCGCCGGCCGCGCGGAGCCACGCGGCCGGCGGAGGCGAGAGCCGAGGAAGCCGAGCCGGGAACGACCCGTACCCGACCCGTTCCCCGACCCCGCACGCGGCCGGCTCCACCGTGCCGGGCAATCGTCCGCCGGTCCACCACCACGCGGAACCACCCGACCAACGGAAGGCGAAGACCGACGAAGCCGAGCCGGGAACGACCCGTCTCCGTACCCGATCGCGCGCCCCGTGCAGGGCTGACTCCACCCATGCAGGTCCTCTTCGACCGGTCCCCCACCGATCGAACCCACGCGGCCGGCGAAGCGGAGCCGGAAGCAGCCCGTCCCCGAACCCGCTCCCCCGCCCATGCCCCGCACGCGACCTGCGTCACCCGTGCCGGACGCCCTCGGCCGGTCCGCCGCCGGCCCCGGACTACGCGGCCGGCCAAGGCTGGCCAGGAGCCCTCCCCACCCCGGCCCCGCGCGGAGCCGGCGTCACCCGTGCGGGGCATCCTCGGCCGGTCCGCCGTCGGCCGGAGCCGTGCGGACAGCAGAGTGGCGCGGGTGCAGAGAACGACGACCACCGCGACGCTCCTGGTGACCATGGCTGTCGCGGCCGTGACCGGCTGTGTGACGGTCCAGCGTCCGCCCGCCCCGGACCCGGCGCCGGCCGCGGACCGGACCTCCGCCCCGCGCCCGGACGGACCCCGGCGGCCCGAGGCGGTGGAGCCCCCGGCGCGGGACTCCCTGGAGCGGACCGAGCCTTCGTCGGAACCGGACCGGGGCGAGGCGCACGGGAGGGCGCCCGGCGGGGACCGGCCGGCGGCTCCCCGGACCGGACCCGGCACCGGCCGCAGGGCGGAGCCGCCGCGCCGCCCGGCCCCACCGGCCGCCGCCCGTCCGGAGGTCCGGCCGGACCGGCCCGCGCGGCGGCCCGGCCCCGCGCCCCCGAAGGCCACCCGGCCCGCCCCCGGACGACGCGGCGCCGACGCGGACCTGTGCGGGCTGGGCCGCACCTACGGCGGCTGGCAGCCGGACAGTCCGGAGGCGGTCATCTGCCGTAAGGCGTACGGCCGTTGAGCCCTCCCTCCCGTACGGTCCGGCACGCTCAGGGCCGCTGCCGGGGCGGCCCCCAGGGCGGCCCCTCCGGCCCCCCGGGTCCCTCCGGGAACGGGCCGCCGTCGCCGAGCCGGCGCTCCAGCCGGGCGATGGCCTCGCGGACGCCGGTGGCCCAGCGGTCGTCGCCCAGTGCCTCGGCGGCGCGGCGGGCCCGCCGCAGCTGGGCGCGGGCGGCGTCGCGGTGGCCGAGCCGGTCGTAGTCGGCCGCCAGGTTCAGGTACAGGGAGGGGTAGAGCGAGCGGGCGGCGAGCGCCGAGGCGTGTCCGGCCGGGCGGCCGGCGGTCAGCTCCTGCGCGGCCGACAGCGCCCGCAGGTCCCAGGCCAGCTCGTCCGCCGGGTCGTCCTGGGTGTCGGCCAGGTAGTGCGCCAGGGTGCAGCGGTGCAACGGGTCGCCGTGCTCGCCGATCTCCGCCCACAGGCCGAGGTAGCGGTGCCGGGCCTCCTCGCGGTCGCCCGCGTGGTGCAGCATGACGACCTGTCCGATGCGGGTCGGCACGGCGTCCGGCGCCGTCCGCTCCTGTCCCTGGGCCACCGCGTCCTCCGCGCCACTCCTCGTCCGGTTGTTGCCGACGACGTTAGGCCCTGGCCCGCCGATCGCCCCGCAGACGCGGCGGCCCGGTCCGCACCCCGGTGTCCGCGCCGGTCAGCCCAGGTCGGGGATGGTCCAGTCGATCGGCGCGTGGCCCTGGGCCGCGACCGCCTCGTTGATCTGCGTGAACGGGCGGGAGCCGAAGAACCTCTTCGCCGACAGCGGGGAGGGGTGCGCGCCCTTGACCACCGCGTGCCGCTCCTCGTCGATCAGCGGCAGCTTCTTCTGGGCGTAGTTGCCCCACAGCACGAACACCGCCGGGTCGGGGCGGTTCGCGACCGCGCGGATCACCGCGTCCGTGAACAGCTCCCAGCCGCGCCCCTTGTGCGAGTTGGCCTCGCCCGCCCGGACCGTGAGGACCGCGTTGAGCAGCAGGACGCCCTGCTTCGCCCAGGGCATCAGATAGCCGTTGTCCGGGATCGGGACGTCCAGCTCCGCGTGGAGTTCCTTGTAGATGTTCCGCAGGGACGGCGGGACCTTGACGCCCGGCCGGACCGAGAAGCACAGGCCGTGCCCCTGTCCCTCCCCGTGGTACGGGTCCTGCCCGAGGACCAGCACCTTCACCTGGTCGTACGGCGTGGCCTCCAGGGCGGCGAAGACCTCCTCGCGCGGCGGGTAGACGGGCCCCTTCGCCCGCTCCTCCTCGACGAACTCGGTCAGCTCCTTGAAGTAGGGCTGTTCCAGTTCGCCGCCGAGCACCTCGCGCCAGGACTCGGGCAGCATCGCGATGTCGGTCACGTCAACTTCCTTACGGTGTGCGGTCACTTCCGAAGCGCCGGGCTCCGGAGGCGGGACTTCGGCTTCGGACTCCAGAACCTACAGGCGACCACTGACAACCGGTGCCGCGAGGGGAGGACCGCGAAGGGGCTACCAGCTCGTCTTGCGGTGGAGTTCCCACATCATCATGATCGTCGACGGGTCGAGGGCCCGTTCCGCGCCCGAGATGTCCTCGCTGGAGGCGACGTACTGCCGTCCCTGCCACAGCGGCAGCAGCCGCGCGTCCGCCACCAGGACGCGCTGCGCCTCCTCGAACTCCTCCACCACGTCGGCGCGGTCGCTCTTGCGGCGGGAGCTGGGCAGCAGCTCACCGGTGATCTCGGGGGCGGGGTAGGGGGTGCCCAGCGCGTTGCGCTCGCCGACGAACGGGGCGATGAAGTTCTCGGCGTCCGGGAAGTCCGGGAACCAGCCCCGGCCGAAGACCTGGTACTCGCCCTTCTGGTAGCCGGCCACGTACGTCTTCCAGGGGCGGCCCTGGAGGGTGACGGTGAAGAGTCCCGACGCCTCCAGTTGGCGTTCGAGCGCCTTGAACAGCAGGGCGGTCTCGGAGCCGTAGCGGTCGGTGGTGTACCAGAGGGTGAGCGGGACGGGCCCGTCGACGCCGGCCTCGGTGAGGAGCGCGCGGGCCTTGGCGGCGCTGGGGTCGCCGAACCGGTCGAAGAAGACGTTGGTGTGCCCGGTCAGTCCGCGCGGGACCATCGAGTACAGCGGGTCGACGGTGTCCCGGTAGACCTCGTGGGCGAGGGCCGCCCGGTCGATCACCTGGGCGACGGCCCGCCGCACCGCGATGCGGCCGGTCCAGGGGTCGTCGGGGTCGAAGACCAGGTAGCTGATGTCGGCGCCGGTGCCCTCGACGAGCTGGAGGTCCTCCTCCTCGGCGGTGCCGTCCTGGAGGGCGATGACGTCGTCCGCCGCCAGTCCGCGGAACGTCACCTGAATGCGCCCGGCGCGCAGTGCCTTCACCATCTCGGCCGAGCCGTCGAAGTACTCGATGGTCACGGCGCCGTTGCGGCGCTCGGCGTAGCCCTCGTAGCGGTCGTTGCGGACGAGTTCGGCCCGCTCGCCCTCCGTGTAGGACTTCAGGACGTACGGTCCCGAGCCGACGACCCGGCCGTCCCGGCGCACCGCCCGCGCCGGGTAGGTGTCCGGGTCGACGATGGACATCGCGGGGGTGGCCAGCACGAACGGGAACGTGGCGTCCGGCTTGTTGAGGTGGAAGACGACCTCGGTGGCGCTCGGGGCCCGCACCCGGTCCAGGCTGCCCAGCAGGCCGGCCGGGCCGCCGTCGGCGCCGATGTCCCTGATCCGGTCGATGGAGTACTTGACGGCGGCGGCGTCCAGCGGGTCCCCGTCGGAGAAGGTGAGGCCGGGGCGGAGTTCGCAGCGGTACACCTGCTGGGAGCTGTCGGTGAACGCGCAGGCGCGGGCCGCGTCGGGGCGGGGCGTGGTGGTGCCGTTGGGGTAGCTCAGCAGGGTCTGGTAGACGTTGCGGAACAGTTCCCAGGAGCCGTCCCAGGAGGCCGCGGGGTCCAGGGTGGTGGGGGCGCTGGTCGTCCCGACGACGATCGGGCCGTCCTCGTCCGGGTCGTCCGGCGAGAGGATTCCGCACCCGGTGACCAATGCCGCCGTGGACGCCAGCGCGGCCGCGTACCGCAGCCGCCGGTTCCGGTAGAACACGCGCACGCTCCTCGATCCCCCTGCTCAACCGTGCCGAAACTCGGCCGACCATATCGCAGCGACGGACCCTCAACTCCCCTTCTGCGCAGGGGGTTTGATCGTCCGGGGAGTGACTACGTTGTCATGTCACGGAGGACATCATTCCGTGCTCTGGAGGAGACCGTTCCGTGCGCGGGCGGCGCGGACCGGCCCGTACGAGGGGCCTCGCGCGAGGAAAAAAACGGGGGGCGCCCCCGGTGTCCCGCACCGGGGGCGCCCCAGGTCCCGTCGTCGTCTCAGCTCACGCCGGCGTTGAGGAAGATGCCGCCGTCGAGCACCAGGGTCTGGCCGGTGACCCAGGCGGACTGGTCCGAGGTGAGGAACGCGGCGGCGCCGCCGATGTCGGCGGGAACGCCGAGCCGGCCCAGCGGGTAGCCCGCGGCGGCCTCCTCCTCGCGGCCCTCGTACAGGGCGGCGGCGAACTTGGTCTTCACCACGGCCGGGGCGATGGCGTTGACCCGCACCCTGGGCGCGAACTCGTGGGCGAGCTGGCCGGTCAGGTTGATCAGCGCGGCCTTGCTGACACCGTAGGCGGCGATGAAGGGCGAGGGCGCGACCCCCGCGACGGAGGCGATGTTGACGATCGTGCCACCGTTCTCCTTCTGCCAGGCGTGCCAGGTCTTCTGGGCGAAGCCGAGCGCCGAGATCACATTGGTCTCGTAGACCTTCCGCGCGACGTTCAGGTCGAGGTCGGCGATCGGCCCGAACACCGGGTTCGTACCGGCGTTGTTGACCAGGTGGTCGACCCGGCCGAACGCCTCCATCGCGCGCTCGACGGCGGCGGCCTGGTGGGCCTCGTCGTGCGCCTTGCCCGCGACGCCGATGGCCCGGTCGGCGCCGAGCTTCTCGACGGCCTCCTTCAGGGCCTCCTCGTTGCGCCCGGTGATGCAGACCCGGTCGCCGCGCGCGACCAGCGCCTCGGCGATGCCGTAGCCGATGCCGCGGCTGGCGCCCGTGATCAGCGCCACCTTGCCCGAGAGTTCCGTCATGTCCGTCTGTCCCCAGCCTTCCTAGTCGAGCGGTCCGCCGGCGACGTACAGCACCTGGCCGGAGACGAAGCCGGCCGCCTCGCCGGTGAAGAAGGCGACGGCGTTGGCGATGTCGTCGGCCTCCCCGACGCGCTGCACCGGGATCTGGGTGGCGGCGGCGGCCTTGAAGTCCTCGAAGCCCATGCCGACGCGCTCGGCGGTGGCGGCGGTCATGTCGGTGGCGATGAAGCCGGGGGCGACGGCGTTGGCGGTGACGCCGAACTTGCCCAGCTCCTTGGCGAGGGTCTTGGTGAAGCCCTGCATGCCGGCCTTGGCGGCGGAGTAGTTGACCTGGCCGCGGTTGCCGAGGGCGGAGGAGGAGGACAGGTTGACGATCCGGCCGAACTTGGCGTCCACCATGTACTTCTGGCAGGCGCGGGACATCAGGAACGCGCCGCGCAGGTGCACGTTCATGACGGTGTCCCAGTCCGAGACGCTCATCTTGAACAGCAGGTTGTCGCGGAGCACGCCCGCGTTGTTGACGAGGATCGTCGGGCCGCCCAGCTCCTCGGCGATGCGGGCGACGGCCGCCTCGACCTGGGCCTCGTCGGAGACGTCGCAGCCGACCGCGAGGGCCGTGCCGCCGGCCGCGGTGATCTTCTCCACGGTGTCCTTGCAGGCGGCCTCGTCGAGGTCGATGACGGCGACGGCCCGGCCCTCGGCGGCCAGGCGTACGGCGGTGGCGGCACCGATGCCGCGCGCGGCACCGGTCACGACGGCGACCCGCTGCTCAGTGGTGGACATGCTGCTTCTCCTCGTCCTGGAAATGCGGCTGGGACGGCCGGCCCGCCCTCCGGTGAGCGACCGCTTAGTACCTTCGGCAGACGTGACGCTAGAAGCCCTGGCACGCGGTGTCAACGGGACACCGGCAGGGTGTGATCCATCACCCCCGCCCGCCCGGCCCGGCCGGGTCCGTTCAGCGCACCAGCAGTTCCAGCAGCCGTTCGGCCTCGGCCGCCGGGTCCGCGGTCAGACCGGTGTGGACGGGGCCGGGCTGGAGGACGGCGGAGCGGGGCGCGATCAGCCAGCGGAAGCGGCGGCCGGGGTCGTCGCCGGCCGCCTGCCCGGCCGGGGCGCCGCCGGCGCACACGCCCTCGACGGCGCGCAGCGCGGCGCGCACGCCCGCGACGTCCGCCCGCGGGTCGAGGGCGAGCAGCCGGGCCTCGTCCAGGTGGGTGCGGGCGGCGACGAACGCCTTGGCCCGGCAGTACAGGAGCACCCCCGCGTTGATGCGCTCGCCGCGCTCGACGCGGGGGACGACGCGCAGGACGACGTACTCGAAGACGTCCCGTTCGCTGGTCTCGCCGCCCCGGATGATGTGTCGCTCGACCACGCTGCCGGCCATGTGAATGTGGCGCTCGCTCACTTGCTTCCCTCGTTCTCTCCGCCGCGCTCGCTCACTTGCTTCCCTCGTACTCTCCGCCGCGCCCGCTCACCGGGTCCGCTCGATCCCGGTGATCCGTTCGTGCACGCCGGCGGCCCGCGCGAGCAGCGGCCGGGCGTAGGCGCGTCGCAGGTCGTCGGGGGTGTCGAAGCCGGGTTCCCCCTCCAGCCAGGTGTCGGGGATCTCGGCGGTGACCTCGGCGAGGAGGTCCTCGGTGACGCGGGGCGCCAGGTCCGCGGCGGCGGCGCGGACGTCCGGCGCGAAGGAGGCGAGGGCGTGGTCGGAGGCGTCGTAGGGGCGGGCGGCGGAGGCTTCGGCGCCGGGCCAGTTGTGGTGCCAGATCATGGTGGCGCCGTGGTCGATGAGCCAGAGGTCGCCGTGGTGGCGCAGCAGGTTGGGGTTGCGCCAGGAGCGGTCGACGTTGTTGACCAGCGCGTCGAACCAGACGATCCGTCCGGCCTCCTCGGCGCTCACCGCGAAGGCGAGCGGGTCGAAGCCCAGGGCGCCCGAGAGGTACTCCATGCCGAGGTTGAGGCCGCCGCTGGACCGGAGGAGTTCCTGCACCTCCGGGTCGGGTTCGCCGAGCCCCAGCACCGGGTCGAGGGCGATGGTCACCAGCCGGGGCATCCGCAGGCCCAGCCGGCGGGCCAGTTCGCCGCAGACCACCTCGGCGACGAGCGTCTTGCGGCCCTGTCCGGCGGAGCGGAACTTCATGACGTACGTGCCGAAGTCGTCGGCCTCGACGAGTCCCGGCAGCGAACCCCCCTCACGCAGCGGCGTGATGTAACGGGTCGCGATGACTTCCTTCAGCATCGCCCCAGGTTACCGGCGCCCCGGCCGGCCGCCGGGCCCGCCCGACAGGGGATCGACAGCTGGGCCTCACGCCCGCCCGACCGGGCGCGGGGCAGCATTACGGGACGGTCTGAACGGCGGGTGCCCCCCGCCCGTACCCCACGGCGAAGCACGCAGCGACCTCCGGAAGGGAACGTCAGCAATGACCAGCGCACCGCTCCACCCCACCGCAGGACCGGCCCGGCGCAGTGTCGTGGCGGCGGTCGGCGCGGCCGGGTCGGCCGCCGCACTGACCGCCTGCTCGGGCTCCGGCTCCGGCGCCTCAGCCGGCCCGGCCTCCGGTTCCGCCGGACCGGAGGGGGCGGGCTCCGCGCCCGCCGCCCCGTCGGGCAGCGGACAGGCCGACGCCGCCGGGCAGGCGCTCGCGGCGGTCTCCGACATCCCCGAGGGCGGCGGCGTGGTCTTCGCCGACCGCGGGGTGGTCGTCACCCAGCCCGTGGCCGGTGAGTTCAAGGCGTTCTCCGCGACCTGTACCCATCGGGGGTGCGCGGTGAAGAATGTGGCCGACGGCGTCATCAACTGCCCGTGCCACAACAGCAACTTCTCCATCGCGGACGGCAGTGTCCGCAGCGGTCCCGCGCGGGAGCCGCTGCCGGCCGTGGAGATCGCCGTCGACGGGGACGCGATCTCACTGGTGTGAGCGCCGAGGACGAAGGAGCCGCATGACCGTCGCACAGCGCAGGGGCCGCCGGATCATGATGACGCCGGGCGAGCTGGACGCCTTCCTGACCGCCCAGCGCACCTGCCGCGTCGCCACCGTCTCCGCCGACGGCGCGCCGCACGTGAGCACGCTGTGGTTCGTCTGGGACGGCGGCTCCCTGTGGCTGTACTCGGTGGTGCGCAGCCGGCGCTGGACCGATCTGCGCCGCGACCCGCGGGTGGCGGTGGTCGTCGACACGGGCGAGGAGTACGGCGAACTGCGCGGCGCCGAGTTGTCGGGCCGCGTCGCGCGGGTGGGCGAGAACCCGCGCACGGGGGAGCCGTGCGCCGGACTGGACGTGCCGGAGACGCTGTTCGCCCGCAAGTACCTCGGCCTCGACGAGCTTCCGCACGACGGCCGCCACGCCTGGCTGCGCCTCACCCCGGAGAAGACGGTCTCCTGGGACTTCCGCAAACTGGCCCCGCGCTGACCCCGCTGCCCCGTCCCGTCCCGTCCGCCCGTCCTATGCGTGGCTGCGCACCGGCCCCGCGTCCAGCGCCCCCGCGATCGCGGCGGCCAGCGCCCCCGCCTCCTCCTCCCCGAGCCGCGCCACGGTGACCCGCAACCCCGGCGCCGAGCCCACCCGGAATCGCGCGCCCGGCGCCACCGCCCAGCCCGCCCCCAGCAGCCGGGCGACGGCACCCGTCTCGTCCGGCACCGGCACCCATACGTTCAGCCCGCTCCGGCCGTGCGCCGCGACCCCCCGTTGGCGCAGCGCGCCGAGCAGCGCGTCCCGCCGCCGCCCGTACGCCGCCGCCACGACCGCCGGGTCCACCGCGCCGTCGGCCCACAGCCGGGCGACCGCCCGCTGGGTGAGCAGGCTGACCCAGCCTGGCCCGAGCCGCTGGCGCCCGCGCACCCGGTCGAGGGTGACCTCGTCCCCGGTGAGGACGGCGAGCCGCAGGTCGGGACCGTACGCCTTGGCGGCCGAGCGGACGAACGCCCAGCGGTGCGTCGTACCGGCGAGCGGGCACAGGGGAAGGTCGACGATCCGGTGTCCGTGGTCGTCCTCGACCAGCAGGGTGGCGGGGTGGGCGGCGAGCACGGACCGCAGGGCCCGCGCGCGGGGGGCGCTCACCGCGGCGCCGGTCGGGTTCTGCGCCCGGTCCGTGACGATGAGGGCCCGCGCCCCCGCCGCCAGCGCGGCGCGCACGTCGCCGGGGAGCGGTCCCTCGTCGTCGACGCCGACCGGCACCGGGCGCAGCCCGAGCGCCGGGACGAGGTCGAGCAGGCTGCCCCAGCCGGGGTCCTCCACGGCGACGGCGTCGCCCGGTCTGAGGTGGGCGGCGAGCACCCGTTCCATAGCGTCCAGCGAGCCGGAGGTGACGGCCACCGGCCCGGCCGGCACCCCGTCGGCCTCCAGTGCGGCGCGGGCCAGGCGCTCCAGCTCCGGGTCGACGGGCGCGTGTCCGTACAGCACCGGTTCCCGGTCGCCGCGCCCGGCCGCCGCCGCGAACGCCGGGGCGAGGGCGGGCAGCAGCGCCGGGTCCGGGTTGCCGTCGGACACGTCCCGCACACCCTCGGGCACGTCGACCCGGAGGAACGCGCGACCCGTGGTGGCCGGCGTCGCCCGCACCCGGCTGCCCCGGCGCCCGGCCGTCTCGATGACCCCGCGCTCGCGCAGGGTGCGGTACGCGGCGGCCACGGTGTTCGGATTCACGCCGAGCCGCTCCGCCAGCTCCCGCATGGGCGGCAGGGGCCGGCCCGGTTCCAGGGCGCCCGCCGCCACCGCGCGCTCGACGCTCGCGGAAATGTCGGCTGCGCGCCGACCGGTGATCCGATAATCTCCTAGCACAAAGCCAATTATGCACTAATACAAAGGGGACCGCCATGCAGGGGACCACGGGGGCCACGGGCACCACCGGCGCCACGGGAACGACGGGCGACGCGGAGGCGGCACCGGGGCCCGGCACCGCCTACCCGCCGACCGACCGCACCGTCCCCACCCGCTCCCCCGGCCGGGCCTCGTACGACCGGGAGCTGGTGCACGCGATCCTCGACGAGGGGTACGTCTGCCACCTCGGCTTCGTCCGGGACGGCGCCCCCGTGGTGCTGCCGACGCTGTACGGCCGGGTCGGTGAGCGGCTGTACGTGCACGGCTCGACGGGTTCGCGCCCGCTGCGCATGGCGGGGCAGCCGGACCCGGGGCTGCCGGTCTGCCTGACGGTCACGCACGTGGACGCCCTGGTCCTGGCCCGGTCGGCGTTCCACCACTCCGTCAACTACCGGTCGGTGGTGGTGCACGGCACCGCGTACGACGTCACGGACGAGGCGGAGAAGCGCGCCGCCCTCGACGCCCTGGTCGACCACGTGGTGGCGGGCCGCTCCGGTGACTCGCGCCCCGCGGACAAGAAGGAGCTGGCGGCCACCGCCGTGCTCCGCCTCGACCTGCGCGAGGTCTCCGCCAAGGCCCGCACCGGCGGCGTCAACGACGAACCCGAGGACCTCGCCCTCCCCCACTGGGCCGGACTCCTCCCCCTGCGCAAGGGGTACGACACCCCGGTCGCCGACCCCGGCCTGGCCCCCGGCACCGCGGTACCGGACTACCTCACGGCCCGGTGAGCCGTACCGGGGGCCTCCACGACGGGAAGCCCCCTGGCCCGGACCGGCCAGGGCCTGTCGTTCGGATCACGCCGCGGACGCGGGGCCTGGTGCGCTCACCGGCGCGAGGAAGACGCAGCCGATTCCCCGCGACCTGATCCGAACGACGGGCCCTGGGCGAGCACCGGCCCGTCCGGGCGCACCCGCGCTCGACGTGCCCGGCGTGCCTCGGCCGTCGCGAGGCCGGTGACCGAGCCGAGCAGCAGCAGCGTGCCCGCCAGGGTGGCCGGCGCGATGCGCTCGCCGAGCAGGGTGACGGCCAGGACGGCCGCGGCGACGGGTTCCAGGAGCATGATCACGGACACCGTGGCGGACCGGACCACGGCCGCGCCCGCGAAGTAGAGGCCGTAGGCGAGGGCGGTGGGCACGGCCGCGACATAGGCCAGCAGCCAGAGCAGCCGGACCGGTTCCGCGGTGTGCGGCACCAGCCCCTCGGCCAGGGCGAACGGCAGCAGGCAGAGGCTGGTCACGGCGAACGCGCCGGTCGACGTCGACGCCGCGTCGGCCCCGCCGTACCGTCCCCACCAGCGGGTCAGCAGCGTCATCGCCGAGTACCCGGCCGCGGACAGCAGCGCCAGCGCGACACCCCACGGCCGTACGGTCGCCCCGCCCCCGCCGAGCACCAGCACGCCGAGCCCGGCCAGCGCCCCGGCGACGGCGGCGGTCCCGCCCCGGCCCAGGCGTTCGCCGAGCGCCGGGCGGGCGCCGAGCGCGATCAGCACCGGGCCGGCGCCGAGGGTGACGACGGTCGCCACGGCCAGTCCGGTGGACCGTACGGCCGCGAAGTAGGCGGTCTGGAACACCGCCAGGCCGACACCCGTCGCGGTCGTCCGCAGCACCCGGCGGCCGAGCGGTTCGGCGACGGCGGCCCGTGCCCGGCGGCGCGGCAGCCGGGCGGCGAGCAGCAGCACCAGGCCGGCCGCGCAGCGCCAGAAGGACAGGGCGACGGGACCGAGGTCACTGGTCCGGTAGACCAGCGAGGCGGCGGCGCCGGCGGTGCCCCAGGCGACACCGGCGACGATCAGGAACAGGAGGCCACGCCCGACGGGCAGGCCGGTCTTCGCATGCGACATGAGTTCTCTCCGCGGTCGCGCGATCGGACGATCGGCGCGGAAGTCGGCAGGGGCCTGCCCCGGATCGGGGGAGCCCCACGGACCTCGTCCGCGGGCAGCACCGGACCGCCCGGCGCCATCGCGCCGGGCCGCTCACGAGTGGGCCGCCCGCCTCAGACGGCCGGCGGCGGGAGAACGAGGGCGTCCGCGTGCATGACCGGCACCCTAGGCGGCCGGTCCCCGGCGGGACAACTCCCTTTCCGGGTCACCCCGCCCCGGTCCGCCGGCCGCGACCGGTTCCGCGCCGGCCGGTGCCGTGGCCGGGGCCGAGACCTGGGCGATCAGGGCGCCCGCCAGCACGACCGCGCCGCCGACGACCTGCGGGGCGGAGAGGTGCTCGCCGAGCAGCACCCAGGCCAGCACGGTCGCGATGACCGCCTCCAGACACGCCACCACGCCGGCGACCTGCGGTGACAGACGGCGCACGGCGACGATGCCGGTGAGGTAGGCCAGCACCGTGGCGATCAGCACGATCCAGGCCAGCAGCAGGGCGGCGGGGACCGGGGTGCCGTCGACCGGCACGGAGCGCGCGAGCACCGGCCAGTCCATGCCCCAGGGCCGTGCCACGACGGTCAGCACGGCGGCGCCGACGAGCAGGCCGAACGCGATCACCCCGAGCGGGTCGGGGGTGTCGTCGCCGGCGTCGCTGCCCTGGTCGGACAGGACGAAGTAGCCGACCTGGCAGCAGGCGGCGCCCAGCGCCAGCAGCAGGCCGAGGGCGTCGAAGCGCAGGCCCGCCCAGACCTCCACGACGCAGGCGAGGCCGCCGACCGCGAGGACCACGCCGAGCGCGGCGGCCCGGGTCACCGGCCGGCGCTGCACGAACCGCACCCAGCCCAGCACCAGCGCGGGCGCCAGGTACTCGACGAGCAGGGCCACGCCGACCGGGATACGGGAGAGCGCGGCGAAGTAGCAGGCCTGTACGCCGGCCACGGCCAGCAGCCCGAACCCCGCGAGCAGCGCGGGACGCCGGCGGGGCAGCGCCCGGTGGCGCACGGCGAGCGGGAGCAGGACCAGGGCGGCACCGGCCACCCGCAGCCACACCACGTGGAGCGGATCGAGGCCGGCCTCGATCAGCGGCTTGGCCGCGACCCCGGAACCGCCGAAGGCGACCGCGGAGAGGAGCGCGATGCCCAGTGCGACGCCCTTGCCGGGACCGCCGCGAACGCTGTCAGTCGTATGCACCGGCACATGATGACAGGGGACGACATGACCGTCACCCCGTTGGCACCTGTCTCCTCAGCCGGTGTGGGCGTCGGCGCGGGCGAGGACCGTGCCGCGGTCGACGCCGGCCCGGGCGAGCACCTCGACGGCCCGGACGCCCGGGTCGGCGACGAGGGCCGCGAGGAGGTCGACGCCGCAGGCGCCGGTGGCACCGCGGCGGGCGGCGCGGTCACGGGCGTACTCGATCGCGGCGGCGGCCGACGGGGAGAAGCCGGCCGCGCCGCCGACGGCCGGTACGGCGCCGGAGTCCTCGACGGCGCCCTGCCAGCGCAGGCCGTAGCCGATGCTGCGCTGCACCAGGTAGCCGAGCAGCCGGGCCATCCGGGGTCCGTCGCCGAGCACGGCGCACGCCTCGGGGTCGTGCTCCAGGAGGGAGTGGAGCAGGTGGGCGGTGTCGATCTGCCGGTCACCGTCCCGCAGGGCCCTGCGGCGCGCGCCGGAGACCACCGGTACAAGTCCGGGACCGAGCCGGTCGTCGTCGGCGTGGTCCGGTCGCCGGGCGTCTTGCTCACCGGCCGACCGCCGGGGGATACAGGGTTGCACAATCCCACCCCATCAGTCCGGAGGGGACCGTGACATCCCCGTGGGGGAGCATTTCGGCATCCCACGCGGAGTGGACCCTTCCGTCCGTAATCTCCTCCTCACGGAGGAGATCAGGCTCCCCCGCCCCCCGCTCCTCAGTCCTCGTCGGCGAGGATGCGGTACAGCTTCTTGCGGGACTCGTTGATGACGTCGAGCGCCTTCTCCCGCTGTTCCTTGGTGCCGGTCTTCCAGACCTGGCCGAACGCCTCCATCAGGCCGAAGCCGGCCTGCCGGACGTCGTTCAGCGCCTCCCAGTCGACCCCGCGCGACGCCTCTTCCCAGGGCGCCTCGGGGCCCTCCTCGGCGGCGGCGCGCCCGGACCCGGTGAGGGCGAACAGCTTCTTGCCGCCCTCGCTCTCGCTGACGATCAACCCCTCGTCCTCCAGCAACTGGAGGGTGGGGTACACCGAACCGGGGCTGGGCTTCCACGCTCCGCCGCTGCGCTCGGCGATCTCCTGGATCATCTCGTAGCCGTGCATCGGCCGGTCCTTGAGCAGGGCCAGGATCGACGCGCGCACATCACCGCGCCGCGCCCTGCCCCGCGGCCCGCCCCGCCCCCGGCCGCCCCAGGGCCCGCCCCCGAACCCCGGCCCGAAGGGTCCGGGCCCACCGGCTCCACCGGGGCCGAAAGGCCCGAAGGCCCGGCGCCCCTCGAAACCGTCTCCCCCGCGCCCGAAGGGTCCACCGTGTCCCCGGCCGCCCTGTCCGCGCTCATGTCCGTGGGTACGCATCGCAACCACTCCATTCCATCGTTGATCTGTCGTGATGCGTCAACGATATATCGGAAGTGTTCTTACGGCAACCCGTGTCCTCACCGGGGACGGGAACGGGCCGGAGGACGGACGAGTGCGTGGCCGCCCCGCCGGCCCTCAGCCGAGCTGCTGGGCCAGCCCGACGATGACGCCCTCGGGGCCGCGGACGTAGCAGAGCCGGTAGCTGTCCTCGTACCGCGCCAGCTCGCCGACCAGTTCGGCGCCGCGCGTCCGCAGACGGGCGACGGTGTCCTCGATGTCGTCGACCGCGAACATGACGCGGTGCGTGCCCAGGACGTTGTGCGGCTGGTCGCGCGGGCCGGCCGCGACCGCCGCGGGACTCCGGTAGCTGGCCAGCTCCAGCCGGCTGCGACCGTCCGGCGTCCGGAGCATCGCGATGTCGCAGTGGACACCGTCGAGTCCGGTGCACTGGTCGGCGACGGGCCCCTTGACCTCCGTCCGGCCCTCCAGCTCCATACCGAGGTCCATGAAGAACGCGACGGCGGCATCCAGGTCCCCGACCACGATGCCGACGTTGTCCATCCGCTGAATCGCCATACCGGCTCCTCCTTCTCCCTCGTGCCGCCCGACGGGCGCCGGCACCCGTGGGACGTGACCGGTGGCGCTTTCCCGACATCCTCCGTCAGGGGAACGCGCGCGACCACCTGTCCCGGGTCCGGGACGGCCCGACCACCCGGACCCGCTCCACCCCGCCTCCGCGGCCGTCCACACCCACCGCGACCGGTGCCCCGGTGTCGGTGAGGAGGTGGAGGCGTCCAGGGCCGGGCAGCGGGCCGAGGCCGCCTGCGGAAGGCCCACGACCACGGGCGGGCCCACCCCGGGTCAGCCGAAGCCCCCGACTCCGAAGCCCGCCCCGCCTCCACGCCGGATGGTCCCGCGGGGACCGCCGGTCACCCCTCCCCCCGCCTCCGCAGCAGATGCCCGGCCGTCAGGGCCACTCCCCGGTCCCCGTCGTTCGCCAGTTCCGTGAGCGCGCGGGTCGCCGTGGGGCCGGGGACGTCCGCGAGCGCCTGGGTCAGGCGGCGGCGTACCGCCGGGCCGGCCGTGCCGTCGGCCAGGCGGTCGGTGAGCCCCGTGGCGATCCGCTCGGTCAGCGCGGGGTCGCTCGCCAGCGCGCCCAGCGCGTCGGCCGCGTCCACGTCGTTCGTGCCCGCCACGACCATCTCGACGAGGACCGGGACCGCGTCGGCGACGTGCCGTGCCGCCAGCGCCGGCGCGGCGTACCCGCGGACCGCCGCGTCGGGATGGGCGAGGGCGTCCCGCAGCAGTGCGGTCGCCTCGTCGCCGGGCAGTTCCACGAGGGCCCGCACGGCACGTTCGCGTACCGCCGCCCCGGGCGCGCCGAGTCCCTCCGCGAGCAGGGCCGGCGCCCCCTCGCCGCCGCCGTGCGCCAGCGCCCAGCGCAGCGCCCCGGCCACGTTCGGGTCCGTCTCCCGCAGCACCGCCGCGACCAGGGCCTCCGCCACTCCGGGCCCTTCCGCCGCGACGGACAGGGCCGCGCGCTGGCGGGTCCCGGCGCTGCCCGACCCCAGCGCCCTCAGGAGCGCGACGGTCCGGAGGACGTCCTCCCAGCCGGCGGGCTCCGCGGCGGCGATCCGGCGCAGCCGGGTCAGCAGTTCCGTCTCGCGGGCGATGCGCTCCCGGGTCCGCCGGGCGAGGTCGTCGACGAGTTCCGCGGGCCGGAAGCCGGGGTCGTCCAGCGCGCGTCCCACGTCGCGCAGCGACAGGCCCAGCGAGCGCAGGCTCTCGACATGGAAGATCCGCCGGATGTCCTCGGGCGCGTACTCCCGGTACCCGGCGCCGGACCGGCCGGTCGGCCGCACCAGGCCCAGCGCCTCGTAGTGCCGCAGCATCCGGGCGCTGACCCCCGACCGTCGCGCCACCTCACCGATCAACACCGTCCGTCACTCCTTCCGGCCGTCCGTGCCGAGAGCCACGATGCGCTTCGCCTCCTCGATCGCGCACTCGAACCCGGCATCCGGGTCGTGCCACAGCCGTTCCGTCGCGAGCGCGTGCCGGCGCGCCCGCGGGTCGGCACCGGCCGCCGCGGCGGCCAGCAGCGGCAGGATCACCTCGCCCAGGGCGAGCAGCGCCCGGCTGAGGCTCAGCCGCGTCTCCCGCCCACCGCGCCCGAGCTGGGACGCCAGCACCTCGGCGAGCCCGGCCTCCTCTCCTTCCGGTACGAGCACTACCGCCGCCCGCCAGGCGCTGCGCGCCACCTCGTCGTCGGCGTCGGTCAGCAGCGCCCGGGTGATCACCGGCCACGCCCGCCGGTCCCCCGTCTTGGACAGCGTGTGCAGTGCCTGGCTCCGTGCCTGCGCACGTTCCGAGCGGAGTTCGGCGACGAGTCGCGGGACCGTCACCGCCTGCGGGTGCCGGGTCAGCGCCCAGGTGAGCATGTCGCGTACGAAGAACTCGGGTTCGACCGCGCACCGTTCGACGAGCGCGTCGACGAACCGCCGGTCCGGTGCCGAACCGGCCGCCAGCGCGGCCCGCAGCCGGACCGACGCGTCATCGTCCGCCAGCCGTCGCCGTACACCGTCGGGCAGGGTCATCGGGACCACCTCCTGGCCCGCAGTGAAGACCTTGTCACCGTGTCAAGGTCAAGCACACCGCCCGGCGGGCGCTCCCGGAAACCGGTCCACTCCCTCCGCATTGGCCTTGGCCCGCCGCTCCCCCGGGCCCCTACCGTCGACGCATGCGCATCCGAATCGTCGACGCCTTCACCGACCGGCCCTTCGCCGGCAACCCCGCGGGAGTCCTGCTCCTCGACGCCTTCCCGGACGACGGCCTGCTCCAGCGGGTCGCCCTGGAGGTCAACCACGCCGAGACGGCCTTCGCCCACCGTCTGCCCGAGGGCGGCGACGCCGACTGGGCGCTGCGCTGGTTCACCCCGGTCACCGAGGTCGCCCTGTGCGGCCACGCCACCCTCGCCACCGCCCATGTGCTGCACACCACCGGCGCCCACGAGGGCCCGGTCCGGTTCGCCACCCGCGGCGGCGTCCTGGTCGCCACCCCCGACGCGGCGGACGGTTCGATCACCCTGGACTTCCCGACCGCGCCGCTGACCCCGGCCGAGGCGCCCGCCGGACTGGCCGAGGCCCTCGGCACCGAGCCCCGCGCGGTCCTCGACACCGGCCCCGACGTCGGTGACCTGCTGGTCGAGGTGGCCGACGAGAAGACCGTCCGCGCGCTGGCCCCGGACCACAAGGCGCTGGCGGCCCACTCCACGCGGGGTGTCATCGCCACCGCCCGCGCCGAGGACCCCGCACGCGGCTACGACTTCGTCTCCCGCTGCTTCTTCCCGAACGTCGGCATCGACGAGGACCCGGTCACCGGCAGCGCCCACACCGCGCTCGCCCCGTACTGGTCCGAGCGCCTGGGCCGGGCCACCCTCACCGGTCTGCAGGCGTCGCCCCGCTCCGGCCTGGTCCGTGTCGAGGCGCGCGGCGACCGCACCCTGCTGACCGGGCACGCGGTGACCGTCATCGAAGGGGACCTGCTCACCTGGTGACCCTCCAGGCCCGCTCAGCGACGGGCGGCTCACGCCGTGGGCAGCCAGCTCACCTTCCCGGCCAGCAGCGCGTACCCGACGAAGGCCCCGATGTCGAGCAGCGAGTGCGCCACCACGAGCGGGCCCACCCGGCCCCAGCGCCGGTACAGCAGGACGAACACCACGCCCATCACCATGTTGCCGATGAAGCCGCCGACGCCCTGGTAGAGGTGGTACGAGCCGCGCAGCACCGAGGCGGCCACCAGCGACGACCGCGGTGTCCAGCCCAACTGGTCCAGCCTGCGCAGCAGATACCCGACGACGATGACCTCCTCCAGGACGGAGTTCTGGAGGGCGGAGAGGATCAGCACCGGGTACTTCCACCACACGTCGGGCAGTGCCTCGGGCACCACCGTGAGGTTGAAGCCGAGGCCCCGGGCGGCCAGGTAGAAGGCGATGCCGCTGCTGCCGATGACGGCCGCGATCACCGCGCCGCGCAGCAGGTCCCGGCCCGGCTGGGCGCGGTCGAAGCCCAGGACGCGCAGGCTGCGTCCCTCCCGCAGCAGCAGGTGGGCGACGAGGGCGACCGGCACCAGCGCGGTGGCGATGCCGAACAGCTGCCAGGCCAGGTCGAGCCAGGGCCGGCCGGGCGCGGCCGAGGCGTTGAGGGTGGCCGCCTGGTCCTTCAGACCGCCCGGCCGGGTGACCGACCCGATGAAGCTGATCAGCGCGGAGACGCCGCTCGCGCCCAGCGAGAGGGCCAGGACGAGCAGCGTCTCGTCCCGCAGACCCCGTCGCGTGAGCCGCTCCTGAGGGATGGACTCGACCACCTGGCCCGCCTCCGCCATGCACACCTGCCCCGACCGGACGTCACAGCTTGCCCGATCAGTATGAGACGGGGATCGGCGGGGTGCCGGGCCGGCCGCCGCGCGAAACCACCGGCGCCCGGCCGGCCGCGCCCACCGGCCCCTCGCTCACCGGAGCACCGTCCGGGCCCCGCACCCCGGCCCGGACACCGGAGCCCGGCGCCGACAGCCGGCCGACCGCACACACCGATCCCAACCACCGGCACCGGCACCGGCACCGGCCAGGCGACACCGGTCCCCCGTCGACCGGACCCGTGCGACCCGGCCCGAACGCCAAGCCTCGGCGCCTACGGCCGGCCGACCGGCCAGAGGTGGACCGGGTCGCCCTTGTGCATCAGCTCG
The DNA here is from genome assembly GCF_020521275.1 of Streptomyces daghestanicus. Taxonomy (NCBI): domain Bacteria; kingdom Bacillati; phylum Actinomycetota; class Actinomycetes; order Kitasatosporales; family Streptomycetaceae; genus Streptomyces; species Streptomyces daghestanicus. The sequence continues at coordinate 657,324 of NZ_BNDX01000002.1, read as the reverse complement.
ACGTACCGCCGGGTCGTCGCCGCCAGCGCCGCCTCCCGAGTCATCCCCGCCTCCAGGGCCCGGTGGAACGTGGCCGCCTGCCAGGACGCGCCGTTCACCCGGCGCCGGCACCGCTCCTCGATCACGCCCAGGTAGAAGTCCCGGTCGGCGGGCTCGATGCCCCACGCGTCCAGCCCGGCCCCGGCCAGTGGCAGCAGCTCGTCCAGGACCAGCGCGGCGGCGTCGACCTCGGTGGTGCCGCCGAGCCGGCCGCGCCGGGGCCAGGTGAACCGGGCGTCGATCCCGTACCGGCACGCGGCGTCGAAGTTGGCGGCGGCGGCCTCGAACGGCAGCCGCGTCCACACCGGGCGCGGCTCGTCGGCGAGGGCGCGCACGACACCGTAGTAGAACGCAGCGTTGGCGATGACGTCGGTGACGGTGGGCCCCGCGGGCAGGACGCGGTTCTCCACCCTCAGGTGGGGGACGCCGTCGGCGATGCCGTAGACGGGGCGGTTCCAGCGGTAGACGGTGCCGTTGTGCAGGACCAGCTCGGCGAGGGAGGGCACGCCGCCCGCGTCCAGGACGTCGAGGGGGTCCTCGTCGTCGCAGATCGGCAGCAGCGCCGGGTAGTACCGCAGGTTCTCCTCGAACAGGTCGTACGCCGAGTCCACCCAGCGCTCCCCGAACCAGGTGCGCGGGCGCACCCCCTGGGCCTGGAGCTCGGGCGGGCGGGTGTCGGTGGACTGCTGGAACAGCGGCGGCCGGGACTCCCGCCACAGCTCGCGGCCGAACAGGAACGGCGCGTTGGCCCCGACGGCTATCTGCGCGGCGGTGACCGCCTGCGCCGCGTTCCACACTCCGGCGAAGCGCTCGGGGGTGACCTGGAGGTGCAGTTGCACCGAGGTGCAGGCCGCCTCGGGGGCGATGGACTTCGAGGTGCAGCTGAGCCGTTCGACGCCGTCGATCTCCAGGTGGAAGTCCTCGCCCCGGGCGGCCACGATCTGTTCGTTGAGCAGGGCGTAGCGGTCCACGTCGGAGAGGTTCGAGGAGACCAGGTCGTCCCGGTCGAGGGTCGGCAGAATGCCGATCATCGCGATTCCCGCGTCCAGTTCCCCGGATTTTCGGTCGGCATATGCCAGCGAGGTGCTGATTTCCTCCGCGAGCCGGTCGAATACCCGGCCCTCCAGCCGGTGTGGAGCGATGTTGACTTCCAGATTGAACATGGCGAGTTCTGTTTGGAAGTCACGGCTCGCGATACGTTCGAGCACCTGGCCGTTCAGCATTTTCGGCATCCCGTCCGCCCCGACGAGATTCAGCTCGATCTCCAGTCCCATCAGGTTCTTCGGGCGGTCGAACCGCTTCTCCGCCAGGAGTCGCTCCAGGCCCGCCAGGCAGCGGCCGAGCTTGTCGCGGTAGTGCTGGCGATCGGACAGGTCCGCCTGTCCTGCCGCGACCTTCTCCCCCATGGAAGGGTCCTCCTAGATTTCAACGGGCCGGGGTCCGGCCACCGGCGGGTGCCGGTCAGGATGGATGATGCCCCGCCCAAGCGATCGATAACGTCCCCACCCGGCGTCGCGAGCCGCTACGCTGGCGCGATGTGACCGGAGGCACATTCACCGGGCATGGCACGAGGGGGCTCCGGCCCCCGGAACTGCCCGGCGGAACTCGTGGAAAAGCCCGACGACAATGGGCCGTCCGCTTCGGGGCTATCCACCGAGGTCACGGACGTTTACCGGGCGGGAAATCAGGATATCCTCCGCATATCTCCGACCGAATGCGCCCTTGCCCGTACCGCCGGAAACATGTAGCCGAAACACAGTCCGAACACGCGTCGTATAAACTTCGCGGACACGGCAGAGAGCTGGCGCCTACGGTCGAGTGATACCGCCGAGGCGACGTACGGCAGCCCTCACCCCCGCTTCCCGGCCCTCGGACCCGGCCTCGCCTCTCTGCCCCTGCGAGCTGACAGCGTCGTCCGCCCGGCCCCACGCGCCCTGCCCCGCCCTCGCGCCACCGTGCTTCGATTGAGAGGCGACCCACCATGCCGCTGCATGTCCCCCCGGCTCCCGCACCCGCCCTGCGCACCGTCCTCACCGCCCTGTCCTCGCCGACCGCGGTCCGCGAGGCCCGCACCCCGTCCCTGCTCCGGGCCCGGGGCCCGGTCACCCCCGAACTGCCACTGCCCGTGCACGTCCTGGACCATGTCGCCGCCGACGGGGTGCCGTCCGTCCGGCTCGCCGGGTGGCGCTTCCTGATCCGCAGCGGGGAGCGCGCGGTGGCCGCGGCCGACACCATGCCGACCGCGGACGGCTGGGCCTTCTCCCGCTTCTTCGAGGGGCCCTACGTCACCGCGACCGAGAGCGCGCTGCGCCAGGCGGAGACGATGACGCAGCCCTTCCAGCCGCGGCTGCTGTCCGTGCCCGGCCTGTACATGCTCACCCTGTGGCTGCACGGCGACCTCACCGCGGACGCCGCCGCCGGCCGCCCGCAGGCCACCGATCTGCTGGTGCCGCTGGCCCCGGCGCCGCCCGGCATCGCCGCCCACCGGCCGCACCGGGTCGCGGACCTGCTGCCGGTCCTGACCCTCCGCTCCACCCCGGCCCCCCTCCTGCACACCACGGCCTGATCCCGCACCGAACCGGTCCCGACCCGGCCCCGCCGTCCCGCCCCGGGACAGCGGGGTCACCCACACCCGGCCCCCTTCGCTCACAAGAGCGCACGGTCGCTCGTAAGGGGTCGTACGACGATGTCACCCGACCGGACCAGCCCCTTCGGGCCGGCGCGAACCAGCCCGGGGGACAACGGAGTTGGGCTGAACCGTCCGGGCGGGTGACGCGTCCTGAACCTGTGAGAGGCGGTGCCGCGAAATACCTGCGGAACGCCGCCCGTGGGGCAACACTGGGTCAGGACCGACCAAGACGACGGGGGGCGGGCCATGCACCACGTTCCACGCCGCGGGACGACCACGACAGCACACCCACACACCACGCCGGAGCGAGAGACCCCTGCCATGTGCCAGCACCAGCCACCCTGCCCGACCGCCGACTCCGCCGACCGGGAATCCGCCCGCCTCGTGGCGCACCACCCCGAACAGGGCTGGAGTCTGCTGTGCAACGGCGTCCTGCTCTTCGAGGACACCGGTGAGCTCCTGCCGGACGGCCGGGTCATCGGCCCGCACCGCCCGCTGGGCGCCGGTCAGGTGGTGACGGCCGCCTGACCGGCCCGTACCGCCGCCGGGACGCCTACCCCTTGGTGGCCCCGGCGGTGAGCCCGCCGACGAGCTGCCGCTCGGCGACGGAGTAGAACGCCAGGGCCGGCACCATCGCCAGCACCAGGTAGGCGAAGACCCGGGCCGTGTCGGCGGAGTACTGGCCCTGGAACTGCTGCACCCCGATCGGGATGGTCCACCAGGTGGAGTCGGTGAAGACCAGCAGCGGCAGGAAGAAGTTGTTCCAGCTGGTGACGACGGCCAGCACCGACACCGTGCCGAGCGCCGGCCGGGCCATCGGCAGCAGAACCCGCCAGAAGAAGCCGAACGGCCCGCAGCCGTCCAGCGTCGCCGCCTCCTCCAGCTCCCCGGGGATCTCCCGGAAGAAGCCGCGCAGGATGATGATGGTCATCGGCAGCCCGAAGGCGGCCTGCGGCAGGATCACACCGAGCGGGTTGTCCAGCAGGCCCATCGAGCGCAGCAGCAGGAACAGCGGCAGCGCCGCCACCGCGAAGGGGAACATCAGCCCCATCGTGAACAGCGTGAACAGCGCCTCCCGCCCCCGGAACGCGAACCGTGCGAACGAGAACGCGGCCAGCGCCGACACCGCGACCACCAGCACCGTGGTCGCCACCGCGATCAGCGTGCTGTTGCCGACCAGCCGCCAGAACGAGCCCGAGCCGAGGATGCCGGTGTAGTTGGAGACCTCCCAGGGGCCCGGCAGCCCCACCGGGTTGTCGGAGAGCTGGTCGGTGGACTTGAACCCGGACAGCACCGCGTACAGCAGCGGCGCGGCCATCACCGCCCCGACCACGATCAGCACGACGTGCAGCGGCAGCGTACGGAACCTGCCACGGGACTTGGCCGTCACTTGCCGTCCCCCCTCATGGTCGTGGTGGCCCCCTGGAGGTCGCGGCGCAGCACGAACCGCTGGTAGGCGAGGGCGAAGACGAGGCTGATGCCGAACATGACGACGCTGATCGCGCTGGCATAGCCGACCTGGTACCGCTTGAACCCGAACTGGAACATGGTCACGGCCATCGTCTCGGAGTGGTGGTCGGGCCCGCCCTGGGTGACCACCCACACCAGGTCGAACAGCTGGATGGCGCCGATGACGGACAGGAAGACGCTGATCCGCAGGGTGGGCGCGAGCAGCGGCAGGGTCACGTTGCGGAAGCGCTGCCACGGCCCCGCGCCGTCGATGAGCGCCGCCTCGGTCAGCTCTCTCGGGATGGACTGGAGGCCGGCCAGGTAGAGCATCATGTGGAAGCCGAAGTACTTCCACGTCATGACGAGGAAGAGGGTCGCCATCACCATCGACGGATCGGCGAACCACTCCCCGCCCAGCCCGTCCAGGCCGACCCCGCCCAGCACCCGGTCGGCGAGCCCGTCGCCCGGCGCGAAGATCATGCCGAACAGCACCCCGGTGATGGCCTCGGAGAGCACGTACGGCGCGAAGAACAGCATCCGGTACACCGCGCGGCCCCGCATCCGCTGGTTCAGCAGCACCGCCATGGCGAGCGCGAAGGGCAGTTGCAGCGCCAGGGAGAGGACCACCAGGAGCAGACAGCGCCACAGGTCGCCGAGGAAGACCGGGTCGTCGAAGAGCCGGGTGAAGTTCTCGGTGCCGACGTAGTCCGAGGGCATGCCGAAGCCGCCCCACCGGAAGAACGCGGCGTACAGGGCGAACAGGATCGGCAGCACGACGAGGACGAGGAACAGCACCAGCGCGGGCAGCTGGAAGCCGACCGCGGTGAGCCAGTGGGTGACGCGGCGCCGGGTCCGCGCCCGGGCCGCCCCGGCCGGCGGGGGCGGTGGGGCGGTACCGGGGCCGGTCCGCCGGTCCGGCAGGAACGTGGAGGTCATCGGCGGCTACTGCTCTTCCTTCGCGGTCTTGGTGATCGACTCGGCGACCTGCTCGGGCGACTTGGAGCCGGCGACGAGCGCGGCGACGCTGTCGTTGACCTCCTGGCCGACGGCGGGCGCGTAGGCCTGGTCGAGATAGAGCTGGAAGCCGGTGGCGGCCTTCAGCTGCTTCTGCACGGCGGTCAGGTTCGGGTCGGTCAGGGCGCTCTCGGCGGCCGTGACGACGGGCAGCACGCCGGTCTTGGTGACCAGCTCCCGGTCGGTGGCCTCGGAGGCGAAGAACCTCAGGAAGTCGACGGCGGCCTGCGGGGCGTCCCGGCGCAGGGCGTGCCCGTTGGCCCCGCCGAACACCTCGGTGAGGGAGCCCTTGCCGCCCTCGACCGCCGGGAACGGGAAGAACCCCAGGTCGTCGCCGAGCCCCTTGCCCGCGTCGGCCTCCACCACGGGGGCCCACTGCCCCATCAGCTCCATCGCCGCCTTGCCGTTGCCGACGGCGGCGGCCTGGCCGTTGGGGTCGGAGTACGCCGCCCCGAGGAAGCCCTTCTGGAACGGCTGGAGGCCGGCGAGTTCCTTCAGGAGCTGCCCCGCCCGCACGAACGCCGGCCCGGTGAAGTCCTTGTCCTCGGCGGCCTTCTGCACGGCCTCGGCCCCGCCGACGCGCATGGCGAGGTAGGCCCAGTAGTACATGCCGGGCCACTTCTCCTTGCCGGCCAGGGCGATGGGCGTGATGTTCTTCGCCTTCAGCGCCTCGACGGTGTCGAGGAACCCGTTCCAGGTGGTGGGGGGCGTGCTGACACCGGCCCGCTCGAACAGCGCCTTGTTGTACCAGAAGCCGACCATGCCGCTGTCGAACGGGATGCCGTAGAGCCTGCCGTCCAGCAGGTAGGGCTCCTTGGCGACCGGCAGCAGGCCGTCCGCCCACTCCTTGGTGCGGTCGGTGAGGTCCTCGACGAGACCGGCGTCGACCTGCTGCCGGAGGACGCCGCCGCCCCAGGTGTGGAAGATGTCCGGGAGCTTCCCGGAGGCGATCAGCGCCGTCATCTTCGACTTGTAGGCGTCGTTCTCCAACTGGACGATCTTTATCTTGACCTTGGGGTTCTGGGCCTCGAACTTCTTGGCCAGAGCCGCCCAGACGTCCTTCGTCGGCTGGGTCGTCGAGATGTTCCACCACTCGACCGTGGTGATCCCGGACGACCCCTCGTCCGAGTCACCGCCGCAGCCGCTCAGTGCCGTCATGCCCAGACCGGCCGCGGCCGAGGCCGCCAGGAAGCCGCGGCGGGACAGTGCCGGGTCGCCCATGGTGCGCTCCTTGGGTGCGTAAGGGTACGAAAGTTTCGGAAGAAATCCAGAAAGCTGCGTTGATGCCGCACCCTAGAGACAGCGCGCAAAGGGTGGCAACCCCCCGTGCACGATGAATCCTCGACCGCCGAACCCCGGGGGACGCAGGGACGGTCCGACCCGAGCCCCGAAACCGCGGGTCCGACGAAACATTCGGATCAACCGGCGAACGTTCCATCCCCACAGCTCGGCCTCGTCAGAACCACCGAGTCACCCTGGCGCCCCCTGACCGGCACCGGGACAGCGAAGAGGGGCCCCGCCGGCGGCGAGGCCCCTCTTCGTCACTCCGGTCGCTCAGTCCTCGTACGCCTCCAGCGGCGGGCACGAGCAGACCAGGTTCCGGTCACCGAATGCCTGGTCGATACGGCGAACCGGCGGCCAGTACTTGTCGGTGGCCGACACCCCGGCCGGGAAGACGGCCTCCTCGCGGCCGTACGCGTGGTCCCACCCGCCGCCCAGCGCGGCGGCGGTGTGCGGCGCGTTCCGCAGCGGGTTGTCCTCCGCCGGCCACTCCCCCGTGCCGACCTTCTCGATCTCCGCGCGGATGGCGATCATCGCGTCGCAGAACCGGTCCAGCTCGGCCAGGTCCTCGGACTCGGTCGGCTCGATCATCAGCGTGCCGGCCACCGGGAACGACATCGTCGGCGCGTGGAAGCCGTAGTCGATCAGCCGCTTGGCGACGTCGTCGACGCTGACGCCGGTCGCCTTGGTCAGCGGGCGCAGATCGATGATGCACTCGTGCGCGACCAGCCCGCCCGGCCCGGTGTACAGCACCGGGTAGTGCGGCTCCAGGCGCTTGGCGACGTAGTTGGCCGACAGCACCGCCACCTGCGTGGCCCGCTTCAGCCCCTCGCCGCCCATCAGACGCACGTACGCCCACGAGATGGGCAGGATGCCCGCCGAACCCCAGGGGGCCGCGGAGACGGGGCCCACGCCCGTCTGCGGGCCCGCCGCGGGCTGGAGCGGGTGATTGGGCAGGTACGGCGCGAGGTGCTCGCGCACGCCCACGGGGCCGACCCCGGGGCCGCCGCCGCCGTGCGGGATGCAGAAGGTCTTGTGCAGGTTCAGGTGGGAGACGTCGCCGCCGAAGTGACCCGGCCGGGCGAGGCCCACCAGGGCGTTGAGGTTGGCGCCGTCCACGTACACCTGGCCGCCCGCGTCGTGCACGGCCGCGCAGATGTCGGCGACGTGCGCCTCGAAGACGCCGTGCGTGGACGGGTAGGTGATCATCAGCACCGCCAGCTCGTCGCGGTACTGCTCGATCTTGGCCCGCAGGTCCTCCACGTCGATCTCGCCGTCCTCGGCGGTCTTCACGACGACGACCTTCATCCCGGCCATCACCGCGCTGGCGGCGTTGGTGCCGTGCGCGGACGACGGGATGAGGCACACGGTCCGCTGCTCGTCCCCGTTGGCCCGGTGGTACCCGCGTACGGCGAGCAGCCCGGCCAGCTCGCCCTGCGACCCGGCGTTGGGCTGGAGCGAGACCTTGTCGTACCCGGTGACCTCGGCGAGCCGCTCCTCCAGCTCACGGATGAGCGTGAGGTAGCCCTGCGCCTGGCCGGCGGGGGCGAAGGGGTGCAGCTGCCCGAACTCGGGCCAGGTCACCGGCTCCATCTCGGTGGTCGCGTTGAGCTTCATGGTGCAGGAGCCCAGCGGGATCATGCCCCGGTCCAGCGCGTAGTCCCGGTCGGCGAGGCGGCGCAGGTAGCGCAGCATGGCGGTCTCGGAGCGGTGCCGGTGGAAGACGGGGTGGGTGAGGAACTCGTCGGTGCGCAGCAGTTCCCCGGGCAGCGCGTCCTCGCTCGACGCGTCCAGCGCCTCGATGTCGCCCTCGACCCCGAACGCGTTCCACACCGCGCCGAGCTGGGCGCGCGTGGTCGTCTCGTCGCAGGCCATGGAGACGTGGTCGGCGTCGACGAGCCGCAGGTTGACCCCGTTCTCCCGGGCGGCGCCGACCACCTCGGCGGCCCGGCCGGGCACTCGCGCGGTGAGCGTGTCGAAGTAGGCGCCGTGCACGATCTCGACGCCGCCCGCCGCGAGTCCGGCGGCCAGGACGGAGGCGTACCGGTGGGTGCGCCGGGCGATGCCGCGCAGCCCGTCCGGCCCGTGGTACACGGCGTACATCCCGGCCATCACGGCGAGGAGGACCTGCGCGGTGCAGATGTTGCTGGTGGCCTTCTCCCGGCGGATGTGCTGCTCGCGGGTCTGCAGGGCCAGCCGGTACGCCCGGTTGCCGTCGGCGTCCACGGAGACGCCCACGAGCCGCCCGGGCAGGCTGCGGGCCATCTTCTCCTGGACGGCCAGGTAACCGGCGTGCGGGCCGCCGAAGCCCATCGGCACCCCGAACCGCTGGGTCGTGCCCACCGCGATGTCGGCGCCCAGCTCACCGGGAGACTTCAGCAGCGTCAGCGCGAGCAGGTCGGCGGCGACGGTGACCAGCGCGCCCAGCTCGTGCGCCCGGTCGATGACCGGCTTGATGTCGCGTACGGCACCGGAGGCGCCCGGGTACTGGATCAGTACGCCGTTGATCTCCCGCTCCGCGATCCCGGCCGGGATGCCCTCGCTGAGGTCGGCGACGACGACCTCGACCCCGGTCGGCTCGGCGCGGGTCTCGATCACGGCGATGGTCTGCGGCAGCGCGTCCGCGTCGACCAGGAAGAGGCCCTTCTTGTTCTTGCCCAGGCGCCGGGAGAGTGCCATCGCCTCGGCCGCCGCCGTGCCCTCGTCGAGCAGTGAGGCCCCGGAGGTCGGCAGCCCGGTCAGCTCGGCCACCATCGTCTGGAAGTTGAGCAGCGCCTCAAGGCGGCCCTGCGAGATCTCCGGCTGGTACGGCGTGTACGCGGTGTACCAGGCCGGGTTCTCCATGACGTTGCGCAGGATCACCGGCGGGGTGAACGTGCCGTAGTAGCCGAGGCCGATCATGGTGTCGAGGACCTGGTTGCGGTCGGCCAGCGAGCGCAGCTCGGCCAGCACCTCGGCCTCCGTGCGCGCGTCCGGCAGGTCCAGCGCGTCGGCGCTCTTGATCACGTCCGGTACGGCGGCGGCCGTCAGCTCGTCCAGCGAGCCGTACCCGACCTGGGCGAGCATCTTGGCCCGCGCCTCCAGGTCGGGGCCGATGTGGCGCTGCTCGAAGGGTGTGCCCCGTTCGAGTTCGGTGAGCGGAGTGCGGTGGGCGGTCATTGCGGAGGCCTCCTGGTCTGACGCGACCTGCGAGGGGCACCACGGCGCGGGTGCCCGGACGGCCTCCCCCTCTGTCATCTCGACCTGAGAGCTTCACCGGGCCGCCCGAGGGTTCCCGGCTTTCACCGTCGGTGAGAACGGGAGCCGTCGACACCCGCTCTGCTTTCCAGAGTGACCTCGTCCGTGCGGTACGTGGGCCTGAGAGATTCCGGGGAGGATTTGCTCCTTCGGCGCCTCCGGTGTGCGACCGGAGGACTCTCCCGCACGGGGTCAGCAGCCGTCGCCAGCCTACCAGCGAGGCCCCCGCACGGTCTTTCGAGTGGCCGCGCATCCGAATGTGCTCTTTTGTAGTGCTTACGGATGATGAACCGGATGGTTGGCGACCAGCTGGAGGGCCCGTGCGTTCCGACATCGACCCGCGCACCCTGATCGGCCGCAAGGCGTTCGACCGCAACGGCGCGAGGATCGGCACCGTCGACGAGGTCTACCTCGACGACGCCACCGGCGTCCCCGAATGGGCGGCGATACGCACCGGTCTCTTCGGCCGGGACGCCTTCGTGCCGCTGGAGCCCAGCGAACTGGTCGACGGCACCCTGCGCGTCCCCTTCGACCGGGCGCTGGTCAAGGAGGCCCCCGACTTCGGCGTCGGCCGCCATCTCTCCCCGGAGCAGGAACTCCAGCTCTACCACCACTACGGTCTCGACGTCGCCGCCCCGCCCCCGCCGCCCGACCACGACTTCGGCCGGCTGGCGGGCCAGGAGGAGCCCACCTGAGCCGGGGGCGCGGCGTCATCCCGCGGCACCGGCCGGCCGCACCGGGCCGGCGTCCTCGGGTCTTCGCTCCACCAGTGGCAGCGGCTCCGCCGGTTCGAGCTCCGGATCGTCGGTCCGGAAGGTCCGCACCCGCCCCGGCCGCGCCGAGTACGGCGTCTCGAACCGCACGGTGACCCGGCCCAGGCCGCTGCCCTGCACCCATCCGTGCCCGTGCACGCTGTGCCGCACGTCGTGCCCCGAGGGCCAGCGGCGCTCGGGGGGCGGAAGGTCCGGCTCGGCGGAAGCCGTCCGGCCTGCCTCCGCGACGGCCGTGTCCGGCGGGGCCCCCGTCACCGCCTGCTCCTCCGCCGCTCCCCGCTCCCCGGGCCCGCCCCGTTCCCCGGCCGCCGCCCGTTCTTCGGCTACGGCCCGTTCCTCCGCCGCCGCCCGCGCCTCGGCCGCCTGCGCGAAGAGGTCCTCCTGCGTGAAGTCGGCCAGCCCGGTGACGCCCACGCCGAGCAGCCGCACCCCGCCGGTGGTGTCCACGGCGTCCAGCAGCCGCGCCGCCGCCTCCGCGACCACCGCGACATCGTCCGTGGGCCCGCGCAGCGTCTCCGAGCGGGTCAGGGTGGAGAAGTCGTACCGCCGTACCTTGAGCACGATGGTGCGCCCCGACAGCCCGGCCCCGCGCAGCCGCCCCACGCACCTCTCGGCCAGCCGCCGCACCTCCAGACCGACCCGGGTGCGGTCGTGGATGTCCACGTCGTAGGTGTCCTCCACCGACACCGACTTGGCCTCCCGCTCGGCGACCACGGGCCGCTCGTCGTGGGCCAGCGCCATGGCGTACAGCGCGTGTCCGTGCGCCTTGCCCAGCAGCCGGACCAGCTCGTCCTCGCCGGCCTCGGCGATCTCGCCGACGGTGGTGATCCCCGCCCGCCGCAGATGGTCGCCGGTGGCCGGCCCCACGCCCGGCAGGGTGCGCACCGGCATCGGCGCGAGCAGGGCGCGCTCGGTGCCCGGCTCGATCAGCACCAGTCCGTCGGGCTTGGCGTCCTCGGAGGCGATCTTGGCGAGCATCTTGGAGGCGGCGAGCCCCACCGATCCGGTGAGCCCGGTGACGGTCCGGATGTCGGCCCGCAGCCGGGTACCGGTCAGCCGCGCCGACTCCGCGTCCCAGGCCGTCCCGCCGGCCTCCAGGTCCACGAACGCCTCGTCCAGGCTCAGCGGCTCCACCAGCGGCGACAGCGCCCGCAGCAGCCCCATCACCTGCTCGCTCACCGACCGGTAGAGCTGGAAGCGCGGGACGAGGTAGGCGGCGTGCGGCGCGAGCCGCCGGGCCTGCGCCATGGGCATGGCCGAGTGGACGCCGAAGACCCGGGCCTCGTAGGAAGCGGTGGCCACCACGCCGCGCGGCCCCAGACCGCCCACCACCACGGCTTTTCCGCGCAGACTCGGCTTCGACGCCTGCTCCACCGAGGCGTAGAAGGCGTCCATGTCGAGATGCAGGATCGTCGGCGCGGTTCTCACCTCTCCGATGCTGCCCTACACCACTGACAACGCGCGGGTCTCAGACCGCCCGGTTGCGCCGCCGGGCCAGTTCGTCCGCCGGGTTGTGCCCGACCAGGGTCTCCCCGGTGTCGACGCGCTCCCCGTGCAGCTGCGACAGGGCGTTCTCCACGTCCCGCCACACCACCCCGACGGCGATCCCGAAGATCCCCTGGCCGCCCTGGAGCAGGGCGTGCACCTCGTCGGGAGACGTGCACTCGTAGACCGTGGCGCCGTCGCTCATCAGCGTCATCCGCTCCAGATCGCGGAAGCCGCTCTCCCTGAGGTGCTGGACGGTCGTGCGGATGTTCTGCAACGACACACCGGTGTCGAGGAACCGCTTGACGATCTTCAGCACCACCACGTCGCGGAAGCTGTACAACCGCTGCGTCCCCGACCCGTGGGCGGACCGCACGCTCGGCTCCACCAGCCCGGTACGGGCCCAGTAGTCGAGCTGCCGGTAGGTGATACCGGCGGCCGCGCAGGCCGTGGGCCCCCGGTAGCCGATCTGCTCGGACGTCATGGACGCCGCCCCTCCGCCGCTCGGCGCCACCGCGGGGCGGAGCCGAGAACCCTCGGGAGAGTACGGAACGCCCGACCCCGGACCGGGTGCAGGGACGCTCCCCACCGTACTGTCGCCGCTGCTTCTCACGCCGACCTCCGTCCTTGACCTGCCTCCTCGAAGGTAGGCAGTCACCAAGGGTGCGTCAACGATCGCCACACTCGGCACGCCGAGTGATAATCACCCTACGAGTGGTTTGCCGTGCCCCCTCGCGGGGAAAGGCTAGCCGAATGTCCCTTTCGGACGGCTCTCACTGGTTGCTGCTGCCGAAGTCCTCCGGCGAGATCTGGTCGAGGAACTCACGGAACTTCTCCACCTCGTCCTCCTGCTCGTCCGGGATCGCGATGCCGGCGTCGTCCAGCACCGTGTCACTGCCGAAGATCGGCGTGCCGGTGCGCAGCGCCAGCGCTATCGCGTCGGACGGCCGCGCACTCACCTCGACCCCGCTGGCGAAGACCAGCTCCGCGTAGAAGACACCTTCCCGCAGGTCGGTGATGCGCACTTCGGTGAGCTCCTGGCCGACGGCTTCCAGCACGTCCTTGAACAGGTCGTGGGTCAGCGGCCGTGCGGGAGCCATGCCCTGCTGGGCGAAGGCGATGGCCGTCGCCTCCCCGGGACCGATCCAGATGGGGAGGTAGCGGTCTCCTCCCACTTCACGCAGCAGCACGATCGGTTGGTTGGAGGGCATCTCGACCCGGACACCTACGACATCGAGCTCGTTCACACAGCAACCCTAGGCCGTGCCCGGGACGTTTGGGTAGTCGGGCCGGGTACGGCTGGCCGATCCGGGCGCCCCCCTCACGGCAGACGCACCCCGAGAGCGGTCTGCACCAGAGCCGCGTGCAGCTTCACCGCGAGCCCCGCCAGCTCCTTGGTACGGGCCTCCGCATGGGCTCTGGTCTGCGGATTCCGGTGCCGCTTCAGCGGCGCCACCACCTGGTCGACCAGTCCGGCCTCCCGGTCGGCGGCGGCCTTCATCACCCTCAGGTGCCGTGGCTCGATCCCGGACCGCCCCAGCTCCACCACGAGGGTGGCCACGGTGACCGCCTCCGCGTCGTACGACCCGTCGGGCAGCGGGACGATCAGCCCGTACGCCTCCCACTCGTCGAGCTGGCGTTCCTCTATCCCGGCGGCGGCGAGCAGCTCCGCCCGCCCGATCCGGGCGGCGCCGGACGTCCCGGACGGCTCGGGCACGGCTTCACCGCCCTCGCGCTGCCGCCCCACGGTCGGCAGCGGCACCGCCTCCCCGCGCTCCATGGCGTCCAGGTGGTCCCGGATCACCTTGAGCGGCAGGTAGTGGTCCCGCTGCATCCGCAGGACATGGCCGAGCCGCTCGACGTCACGGGCGCTGAACTTGCGGTACCCGGCCGGGGTCCGCCGCGGCTCCACGAGCCCTTCGGACTCCAGGAACCGGATCTTCGAGATCGTGATGTCGGGGAACTCGTCGCGCAGCACGTTCAGCACCGCGCCGATGCTCATCAGACCGTCCGTGGCGGCGGTGCCGGGACCGGCACCACCGCTCGGTGTTTGCACCATGGCCCTTCCCTGGGGATCTCCCCGGACGGAGCCCGGGTCGGCTCAGTAACCCCGCTGGCTCGCGTAGAAGACCAGCCGGTACTTGCCGATCTGCACCTCGTCGCCGTTGGACAGGGCGACCTGGTCGATGCGCTCACGGTTGACGTACGTGCCGTTCAGGCTGCCCACGTCGGCGACCGTGAACGACCCGTCGGGCTGCCGGCGGAACTCCACGTGCCGCCGGGAGACCGTGACGTCGTCCAGGAAGATGTCGCTCTGCGGGTGCCGTCCGGCCGTCGTCAGCTCGCCGTCCAGCAGGAACCGGCTGCCCGAGTTCGGCCCGCGCCGCACCACCAGCAGCGCCGAGCCCAGCGGCAGCGCCTCCACGGCGGCCTGCGCCTCCGGGGAGAGCGTCGGCATCTGCGTCTGCCCGGTCACCTCGGCGTCGTACGCCTCCAGGCCGGAGATCGAGATGGTGGACGTCGTCTCCGAGGGGCGCTCCGCGTGGGCCCCGGCCCGCAGCGGCGCACCGCAGTTGGAGCAGAAGCGGCTGTTCTCCGCGTTGCGGTTACCGCACCTCGTACACACCAGGGCCGACATGGACGGATCCTCCTGCGGCGGCTGCCCCGCCGGGGCGTTGGACGCGTACGGCCCGGGCTGGAACCCTGAACCCGTACTTGAGGTCGACGGTTGCCCGAAACCTATGCCGCCGGACTGCGCAGGGTCAACAGACGGCGCGCCCTGGCCACCCACCTGGTCCCGGAACAGCGGACGCTGACCCTCCGCGTCGGGCTGCGCACGGTGGCGAGCGGTCGCGTTCTCGCTGCCCTCTCGCGCGCTCTTGCCGAACAACTTCGCAAACAACTTCACGGGCGATTCCCCTTGACCGAAACAGACCCGCCCGTGGGGCAGGACGAACCCTGACTGAACGTACTGGCCGACCCGGACATCCTGACAACGTCCGTCTCCGCCAGACAGTTTCCACCACGCACCACCCATTCGGTGCGCCGACCCCCCGCAACCTCATGCCCTCGCCGGACAGCGCCCATGCGCCGCCGGTTCACTCGGAGGACGACCGAGCGTAGTCAGGCTGCTTCGCCGCTCGCAAGGCGTCCACGACGATCTTGCTCGATCGCTCGACGGTGGCGGTGGCCTGTTCCTTCTCCAGAGTCTGCACCACTCCTCCAGGGATGTTGAGCGCGGGTTCCAGGTCCTGCGGCTTGCCGATGACCTGGAAACGATAGGGCGCGTCGATCTTGTTCCCGTCGACGCTCACACCGTCGCCGGAGTCCGTCAGATAGGTGCTCGCGACGATGCGCACGCCGTTGACCTGGATCGCCTCGGCTCCGGCCGCGCGCAGCTCCTGGACGGCGTCGAGCAGGTGCTTCGACTCCACCGTTCCGTGCGGGTCCGTGACGGTCATGGTGATGCCCGGCCCCTGCGCGGCCACCGTGCCCGCCAGGATGCCGAGTTGCCGCTCCTTCTCGATCGTCTGCTTGCGGGCCTCCTCGGCCTGGTCGGAGCTGTTCTCCAGCTCGTCGCGCTGCGCTTCGAGGCCCTGCTTCTCGTCTTGAAGACGTTGCGTACGGTCATCGAGTTCATCGAGGATGCGGACGAGATCTTCCTGCCGGGCGCCGCGCAGCGCGCTGTCCCCGTCGCTGTTGGACGCCACCTGCACGGCCAGGCCGAAACCGAGCCCGAACAGCAGCAGGGCGACGATGAGTTGGGCCCGGGTGACGCGCGGCGGCCACAGTCCCTGCGCCAGTCGCTGCCGCCCGGTCAGCCCGGCGTCCCTGCCCGCGGCCGGGTTCGGTCCGGCGCCCGGCGCGGGTGCCGGCGTCACCTCCTGGGGCAGTTCGGCGCGGAGCCGGTGCCCGGGCTTTCCCGCGTGTTCGTTGCTCTCGGTCATCGGCCTCACGCCCGGAAGACGTGCCGGCGGATCGCCGCGGCGTTGGAGAAGATGCGGATGCCGAGCACGACCACCACACCGGTGGACAGCTGGGCGCCGACGCCCAATTTGTCGCCCAGGAAGACGATCAGCGCGGCCACGACCACGTTCGACAGGAACGACACCACGAAGACCTTGTCGTCGAAGATGCCGTCGAGCATGGCCCGCAGCCCGCCGAACACGGCGTCCAGCGCCGCGACCACGGCGATCGGCAGATACGGTTCGACGGCCGCCGGAACCTCCGGCCGGACCAACAGCCCGGCCACGACTCCCACGACGAGGCCCAGTACGGCGATCACGATGTGCCCTTCTCGGTTTTCGGCTGTGCGGTGCGCACGATGACGCTCGGCGCGGCCGGCAGCCGGAGGTCGTCCTCCGTGGAGAGACCGGTCCGGATGCCGTAGTTCTCTTTCAGGGCGTCCAGGTACAGCCCGTCTGCGCTGTCCTGGAACCGGCTGCCGAGCGCCTGCCCGTCCCCCACGGCCAGCACCGTGTACGGCGGTACCAGGGGCCGGTTGTCGACCAGTATGGCGTCTCCGGCGGCCCTGATCGCCGAGAGCGCGGTCAGCCGCTGCCCGTTGATGGAGATGGCCTCGGCGCCGGCCGCCCACAGCCCGTTGACCACTCGCTGCATGTCCCGGTCGCGCACCCGTCCGGTGTCGGAGAACCCGGAGGTGCCGCGCGGCTCGCCGTCACTGCCCGTGCCGGATGCGTCGGCGTCGTCCACCACGAGCTTGACGCCCGGACCGTGTACGGCGACGGCTCCCGACAGGAGCCCCACGAGCCGGCCGCGGCCGCTGTCCGCGCTGTGCCGGAGCGCCTCGCGCTGGCGGGCGCCCACGTCGTCGCGCAGGGCGTCGACGTCGCCCTCCAGGTCGTCCGCGGCGTCCGTCTCCTGGTCGATGCGGTCGATCAGTTCCTGGCGCTCCTTGGCGGCGGCCGGCGCCGTGACCCGGGCCTGGGCGGCGCCCACGGTCACCACCAGGGCGGCCAGCACCAGCCCGGCGGCGAGGCCCAGCTTGGCCCGGAGGGTCCTGGGCAGGCCGCCGCCGCCCGCGGCCCGCTTGCGGGCCGCCGCCTCGGCGTAGCCGTCGTCGAGGCTGTGGTCCATGACGTTGGTGAGCAACGACATGGAGGCGTCCGGACGTGAGGGCCGCGTGGCTGTGCTCCGAACGGGGGGTTGCTGCGGCATGCCGCACATCGTCGCACGCCGCCGCCCCTGCCTCCGAACGGCCCCACCGGCGTGCCGGACAGGCCCCCTTGGGGGCACTTGTCCGGCACGCGCGCGTACTGCTGTTTTTACCGTCCGGCGCTGTCCACGACCGCCGACCACTCGTCGAGCAGGGCCTGCGCGGAGGCGTCGTCGGGGCCCTCGGCCCACAGGTGGGTGACCGCCTCGGCCGGGTCGGGCAGCACCATGACCCAGCGCCCGTCGGCCTCCACCACCCGCACGCCGTCGGTGGTGTCCACGGAGCGGTCTCCGGCCTCTTCCACGACCCGCCGCATCACCAGGCCCTTGACGGCCCACGGGGTCGCCAGATCGCGCCTGAGGACGTGCGCCCTCGGGATCCGGGCGTCGATCTGGCTGAGGGTGAGCTGAGTCCGCGCCACGAGCCCGATCAGCCGCACGAAGGCCGCGGTGCCGTCGTAGACACTGCTGAACTCCGGGACGATGAACCCGCCCTTGCCGTCGCCGCCGAAGATCGTCCCTTCCTCGCCGCCGACCCGCGTGAGGTCGTCGGGCGAGGTGGTCGTCCACTCGACCTGGGTGCCGTGGTACGCCGCGACCTGCTCGGCGATCCGGGTGGTGGTCACCGGCAGCGCCACCCGGCCGCTGCGCCGCTCGGCGGCGATCAGGTCGAGCATCACCAGCAGCGCCCGGTCGTCCTCGATGATGCGGCCCTTCTCGTCGACGAGCGACAGCCGCTCACCGACGGGGTCGAACCGCACCCCGAACGCGGCCCGCGAGGACGCCACGATCTCGCCGAGCCGGACCAGCCCGGAGCGCCGCATGTCGGCCGACTCGGTCGGCCGGGACTCGTCGAGACCGGGGTTGATGGTCAGCGAGTCCACGCCCAGCTTGCCCAGCAGGCTGGGCAGCACGAGCCCGGCGCTGCCGTTGGAGGCGTCGACGACGACCTTCAGTCCCGATTCGGCGATGCCCGCCGTGTCGACGTTCCGCAGCAGCGACCCGGTGTACGAGTCGAACACGCTGGACGGGAAGTGCAGGTCGCCGATCTCTCCGGGGAACGCGCGCCGGTACTCCTGCCGCGCGAAGACCCGGTCCAGCTTCCGCTGGCTGCCCTGCGACAGGTCGGCGCCCTGACTGTCGAAGAACATGATGTCGACGGAGTCCGGTACCCCGGGCGTCGTACGGATCATGATGCCGCCGGCGCTTCCCCGCGCGGTCTGCTGCCGCGCCACGGGCAGCGGTACGTTCTCCAGGTCCCGTACGTCGATGGCGCTGGCCTGCAGCGCGGAGATGACCGCCCGCTTGAGCGCCCGCGCGCCTCGGGAGTGGTCGCGGGCCGTGGTGACGGTCGACCCCTTCTTGAGGGTGGTCGCGTAGGCGCCGGCGAGCCGCACGGCCAGTTCCGGGGTGATCTCGACGTTCAGGATGCCGGAGACACCTCTGGCGCCGAACAGGTGCGCCTGGCCCCGCGACTCCCAGATCACCGAGTTGTTGACGAACGCGCCGGCCTCGACGGTCTTGAACGGGTAGACCCGCACATTGCCCTGAACGATCGATTCTTCACCGACGAGGCACTCGTCTCCGATGACCGCGCCGTCCTCGATCCGCGCCGCGCGCATGATGTCGGTGTTCTTGCCGACGACGCAGCCGCGCAGGTTGCTGTGCGGTCCGACGTACACGTTGTCGTGCACGACCGCCTTGTGCAGGAACGCCCCGCTCTTGACGACGACGTTGGACCCGATGACGGTGTGTTCCCGGATCTCGGCGCCTGCCTCGACCTTGGCGTAGTCGCCGACGTACAGCGGTCCCCGGAGCACGGCGTCCGGGTGGACCTCCGCGCCCTCGGCCACCCACACGCCGGGCGAGATCTCGAAGCCGTCGATGTCGACGTCGACCTTGCCCTCCAGGACGTCGGCCTGGGCCTTCACATAGCTCTCGTGGGTGCCGACGTCCTCCCAGTAGCCTTCGGCGACATAGCCGTAGATCGGCTTGCCTTCCTTCATGAGCTGCGGGAAGACGTCACCGGACCAGTCGACGGACACATCGGCCTCGACGTAGTCGAAGACCTCCGGCTCCATGACGTAGATACCGGTGTTCACGGTGTCCGAGAAGACCTGGCCCCAGGTCGGCTTCTCCAGGAAGCGCTCGACCTTGCCTTCCTCGTCGACGATGGTGATCCCGAATTCAAGGGGGTTGGGTACGCGCGTCAGACAGACCGTGACGAGCGCTCCCTTCTCCTTGTGGAAATTGATCAGCTCGGTGAGGTCGAAGTCGGTCAGGGCATCACCGGAGATGACGAGGAAGGCATCGTCCTTCAACGCCTCTTCGGCGTTCTTGACGCTTCCGGCGGTACCGAGTGGCTTCTCCTCATTGGCATAGGTGAGCTCCATACCGAGCTCTTCACCGTCACCGAAGTAGTTCTTGACCAGTGAGGCCAGGAACTGCACGGTCACGACGGTCTCGTTGAGCCCATGCCTTTTGAGCAGCCTCAGAACGTGCTCCATGATCGGCCGGTTGACCACCGGCAGGAGCGGCTTGGGCATGCTCGAGGTCATGGGACGAAGGCGTGTGCCTTCGCCTCCGGCCATCACGACGGCCTTCATGTCGGAAGCGTCCTCCTCCAAGAGATGACGGTCTGACCGACTCCACCCGCCTTCGATTGTCCCGCACTTTTCCAGCGCGAGCCATCGGGGCGGCTATGGCCGCTCCATCAGCGAGTTCAATCGGCCATGGTGTCCGCGCGGACCAAGCGGCGGACCTGAACCATGTA
This sequence comes from Streptomyces daghestanicus, assembly GCF_020521275.1. Taxonomy (NCBI): domain Bacteria; kingdom Bacillati; phylum Actinomycetota; class Actinomycetes; order Kitasatosporales; family Streptomycetaceae; genus Streptomyces; species Streptomyces daghestanicus. The sequence goes on along the minus strand of NZ_BNDX01000002.1, from coordinate 637,469 downwards.
GAGGACTCCTGCCCACCAATAGAGGGTTGTACCCCATCCGGCGAACGCCCATCCGAAAATAGCAGCGAGTGACGAGATCCATCCGCTTCCGTCACTGAGCAGGAGCAGCGGGAACGCGTACATCAGGTTGAACGTCGCGGCCTTCCCGAGGAAGTTCACCTGCGGCGGCGGATAACCGTGGCGCCGGAGGATGCCCACCATGACCAGCAGGACCAGCTCACGTGCCAGGAGTACGGCGGTCAGCCAGAGCGGGAGAATCTCCCGCCAGGTGAGGCCGACCAGCGTGGACAGGATGTAGAGCCGGTCCGCAGCGGGGTCGAGCAGCCGGCCGAGGCTGCTGATCTGGTTCCATCGCCGGGCGAGCTTGCCGTCCAGGTAGTCACTGATCCCACTGAGGGCCAGCACCAGCAGGGCCCAGCCGTCGCTCTTGGGGCCGCCGAACTCGGGCCTGAGGATCAGCCACAGGAAGAGAGGCACACCGACGAGGCGCGCCATGCTGAGGATGTTCGGGATGGTGAGGACCCGGTCAGTCTGGACGCGGGTCTCCTGGACCTCCACCCGGGGGCCTCCTGGATGAAATGAGCCAACAATGCCCCCTGACCCTACCTCAACGCAAAAAAGCTCCGGCTCCCGGGCGGTATGCCCAGGAGCCGGAGCTCCAAGAATTGTTCGGCGGTGTCCTACTCTCCCACAGGGTCCCCCCTGCAGTACCATCGGCGCTGAAAGGCTTAGCTTCCGGGTTCGGAATGTAACCGGGCGTTTCCCTAACGCTATGACCACCGAAACACTATGAAACAAACAACAACCAGCACTACATGGCTGTTCGTGGTTTCAGAACCAACACAGTGGACGCGAGCAACTGAGGACAAGCCCTCGGCCTATTAGTACCAGTCACCTCCACACCTCACGGTGCTTCCAGATCTGGCCTATCAACCCAGTCGTCTACTGGGAGCCTTAACCCCTCAAAGGGGGTGGGAGTCCTCATCTCGAAGCAGGCTTCCCGCTTAGATGCTTTCAGCGGTTATCCCTCCCGAACGTAGCCAACCAGCCATGCCCTTGGCAGAACAACTGGCACACCAGAGGTTCGTCCGTCCCGGTCCTCTCGTACTAGGGACAGCCCTTCTCAAGACTCCTACGCGCACAGCGGATAGGGACCGAACTGTCTCACGACGTTCTAAACCCAGCTCGCGTACCGCTTTAATGGGCGAACAGCCCAACCCTTGGGACCGACTCCAGCCCCAGGATGCGACGAGCCGACATCGAGGTGCCAAACCATCCCGTCGATATGGACTCTTGGGGAAGATCAGCCTGTTATCCCCGGGGTACCTTTTATCCGTTGAGCGACGGCGCTTCCACAAGCCACCGCCGGATCACTAGTCCCGACTTTCGTCCCTGCTCGACCCGTCGGTCTCACAGTCAAGCTCCCTTGTGCACTTACACTCAACACCTGATTACCAACCAGGCTGAGGGAACCTTTGGGCGCCTCCGTTACTCTTTAGGAGGCAACCGCCCCAGTTAAACTACCCATCAGACACTGTCCCTGATCCGGATCACGGACCCAGGTTAGACATCCAGCACGACCAGACTGGTATTTCAACGACGACTCCCCCTGAACTGGCGTCCAGAGTTCACAGTCTCCCAGCTATCCTACACAAGCCGAACCGAACACCAATATCAAACTATAGTAAAGGTCCCGGGGTCTTTCCGTCCTGCTGCGCGAAACGAGCATCTTTACTCGTAGTGCAATTTCACCGGGCCTATGGTTGAGACAGTCGAGAAGTCGTTACGCCATTCGTGCAGGTCGGAACTTACCCGACAAGGAATTTCGCTACCTTAGGATGGTTATAGTTACCACCGCCGTTTACTGGCGCTTAAGTTCTCAGCTTCGCCCCACCGAAATGGAGCTAACCGGTCCCCTTAACGTTCCAGCACCGGGCAGGCGTCAGTCCGTATACATCGCCTTACGGCTTCGCACGGACCTGTGTTTTTAGTAAACAGTCGCTTCTCGCTGGTCTCTGCGGCCACACCCAGCTCAGACCGTAAAGATCATCACCAGACGTGGCCCCCCTTCTCCCGAAGTTACGGGGGCATTTTGCCGAGTTCCTTAACCATAGTTCACCCGAACGCCTCGGTATTCTCTACCTGACCACCTGAGTCGGTTTAGGGTACGGGCCGCCATGAAACTCGCTAGAGGCTTTTCTCGACAGCATAGGATCATCCACTTCACCACAATCGGCTCGGCATCAGGTCTCAGACTATTGCCAGGCGGATTTACCTACCTGACGTCCTACACCCTTACCCCGGGACAACCACCGCCCGGGATGGACTACCTTCCTGCGTCACCCCATCACTCACCTACTAACCGCTTGGGCCGGCGGCTCCACCACTTTCCATTCCCCGAAGGGTCCGGAACGGCTTCACGGCCTTAGCATCACGATGCTCGATGTTTGACGCTTCACAGCGGGTACCGGAATATCAACCGGTTATCCATCGACTACGCCTGTCGGCCTCGCCTTAGGTCCCGACTTACCCTGGGCAGATCAGCTTGACCCAGGAACCCTTAGTCAATCGGCGCACACGTTTCCCACGTGTGTATCGCTACTCATGCCTGCATTCTCACTCGTCAACCGTCCACAACTCGCTTACACGGCTGCTTCACCCGGCAGACGACGCTCCCCTACCCATCACAGCCTCCGTTGGGAGTATTGCTGCAATGACACGACTTCGGCGGTACGCTTGAGCCCCGCTACATTGTCGGCGCGGAATCACTAGACCAGTGAGCTATTACGCACTCTTTCAAGGGTGGCTGCTTCTAAGCCAACCTCCTGGTTGTCTCTGCGACTCCACATCCTTTCCCACTTAGCGTACGCTTAGGGGCCTTAGTCGATGCTCTGGGCTGTTTCCCTCTCGACCATGGAGCTTATCCCCCACAGTCTCACTGCCGCGCTCTCACTTACCGGCATTCGGAGTTTGGCTAAGGTCAGTAACCCGGTAGGGCCCATCGCCTATCCAGTGCTCTACCTCCGGCAAGAAACACACGACGCTGCACCTAAATGCATTTCGGGGAGAACCAGCTATCACGGAGTTTGATTGGCCTTTCACCCCTAACCACAGGTCATCCCCCAGGTTTTCAACCCTGGTGGGTTCGGTCCTCCACGAAGTCTTACCTCCGCTTCAACCTGCCCATGGCTAGATCACTCCGCTTCGGGTCTTGAGCGTGCTACTCAAACGCCCTGTTCGGACTCGCTTTCGCTACGGCTACCCCACCCGGGTTAACCTCGCAACACACCGCAAACTCGCAGGCTCATTCTTCAAAAGGCACGCAGTCACGAGGATGAAGCAAGCTCCACCCCGACGCTCCCACGGCTTGTAGGCACACGGTTTCAGGTACTATTTCACTCCGCTCCCGCGGTACTTTTCACCATTCCCTCACGGTACTATCCGCTATCGGTCACCAGGGAATATTTAGGCTTAGCGGGTGGTCCCGCCAGATTCACACGGGATTTCTCGGGCCCCGTGCTACTTGGGTGTCTCTCAAACGAGCCGCTGACGTTTCGACTACGGGGGTCTTACCCTCTACGCCGGACCTTTCGCATGTCCTTCGCCTACATCAACGGTTTCTGACTCGCCTCACAGCCGGCAGACTGTGAAAGAGAGATCCCACAACCCCGTATACGCAACCCCTGCCGGGTCTCACACGCATACGGTTTGGCCTCATCCGGTTTCGCTCGCCACTACTCCCGGAATCACGGTTGTTTTCTCTTCCTGCGGGTACTGAGATGTTTCACTTCCCCGCGTTCCCTCCACTTGCCCTATGTGTTCAGGCAAGGGTGACAGCCCATGACGACTGCCGGGTTTCCCCATTCGGACACCCCCGGATCAAAGCCTGGTTGACGACTCCCCGGGGCCTATCGTGGCCTCCCACGTCCTTCATCGGTTCCTGGTGCCAAGGCATCCACCGTGCGCCCTTAAAAACTTGGCCACAGATGCTCGCGTCCACTGTGCAGTTCTCAAACAACGACCAACCACCCACCACCCCGGGACAACATCCCGAGTTCACTGGGGCCGGCAACTGAAGGCGACCTCACGGCCGTACCCTCAGACACCCAACAGCGTGCCCGACACTCCCCGTCGACAAGACCCGCGTTCCACGCCGAAGCAGTACTAGCGCTCTCATCCAACTGAAGTGTGCCGAATAGTCAACGTTCCACCCATGAGCAACCGTGCAAGACATTTGCTTGCAGTCGGCCATGTGCTCCTTAGAAAGGAGGTGATCCAGCCGCACCTTCCGGTACGGCTACCTTGTTACGACTTCGTCCCAATCGCCAGTCCCACCTTCGACAGCTCCCTCCCACAAGGGGTTGGGCCACCGGCTTCGGGTGTTACCGACTTTCGTGACGTGACGGGCGGTGTGTACAAGGCCCGGGAACGTATTCACCGCAGCAATGCTGATCTGCGATTACTAGCGACTCCGACTTCATGGGGTCGAGTTGCAGACCCCAATCCGAACTGAGACCGGCTTTTTGAGATTCGCTCCACCTCACGGTATCGCAGCTCATTGTACCGGCCATTGTAGCACGTGTGCAGCCCAAGACATAAGGGGCATGATGACTTGACGTCGTCCCCACCTTCCTCCGAGTTGACCCCGGCGGTCTCCCGTGAGTCCCCAGCACCACAAGGGCCTGCTGGCAACACGGGACAAGGGTTGCGCTCGTTGCGGGACTTAACCCAACATCTCACGACACGAGCTGACGACAGCCATGCACCACCTGTACACCGACCACAAGGGGGACCCTGTCTCCAGGGTTTTCCGGTGTATGTCAAGCCTTGGTAAGGTTCTTCGCGTTGCGTCGAATTAAGCCACATGCTCCGCCGCTTGTGCGGGCCCCCGTCAATTCCTTTGAGTTTTAGCCTTGCGGCCGTACTCCCCAGGCGGGGCACTTAATGCGTTAGCTGCGGCACGGACAACGTGGAATGTTGCCCACACCTAGTGCCCACCGTTTACGGCGTGGACTACCAGGGTATCTAATCCTGTTCGCTCCCCACGCTTTCGCTCCTCAGCGTCAGTATCGGCCCAGAGATCCGCCTTCGCCACCGGTGTTCCTCCTGATATCTGCGCATTTCACCGCTACACCAGGAATTCCGATCTCCCCTACCGAACTCTAGCCTGCCCGTATCGACTGCAGACCCGGGGTTAAGCCCCGGGCTTTCACAACCGACGCGACAAGCCGCCTACGAGCTCTTTACGCCCAATAATTCCGGACAACGCTTGCGCCCTACGTATTACCGCGGCTGCTGGCACGTAGTTAGCCGGCGCTTCTTCTGCAGGTACCGTCACTCTCGCTTCTTCCCTGCTGAAAGAGGTTTACAACCCGAAGGCCGTCATCCCTCACGCGGCGTCGCTGCATCAGGCTTTCGCCCATTGTGCAATATTCCCCACTGCTGCCTCCCGTAGGAGTCTGGGCCGTGTCTCAGTCCCAGTGTGGCCGGTCGCCCTCTCAGGCCGGCTACCCGTCGTCGCCTTGGTGAGCCACTACCTCACCAACAAGCTGATAGGCCGCGGGCTCATCCTGCACCGCCGGAGCTTTCAACCCCTCCCCATGCGAGGAGAAGTATTATCCGGTATTAGACCCCGTTTCCAGGGCTTGTCCCAGAGTGCAGGGCAGATTGCCCACGTGTTACTCACCCGTTCGCCACTAATCCCCACCGAAGTGGTTCATCGTTCGACTTGCATGTGTTAAGCACGCCGCCAGCGTTCGTCCTGAGCCAGGATCAAACTCTCCGTGAATGCTTCAACAGCTCACGGGAGCGGAACAGCCGGAGGAATAATCCGACCGTTCACAGCGTCCTCGCTGTATTTTTCTTCAAAGGAACCTCGCCCCAGCAGAAGCTGGAGACGGGGTATCAACATATCTGGCGTTGACTTTTGGCACGCTGTTGAGTTCTCAAGGAACGGACGCTTCCTTTGTACTCACCCGAGAGACTCTCTCAGGCTTTCCTCCGGGCGCTTCCCTTCGGTGTTTCCAACACTATCAGGCTTTCCCGGCCCCTCTGACCACCCGTCTGCGGACATGCAGAAGGCGATCCGAAGATAGGATCTGATCAGTTGGAGTCTGCTACCTGGCGGGGCCTCGCTTACGGGCCGCAACCTCAAGCAGGAGTAACGACTGTACATCCGGCCGTGGAACGGGTGCAAATCGATGGCCAGTGTGGTCTAGACCTCTTACGGTACGATCATGCGGAACCGGTGCTTCCTGTGACATACCCTGCTGCACAACGTGCCGTCCGGGACAGCCGGTGACGGCTCATCTCCATCCCCCACCTCCTGGGAGGCTCCCCATGACCACCGTGACGTCCCCGATGGCCGGTCGCGCCATCGGACTGGCCGCCGTGCCGGACCCGGTCTTCTCCGGGGCCATGGTCGGCCCGGGTACCGCGATCGACCCCGTGCGTGAGCCGTCGGAGGCGGTGGCGCCCGTGGACGGGGTGATCGTCTCCCTGCATCCGCATGCCTTCGTCGTCGTCGACGAGAGCGGACACGGAGTACTGACCCACCTCGGTATCGACACCGTGCAGCTCAACGGGGAAGGTTTCGAGCTGCTGGTGAACAAGGGGGACACCGTGACGCGCGGGCAGGCGATCGTGCGCTGGAGCCCGGCCGCCGTCGAGGCCGCCGGCAAGTCCCCCGTGTGCCCGGTCGTGGCGCTGGAGGCCACCGCCGAGTCCCTCTCCCAGCTCCGTGAGGACGGAGACGTCAGGGTCGGCGAGGACCTCTTCCTCTGGCAGTGACCCGTCGTAGGCGCGACGGCAGGCAGTAATGACACCGCGGCGGTGTGGTCCGCCGCGCTATCGGAGACGGTGAGATGGAGACAACGCTGCGAGGCGTCGGCGTCAGTCACGGAGTGGCGATCGGCGAGGTCCGGCACATGGGTACGGCGGTGCTGGAGCCGCCGGCCAAGCAGATCCCGGCCGAGGACGCCGAGCGCGAGCAGGAGCGGGCCCACAAGGCCGTCGATGCGGTGGCGGCCGACCTGACGGCGCGCGGCAACCTGGCCGGCGGCGAGGCCCAGGCGGTGCTCGAGGCGCAGGCGATGATGGCGCAGGACCCCGAGCTGATGGCGGACGTGGAGCGGCGGATCGCCGTCGGGAGCACGGCCGAGCGGGCCGTGTACGACGCCTTCGCGGCGTACCGGGCGCTGCTGGCCGGTGCCGGTGAGTACCTCGCCGGGCGGGTGGCCGACCTCGACGACGTGCGGAACCGTATCGTCGCCCGGCTGCTCGGGGTGCCGATGCCCGGGGTGCCGGACAGCGACCAGCCGTACGTGCTCATCGCGCGTGACCTGGCGCCCGCCGACACCGCGTTGCTGGACCCCGCGCTCGTGCTGGGGTTCGTGACCGAGGAGGGCGGGCCGACCAGCCACAGCGCGATCCTGGCGCGGGCGCTGGGAGTGCCGGCCGTGGTGGCGCTGCCCGGGGCGGGTGAGCTGGCCGAGGGCACGGTGATCGCCGTGGACGGCAGCAGTGGTGAGGTCTTCGTCGAGCCGGGTGCCGAGGAGCGGGCGCGGCTGGAGGCGCAGGCCGCCGAGCGGAAGGCGGCGCTGGCCTCGTCCAGCGGTCCCGGCGCCACCTCCGACGGGCACAGGATGCCGCTGCTGGCGAACATCGGCGGGCCGGCCGATGTGGCCGCCGCGGTCGAGGCGGGTGCGGAGGGCGTCGGTCTGTTCCGGACCGAGTTCCTCTTCCTGGACGACAGTGAGCGGGCGCCGAGCGAGGAGAAGCAGGTCGCGGCGTACCGGCAGGTGCTGGAGGCGTTCCCGGAGGGCCGGGTCGTGGTGCGGGTGCTGGACGCGGGCGCGGACAAGCCGCTGGCGTTCCTGACCCCTGGTGACGAGCCGAACCCGGCGCTCGGCGTACGCGGGCTGCGGACGCTGCTGGACCACCCCGAGGTGCTGCGGACGCAGTTGTCGGCGCTGGCGACGGCGGCCGAGGGGCTCCCCGTACATCTGGAGGTCATGGCGCCGATGGTGGCCGACCGGGCCGACGCGAAGGCGTTCGCGGACGCCTGCCGGGCCGCCGGGCTGCGGGCGAAGTTCGGTGCCATGGTGGAGATCCCGTCCGCCGCGCTGCGGGCCCGGTCGGTGCTGCGGGAGGTCGAGTTCCTGTCGCTGGGGACGAACGACCTCGCGCAGTACACCTTCGCCGCCGACCGGCAGGTGGGCGCGGTGTCCCGGCTCCAGGACCCGTGGCAGCCCGCGCTGCTCGATCTGGTGGCGCTGGCCGCGGAGGCGGCGCGGGCCGAGAACAAGAGCTGCGGTGTCTGCGGTGAGGCGGCGTCCGATCCGCTGCTCGCGTGCGTGCTGACCGGTCTGGGGGTCACCTCGCTGTCCATGGGGGCGGCCTCGATTCCTTACGTGCGGGCGATGCTGGCGAAGTTCACGCTGGCCCAGTGCGAGCGGGCCGCTGCCGCCGCCCGGACGGCCGACAGTGCCCAGGAGGCACGTGACGCGGCGCAGGCGGTGCTGTCCGGCGAGTAGGGCCGCCGGAGGCGGCGGTGTCGCCGTGCGGTGTTTCCGGAGGGGGCGCTCCACCTGGAGGTGGGCGCCCCCTCCGGCGTCCGGCCGGCGTTCAGTGGTGGTGGTCCTGGACCGGGTCGTCGTCTTCGAGGTCGGGTGGTGCGCAGTAGTCGACGTTGGACTCCGGGGAGATCAGGTCGCCGGACTCGGTGTCGGTGCAGTAGGCGTCGAAGACCTCGCCTGCGGTGAGCGGGTCGAGGCCGTACCCGCGCAGCCGCCAGCCGTAGACGCGGTCGGGGGTGTCGGGGGCACAGGTGCGGATGACCAGGCCGCCGGGGCTGTGCGTGGCCAGGCCCAGGGCGAGGACGCTGGTGAACTCCAGGAGTTCGGTCTCGTCCAGGTGGGTGGAGCCGTCGGGTTCGGTGTCCGCGTGGAGGACGGAGAGGAGGGTCTCCGGGACCGCGGAGACGCTGCAGACGAGGTGGCGTCGCCCTGCGGGGGCGGTGTCGATGACGCGGGTGATGAGGGCCGCGGCCCGGTGGTAGGCGGCGGTGCCCAGGTCCTGGCCGCAGGAGGCGCAGGAGCCGAGACGGGCGAGGAGGGCCGCGGCGTACTCCCGGGTGGCCTGGCGGACGGCTTCGTCGATGAGGGTCGGCAGGACGTCGGTGAGGGGCTGGCCCTCGTAGGGCACGGTGGGGCCGGTGGCGGCGAGTTCGGCGGTGAAACGGGTGCGGCTGGAGGGGACGTCGGGGTCGAGGCCCGCCTCCTCGCAGTAGGCCGCGTACTCCTCGGGGTCGAAGAGGGCGATCGTGGTGTGGGAGCCCTGGGCGGCCCGGGTCCGCAGGACGTCCTCGACGTGCCGCAGGTAGGTGGGGTGGTCGTCGAAGGGGAAGCTGCGGTAGCGCCGCATGACGCGGAAGTCGTGCTCGTCGGTGAGCAGGCCGATGGTGCCGGCGATCTCGCGGCGCAGGACGCTCCGGGCGGTGCGGTCGGCGGTCCGGTCGGTGTACGTCATGTCTCCCCCAGGTACGCGGTCGGTCGGTGCACGGTCTTCCATGCTCACTCACCGTAACCGCGACCACTGACAGTGAGGGTCGACCGGGGTGTGACGGGGGGTCAGGGGCGCTTGCGGGCCAGGTCCTCGTAGAAGCGGAGGAGGTCGAGGTCGTCGATGGAGCCGGGGTTGACGGCCTTTTCCAGGGGGGTGCCCTGGAAAAGGCGTTTGACCGGGACCTCGATGCGCTTGCCGGTGAGGGTGTGGGGGATGCCGGGGACCTCGATGACCTCGTCGGGGACGTGGCGCGGGGAGAGCTGTTCCCGGATGGTCCGCTTGACGCGGGTGAGGAGTGCCTCGTCGAGGGTGGTCCCCGGGGCCAGGTGGACGAAGAGGGGCATCCAGTAGCCGCCGTCGGGTTGTTCGACGCCGATGACCAGGGACTCGCGGATCTCGGGGAGGCGTTCGACGGCCTCGTAGATGTCGGCCGAGCCCATGCGGACGCCCTGCCGGTTGAGGGTGGAGTCGGAGCGGCCGTGGATGATCACGGAGCCCCGGGAGGTGACGGTGATCCAGTCGCCGTGCCGCCAGACGCCGGGGTAGGTGGCGAAGTAGCTGTCGTGGTAGCGGCTGCCGTCGGGGTCGTTCCAGAAGCGGATCGGCATGGAGGGCATGGGGGCGGTGACGACGAGTTCGCCGACCTCGTCGGTGAGGGGGTTGCCGTCGGGGTCCCAGGACTGGAGGTCGGTGCCGAGGCCGGGGGCCTGGAGTTCGCCGATGTACACCGGGAGGGTGGGGACGGCTCCCGCGAAGCAGGAGCACACGTCGGTGCCGCCGCTGACGGAGGCGATCCACACATCCTCCCCGACCTCGTCGTGGAGCCAGCGGAAACCGTCGGGCGGGAGCGGGGAGCCGGTGGTGGCGACGCACTGGACGCGGGAGAGGTCGTGGTCGCGGGCGGGATGGACGCCGGCCTTGCGGCAGGCCATGACGTAGGCGGCGGAGGTGCCGAAGAGGGTGGTGCCGGTGCGTTCGGCGACAGCCCACTGGGCGCCGGTGTCCGGGAAGCCGGGGCTGCCGTCGTAGAGGACGATCGTGGTGCCGGTGAGGAGGCCGGAGACGAGGAAGTTCCACATCATCCAGCCGGTCGACGTGTACCAGAAGAACCGGTCCCCGGGGCCGAGGTCGCAGTGCAGGCCGAGCTGTTTGAGGTGCTCGACGAGGATGCCGCCCTGGGACTGGACGATGGCCTTGGGCAGGCCCGTGGTGCCGGAGGAGTACAGGACCCACAAGGGGTGGTCGAAGGGGACCTGTTCGAAGACGGGCTCGGTGCCGGCGGAGGTCAGGGCCGTCCAGTCGAGGGTGCCTTCGGGGGCGTCCGTGCCGAGGAGCGGGATGTGGACGACGGCGCGCAGGGTGGGCAGTTCGCGGCGGAGTTCGGCGACGACGTCCCGGCGGTCGTGCTCCTTGCCGCCGTAGCGGTAGCCGTCGACGGTGAACAGGACGACGGGTTCGACCTGCTGGAAGCGGTCCAGGACGCTGCGGGCGCCGAAGTCGGGGGCGCAGGAGGTCCAGACGGCGCCGACGGCGGCGGTGGCCAGCAGGGCGACGACGGCCTGCGGGATGTTGGGGAGGTATCCGCTGACGCGGTCGCCGGGGCGGACGCCCAGGTCGCGCAGCCGGGCCGCGAGGGAGCCGACCTGGCGGCGCAGCTCCGCCCAGGTGACCGGGCGGGGGGCGTGGGTCTCGTCGACGTACAGGAGGGCGGGTTCGTCCGCGCGGGTGCCGGCCGCGCGCAGGGCGTGTTCGGCGTAGTTCAGCGTGGCGCCGGGGAACCACTGGGCGCCGGGCATCGCGCGGTCGCCCAGTACCCGCGCGTACGGCGTGGTGAACCGTACGTCGAACCACTCGGTGACGGCCCGCCAGAAGGCGTCCGGGGACGCGACGGACCAGCGGTGCAGGGCCGGGTAGCCGCCGTCGGCGGGGGCGCCGTGGTGGTCGGCGGCCCAGCGCTGGAACGCGGTGATCCGCGCCCTGGCGACGCGTTCCTCGGTGGGCTGCCAGAGCGGCTGGGGTGCGGTCGGCATGGGTCGGCTCCCGGACGGTGCGCAGGCGGCGGCTGACAGGGACGATGCCATGTGATCGACTTCCGCACCAGGGTGTGCCCCGCACGGCCCGTGTCGTGAAGATCCGCTCCCGGGACGGGTGAACGGAAGTTGAACGGTGCCCGGGGGCGGGGCGGTCGGTGGCAGGGTGAGCAGCATGGACGGTCGTGACCTGGTGCGTTCGGTGAAGTCGGTCGGTTCGGTGGGGGCGGGGCAGGGGTTGCGGTCCGTGCGGGCGGCCTGGCGCAGACGGCGTTCGGACGCGGTGGGGCTCACGCCCCGGGGTGCCGAGCGGGCGCGGGTGCCGGGGGTGCTGCGGGAGGTGGAGCCGGGGCCCGGGGGCGGGGTCGTCCGGTTCGACCGTTCGGAGCTGCGGGTGCTGGTGGCGGCGAACGGGGCGGTGTTCTGGGGCTGGGACGGGGCCGCTCCGGAGCCGTCGTACGCGCTGGCCGGGCGGTGTCCGCAGGCCGATCCGCGGGCGGCGCTGGAGCCGGACAAGGACGGTGGCTGGCGGGTGGTGGCCGAGCGGACCACGGTCGCCGTGTCGCGGCACGGCGCGGTGGAGGTGCGCACACCGGGCGGGGTGACGCTGCGGCGGGATCTGCCGCCGAGGTGGTGGGAACCGGACGGCGGGGGCCGGGCGCGCTGGATGCAGCGTTCGGAGGTGACCGCCGACGCGCGGTTCTTCGGGCTGGGCGGACGGGCCGCCGGGCCCCGGCTGCGGGACGGGCGGTACCGGCTGTGGAACACGGCGCCGGGCACCGGGCCGGGGGACGGCGCGTCGTCGCTCACCATGCCGGTGCAGCTGGTGGTGGCCGACGCGGGGACGCACCTGGTGTTCTACGACAGCTCCTGGGACGGCGCCGTGGCGCTGCGGGAGGGGCAGGAGGGGGCCGGGTCGGGGCACGACCGGCCGGGGACGAGTGTGCTGCGGATGGACGGGGGGCCGTTGCGCTGCTGGGTGGCGGTGGGGACGCCGGCGCGGGTGCTGCGGGTATGGGCGGCGCTGACCGGGGCGCCGGCGGTGCCGCCCGCGTGGGCGCTCGGTCACCAGCACGCGCGGTGGGCGGCAGGGGACGAGGACGAGGTGCGGCAGGCCGTCGCCGGCCATCTGGAGCGGGGGCTGCCGCTGGACGCGGTGCACCTGGGGGCCGGGCACCATGACGGGCACCGGGGGTTCAGCGTCGACCCGGAGCGGTTCCCGAAGCTGCCGCAGCTCGCCGAGGAGATGCGGCGGGACGGCGTGCGGCTGGTGTCGGCCGTCGCCCCGGCGGTCGCGGCCGTGCCGGGGGACGCGGTGTACAACGGCGGCGTGGCGGCGGACGTGTTCGTGCGGGACGCCACCGGGGAGGTGGTGCGGGAGGCGGGCCGGCCCGGGGAGGTGGTCTTCCCCGATGTCACGCACGCGCGCGTGCGGGCCTGGTGGGGCCGGTTGTACGAGGAGCGGCTGACGCAGGGCTTCGCGGGGTTCTGGCACGACCTGGACGAGCCGGCGTCGTCCGCCGCGTTCGGGGAGGCCACGCTGCCGCGGTCGGCCCGGCACTGGCTGGAGGGGCGGGGCGGTGACCATCGGGAGGCGCACAACGTGTACGCGCTGTGCCTGGCCCGGGCCGCGCACGAGGGGCTGCGGAAGCTGGTCCCCGGGCAGCGGCCGTTCGTGCTCTCCCGCGCGGGCTGGGCGGGGACGCAGCGGTACGGCGGTGTGCGGTCGGCGGACGTGGCGGCGGGCTGGCCGGGGCTGCGGGCGTCGCTGGGGCTGGTGCTCGGACTGGGGTTGTGCGGAGTGCCGTATTCCGGGACGGACGTCGGGGGGCGGGGCGGGAGTCCGTCGCCGGAGCTGTATCTGCGGTGGCTGCAGATGGCGGCGTACCTGCCGCTGTTGCGGACCTGGACGGGGCCGGGGGCGGGGCGCGGGGAACCCTGGGCGTTCGGGGACGAGATCCTCGGGCACGCGCGCGTGGCGCTGGAGGAGCGGCGGCGGTTGCAGCCGTTCTTCATGACGCTGGCGCACCTGGCGCGGCGTACGGGCGCGCCCTATGCGCGGCCGGTCTGGTGGACGGCGCCGGAGGACCGGGGACTGCGGGACTGCGAGGACGCGTTCTTGCTGGGCGACTGTCTGCTGGTGGCGCCGGTGCTCGCGCCGGGCGCGGACCGGCGGGCGGTGCGGCTGCCGCCCGGACGGTGGTACGACACGGCGACGGAGCGGGTCCACGAGGGGCCGGGGCAGGTGCTGGTCGAGGCGTCCCTGGAGCGGATTCCGGTGTTCGCGCGCGCGGGTGCGGTGTTTCCGGTGCGGGGCGCCGACGGCGGGGTGGAGCTGGAGGTGTGGGCGCCCGCCCCGGGGCGGACCGGGGGCGGGCAGTACGTGCCGGACAGCGGTGACGGCTGGGCGGAGCCGGCCGTCGAGTGGTATACCGCGCGGTGGCGGGACGGACGGCCGGCCGTCGAGCGGGAAGGCGCGGACGGGCCGGTCGAGGCGGGCCGCCCGGTGCGGGTGCGCGGGCTGGCCGGGCACTGACCGGGCCCTGACGGCCGTATGTCAGTAGCGGCCGTCGAACCAGGCGCGGACGGCGACGGTGTGCAGGGGGAAGGCGAGGTCGGCGGGGCGGCGCAGGAGGTGCCTGCCCTCCGTCTCGTCCGTGGCGGCGGAGGGCGGCAGGTCGGCGGCCGGCCGCTCGGGGAGCAGTCCGAAGAGGAGCAGGTGGCCGTCGGGCGCGCTCATGGCGTCGGCGAGGCGTACGTCGCGGCTCGCCGCGTGGATGCCCGTCTCCTCCTGGAGTTCGCGGACGACGGCGTGCCGCCAGTCCTCGCGGTCGTCGATGTAGCCGCCGGGCAGGGCCGTGCCGCCGCGGGCGGGTGCGACGGTCCGGGTGATGACGACCAGGGCGGTGCCCTCGGTGTCGTAGACGGGCTGGAGGGCCACCGCGACCGGCAGGGGGTTGCGGTAGGCCCTGGTGGAGCAGGCGGGGCAGGTGCGGGGCCAGCCGGAGACGCCCTCCCCGTAAGGGGTGCCACAGCTCGAACAGTGGGAGCCCGGTGCGGAGCCGGGAACGGAGGTCGGAGTTTCGGACACGCGGCGGACTGTATCCGATGGCGGGACGGGCGACTCCGGAAGACCGGTCAGGGACGGCCGGTCAGGGGCGGCCGGTCAGGGAGGCCGCGGAGACCGGGAAGTCGAAGTAGGTGTCGGGATAGGTCTCGGGCTTGTAGGTGAAGTGCCACCACTCCTCGGGGAGGTTGGCGAACCCGAGGTCCTCCAGGGTCTCCTTGAGCAGGAGCCGGTTGGCGCGCCGCGCGCCCTGGACGCGGGGGTCGGCGGTGTGCGAGAGGGTGTCGAAGCAGTCGAAGCCGGTGCCCATGTCGACGGAGTTGTCGGGGAAGCGTTCGGCGCGGGGCGCGGTGCAGGCCGCCAGGGGCTGTCCGGGGTGGTACGGGCGGGTCGGCCGGGCCGGGAGCCGGACGACGGTGAGGTCGACCGTGGAACCGCGGCTGTGCCCGGACCTCTCGGCGATGTAACCGTCGGCGAACAGCCGGGTCTTGTCGACCTCCGGGTAGAACTCCGCCTTCATCGCCTGGTCATCGAGATCCTGGGCCCAGCGGACGAAGTGGTCGACGGCGCGCTGCGGGCGGTAGCAGTCGTAGACCTTGAGGGTGTAGCCCTGGCTCAGGAGGCGGGTCTGGGCGGCGGCGAGGGCCTCGGCGGCGGGGCGGGTGAGGAGGCACAGGGGCTGTCGGTAGCCGTCGATGGGCTCACCGACGAAGTTGTGCGGGGTGAAGTAGCGGATGTCCTGGAGGATCGTCGGGGCGACGCTGCGCAGGGTGACGAAGTCCGCGGGGGCCTCGGGACCGGTCCCGGCGTGCGCGGTGGCGGGGACGGTGGTCACGGCGAGCAGGGCGGCGGACGCGGTGACGAGGCGGCGGGCCCAGGTGGTCGGTCGTGTCATGCCCCTTGCATATCGGGAGGGGGGTCCCGAGCGGTAGCGGTGGAGGCCCGCTGCCCGGGCGCGCTGGCGGCGACGAGTCCGGGAGCGGGGAGGCTCAGGTGGTGACGGTGCCGCGGCGCGTGGCGGAGTGCGCCATGGCGTGCCGTACGACGCCGATCAGCACCTCCTTGACCGACTCCCGGTCGCGGGCGTCGCACAGCAGGACCGGTACCTGGTCGTCCAGGTCGAGGGCGCGGCGGACGGCGTCCGCGGGGTGGCGGGGGGCGCCGTCGAAGCAGTTGACGCCGACCGTGAAGGGGATGCCGCGCCGTTCGAAGTAGTCGACGGCGGCGAAGCAGTCCTCCAGTCGGCGGGTGTCGACGAGGACCACGGCGCCGAGGGCGCCCTCCGACAGCTCGTCCCACATGAACCAGAACCGCTCCTGGCCGGGGGTGCCGAAGAGGTAGAGCACCAGGCCCTCGCGGAGCGTGATGCGGCCGAAGTCCATGGCGACCGTGGTGGTGTGCTTGCCCTCGACGCCGCTGAGGTCGTCGACGGGGCGGCCCGCCTCGGTGAGCAGTTCCTCGGTGCGCAGCGGCCGGATCTCGCTGACCGCGCCGACCAGGGTGGTCTTGCCCACGCCGAAACCGCCGGCCACGAGGATCTTGAGCGTGACGGGTTCGACCGGCGGCCTGCCGCGCTCGGGACGCCCGAGGATCATCGGTCTGCTCTCCTGCTGCTGGGTGGGGGCTGCTGGACGGCGCGGTCGTTCACAGGGCCCGGAGGCCACTGATCACATCGCGCAGAATGCTCTCGTCGGGCAGTTCGGCCGGGGGCACGGGACGGTTCACATGGACCAGGTCGGCGTCCACCAGGTCGCCGACGAGCACCCGCACCACGCCGATCGGGAGGTCGAGCCCGGCGGCGAGTTCGGCGACCGACCGGGGTTCGTCCCGGCACAGCGCGACGATGTCGTCGTGTTCCGGGGACAGGCTGGTGTCCGCCTCCGGGTCCTCCGCCCGGGGTTCGGCGACCACGACCGCGATCAGGTCGAGACGGTGCTGGGCCGGACTGGTGGTACGGCCCCGCGTCATGGCGTACGGACGGACGACCGGTCCGGCCTCGTCGTCGAACCAGTGGTGTCTTCCCTGACCGTCTGCGCTCATGTCACTCCACTACCCGCCCGAGGGCAGATCGGTGCGGGGCGCGGCGCCCAGGTGGGCGCCGACCCGCTTGACGAGGAGGGTCATCTCGTAGGCGACCTGGCCGACGTCGGAGTCCGCGTCGGACAGCACGGCGAGGCAGCTGCCGTCGCCGGCGGCCGTGACGAAGAGGAAGGCGTCGTCGAGTTCGACGACCGTCTGGCGGACGCTGCCCGCCTCGAAGTGCCGTCCCACGCCCTTGGCGAGGCTGTGGAATCCCGAGGCGACGGCGGCGAGGTGCTCGCTGTCCTCCCGGGTCAGGTCCTTGGAGGCACCCGTGGCCAGGCCGTCCCCGGACAGGACGAGGGCCTTGCGGATGCTCGCCACGCGGTCCACCAGGTCGTCGAGGAGCCAGTTCAGCTCCCGGCCGTCGGCCGTGGTGTGTCCGGTCGCCTTCGGTGCGGTCATCGACCGTCCCCCTTGTTCGTTTCATGTGGTGCGGGTGGGGCTGGTGGTGCAGGTGAGGCTGGTGGTGTCGGTGCGGTTCCTCGCGCGGGTCCGGGAGCGGTGCCGTCGGCGGCGTTCTCCCGGCGGCCTCGCTGCCAGCCGCGCTGGAGAGAGGCCATACGGCTGCGTACTTCCTCGGCGTCGCGGTCGGCGGGGTCGGCGGCCCGGTCCTCGGCGGGGCGTTCCCGTTCCCGTTTCAGCTGGGGGGCGAGGCTGGCCTGGCGTACCCGCCGGGGCAGCGGGAGGGAGCCGTCGCCGGTCTCCTGGGCGGTCTCGATTCCGTGGGTCCGTGCCGGTGCGGGGGCGGCGCCGCGGCGGGCGGGCAGTCCGCCGTCGGCCTCGCCGGCCCGGCCGTGGGAGCGGGACGGCGGCTCCTGTTCCGTCGTTCCGGGGCCCGTATGGGTCTCCTGCGGAGCGGGGGCGCCGTCCTGGCGTCCGGGGCCGGGGCGGCCGTGGGAGCCGGGCGTCCCGGAGGTACGGCGGCGGGGCAGCGGCGCGGGGGTGCCGGGCTCTCGTGTGCCGGGGAGCCGGGCCAGGGCGGTGCGGCGGTCCTCCTCCTCGCGGCCGGCCTCGTCACGGCCGGCCCCGCCGCGTCCCGTGCCGCCGCGTTCCGTGCCGCCGCGTTCCTCGGCACCGCGTTCGCCGTCGCCGCGTCCGGCGGCCCGGCCGGGGCGGTCGAGGCGGAAGCCGGCGCCGTTGGTGTCCGGGGCGTCGTCCGTCAGCAGGGCCTCCGGGATGAAGACGACCGCGGTGGTACCGCCGTACGGGGAGGGCTGGAGGGAGACGCGGACGTTCTGGCGCTGGGCGAGGCGGGCGACCACGAAGAGGCCGAGCCGGTCGGTGTCGGACAGCTCGAACTCGGGTGTCTCGGCGAGCCGGAGGTTGGCGTCGAGCAGGGTGTCGGCGGTCATGCCGAGGCCGCGGTCGTGGATCTCCAGGGTGAAGCCGTTGGCGACCCGTTCGCCCCGTACCTGTACGGCGGTGTGCGGCGGCGAGAACACCGTGGCGTTCTCCAGGAACTCCGCGACCAGGTGGGTGAGGTCGGCCACCGCGGAGCCGGTGACCGCGATCCGGGGCAGCCGGCGCACCTCGATGCGCTCGTAGTCCTCGACCTCGGCGACGGCGGCCCGTACGACGTCCATGAGCTGGACCGGCTTGCGCCACTGCCGGGAGGGGGCGGCGCCGGAGAGGATGACCAGGCCCTCCGCGTGGCGGCGCATCCGGGTGGTCAGGTGGTCCAGGCGGAACAGGTCGGCGAGTTCCTCGGTGTCCTCGGTCCGGCGCTCCATGGTGTCGAGCAGGGTGAGCTGCTTGTGCAGCAGGACCTGGCTGCGCCGGGCGAGGTTGACGAAGACCTCGGAGACGCCGGCGCGGAGTTCGGCCTGTTTGACGGCGGCCTCGACGGCGGCGCGCTGGAGGGTGTTGAGGGCCTCGCCGACCTCGCCGATCTCGTTGCGGTCGTACTCCCGGCGCGGCACCTCGGTCTCCACGTCGACCTGTTCACCGGCCGAGAGGCGGCGCATCACGCTGGGCAGGCGTACGTGGGACGCCTCGTGCGCCTCCAGGCGGAGCCGCTTGAGGTCACGGATGAGGCTGCGGCCGATGCGCACCGACAGGAAGACGGAGAACAGCAGGGCGATGACACCGAGGGTGCCGGCGACGACCGCCTTGGTGATGACGCCCATGGCGACGGGTTCGGCGCGGTTCTCGTACCGGTCGGCGGCCTCGTCGTCCAGGGTGCCGAGCGCGTCCAGCACCTCACCCGCGACGGCGTCCCAGCTCCTGGCGTCGATACCGGTGGGCGGGCCGGTGCCGGAGGCGACGACGGCGTCCTCGGCCGCGCGCAGCGGAGCGGAGGACGCGTCCCGCCAGAACCGCTCGTAGCGTTCCCGGTCCGCGGCGGGCAGCAGCGGCAGCGTCACGTCGTACAGCAGGGTGCGCTGGGCCGCCAGGTCGGAGACGTCGCTGACCTCGTCGGCGGTGAGCCGGCCGACGACCAGCGCGGAACCGAGGAGGGCGTCCTCCCGGGAGAGCAGCTCGCGCGCGCGGGAGAGGTTGACCAGGGCGCGGTACTGCTTGTCCAGGGTGACGTCGTCGATGACGTTGAGGTTGGCGAGGAGCAGGTGGCAGGGGTCGA
Source organism: Streptomyces daghestanicus (assembly GCF_020521275.1). Taxonomy (NCBI): domain Bacteria; kingdom Bacillati; phylum Actinomycetota; class Actinomycetes; order Kitasatosporales; family Streptomycetaceae; genus Streptomyces; species Streptomyces daghestanicus. Next base: position 618,148 of record NZ_BNDX01000002.1, on the reverse strand, counting down.
TCAGGTGGTTGTAGAAGCCGAGGGCCTGCGCCCGGTCGACGGTGCCGTTCTCGACGCTCTTCCGGAGGGGGCCGATGCCGGCGAAGGTGTCCAGGGCCGCGGTCAGCCGTTCGGCCTCGGCTCGGCTCAGCGCGTCGCGGACGTCGGAGTCGGCGGCGTAGCGGCGGACTTCGGCGATGGCCTCGTCGGTGACGGAGCGGGTGCGGCGCAGGGTGGGGAGGGCGTTGGAGGCGCGCGGGTCGGCGAGATAGACGAGGGTCTGGCGGCGTTCCTGCTGGAGCAGGCGGACGGTGTCCTCGACGGGGTAGCCGACCTTCTCGACCAGCGTCGAGACGGTGAACAGCCGGGTGGCCTCCCGGCCCGTCAGCACGGTGGCGAACGCCCAGATCGCCGTGAGGGCCACCAGCGGCACGAGCAGCAGCGCCACGATCTTCCGGCGGATGGACTTTCCGCGAAAGCGCATGGCCTCCCCCAGCTCGGCCCCCACCGAACGGGGACGCCGATGTACGTCAACAAACGGCGCGAGCCTACTACTGACGGGCTGGTTGTTCGAAGACCGGTCCGGAGGCTGAACTTCCGTACCCCACGCCGAAAGAACGCCGTTTGTCCGCGCATCTCGGGAGATGCCGTCCTGAGCGGGGCGTACGGCGGGACCGGCCGGATTTCCGCGCGGAACCGGATTTCTGTGCGCAAGGGGAATCCGGAGGGGGCGTCGATCGTCATTCTCTGTGGGAGACGGGGGCGGATCCGGCCACAGGCGCCGGGTGCCGCACCCGTGCGGCGTAAGACAGCGCAAGCCGGGCAGCCACAGGGGAGCCGGGTCTTCACGGGACGGGCGAGCGGTCTGCTGACGGTGGGGAGGGACACGTTGATGGGCACGGCGGAGCGGCGCGGGGCGCACGGGCACGACGGGGCGGTCCGGGCGGGGACACGGACAGGGTCCGAGTACGGCACCGGTGCGGTTCAGGAGCGGCCCGAGTACCGGCCGTTGTGGGTGGAGGAGCCGGCCCGGCGACGCCGGCTGCCGGACCCGGTACGGACGGCGGCCGTGCGCGCGGTGCTCATGGTCGCCGTGACACTGGTCCAGGCGACGGTGGCCTTCCTGTGCACGATGGCCGGCTCCTGGCTGGCCTTCCCCATGCTGCTCAGCGGCGTGGCCAGCACGGTGGCGGCGACCTGGGCCGTGCTCGACGTCTGGGTGACCCGCCAGGTGTGGATCCAGCGGCACGGCGTGATCTCGATACCCGCGAGCACGGCGCGGGCGCTGCGGCGGGAGCGTCGCCGGGCCCGGCGGCAGGCGCGGTCCGCGGAGCGCGCCCAGGGGCGGATACGGCGCCGCGGGCAGCTCTCCCATCCCTGAGCGACTCCTCCGGGGCCTTTCCCGGAGCGGCATCTCGCGGCGTCCGCCGCCGCCGGGGCCTGGCGTCCGGATCAGGTCGCGGGACGTCGGCGGTAACGTGTCAACGCCGTGAGCGGGGCCTGGTGCGTGCGGCTGCGTGGCGGAGGAGGGCGGCGATGCGGGGCATCGACGGCCGACGGCCACGCCTCGGACGCGCGTGCCGGGGCCCCGCGTCCGCGGCGTGATCCAGCGACCGGCCCTAGGAGTCACCATGTCCCCCGCCTACGACGTCATCGTCATCGGCCTCGGCGGTATGGGCAGTGCCGCCGCCCACCATCTGTCGGCGCGCGGCGCCCGGGTGCTGGGTCTGGAGAAGTACGGGCCGGTGCACGACCGCGGTTCCAGTCACGGCGGTTCCCGGATCACCCGGCAGTCCTACTTCGAGGACCCGGCGTACGTGCCGCTGCTGCTGCGCGCCTATGAGCTGTACGACGACCTGGAGCGGGCCACCGGCCAGGAGATCGCCACGCTGTGCGGCGGGGTGATGGTCGGCCGCCCCGACTCGCGACCCGTCGCCGGTTCGCTGCGCTCCGCACGGGAGTGGGACCTGCCGCACGAGATGCTGGACGCCGCCGAGATCCGCCGCCGGTTCCCGACGCTGGCGCCGGCGGACGACGAGGTCGCGCTCTTCGAGGCGAAGGCCGGGCTGCTCCGGCCGGAGAACACGGTCGCCGCCCATCTCCGGCTCGCCGGCCGGCAGGGTGCCGACCTGCGCTTCGAGGAGCCGATGACCCGCTGGGAGCCGCACGGGGACGGCGTACGCGTGCACACCGCCCGGCACTCCTACACGGCGGAGCAGCTGGTGATCTGCCCGGGCGCGTGGGCGCCGGAACTGCTCGCCGACCTCGGGGTCCGCGTCACGGTCGAGCGGCAGGTCATGTACTGGTTCCAGCCGGGCGGCGGCACCGGGCCGTACCGGCCCGAACGGCATCCGGTCTACATCTGGGAGGACGCGGCCGGCACACAGGTCTACGGCTTCCCCGCGATCGACGGCCCCGAGGGAGGCGCCAAGGTGGCCTTCTTCCGCCGGGAGTCGGTGCCCACCACGCCCGACACCATCGACCGGACGGTGCGGGAGGAGGAGGTCAGGACGATGGCGGACCAGGTCTCCGGTCTGCTCCCGGATCTCCCGGGCCGCTTCCTCAAGGCCGCGACCTGCATGTACGCCACCACCCCCGACGAGCACTTCGTGATCGCCCGGCACCCCGCGCACCCGGACTCGGTGACGGTGGCCTGCGGGTTCTCCGGGCACGGGTTCAAGTTCGTGCCCGTGGTCGGGGAGATCCTCGCCGACCTGGCGCTGACGGGGGCCACGGCCCATCCCATCGGGCTGTTCGACCCCGCCCGTCTCACCGGCCGCGCCTAGGTGTATTGACCCGCAGCGTTGTTGACGCGGCTGATGGGTGGCTGGCTGCCGAGTGCGGTGTGGCAGCGGTGGTGGTTGTAGGTGTGGAGGACGTCTGCCAGGGCTGTGGTGCGTTCGGTGTTGCTGGTGCAGGGCCGCAGGCAGGCCCACTCGTCGAGCAGGGTGCGGTTGAAGCGTTCGACCTTGCCGTTGGTCTGGGGCCGGCAGGCGCGGGTGAGCTTGCCGGTCGCGCCGGGGTCGGCCAGGGCCTGCTGCCAGGCGAAGCTCTTGCGGTAGGGCCAGGCGTTGTCGGTCAGGACCCGCTCGATGCGGCCGATGCCTGCGGTCCGGAAGAAGGCTGCGGCCCGGCGCGGGAAGTTCGCGCAGGTGGCGGCCTTCTCGTCCGGGTGGATCTCGCTGTGGGCGAGACGGGAGTGGTCGTCGACGGCGGAGTGGATGTGGTCGAAGCCCATGCTGCTGCGCCGGGCGCGGCCGGCCTGGCGGCCCAGGACCTTGTGGCCGCCGCCGTCCGGGATGCGGCCGAGTTTTTTCACGTCCACGTGGACCAGCTCGCCAGGGCGGGCCCGTTCGTAGCGGCGGATGACCTGTCCGGTGGGCCGGTCCATGTCCGCGAGTCGGTTCAGGCCGTGGCGGACCAGGACGCGGTGCACGGTCGAGGCGGGCAGGTTCCAGATCGGGCCGGGGCGGGCGGGGCCGAGTCTGCGGTCCTGGCGCGGTCGGCACACCTGGGCCTCCACCGTTGCCGCCGTGCGGTGGGGTGTGGTCAGCGGACGGCTGGGCCGGTCGTGCAGCCCCTGCCCGCCTTCGGACCGCCGGCGGCGGATCCACTTGTGCGCCGTGACGCGTGAGATGCCCGTCTCAGCCGCGACATGCGCTACCGGGCGGCCGGAACGGACACGGTCGACCAGCAGTCGCCTGCCGTGAACGGTCAGCCGGGCCTTACGGTGGGACACGAAGACCTCCGTGCGGTGCAGTCCCAGACAGCTCCACCACACCGGAGGTCTTCGCCCAGATCAAGCCCGGTCGGCGTTGACAACGCTCGTGATCAATACACCTAGCGGGCGTCGACGGGGCGCTTGTACATCCGCGTGGCGGTGATCTCGCTGTGCACCGCCTCGCCCTCGGCCTGCTGGGGCAGGCCAGGCCGCAGGTGCTCCTCCACGCTGATGTACTTCAGCCCGGCCCGCAGGTCCGCGTCATTGCGCAACCGGATGACCAGCGGGAACTCGGCGAGCGCGGTGGTGTCGAACAGTCCCGTGGTGTACAGGAGCTGGACGCCGAGCGCGTCGGAGACGGCGCGCTGGAGTTCCAGCAGGTAGGTGGCGTTGGCACGGCCGATGGGGTTGTCGAGGAAGAGCGTGCCGGCGTGCCGGTGCTTGTCGCGGCCCCGGTCGTTGCTGCGCAGCGCGGCCATCGTGCAGTAGAGGGCGATGGCGGCGGTGAGCAGCTGGCCGCCGGAGAAGACGTCGCCCATCTGCCCGACGGGGACCCGCTCGGCGCGCAGGACCGCGTCCGGTTTGAGGATCTCGACGGCGACGCCGTTCGGCTGGAGGGCGGCGGCGACGCCGCGCAGCAGCAGGGACATGCCGTCGCGGCGCAGGTCGGAGTTCTTCTTGACGGCCGCCCGGGTCGCCTCGTCGATCACCTCGCCGAGCCGCTCGGTGAGGACGGCCTGGTCGGGTTCCTCGAAGCGGATGCGGAGGAACTCCTGCCCGGACCACTCCCCCAGCCCCTCCGGCAGCCGGGACAGGCGCTGGGCGGAGCGGAGGGTGGCGAGGGCCGACTCCACCAGGCCGCGCAGCCGGTCCACGATGGAGTCGCGGTTGCGTTCCAGCTGGGCCAGTTCGTCGGTGAGGACGCGCAGCCGGGGGGCGAAGGCGTCGGCCCACTTCTGGGCGTGCTCGGGCAGCGCGGCGGCGGGCAGTTCGCGGATCTGCTGCCGGGCCGGGGTGCGGACCTGCTCGTAGCGGGTGGAGTTGGCGTGCCGCACCAGGACGTCGCTCGCCTCGCGGACGGCGGCCTCGGCGGCGGAGAGGTCGGCGGCGCAGCCGCGCAGCGACCGGCGGGTCTCGGCGGCGGACTTCCGGGCCTCTTCCAGGATGCCGGGGTAGGGCTCGGGCCGCTCCGGGTCCTCGTCGGCCGACGGTTCGCGCAGCAGGTCGCGCAGGAGGGCGGCGATCTCGTCGAAGCCGCCGGCCGCGTCCTCGGCGGCGCGGTGGGCGTCGAGGAGTTCGGTGTGGGCCTCGCGGGAGTGGTTCAACGCCTCGGTGCGGGCGGCCAGTTCGGACGTGGCGGTGCGCAGCAGGGCCTGGGCGTGCTCGGCGTCGCGCGGGACGAGGTCCTCGGGCAGTCCGGTGTGCGCCTCGCCGTCCTCGGGGGCCAGCCGCTCGGCCTCACCGCGCAGCCGGCCGAGCTGCTCGCTGGCGGTGGACATCCGGGTCTCCAGGAGCTGCACCAGTTCCTCGGCGCGGGCCGCGGCGGCCTGCCGGGAGGGGCCGTCGGAGCCGTCGGGCGACTGGAGGAGCTGCTCGGCCCGGATGCGGACCTTGTTGCTGAGCCGGTCCAGTTCGGCGCGGGCCGCGCTCTCGTCGCTCTCGGCGCGGGCCTGTTCGGCCCGCAGGTCGGCGCCGACGCCGACCTTCTCGTAGAGCTGGGAGGCGGCCCGGTACGCCTCGCGCAGCGCGGGCAGCGACGCGGTGGGCGCCCCGGTGCCGTCGTCCGGTACGTCGTCGGGGGCGCCGGCGATCTCGGCGCGCTCGGCGCGCAGCGCTCGGGCGGTGCGGCGGGCGTCGTCGGCGGCGCGCTGGGCGGCGCGCCGGTCCTCGTCGGCGGCGCGGGCCCGCTCCAGGCAGACCTGGGCGCGGGTCTCGGCCTCGGCCGCCTCGTCGGCCAGTTCCCGCAGGCGGGCCTGCCAGCCGGCGCGTTCGCGCAGCCGGAAGGCGAGTCCGGCGAGGGCGTCGGCGGCGCGCCGGGCCTTCTGGGCGGCCTCCTGCCGCTCGTCACGGACGCGGACGGCCTCGGCGGCGACCTCGTCGGCCTCCGCCCGAGCGGTGCGGGCCTCGGCCAGCTCGGCCTCGCACTCCTCGGCGAAGGCGTGGGCCTCCTCGGCGGCGCGGGCCAGTTCGGTGAGGCGGCCGGCCGGGCAGCCGGTGCGCCAGGAGGCGAGCCGGGCAGCCAGTTCCCGGTCCTTGCCGAGCCGGGCGGCGAGCGCGCGGATCTCCTCGTCCCGCTCGGTCGCGCGGGCGCGCAGTGCCTGGCGTTCCTCGTCGGCGGCGTGCTCGTCGTGCATGGCCGGGTTCGGCGGCACGAGGAAGACGCCCTCGTCGCCGGGGGCGTCGGCCGGGGTGGGGGCGAGCAGCGCGGCGGCGGTGCCGACGGCGACGGCGGACCGCGGCAGCAGCGCGGCGTCGCCGAGGGCGGTGCGGGCCCGGGCGTGCGAGTCGGGGTCGGTGATGATCACGCCGTCGACCAGTTCGGGCCGGGCGGCCAGGACGCGGGCGTGGTCGGCGGGGTCGACGGCCTGGGCCAGATAGCGCCAGCCGGGCAGGGCGGGGATGCCGTGCTCGCCGAGGAACTCGACGGTGGCCAGCACGTCCGGGCCGGGCGGCAGCAGACCGCCGTCGCCGAGGGCGCCGAGGATGCGGGCGTCGTCGGCGGCGGCGGTGCGCAGGTCGAACAGCTGGCGTTCGGCGGCCGAGACGCCGTCGTCGAGGAGGGCGCGCAGGTCGTCGGCGAAGCGGTCGAGCTGCTCGGGGGTGAGGGCGTCCTCGCCGGGCGACGGGGTGCCGGCGGCGTCCGGGTCGGTGGGGTCGGTGTCCGGGCCGTTCCGGCGGGGCCGCGGGATGCCGGGGCGGGGGGCGGAGGCCAGGCCGAGGAGTTCCGCGAGGCGTTCCTCGGCGGCCAGGGCGGCGGCGGTGCGGTACTCGGCGTCGCGGGCGGCCCGGGCGGCGGCGGCCGCGTCGGCCGCGCGGGCCGCGGTCAGTTCGGCGCGGCTCTCGGCGGCGGCGGCCTCGCGGGCGTGCTCGGTGGCCCGGCGGGCGGTCTCGCGGGCGGTGTCCCAGGCGGCGACGGTGGTCTTCTCGGCGTCGCTGGCGGCGAGTGCGGCGCGGGCCGGGTCGGCGTCGGGCGCGGTGTCGTCGAGCCAGCCGGCCCGGACCGCCTCGGCGGTCTCCTGCTCGACCTCGGTCAGCCGCTGGCGCAGGTGGCCGGCCTCGCTGCGGGCGCGCTGGGCCTCGGTGGCGGCGGCGGTGGCGTCCCGGTGGGCGGCGTCGCCGGTGTCCTGGAGGGTGGCGGAGCGCTCCTCCTCCTCGTTGGCCCGGTCCTCGGCCTTGCCTGCCGCCGCGTGCAGGGCGCGGACGAGGTCGACGGCGGCCTTGGCGCGGGCGGCGAGGGCGGGCGCGGCGTCCCGTTCGGCCTCCCGGATGGCGGCGGAGACGCGGGTGACGCGGTCGGTGGCCGCGCGGTGCCGCAGGACGGCCTCGGCGGCCTGCCAGGCGGAGTGCAGGGTGCGGGCGTCGGCCAGTTCGCGTTTCTGCGCGGCGGCGGACTTCTCGGCGGCGGCGAGGGCCAGGGAGGCGTGCCGGTAGGCGAGTTCGGCGGCGACCAGGGCGCTGCGGTCGCGGGCCGACTCGGCCTGGGTGACGGCGTGGGCGGCGGCGGTGACCCGCTGGGCGAGGTCGGCGGCCCGGACCCGTTCCTGGGCGCCGCGGGCGGAGAGCCGGCGGGCGAGGGTCCTGGTGCGGCGCTCGGCGGCGGTGTGGATCTCCCGGGCGCGGGCGCGGGACTCGGTGGCCTCGACGATCCGGCCGAGCAGGTCCACGGAGCCGGCCGTGAAGTCCCGTTCGGCGAGCAGTTCGGCACGGCGGCCCAGCTTGTCGCCGAAGCCGCTGACGAGGTCGGCGAGTCCGTCGGTGTCCCGGGTGTCGGTGACGGCGCGCAGCAGCAGGTCGGTGAAGTCGGCGTCCTTCTTCACCGCGAAGAGGCCGGCGGCCTCGCCCTCGTCGGCGTTCATCTCGCGCTGGTAGCGGAAGAGTTCGGGGTCGAGGCCGAGGTCGCCGAGATGCTCGGTCCAGCGTTCGTGGATGTCCTCCCAGTGGACCTCCAGGTGCGGGTATGCCTTGCCCGCCTCGGTGAGCGCGTCCCGGAAGCCCTTCATGGTGCGCCGCCGGCCCTGCGCTCCGGAGGCTCCTTCGACGGGCGGGCGTACGGCGGTGGATTCCGCGACCGGCAGGTTGTCCAGGGTGAGTCCGGGGCCGGGCCGGAAGGAGTACCAGGCCTCGGCGAACTTCCGCGGGTCGTTGGAGACCTGACGGCCCCGCCACTCGCTGACCTTGCCGACGACGACGCACTCGCCGGTCTGCACGTGCTGCCATTCCAGGGCGACGTGGCCGCAGTCGTCGGCGAGCAGGAACTTGCGCAGCACGCCGGAGCTGGCGCCGCCGAGGGTGTTGCGGTGGCCCGGCAGCATCACCGAGAAGATGAGTTTGAGCAGTACGGATTTGCCGCCGCCGTTCTCCAGGAAGAGCACGCCGGCGGGGGCGGGGCGGCGGGGCGGGCCGGCCGGCTCCTCCTCGAAGAACTCCGCCTGCCGGGGGGCCGGGTCGGGCACGGGCCGGCCCACTCCTCGCAGGTCAAGCACGGTGTCGGCGTAGCGCGCACCGGCGGGTCCGATGGAGTAGAGGCGGACCCGGGACAGCTCGTACATGGCGGACTCTCGTCAGTCTTCGTGAGGTCGGTGGGGGGCTCAGGCGGAGTGGAAGGGCAGGCCGGCGTCGGCGACCAGTTCCAGGTCGTCGGTGTCCTCGGCGGGCAGCAGGGTGGGGGTGCCGTCGGTGACCGGGACGACGCCCAGGTCCAGCAGCTCGGTCAGGGCGGCGCTGCCGGCCATGTCGCGGACCTGGAGCTGATAGCGGGCGGTGGTGCGGTAGGTGCCGCCGTGCTCGTCGCCGGTGCGCTGGAGGAAGCCGGAGTCGGTGAGGAAGGCGACGGCCTTGCCGACGATGCCGGTGGTCGAGCCGGGCAGGCGGCGGGCGTCCTTGGTGGCGCCGGTGGCGCTGCGCCTGACCCAGATCCGCCAGGCGGACTCCAGGCCGGGGGCGTCGCTGACGGGGTCGGTGTTCTCCCCCTGCTCGGCTGCGCGCTCCTCCAGGCGGCGGCAGGCCTGGCGGACGAAGCCGTCGACGCCGTTGACCGTGACCCGGCCGATGTAGCCGTCGTCGGCGAGGTCCTCGGGGCGGGGGAAGGCCATCGCGGCGACGGCGAGGTGGGCGAGGCCGTGCAGGAAGCGGTCGGCGGAGTCGGTGGCGGCGCGGCGGGCGTAGTCGCCCATGCGGACGGCGAACACCGAGTCCTCGGCGGCGGTGACGGCCATGCCCGCGCGCGGGGACACCTCCAGGACGATCAGGCCGAGGCCGGTCGCGACGGCGTCGGCCAGCCGGGCGAAGGGCGGGTCCTCGCGGTAGCGGCGCAGCAGGTCGGCGTACTCCTGGTCGCGGGCGGGCAGCAGCTTGGGCTGGAGGCCGAAGGCGACCAGCCGGGCGGCGTCGGCGGCGTCGGCGGGTGTGACGGCGGCGGCCTTCTCCGGCGCGGCCGGCTCGGGTTCGCTCCAGTCGACGGACTCGGTCACGGTCGGTACTCCTTGCTGCTGCTCGCTTGGCTTCGTGCCGGGGCGGCGGCCCCCCGGCGGCGCGGGGCGCGGGGCGCACCAGGACGTGGAACGGCCTCTCCGCCATGGCGCGGGGCACCCACCGCACCCTGGCGCGGGACGACCGCCCCGCCGTGACGCGGGGCGCCGATCCCACCGGGACGTGGAACGACCGTCCCACCACCACGCGGAACGCCGACCGTCCCCTGACGCGGAACGCCCGGGACACCGGCCTCACCTGGACGCGGGACGACCGCCCCGCCCTGCCCCGGAACGGCCCCCCGCTCCCCCCGGCTCACGCCGCCTCCGTCCGGTCCGCCGCCATGCCGGCCGCGTCGAGGAGGGCGGTGCCGACGATGAGGTCGGCGCCGCCGAACTCCGGGTCGTCCAGCTCCGTGCCGTCGTCCACGGCGAACAGCAGCTTCTCCTCGCCCTGCCGGTAGGCCGTGCCGACCGGCGGGCTGGCGGCGTGCACGGCCAGCAGGGCGACGAGGTAGGCCAGTTCGGAGCCGTCGGTGGCGTCGGCGCCCCGTCCGCGGGCCTCGGCCAGCAGCCCGGAGAGCCGGCGCGGCGCGTCGTGCGGCAGGTCGAGCAGGTCCCTGGCGACGGCGAGCTGCTCCTCGCTGAACCGGCTGTCGTCCGGGGTGGCGATCAGGTCGGGCTCGGGCATCTCGGCGCCCAGGTGGGCCCGCTCGACGGGCGGGGTGAGCAGGAGGTCGACCAGGTCGCCGACCCGGACGGAGACGGGCGTGCGCAGTCCGGTGCCGTGGGCGAAGAAGGCGTCGGTGACGCGCAGCGCCTGGTCCACGGGCAGCGGCAGGACGGGGGCGAGGAGGTGGCCGTAGAGGTCCGTGCCGGAGGAGGCGAGGGGGGTGGCGAAGGCCTGCCGGTCCTGCTCGGCGCGGAACAGCGGGCCCGCCTCCAGCAGGCGGGACTGGAGCTGGGTGTGCCGGCGGATGCAGTCCTTGACGATGTCGACCAGCTCGGCGGCGCGGCGCTTGTGCTCGGGCTCCTCGGACTCGTCGCGGGCCTTGCGGATGTTGGTGAGGATCGCGTTCTCGTGGCGGTACCGGTCGGCGACGTGGTCGAGGGCCTCGGCGATCATGTCGGGGACGGCTTGCAGCCAGTCCACCGCGCGGACGTTGCGCCGGGTGGCGTCGAGGGCGCGGCGCAGGGTCTCCGAGTACTGCACGGTGCGGTAGCGGGCCTGTTCGGCGGCGAGCTGGGCGTCGGCGAGCCGGCCCCGGCTGATCAGCACCTCCAGCTTGACCTCGGCGGCGATCTGCGCGCTGGTGACGTCGGTGTCGAGGGCGCCGACCAGGACGTTGACCGCCTCGTCGGTGGTGCGCAGGTACACCGTGCCGCCGGGGCCGGGGACCTCTTCGATCAGCTTGAAGTCGTAGTCGCGGCGCACATAGCTGCCGTCGGGCTCGAACGTGCCGTAGACCGCGCGGAAGCCGCGGTCCACACTGCCGACGTTGATCAGGTTCTCCAGGACCCAGCGGGCCACCCGCTCGTGCTCGGCGGCGGGCCTGCGGGGGGCCTGGGCGGCGACGCGCGGGACGAGCCGGGCCACTATCTGGTCGTGGTCGGCGCCCGTGTCGAAGTCCATGTTCAGCGTGACGAGGTCGATGGCGGCGAGGGCGACCTCCGCCATGCCGTAGACCGAGTACTCGCCCGCGAGATTGGCCTTGCGGGCGTCCAGGTCGTGCAGCGGGGCGGTGCAGGCCAGCGCGCGCAGCCGCCGCGCCAGTCCCTCGTCGGCGGCCGGGCCCGGCGCGGGGCGCGGCCCCGCGCTGAGCTGGGGCGGAGCACTGTCCGTCGATGCAGGCGAAGTCACGGTGCACAGACTAGGTCCTAGGTCTGACAACGACCCAAACGACCGCAGACGTCCCCCTCGGGCCACGGCACCGCGGCGTCGTCACGGCAGGGTCAGCCGTCCTCGCCGACCCGCCGCCGGTAGACCTCCAGCACCCGCTCCAGCGAGTCCGCGAGGTAGCCGGCGAGGAGCCGTTCGGCGCCCTCCCGGTCGCCGGCCGCCAGGAGGTCGAGGACCTCCTGGTTGCGGGCGATGTACGGCTCGTGCAGGCGGTGCGGGTCGTCGACGACGTGGAAGGCGAGCCGCAGTTCGGCGAAGACGCTGCGCATCACCTCGTCGGTGCGCTCACTGCCGGCCAGGGCGACCAGTTCCCGGTGAAAGTGGATGTTGGCCGTGCCCACCCGCTTCCAGTCGCCCTCCCGCGCCGCCCGCCGGGCCTCGTCCACGGCCCGGGCGACGCCCGCGAGGTCGTACGGCGGCTCGCCGAGGCCGCGGACGACCGCGCACTCCACGAGGGCGCGGGTGCGGTAGATGTCCTCGACGTCGTCGACGGTCAGCACCCGGACGAAGACGCCCCGGTTCAGCTCGTGCACCAGCAGCCGTTCATGCGTGAGCAGCCGGAACGCCTCGCGCAGCGTGTTCCGGGAGATGCCGAGCGCACCGCCGATGCTGTCCTCGGACAACCGGGTGCCGGGCGGGAAGAACCCGTCGGCGATGCGGCTCCGGAGGATGTCGGAGACCCGCTCGGCGGTACTGGTGCGGCCCAGGAGGGCGCGGTCGTCGGCGAGTTGTGCCAGCTGCTCTGCCATGCCCGGAATTCAACCTCAGACACAAGAACGAAACAACAGGGGTATTGAGGGATCGTTGAACGATCCCCTACGGTGTCGGGACTGGCTCATACCGCAAGCACTCTCCGTCCTCCTTCTGCGAGGTGCCCATGAGCACGACTCCGCCCTCCCCTCCGCGGCAGGCCCGCCCCGCCGCCCCGCGCCCGGACACCGCCGGACACCCCGCCGGCGAGGGCGCCCTGGGCTGGCTGCGCGCCCTCGGCCCGCAAGGCCGCCGCGCCTTCACCGGCGCGTTCGGCGGCTACGCCCTCGACTCCTACGACTACTTCACGCTGCCGTTGAGCATGGTCGCGCTGGCCGCGTACTTCGGCCTGGACAGCGGCCAGACCGGGCTGTTCACGACCGTCACCCTGGTGGTCTCGGCGGTCGGCGGCGCCCTCGCGGGCGTACTGGCCGACCGGATCGGGCGGGTCAAGGCGCTGCTGCTGACGGTGATCACGTACGCCGTGTTCACCGTGGCCTGCGGCTTCGCGCCGAACTACGAGACGCTGCTGGTCTTCCGGGCCCTCCAGGGCCTCGGTTTCGGCGGCGAGTGGGCGGTCGGGGCGATCCTGGTGGCCGAGTACGCGAGCGCCCGGCACCGGGGCCGCGCCCTGGGCGCGGTCCAGAGCGCGTGGGCCGTGGGCTGGGCGCTGGCCGCGGTCGTGTACACGGTGGTGTTCTCGCTGGCCGACGAGGGGCTGGCCTGGCGGATCATGTTCTGGACCGGGGCGCTGCCCGCGCTGCTCGTCGTCTGGGTGCGGCGGAGCGTGCACGACGCGCCCGAGGCGAGTGCCGCGCGGGAGCGGAATCCCGTCAAGGGGTCGTTCCGGGCGATCTTCGCGCGGGGGTCGGTCGGCACGCCCGGCCTGCTGCGGACCACGCTCTTCGCCGGTCTGCTGTCCACCGGCGTCCAGGGCGGCTATTACACGCTGGCCACCTGGGTGCCGACGTACCTGAAGGACGAGCGCGGTCTGTCGGTGGTCGGTACCGGCGGCTATCTGACGTTCCTCATCTCGGGCGCCTTCACCGGGTACCTGACCGGCGGTCATCTGACCGACCGGCTCGGGCGCCGGCGCAACATCTGGCTGTTCGCCCTGCTGTCGGCGGTCTGTGTCCTGGCGTACGCGAACATCCCGGGCGGCGCCGGCACGCTGCTCCTGGTGCTCGGTTTCCCGCTGGGGTTCTGCATGTCAGCCATCTTCAGCGGCTTCGGCTCCTACCTGGCCGAGCTGTACCCGACCGCGGTGCGCGGCACCGGGCAGGGCTTCACGTACAACACCGGACGGGCCGTGGGCGCCGTCTTCCCCACAACGGTCGGCTTCCTCGCCGACAGCTGGGGCGTGGGAGGCGCGCTGGTCTTCGGCGCGATCGGTTACGGCGTCGCGGCGCTCGCGCTGCTCGGACTGCCCGAGACGCGAGGGAGGGAGCTGGTATGAGCGGCACGCACCAGGACACCGGGGACCGCGCGGTCGTCCTCGTCGACGAGGACGCGCGCGCGTGGCGGCCGGCGACGGCCCGGAGCCGCTTCCGGGAGGGCCTCACGGGTCCCACGGCCGGGGTCGCGGCCGGCCACACCCAGGTCAACCTGATCTCCGTGCCCGCGGACTGGGCCTACGAGATGCTGCTCTTCTGCACACGCAACCCGAAGCCCTGCCCGGTGCTGGACGTGACGGACGCGGGAGCCTGGACGACCGTGCTGGCCGACGGGGCCGACCTGCGCACCGACCTGCCGCGCTACCGGGTGTGGCGGGACGGGGAGCTGGTGGAGGAGCCGACGGACGTGCGCGCCCACTGGCGCGACGACCTGGTCACCTTCCTCATCGGGTGCAGCTTCACCTTCGAGTGGGCGCTCTCCCGGGCCGGCGTCCCGATCCGCCACGTCGAGCAGGGCCGCAACGTGCCGATGTACGTCACCGGCAGGCCGTGCCGCCCCGCCGGGCGGCTGCGCGGTCCGACGGTGGTGTCGACCACGACGCGCACGCCGTCCAGGGCGCAGACGCCGGCCAGCAGCTCGACCTGCTTCTCGGGGGCGAGCCGGCCGACGTAGCCGACGATCAGCTCGCCGTCCGGGGCGAGTTCGCGGCGCAGCGCCTCGTCGCGCAGCTCCGGCCGGAAGCGGGCGGTGTCCACGCCGCGCGGCCACAGCGCGACCCGGGGCACGCCGTGCGCCCTCAGGTCGCGCAGGGCGGCGCTGGAGGGGGCGAGGGTGAGGTCGGCGGCGCAGTGCACGGAGCGGACGCGCCGCCAGGCGGCCGCCTCGCTGGCCCCCATGTACGTACGGGCGTATCCGGCGAGGTCGGTCTGGTGGACGGCGACGGCGGGGACGCCGAGGCGGGCGGCGGCGGCCATGCCGCGGACGCCGAGGACGAGGGGGCCGGCCAGGTGGACGACGTCGGCGCGGTGCGCGGTGACGGCCGCGGCGAGGCGCCGGCCGGGGAGGGCGACGCGGACCTGGGGGTAGCCCGGGAGCGGGAGGGAGGGGACGTGGACGACCGGGCAGGGGGCGTCGGCCTCGGGCCGGGTGCCGGGCGCCGGTGCGAGGGCGACGACGAGGGGAGCGTGACCGCTGTCGACGAGGTGCCGGGCGGTCTGGAGCGCGCAGTGGGCCACGCCGTTCACATCGGGGGGAAAGGACTCGGTCACGATGACGACACGCATGCGGGTGTTGTCGCTGTACCGGACGTGGCCGCGTCAAAGTGGATCTGTCCGGCCGAGGAACGGCCCGTGAGCGTTGCGCTGCGCACCCGCGCAGGTCGGGCCGTGTCCACACCCGTCGGCCCCCGGGTCATCCCGCGTTCGCACGCGGAGCGCGCGACCGCCTTCGCGTACGTCCGCCCCCGCGCGCCACGCGCCTCGCACGCCGCGCGGCTCCACCCCCCACGCGCCCCTCACGCCACGCCGCTGCACAACCCACGCGCCTCTCGCGTCGGCGCGAGCCCGGCTCCGCACGCCCCTCCCCATCGCGCGAACCGACCCACGCGCCGCTCACGCCGCGCGGACCCGGCCGCACACGCCCCTCACGCCGCCGACGCGTCCGGTCCGATCCGGCTGCGTACCGCCGTCTGGACCTCGGCCTCCTCGGCGGGGTCGGCGGCGAGCCTGCGGAGCCGTTCGACGACGCGGTTGTCGCCGGTCTCGGCGTGCCGGGCGGCGAGTTCGCGGGTGGTCTCCTCGCAATCCCACAGGCACTCGATGGCGAAGCCCGCCGCGAACGACGGGTCGGTCGCCGCCAGCGCGCGGGCGGCCCGGCCGCGGAGCTGGGAGGAGGCGGTCTCCCGGTACACGTGCCGCAGGACGGGGGCCGCGCAGGCGATGCCGAGCCGTCCGGCGCCGTCGACGAGGGTCCACAGCGTCGGCGCGTCCGGCCCCTCTCCCCGTACCGCCTCGCGCAGCGCGGCCAGGACCAGGTCGCTGTCGGCCGCCGTGCCGCGGCAGGCCAGCAGGCGTCCGGCGGCGGCGCCCAGCGCGTCGGGGCGGCGGGCCCAGCCGCGGGCCCGGTCCACGGCGCCCGGCGAGCGCATCCGCTCGAACGCGGCGACCGCGGCCTCGACCACCCCGGCCGTCCCGGTGGCCACGGCCCGCTCGATCAGGTCGAGCGCGCCGGGGTCGTCACCGTCGGCGAGATAGCGCAGGGCGGTGCAGCGGGCCCCCTCGGTACCGGACCGGGCGGCCTCGACGATCTCGGCCCGGTCCTCGGGGCCGGCCACCGCGGTGAGACACCGGGCGGCCGGCACATGGAGGGCGGCACCGCGCTCCAGCCCCTGTTCGGCCCAGTCGAGGACGGCGGCCACGCTCCAGCCCGGCCGGGGCCCGGTGGGCCGCAGCTGCCGCTGCCAGCGGTCGAAGCAGCCGGCCTCCTGGGCGGCGCGTACGCGCGTGGCGACCGCCTCCCGGGCGTCCTCGGCCCACAGCCGCCAGGGCCGGGGCTCGAAGGCGTCCCGCACGGCGGCGGCCAGTTCGGCCTCGCCCTGCGGGCCGGCGGGGAAGCGCGCGAGGACGGGCTCGGCGAGGGCGCGCAGCCCGGCGTCGTCGTCCCGCAGCGCCAGTTCGTCCAGGGCCCAGGCCCAGTTGGTCCCCCGGGCCGCGTAGCGGCGCAGCAGGTCGAGCGCGTCGCGCCGGCCGTAGGAGGCGAGGTGACCGAGGAACGCCAGGGCGAGCCCGGTCCGCGACTCCTCGGTGTCGAGGACGTCCTCGGCGTCGAAGAGGTGGGCCTCGACGGCATCCAGCTCGCCGTCGAGGTCGAGGAAGAGGCGGGCGTAGTAGAGGGAGCGGTTCTCCGCCTGCCAGTCGTGGCGCGGGTCCCGCAGCACACAGGCGTGCAGGGCGGCGAGCGCCTCGGCGCGCGGCGCGGTGAGCGCGTGCAGCGTGCCGTCGCCGCGACCCCGCTGGAGCAGGCCGAGCAGCGTGCCGCTGGGCGCTATGACCGGATCGAACATGGGAAACAGCCTCACATCAAGCGTCGACGCAACCGGGTGAACACGCGTTTACCTGGCCGCGCGACAACACGTCGGAGCGCCCGCCGTCTCTTGCTTGCCGAAGACCATTTTCCTCTGCCTCTCGTCGGTGGCCCTTGCGGACCGGGTCACGGGCCGCGCGGTGCGGCAACTGCTGCCCTGCCGTCACGTCCGTGAACCACGTCGTCATGATGACCCGGCGCTTCGTCCCGCCGCGACCGAAATATCGGCGGCCCCGTTCCGCCTCCCCCGTTTTCCCTGTCCTGCCTCACCCGCGGGGCTCCGCGCGGGTCGCGTCACCCCTCGCCGAAGAGGGCCAGCACTTCCTTGCGGTCGAACATCCGGGCCGTGTCGACGGCCGAGGGGGTGCCCGCCGCGGGGTCGGCACCGCGCTCCAGGAGGGCCTTGACGACATCGGTCTCGCCCTTGAAGACGGCGCCGGCGAGCGGGGTCTGGCCCCGGTCGTTGACCCGGTCGGCCTCGGCACCGCGCTCCAGCAGGGCGCGCACCGTGCCGGCGTGGCCGTGGTAGGCGGCGAGCATCACCAGGGAGTCGCCGCGGTCATTGGTGAGGTTGACCGGGACGCCCGCGTCGATGTAGGCCACGAGCGGTTCGGTCCGGCCCTGCCGGGCCAGATCGAAGATCTTGGTCGCCAGTTCGACGACCTCGGGGTCGGGGGCATCGGTCATCGGCCGGACCGCCTCTCCTCACTACGGACGCGCCTACGGACGTGGGCCGCGTCGGGGAATCGGGGGCGTACGGCCGCGAGCGGGCGGCCGTACGAGTGAATCGCCAGGGTACTGGCTCGTACGGCACATGACCCGGCGTGCCCGAGGCGGAGATCACCGGGTCCGCGCGGGACGCGGCAGGCCGGGTCGGCCGGGTCGAGGCGCACTCCGCCAGGCGGGGCAAATCGCCACCTTTTCACCCAGTTGCACCTTTAATCGTATAGATCCATGCTGTGATCCTGGAAGTACTCATGGTGACTGTCCCCGCGAACCAGGAGAACTCACATGATCCTCTCGATCTCAGGCGTGGTGCTGCTCGGCGTCGTCCTCTTCATCTTCTTCCGCAAGGACGGCCTGAAGGCGTCGCACATGGTGGTGGCCATGCTGTTCGGTTTCTACCTGGCGAGCACCGCGGTCGCCCCCAGCATCAAGGCGGGCGGCGAGAGCCTCGCCGGCCTCCTCGGCGGCCTGAAGTTCTGACCGCCCCACTCCCCCGTACGCACCTCCAGGAGGCAGCAGTGGCCCGGCGCCCCCTCCCCCGCATTCTGAGCAACGGCGGCGCGCAGCTCGCCCGGAGCCGGGAGCTGGCCCGGACGGCGGCCGACGGCGCCACCGACGTCCTCCAGCCGCTCCTCACGATCGGCCGCGGCCTCGGCCGGCTCGCCTCGGCCGCGCGCCGCAGGTGGACCGAGACCCCCAGGGACCGGCGCGGCGCGCTGCTCTTCCTGGTGGCCTCGGTCGTCCTGGTCGTGGCGCTGATGCCGTACGGGCCGCTGCTCGCCGCCGTCGCGCTGATGGCGGCGGCGGCCTGGCAGGGCCGCGACCGCACCCCGCCCGCGCCCGAGGGGCCCGACGACACCCAGGCCAAGCGGCTGTCCTCGCTCTACGAGGCGCTGGTCCCGTACTTCTCGCTCGCCGAGGACCCCGACCCGCTCTACACCCACGGCGGCTCGTGGGAGAAGGCGTTCCCGGCCCACGAGTTCGACGACGGCGGACGCTTCTCGCACCTGGTGGTGCACTACCCGGCGTACTTCACCGACGGGGAGGCCGCCGCCCGCGCCCGGATCGAGCACCTGCTCACCGCGAAGGCGGGCCGCGGCCGCGAGTACCGCTTCACCTGGGACGAGGAGGCCAACCACCTCACCCTCACCGTGCTGGAACCGCTGCCCACGGACATCGCCGCCCAGCGCTTCGTCACCGCGCCCGGCGAGACGGTCCTCGGCTTCACCGACCCCGGCCACGTCCAGCGCACGCTCCCGCTCACCCACGGCGAGGAGCGGCGCGACGTGCCGCCGGTCGTCTGGCGCACCGGCGTGCGCTCCACCGAGCCGCACCTGCTGGTCCTCGGCCGGCCGGGCACCGGCACCTCGACGCTGCTGCGCTCGATCGCCCTCCAGGCCCTGCACCACGGCGGCGACCTGCTCATCGTCGACGGCGGCGGCACCGGCGAGTACGCCTGCCTGACCGGGCGGGACGGCGTCCTGGCCGTCGAGTGCGGCCTGACCGGTGTGCTGACCGGTCTGGAGTGGGCGGCGCAGGAGACCGAGCGGCGGCTGATCGCCGCCAACCGGGCCCGGCAGGAGGGCGAGCCGACGCCCGAGGACACCCGGCGCCCGCTGTGGCTCCTGGTGGACCGGCCGAGCGCCTTCGCCCACCTCTCGGGCGCGGAGGGCCGCGAGGACCCGCAGTCCCTGCTCCAGATCCCGCTCCGGCACGGCCGGGCGGCGCACGTGACGGTGGTCGTGGCCGACCAGCTGGACGCCCTCGGCACCCTCAGCGACGCCGTACGGCAGCACACGCGCGCGCGGGTGGTGCTCGGCGCGGCCGGTCCGGACGAGCTGACGGCGGCGCTCGGCGCTCCCCCGCAGACCACGCCGGTCGACCAGGTCCCGCCGGGCCGCGGCTACGCCCGGCTGGGCACGGGCCCGGTGCACCGCCTCCAGGTGCCGGCCACCCCGGACCCGTACGACGACGCCACCAGCGACGCCCACCGGCAGGCGGTCCTCGCCCTGCTGCCGCCGCGCACCACACCGGCCGACGGGGAGCGCGTGCCGGACGCGCCGGACCTCCCGGACGCCTCCGAGGCGCCGCCCGCGACGGCCGCCGGCGGTCCGGCCACGGACGGCACGCCCATGCCCGGACCCGAGACGGAACCGGTCGCGCCGGTCGCGCCGGTCGCGCCGAAGACCGTTCCGACCCTCGCCCCGCCCGACGCGGAAGAAGCGGCGCGCGAAGAGGCGGAACGGGCGCGGGAGAAGAATCCGGTCCCCACGCTCGGCAAGCCGTAGTCGTCACGGCCGCGCGCCCCGGACCTCCCGGCTCTCACGCCACGAAGGTCCGGGGCGCCTCCGCGCCGCCGCCCGCGCCGCCCTTCTCCACCAGCCGGGCCGCCGCGGCCAGCCGTAGCGCCGCCTCGTCGGCCACCGCGCCGCCGACCGTGAACGGCAGCCGCGCATACCCCTCGAAGGCCCCGTCGACGCCGAACCGGGGCCCGGACGGCACCCGGACCCCCACCCGCTCCCCCGCCTCGGCGAGCCGGGACCCCGACAGACCGCCGGTGCGCACCCAGAGGGTGAGCCCGCCCTTCGGCACGTCGAACTCCCAGTCGGGCAGCTCCCGCCGCACCGCCGTCACCAGCGCGTCCCGGTTCTCCCTGGCCTGGGCGCGGCGCAGCTCGACGGCCCGCTCCCAGCCGCCGGTGCCGAACAGCCAGTTCACCGCGAGCTGCTCCAGGACCGGGGTGCCGAGGTCGGCGTAGGCGCGGGCGGCGACGAGACCGCGGATCACATCGGGGGCCGCCCGCACCCAGCCGATCCGCATCCCGGCCCAGAACGCCTTGCTGGCCGAGCCGACGGTGACGACGGTCGACCCCGCAGGGTCGAAGGCGCACACCGGACGCGGCATCTCCACGTCCCGGTCGAGCCGGAGTTCGCTCATCGTCTCGTCGGCCACCAGCACCGTCCCCGCCGACCGGGCCGCGTCGACCAGCCGCCGCCGCTGGTCCTCGTCGGCGAGCGCGCCGGTCGGGTTGTGGAAGTCGGCGACGACGTAGGCGAGGCGGGGCGCGGCCTCCCGCAGCACCTGGCGCCAGCGGTCCAGGTCCCAGCCGCGCAGTCCGCCGGCCATGGCCACCGGCACCAGCCGCGCCCCCGCCTCCCGCATCAGCTGGAGGATGTTGGCGTACGACGGCGACTCGACGGCGATGCGCTCGCCCCGGCCGCCGAAGAGGTGACAGATGGCGTCGATCGCACCCATGGCACCGGTGGTCACCATGATCTGCTCGGGCATGGTCGGGATGCCGCGCGCGGTGTAGCGGTCGGCGATCGTGGCGCGCAGCGCGGGCAGCCCGGCCGGGTAGTCGCCGTGGGTGTGCGCGTAGGGCGGCAGCTCCTCCAGGGCACCCTGGACGGCGCGGGTCAGCCACGGCTCGGGGGCGGGCAGGGCGGCGCAGCCCAGGTCGATCATCGAGCCGAGCGCCTCGGGCGGCAGCGGCTCCAGGCCGCGGGCCGGCACCGGGTTCCCGGCCGGGACGGCCGTCCAGCTCCCCGCGCCGCGCCGGGACTCCAGGAAGCCCTCGGCGCGCAGGGCCTCGTAGGCGGCGGCGACGGTGGTGCGGCTGACGGACAGGGCGAGGGCCAGTTCCCGCTCGGCGGGCAGCCGGGCGGCGACCGGGACGCGCCCTTCGAGCACCAGCAGGCGGACCCCGTCGGCGAGCGCCCGGTAGGCGGGCGGGCGGCGGGTGCCCGGCCCGGCCGGGCGGTCCGCCTGCGAGCCGAGCAGCCGGGCGAGCTGTGCGGCCCCCACGGCCGAAGTCCACTGCGCCATGTTATTCAGTCCACCTTCCGGCGATTGGCCCTGGATGACGTGCACTCCCAGGCCACAGGGTGTCATGGGTCAAGCCACATTCACCAGAGGGGGGCATTTCATGTCCACAGGTCCGACCGCACCCGTACCGGCGTCGAAGCGTCTCCCCCGCCGCCTCACCCAGCTCTACGGCGGTCTGCTGCTCTACGGGGCCAGCTCCGCGCTGCTGGTCCGCTCGGGCCTCGGCCTCGAACCGTGGAACGTCCTGCACCAGGGCCTCGCGGAGCGCACGGGGGTCTCCATGGGTGTGGTCCTCACCGTCGTCGGCGCCTTCGTCCTGCTGCTCTGGATACCCCTGCGGCAGCGCCCCGGCCTGGGCACCGTCTCCAACGTCCTGGTGATCGGGGCCGCGATGGACGCCACGCTGGCGGGGGTGCCGGACGCGCACGGCTGGGCGGCGCGCGGCGCGTTCCTGGTCGCCGGGATCGTGCTGAACGGCGCGGCGACCGGCCTGTACATCGCGACGCGGTTCGGCCCCGGCCCGCGCGACGGCCTGATGACGGGCCTGAACCGGCGCACGGGGGCGTCGGTGCGGCTGGTGCGCACCGCGGTGGAGGTCACGGTGGTGGCGACCGGTTTCGCCCTCGGCGGCACGGTCGGGGTCGGCACCCTGCTGTACGCGGTGACCATCGGCCCGCTCGCCCAGCTCTTCCTGCGGGTGTTCGCCGTCCCCGCGGCATCCGGGGGCAGCACGGTGGTTGCCGGCGGGCAACCCCGGGCGGCCATACTGCGTCGGTGACCACCGCGATACGCCATCCCTACCTCGACCATCCCGGCCCGATCCCGTTCGCCCACCGGGGCGGCACGGCGGACGGCCTGGAGAACACGCTCCGCCAGTTCCGGCGGGCGGTCGAGGCGGGGTACCGGTACATCGAGACCGACGTGCACGCCACCCGGGACGGCAAGCTCGTCGCCTTCCACGACGCGACGCTGGACCGGGTGACGGACGGGTCGGGCCGGATCGCCGCCCTGCCCTGGAAGGAGGTGAGCCGCGCGCGGGTGGCGGGCAGCGAACCGCTCCCCCTCTTCGAGGAACTGCTGGAGACCTTCCCCGAGGTCCGCTGGAACGTGGACGTCAAGGCCGAGGAGGCCCTGCTGCCCTTCCTGAACCTCGTGGGGCATGCGAACGCCTGGGACCGGATCTGCCTCGGCTCGTTCTCCGAGGCCCGCGTGGCCCGCGCCCAGCGCCTGGCCGGCCCGCGCCTCGCCACCTCCTACGGCACCCGGGGCGTGCTCGGGCTGCGGCTGCGCTCCTGGGGCGCGCCGGCCGCGCCGCGCCGCACGGCGGTGGCCGCGCAGGTGCCGGAGGCCCAGTCGGGCATCCCGGTGGCGGACCGCCGCTTCGTCCGCGCCGCCCACGCGCGCGGGCTCCAGGTGCACGTCTGGACGGTGAACGACCCCGCCCGCATGCACCGCCTCCTGGATCTCGGCGTGGATGGCATCATGACCGACCACATCGACACACTGCGCGAGGTCATGGAGGACCGCGGCGTCTGGGTCTGAGGACCCGCGCGGCGGCCGGGACCGCACCTGGGGGAAGCGAGGGCACGGGTGGGCACCGACACCGTGCGGACGGAGCCGGCCGACGACCGGGCCGGCCGCCGGCGCGAACAGCGCGGCTGGTACTTCTACGACTGGGCCTGCTCCGTCTACTCGACGAGCGTGCTCACCGTCTTCCTCGGCCCCTACCTCACCTCGGTCGCCGAGGCCGCGGCCGACGCGGACGGCTACGTCCACCCGCTCGGCATACCCGTGCGGGCCGGGTCGTTCTTCGCGTACTCGGTGTCCCTGTCGGTGATCGTGGCGGTGCTGGTGATGCCCCTGGTGGGCGCCGCGGCCGACCGCACCGGCCGCAAGAAGCCGCTGCTGGGCGCGGCGGCGTACACCGGGGCCGCGGCGACGGCCGGCATGTTCTTCCTGGCCGGCGACCGCTACCTGCTCGGCGGCGCGCTCCTGGTGATCGCCAACGCCGCGCAGTCGGTCGCGATGATGCTCTACAACTCCTATCTGCCGCAGATCGCCCCGCCCGGGGAACGCGACGCGGTCTCCTCGCGCGGCTGGGCCTTCGGCTACGCGGCCGGGGCGCTGGTCCTCGTCGTCAACCTGGTGCTGTACACCGCGCACGACTCCTTCGGGCTGACCGAGAGCGCGGCGGTCCGGGTCTGCCTGGCCTCGGCGGGCCTGTGGTGGGGTGCCTTCGCGCTGATCCCGCTGCGCCGGCTGCGGGACCGCCGCACCCCCGCGCGGGAGGCGGCCCTGCCGGGCTTGAAGCAGCTCGCGGCCACGGTGCGCGGCATGCGCCGCCACCCGCTGACCCTGGCCTTCCTCCTCGCCTACCTCGTCTACAACGACGGCATCCAGACGGTGATCTCCCAGGCGTCGGTCTACGGCTCCGAGGAACTGGGCCTCGGCCAGTCCACGCTGATCGTCGCCGTGCTGCTGGTGCAGGTACTGGCGGTGGCGGGCGCGCTGCTGCTGGGCCGGCTGGCCCGGAGGTACGGCGCCAAGCGGACGATCCTCGGCTCGCTGGTCGCCTGGACGTTCACCCTGGCGGCCGGTTATTTCCTGCCCGCCGGGGCGCCCGCCTGGTTCTTCGTCCTGGCCGCCGGGATCGGCCTGGTCCTCGGCGGCAGCCAGGCCCTCTCCCGCTCCCTCTTCTCCCACCTGGTCCCGCCGGGCAAGGAGGCCGAGTACTTCGCCGCCTACGAGTTGAGCGACCGCGGCATGAGCTGGCTGGGGCCGCTGCTGTTCGGGGTCACCTACCAGCTGACCGGGAGCTACCGGGACGCGATCATCTCCCTGGTGGCGTTCTTCGTCCTCGGGTTCGCCCTGCTCCTGCGGGTACCGGTACGGCGTGCGATCGGCGACGCGGGCAATCCCGTGCCCGGGAGGATTTAGCACTTGGCGCGAAAGGGCGGTAGTGTACGCCTTTGGCCTGCCAGGCGTACCGTTACTGCGCGTCAAAGGTGCCGAAGCACGGGGTGACATCTCCTAGTGGATGTGACATACCGGACGCCTGTGGGTACTGCACTGGTTGACAAAGGCTGCGGCTACGACGGCGACACATGGCCCCGGAACGGGACTCGGGACGGGAATCTTTACCGCCGACCGGACGTTGACCGGATGACGACGACAGCGACACCTGTCCTGTGGGCGACAAGCCCGGGAGGCACGATTCATGAGTGAGCGAGCTCTTCGCGGCACGCGCCTCGTGGTGACCAGCTACGAGACGGACCGCGGCATCGACCTGGCCCCGCGCCAGGCCGTGGAGTACGCATGCGAGAAGGGGCACCGCTTCGAGATGCCCTTCTCGGTCGAGGCGGAGATCCCGCCCGAGTGGGAGTGCAAGGTCTGCGGGGCCCAGGCACTCCTGGTGGACGGTGACGGCCCTGAGGAGAAGAAGGCCAAGCCCGCGCGTACGCACTGGGACATGCTGATGGAACGACGCACGCGCGAGGAGCTCGAAGAGGTCCTCGAGGAGCGGCTGGCCGTTCTGCGCTCCGGCGCGATGAACATCGCGGTGCATCCGCGGGACAGCCGCAAGAGTGCGTAGTCCCTGCGGGGGCTGAGCGGGATTCAGCGCATGTGAGTGACCGCGGGCGCCGTACGTCGAAACGTACGGCGCCCGCGGTCTTTGTCGTGCGGGTGGGTGTCGGGGGCTGCGTCTCCAGGTCCCCTGCCGGCCTGGACGGCCTCGTCCTCAGACGGCGGACGGGCTGAGCGGACCGGACCGGCGCCGGGACGTCAGGTCAGGTCAGCGCGTCAGGGGTGGGCGCTGGGGCTGGTCGGTGGGGTCGTCGTGCCTTACGACCTCGCCGGGGACGACCTTGCCGTCGGGGCGGTGCATGCGGGCCTGGCGGAAGGCGTCGCCCAGGGTGCCGGGGCCGGCCGCGCGCAGACGGCGCTCGAAGGTGCGCTCCGCGTACCGGCTGACGGCCTTCTGGACCGGGGGCAGCAGCAGAAGCAGGCCGGCCGCGTCGGAGAGCAGGCCGGGGATCATCACCAGCAGGCCGCCCAGCATCATCAGGCCGTTGCCCTCGCTGTTCGGCCGGGCCGCGGGCGGCGTGCCGCCCTGCTGCTGCCGCAGGGTCTCCTGGAGGCTGCGGAAGGCGCGGCGGCCCGCCCGCTTGATGATCACCGAGCCGAGGGCGATGCCGGCCAGCAGGACCAGGAAGACCACCAGGCCGTTCGACGCCCCGGCGACCAGCGTCAGCAGCCAGACCTCCAGCACCAGCCAGGCGGCCACGCCCAGCGGCAGCAAGGTGCGCGGCCGGGAGCGGCGGGTCCGGGCGGGCTGGCTGGGAGTGTGAGCGCCGGTCGTCGTCATACGTCCAGTGTGCCTGGACCGGGCTCAGCGCGGGATAAGGGGCCGGATCAGCGGGTCTCGGGCGACCGCTGCGGGGCGCGGTCCCGCTTGTCCCGGTCCCGCTTGTCCCGGTCCTGCTTGTCCCGGTCCTGCTTGTCCCGGTCCATGATCTTGCCGACCCGCTCCCCGACGCCCCAGGCGGTGACCCGCCACAGCGCCTCGACGAGGATGTCCTTGCTCATCTTGGAGTCGCCCAGCTCGCGCTCGACGAAGGTGATCGGCACCTCGACGACGTGGTAGCCGGCCTTGACCGCGCGACGGGCCAGGTCGACCTGGAAGCAGTAGCCCTGCGAGGCCACCTCCGCCAGGCCCAGGCCCTCCAGGGTCTCCCGCCGGAAGGCGCGGTAGCCGCCGGTGATGTCGCGCAGCGGCAGGTCCAGCGCGAGGCGCGAGTAGAGGCTGCCGCCGCGGGAGATGACCTCGCGGGACTTGGGCCAGTTCACCACCCGGCCGCCCGGCACCCAGCGCGAGCCGAGGACCAGGTCGGCGCTCTTCAGCGCGGTCAGCAGCCGGGACAGTTCCTCGGGCTGGTGGGACCCGTCGGCGTCCATCTCGACCAGTACGCCGAAGTCGCGCTCCAGGCCCCAGCGGAAACCGGCGAGGTAGGCGGCGCCGAGCCCCTCCTTGCCCTTGCGGTGCAGGACGTGGACGTGGTCGTCGCCGGCGGCGAGTCCGTCGGCGAGCGCACCGGTGCCGTCGGGGCTGTTGTCGTCGGCGACCAGGACGTGCGCCTCGGGGACCGCCTCGCGCACGCGCGCGACGATCGCCTGGATGTTCTCCGACTCGTTGTAGGTCGGGATGATCACCAGGGGCGTGCCGAGAGGACCGAACCGTCTCTCCTGGCCCGCTGCCGCTCGCGTCCCGTCGCCGTCGTTCACTGCTGCCCCTTCATGTCCGTACGCAGGGCACCACCATAGTGGCCGGGGCCTGCGATGACGTGACAGGACGTTCGTATGGTGGTGTCGTTTCCACAAGAGCGGGGTAGCAATGGGTCTTTTGGGGCGGGACGCGCGGGGCCGGGCTGCGGATGGGGGCCCGGTGCCCTTCGGGCCGACCCGGGACCCGCTGGCTGCGGATCGACCTAGAGCCGTTGTCTACTGAGCGTCCGGGCCCCACCCGGGTCGCACCTCCCGACCGGCCGGACATTCCCTCGTCGCGGCGCGAGCGCTGAGCCTGGCTCTCAGTGACGGTGCGCCGGTGCGGCGCTCCGTCCCTGACCCAGCGGCGCCGCGGCGTGTGCGCGGTAGTTCCCCGGTCGGGCGTCCGGTGGTGGACTCCGCCGAACCTACCGGCCCGGCTCCGTCGCCTGTCAACAGCCGTTCCACCTGCGGTGATCCGGTCAATGCCCTGGTCAGCGGCGAGGCGGGCGCGGCGGTGCGACACAGGGACGGGGGAAAGATCGTCGCCCCGTCGGACGTGGAGATCACTCGCCCGGCCGCACGAAGACCGTCCGGCCGCCGACGACGGTGCGCAGGCAGCGCGGCAGTTCGCGGCCCGGAGTGAGATCGGGCAGGCCAGGGGTGCCGGAGCGCGGGTCGGTGGACCAGCGGGCGACCCGGTCGTCGGGAGCCTGGACCACCAGTGCGCCGGTGCGCCACACGGCGTAGTCGGCGGGCGCGCCGGGGACCAGGACGCCCGCGTCGTCCCGGCCGACGGCCCGCCAGCCGCCACGGGTGTGCGCGGTGAACGCGGCGCGCACGGAGACCCGGTGCTCCGGTGTGCGGTGGAAGGCGGCGGCACGGACGGTGCCCCAGGGGTCGAGCGGGGTGACGGGGCTGTCGGAGCCGAAGGCGAGCGGGACGCCCGCCCGCAGCAGGGCGGCGAACGGGTTCAGGGTGCGGGCCCGGTCGGCGCCGAGGCGGCGGGCGTACATGCCGTCCTGCCCGCCCCACAGGGCGTCGAAGGCGGGCTGCACGGAGGCGGTCAGGCCGAGTTCGGCGAAGGCGGCGATGGTCTCGGGGGTGAGCATCTCGGCGTGCTCGACGCGGTGGCGGGCGGCGCGGACGCGGGCGAGGCCGAGCTTCTCGGCGGCGGCGCGGACGCCCTCGACGACCGTGGTCAGGGCGGCGTCGCCGATGGCGTGGAAGCCCGCCTGGAGTCCGGCCTCGGTGCAGGCCACGACGTGCGAGGCGACCGCGTCCGCGTCGAGGTGGGCGAGGCCGGCGTGGTCCGCGTCGGCGTAGGGGTGGTTCAGGCAGGCGGTGTGGGAGCCGAGGGAGCCGTCCACGAAGAGGTCGCCCGCGGCACCGGCCGCACCCAGCTCCCGGGCTCTGTCGGCATCCTGCTCGGCCCAGTAGCCGACCACCCGGGGGCCGGGCTCCTCGGCCGCCAGCCGCAGCAGCCCGGTCAGGTCGTCCTCGGAGGAGATCTCCGGGCCTGCGCATTCGTGAACGGTGCCGATGCCGAGCGAGGCGGCGTGCGCGAGCGCGGCGCGCTGGGCGGCGGTCCGCTGGGCCGGGGTGACGGCGCCGAGCGCGGTGGCGCGTACGGCGTGATGGGCGTCGCCGGTCAGCGGCGCGTCGGCGTGGCCGGCGGCGGCCGGGGCGAGGTCGAGCAGGGCGGTGGTGACGACGGCCGAGTGGACGTCGATGCGGCTCAGGTAGAGGGGACGGCCGCCGGTGGCCTCGTCCAGTTCGGCGCGGGTCGGCGGGCGGCCCTCCGGCCAGGCGGCGGAGTCCCAGCCGTGGCCCAGCAGCACGCGGTCGGCGGGACGGGCGGCGGCGAACTCCCGTACCCGGGCGAGGGCCGCCGGCAGGGAGGGCGCGCCGGACAGGTCGAGGCCGGTGAGGGCCAGCCCCGTGCTGGTCGTGTGCACATGTGCGTCGGTGAACGCCGGGGTGACCAGGGCACCGTCCAGGTCGACGACCTCGTCCACCCCGTCCGCGAAGGCGTCGGCGGCCCCCTCGGAGCCGACCCAGGCGATCTGGCCGCGCTCGACGACCATGGCCGTGGCGAAGGGGTCGGCGGGACTGTGGACCTCGCCGCGGCGCAGCAGGACGGTCTCGGACGGGGCACTGGACTCACTCATGGGCACCAGTCTCGCCCCTCACGGGAGCCGCTCCGACACCGGTCCGTCAGATGCGCGGCGGCCGGGCCTCGTACGGGGTGGAGAGCACGACCGTCGTACGGGTCGAGACCCCGGCGAGGGAGCGCAGGCGGGCGAGCAGCTCCTCCAGTTCGTGCGGGGTGGCGACGCGCACCTTGAGGATGTAGTTCTCGTCGCCGGCCACGCTGTGGCACGCCTCGATCTCGGGGACGCCGGAGAGGCGGTCCGCGATGTCGTCGGGGGCGCTGGGGTCGAAGGGCTTCACCGAGATGAAGGCGGTCATCGGCAGCCCGACGGCCTCCGGGTCGACCACGGCGGCGTATCCGCGGATGACCCCGCGCTGCTCCAGCCGGCGCACGCGCTGGTGCACGGCCGACGTGGACAGGCCCGTGGCCTTGCCCAGGTCGGTGTAGCTCATCCGCCCGTCCTTGACGAGCAGCTGCACGATCTGTCGGTCCAGCTCCTCCATGGCGCAAGAACCTACAGGGCGTTCGATCTCCTCCGATACCCGAGCAGCCCAGGTCATACCCGGTTCGTGATCCAGCGCCTGTGACGAACGCCACACGTCCCGGCCATTCTCCGTGATGTTCTCGTGATTACCGCCCGGAGCGCACGGGAAGTGCTTGCTGTGGTCGAGGCCGCAGTGCCTTCACGGCCCAGCCCGAGGGGGAGAATCCCATGCAGAGTCTTCAGCGCCCTGGTCGCACCACGCCCAGGCGGCAGCAGCCGGTCGTCGAGCCCACGCCGGAGGGTGTCGAACCCGACGCCTACGACGAGGACGAACTCGACGCCTACGACACCTTCGAGATGTACCGGGTGATCTGCCCGGACTGCGCGCAGCCCATCGCCCTGCTGGCGGACGAGGAGGTCCTCCCGGAGCACGCGCTGTGTGCCTCTCCGTGGAACCCGTTCGGGCTCACGGTCTGCTCCGGCACCGGCCGCCGGGCGGCCGACGCGCGCCCCGCGGACGCGTCCTTCCGGCCTCAGGAGCAGGACACGGCGCTGCTGCTGACGCTCCCCCAGGGCCTGGACTGGCGGATGCAGCCCTTCTCGCACGTCGGCGGCCCGGGTTCACGCCCGATGCGGGTGCCGATGATGCGGGGCCGGGCCGCCGCCTGACCGGCCGCCCACGGCGCGGGTGCCCGGCGCGCGGCGTCATCGACGGCGCGCGCCGGGCACCCGGTGAACTCATGCGCGAGCGCGTGCGCCGGTGACCTGTCCGGGGTGGCGCGCGTTGCCCGGGTATGACCCCCACGTTCACGGCCACCGGCCGTCGACGGCGCGTGTTCGTCCCGGTGCCCGCAGGCGTCTTCCCGCCCCCGCCGCAGCCCCCGGACCCGCCGATCTACCGCGAGCTGATGCGGGCCTGGGCCGACCGCGGCCGGACCCTGCCGGGGCGCCACGACCCCGAGTGGGCCGAACTCGCGGCGCCCCCGCCGGGCCTCGGCGGCCTCAGCGCTCCTCGGCCCCCACGAGATGGCGGGCGATGACCATCCGCTGGATCTGATTGGTGCCCTCGACGATCTGCAGGACCTTGGCCTCGCGCAGGTAGCGCTCGGCCGGGAAGTCCGCGGTGTAGCCGTAGCCGCCGAGGATCTGCACGGCGTCGACGGTCACCCGCATCGCGGTGTCCGTGCAGTGCAGCTTGGCCATGGCCGCCTGCCGGGCGAACGGCCGGCCCGCGTCCCGCAGCCGGGCCGCCGCCAGGTAGAGGGCGCGGCCCGCCTCGATCTGGGTCGCCATGTCGGCGAGCATGAAGCGCAGCCCCTGGAAGTCGGCGATCGGCCTGCCGAACTGCCGTCGCTCGGTGGCGTAGCGCGCGGCCTCGTCGAGCGCCGCCTGGGCCACGCCGATCGCGCAGGCGGCGATCCCGAGCCGTCCCGAGTCGAGCGCGGACAGCGCGATCGGGAAGCCCTGCCCCGGCTCGCCGATGCGCCGCGCGTCCGGCACCCGCACGCCGTCGAAGTGGACCTGTGCGGTCGGTGATCCCTTGAGGCCCATCTTCTTCTCGGGCGCCGCCGCGGTCAGTCCCTCGGCGTCCCCGGGCACCAGGAAGGCGGTGATGCCGCGCGGCCCCTCCTGGCCGGTGCGCGCCATGACCGTGTAGAAGTCGGCGACGCCGCCGTGCGTGATCCACGCCTTGGTGCCGGTGATCACCCAGTCGTCGCCGTCCCGTACGGCTCTGGTCCGCAGGGAGGCGGCGTCCGAGCCGGAGGACGGCTCGGAGAGACAGTAGGCGCCCAGCAGGCCGCCGCCGAGCATCGCGGGGAGGTGCTCGACCCGCTGCTCCTTGGCGCCGTGGGCGGCGAGCGCGTAGGAGGCGAGGGTGTGCACGCTGACGCCGAGGCCGACGGTGAGCCGGGCGGCGGCGAGTTCTTCGAGGACCTGGAGGTAGACCTCGTAGGGCTGGTCACCGCCGCCGTGTTCGGCCTCGTAGGGCAGGCCGAGCAGGCCGGAGGCGGAGAGCAGGGCGAAGATCTCGCGCGGGAAGCGTCCGGCGTCCTCTTCCTCGGCCGCCTTCGGGACGATCTCGCGCTGGGCGATGTCGCGGACGAGTGAGATCAGGTCCCGGGCCTCGTCCGTGGGCAGGTGACGGTCCACCGGCTGCGGGGCGCGGTCGTGCATGGCGACGCTCTCCTCCCTGTCGGGGCGCTCCGGCGGGCAGGCGCCGTGGGTGGGCGGCTCGCCGGGTCGGCCGGCCGTGGTCCGCAGCGGTGCTCCCGGGTCTCGGAAGCTGCCTGACCAGCGGCTGTGCGGTGAGTATGCCCGATCGGCGGCGGTCCGTCACCAGTTAACGACCGCTCACTTGAAGAAATGCTGGGGGCACCGTCCGGAGTCCGCGAGCGGGGTCGCCCGCGTGCGGTCAGGCGTCGCGGCGGGCCGGTGCGGGTGCCGGGTGGGCCGGGTCCAGTACGGCGACGGCGCGCAGGGTGCCGCCGAGGGTCTTGACCAGCGGGTCGCACCGGGCCGCGCGGGTCAGTCCGGGCCGTCCGATCCAGTCCCGGGTGGCGCCCTCCACCCCGCACACCCAGGGGAGCAGGGCCGTGCGGGCCGGCGTCGAGACGTCGGCCCGCCCGTAGACGCCCTCGGCGAGGGTGGTGACGATCACCTCGCGGACCTGGTCCCGGATGGCGTGCGCCTCGGCGTCGAAGCCGACGCCGCCGGTGACGATGGTGCGGTACGCGGCCTGGTTGCGCTCGGCGTAGCGCAGACAGCCGTCGACGGTGCGGTGCACCCGGCCCGCGGGCGGGAGGCCGAGACCGCTCACCGCGGAGGCGACCAGGCCGGCGACCGAGTCCTGGACGATCGCCAGGCAGCAGCCGCGCTTGGAGTGGAAGGAGTAGGAGATCAGCCCTTTGGCGGCGCCGGCCTGGCGGGCGATGTCGTCCATCGGCAGCGCGTCGCAGAAGGTGTCCGAGAACAGGGTCCGGCCGATGGCGAGGAGTTCGCCGCGGCGGGTCAGGGAGCGCCCGGTGCCGCGGGGGCGGGATGGGGCGGGTTCCGCTCGCGGGGCAGCGGGGGCGTTTCCGGCGCTCTGCCGGCTCGTGTTCACGGGCGACCCTGGTCTGCGACGGCGACGGGACATCCGCTGTATGGCAGCTCGGACCGTCGGGCAGGTCACATGCCGGGCGGGTCGCCCGGGTGCGGGGTCAGAGCAGGCCGAGCTGGACCACGAGCATCGCGACGACCACGACGAGGGTCCAGCCCATGAGGTGCTCCAGGAGCGCGGGGCCGTCGTCCTGCGGGCCTCCGGTGCGGGCACGGGCGGCGGTGGCGGTGTGTGCGGTCATGGCTTCTCGCAGATCTCGGACTACCGGGTGGTTCCCCCGTCGACTCCCCGTCGATCCGTCCACCTTGCCACCGAATAGGGCCGGCGCGACAGAGAGGTCGGTCACAGGCGGCGGCCCCCGGTGATCACCGGGGGCCGCCGTCCCGAGGCGGCTCAGCGCACGCCGGCTGCGGCGAGCGCGGCCCGCTGGCGCGGGGTCGGGTCGGCCGGGAAGAACAGGTAGCAGACGCCGCCGGTGCCGGAGACGACCTTGCCGGAGGCGTTGTACCGCTTGGTGCGGAGCCAGACGTTCTCCCACTCGCGGCGCCGGTAGACGCGGCGCACGGCCTCGTTGCTGTCGGAGGCCGGGTCGTTGGCGATCACGTCGCCGTCGCCGGTGAAGCCGATCACCGTCATCAGATGCCCCGAGGTGCCGTACCCGGCGCCGGTCAGCTCCTCGGCGAGGAACGACTGCGACGTTATGGCCGGGATGCCCGCCGCGATCAGCGTCTCCAGGTCGGTGAGCGAGCCGAGCCGGGTGACCAGGCCCTGGAGGCCGTCGAAGGTGGCCGCGTAGGCGGCGTTGAACGGCCAGTTGCCGCAGCCGTCGTACTGGTGGTCGAAGGTGTGGCGGGCCGCGTGGCAGATCTGCGGGTCGGCGTACGACGGGTCGACCCAGGCGAGCTGCTCCGGGGTGAGGCGGCCGCCCCAGTACTCGACGATCATCTGGGAGGAGGTGGGGCTGCACCAGGCCTCGCCGCCGTTGTCGTACTCGGGGTACTGGCCCTTGTGGATCTCCTGCGAGTAGCGCGGGACGTCCAGTTCGCGGGTGAGGCGGGGCGTGGAGGCCGGGACGGTGAAGCGGTCGGGGACGTCCGAGCCCATCGCGCCGAGCCGCCACACGGTCGGGGTGAGCCGGGTGCCGGGGCGGCGGAACAGGGTGACCCGGAGCCGGTAGGAGACCAGCCGCAGGCCCGAGGAGGCGTCGTCGACGGCGAGGGTGTCCGTCCAGACGCTGCTCTTGCCGTCGCCCTGGCCGTCCACCGAGGTGCGCCGGATGTCCTGGTCGCCGGCGGCCCAGCGGCCCATCACGTACCAGGGCGTGTCGGTGCCGTCGGAGTAGGTGCCCTTCAGCTCCGTCTGGATCCAGGTGCCGTCCGGGGTGCCGGCGTTCCAGGAGACGATCGCCTCGGTGGCGGGCACGGTGAGCCGGTGGACCGGGGAGGTCCAGGCCGCGTACTCCCAGTCGGCGGTCCGGCCGGTGTGCGGATCGGTGTACGCCAGGGTGCCGGCGGGGGCGGCGAGCACGACGCCGGGGCGGTGCCCCGCGACGGCACGGGTGCCCCGCGCGGTCCCCTCACGCCAGTCCCGGTACGTCGTCCAGGCCCGGTTGTCGACGCGGCGGGCGGCGGTGCGGTCGGGGTCGGCGGGCGCGACGTCCGGGTCGGCCCGGGGGCCGGCGGCGGCCGGGGCCGCGCCGGTGGTGAGCGCGGCGGTGGCGACCGCGGCGGCCAGCAGGGTTCTGCGGGACGGCTGTCCGGTGTCGTGCCGGGGCGATCTGGTCATGGGCGGAAGACCCCCAAGTGTCCGAGTCGGGGCGGGTCCGTGCAGGGTGGTCGGGCGGTGGGGAGGCGAAGCAGTGCAACGGTTGCGCGGTTGCGCGGTTGCGCGGTTGCGCGGTTGCGCGGTTGCGCCAACTATGGCCGCGCGCGCTCCCCGCTGCCAGCACTTCGGCCGTGCCACGCCCAGGGATGCGGCCGGGAGGGTCCCGGCTAGAGTGCTGCGCGACCGACCGCCGCCCCCTGTCCCTCTCCGCCGCCCTCCTCCACCCCAGGACCCCGCCATCCCTTCCGGACCTTCCCTCCCCCCGGCACCCGCCCTGCGCGACCTGGCCGGCCGGCTGCGCCGGCTGCCGCCGTCCTGCGGTCCGGTCCGGCTGATCGGCGTCGACGGCCACGCGGGCTCCGGGAAGTCCACGTTCGCCGGCCGGCTGGCGCGGGCGCTCGGCGGCGCCCCGGTGCTGCACCTCGACGACATCGCCAGCCACGAGGAGCTGTTCGGCTGGACCGGCCGGCTGCTGGCCCAGGTGGTCGAACCGCTCGGCCGGGGAGAGACCGCCCACTACCGGCCCTACGACTGGCGGACCCGGCGCTTCGGGCCGCCCAGGGCGCTGCCGCCCGCCCCGGTGATCCTGGTGGAGGGGGTCGGCGCGGGCCGCCGGGCACTGCGCCCCTGGCTGGCCGCGCTGCTGTGGCTGGAGCTGCCGGCCGAGCAGGCGTGGGCGCGCGGGCGGGACCGGGACGGCGAGGAGCAGCGGGCGTTCTGGGACGGCTGGGTCCCGGCCGAACGCCGGCACTTCCGCGATGACCCTTCACGCCCCCATGCCGACCTCCTGGTGCGCCCGGGGCATTCGGTGCACGAGGGGTACGACGTGCTCCCCGGGCCCGCCGGGACCGCAGGGCAAGGGCCCGATTCTCACCGTACGTGACCAGCCGTCGTCGTTGTGTCGAACCTGTGAAGACGTCGTCCCGGTAACTTGCCGACAAGCTCCAACTCGGCTTGACCCGGGAGCCGTACAGGTCTTACGTTCTCAATGTGCGGCCCTTCGGGAGCCGCCGCAGACGCGAAGCCCCCGGTTGTTCCCCCGTGATCGGGGGCTTCGTTCTGTCCGCATCACCCTTTTCCGCGGCGCCCGACGGCACCGATCGCTCACCCTCGGTCACCGCGCCCCCTGCGCCCCTCCTGCTTCCGCTCGTCGAGCGGCCCCTCCCCGCACCCTTCGGAGGGGACAGTCCCGCAGGTACGATGCCCTGGATGCGGCCCGTGGACGACTGCTCCAGGCACCTGGCAACTCCGTTCCGGGGCACAGCGGTTCAGCGGTCGGACCAAGGCGGCCGGCGGGCGACGCCCGGCGGCATACCGACGGGGGCACGGTTTGTGGGGGACGTGATGGACTTCGGCACGCAGGGCCCGCCGGCCCCGGCCGACCTCGCCTGGCTGCGAGGCGTGGACGCCTACACGATGGGCGCCTACCCGCAGGCCGAGGAGGAGTTCCGGACGGCGGTGCGGATCGATCCGGGCATGGCCGACGGATGGCTCGGACTGCACGCGCTGCGCGTCGACACGACGGCCGCGCTGCTGCGGATGTTCCGGCACCGGGACCGCTTCGGCGAACAGCGCGCCCGGCACCGCCGCACCCTCAACTCCTGGTACTGGCTGGGCTGGTGGGTGCAGCCCGTGCTGGAGAGCCCCCGCGACCTGCTGCTGGCGCACGCCTCGCACTGGCTGGACGGCCGCCATGTGCCGGAGCTGGACCGGGCGCTGGCCGGGCTGCCACCGGTCGACACCGACCCACACGTCCGTTTCCTGCACGCCTGCCGGGCCTATCTCGTCAAGGACTGGGAGCAGCTCGTCCGGCACACCGACCCGCTGCTGGGCGATCCGCTGCTGGGCATCGAGGCGGGCCTGTTCGGCGGCATGGCCCGGGTCCGGCTGGAGATGTACGGGCAGGCCGAGCCGCTGCTGTCGGCGGCCCTGATGCGGTGCCGCAGCGAGCAGCCGCAGCGCAAGGAACTGCGCTACTGGCTGGCCCGGTCCCGGGAGGGCACCGGCCGCAGCGCCGCCGCCCTGCCGCTGTACCGGGCCGTGCACCGGGTCGACCCCGGCTTCATGGACACCTCCGCCCGGCTGGCGGCGATCGCCGAGGGCGACGAGTACGAGGACGCCGCCGACCTCGCGGCGCTGACCCTGACCGGCGCCGGACAGGACGGGGTGGACGGTCCCGACGGGCTCGACCCGTTCTTCGGCACCGAGGAACGCGATCTGAAGGTCTCCGCCTTCGGGCCGCCCTCCGCTCCCCTGCCCTCGGCGGCCGACCCCTCGGTGCGGGAGAAGACCGCCCCGCCCGACCCGTCCCTGCCCACCGGCCCGACCGATCCCGGGTTACTGGAGGAGGCCCTCGCCGAACTGGAGCGCATGGTCGGCCTGGAACCGGTGAAACGGCAGGTCAAGGCGCTCTCGGCGCAGCTGAACATGGCACGGCTGCGCGCCGGGCAGGGCCTGCCCGTGCAGCCGCCGAAACGGCACTTCGTCTTCTCCGGCCCCTCCGGCACCGGCAAGACCACCGTGGCCCGCATCCTGGGCCGCGTCTTCTACGCCCTCGGACTGCTCGGCGGCGACCACCTGGTCGAGGCGCAGCGCGCCGACCTGGTCGGCGAGTACCTGGGGCAGACCGCCGTGAAGGCCAACGAGCTGATCGACTCCGCGCTCGGCGGGGTCCTCTTCGTCGACGAGGCGTACGCGCTGTCCAACTCCGGTTACGGCAAGGGCGACGCCTACGGCGACGAGGCCCTCCAGGTGCTGCTGAAGCGGGCCGAGGACAACCGGGACCACCTCGTGGTGATCCTGGCCGGCTACCCGGAGGGCATGGACCGGCTGCTGGCCGCCAACCCCGGGCTCTCCTCCCGGTTCACCACCCGCGTGGACTTCCCCTCGTACCGCCCCTCCGAACTGACCGCGATCGGCGAGGTCCTCGCCGGTGAGAACGGCGACCGGTGGGACGAGGAGGCCCTGGAGGAACTGCGCTCGATCGCCGGGCACGTCGTCGAACAGGGCTGGGTCGACGAGCTGGGCAACGGCCGGTTCCTGCGGACGCTGTACGAGAAGAGCTGTGCCTACCGGGACCTGCGGCTGTCCGCCTATCCGGGCGCGCTCGCCCGGGACGACCTGGCGACGCTGCGGCTGCCGGACCTGATGCAGGCGTACGGGGAGGTGCTCTCCGGGCGCGGGCCGCAGGACCCGCCGGGTCCCTGAGACCGCGCCCGGAGCCCGCTCAGGAGGCCAGCACCTCCTCGCTGGAGCCGCTGGTGCGCGGCTCGGCCAGGGTCACCTCGGCCACCTCCCGGTGCGCCGGGTCCCGCACCTCGCCGACGAGCAGCTCCAGTACGTCCTCCAGGGCGACCAGCCCGAGCACCCGGCCGCCGGTGTCGGCCACCTGGGCGAGGTGGGTGGCGGCCCGGCGCATCACGGTCAGCGCGTCGTCCAGGGGCAGTTCCGGCCGGAGCGTCGTCATGGGCCGCCAGACGCGCTGGGGCACGGCCCGGTCGGAGTCCTCCAGGTCCAGCACGTCCTTCACGTGCAGGTAGCCCATGAAGACGCCGTTGTCCGCGGCGACCGGGAAGCGGGAGTACCCGGTGCGCGCGGTCAGCGCGACGATCTCCCCCGGGGTGACCGACGGGCTGACCGTCACCCAGGACTCGCCCTTGAGGAGGACGTCCGTCACCGGGCGGGAGCCCAGCTCCAGGGCATCCTCCAGGCGCTCCTGCTCCTCGGGGTCGAGCAGACCGGCCTGGCCCGCGTCCTCCACGAGCCGGTTGAGCTGCTCGCTGGTGAAGACGGCCTCGACCTCGTCCTTGGGCTCGACCCGGAAGAGCCGCAGGATGCCCTGCGCGCAGGCGCCGAGGGCGGCCGTGACCGGCCTGCACAGCCGGGCGAAGGCGACCAGGCCGGGGCTGAGCCGGAGCGCGGCCTTCTCCGGGGCGGCCATCGCGAGGTTCTTCGGGACCATCTCGCCGATGACCAGGTGGCAGAAGACCACGGCGGCCAGCGCGATGACGTACCCGAGCGGATGGATCACGCCGTGCGGCAGGTGCATCCACGTGAAGACCGGCTCCAGCAGGTGGGCGACGGTCGGCTCGGCGACGGCGCCGAGGGTCAGCGAGCAGACGGTGATGCCGAACTGGGCGGCGGCCATCATCTGCGGCAGGTGCTCCAGGCCGTGCAGCACCTGGCGGGCGCGGGCGGTGCCGAGCGGTTCGATCTGGCTGCGGCGCACCGACACCAGGGCGAACTCGGCGCCGACGAAGAACCCGTTGGCCAGCACGAGGAGCGCGGCGAGCAGGAGTTGGAGGACGCTCACCGGGCCGCCTCCAGCAGACCGGCGGGCGCGGTCCGCACCAGCCGTACCCGCTCCGCGCGGTAGTGCCCGACCTGGCGGACGGAGAGCCGCCAGCCGGGCAGTTCGGCCCGGTCACCGACGGCCGGGATTCGGCCGAGCAGGTCCGCGACGAGGCCCGCGACGGTCTCGTACGGCCCCTCGGGGACCTCCAGGCCGATACGGCGCAGGGCGTCGACGCGGCAGCTGCCGTCGGCGTCCCAGGCGGGCCGGCCGTCCTCGGGCGGGGCCACCGCGAGTTCGGGCAGGTCCTGCCCGTCGTGCTCGTCGCGGACCTCGCCGACGATCTCCTCGACGATGTCCTCCAGGGTGACCACGCCGGCCGTGCCGCCGTACTCGTCGACGACGACCGCGATGGGCTGCTCGCTGCGCAGCCGGGCCAGCAGGGGCCGGACCGGGAGGGTCTCGGGGACCAGCAGCGCGGGCCGGGCGAGGGAGCCGACGGGGGTGCGCAGCCGCTCGTGGGCCGGAACCGCGAGGGCGTCCTTGAGGTGGACCATGCCGACGACCTCGTCGATCTTGTGCCGGTAGACGGGGAAGCGGGACAGGCCGGTGGCGCGGGTCAGGTTGACCACGTCCTCGGCGGTGGCCGAGGAGTGCAGGGCGCTGACCCTCACCCGCGGGGTCATGACGTGCTGCGCGGTCAGCTCGCCCAGGGACAGGGTCCGCACGAACAGGTCGGCGGTGTCCTGCTCCAGGGCGCCGGCCCGGGCGGAGTGCCGGGCCAGGGAGACCAGTTCGCCCGGAGTGCGGGCGGAGGCCAGCTCCTCGGCCGGTTCGACACCGAGGGTGCGCACGAGGCGGTTGGCCACCGAGTTGAGCGCGGCGATCACCGGGTGGAAGAGCCGGGCGAAGGCGTGCTGCGGGCCGGCCACGAAGCGGGCGACCTGCAACGGCCGGGAGACCGCCCAGTTCTTGGGCACCAGTTCGCCGATCACCATCTGCACGGCCGAGGCCAGCAGCATGCCGACGACGACGGCGACGCCGGAGACCGCGCCGCCGGGGATGCCGAGCCCGGTGAACGGGCCGTCCAGGAGCTGGGCGAGCGCCGGTTCGGCGAGCATGCCGACGACGAGGGAGGTGAGGGTGATGCCGAGCTGGGTGCCGGAGAGCTGGAAGGACAGCTCCTTGAGGGACTCGACGACCCGGCGGGCACGCCGGTCGCCGTCCGCGGCGGCGCGCTCGGCGTCCGCCCGCTCGACGGTCACCAGGCCGAACTCGGCCGCCACGAAGAATCCGTTGGCCAGGATCAGCAGGAGAGCGGCTGCCAGGAGCAGCAGGGGGATGGTCATGATGCCGCCGCCTGTGTCGTGTCACGACCGGGGGCGGCGCAGGTACTGCAGGACGATCCGTCCATCGCCGGAGGGAGTCACTCCTCGGGTAGCAGGAACCCCCGTGCACCGGGCGGAGCGACAGGGGCGAAGGCGCTCTCGTCGCGCCTTCGCCCTCCAGATTAATCACGATCCGGCCACCCGCGGCAGGGTGGACGACCCCGATCGGGCCCCGGGACGCTCCGGGGCGCACCTCGGGGGCGCTCGGGATCAGGCCGGGCGCGCCCCCGGGTCGGCGGCGGACCGGGCCTCGGCGAGGGCCCGCAGGGTGCGCGCGTCGGCGACGGCGCGCTGCTTGGCGATGCCCGGCTGGATGCCGAGGACGGGCAGGCTGGTGCCGTCGCTGAGGTCGAGGAAGACCCAGGGGTCGCCGGTGCGCAGGTTGACCCGGACGATCTCGGCCCAGTCCAGCCGGCGCCTGCGGGTGAGGTTGACGACGGTGAGGCCGGACTCCTCGGCGACGGCCTTGGGCCGGGCGAGGATCAGCAGGACGGCGTCCAGGAGCAGCGCGGTCAGCACGAAGCTGGCGCGCTCCCCCGGCCCGAGGCCCTTCAGCAGCATCGCGACCGTCGTGAGGACCACGAACAGCACGACGGCGGCGGCGAGCAGGACGGCGCGGGTGAGGACCGGCCGGAAGGTGACGGGCAGGCCGGGCAGCTCCCGCTGCGCGCCGGCGTGCCCGGGGGCGGCGTCCGCCATGGGATCGCTCCGGTGGAGGGGGTGGGACGGAGGGTCAGAGACGGCAGGCGTGGATGGCCGTGGTGAGGATGGCGCGGGCGCCGATCTCGTAGAGGTCGTCCATGATCCGCTGGGCGTCGCGGGCGGGGACCATCGCGCGGACGGCGACCCAGCCCTCGTTGTGCAGCGGGGAGATGGTCGGGGACTCCAGGCCCGGGGTGAGCGCCACGGCCTTCTCGAGCTGCTCGACCCGGCAGTCGTAGTCCATCATCACGTACGTCCGGGCCACCAGGACGCCCTGGAGGCGGCGGAGGAACTGCTGGGCCTTGGCGTCCTCGGTGTCGGCGCCGGTGCGTCGGATGACGACCGCCTCGGACTTCATGATCGGCTCGCCGAAGACCTCCAGGCCGGCGTTGCGCAGCGAGGTGCCGGTCTCGACGACGTCCGCGATGACCTCGGCGACGCCCAGCTCGATGGCGGTCTCGACGGCGCCGTCGAGGTGGACGACGGAGGCGTCGATGCCGTGGTCGGCGAGGTGCCGGGCGACGATGCCCTCGTAGGAGGTGGCGACCGTCTTGCCCTTGAGGTTCTCGACGCCGGTCGCGGCGCCCGGCCTGCCGGCGTAGCGGAAGGTGGAGCGGGCGAAGCCGAGGGGGAGGATCTCCTCGGCCTCGGCGCCGGAGTCGACCAGCAGGTCGCGGCCGGTGATGCCGATGTCGAGCTTGCCGGAGGAGACGTAGATGGCGATGTCGCGGGGGCGGAGGTAGAAGAACTCGACCTCGTTGCCCGGGTCGACGATGCGCAGTTCCTTGGACTCACGGCGCTGCCGGTAGCCGGCCTCATGGAGCATGTCCGCCGCAGGGCCGGAGAGGGAACCCTTGTTGGGAACGGCGATGCGCAGCATGGGGACGGCTTCCTTCGTGTGGTGTGGTGCGGGGGCGGGGTGCTCAGAGGTGGGCGTAGACGTCGTCCAGGGAGATGCCGCGGGCGACCATCATCACCTGGACGTGGTACAGCAGCTGGGAGATCTCCTCGGCGGCGGCGTCCTTGCCCTCGTATTCGGCGGCCATCCAGACCTCGGCGGCCTCCTCGACGACCTTCTTGCCGATGGCATGGACGCCCTTGTCGACCAGCTCGGCGGTGCGGGAGGTGGCGGGGTCGCCGTGGGCGGCCTTGTGCTGGAGCTCGGTGAACAGCTCCTCGAACGTCTTCTTGGACATGGTGGCGCCCACTCTACGGGCTCTGTCAGCTCGTCTGCCGCCAGGGTTCGGATACTGAACGGAGCGTCGCCGCCGTGGCGACCGCCGCGGTCACCGCCTCGTGGCCCTTGTCCTCGCGGGAGCCCTCGAGGCCGGCGCGGTCCAGGGCCTGCTCCTCGGTGTCGCAGGTGAGGACGCCGAAGCCGACGGGGACGCCGGTGTCGACGGAGACCTGGGTGAGGCCCTGGGCGACGCCCTGGCACACGTACTCGAAGTGGGGGGTGCCGCCGCGGATCACGACGCCCAGGGCGACGATCGCGTCGTAGCCGCGGCCCGCGAGGACCTTGGCGACCACGGGCAGCTCCCAGCTGCCGGGGACCCGCAGCAGGGTCGGCTCGCTGATGCCCAGGTCGTGCAGGGCGCGCAGGGCGCCGTCCACCAGGCCGTCCATCACCTTCTCGTGCCACTGCGCCGCGACGACGGCGACCCGCAGGTCACCCACGTTGCTCACGGACAGTTCCGGTGCGCCCTTGCCGCTCACGTTGCTCCTCGTGCTGTTCGCTGTGCTGTTCGGTTACTGGTTTCCGCAGGTGGACACGGCGGTGGTGTCCAGCCAGGGCAGGTCGTGGCCCATCC
This sequence comes from Streptomyces daghestanicus, assembly GCF_020521275.1. NCBI lineage: Bacteria > Bacillati > Actinomycetota > Actinomycetes > Kitasatosporales > Streptomycetaceae > Streptomyces > Streptomyces daghestanicus. Next base: position 576,067 of record NZ_BNDX01000002.1, on the reverse strand, counting down.
GGTCCCGCTTGGTGCGCAGGTAGCGGAGGTTGTGCTCGCCGGCCTGGACGGGCATCGGCTCCCGGCCGGTGACCTCGACGCCGTGCCGGACGAGGGCGTCCTTCTTGTCGGGGTTGTTGGTCAGCAGGCGTACGGAGCGCACTCCGAGGTCCTTGAGGATCTGGGCGCCGGCGCCGTAGTCCCGGGCGTCGGCGGGCAGGCCGAGTTCGAGGTTGGCGTCCAGGGTGTCGCGGCCGCGCTCCTGGAGCTCGTAGGCGCGGAGTTTGGACATCAGGCCGATGCCGCGGCCCTCGTGGCCGCGCAGGTAGACGACGACGCCCCGGCCCTCGGTCTGGATGCGGGCGAGCGAGGCGTCCAGCTGGGGGCCGCAGTCGCAGCGCTGGGAGCCGAAGACGTCGCCGGTGAGGCACTCGGAGTGGACCCGGACCAGGACGTCGGTGCCGTCGCCGATCTCGCCGTGCACCAGGGCGACGTGCTCGACGCCGTCGACGGTGGAGCGGTAGCCGTACGCGGTGAAGGGGCCGTGGGCGGTGGGGAGGTCGACCTCGGCCTCGCGGCGGACGGTGGGCTCTTCGCTGCGGCGGTAGGCGATCAGGTCCTCGATGGAGATGATCGTCAGGCCGTGCTTGCGGGCGAACGGGATCAGCTCGGGCAGCCGCAGCATCCGGCCGTCCTCACCGGCGATCTCCACGATGGCGCCGGCCGGGCGCAGGCCCGCGAGGCGGGCGAGGTCGACGGCGGCCTCGGTGTGGCCGTCGCGGACCAGGACGCCGCCGGGGCGGGCGCGCAGCGGGAAGACGTGGCCGGGGCGGACCAGGTCGGCGGGGGCGGCGGTGCCGCTCGCCAGCAGGCGCAGGGTGGTGGCGCGGTCGGCGGCGGAGATGCCGGTGGTCACGCCGTGGGCGGCGGTGGCGTCGACGGAGACGGTGAACGCCGTCTTCATGGACTCGGTGTTGTCCTGGACCATCTGCGGGAGGTGGAGCCGGTCCAGTTCGTCGCCCTCCATGGGGGCGCAGATCAGGCCGCGGCACTCGCTCATCATGAAGGCGACGATCTCCTCGGTCGCCTTCTCGGCGGCGATCACGAGGTCGCCCTCGTTCTCCCGGTCGGCGTCGTCGACGACCACGACCGGGCGGCCCGCGGCGATGTCGGCGACGGCCTGCCGGACGGGGTCGAGGGCGAACTCCTCGGGGCCGTCGGAGGGGTGGAGGAGGGGGGCGGCGCTCATGCGGGCGCTCCTTCCATCAGGGGCCGCGGGCCCTTGCGGGAGCGCAGCCACCAGTCGCGCAGGCCCCACAGGACCAGCGCGCCGTAGATGACGTAGACGAAGCCGGAGAAGGCGAAGCCGTTGGCGAAGTTCAGCGGGACACCGACCAGGTCGACCAGGAGCCAGGCGAGCCAGAACTCGACCATGCCGCGGGCCTGCGCGTACATGGCGACGATGGTGCCGACGAAGACGTAGGCGTCCGGCCAGGGGTCCCAGGACAGGCTCGGGTAGGCGGTGAACAGGCCGCCGACCGCGAGGGTGCCGACGGCGGCGGCGCCGAGCAGCACGGCGCGCTCGCGCCAGGTGGCGAAGCGGACGGCGATGGTGCCGTCCTGGGCCTGGCGCCGGCCGCGGTTCCACTGCTGGAAGCCGTACGCGGCGACGACCATGACGACGATCTGCTTGCCGGCGCTGCCGGAGAGGTGGGCGGTGGCGAAGGCGGCGAAGAGGATCAGGCCGGAGAGGAACTGCACCGGCCAGCTCCACAGGGAGCGGCGCCAGCCGAGGGCGAGGCCGAGCAGGCCGATCACGTTGCCGATCATGTCCGACCACTTGATGTGCTGGCCGAGGAGGACGAACGCCTCTGAGTTGAGCCAGTTCACTTGGTGCCCCCCTGGGCCGCGAGCAGGCGCTCGACGTACTTGGCGACGATGTCCACCTCGAGGTTGACCGGGTCGCCGGGCTGCTTGATGCCGAGCGTGGTCAGGGCGAGGGTGGTCGGGATGAGGCTGACCGTGAAGGAGTCGGGGCCGGCGTCGACCACGGTGAGGCTGATGCCGTCGACGGTGATGGAGCCCTTCTCCACGACGTAGCGGGAGAGCCCGGCGGGGAGGGAGATCCGGACGATCTCCCAGTGCTCGGAGGGCGTGCGCTCCAGGATCGCGCCGGTGCCGTCGACGTGGCCCTGCACGATGTGGCCGCCGAGGCGGGCGCCGACCGCGGTGGGGCGCTCCAGGTTGACGCGGGAGCCGACGGTGAGGGCGCCGAGGCTGGAGCGGTGCAGGGTCTCGGCCATGACGTCGGCGGTGAACTCGTCGCCCTCGTGGTCGACGACCGTGAGGCAGACACCGTTGACGGCGATGGAGTCGCCGTGTTTCGCGGCTTCGGTGACGACGGGACCGCGCAGTCGGAAGCGACAGGCGTCGTCGAGGGTCTCGACGGCGGTGATCTCGCCCAGCTCTTCGACGATTCCGGTGAACACGTCCCGGGTCCTCCTGCCTCTCGGGCACGGACTCCGGGGCTGCCGTCGATGACGACAGAACGTACGGACGAGAACGGTCGGGTACGCCGTCCCGTCGGTCGGACCTGTCCCCCGAGGACGGGTCCGAACCAGCCGGCGACGCGCACACGTGCTCGTCCGCCGCGCACTGCCTCCCATCCGGACTTTAACCGTCGGTCCAGGAATTTCACCTGGTCAACCGGTCGCTGGAAGCGACCGGGTCGCGGACTGTAACCGCCGGTTCGGACTTTCACCGACCCCGGAGTGCGCTGCTTCTGGTACAGAGCCAGTGTGCCACGCCTGATCGTCGTCCAGCCGGGCGAGTGCTGTGGGGTGGCTCACAGCCGGGGCCGCTCCTCCGCCGGGCTGGTCCGTACCTATTGACGATGTGGTCTAGTCCTCTCTAGTGTCTGCCCGGCTCCTGCCCCGAGACCGGCCCGGCGGTGGTGACGACGGCCCTTGCCCGCCGCCGGGCCACCCAGGAGCGTGGTGGGAGCGGCCCGCCACGGGGAAGGCTCACCTCCGTGCTGTCGACGAGCGGACGTGACGGACTGGTGCGGGCGGGGCTCGGTTTCCTCGCCGCGACCCAGCTGCTGCTGGGGCTGTGGGTACTGCTGCTCCCCGAGCTGTTCTGGAAGTGGCCCTGGGTGTCCCATCTGCCGCCCTACAACGAGCATCTGCTGCGGGACTTCGGCGGGGCCGGGCTGGCGCTCGGCGTGGTGCTGTGCGCGGCGGTGGCGACGATGGAACGGCGCCTGGTGCTGACGGCGCTGGTGGCCTATCTGGTCTCGTCGGTGCCGCACCTGGTCTTCCACGCCCAGCACCTGGCACCGCTGCCGGCGGCGAGCGGCGCGGGGTTCATGGCGCTGCTGGGCACGGCGGTGGTACTGCCGGCGGCGCTGCTGTGGCTGGCGGCGGGCGGGAACGCGGACCGGGGGGACGCGGAAGCGCCCTGACGCCCTACCGGACCGGCGGCCCGAAGAGGTCCTCCTGGGCGGCGTCCCGGGCCTTCAGCAGGGCGCCGCGCAGGACCGCCCCGCCGCCCAGCGCGCTGGTCCGCACCTCGGTGGGCAGGGGGGACATCCGGGCCAGCCGGCGGTGGACCCGGGCGGCCAGCGCCGGTCCGCCCGCGCGGCCGATCTCCCCGCCCAGCACCACACAGCCCGGGTCGAGGACGGAGACCACGGAGGCGGCGCCGAGGGCGACGCGGTCGGCCAGGGCGTCGAGGAAGCGCGCGCCGGCCGGGTCCGCGCCCTGCACCGCCGCGCGCACCAGGTCCACGGCGTGCGCGGGGGCGTCGGGGGCGGCCGGTTCACGACCGCTGCCCGCCGTCGCGCGCCCGGCCGTGCCCCGGGTTCCTGTCCCGTCCGCCGCCCGGAGGACCCCGTCCACCCCGTGTTCCGCCGCGAGGGCCGTGATCGCCGACGCCGAGGCCAGGGAGTGGAAGCCGCCCTCGCAGTCTGTGGCGGACGGCACGCCCGAGGTGCCCGGCACCGGCAGGAAGCCGACCTCGCCCGCGCCCCCGGAGGCGCCCCGGCGCAGCGCGCCGTCGAGGACGAGCGCCGCGCCGATGCCGAGGTCCAGCCAGAGCAGGACGAAGGTGTCCCGGTCACGGGCGACGCCGTCGCGCTGCTCGGCCAGGGCGGCCAGGTTGGTCTCGTTCTCGACGGTCACCCGGGACTCCGGGAACCGCTCCTGCACGGCGGCGACCAGCCGGCGGTGCCAGGCCGGCAGGCCGCCGCTGTCCCGCAGCTCACCGGTGGCCGGGTCGATCAGGCCGGGGGCGCCGATGCCCACCGTGTGCAGCCGGTCCGCCCCGGCCTCCTTGGCCGCCTGCTCGACCAGCGCCACCGCCTGCTCCACCGCCGGTCCGGTCCCCGCGTCGTCGGTGATGGGCGCCGACGCCTCGGCCAGGACGCCGCCGACCAGGTCGGAGACGAGCACGGCGACGCCCTCCGTGCGGACGTCCAGCGCGGCCAGACGGGCCAGCCCGGCGACGATGCCGTACACCTTGGCGTTGGGGCCGCGGCGCTGTTCGCCCGCCTCGCCGACCACCTCGATCAGGCCGGCCGCGCCGAGCCGTTCGACGAGGTCGGCCACGGAGGGCCGGGACAGGCCGGTGAGCTGCTTGAGCTGCGCGGCCGTCAACGGGCCCTCGCGCTGGAGCAGTTGGAGGGCGAGCCGGTCGTTGATGGCCCGAGCGGTCCGGGGAGTGGCGGGCATGCCGGAATCCTTCCAGATCGACGAGCGCGATGGCCGGAGTATTCACTATCTATCAGGAAGGCTGCCTGATAGTTTACGCCTCGCGGCATCCGGCCGTGACGGACAGCGGACCCCGGGGAGGGATTCCGGCATGAGTGTGGTGGTCCACCGACTACGCGACGTGCGGCGCGCCCGGTACGCCGTGGCGGCCGTGTTCGCCGTGCACGGCTCGGTCACCGGGTCGTTCGCCACCCGGGTGCCCTGGGTCCAGGACCACGCGGGAGTCAGCGCGGGCCAGCTCGGACTGGCCCTCGCCTTCCCCGCGCTCGGCGCCTCGCTCGCCATGCCGCTGGCGGGCCGGGTCAGCCACCGCTTCGGCGCCCGCACCGCGCTGCGCGGACTGCTGGCCCTGTGGACGCTGTCGCTCGTCCTGCCCTCCCTCGCCCCGAACCTGCCCACCCTCTGCCTCGCCCTGTTCGTCTACGGGGCCGCGTCCGGCGTGTCGGACGTGGCGATGAACGCGCTCGGCGTCGACGTGGAGACCCGTCTCGACAAGTCGATCATGTCGGGGCTGCACGGCATGTGGAGCGCGGGGGCGCTGATCGGCTCGGCGGCCGGCACGCTCGCCGCGCACCTCGGCACCGACGCCCGGCTGCACCACGCGCTGGCCGCCCTGGTGCTGACCGCCGCCGGGCTGGTCGCCTGCCGCTGGGTGCTGGACCTCCAGCCGGCCGAGGACGAGGACCCGCCGCCGAGGTTCGCGCTGCCGCCGCGATCGGCGGTGCTGATCGGCGCGGTCGGGTTCTGCGCGGTCTTCGCGGAGGGCGCGAGCCTGGACTGGTCGGCGGTCTACCTGCGGGACCGGCTGGACACCTCGGCCGGGCTCGCGGCGGCGTGCACCACCGGGTTCACGCTGACCATGGCGGTCTCCCGGTTCGCCGGCGACCGGCTCGTGGACCGGTTCGGCGCGGTGCGCTCGGTGCGGGTGAGCGGCGTACTGGCCGTGCTCGGCGGGCTGCTGGTGGTGCTCGGCGGCCATCCGGCGGTCGCGATGACCGGCTTCGCGCTGCTGGGTCTCGGCATCGCCGTGGTCGTCCCGCTCTGCTTCGCCGCGGCCGGCCGCAGCGGTGGCAACCCGTCGCTGGCCATCGCGGGCGTCGCCACCATCACGTACACCTCCGGGCTGATCGCCCCGAGCGCGATCGGCGGGCTGGCCGAGGCGACCAGCCTGGTGGTGTCGTTCGGGCTGGTGACGGTGCTGGCCTGCGGTCTGGTGGTGTTCGCGGGGGTGCTGCGCGCCGGGGACCGGCGGGTGAAGGTCAGGCGGCCGGACGCAGCAGTTCCCGGCCGACGGTCCTGAACGCCTCGCTCCACGGCGCCGGCCGCATCGTCGCCGCGTCCAGCCGGACCAGCACCCGGGTGCCGTGGGCGTAGGTGGTCGCCCCGTCCGCCGAGCAGAAACGGAAGCCGTACGTCAGCCCGGTCCGGCCCAGCCGCTCCAGCCACAGGTGGACGGCGTGGGCGCCGGGCCGGGTGACGGGCGCCTCGTAGGTGATCCGCAGTTCCTTCACGGCGTTGCAGGCGTCGCCGGCCGCCGCCCAGTCGCCCGCGTAGCGGTGACCGTGCTCCTCCCACAGCTCGCCCCAGGCCCGCTCGACCAGGACCGGGTAGCGGGCGTTGTGCAGCAGGCCGAGGGCGTCCAGGTCGTCGAAGTGGACGGTGACGGGGACGAGCCGGCCGTACGAGAGGGGGGCGGCGGCCGGGGCTTCGGCGGTCATGGGCGGTGCTCCTGGGACGTACGAGATGATTGCCGCCTACAAGGACCGGCGGCCCCTTCATCCTAAGCAGGCGCTCACCGGTGCGAAGCATGGCCGGTCAGCCCCGACAATGGTCCGGACAAGCCGCACAGAACGAGGAAAGCGACACCCCATGGATCTCGGCGTCCGCTGGAAGCTGCACGGCGACGGGCGCACCCCCGCCCCCGGTGCGGTGGTCCGCCCCGACGAACGGCTCTCCTGGCCCCGGACGGCCGGGCTCGGCGCCCAGCACGTCGTGGCCATGTTCGGGGCGTCCTTCGTGGCCCCGGTCCTGATGGGCCTGGACCCGAACCTGGCGATCATGATGTCGGGCGTCTCGACCATGATCTTCCTCCTGGCCACCCGCGGCCGGGTGCCGAGCTATCTGGGCTGTTCGCTCTCCTTCGTCGGTGTCGCCGCGGTGATCCGGGCGCAGGGCGGCACCAGCGCCACGGTGACCGGCGCGGTGCTGGTCGTGGGTGTCGCGCTGTTCCTGGTGGGGCTCGCGGTGCAGCGGTTCGGGGCGCGGATCATCCACGCCGCGATGCCGCCGGTGGTCACCGGCGCGGTGGTGATGCTGATCGGCTTCAACCTCGCGCCGGTCACCGCCTCCACCTACTGGCCGCAGGACCAGTGGACGGCGCTGCTGGTGATGCTGTTCACCGGTCTGGCCGTGGTGTGCCTGCGCGGCTTCTGGTCCCGGATCGCGATCTTCCTGGGGCTGGTCTTCGGATACGTCCTGTCGTTCCTCCTCGACCGGGTCCTCGGCAAGATCCACTCGGTGGACGGCAGCGGCGAGGTCACCGACCACTGGCGGCTGGACTTCTCCGCCGTGGGCCGGGCCGACTGGATCGGGCTGCCCTCCTTCCACGGGCCGACCTTCGAGTGGTCGGCGATCCTGGTCGCACTGCCGGTCGTGATCGCGCTGATCGCGGAGAACGCGGGGCACGTCAAGGCGGTCGGCGAGATGACCGGCGACCCGCTCGACGACAAGCTGGGCACCGCGATCTCCGCCGACGGCGTCGGCTCGGTCCTGTCCACCGCGGTCGGCGGCCCGCCCAACACCACGTACTCCGAGAACATCGGCGTGATGGCCGCGACCCGCGTCTACTCCACGGCCGCGTACTGGGCCGCCGCCTGCTTCGCCCTGCTGTTCGGCCTCTGCCCCAAGTTCGGCGCGGTGGTCGCCGCCATCCCGGGCGGCGTCCTCGGCGGCATCACCGTCATCCTGTACGGCATGATCGGCCTGCTCGGCGCGCAGATCTGGACCAACGCCCGGGTGGACCTGCGCAACCCGCTGAACCTGGTGCCGACCGCCGCGGGCATCATCATCGGCGTCGGCGGGGTCTCGCTGAAGTTCACCGACACCTTCTCGCTCAGCGGCATCGCGCTCGGCACGATCGTCGTCATCACCGGCTACCACACCCTGCGCGCCTTCGCCCCCGCCCACCTCAAGACCCAGGAACCGCTGCTCGACGAGGGCACGTCGACCTACGACCAGGGCTACGAGGGCTACGACGACGAGCCGCCGCGCGCCAAGTCGTAGGCGTGCGACGGGGGAACGGCGCCCGGCTCGCCCGCGCAGCGGTCCGGCTCCCCCGGCGGCTCGGTGCACGGCCGGCGTCGGTCCGAGCCCGCCCGGTGCGCGGCGCCGGAGCGGGGCCGACGTGCCGGGCGGGCGGTGACGGCGGCCGGGCCGGCGACCCACACGGCGGCCGGACGGCGGGACGGACGACCGGGGCGGCGGGAGCGACGACGCGGCCGGTCGTCCCGGTGCCGGCCGGAAGGGCCTGACCACGCGGGTCCGGCCCCCGTGTGGGTCGCCGGCCCGCCGGCGAGCACCCCCGCTCGTCGTCCGCCGCAGGGCACGAGCACCCGACGCGAACACGGTTCACCTCCCCCGCGCGGCGGCGCGTTCCCCCGTTCCGGGGAAGCTGCGGGGCGCCGGTCCTCCCGGCCCGCTGAAGCTGCGACTCTGCCCCCCATGACGCACCGTCGACACGTCACCACGGCCACCGGGCCGCAGGCCACCGCCCTCGCCCGGCTGCGCGCCCTCGGCGCGGCGCCCCCGCCCGGGGACGGCGTCGCGGTCTTCGCCCGGATCTACCTGCCCTTCGCCGAGGCCGCCGGCCGGAACCCGGGGGCCGGCCGCGTCCCCCGTCCCCGGCCCGCGGGCGTCCTGGGCGGGCGGTGCGCCGAGCGCTGCCTGGCCGCCGTCGACCCGGAGGACGACCCCGGCCGTCCGCCCGCCTGCTGGCGGCCCCTGCTGCAGTTCCGGCGCCACCCCCAGGTACGTCCGGCGCAGTTCGCGCTGGCCGGTCTCCACGCGCACGTCGGCCACGATCTGCCGCTCGCCGTCGTGGACGCCTGCCGGACGCTCGGCTGCGCGCCCGGGGACCTGGAGGACGAGTTCGACCGGGTGGCCGAGCTGCTCCTGCCGGTGGAGGAACGCGTCCGCGACGAGCTGATGCCGGACCCCGACGCGCTGCTGATCACCGACCCGCTGACCCATCTGCTGGGCTGCTGGAGCCTGGAGCGCGCCCGGGACGCCGCGTGGGTCACGGCCCGCGCCCTGTGGTCGCTGCGCGGACTGCCCGAACTGGCCGGGGAGTTCACCGAGCGGCTGGACGCGGCGGTCGGCTGCGCGGGCCGCATGCTCCTCACCCCCCTGCCCGTCCGGCCCACCCCCCGCACGCGGAATCCCCGTGTATCTCCCACGCGTTGACCCGGTGGTCACACCGACGGCGAAGGAGACAGGCATGGCGATCCCGCTCGGACTCGGTCTTCCCCAGATGCGTCAGTACGACATCGGCACGGACGTCCCGGAGGTGGCCCGCGCCGCCGAACGGACGGGATACAGCAGCCTGTGGGCCTTCGAACGGGCGCTGTTCCCCGAACCCGCCACGCAGGGGCTGTACGGCATCGAGGGCATGCCCTGGCCCGACGAGTACCGGAGCGTGGCCGAGCCGTTGGTCACGCTGACGCTGGCCGCCGCGGCGACCGAGCGGGCCGAACTGGGCTCCAGCGTGCTGGTCGCGCCGCTGCACGGCCCGTTCCAGCTCGCCAAGGCGCTGGCCTCGCTGGACGCGGCGAGCGGCGGCCGGGTCGTCGCGGGCTTCGGCACCGGCTGGTCCCTCGATGAGTACGCGGCGGCGGCGCCGCGCCCGTTCGCCGAGCGCGGCCGGGCCCTGGACGAGCTGATCGAGGTGTGCCGGGCGGTCTGGGGCCCGGACCCGGTGTCGTACGACGGCCACCTCACGAGGATCGCGCCGGCGGTGGTCGGGCCCAAGCCGGCCCGGCCGATACCGGTCCTGCTGGCCGCGGGCAGCGCGCGGGCCCGGCGCCGGCTCGTCGACCGGGCGGACGGCTGGCTGCCGGTGGCCGCCGGCGTGAAGGCGGTCACCGAGCAGTGGCGGCAACTGCGGAACCTCGCCGCCGAGCGCGGCCGGACCCGGCCGCTGCGGGCCTCGCTGCGGCTGAACGCCCGGTACCTGCCGACGACGTACGACGGACCCGGCCGCCGCCCCGGCCAGGGCAGCGTCGACCAGATCGTCGAGGACCTGGCCGCGTACGCCGCGATCGGCCTGGACGAGATCCACCTCGACCTCCAGGCCGGCCTGCGCGACGCGGAGGAGCTGAAGGACGTGGCGGCGGAGGTGTACGAGAAGGCCCGGGCGGCGGGGGTGTAGGGCGTCACTGTCCGCGCCGGGCCCGGTCCAGCAGCTCCCGCGCCTCCAGGGTGTGGCCCTGGAGGTTGAGCAGGGCGGCGAGCGCCTTGGTCAGGCGGGCCGTGACCGGGTGCCCGGGCCCGGACACCCGTCGGCTGCGGGGCAGCAGGTCCCGCAGGACGGTGACCGCCTGCGCCACCCGGCCGAGGCGGTGCAGAGCGAGGGCGAGGTTGTACTCCGCGGCGATCGTGTCGGGATGGTCGGGTCCCAGGACGCGCCGGCGGCCGTCCACCGTGTCCCGGTGGGCGGCGTGGGCCTCCTCGTGGTGGCCGAGGTAGTTGAGCAGCACGGCGGCCGTGCCCGTCAGCCGGAGGCAGTCGGGGTGGTCGGGGCCGAGCGCCTCCGGCCACGTCCGCCGCAGCACCTGCACCAGCGCGTGCGCGGCCCGGTGCTCCTCGCGGGCCAGCAGGTAGTCGACGGCCTCCAGCAGCCGCGCCCGCAGTTCCGGCCGCCGGTCGGCGTCGAAGTGGCCCGTGGTCAGATGGGTGGTGAGCAGCTCCCAGCCGGGCCAGTTGCCGGGGGCGTCCGGCCGGCCGAGGTCGACGGCGGCGAGGAAGGCCGCGACCCGGTCCTGCGCCGGCTGCCGGTCGGTCCCGGCCCGGACCAGCGCCTGGACCAACCGGTGGACGCGGAGCGCGCCCTCGTCCAGGGTCGCCAGGCCGAGCCGCAGCAGGGGCCTCACCGCCTCCGCCGCACCGGTCCGGGCACCGCCGCGCGCGAGGAGGCCGGGCACCCAGTCGAGCGGGACGGGCGCGGGGCCGAGGAACGCCGTCAGACCCAGCAGGTCACGGGCGGCGGGATGGTCGCCGCCGAGTCCGGCGACGGCCGCCGCGAGTACGGCACCGAGGGAGTCGCCGTCGTCCGTGCCGGCTCCGCCGCCCAGTGCCCCGGCGGGATCGTCCGCGAGCAGGGCGCGGTAGCGCGCCGGGGGCACGGCGTCCGCCAGCGCCCCGGCCGCCCGGCGCAGCGCGAGGGGATGGTCCCCGAGGGCGGCGGCAAGGGCGTCGGCGTCCCCGGGGGCGAGCCGCCGCAGCCGCCCGGTGAGGAACGCCACCGATTCGGCGCGGGTGAAGACGTCCAGGGGGACCGCGCGACCGTGCTCCGTGAAGTCGGGGTCCCTGGTGGTGATCAGCACGTGCCCGGGGCCGTCCGGGATCCATCGTTCCGTCCGCGGCGCTGTCACGGCCCCGTCGAGGACGATGAGCCAGTCGTCACGGGTCCGCAGGCGGCCGAGGAGCGCGAGGACGCTCCCGGTGGGGTCGTCCCGGGCGGTGCCGGCACCGAGCCGGAGACTCAGCTCGGCCAGCCCCCGGACGGTCTCCCCGGGGTCTTCGGCGCGCACCCACCAGACGATGTCGTAGGAGCCGGCGAAGCGGTGGGCGTACTCCAGGGCGAGCTGGGTCTTCCCGACGGCGAGGGGGCCGTACACGACCTGGACGGTCCGGTGCCCCGCCCGGAAGGCGTCGCGCAGCCGGGCCAGTTCGGTCTCCCGTCCGGTGAAGTCGGGGTTCCTGTCCGGGCTGTTCCGGACGCTCGGCAGCGACGGGGCGGAGGGCAGCGGGGGGCGCCGGGCGGCCCGGGGGGACGGCTGTGCCTCGGGGTGCGGGAGCGGGGCGGAGCCTGCCCCCGGGCCGTCGACCGCCGCCAGGAGGGCGGTGAGGGCGGCGGACTCGTCCGAGCCGGACAACCGCGTGCACGGCCTGCGGATCAGCCACTCGGGGACGTCCCGGGCCGGCACGTCGTCCACGAGCAGGGCCACGACGCGTTCGTGCCGCGCCACGTCCTCGGCGATCCCCCGCCACGGGGACGCGCCGGCGCCCGAGAACACCACGACCAGCTCGTCGGCCGCTGCCACGGCGAGGCGGGTCCGGTGGTCGGCGGGCTCCGGGCCGACGAGGTGCAGCCCTACGTGGTGTCCCCGGGCCGTCAGGTGCCACGCGATCCATTCGGCCCACTCGCGGTCGCGCGCGGTGTAGCCGATCAGCAAGGCGCGGACGGCGGCCACGTCCGGCCGGGAACCGGCGTCGGTGGAGGAGGACCGCAGGTCCCCCGGCCAGGGGGCGCCGGGCCTGGCGCGGAGCGTCCTCGACACCTCGGCGGCGGAGGGCCGGGCGTCCGGATCGCGGTGCAGGCACCGCGCCACCGCACTGCGGACGCGGGCGCCCACGCCCGTCAGCAGGGCCACGCGCCGGGCGTCGACCGGCCGGTCCCCGACGGACCCGGTCAGCAGCGCGACCAGCACGACCCCGAGGGCGTAGACGTCCGAGGCCTCCGTGGGACCGGACGCGGACGCGTCCCTCAGTTCCGGTGCGAGCAGGCCGGGACCGGGCACGTGCGCCGCGCGGTGCGGGCTGGGGACGCCGTCGACGGTGGCGGTGGCCCAGTCGGTGACGACGACGTCCTTCTCGCCCAGGAGGACCCGGCCGGAGGTCAGCGCGCCGTGCACCACCCGCTTGCCGTGCGCGTGCGCCAGCGCGGCGGCCAGCTTGGCGCCGATCCGCGCGAACTGCTCCCTCGTCGGCCGCCACCCGTCCCGCAGCAGGGTTTCCAGGTCGGGAACGGGTTCGCGGCTCCCGGCCCGCTGTTCGATGCCCACGGCCAGCCAGGGCCGGACGCCCAGGGCGCGTTCCCGCGGCGGCGGCGCGCCGAGCCCGAACAGACGCAGCAGGACGGTCTCCTCGGTGCGGACCAGCTCCGCGTCCGTCCCGGCGTCCCCGCTGACCGGCACCCGCACCAGCGCGTGGCCGAACGGGGACGACCGGCCGAAGTACTGCACGACGTGGCCGTGGACCGTGGTGGAACGGGCGGTGAGCGTGTACGGCCCCAGTCTGCGCGGGTCGTCGTCGCGCAGGGCCGTCCAGGAGGAGCCCGGCCGGTCGCCGCTCCCGGTGCCACCCTGGCCGGGGGGCCGGTCCGGTGCCTCGCGGCCGGGGCCGGACGAGAGGCCCAGCCGGCGCAGCAGCCGCTCGTCGGTGCCGGCGAACGGCCGTCCTTCCACGCCGGCCCGGCCGGTGCCCCGGTCGTCGGCCAGCCAGGCGGCGAAGCCCGGTGCGCGGCCGGTCAGTTCCCCCAGCCGGGAGCCGATCGCCCGGCTCGTGCGCAGGAGTTCGCCGGCCGGCACGGTGCTCAGCAGGATGCGCCGGGTGTCCTCGGTGACGTCGAAGACGCGCTGGTCCGGTGGGACGGCGGCACCGCCCTCGTCCGTGCGCAGCATCAGGCCGCCGAGGAAGACCTCCGCCAGGTGACCGGTGCCGATGCCGTCCCCGAGGGCCTTCTGGACCAGCCGCAGCACCGGGACGGTCACCGGTGCGACGGCGGCGACATGGGCGGCGAGACGGTACGCCTCGGGGCTGGCGGCGGCCCGGAAGCGCAGCACCTCGTGGCCGGCGTCCCGCGGGCGCTCCGCAGGCCGGGCGGGAGGGCTGGCGGAAGGCGGTGACGCGGCGGTCAGCAGGGGCAGCGCTTCGGTGGTCCCCGCCGAGCCGACGAGCCGGGCCCACCGCTCGACGACGGGGGCCGACGGTTCGATGACGGGCACGGGCAGCCCGGTGAACGGGGCCAGTTCCGCCGGCAGCACCGGGTCACGGATCTCCCACGTGTGCGGCGCGGCGCCCGCCCGCCGGGTGGTGACGCGCCAGGTCCGGTACCGGATCCCGGAGCCGGCGCGGAGCGGTTCGGGCAGGGTGTGCAGCACGGCGGTCGGACCCTGCCGGGCCAGGCGCCCGAGGAGGGCGTGCATCCGCCCGTCCCACCAGGCCGCGCCCACGCCGTCGCTGAGCACGAGCGCCAGCGTGCTCCCGGCGGCGGCGTCGCCGACGCGCACCGCGGTCGCCGCCTCCCGGTCGTCGCCCAGGTAGGGGCGGGCGGTGACGCGCGGGGCGCGCGGACCGCGGGTGTCCAGGCCGTGGACGCGTACCGTGCGGAACGCTCCGCTGCGTTCGAGCAGCTGCCGTACCTCGGTGACCAGGCGGCGCCACAGCAGCATGGACACCCCGTCGTCGACCAGCATCACCAGGTCGAGCCATCGGGTGCGGACCGGGCGCAGCACCGGGTCGAGCAGGCCCGTCTCGGCTGCGGCGGTCACGGTCGCCGGCTCGTCCAGCTCCATGACGCGGGGGTCGGGGCGGCTGCGTTTGAGGGGGCGCAGGGCCCGGCTGAGCGCCAGCTCCTCCGCCGCCAGCACCTTCTCCTCCGGCACGCGCAGCGGGATCGCCGGTGCCGACGGGCGCGCTCCCCGCGCCTCGGTCGCGTACAGCCCGGCGCCGGGTGTGCCGGTCCCGCCCGTTCCTCGGGATGGTGCGGACGGCCGTGGGTCCCGGTCCGCGCCGGGCCGCTCGGGGGCCCGGTACACGGGGACGCCGGGCCGCTCCGCGTCGCCGGCGGGCCGGCCGGGCCCGTCGTGATGTCCCGGGTCGGCCGGGCGGGCGGCGGCCGGGCCGGTTCCCTCGGCGAGGGCGGTCCGCGCCGCGCGGGCCAGCGGTGCCGTGGCGTCGCGGGGCAGGCGGGCGGCCAGCCACAGGACGTCGAGGAGTTCCTCGGCGCCGAGGCCGGAGCCGCTGTCCCGCAGGACCTGGGCGAGGGGTTCGGGCAGCATGGTCAGACGGTGCCGCCGAGACGGTGGAGCACGGCGTCGAGGAGTCCGTCGGCGTCCAGGCCGACGCCGCCCAGGCGCAGGAAGACGGCGTTCAGCAACTGGTCGGTCGCCAGTTCGCCGCGGGCCCGGCGGTTCAGGAACGCGGCGATCAGCTCCTCCAGGTCCGCCGTCGGGACCGCGCCGAGGTGGGCGGAGACGATGGCCCGCAGCTTGTCCTCGTCGGGTTCGGGCAGGTCCAGACGGACGCAGCGGCGCAGGAACGCGGGCGGGAACTCGCGTTCGCCGTTGCTGGTGATGACCACCACGGGGAACTCGCGGCAGCGCACCCGGCCGCGCACGAGGTCGGCCCGGCCGCCCGGGTCGCAGGTCATCACGGTGACGGCGGAGCGGTCCTCGGGCAGCCTGGCCAGTTCCGGGATCTCGAACTCGCCGTCCTCGAAGACCGTCAGCAGGTCGTTCGGCAGGTCCAGGTCCCCCTTGTCCAGCTCGTCCACGAGCAGCACCCGGGGGCGGTCCGCGGGCAGCAGCGCGGTACCGAGCGGGCCGAGCCGCACGTACGCGCCGATGTCGAGGGCCGTTTCCGCCTCGCCCGCCAGGTTGCTCTCCCGCAGCCGCCCGACCGCGTCGTACCGGTACAGCGCGTCCTGGACGGTGCTGCGGCTGTTGACGGGCCAGGTCAGGACCGTGCCGAGGCACAGCTCCCGGGCGACGGCGTGGGCCAGCGAGGACTTGCCGGTGCCCGGGTGTCCCGTCACCAGCAGCGGCCTGCGCAGGTGCAGGGCCGCGCTCACGACGTCCGCCTCCCGGTCGCCGATGAGGTAGGGACGGGCGGTGTCCCGGGCGCCCCGGTCGAAGCGCCGCCAGGGCGGGGCCTCGGGCAGGACGACGTGCCGTCGCCGGCCGTCACCGCGGAACAGGCGCCACTCCTCGTCGGGGAGGTCCGCGGCGGCCGTCCGCTCGGCGTGGGGATCGGTCATCGGGCACGTACTCCTTCTGCGGGGTCCGCGAGCCGGTGCTGAGCCGGCAGCGGGAGGGGGTGCTCGGGCTCCCAGACGAGGGACGGGCGGGCCCGGTGGCGTTCGGGATCGGTCCAGACCTTGCCCCGGAAGGTCCGCACGCGCTCGGGCAGCCGGACGAGCGGGCCGTTCGGGGCGACCTCGTCGAGGTGGTGGGCGTCCGCGTGGGAGCGGGCGGCCCGGTCCCACAGGACGACGGGGACCCCGCAGGCCAGGCAGATCTCCAGGAGGGTCCGGCGGATCTCCTCGGGTCCGTGCAGGACGACCTGTCCGGTGTGCTCGTGCGAGGTCCTGAGCCGGCTGTAGAGCTGTTTGGCGTCCGCTGTCTTCTCGTCCACGACCAGGGGTTCGGCCGTGTCCCCGGCCGACCAGCGGGCGCGCAGCAGCTGGGCGTGTCTCGGATTGTGCTCGGCGATCTCGGGGCAGCGCAGGGCGATGCGGTAGCCGACACCGAGCGGCTCGCCGGGCAGCCAGGGGACGGCGTTGCCCGCGTCCCATTCGTCGACCGGCAGGTGCAGTCCGTCCCGGTCGACCAGGACGTCCACGTCCCTGACCTCCTGGCCGCTCTCGGTCTCGGCCCGTTCGGCCGCCTCGCGGATGAGCCGGCCGATGCGGTCGGGCGGGAACGGCCCCGGTTCCCCGATGACCACCGGCGCGGGCGTTCCGTCCGCGCGGACCAGCCACAGCGCGCACCGGTGATGGTCCGGCGGGTCCGAGGCGAGGGTGCTGATCCGGGCGACGACGCGGGTGACGGCCGCGGGCCATCGGGCCGCCCAGGCGACCGCGTCCGCCCTGCGCTGGGCGAGGGCCGCCGCGTGCACGCCGAGCCGGCCGGCCACCCGCTCGCTCCAGGTCCGCAGGTCCTCGCGGTCCGCGGCGCCGGCCTCGGCCGCCGTGAACTCGACGAGTTTCAGCAGCGCGGGGACGGAGGGGCCGCCGTCCGGCAGTACGTCACCGTCGGGCAGGGCCTCCAGTTCGCCGAGGGCGGTCTCGACACCGTCGGCCGCCAGGGTCGCGCCGCGCAGGGCGGCGGGCAGCGGGGTGTACCGCAGGGCCTCGCGTGCCGCGCGCGGGACGAGCGCCGGGTCGCCCGCGGCGATCTCTCGCATCCGGTGCGCCAGGAGCCGTTGCTCGCCGACGGAGAGCAGACGGGCGGTGCCGCTCAGCCGGCCGGCCGCGAGCAGCCGGTCCAGGGCCCGGGGCCGCCGGCCGCCGCGGTACGCCGACGCCAGGGACTCGGTGAGCGTCGCCAGGGCCCGCTCCGATCCGCCGAGCAGGTCGACCAGTTCGTCGACGCCCGGCACCGAACCGTCGGCCGGCGTCCGCAGGCCCAGTTCGGCCGCGAGCCGGCGGGCGTGGTCGGTACGGGTCACGGGGTCGGCGAGGAGTTCCCAGAGTTCGTGGGCCAGCGTCCGGCGGAACGGGTCCTCCGGGCCGGGCGCGTCGGCGGGGCGGGCCTCGATCAGGTCGGCGGCGCCGGCGGTCAGCAGTTCGGCCCGGACGGTCTGCCACGGCAGGGCCCAGCTGCGCCGCACGACCTGCTGGCCGGTGAGCGGGCGGCCCTGCGGGTCCCGGTGGGCGACGACGAGTCCGACGACGGCCGGCTCGTGCCGGGACCACAGCGGGCCGCCGCTGAAGCCCGGGGCGACGGCCGCGCCGGAGAGGGCGCCGTCGAGGTAGTAGATGCCCTCGTCCGCCAGTTTGACCTCGGTGTCGGCGAAACCGCCGGCCTTGCCGTCGGCGCCCCAGGCCCGGACGGCCTGCCCTTCGGCCATGTCCTGCCACACCGCGGGCCGCACCGGTTCCGGTGCGGGTCCGGTCAGCTCCAGCACGCAGAGATCGCCCTGCCAGACGCCGGAGGGCCGCTGCCGGGGCGGGATCCACACGGTCACCCGCGCGACGGTCCGCCGGGGCGCGCCGTCGACGTGGAACACGATGTCGAGACCGTCCGCCACGGGCCGGTCGGCGGCCAGCGGCCGGATGCCCAGGGCGTCGTTGACCACGTGCGCGCAGGTGAGGACATGGCGGCGGGACAGCAGTACGGCGGCTCCCGCCTCGTCGCCCGCGGACCCGGTCCGGCCGTCGGCGGCCCGCCTCAGCACCGATACGACGGGCCGCGGCGCGCCGTCCTGTCTGAACCACCCCATCGCTTCAGTTCGGCCCGTCGCCGAGCCGCCAGGTCGCGGTGATCTTCATGGTGGCCTGTCCGCTGCCGCCGACGATGCCGAGCTTGAGGTCCTGGCCGATCTGCACGCCGAACTCGACGGAGAGGTCCTGGGGCGGGTCGTCGGCCGCGGCGACGGAGTCGTGGACCTGCTGGAGCAGCGGGCCCAGGGGACGCAGGGCCGCCCGGAGCGTGTCGGCGGCCAGCGCGGTCACCCGTTCGCCGCCGCGGGACACGGGGGTCCACTCGTCCTGCTCCGGGGGCTTCCCCACGTCGGCGAGTTCCAGGCGCAGGTCCGCCCCGGCCAGGTCGAGTTCGATGTAGTCGGGCATGCGGACCATTGTGCCGACCGCCCGCACGGCGGTCACGGTGTTCGCGGTTCCGCTGTCCGACCGTCACCTGCGGCCGGGCGCCCCCGGGCCGCCGGCGGCTCCGGTCAGTCCTCCGGCAGTTCCACGGGCGCGATCTCGTCGTAGAGGTCGCCGGGGCCGGGGTTGGCGGGGTCGGTCGCTCCGCCGAAGTGGCGCATGACGCCCCAGACGGCGTTGAGCGCGGTCTGGACGGCGCCCTCGGCCCAGCCGGCCGTCCAGGAGATGTCGTCGCCGGCGAGGAAGACGCCGCGTTTGTCGGCGGGCAGCCGGTCCTGCATGAAGTGGGTGAACAGGCGCCGCTGGTAGCGGTAGTGGCCGGGCAGGTTGGCCTTGAAGGCGCCCATGAACCAGGGCTCGTTCTCCCAGGAGACGGTCACCGGGTTGCCGATGATGTGCTTCCTGATGTCGACCCCGGGATAGATCTCGCCGAGCGATTTCAGCATCACCTCCATCCGCTCGCGCGCGGACAGCGGCAGCCACTTCAGGCTGTCGTCGCACCAGGTGTACGACAGGCAGATGACGGCGGGCCTGCCGGGACCGTCGTCGAGGAGGTAGGTCCCGCGGGTCATGCGGTCGGTGAGCGTCATCGACATGACGTCCCGGCCGGTCTCCTCGTCCTTGTCGAGCCAGAAGGGCCGGTCCACGGGCACGAAGAGCTTGCTGGATTCCATGTAGTGGGTGCGCTCGATCGCCGTCCAGTGGTCGATCGGGAAGAGCGCGTCGTCACAGGCGATCTTGGAGAGCAGCAGCCAGGACTGGGCGGTGAAGACCACCGCCCGGTAGGTGCGGATGTCACCGTCGGCGTCCGTGACGGTGACGCGCCCGCCCGCGGTGCGGTCGAGTCGGGTGACGGCCGGGCGGGGCTCGCCGCCCCGGTGGAGGCTCGCGAGACTGGTGCCGAACGGCCAGTGGACGATCTTCTCCGGGGCGCGTTCCCACAGCCGCAGCGGCAGTTGCCGGGAGCCGCCGACGATGCCGCGGTGGTGGTCGTCGGCCTCGGTGTAGACGACGCGGAGGATCTCCAGGATGGAGTTGGGGAAGTCGGTGTCCCAGCCGCCGGTGCCGAAGCCGACCTGGCCGAAGATCTCGCGGTGCCGGAAGGACGCGAAGGCGTCGGAGTCGCAGAGGAAGCCGTAGAAGGTCTGGTTGTCGAGCTTCTCGACCAGCTTCGCCCAGATCTCCCGGATGCGCGGGACGTCCCGCTCGCGCAGGGCGCGGTTCATGGCGGAGAAGTCGGCGCCCTCCTCCAGGCAGCGGGCCCAGGCGTCGGCGACGTCCCGGTAGACCTGCGGCAGGTCGGCGAGGGTCTCGGCGTAGTGCGTCTCGCCCTTGAGGTCGACGACGGTGGACGGCGTGGTCTCGGCGAGGGGGTTGGGGAAGGGCCGGGTCTCCAGGCCCACCAGGTCGATGTAGTGCCGCAGGGCGGTGGAGGAGGGCGGGAAGCGCATCGCGCCCATCTCGGCGGTCAGCCCCTCGGTGCCCGCGCCCTCGAAGCCGACGGTGCGCAGCCGGCCCCCGATCCGGTCGGCCTCGTACACCACCGGGCGCAGGCCCATCTTCATCAGCTCGTAGGCGGCGACGATGCCGGAGAGGCCGCCGCCGATGACGGCGACCTCGGTGCCGTGCTCGGTGGCCGGTACCTGGCCGAGGCCCGCCGGGTGGGCGAGGTAGTCGTCGTAGGCGTACGGGAAGTCCGGGCCGAACATGGTGATCGGCGGCTGCTCCGCGTCGGCGTGCTCGATCGCGTTGGGCACGGTGGAGGTCATGGGGCGGGGCTCCTGGCGACGGGCGGGGTGCGGGTGTACGGGGGCGTGCGGGTGTGTGCTGCGGCGTACGGTGCTCAGACGAGAGAGCCGTAGAGGTCCGGGCGCCGGTCCCGCAGGTACGGGTTGGCCGCGCGGGAGGCGGCGAGGAAGGCGGGGTCGGCGTCGGCGAGGAGGAGTTCCGCCTCGCGTCCGGCGCGGGCGCGGGCGACGCCGTCCGGCCCGGCGAGCGTGGAGAGGCCGACGAACTCGAACGGGCCCTCCCGGCCGGTCCGGTTGACGTACGCGACGTACATCTGGTTCTCGAAGGCGCGCACCGGGACGACCGACTCGGCGACGAACTGGAACGGGTGCATCTGCGCGGTCGGCACCAGGAGCAGGTCGGTGCCGGCCAGGGCGTGGGCGCGGACGTTTTCCGGGAACTCGACGTCGTAGCAGATCATCAGGCCGATGGTGAGTCCGCCCGACTCCGCCTGGGTGACGGGCTGTTCGCCCGGGGTGAAGTGCGCGTGCTCGTAGTCGCCGTAGAGGTGGGTCTTGCGGTGGCAGGCGAGGCGGGTGCCGTCGGCGGAGATCAGCTGGACGGAGTTGAAGACGCGCCCGCCGTCCCGCTCCGGGTAGCCGTAGGCGACGGCGAGGCCGTGCCGGGCGGCCGTCTCGGCGACGGCGTCGGCCGCGTCGCCGTCGGCGGGCTCGGCGAGCCGGGCGACGGCGTCCCCGATGGCGTACCCGGTCAGGAACAGCTCCGGCGTCACCAGCAGCCCGGCCCCCGCGGCGGCGGCCCGGCCCGCGGCGGCGTCGAGGACGCCGAGGTTCCCGGCGACGGAGCCGGGCCGGCCGGAGCTCTGGAGCAGGGCGGTGCGCATGCGTGTTCCTCACCGGTGGGCGGAGGGGGTCGGGGGACAGCTAGACGGTACGGTCGGCGCTTTCGACGGGACAAGCGGGAGCCGTTGCGCGCCGGTGGGCGATTCCTTGCGTGCCGGGGGCTCTTTCCGGCGATTCGTTGCGCGGGGAGAGCGCGGGGTGCCGCGGAGTGGTCTGCGGGGCGTCGAGGGGTCTGGGGCGGGTGCGGGATGCGGCGCGGGTCGGCGGGCGCCGGGCGCGCTCAGCGTCGTCCGGTGCGGGGCCGACTGCGGGGCGTCGGGGGGCGGGTGCGGGATGCGGCGCGGGTCGGCGGGCAGGGCGCGGCGTCCGGTGCCCCGTCCGGCACGGCGTCCGGCACGGCGTCCGGTGCGGGGTCAGGCACGGCATCCGGCACGGCGTCAGGCACGGCGTCCGGCACGGCGTCGGGTGCGGCGTCCGCGCGGTGCCGCCAGCAGGGCCGCCGTCACCAGGTAGGGCACGGCGGCCCAGGCGAACGCCGCGCCGTGGCCGGCCGCCGTCCCGAGGGTGGCGTACGTGCCGTACACGGCCAGCGTGCCCAGGTCGGTGCCGAGCCCGGCGACCGAGGTGAGGGTGGCCCGTCCGGTGGCGTCGATACGGCGCTGGAGGCGGGCGTCGGCGAGCACGCCCGCCAGTTGGAAGCCGCCGAAGGCGACGCCGACGAGGACGAGCCCGGCCGGGGTCCCGGTCAGCGCGCCCGCGGCCAGCGCGCCGGCGGCGCCGGTCAGCAGCAGGGCGAGCCCGGCCGTGCCGAGGCGTTCGGCGACGCCGGCCAGCAGTCCGCCGGCCGAGGCGCCGGCCCAGAGGACGAGCAGCAGCCAGGGGACGTCCGTCGCGGCCACGCCGGTCTCCCGGACGAGCAGCGGCGCGTACTCGTCCAGCGCGCCCCAGACCGCGCTCACCGCCGGGACCAGGAGCAGCGCGCCCCGTACGGACCGGTCGGCGCGGGCCTCGGCGAGCCCGGCGCGCAGCGTCGTCGTCCAGCCGGAGCACGCGCCCCGCGCGGACGGCACGCGGTGGGCGCGGGGCGCCCGGTGCGGGCGGTGTTCCGGGAGCCGGGCCGCCGTGGCCGCCGAGAGCAGACAGGCCAGCACACTGGCCGCGCCGACGGCCAGGGGCCCGCCCCGGGCCAGGACGGGGGCGGCCAGGGCCATGGCCGCGACGGTGGCCACCGGGCCCGCCGCGCGGACCCGGCCCATGACGCGGGCGTACCGGTCGGCCGCGCCGAGCCGTTCCAGTTCGTCGTGGGCCAGCGCCTCCAGCGCGCCGGAGCCGAGCGCTCCCCCGGCGCCCCACAGCACGAAGCCGAGCGCGAAGGCCGGATACGACGGCACGAGCACCCACAGGGCGAAGCCGGCCGCCGTCAGGAGCGGGCCGAGCCGGAGCAGCAGCCGCCGGGAGACCGCGTCCGCCCAGGCGCCGGACGGCACCTCCAGCAGGAGGCCGGTGACCGCCCACAGGGCGAAGAGGGAGGAGATCTGCCAGAGGGTGAGCCCGGCGTCGCTGAACAGCAGCGCGTACACCGGGTAGAGCAGGACGAAGTCGTCGAGGAACGCACGCGCGCAGAGCGTGGCCGACAGGCGTCGCACACCGTCGGGGGCCGCGCGGCGGGAGGATCAGTGTCGTCGTCGGGTCATGGGGTCGAGGGTAGCCGCGGAGGGACGGACGGGCTAGGGAGTTCCGGGCGAGGGGACCAGGGCGGGGAGGCCGGGGCGGGGCAAGCCGTCCGCCCGGTCGTCAGCGGTCCGGGCCGCCGGCCGACGGATGGCCGTGCGCGGCGTACAGGACCAGGGCGGCGCCGCGGACCGCCGCGGTGTGCGGTGCGGGCACCGTCCGCAGCGGTGCCCGCAGGCCGACGACGAGCCGGCGGGCGAGGCCGGGGCGCAGGGCACCGCCGCCGGACAGGAGCATGCCCCGGCCCAGGGCGTCGGAGGTGTGGCAGGTGCGGTCCTGCCGGAGCATCGAGGTGACCATGTCCGTGACGACCTCGCCGATCTCCGCCGAGACGTCGGCGCCGGCCGGATCGGCGGTGCCCAGGGCGGCGCGGCGGGCGTCGAAGACGGTGCCGTCGCAGAGCAGGACGGCCTCGGTGAGGTGGGCGCCGATGTCCACCACGAGCAGCGGACGGCTGAGGTCGGCGCCCGCGGCAAGGGCTACGGCGCGGGCGGTGGGGACGGTCAGCACGGCGCGCGGGTTCAGCACCCGCAGGGCGGCGCGGGCGCGTTCGCGGTGGGCGGGGCCGGCCGGCACCGGCGTGGTGACCACCACCAGGGGACGGGCGTCCCGGGGCAGCCGGTGGCCGAGCAGCCGGTCGAGCATGCGGGCCGCACCCGGTACGTCCACGATCGTGCCCCGCTGGACCGGATGGCCGGCCCGGTCGCCGGGGAAGGTGACGGTGGGTACGTCGAGGAGGGTGCCGCGCCCCGCGATCAGGGCCCGGGTGCGGGCGCTGCCCAGATCGAGGGCGAGGCCGCAGCACCGCCGGCACAGCGGCCAGGGCCGGTGCCCGGCCGGGGGTCCGGTCCGGGGCCGGCGCAGCATTGTCATCGCCCGGCCTCCCTTACCTGCCGGCAGCGGGCGCAG
The DNA here is from genome assembly GCF_020521275.1 of Streptomyces daghestanicus. Classification (NCBI taxonomy): domain Bacteria; kingdom Bacillati; phylum Actinomycetota; class Actinomycetes; order Kitasatosporales; family Streptomycetaceae; genus Streptomyces; species Streptomyces daghestanicus. Next base: position 552,482 of record NZ_BNDX01000002.1, on the reverse strand, counting down.
TAGCGGGCCTGCGGTACGACCATCAGGTGCTCCCGGTCGACGGGCCGCCGGCACAGGCCGCAGACGCCGTAGCCGCCCTCGGCCATGCGCCGCAGGGCCGCCCGGACGTCGGTGACCACCATGCGCGCGGAGGCCTCGATCCGGCCGCGCACCTCCGCCCGCGCGGCGGCGCCCCGGGGCGTGGGCCCCGCGGTGGGGGCGGCGGTCCGCTCGGCGGCGAGCGCGCGGAGCTGTTCCCGGCGGAAGAGGAGCTGTTCGCGCAGGTTCTCCCGGAGGGTGTCGAGGTCCTCGGGCGACAGGTGCGCGGCCCGGTCGGCGGCGCCGAGGGTCTGGTGGTTCACCACTTCACCCCTTCGTGCAGGGCTGGGGACGGGGAGGGACGGTCGAGGGACGGGGCGGAACGGGTCAGACGGCGGCGCGGCGCCGGCAGCCGACGCAGTACCGGGTGTACGGCAGGATCTCCAGACGCTCGACGGGGACGGGCTTGGCGCAGCCCAGGCACCGGCCGTACGTGCCGTCCTCGACGCGGGCGAATGCCTCGTCGATCTCCTTGAGGTCCCGGCCGATCGCCTCGGCCTGCGCGGACAGCGGGTGGTCCGCGGCGTCCCGCCCGCCGGCGTCGAGGGCCCGCAGCTGGGCCAGCCGGCTGTCGCGGGCGTGTTCGAGGCGGCGGCGGGCGTCCTGGGCGCTCATGCGGGGCGCACGGGCATCCGTACGGGAGGTGTCGGGGGACATGGGCAGGGCCTTTCGCACGGGGGCGGCAGGACGGCCGCCCGGTCCCCTTCGATGCTCCTCGTCCGCGTCCGGGAAGCCCATCGGGCGCGCTCCCCATTCGCCCGGGGCCGGGGTACCCATCCGGCCCCGGCACGGGGGTCCGCCGGGACCTCGGATATGGGGGTCACGACCCATCGACCACACGCGGGAAGCAAGGCAGAGTGGGCCGCGACCGGCGGCATCCGAAGGCGCCGGGTCCACATCCGGGTGCGTCAGGGAGATCCGGGCGGGTGAGGGAAAGAGGAGTGCGTCCCGGTGTCGCTGTTCTGGCGGATCTTCGGGCTCAACGCCCTGGTGCTGGGCACCGCGACGGCGCTGCTGCTGTGGGCGCCGGTCACCGTGTCCGTGCCGGTGCTGCTGACCGAGGCGGTCATCCTGGTGGGCGGTCTCGCCGTGATGCTGGTCGCCAACGCGGCCCTGCTGCGCTGGGGCCTGGCCCCGCTGGGCCGGCTGACGCGGCTGATGGCCACGGTGGACCTGCTGCGTCCCGGGCAGCGGCTGCCGGTGCCCGGTCCGGGTGCCCGGCCGGACGCCGGCCACGCTCCGGGACGGGGCGCCGGCCCGGGGGGCCGCGCGGGCGGCGGGGGTGGTGAAGTGACCGAGCTGATCCGCACGTTCAACGCCATGCTCGACCGGCTGGAGCACGAGCGGGCCACCAGCAGCGCCCGGGTGCTGCTCGCCCAGGAGGCCGAGCGCCGCCGTATCGCCCAGGAGCTGCACGACGAGGTCGGCCAGAGCATGACCGCCATCCTGCTGGTGCTGGGGCGCGCCGCCGACGAGGCCGCCGAGCCGCTGCGCGCGGAGCTGCGGCAGGCCCAGGAGATCACCCGGGACAGCCTGGACGAGGTCCGTCGCCTGGTGCGCCGGCTGCGGCCGGGGGTCCTGGACGACCTGGGGCTGGTCAGCGCACTGACCTCGCTGACGGAGGACTTCGCCGTCCACACCGGGCTGTACGTGGCCCGCCGCTTCGACGCCGACCTGCCCGCCCTTCCCCCGGAGACGGAACTGGTGCTCTACCGGGTGGCGCAGGAGAGCCTGACCAACGTGGCCCGGCACGCCGACGCCCGCCGTGTCGAGGTACGGCTCTGCCGGACCGGCGGGACGGTGGTGCTGGAGGTCACCGACGACGGACGCGGCGTCGAGGCCGTCTGCGAGGGCGCCGGCATCCGCGGGATGCGGGAACGGGCCCTGCTCGCCGGGGCCGTCCTCACCCTGGCCTCCCCACCGGGCTCCGGTACGCGGGTCCGCCTGACCGTGCCCGTCCCCGCGCCCGGTACGCCCCCCGCCGCCCCTGCCCCCGCCGTCTCTTCGTCCGTCCCCCTCCCAGGAAGCCCTGACCATGACCGACCCCGCCCAGCCTCCTGAACCGGCCCCGGCGCCGGTCCCGTTCGCGTCCCCGGCTGCCGCGCCGATCCGCATCCTGCTCGCCGACGACCACGCCCTGGTGCGGCGCGGCGTCCGCCTGATCCTGGAGCGGGAGGCGGACCTGCGGGTCGTCGCCGAGGCGGGGGACGGCGCGGAGGCGGTCGAGGCGGCGCGGGGCACGGACGTCGACCTGGCCGTCCTGGACATCGCGATGCCCCGGCTCACCGGTCTCCAGGCGACGCGTGAGCTGGCCGCGCTCAAGCCGGGCCTGCGCATCCTGATGCTGACCATGCACGACAACGAGCAGTACCTGTTCCAGGCGCTCAAGGCGGGCGCCTGCGGCTATGTGCTGAAGTCCGTCGCCGACCGTGACCTGGTCGCCGCCTGCCGGGCCGCGATGCGCGACGAGCCGTTCCTCTACCCCGGCGCGGTCACCGCCCTGATCCGCAACTACCTCGACCGGGTGCGGCACGGCGAGGAGAACCCCGACCGGTTCCTCACCCCGCGCGAGGAGGAGGTGCTCAAGCTGGTCGCCGAGGGCCACTCCTCCAAGGACATCGCCGAGCTGCTGTTCATCAGCGTCAAGACCGTCCACCGCCACCGGGCCAACCTGCTGCACAAGCTCGGCCTGCGCGACCGCCTGGAACTGACCCGGTACGCGATCCGCGCCGGGCTCATCGAACCCTGACGTCCGCCTCCCCCGCCTCCTCGCGCCCCGGAAAGGGACGGTGCATGCGCCCGGCACCCGGCACCGTCCCGGCCCACCGGATCACGGCGGCCCTCGGCACATTCCTCGCCGTCCTCCTGGCCTTCCTCCCCACGCCCCCGGGCCACGCCCCGACGCCCCTCGCTGCCGCACATGCCGCTCCTACACACGCCGGCCCCCTACATGCCGGCCCCGCGCAAGCCGACCCCGCACACGCCCGTCCCGAGCACACCGCTCCCGCGCACGCCGCCCCCACACACCCCGACCCGCCAGCGACCGGCCCCGCACACCCCGACCCGCCAGCGACCGGCCCCGCGCCCACCGGCCCCCGCGCGGACAGCCCCGTACACACCGATCCCCGTACAGCCGCCCCCGCCCCCGCCCCCGCACACGCCACCCCCCGCACGGACACCCCCACCGTCCTCCCGAGCCACGCGAGGGCGCGGCTCGCGCCTCTCCACCACCCCGATGACCGCCCCGCACCGCCCCACCATCGCGCCCCCGACGCCACCACCACCCCCGGCGCGCATGCCCCCGCCCCGGCCCCGTTCGCGTACCACCCGCCCGCCTCCCCCGGCCGCCCGGCCCCCGATCGCGGCCGGGCACCTCCCGCGCCCTCCGGCAGCTGAAGCACCCCCTTCCCCTCCCTCTTCTCCGCCGCGGCCGTGCCCGAGGGCCGCCGCGGCACGCCTGCCGGAGGCCCGCCTTGAAACGCCGTACCCGCGCCTCGCGCACCCGCGCCCTGCTCGCCCTCGCCGTCATCGCCGTATCGCTGGCCGTCGCCCTGACCGTGCCGGTCCGTCTCGGACTCGACCTGCGCGGCGGCACCCAGATCGTGCTGGAGACCCGCTCCACCGCCACCGTCGACGCCGGTCCCGAGGCCACCGACCGCACCCTGGAGGTGCTGCGCGGCCGGATCGACGCCCTCGGCGTCGCCGAACCCACCCTCGCCCGCTCCGGAGACCACCGCATCCTGGTCGAACTGCCCGGCGTGCACGACCCGGAGCGGGCCGCCGGCGTACTGGGCCGCACCGCCCACCTGACCGTCCACCCGGTCCTCGGCACGGCCGGGACCGAGGACGACGACGCCGCCACGGACGACGACGCCACCGCGCCTGCCCGCACCCTGCCCGACGAGTCCGGGCACCCCCTGCGACTGGGGGCCGCCGCCCTCACCGGACAGGACGTCGAGGGCGCGGACGCCCGGTTCGACCCGGAGACCGGCACCGGATGGCACGTCACCGTCGATCTCGACGACACCGGCCGCGACCGCTGGACCCGGATCACCGCGGACGCCGCCTGCCACCCGGAGGGCGACCCGCGGCGCCGGGTCGCCCTGGTCCTCGACGACAGGATCATCTCGTCGCCGGGGGTCGACCCCTCCGTGCCCTGCGGGACCGGCATCCCGGGCGGCAGCACCCGGATCACCGGCTCCTTCGACGACGCCGAGGCCCGCGAGCTGGCCCTCCTCATCTCCGGCGGCGCCCTCCCCGTCCCCGTCGAGACCATCGAGCAGCGCACCGTCGGCGCCACCCTCGGCGCCACCGCCATCACCGCCGCGGCCCGGGCCGCCGTCATCGGCACCGCCCTGACCGCGCTGTTCGTCATCGTCGTCTACCGGCTGATGGGCCTGCTCGCCACCGTCGCCCTCGCCTGCTACGGCCTGATCTCCTACGCCGCGCTGGCCGCGCTCGGCGCGACCCTGACACTCCCCGGACTCGCCGGGTTCGTGCTCGCCGTCGGCATGGCCGTGGACGCCAACATCCTGGTCTTCGAACGCGCCCGTGAGGTCCACTCCGCCCGCGACCGGTCCAGCCCCCGGTCGGCGCTGACGGCCGGGTTCCGCGGCGCGCTGAGCGCGATCGCCGACTCCAACGTCACCACGCTGATCGCCGCCGCCCTGCTGTTCGCCTTCGCCTCCGGCCCGGTCCGCGGCTTCGGTGTCACCCTGGGCATCGGGGTCCTCGCCTCCATGGTCAGCGCCCTGCTGATCACCCGGGTCCTCGCCGAGTACGCGGCGGGCCGCCCCGCCGTCCGCCGCCGTCCTCGCCTCACCGGCATCGCGCACTCCGGCTGGGTCCGCGACCGGCTGCGGCGCCGCGACCCGCGCCCGATGCGCCACCCGCGCCGCTGGCTGGCGGTGTCGGCGGTCCTCCTGACGGCGAGCGCCTCGGGCCTGCTGGTCCGCGGTCTCGACCTCGGCATCGAGTTCACCGGCGGACGGCTCGTCGAGTACGCCACCACCGTCCCCGTCGACCCCGACCGGGCGCGCGCCGCCCTCGCCGACGCCGGGTTTCCCCGCGCGCTCGTCCAGTCCTCCGGCGACACCCGGCTCACGGTCCGCGCGGAGGAGCTGACCGGCGCCGGCGCCGACGCGCTCACCGAGACCGTCGGCCGGCTCGGCGGCGGCGCGGAGAAGCTCCGCGACGAACGGATCGGCCCCACCCTGGGCGACGAACTGCGCCGCAACGCCCTCGTCGCGCTCGGTCTCGCCCTCGGCGCCCAGCTGCTGTACCTGTCGGTCCGGTTCCGCCGGCGGTTCGCGGTCGCGGCGGTCGGCGCGCTCGCCCACGACGTACTGATCCTCGCCGGCGTCTTCGCGTGGCTGGGCAGACCCGTCGACGGTGTCTTCCTGGCCGCCCTGCTGACCGTCGTCGGCTACTCGGTCAACGACTCCGTGGTCCTCTTCGACCGGGTCCGCGAACTCCTCGCCCACGACCCCGCCACACCCGTGGCCCGCCTGACCGACCGGGCGATCCTCCAGACCCTGCCCCGTACCGTCACCACCGGCACGGGCGCGGCACTGATCCTCGTCGCGCTGGCCGTGCTCGCCGACGGCGCCCTCACCGACTTCGCCCTGGCGCTGCTCATCGGGCTGGCGGTCGGCACCTGGTCCTCCGTCTTCACCGCGGCGCCCCTCACCCTGGAGCCGTTCCGGAGGAGCGCGGGGCGCGGCGGCTCAGGCCGGGGAGCCCGACGAGAAGCGGCGCAGCAGCGGTGACAGCACCAGGACGGACTTGGTGCGTTCCACGAAGGGCTCCCCCGCGATCCGCTCCAGGACCCGTTCGAAGTGCCGCATGTCGGAGGCGAAGACCTGGGCCACGGCGTCCGCGTCCCCGGTGACGGTGGAGGCGGCGACCACCTCCTGGTAGCGCTCCAGGCCGCGCCGGATGGTCTCCGGGGAGGTGTTGCGGCGGCAGTGAATCTCGACGAAGCCCTCGGTGTGCCAGCCGAGGGCGGCGGGGTCGACCCGCACGGTGAACCCGGTGATGGCGCCGCGGGCGCGCAGCCGGTCCACCCGCCGCTTCACCGCCGGCGCGGACAGGCCGACCAGCTGGCCGATGTCCGCGTAGGAGCGGCGGGCGTCCTCGGCGAGGGCGTGGACGATGCGTTCGTCGAGATCGTTCAGCACTGGACCGCGTACCCGGCCGCTCAGCTCCAGCTCGCGTGCAGCGGCTTGCCCTCGGCGTAGCCGGCCGCGCTCTGGACACCGACGACGGCCCGCTCGGCGAACTCCTCCAGGGAGCCGGCGCCGGCGTAGGTGCAGGAGGAGCGGACGCCCGCGATGATCGAGTCGATCAGGTCCTCCACGCCGGGCCGGGAGGGGTCGAGGAACATCCGGGAGGTGGAGATCCCCTCCTCGAACAGCGCCTTGCGGGCCCGGTCGTACGCCGACTCCTCCGCCGTGCGGTTGCGCACCGCGCGGGCGGAGGCCATGCCGAAGGACTCCTTGTAGGCCCGGCCGTTCGCGTCATGCTGGAGGTCGCCCGGGGACTCGTAGGTCCCGGCGAACCAGGAGCCGATCATCACGTTGGACGCGCCGGCGGCGAGCGCCATCGCCACGTCCCGCGGGTGCCGGACACCGCCGTCGGCCCACACGTGCTTGCCGTACTTCCTCGCCTCGGCGGCGCACTCCAGGACCGCGGAGAACTGCGGGCGGCCGACGCCGGTCATCATGCGGGTGGTGCACATGGCGCCGGGTCCGACGCCGACCTTGATGATGTCCGCGCCCGCCTCGACGAGGTCGCGCACGCCCTCGGCGGAGACGATGTTGCCGGCCACGATCGGCACCCGGGGGCCGAGGTCGCGGACCAGCTTGACGGCGCTGATCATCGACTCCTGGTGGCCGTGGGCGGTGTCGATGACGAGGGTGTCCACACCGGCGTCGAGGAGCTGCTCGGCCTTGCCCGCCACGTCGCCGTTGATGCCGACGGCGGCGGCGACGCGCAGCTTGCCGTCCGCGTCGACGGCCGGGGTGTAGAGCGTGGCGCGCAGGGCGCCCTTGCGGGTGAGGATGCCGGCCAGCCGCCCGTCCTTGCCGACGGCGGGGGCGAAGCGGCGGTTGGCGGTGTCGAGGGTGTTGAACGCCTCGCGCGGGTCCAGGTCCGCGTCGATCAGCAGCAGGTCCTTGGACATGACCACTTCGAGCTGGGTGAAGCGGTCCACGCCGGACAGGTCGGCACCGGTGACCACGCCGACCGGCCGGCCCTCCTCGTCCACGACGACCCCGGCGTCATGTGCCCGCTTGGGCAGCAGGGAGAGGGCGTCGGCGACCGTCTGGTGCGGGGCCAGCACGATCGGGGTGTCCAGTACGTGGTGCCGGCTCTTGACCCAGGCGACGACGTCGGTGACGACCTCGATCGGGATGTCCTGCGGGATGACGACCAGCCCGCCGCGCCGGGCCACCGTCTCGGCCATGCGGCGTCCGGCGATCGCGGTCATGTTGGCGACGACCAGCGGGATCGTGGTGCCCGTGCCGTCCGGGGAGCGGAGGTCGACGCCCTGCCGTGAACCCACGGCTGAGCGGCTCGGCACCATGAAGACGTCGTCGTACGTCAGGTCGTACGAGGGCTGGATGTCGTTGAGGAAACGCACGTGCTGCACATCCCGGGTGTTTCAGAGGTGGCCCCCGGACAGGTCAGCCAGGGGGAAAGAGCACGTACTTCATTGTCCCACGGACTGTCCCGTTCCCGCCCCGGGCAGAACGTCCAGGCTCCCCGCGGACTCCTTAGGAGGAATCTCCGAGGCCCGCCCCGCCGTGCCCCAGGGTGACGAACAGCCCGGGTCCCCGGTCGGTGGCCTCGGCGAACACCTCTTCGGCGACCTGCCACTCCTCGGGCCGCGCCTCGGCGTAGCCCCGCCAGTTCTCCACGACCAGGAGCAGACCCCGCTCGGCCGCCCCGTCGGGCCGGACGGCCCAGGACGAGGGGTCGGCCAGGGAGTCGGCGAGGGCGTCCCAGTCGTGCCCGAACCACTCGGGCAGGCCCAGTGACCGGGCGCAGCGGTCCATCAGGTCCGCCTTTGCGGTGACCCCGGCCAGGTCCAGCGTGACCACGGTCCGCCCCGCCGGGTCACGCGTCGTCTCCGTACCGTCGTCCGTCACACCCGCTCCTCGTCCTCACGCCCGCGTGTCCGGCGACCCGCCATGACCCGTCAGGACCCGTCGGGGTCGGACCGGTTGAGCGCCGCCTTCGGGGTCGGGCCGGCCGCCATGAGGTAGTCCGCGGCGGAGGTGTCCGTCACCAGGCTGGTGACCAGGCCCGAGCGCAGCACCGCGTCGATGGCCGCCGCCTTGCGCTGCCCGCCGGCGATCGCCACCACCTCGGGGATACGGCGGAGCTGGTCGGCCGGGACGGTGATGCACCGCTCCCCCAGGTCGCGGCCGACCCGGCGCCCCTCGGCGTCGAAGAGGTGCGCGGACATCTCGGCGGCGACACCGAGCGAGGCGTAGTGCCCGCGCTCCTCGTCGCTGAGCATGTCGTGCACCGTGGAGATGCCCGGTTCCCAGGAGCCGATGGAGACGCAGGCGACGGTGACCTTGTCGAAGTACTCGAAGGCCCGCGCGATGCCGGTCTGCTGGCGCAGCGCCTCGGCGGTCGCCGCGTCCGGGAGCAGCATCGGCGCGTAGATGGGGTGGGCGTCGCCGCCGGAGACCTGGGCGGCGCGGCGCACCGCCTCCACCGAGCCGCGCTCGGCGGTCCCGGCGTCGTAGACACCGGTCAGCTGCACCACCGTGCACGGCGGCAGCCGGTCGAGTGCGGCCGCCATGTGGATGGTGGACCGGCCCCAGGCCAGTCCCAGCACATCGCCCTCGTCGACGAGCTCGCCGAGCAGGTCGGCGGCCACCTCGCCCAGGTTCTCCGGGTCGGGGGTCTCCTCGGCGTCCGCCGGGGACTCCACGACGACCGCGTGCCGCAGCCCGTAGCGGGCGCGGAGCGCGTCGGAGCGCTCGGCGTCCAGCTCGGCCGGCATCCGGATCTCGATGCGTACGAGGTCCCGTTCGAGGGCGGTCTCCAGGACCCGGGCCACCTTGAAGCGGCTGACGCCGAACTCCTCGGCGATCTGGATCTTGGATTTGCCCTCCAGGTAGAAGCGACGGGCCATGGCCGCCGCCTGCACCAGTTCAGCGGGTCCCATCCGCATGGCTGCGCGGCCCGCTGACATACCCGACACGGCGATCTCCTCACTGCTGTTCACACTCTGCGTTCGCCGTTCATCCTTGCAGATGCGGCGCACTCGATCAGCCCTGACGGGAGCCGTTCACGTTCTCGTTCTTCAGTGGTCGCACGCCCAGGACGCCGCCGCGGTCGCCGACTCCGCCTGGGCGCGCAGCGCGCGCACCGCCTCGTCCGGGTCCGACGCACCGTACACGGCCGAGCCCGCGACGAAGACGTCGGCGCCCGCCTCGGCACAGCGCTCGATGGTGGCCGCGGAGACCCCGCCGTCGACCTGCAGCCACAGCTCCAGACCGTGCTTGGAGATCAGCTCCCGGGTGCGCCGGATCTTCGGCAGCATGATGTCGAGGAACGCCTGCCCCCCGAACCCCGGCTCCACCGTCATGACGAGCAGCATGTCCAGCTCGGGCAGCAGATCCTCGTACGGTTCGATCGGCGTCGCCGGCTTGAGCGCCATGGAGGCACGGGCCCCCTTGGCGCGGATCTCGCGGGCCAGCCGCACCGGAGCGGCGGCGGCCTCGGCGTGGAAGGTGACGGAACCGGCCCCCGCCTCGACGTACTGCGGCGCCCACCGGTCGGGCGCCTCGATCATCAGATGGCAGTCCAGCGGGGTGTCCGTCGCACGGGCCAGGGACTCCACGACCGGCACGCCGAGGGTGAGGTTGGGGACGAAATGGTTGTCCATGACGTCGACGTGGAGCCAGTCGGCTCCGCTCACCGCCTTCGCCTCGTCCGCGAGGCGGGCGAAGTCGGCGGACAGGATGCTGGGGTTGATCTGCACGGCCATGCCCCAAGCCTGCCATGCCCGCACGCCCGGAGTCCCTCCGGTACGGCCCTGATTCCTGTCAGGGACGGACGCCGCCCCTCTCCGGGTACGGGCACCCGGTCCCGCAGGGGACGGGTCACCCGGTCCGGCGGACGATCGCCAGGTACATCGCGTCCGTCCCGTGCAGGTGCGGCCACAGCTGCACGTCCGGTCCCTCCCCCAGCTCGGGGACGCCGGGCAGCAGCGGCCGGGCGTCGATCAGCTCGGCGCCGGGGACCTGCTTCAGCACGTCGGCGACGACGGCCCGGGTCTCGGCGAGGTGCGGCGAGCAGGTCGCGTAGCCGACGATCCCGCCGACCCGTACCGCGTCCAGCGCCCCGCGCAGCAGCCCCCGCTGGAGCGGCGCGAACCCGTCGAGGTCGGCCGGCCGGCGCCGCCAGCGCGCCTCGGGCCGCCGCCGCAGGGCGCCCAGCCCGGTGCACGGCACGTCGACGAGCACCCGGTCGAAGCTCCCCGGCCGCCACGCGGGCCGCGTCCCGTCGGCGGCGATCACCTGGTACGGCCCCGGGTTGCCCGCCAGCGCCTTCGCCACGAGTCCGGCCCGGTGCGGCTGCTTCTCGGAGGCCAGCAGGAAGGCACCCCGCTCGGCGGCGAGCGCGCCGAGCAGCGCGGCCTTGCCGCCGGGCCCGGCACAGCCGTCCAGCCACCGCCGGTCGGGGCCGTCCAGCGGCGCGTTCGCCACGGCCAGGGCGACCAGCTGGCTGCCCTCGTCCTGCACCCCGGCCCGGCCCTCCCGTACGGCCTCGACGGCCCCGGGCTCCCCGCCCTCCGTCAGCCGCACGGCGTACGGCGACCAGCGCCCCGCCACCGCGGCGTCCTCGGCGAGCAGTTCCGCCGCCGTGGACCGGCCGGGCCGGGCGACCAGCGTGACCTCGGGCCGCTCGTTGTCGGCGGCCAGCAGGTCCTCGATGCCGGACCGGCCGCCGCCGAGGGAGTCCCACAGCGCGGAGACGACCCACCGCGGGTGCGAGTGCACGACGGCGAGATGGTCCTCGGGGTCCTCGTCATAGGGCGGCGCCACCTTCTCCACCCAGCCGTCCAGATCGTCCCGCGCGACCTTGCGCAGCACGGCGTTGACGAACTTGGCCCGTCCGTCCCCGAGCACCACCCGGGCCAGTTCCACGGAGGCGGACACGGCGGCGTGGCTGGGGATGCGCGTCCCCAGCAGCTGGTGGACGCCCAGGCCGAGCACGTCCAGCACCGGCGGATCGACCTCGCGCAGCGGCCGGTCCACGCACTCGGCGATGATCGCGTCGTACGTCCCCTGCCGCCGCAGCGTCCCGTACACCAGCTCGGTGGCGAGCGCCGCGTCCCGCGCGTCGAAGTCGCCGCCCTCGCGCGCCTTGCGCAGCAGGGGCGGCAGGACGAGGTTGGCGTACGCGTCCCGTTCGTCCACGGCCCGCAGCGCCTCGAAGGCGAGGAGGCGGACGGGGTCCTTCCGGGGCCGCCGGTAGGGCGTGCCGGGCTTGCGGGGACGACGAGGCTGATCGCTCACGAAAAGGTGCTCCGGAGGTGGGAAGAGATGCACCCACCACCCTACGACGCCCCGGTCCCCCGTCCCCTCGCGAGGTCAGCCCCCGAGCCGTTCCCCCTCCGCGATCCGCACTCCGCGCGCCCAGTCCGCCGCCCGCATCGGCTTCTTCCCCTGGGCCTGCACCCACAGCAGTTCGACGGCGTGCGAGCCGGTGCCGACGTGCACGTCGTTCTTGCCGGCGGCCAGCTGCCCCGGCGCGAGGTCGGTCCGCTCCGGCGCGGGCACGGCCTGCACCAGCTTGAGCCGTTCCCCGCGGAAGGTGGTCCAGGCGCCCGGCGCCGGTGTGCAGCCGCGCACCACCCGGTCGACGCGCAGCGCGGGGGCGGCCCAGTCGACCCGGGCGTCCTCGACGGTGATCTTCGGGGCGAGGCTGATCCCCTCGGCGGGCTGCGGTACGGCCTTCAGGGTGCCGTCCTCGATGCCGTCCATGGTCGCGGCGAGCAGCCCGGAGCCGGCGAAGGCGAGCCGGGTCAGCAGGTCACCGCTGGTGTCGGTGGGCCGGACGGTCTCGGTGATCGTGCCGTAGACCGGCCCGGAGTCCAGTCCCTCCTCGATGAGGAAGGTGGACGCCCCGGTGATCTCGTCCCCGGCCATGACGGCGTGCTGCACGGGCGCGGCCCCGCGCCAGGCGGGCAGCAGTGAGAAGTGCAGGTTGACCCAGCCGTGCGCCGGGATGTCGAGCGCGACGCGGGGCAGCAGGGCGCCGTAGGCGACGACGGGGCAGCAGTCGGGCCCGATCTCCCGCAGCCGCTCCAGGAACGCGGGGTCGCGCGGCTTGGCCGGCTTCAGCACCTCGATGCCCGCCTCCTCGGCGCGCTCGGCCACGGGGGAGGCGACCAGCCGGCGCCCGCGTCCGGCCGGCGCGTCGGGCCGGGTGACCACGGCGGCCACCTCGTGGCGCCCGGAGGCGATCAGGGCGTCCAGGGCGGGAACGGCGACCTCGGGGGTACCGGCGAAGACCAGCTTCATGGATGGGACGGCCTCTCGGGCGGGGACGGCGGTCGGGCAGCGCACCAGTCTACGAGTCACCCGCCGGGGACCGCCGACGCCGCCCCACCCCACCTGGGACGCTCGCCTCCCGACGCACGGGAAACGGGAGACGGACGGTGCGCGGGTGGGAGACCACCCCCGGCAGGCCGCAGGCCGAGGGGGCGCACAAACGAGACCCCCACGCCCCACCCCGTGACCCGCGGAGCGATCCCGCGTTGGTCAAGAAAGAGTTGACCACGGGCCCCCGAACGGGCCCATTCCTTTCAACGCCGGTTCGAGAGGCTTGTTCATGGCCGACCACGCAACTCACGACGCCCAGGCTCGGGCCAGCCTGCACCTGCTGGTACGGGACATCGAGCGGGTCCGCCGGCAGGTGGACGCGCTGCGCACCCTCACCGCCCAGCTGGGCAACGTCTACCGCCCGCGCCGCTCCGGCCCCTCCACGGGCTTCGTCGTCTACGGGCGCGCCCCCGCGCCGACGGTCCGTCTCGCCCAGGAGCTGCGGGACAGTGTCGAGACCCTGGTCACGGCCGCCGTGGACTTCGACCGCTCGCTCGGCTTCTCGTGGGACGCGGTGGGCTCCGCCCTGGGTGTCACCAAGCAGGCGGTGCACCGGCGGTACGGCGCCCGCCGGGCCCCGGCCCAGGCCGCCGGGCCCGAGTCCGACCACACCCCGGAGGCCCCGGGCGCCCGCCCGGTGAACGTGGGCGCGGGCATCGCCCCCGTGCCGACGGTCCCCGCCGCCCGCTCCATGCCGACCCAGCCGACGGCCGGCAGCCCCACCCTCCGCGACGAGACCAGGCCGACCGCCTTCCCCGGCCCGCGCAACGGCTGACGCGGCCCCGCACCCCGTACCCGCCCTCCCGGCACCCGCCCGGGAGGGCAGCCGCCGTGTCACCGGCATCCGCCGCGCCGACGCCGTGTCACCCGATGTCAGGCGGGTCCACCCGCACCCGCACCACCCCGTTCTCCGGCTTGCCGCCGCGTGCCATCCGCGCCGCCTGCGCGGTCTTCAGCGCCGACGCCAGCGCCGCCCCGCTCCCCGGCGGCACCCGCACCAGCGCCCGCTCCCAGTGCTCCCCCGGCGGCGGCGCCCCCGGCCGGCGGGCGCCGGCCGCGGTGGTCACCGGCATCGGGACCGGCCCCAGCACCTCGGCGTCGCCCGGCAGTTCCACCGCGCGGAGGAACTCCGCCACCGCCTCCCCCGGCCCGGCCACCGCGGCCATCCGCGACACCGGCGGAAAGCCCAGCTCGGCCCGCTCGCCCAGCTCCCGCACCGCGTGGCCGACGGGGTCCCACCGCACCAGCGCCTGCACCGGCCGCAGCGTCGGCTCGGCGACGACCACCACGGTCCCGCCCGCCGCCTGCGGCCGGACCAGCGCCGCCGCCGCGATCCACCGTCGCAGCGCGTCCTCCCCGGCCCGCAGGTCCGGCCGTCCGAGCATCGCCCAGCCGTCCAGCAGCAGCGCCGCCGCGTACCCGCCCTCGGCGACGGGCTCGGCCCCCGGCGTGCTGACGACGAGCGCGGGCGCCCCCGGCACCGTGTCCAGCACCTGCTCGCGCCCCGAGGTCCGCACCGGTACGGCGGGGAAGGCCCGCCCCAGCTCCTCGGCGGTGCGCCGGGCCCCCACGACCTGGGCGCGCAGCCGGAACCCCCCGCACTCGGGGCAGTGCCACGCGCCCTCCTCGCGCCCGCACCACCCGCAGCGCAGCGCCGCGCCCGACTCCTGCCCCTCCAGTGGCCCCGCGCAGTGCCGGCAGCGCGCCGGCGCCCGGCACGCGGCGCACGCCAGCCGCGGCACGTACCCCCGGCGGGGCACCTGCACCAGCACCGGCCCGTGCCGCAGGCCCTCCCGCACGGCCTGCCAGGCCAGGGTGGGCAGCCGTGCGGCGCGGGCGGCCTCGTCGCGGGCCAGGTCCCCGTCCCCGACGGTCCGCACCAGCGGGGCGGCGGCCCGCACCTGGTCCCGGGCGGCGATCAGGGGCCGCGCCCAGCCGCTCTCCACGAGCTGCGCGGCCTCCACCGTGCAGCTCCAGCTCCCCAGCAGGAACGCGCACCTGTCCTGGGCGGCCCGCAGCAGCAGCACCTCCCGCGCGTGCGGCTGCGGGGCGTGCTGCTCGCTGTGGCTGTCGTCGCCGTCGTCCCACAGGGCGACCAGCCCCAGGTCCCGGACCGGGGCGAACATGGCGGCCCGCGTACCGATCACCGCCCGCACGGACCCCCGCCGTACGGCGAGCCACTCCCCGTACCGCTTCTCCGGTCCGGCGTCGGCGGTCAGGACCGCGTGCCGTCCCTCCCCCAGCACCTCGGTCAGCGCCGCGTCGAGCCGGGCGACCGCCCGGCCGTCCGGCAGGACGACGAGCGCGCCCCGCCCGGAGGCCAGCGTCGCCGCGACGGCCCGGGCCAGTTCCTCGCTCCACAGCGGACCGGGCAGCGCGTTCCACACCGCGCGGGGCGCGCCGCCTGAGGCCAGCGCCTCCAGGAACGCCGCCCCGTGCGCGTACCGCTCCCAGGGCCCCGGCGCGGGGGCGGGCGGCGGGGGCAGCGGCTCGGGCGAGGGGCGTCGCTCGGCCCGCGCGTTGCGTGGCGGCACGGCCAGTTGCAGCACGTCGGCGAGGCTGCCGGCGTACCGGTCGGCGACGGCCCGCGCGAGCCCCAGCAGCTCCTCGCTCAGCACCGGCTCGGGGGAGACGACCTGGGCGAGCGCGGCCAGCGGCCCGGAGTAGTCGGACTCGGCCCGCCGCTCGACGAGGAAGCCGTCGATGAGCCCGCCGCCCTCCCGCCGCCCGTCCCGGACCCGCCCCCGCCCGGCGCCGAACCGCACCCGCACCCGCACCCCCGGCCGGGCGTCGGCGTCCAGTTCCTCGGGGACGGCGTAGTCGAAGTACCGGTCCAGGTGCAGGACGCCCTTGTCGACCAGCACCCGTGCCACGGGCAGCTCCTTGGCGAGCGCGGCCCCCCGCCAGGTCCGCGGCTTGGCCCGCGGCACGGCCGCCTTGCGCACGCTCTCCCTGATGAGGGCGAGCTGCTCGGGCGGCGCGCCCTGCGCACCACCGCCCGCCTGCTCGTTCTCCCCGCTCACACCTGCATTCTTACCAAAGCCCACTGACAACGGCCGGTGCCGGTGACCGGTCCGGTACGCACCGGGGCCCGGCACCCCGAAGGGGCACCGGGCCTCGGACGGAACGAAGGACGGAAACGAAGCGGGACCTACAGACCCGGAGCGGGACCTACAGACCCGGAGCGGGACCTACAGACCCGTGGCCTTGCGCAGCGCCTCCACCCGGTCCGTGCGCTCCCAGGTGAAGTCGTCCAGCTCGCGGCCGAAGTGGCCGTACGCCGCGGTCTGGGCGTAGATCGGGCGGAGCAGGTCGAGGTCGCGGATGATGGCGGCCGGGCGGAGGTCGAAGACCTCGTCGATCGCCTTCTCGATCTTCTCGTGGTCGATCTTGGCGGTGCCGAACGTCTCCACGAAGAGGCCGACCGGCTCGGCCTTGCCGATGGCGTAGGCGACCTGGACCTCGCAGCGGGAGGCGAGGCCCGCGGCGACGACGTTCTTGGCGACCCAGCGCATCGCGTACGCGGCGGAGCGGTCGACCTTGGACGGGTCCTTGCCCGAGAAGGCGCCGCCGCCGTGGCGGGCGAAACCGCCGTACGTGTCGATGATGATCTTGCGCCCGGTCAGGCCGGCGTCGCCCATCGGGCCGCCGATCTCGAAGCGGCCGGTGGGGTTGACCAGCAGGCGGTAGTTCTCGGTGTCGAGCTTGATGCCGTCGTCGAGCAGCGCCTTCAGCTCCGGCTCCACCACGAACTCGCGGATGTCGGGCGCGAGCAGGGAGTCGAGGTCGATGTCGCTGGCGTGCTGCGAGGAGACCACGACCGTGTCGAGCCGGACGGCCTTGTCACCGTCGTACTCGATGGTGACCTGCGTCTTGCCGTCGGGGCGCAGGTAGGGGATCGTGCCGTTCTTGCGGACGTCCGACAGACGCTTGGACAGGCGGTGCGCCAGGAAGATCGGCAGCGGCATCAGCGTCGGCGTCTCGTCGGAGGCGTAGCCGAACATCAGGCCCTGGTCGCCGGCGCCCTGCCGGTCCAGCTCGTCGTCGTCGCCCTCGACCCGGTTCTCGTAGGCGGTGTCGACGCCCTGTGCGATGTCGGGCGACTGGGCGCCGATGGACACCGAGACGCCGCAGGAGGCCCCGTCGAAGCCCTTCTTGGAGGAGTCGTAGCCGATCTCCAGGATCTTGCCGCGGACCAGGGTGGCGATGTCGGCGTAGGCCTTGGTGGTGACCTCGCCGGCGACGTGCACCAGGCCGGTGGTGATCAGGGTTTCGACGGCGACCCGGGAGGTCGGGTCCTCGCGCAGGAGCGCGTCGAGAATGGTGTCGCTGATCTGGTCAGCGATCTTGTCGGGGTGGCCCTCGGTGACGGACTCCGAGGTGAACAGGCGACGGGACACAACGCTCCCTGGGGTTGCAGCGGCTGCTGGCTGATCATGGTCGGACGAAGCGGGGAGCTGCACCCGGCGACGTCCGGGGACAGTTTATCGGTCGCCCTCGGTCACCGGCCCACCCGTCTCGCCTCTCGGGAAGCCTGTGGCCTGCGGCACCCGCATTCTGCCCAATGAGCCGCGCCCTTGGCCAGGGCCGCCACGCACGAATGTACGAGGCGGACGGGGCCCGTGGAGCGCGCGGGGCATCATACGAGCCGCCGCGCCACGAGGTCCCACACGGTCTCGGCCAGGACTTCCTTCGGCCCGCGCGGTACGGGGGTCTCGGTGCCGTCGGCACCCAGGACGACCGCCTCGTTCTCCTCGGCCCCGAAGGTCTTGCGCTCCCCCACCTCGTTCACCACGAGGAGGTCGCACCCCTTCCGCTTCAGCTTGGCGCGTCCGTTGGCGAGCACGTCGTCCGTCTCGGCGGCGAAGCCGACGACCACCTGTCCGGGGCGGGGCCGGTCGGCCGAGATCTCCGCGAGAATGTCCGGATTCCGCACCAGGGCGAGCGGCTCGGGCTCCTGCCCGTCCTTCTTCTTGATCTTCCCGGTGGCGTACGACGCCGGGCGGAAGTCCGCGACCGCGGCCGCCATCACCACCGCGTCGGCGTCCGGCAGGGCGGCCAGCACCGCCTCGCGCAGCTCGACCGCGGTGCCGACCGGCACCACGTCCACACCGGCCGGTGCGGGCAGCGCGGCGTTGGCCGAGACCAGTGTCACGCGGGCGCCCCGCGCGGCGGCGGTGCGGGCGAGGGCGTAGCCCTGCTTGCCGGAGGAGCGGTTGCCGAGGAAGCGGACCGGGTCGAGGGGCTCGCGGGTGCCGCCGGCGCTGACCACGACGTGCCGCCCGGCCAGGTCGGGCGCGGTCACGCCCCGGGCCAGGACCCGGCGGCACAGCTCGAAGATCTCGGCCGGGTCGGGGAAGCGGCCCTTGCCGGTGTCGACGCCGGTGAGCCGGCCGACGGCGGGCTCGATCACGACGGCACCGCGGCGGCGCAGCGTCGCCACGTTCTCCTGGGTGGCCGGGTGCTCCCACATCTCGGTGTGCATGGCCGGGGCGAAGACGACCGGGCAGCGAGCGGTGAGGAGGGTGTTGGTGAGCAGGTCGTCGGCGAGGCCGTGGGCGGCCTTGGCGAGCAGGTCGGCGGTGGCCGGGGCGACGACGACCAGGTCGGCGTGCTGTCCGATGCGGACGTGCGGGACCTCGTGGACGTCGTCCCAGACCTCGGTCGAGACCGGATTGCCGGACAGCGCCGACCAGGTGGCGGCGCCCACGAAGTGCAGCGCGGAGGCGGTGGGCACGACGCGGACCTCGTGTCCCGACTCCGTGAACCTGCGCAGCAGCTCGGCGGCCTTGTACGCGGCGATGCCGCCGCTGACCCCCAGGACGACCTTGGGCTTGTCCACCGTCTCTCCCGACCTTGCGGCCGGGCCTCGGAGCCCGGCCTTGAAGAACGTATGCCCCCATGACACACCACAGGCCCGGCGGTCGTGCCGCCGGGCCGGGTGCCGAGAAGAACTGCCGAGAGGGACGGCTACTGCGCCGGGCCCTCGACGGCCTCGGACGTCAGCAGCCCCGCGTTGATCTCGCGCAGCGCGATCGAGAGCGGCTTCTCGTGGACGTGGGTGTCGACGAGGGGACCGACGTACTCGAGGAGGCCCTCGCCGAGCTGCGAGTAGTACGCGTTGATCTGGCGGGCCCGCTTGGCCGCGTAGATCACGAGGCTGTACTTCGAGTCGGTGGCCTCGAGGAGCTCGTCGATCGGCGGGTTGATGATGCCCTCGGGCGCGGAGATGGAAGAGGACACGCTCTACCTTCCGATGGATGGGAAAGAATCAGTCTCAGTGACCGTGACCGGCAGTGATCAAGACACCGGTGACGATCACACGACGTCCATCAAGGCTAGCAGCTCGCGCGCCACGTCCTCGACGGAGGTGTTGACCAGGGTGTTGTCGAACTCAGGCTCGGCCGCCAGCTCGACCTTCGCCGCCCCGAGCCGGCGCTCGATGACCTCGGGCGCCTCGGTGCCCCGGCCGGTGAGCCTGCGCACCAGCTCCTCCCAGGTGGGCGGGGCCAGGAACACGAGCTGGGCCTCGGGCATCGAGGCGCGGACCTGCCGGGCGCCCTGGAGGTCGATCTCCAGCAGCACCGGCTCACCCGCGTCCAGCCGCTCCAGCACGGCCGCGCGCGGCGTGCCGTAGCGGTTGCCCGCGAACTCGGCCCACTCCAGCAGCTCGCCGTTGGCGATCAGCTTGTCCATCTCGTCGTCGGTGACGAAGAAGTAGTGGACGCCGTGCTGCTCACCGGGGCGGGGCTTGCGGGTCGTCGCCGACACCGAGAGCCAGACCTCGGGGTGTTCCTTGCGCATATGAGCGACGACCGTGCTCTTGCCGACCCCCGAGGGGCCGGAGAGCACGGTCAGCCGCGGACGTACGTCCGGGGGCACGGGGGTCGTCCCCCGGGGTGTTGCAGCCATGCCGTGATTATTCCAGCAATACCGGGGTGGTCCGGACTCAGCTGCCGGTGCTGCCGAACTCGCGCTCCAGGGAGGCGATCTGGTTGGAGCCGAGGCCGCGCACCCGGCGGCTCTCGGAGATGCCGAGCCGCTCCATGATCTGCTTGGCGCGGACCTTGCCCACGCCCGGCAGGGACTCCAGCAGGGCGGAGACCTTCATCTTGCCGATGACGTCGTTCTCCTGGCCCTGCTTGATGACCTCGTGCAGGGAGGCGCCGGAGTGCTTGAGTCGATTCTTGACCTCGGCCCGCTCCCGGCGAGCCGCGGCGGCCTTTTCGAGCGCGGCTGCGCGCTGTTCAGGGGTAAGGGGCGGAAGAGCCACGCCTACGTCACCTCGGATGTCGAACTGTCGGATACGGACCGGTGAGGAACCTAGTCGCCCCACACCTGGGGAGGTACGAGCAACACGCTTGCTCGCGTTCTCTCGACGGAGACTAGCGGTCAAGGCCGCCAGAGTCAGCGAGAACAGCGGAAAAGTCCTGGTCAGCCTTGGTAGGACCGGACATTTAAGACATACTGCCTCGGATTTGAGGATGTATCCAGGCTCCGGCCCTCCCGGACCCCGCCCGTCGGCACCCCCCGGCGACCACGAGGAATGCGGCGAGAGTCACACCGCGGCGACCGCGGCCCGGATCTCCTCGGCGAACCGTTCCGCGCTCGCGCGCAGCGCGCCGGCGTCGGGACCGTGCCGCAGGACGCCCCGGCTGACGTTCGGCACCACGTTGCGCACGGCCCTGCCGAAGACACCGGGCAGGTCGGCGGGGGTGGCGCCCTGGGCGCCGATGCCGGGGGCCAGCAGCGGGCCGCCGATCTCCAGGTCGTACGAGGAGAGGTCGCCGAGCGTGGCGCCGACCACCGCGCCGAAGGAGCCGAGGGGCTCCTCCCCCGCGTTCTCGGCCGCGAGGTGGGCGAGCATCGTCGCGCCGACGCCCCGTCCGTCGCCGCGGACGGCGTGCTGGACCTCGGCGCCCTCCGGGTTCGAGGTGAGCGCCAGCACGAACAGGCCCGCGCCGTGCTCCCGCGCCATGTCGACGGCCGGCTTCAGCGACCCGTAGCCCAGGTACGGCGAGACCGTCAGCGCGTCCGAGAACAGCGGGGCGTCCCGGTGCAGGAAGGACTCGGCGTAGGCGGCCATGGTGGAGCCGATGTCGCCGCGCTTGGCGTCCATGACGACCAGCGCGCCGGCCGCCCTGGCCTCGGCGACCGACTTCTCCAGGACCGCGACGCCGCGCGAGCCGAACCGCTCGAAGAAGGCGCTCTGCGGCTTGAGGACGGCGACCCGGTCGGCCACCGCCTCGACCACCGTGCGGCTGAACCGCTCCAGGCCGGCGACGTCGTCGTCCAGGCCCCACTCGGCGAGCAGGGAGGCGTGCGGGTCGACGCCCACGCAGAGCGGGCCGCGCTCGTCCATGGCGCGGCGCAGACGCGTACCGAACGGCTCGGTCATGGCTTCTTCCTCACGTCGGCGCCGACCGCGTCGGCGAGGGTGGCGTAGGGGCTCCGGCGCAGCCGGGCGGCGAGGCCCTTGTGGACGGCACGGCTCCAGAACGGGCCCTGGTAGATGAAGGCGCTGTAGCCCTGGACCAGCGTGGCGCCGGCCAGGATGCGC
The DNA here is from genome assembly GCF_020521275.1 of Streptomyces daghestanicus. NCBI lineage: Bacteria > Bacillati > Actinomycetota > Actinomycetes > Kitasatosporales > Streptomycetaceae > Streptomyces > Streptomyces daghestanicus. The sequence continues at coordinate 531,212 of NZ_BNDX01000002.1, read as the reverse complement.
TCCCAGGCGTCCTCCGCGGTCTCGATGCCGCCGACCCCGACCAGGGTGATCCGGTCGCCCACGCGCGCGTACAGGCGGCGCAGGACCTCCAGGGAGCGCGCCTTGAGCGGGGCGCCGGACAGGCCGCCGGTCTCCTTGACGACGGAGAGCGGGGAGGCCAGGCCGAGGCCCTCGCGGGCGATGGTGGTGTTGGTGGCGATGATGCCGTCCAGGCCCAGTTCCACGGCGAGGTCGGCCACCGCGTCGACGTCCTCGTCCGCGAGGTCGGGCGCGATCTTCACCAGGAGCGGCACGCGGCGGGCGGGCACGGCCCGGTCGGCGGCCTCGCGGACGGCGGTCAGCAGGGGGCGCAGCGCCTCGGTCGCCTGGAGGTCGCGCAGTCCGGGCGTGTTGGGCGACGAGACGTTGACGACGAGGTAGTCGGCGTAGGGCGCGAGGCGCTCGGCGGACTTCACGTAGTCCGCGGCGGCCTCCTCCTCGGGGACGGCCTTGGTCTTGCCGATGTTGACGCCGACGACGGTCCGGAAGACGGGCTCGCGGCCGGCCAGGCGGGCGGCGACGACCCGGGAGCCGTCGTTGTTGAAGCCCATGCGGTTGATCAGCGCCCGGTCGGGGACGAGGCGGAACAGCCGCTTCTTCGGGTTGCCGGGCTGCGGTTCCCCGGTGACGGTGCCGATCTCGACGTGGTCGAAGCCGAGCATCGCCATGCCGTCGATGGCGACGGCGTTCTTGTCGAAGCCGGCGGCGAGGCCGAAGGGGCCGTGCATGCGCAGGCCGAGGGCCTCGGTGCGCAGCTCCTCGTACCGGGGCGCGAGCACGGCGGCGGCGAAGGTGCGCAGGACGGGGACGCGGGCGGCCAGCCCGATCCAGCGGAAGGCGAGGTGGTGGGCGCGCTCGGCGTCCATCCTCTTGAAGACGAGGGAGAAGAAGGTCTTGTACATGGTGTCCTCGGGGTGAGCCTCATGAAGAGGGGGACACCGTTTCCGGTGTCCCCCTCGGGGCTGCTAGTCGCGGGCCGCGGTCAGGAAGCCCGCGTGTTCCTGGAGCGAGCGGACGCCCACGTCACCGTGGTTGAGGGCGTCGATGCCCTGGACCGCGGCGGCGAGCGCCTGGACCGTGGTCAGGCAGGGCACGGACCGTGCCACCGCCGCCGTGCGGATCTCGTAGCCGTCGAGGCGGCCGCCGGTGCCGTACGGGGTGTTGACGATGAGGTCGACCTCGCCGTCGTGGATGAGCTGGACGATGGTCTTCTCGCCGTTCGGGCCGGTGCCCTCGGACTGCTTGCGGACCACGGTGGCGTTGATGCCGTTGCGGCGCAGGACCTCGGCGGTGCCGGAGGTGGCGAGCAGTTCGAAGCCGTGCGCGACCAGCTCGCGGGCCGGGAAGATCATCGAGCGCTTGTCCCGGTTGGCGACCGAGATGAAGGCGCGGCCCTTGGTGGGCAGCGGCCCGTACGCACCCGCCTGCGACTTGGCGTACGCCGTGCCGAAGACGGAGTCGATGCCCATGACCTCGCCGGTGGAGCGCATCTCCGGGCCGAGGACGGTGTCGACGCCGCGGCCGTGGATGTCCCGGAAGCGGGACCACGGCATCACGGCCTCCTTGACGGAGATCGGCGCGTCCAGCGGCAGCTCGCCGCCGTCGCCGGTGGCCGGGAGGAGGCCCTCGGCGCGCAGCTCGGCGATGGTGGCGCCCAGCGAGATGCGGGCGGCGGCCTTGGCCAGCGGCACCGCGGTCGCCTTCGAGGTGAAGGGCACGGTGCGCGAGGCGCGCGGGTTGGCCTCCAGGACGTAGAGGATGTCCCCGGCCAGCGCGAACTGGATGTTGATCAGACCGCGTACGCCGACGCCCGCGGCGATGCCCTCGGTGGAGGCGCGCAGCCGCTTGATGTCGAAGCCGCCCAGCGTGATCGGGGGCAGGGCGCACGCCGAGTCGCCGGAGTGGATGCCGGCCTCCTCGATGTGCTCCATGACGCCGCCGAGGTACAGCTCCTCGCCGTCGTACAGGGCGTCCACGTCGATCTCGATCGCGTCGTCCAGGAACCGGTCGACCAGGACCGGGCGGGACGGGCTGATCTCGGTCGACTCGGCGATGTAGGACTCCAGGCGGGTCTCGTCGTAGACGATCTCCATGCCGCGTCCGCCGAGGACGTAGGAGGGGCGGACCAGGACCGGGTAGCCGATCTCGTCGGCGATGGCCTTGGCCTCGGTGAAGGTGGTGGCCGTGCCGTGCTTGGGGGCGGGCAGGCCGGCCTCGGCGAGGACCCGGCCGAAGGCGCCGCGGTCCTCGGCGGCGTGGATCGCCTCGGGCGGGGTGCCGACGATCGGCACGCCGTTGTCCTTCAGGGCCTGCGACAGGCCCAGCGGGGTCTGGCCGCCGAGCTGGACGACGACGCCGGCGACCGGTCCGGCCTGCTGCTCGGCGTGGACGATCTCCAGGACGTCCTCCAGGGTGAGCGGCTCGAAGTAGAGCCGGTCGGAGGTGTCGTAGTCGGTGGAGACGGTCTCCGGGTTGCAGTTGACCATCACGGTCTCGTACCCGGCGTCGCTGAGCGCGAAGGAGGCGTGGACGCAGGAGTAGTCGAACTCGATGCCCTGGCCGATGCGGTTCGGGCCGGAGCCCAGGATGATGACGGCCGGCTTCTCGCGGGGCGCGACCTCGGTCTCCTCGTCGTAGGAGGAGTAGAAGTACGGCGTCTTCGCGGCGAACTCGGCGGCGCAGGTGTCGACCGTCTTGTAGACCGGGCGGACGCCGAGCGCGTGCCGGACCTCGCGGACGACGTCCTCGCGCAGGCCGCGGATCTCGGCGATCTGCTGGTCGGAGAAGCCGTGCCGCTTGGCCTCGGCGAGCAGCGCACTTGTCAGCTCGGGGGCGGCGCCGATCTCGTCGGCGATCTCCTTGATCAGGAAGAGCTGGTCGACGAACCAGGGGTCGATCTTCGTGTACTCGAAGATCTCCTCGGGGGTGGCGCCCGCGCGGATGGCCCGCATGACGGTGTTGATCCGGCCGTCGGTGGGCCGGACCGACGCCTCCAGCAGCTCCTGCTTGTCGCCGGGCTCGCCGGCGAAGGTGAACTGGCTGCCCTTCTTCTCCAGGGAGCGCAGCGCCTTCTGGAAGGCCTCGGGGAAGTTCCGTCCGATGGCCATGGCCTCGCCGACCGACTTCATGGTCGTCGTCAGCGTCGAGTCCGCGCTCGGGAACTTCTCGAAGGCGAAGCGGGGGGCCTTGACGACCACGTAGTCGAGGGTCGGCTCGAAGGAGGCCGGGGTCTCCCGCGTGATGTCGTTGGGGATCTCGTCCAGCGTGTAGCCGACGGCCAGCTTGGCGGCGATCTTGGCGATCGGGAAGCCGGTCGCCTTGGAGGCGAGGGCCGAGGAGCGGGAGACGCGCGGGTTCATCTCGATGACGATGACCCGGCCGTCCTCGGGGTTGACCGCGAACTGGATGTTGCAGCCGCCGGTGTCGACGCCGACCTCGCGGATGATGGCGATGCCGACGTCGCGCAGCACCTGGTACTCGCGGTCGGTGAGCGTCATGGCGGGGGCGACGGTGATCGAGTCGCCGGTGTGCACGCCCATGGGGTCGAAGTTCTCGATGGAGCAGACGACCACGACGTTGTCGTTCTTGTCGCGCATCAGCTCCAGCTCGTACTCCTTCCAGCCGAGGATGGACTCCTCCAGGAGCACCTCGGTGGTCGGGGAGAGCGTGAGGCCCTGGCCCGCGATGCGGCGCAGCTCCTCCTCGTCGTGGGCGAAGCCGGAGCCGGCGCCGCCCATGGTGAAGGAGGGGCGGACGACGACCGGGTAGCCGCCGAGCGCCTCGACGCCGGCGAGGACGTCGTCCATGGAGTGGCAGATGTAGGAGCGGGCGGACTCGCCGTGGCCGATCTTCTTGCGGACCTCCTCGACCACGTTCTTGAACAGGTCGCGGTCCTCGCCCTTGTGGATCGCCTCGACATTGGCGCCGATCAGCTCGACGCCGTACTTCTCCAGGACTCCCTGCTCGTGCATGGAGATCGCGGTGTTCAGGGCCGTCTGGCCGCCCAGGGTGGGCAGCAGGGCGTCGGGGCGCTCCTTGGCGATGATCTTCTCGACGAACTCGGGGGTGATCGGCTCGACGTAGGTGGCGTCGGCGATCTCCGGGTCGGTCATGATCGTCGCCGGGTTGGAGTTCACCAGGATGACGCGCAGGCCCTCGGCCTTGAGCACGCGGCACGCCTGGGTGCCGGAGTAGTCGAACTCGGCGGCCTGGCCGATGACGATCGGGCCGGAGCCGATGACCAGGACGGACTGGATATCGGTGCGCTTAGGCACGCTGGCCCTCCATCAGGGAAACGAAGCGGTCGAACAGGTAGGCGGCGTCGTGGGGGCCCGCTGCCGCTTCGGGGTGGTACTGGACGCTGAAGGCCGGCCGGTCGAGGAGCTGGAGCCCCTCCACCACGTTGTCGTTGAGGCAGACGTGGGAGACCTCGGCGCGGCCGTAGGGGGTGTCGGAGACCCGGTCGAGCGGGGCGTCGACGGCGAATCCGTGGTTGTGCGCGGTGACCTCGACCTTGCCGGTCGTACGGTCCTGCACCGGCTGGTTGATGCCGCGGTGGCCGTACTTCAGCTTGAAGGTGCCGAAGCCGAGGGCGCGGCCGAGGATCTGGTTGCCGAAGCAGATGCCGAACAGCGGGGTGCCGCGCTCCAGGACGCCCCGCATCAGGGCGACGGGGTGGTCGGCGGTGGCGGGGTCGCCGGGGCCGTTGGAGAAGAACACGCCGTCCGGCCGGACCGCGTAGACGTCCTCGACGGTGGCGGTGGCGGGCAGGACGTGCACCTCGATGCCGCGCTCGGCCATGCGGTGCGGGGTCATGCCCTTGATGCCGAGGTCGACGGCGGCGACGGTGAACTTCTTGTCACCGATCGCAGGGACGACGTACGCCTCCTGGGTGGCGACCTCCTCGAAGAGGCTCGCGCCCTTCATGTGCGGCTGCTCCAGCACGCGGGCGAGGAGCGCGGCGTCGTCGGCGAGGGCGTCGCCGGAGAAGACGCCGGCCCGCATGGAGCCGCGCTCGCGCAGGTGTCGGGTGAGGGCGCGGGTGTCGATGCCGGCTATGCCGACGACGCCCTGGCGGGTCAGCTCGTCGTCCAGGGAGCGCCGGGAGCGCCAGTTGGACGGCACGCGCGCGGGGTCCCGCACGACGTACCCGGAGACCCAGATGCGCCGGGACTCGTCGTCCTCGTCGTTCCAGCCGGTGTTGCCGATCTGGGGGGCGGTCGCCACGACGATCTGCCGGGCGTAGGACGGGTCGGTGAGGGTCTCCTGGTAGCCGGTCATGCCGGTGGAGAAGACGGCCTCGCCGAAGGTCTCCCCCACGGCCCCGTAGGCACGGCCGCGGAAGACCCGGCCGTCCTCCAGGACGAGTACGGCGGGAGTCCTGGCAGCTCCCCTGGTGGAGGTGGTCATCGTGCGCCTTCCGTTTCCCTCTTGTGGATCATGTCGGTCAGGGTCTGGACCCATTCGGTGTGCTCGGCCGCCCGGTCGGAGCGGAAGCCGGAGTCGATCAGCTTCCCGCCGTGCTCCCAGGTCAGGACGAGCAGGCCGCCCTCGGTGAGCACCTTGCCCGCGATGCCCTTGTCGAGCCGGGCCTCGCGCAGCGCCGCGGCGGGGACGAAGAAGTCGGTCGCGCCGGGGCGTACGACGTCCACTCCCGCGTCGGTCAGGGCCAGCTCGGCCCGGCTGCGGGCGCCCAGGCCCCGGGCGACGATGCGGTCCAGCCACTGGCCGGCGGTGGTGGAGCCGTGGTAGCGGCCGCTCATCGTCAGTCTCGCCGGTCCGGGGGCCTCCGGCGCGGTGGGCAGCTCCGGCAGGTCGCCCTGGAGGGTGCCGCGCCACTTCCAGCCCTCGCGCATCAGCCAGTAGACGAGCGCCACGAACAGGCCCAGGCCGACCACCCAGCCGATGCGGGCGGCCCAGTCGGTCACTTGCGCCGATTCCTTCTCGGCGGCCAGCAGGATTACAGGTGTCACGTGAGCTTCCCGTCGACGAGCGTCGCCTTGCCCCGCAGCCACGTGTGTGTCACACGGCCCGGCAGCTCGCGCCCCTCGTAGGGGGTGTTGCGGCTGCGCGAGGCGAAGCCCGCGGGGTCCACCCGGCCACGGTATTCCGTGTCGACGAGGGTGAGGTTGGCGGGCTCACCTGCCGAGACGGGACGGCCCTGGCCGGCTGCCTGTCCGATCTGCGCGGGCTTGACGGACATCCGGTCGGCGACGCCGGCCCAGTCCAGCAGACCCGTGTCCACCATGGTCTCCTGGACCACTGACAACGCGGTCTCCAGGCCGACCATCCCCATGGCGGCGGCGGCCCACTCGCAGTCCTTGTCCTCGTGCGGGTGCGGGGCGTGGTCGGTGGCGACGATGTCGATCGTGCCGTCGGCGAGCGCCTCGCGCAGCGCGTGCACGTCACGCTCGGTGCGCAGCGGCGGGTTGACCTTGTAGACGGGGTTGTAGGACCGGACCAGCTCGTCGGTGAGGAGCAGGTGGTGCGGGGTGACCTCGGCGGTGACCCGGATGCCGCGGGACTTGGCCCAGCGGACGATCTCCACGGACCCGGCGGTCGACAGGTGGCAGATGTGCACGCGGGAGCCGACGTGCTCGGCGAGCAGGACGTCGCGGGCGATGACCGACTCCTCGGCCACCGCAGGCCAGCCGCCGAGGCCCAGCTCGGCGGAGACGACGCCCTCGTTCATCTGGGCGCCCTCGGTCAGCCGGGGCTCCTGGGCGTGCTGGGCGACGACCCCGTCGAACGCCTTCACGTACTCCAGGGCGCGCCGCATGATCACGGCGTCGTGGACGCACTTGCCGTCGTCGGAGAAGACGGTGACACCGGCGGCGGACTCGTGCATGGCGCCCAGTTCGGCGAGCTTGGCGCCCTCCAGGCCGACGGTGACGGCGCCGATGGGCCGTACGTCGCAGTAGCCGGACTCCTTGCCGAGCCGCCAGACCTGCTCGACCACGCCCGCCGTGTCGGCGACCGGGAAGGTGTTGGCCATGGCGAACACGGTGGTGTAACCGCCGGACGCTGCCGCGCGGGTGCCGGTCAGGACGGTCTCGGAGTCCTCGCGGCCGGGCTCGCGCAGGTGGGTGTGGAGGTCGACCAGGCCCGGCAGGAGCACCTTGCCGCCGGCCTCGACGACCTCCGCGCCCTCGGCGCTCAGCCCGGTCCCCACCGCCTCGATCGTCTCGCCGTCGATCAGGACGTCCTGCGGCTCCCCGCCGAGCACCTTCGCACCACGGATCAGGATCTTGCTCATGGGTCTTACTTCTCCTCAGTGCGGGTCTGGGCGGGTTCGTTGCCGCCGAGCAGCAGGTAGAGCACGGCCATGCGGATGGAGACGCCGTTGGTGACCTGCTCGACGACGGTGCAGCGGTCGGAGTCGGCGACCTCGGCGGTGATCTCCATGCCGCGGACCATCGGGCCGGGGTGCATCACGATGGCGTGCTCGGGCATCTTCGCCATGCGGTCGCCGTCGAGGCCGTAGCGGCGGGAGTACTCGCGCTCGGTGGGGAAGAAGGCGGCGTTCATCCGCTCGCGCTGCACGCGCAGCATCATCACCGCGTCGGACTTGGGGAGGGTGGAGTCGAGGTCGTAGGAGACCTCGCAGGGCCAGGTCTCGACGCCGACCGGCAGCAGGGTGGGCGGGGCGACCAGGGTGACGTGGGCGCCGAGGGTGTGCAGCAGGTCGACGTTGGAGCGGGCGACCCGGCTGTGCAGGACGTCGCCGACGAGGGTGATGCGCCGCCCGTCGAGGTCCTTGCCGATGCCGCTGTCCCGGCCGACCAGGCGGCGGCGCATGGTGAACGCGTCGAGCAGGGCCTGGGTGGGGTGCTGGTGGGTGCCGTCGCCGGCGTTGATCACATGGGCGTCGATCCAGCCGGAGGTGGCCAGCCGGTACGGGGCTCCGGAGGCGCCGTGCCGGATGACGACGGCGTCGACGCCCATGGCCTCCAGCGTCTGGGCGGTGTCCTTCAGGGACTCGCCCTTGGAGACGCTCGATCCCTTGGCGGTGAAGTTGATGACGTCCGCGGACAGGCGCTTCTCCGCGGCCTCGAAGGAGATCCGGGTCCGGGTCGAGTCCTCGAAGAAGAGGTTGACGACGGTACGGCCGCGCAGGGTGGGCAGTTTCTTGATCGGCCGGTCGGCGACCCGGGCCATCTCCTCGGCGGTGTCGAGGATCAGGACGGCGTCGTCGCGGGTGAGGTCGGCGGCCGAGATGAGATGACGCTGCATCTGTCAGGCTCCGTAAGGCAGTTCGGGAGGATTCGGGCACGTCGGCGCAGACGTGGGCGCGCCGGAGCGGCCGGGGTGTGCCGAGGTGCTACTGGTCGGCCTTGGCGCCGAGCAGCACGGTGTCGCGACCGTCCTCCTCGGCGAGCTGGACCTTGACCGTCTCCCGCAGCGACGTGGGGAGGTTCTTGCCGACGTAGTCCGCGCGGATGGGCAGTTCACGGTGGCCGCGGTCGACGAGGACGGCGAGCTGGACCGCGCGCGGGCGCCCGATGTCGTTCAGCGCGTCGAGGGCGGCGCGGATGGTGCGGCCGGAGAAGAGCACGTCGTCGACGAGGACGACGAGGCGGCCGTCGATGCCGTCACCGGGGATCTCGGTGCGGGCCAGCGCGCGCGGCGGGTGCATGCGCAGGTCGTCGCGGTACATGGTGATGTCGAGCGAGCCGCACGGCACCTTGCGCTCGGTGATCTGCTCGAGCTTGGCGGCGAGTCTGCGGGCGAGGAAGACGCCCCGGGTCGGGATGCCGAGGAGCACCACGTCGTCGGCGCCCTTGGCGCGCTCGACGATCTCGTGGGCGATACGGGTCAGCACCCGCGCGATGTCGGGCCCTTCGAGTACGGGCCGCGCGTCGGGTGAACCGGGCTGGGTGTCCTGCGTGTCCATAAGAAACGGACCTCCTTCTCCGCCTCACGGGACGGACCTTAAAGGACGTCGGAATTGCGCCATCCACGGTAGCAGGTGCCGGACACCACCCCGACCGCGCCCCCCTCACCCCTTCGGAGGGCTCCCGTCACCCCTTCGGCCCAACGCGTCGTCACGGACCCCGGAAGCGTCGGTGCGGACCGTTCGGCTTGACGCGGGAGAGTAACGCTGCGTAACCTCACAGTGAGTTACCAGCCGCGCGGCAGGAAACCGAGCCCGTCGCGTCGACACAGTGTCCGGGGAGCCATATGTCCAGCGAATACGCCAAACAGCTCGGGGCCAAGCTCCGCGCCATCCGCACCCAGCAGGGCCTATCCCTCCACGGTGTCGAGGAGAAGTCCCAGGGCCGCTGGAAGGCCGTGGTGGTCGGTTCGTACGAGCGCGGTGACCGTGCCGTGACCGTGCAGCGCCTCGCCGAGCTGGCGGACTTCTACGGCGTTCCGGTGCAGGAGCTGCTTCCGGGCACCACCCCCGGCGGCGCCGCCGAGCCGCCGCCGAAGCTGGTCCTGGACCTGGAGCGGCTGGCCACCGTGCCGGCCGAGAAGGCGGGCCCCCTCCAGCGCTACGCGGCGACGATCCAGTCCCAGCGCGGTGACTACAACGGCAAGGTGCTCTCGATCCGCCAGGACGACCTGCGCACACTCGCCGTGATCTACGACCAGTCGCCCTCGGTCCTCACCGAGCAGCTGATCAGCTGGGGTGTCCTGGACGCGGACGCCCGCCGCGCGGTGGCGGCCCACGAGGACGCCTGAGCCCCACCCGTCCCAGCAGAAACGTGCCGCCGGGGTGGCCGGAACCAGTCGGTTCCGGCCACCCCGGCGGCATGTGCGGCCACTTCCCGAGGCCGGGCGCCAGAGGTGCCCTCAGGGGCGCGGGGCGGAGCCGGCACGCGGTTCCGCCGCGCGGGCGCGACCGGCCACGGGCGACGCGCGGATCACCCGAATGCCGCAACCCCCGCGGCGCCCCTCGCTCAAGCCCGCCGCAGCGACGGCTTCAGCTCCTTCAGCCGGCCCAGCAGCCCGTTGACGAACGAGGGCGACTCGTCCGTCGAGAACTCCTTCGCCAACTGCACCGCTTCGTCGAGCACGACCGCGTCCGGCGTGCCGTCGACCCAGATCAGCTCGTACGCGCCGAGACGCAGGATGTTGCGGTCGACGACCGGCATGCGGTCCAGCGTCCAGCCGACCGCGTACTGGGAGATCAGCTCGTCGATCCGGGCGGCGTGCTCCGCGTACCCCTCGACCAGCTCCATCGTGTACTCGCTCACCGGCGGCTGCCGGGTGTCGGAGCGGGAGAGCCGCACCCAGTCGGCGAGGACGGTCAGGACGTCGGTGTCGCGCTGGTCGCCTTCGAAGAGGATCTGGAAGGCGCGCTTGCGGGCCGTGTTGCGGGCAGCCACGGTTAGCTGTTCACCCGGCCGAGGTAGTCGCTGGTGCGGGTGTCGACCTTGATCTTCTCGCCGGTGGTGATGAAGAGCGGGACCTGGATCTGGTGGCCGGTCTCCAGCGTCGCCGGCTTGGTGCCGCCGGTGGAGCGGTCGCCCTGGACGCCGGGCTCGGTCTCCTGGACGACCAGCTCGACGGCGGCGGGCAGCTCGACGAAGAGCACCTCGCCCTCGTGCTGGGCGACGGTGGCGGTGAAGCCCTCGATCAGGAAGTTGGCGGCGTCGCCGACGGCCTTCCTGTCGACGTGGAGCTGGTCGTAGGTCTCCATGTCCATGAAGACGAAGTACTCGCCGTCCATGTACGAGAACTGCATGTCGCGCTTGTCGACAGTGGCCGTCTCGACCTTGACACCGGCGTTGAAGGTCTTGTCGACGACCTTGCCGGAGAGCACGTTCTTGAGCTTGGTGCGCACGAAGGCGGGGCCCTTGCCGGGCTTGACGTGCTGGAACTCGACGACGGACCAGAGCTGGCCGCCTTCGAGCTTGAGCACCATGCCGTTCTTGAGGTCGTTCGTGGAAGCCACGGTTGAGGAATCTCCTGGACTGGACTGACGTGGACGACCCCGGCGCGTACGCCCAGCGTGAAGCTAGAGCGCGAGCAGCTCCTTGGTCGTGATGGTGAGTAGCTCGGGTCCGCCGTCCGCCTCGGGGCGTACGACGAGCGTGTCATCGATCCGGACACCGCCCCGGCCCGGGAGGTGGACCCCCGGTTCGACGGTGACCGGCACACAAGCGTCCAGTTTACCCATGGCCGCCGGGGTCAATTGAGGGTCCTCGTCGATTTGGAGTCCGACCCCGTGCCCGGTGCGCGCCGGAAGGTTCTCCCCGTACCCGGCGGAGTCCAGTACCTGCCGGGCCGCTCGGTCCACGTCGCGGTGGGCGACGCCGGGCGCGAGGGCCTCCCGGCCGGCCCGCTGCGCGGCGAAGACGAGGTCGTACAGCTCGATCTGCCAGTCGGCGGGCGAGGTGCCGATGACGAAGGTGCGGCCGATCTCGCAGCGGTAGCCGCGGTAGGTGGCGCCGAGGCAGACGGAGAGGAAGTCGCCCTCCTCCACGCGCCGGTCGGTGGGCCGGTGTCCCGGGCGCCCGGCGTGCGGGCCGGTGCCCACGGAGGTGGGGAAGGCGGGGCCGTCGGCGCCGTGGTCGACCAGGCGGCGTTCCAGTTCCAGGGCGAGGTGCCGCTCGGTGCGGCCGACCAGGATCGATTCGAGCAGCTCGCCGAGGGCCTGGTCGGCGATCTCGGCGCCGATGCGCAGGCAGGAGATCTCCTCCTCGTCCTTGACGACCCGGAGCTGTTCGACGGCCTGGCCCAGTCCGGCCAGCCGGAGCCGGGGGGCGGCGGAGCCGATCGCGCGGTGCCGGGCGACGGTGAGGTGGTGCTCCTCCACGGCGAGGGAGTCGGCGCCCTGGGCCTCGGCCACTCCGCCGGCCGCGACGGCCGGGTCGGCGCCGGGTCCGGGCAGGACGCGCAGCCGCAGCGACTCGTCCGGCCGTCCGGCGGCGGGCCGGTCCTCCGGCGGCTCGGCGCAGAGCAGCAGGTCCTCGGTGGTGCCCAGCAGCAGGACGGCGCCGCGCGGGGCGGCGCCCGCGAGGTAGCGCACGTTGGCGGGCCGGGAGACCAGCGCCGCCGCGCTGCCGCCCGCATTGCAGCGTTCACGTAGGCGCGTCCGGCGGGCCGCGTACACCTCTGACATGAGCCGAGCGTATGAGCCGCGCGGGTGGGGCGCCGCTCAGGAGAGGCCGAGTGGGCGGTGGCCCGCCGGGCGGGGCGCGCGGACGGGGGTTCGCGTCGTCCGTCGGCCGACCGCCGGTGGGGGCCGGGCGCGCAGTTCGCCGCGCCCCTGGGCCGGTCCGGGCACGCGTGTCACAGGTTCCCCGCGCCCCTGCGGTAGGCCCGGCTGCCCGCGTCACCGGCTCTCCCCACTTCCCTGGGGGGCCCTGACACCCGCGTCACAGTTTCCCCACGCCCCTGGGGGCGGCCCTGACACCCGCGTCACGGGTTCCCGTCCCCCTGGGCCGGCCCGGCTGCCCGCGTCACCGGCCCCCCGCCGCCACGCCCCGCAGGGCACTACGCCCCCCGCGTCACCAGTTCGGCGGGCTCGCTATCGAGCGGGCCAGTACGTCGTCCAGGACGCGGGCGGTCTCGGGGACGTCGATCTGGGAGTTGTCGATGATCGGCAGCCCGGAGCCGTACCAGCCGGCCATCCGGCCGTGGATGCGGGCGACCTCCTCGTCGGTGAGCCGCCGGTTGCCCGCCCGCTCGGCGTTGCGCTCCAGGACGACGTCCAGGCCGGGCAGCAGCACCACGGGGAGCAGGCCGGGACCGACGTGCCGTTTCCAGCCGCCGAGGCCGACCACCGGCCGGTCGGGGAAGACGGCGTCGTCGAGGATGCAGGAGATGCCGTTGGCGAGGAAGTTGCGCGCGGCGAAGCCGCAGGTGCGGCGGGCCAGGCGGTACTGCGCCTCGGAGTGCTCGTTCCACCCGGACTGCGGGTCGGCGAAGCCGGAGCGGACCCATTCGCGTACGTCGTCCAGGCTGATGTGGGCGGTGGGCACCCGGCGGTGGTCGGCCCAGTACTTGGCCACGCTGGTCTTGCCGGCGCCCGCCGGGCCGATCAGCAGGACGGCGAGGACGGTGCCCGCCGGGTCGGCGGCGGGCGGCGCGGGCGGCACGCTGGGCGCGGAGCCGGGCCGGCCCGGGGGCAGCGGGACGTGACCGGTGCCGTCCGGCGGGGGCGGCGCCTGCCGCGGCGGCTGGACGTGCCGCGGGGCCGCGGGGCCCTGGGACGCCGGAGAGTGCTGCGGCGGCTGGGCGTACTGCGGGGCGGGTGCGTGGGGCGGGACCGGCGGGGTGGCCGGGGGGCCGCCCGGGTACCCCGGCACCGGGGGCGGGGGCGGGGGCACGGGGGCGGACGCCTGGTGCGCCCCCGGGGGTGGCTCCGGGGGCCGGTCCGGGTGATGTGCGGCCGGCGACCAGCCGTCGGCCGGTCCGTGCCCCGGCTGATGGGGCGGCGGCAGCGGAGAACCCACTGCGTGCTGCATCCGGTGCCACTCCGTCTCGTTCTCGGGCTCGGTCCGCCGCCGGGGCGCTGCGGCCGGTGTCCGAGGTCGGCACCGGCGCGCCCCTTCGGCTCGCTCGCCGCGGGCGATGGGCGCTGTCGGCGGGGCCGGCCCCGCCTTCGTCGCAGAACGGTACCGCCCCCGGCCGTCCTTCGGTGAACGGCCGGGGGCAGCCCCAAGTGCCCGGCGGGCAGGGCGAATCGGGCGGAAGGTGTGCCGCGGGAGTTACTGGCCGACTTCGCCGTAGGCGGCGAGGAGGACGGCCGGGTCGGGTCCCTCCAGGACGGTGGGCTTGGCCAGGCCGTCCAGGACGATGAAGCGCAGCAGATCGCCGCGGGACTTCTTGTCGACCCGCATGTTCTCCACCAGCTTGGGCCACTGGTCGTGCCGGTAGTGCAGCGGCAGCCCGACCGCCTCCAGGATGCTGCGGTGGCGGTCGGCGGTGGCGTCGTCCAGACGGCCGGCGAGGCGGCCCAGTTCGGCGGCGAAGTGCATGCCGACGGCGACGGCGGCGCCGTGCCGCCACTTGTAGCGCTCGTTCTTCTCGATGGCGTGCCCGAGGGTGTGGCCGTAGTTGAGGATCTCCCGGCGGCCCGCCTCCTTCAGGTCGCAGGAGACGACCTCGGCCTTGACGCGGATGGCCCGCTCGATCAGCTCGGCGGTGTGCGGCCCCGCGGGGGTGCGGGCGGCCTCCGGGTCGGACTCGATCAGCTCCAGGATCACCGGGTCGGCGATGAAGCCGGCCTTGATGACCTCGGCGAGCCCGGAGACGTAGTCGTTGACCGCGAGGGAGTCCAGCGCGGCGAGGTCGCAGAGGACCCCGGCGGGCGGGTGGAAGGCGCCGACGAGGTTCTTGCCCTCGGCGGTGTTGATGCCGGTCTTGCCGCCGACGGCCGCGTCGACCATGGCCAGCACGGTGGTGGGCACCGCGATCCAGCGCACGCCGCGCAGCCAGGTCGCGGCGACGAACCCGGTCACGTCGGTGGTCGCGCCGCCGCCGACGCCGACGATGACGTCGGTGCGGGTGAACCCGGACTGGCCGAGCGCCTTCCAGCAGTAGGCGGCGACCTCGGCGGTCTTGGCCTCCTCGGCGTTGGGCACCTGGATGGCGATGGCGTCGTAGCCCTGGTCGGCCAGGTCGGCGCGGAGGGCGTCACCGGTCTCGGCGAGCGCCTCGGGATGGATCACCGCGACCCGCTTGGCCCTCGGCCCGACCAGTCCGGGCAGTTCGCCCAGGAGCCGACGCCCGACCAGGACCTCGTAGGGCTCGCTGCCGGCGGTGCCGGCGACCTGGATGCGGGTGACTTCCTCGCTCATGTTTCCTTCAGCTCCAAAGCGTCCAGAGCGGCCTGGGTGACCTCTTCCGGGGTACGGCCGTCGGTCGCGACGACGGCCGCGGCGACGCTCTCGTACAGGTGCCGTCTGGCTTCCATCAGCTCGCGCCACTGCCGGCGCGGGTTGACGGCGAGCAGCGGCCGGGCCGCGTTGAGGCCGGTGCGCCTGACCGCTTCCTCGACGTCCATGGAGAGGTAGACGACGCGGTGCCCGGCGAGCAGCGCGCGGGTCTCCTCGTCCAGGACGGCGCCGCCGCCCAGGGCGAGGACGCCGTCGTGCTCGGCGAGCGCCCGGTGCACCGCCCGCTTCTCCAGGGCGCGGAAGGCGGCCTCGCCCTCGTCCACGAAGATCTCGGCGATGGTGCGGCCCTCGGCGGCGACGATGTCCTCGTCGGTGTCCCGGTAGGCGGTGCCGAGCCGCTCGGCCAGCAGCGCGCCGACGGTGGACTTGCCGACCCCCATCGGGCCGACCAGGACGATCAGCGGTGCGGTCATCGGATGGCCAGGGCGTCGAGGTAGGAGGTGACGTTGCGCCGGGTCTCGGGCACGCTGTCGCCGCCGAACTTCTCCGCCACCGCGTCCGCGAGCACCAGCGCGACCATCGCCTCGGCGACGATGCCGGCCGCCGGGACCGCGCACACGTCGGAGCGCTGGTGGTGGGCGGCGGCGGCCTCGCCGGTGGCGACGTCCACGGTCTTCAGCGCGCGCGGCACGGTGGCGATCGGCTTCATCGCCGCCCGCACCCGCAGCAGCTCGCCCGTGGTCAGCCCGCCCTCGGTGCCGCCGGAGCGGCCCGACGCCCGCTTGATGCCCTCGGGGGTGGTGAGGATCTCGTCGTGCGCCTGCGAGCCGGGCACCCGGGCCAGGCCGAAGCCGTCGCCGACCTCGACGCCCTTGATCGCCTGGATGCCCATGAGCGCGGCGGCCAGACGGGCGTCCAGCCGCCGGTCCCAGTGCACGTGCGAGCCGAGGCCGACCGGAACCCCGTACGCCAGCACCTCGACGACCCCGCCGAGGGTGTCGCCGTCCTTGTGGGCCTGGTCGATCTCCGCGACCATCGCCTCCGAGGCGGCCTCGTCCAGGCAGCGCACCGGGTCGGCGTCCAGTTTCCCGACGTCGGCCGGGGTCGGCAGCACCCCGTAGGGCGCCTTGGCGGCGGCCAGCTCGACGACATGGCTGACGATCTCGATGCCGGCGGTCTCCTTCAGGTACGACCGCGCCACCGCGCCGAGCGCCACCCGGGCGGCGGTCTCCCGGGCCGAGGCCCGTTCCAGGATCGGCCGGGCCTCGTCGAAGCCGTACTTCTGCATGCCCGCGAGGTCGGCGTGGCCGGGCCGGGGCCGGGTCAGCGGGGCGTTGCGGGCGAGACCGGCGAGGATCTCCGGGTCGACCGGATCGCCGGCCATGACCTGCTCCCACTTGGGCCACTCGGTGTTGCCCACCATGATCGCCACCGGCGAGCCCAGGGTCAGCCCGTGCCGGACACCGCCGAGGAAGGTGACCTCGTCCCGCTCGAATTTCATCCGGGCGCCGCGACCGTAGCCGAGCCGCCGCCGCGCCAGGTGGTCGGCCACCATCTCCGTGGTGATCGGCACGCCGGCGGGAAGTCCCTCCAGCGTCGCGACGAGTGCGGGGCCGTGCGACTCCCCCGCGGTCAGCCAGCGCAACCTGCTCAACGGTGCTCCTCGGTGCTCGCGCGCTGTTCCATCACGGCGCGACCGGGTGCGCGGCCCTGATCCGCCGCTGTCAATCCTCCCACGACCGCCGGAGCGTCCCGGGCGGCGGTCCACCACCCGGACAGCGGAGCGGGGGCCACGTCCGCGTCACGCCCGGCACGGCGGTACGGGGGACCCGTGCCCGGCGTTCCCCGGGCGCCCCCGCCGGACCCGCCCTACCGCGCGGCCAGCGCCCGCTCCCCCGCCGCGCGCATCGCGGCCAGCGGGGCCGGGACGCGGCCCGTCATCTGCTCCACCTGGAGCACCGCCTGGTGGACCAGCAGGTCGAGGCCGCTGACGACGGCGCCGCCGTGCGCCGACCAGCGGGCGGCCAGTGCGGTGGGCCAGGGCTCGTAGAGCACGTCGAAGAGGGTCACCGGCCGCTCCGGCACGGCGGCGGCGAGCGCGTCGGTGGTGCCGGCCGGGGTGGTGGCCACCACCAGCGGGGCGTGCAGCGCCTCTGCCGCCCGCGCCCAGTCCACGACGCGGACCTCGACGTCCAGCCGCTCGGCCCAGCCCCGCATCTCGGCGGCCCGGGCCGCGCTGCGCACGTAGACGGCGACCTCGCCGGCGCAGATCCGGGCCAGCGCGGCCAGCGCGGAGGACGCGGTGGCCCCGGCGCCGAGGACGGCCGCGCTCTCGACCTTCTCGACGCCGTGTTCGCGCAGGGCCGCGATCATGCCGGGGATGTCGGTGTTGTCCCCGGTCCGGCGGCCGTCCGCGGTGAGGACGACCGTGTTGACCGCGTCCACCGACGCCGCCGTGTCGCTGATGCCGTCGAGCAGCGGGATGACGGCCCGCTTGAGCGGCATGGTCAGCGACAGCCCGGCCCACTCCGGCCCCAGCCCCTCGACGAACCCCGGCAGCGCCGCCTCGTCCACGTCGAAGAGGTCGTACGTCCATCCCGTCAGTCCCAGCTCCGCGTAGGCGGCGCGGTGCAGCACCGGGGAGAGGGAGTGGCCGATCGGGGACCCGAGGACGGCGGCCCGGCGGCCGTCAGTCGCCGGTACTGGCATTGAACTTGTCCTTCAGCTTCTCGAAGTCGGCGTGGGTCCTGGCGAACTCCGTGTTGCTCACGCCGTCGGTGGCCACGAAGTAGATCCAGCCGTCGGAGGTGGGCTGGAGCGCGGCCTCCAGGGCCTCGGCCCCGGGGTTGCCGATGGGACCGGGCGGCAGGCCCTTGTGGTAGTAGGTGTTGTACGGGTCCGGGTTGCTGTTGATCTCGGACTCGCCGATGTGGATCTCGCTCTGCCCCATCAGGTAGTTGAAGGTCGAGTCGAACTGGAGCTTCTGGTTGGTCTCGGTGTTGGTCGGCTTGAGCCGGTTGTAGATCACCTCGGCCATCTTGCGGAAGTCGTCGTGGGTCTTGCCCTCGGCCTGCACCAGGCTGGCGACGGTCACGAGCTGCCACGGCCCGTCGAGCCCCAGCTCCTTCGACTTCTTCTCGAAGCCCAGTTCCTCGTACGTGTCGGTGGCCCGCGCCACCATCTCCCTGAGCACTTCCTCGGGCTTCTGCCCCTTGGCCACGGAGTAGCTGGACGGGTAGAGGAACCCTTCCAGCGGGTCCTTGACGTCGGCGTGGTTCACCGCCCAGTCGGGCAGGCCGAGGTCCTTCCAGTCGTTCTTGGCGACTTCGGCGGTGGTGCCGTCCGGGACTTCGAGGCGCTTGTCGATGAGCTTGTACACGTCGACGTTGCGCCGGCCCTCGGCGATGATCAGCGAGTTGCGGCTCTCCGGGCTGAGCATCAGCTTGACGGCGCTCTCCGCGGACATCTCCTTCTGGAGCGTGTAGACGCCGTCCTGGATGCCCTTGGCGTTCGGGTTGCCCTGGAGGGCGGTGACGAAGGCGTCGACGCTCTTCACCACGCCCTTGCGCTTCAGCTCCTGCCCGATGGCCGAGCCGCCGGCGCCCTTGGGGACGGTGACCGTCACCTGCGTGCCGTTGCCGTCGCCCGCGTAGTCCGGGGCCGCGCCGAAGCGGTCCTGGTAGAACTGGTAGCCGAAATAGCCGAATCCGGCCACGCCGCCGCCCAGCACCAGGCAGACCACGAGGCACGCGCATCCGTTGCGCCGCTTCTTCGGCCTGCCGCCGCGGCCCCGCCGGTCGCCGCGCCCGGAACCGTCGCCGTCGGCGCCGTCGTCACCGTCGCCGCCCGCGAAGAAGGCGTGTTCTCCCTGGTCAGGTCCCGGGTCCCAGTCGGTGCGGACCGGCTCCGGCTCGGTGCGCCGGCGGCCCGGGGGCTCCGGGGGCGGGTACGCCTCCTCGGTGCCGTAGTGGTCGGTCTGCTCCGCGCCGTAGGGGGCGGCGGCCTGCGGCCCGTACGGGTCCGCGGGGTCGGGGGGGTACGGGGGCTGCTGCTGACCGTAGGCGGTGTGACCGCCGGCGTCGTACTGCTGCCGGCCCTGCGGCTGCTCCTGCTGGTGCGGCTGCTCCTGCTGCTGCGGCTGCTCCTGCTGGTGCTGATGGTCCTGCTGCTGCGCCGGGTACTGCTGCCCGCCGTACGCCGGGTCGTAGCCCTGCTGGTCGTACTGTCCGCCGTGCTGCTGACCGCCGTGCCGGGCGTCGTACTGCTCGGTGCCGTACTGCTGACCTCCGTACTGCTGTCCGCCGTACGGGTACTGCTGCTGGGCCTGGCCGTATCCGGCCTGGCCGCCGCCGTCGCCCCAGTCACCGTGCTGCTGATGCTGCGGTTGGTGCTGCGGCTGGCCGCCGTCGGAGGGCTGCTGTCCCGCGTGGGCCTGCTGCCCTCCCCACCCGCCGTCCCCGTACAACGGGTCCTCCGGGTGCCACGGTTCGGAGCCCTGGCCCCGGCCATACTCAGTCATGGATCCCCTAGAGCCGCGAGGCGGCCGTCACGCGGGTCTCACGGACCGCTGACCGTTCCGCCTCTCTCTGTGCGGAGGCTGTTCGAACACCGCCGCATCGCGCGGAACGTTACCGTACAGCGATCAGATGACCACTTCGACGCCCTCACCAGGAGGATTACCTGACACCCGTTCGGATTCAAGCGCCTGCTGGAGGATGATCACAGCGGCGGCCTGGTCGATGACCTTGCGGCCCTTCTTGGAGTTCACTCCGGAGGCGCGCAGCCCCTGGCCGGCCGTGACGGTCGTCATCCGCTCGTCGACGAGCCGGACCGGGACGGGGGCGACGCCCTTGGCCAGTTCCTGGGCGAAACGGCGGACCTTGGCCGCGGCCGGGCCCTCGCCCCCCTTGAGGGAGCGCGGGAGCCCGACGACGACCTCGATCGGCTCGTACTCCTCGACGAGCGCCCGCACCCGGCGGTGGGCGGCCGGGACGTCCCGGCCGGGCACCGTCTCCACGGGCGTGGCGAGGATGCCGTCGGGGTCGCACGAGGCGACCCCGATCCGGGCGTCCCCGACGTCGAGGGCGAGCCGGCGTCCTCGGCGCATTACTTCGCCGTCTCCGCGACCAGGCGCTCGACGGCGGCCACGGCGTCACCGATGGCGGCCGGGTTCTGACCGCCGCCCTGGGCGACGTCCGGCTTGCCGCCACCGCCGCCGCCGAGGGTCTTGGCGGCGGTACGGACCAGGTCACCGGCCTTGAGGCCGCGGTCACGGGCGGCGTCGTTGGTGGCGATGACGGTCAGCGGCTTGCCGTTCACCGTGGTGAAGAGGGCGACGACCGCGGCCCGGCCGCCCTGGATGCGACCGCGCACGTCGAGGACCAGCTTGCGCAGGTCGTCGGCGGTGGTGCCGTCCGGCACCTGCCCCGTGACCAGGGCCACGCCGCGGACGTCCTTGGCGGACTCGGCGAGGCCGCCGGCGGCCTGGAGGACCTTCTCGGCGCGGAACTTCTCGATCTCCTTCTCGGCGTCCTTCAGCTTGCCGAGCATGGCGGAGACCTTCTCCGGGAGCTCCTCCGGGCGGCCCTTGACCAGCTCCTGGAGCTGGGCGACGACCGTGTGCTCCCGGGCGAGGAAGTTGTAGGCGTCCACGCCGACCAGGGCCTCGATGCGCCGCACGCCGGAGCCGATGGACGACTCGCCGAGCAGCTTGACCAGACCGAGCTGGGCGGTGTTGTGCACGTGGGTGCCGCCGCACAGCTCCTTGGAGAAGTCCCCGAT
This sequence comes from Streptomyces daghestanicus, assembly GCF_020521275.1. Lineage (NCBI taxonomy): Bacteria > Bacillati > Actinomycetota > Actinomycetes > Kitasatosporales > Streptomycetaceae > Streptomyces > Streptomyces daghestanicus. The sequence continues at coordinate 510,600 of NZ_BNDX01000002.1, read as the reverse complement.
GGTGACGACGCGGACGCGCTCGCCGTACTTCTCGCCGAACTCGGCGATGGCACCCTGCTTCTTGGCCTCGTCGATGCCCATGACGTCGGCGCGGACGTCGAGGTCGCGGGCGAGCACCTCGTTGATCTTCTGCTCGACGTCGGTCATCACGGCCGTGGGCACGGCGGACGGCGAACCGAAGTCGAAGCGGAAGCGGCCCGGCTGGTTCTCGGACCCGGCCTGGGCGGCCGTCGGGCCGAGGGCGTCGCGCAGCGCCTGGTGGGTGAGGTGGGTGGCCGAGTGGGCGCGGGCGATGGCCTTGCGGCGCCGCCCGTCGATCGCGGCGTGGGCGGTGGCGCCCACGGTGACCTCGCCGACCTGTACGACGCCCTTGTGGACGTAGACCCCCGGGACCGGCTTCTGGCAGTCGCGCACCTCGATGACGGCACCGGAGTCGACCCTGATCCGGCCGGTGTCGCCGATCTGGCCGCCGCCCTCGGCGTAGAACGGGGTGCGGTCGAGGACGATCTCGACCTCGTCGCCCTCGGTGGCGGCCGGCGAGGAGACGCCGTCGACGAGGATGCCGACGATGGTCGACTCGCCCTCGGTGTCGGTGTAGCCGATGAAGTCGGTCTGGCCGGCGCGGTCGGCGATCTCGCGGTAGGCGCCGAGGTCGGCGTGGCCGGTCTTCTTGGCCTGGGCGTCGGCCTTGGCGCGCTCCCGCTGCTCCTTCATCAGGCGCCGGAAGCCGTCCTCGTCCACGGAGAGGCCCTGTTCGGCGGCCATCTCCAGGGTGAGGTCGATCGGGAAGCCCCAGGTGTCGTGGAGCAGGAACGCCTTGTCGCCGGAGAGGACCGACCCGCCGGCGGCCTTGGTCTCGCCGACGGCGGTGTCCAGGATGTTGGTGCCGGCCTTCAGCGTCTTGAGGAAGGCGTTCTCCTCGGCGACGGCGACCTTCTCGATCCGCTCGCGGTCGGTGATCAGCTCGGGGTACTGCTGCCCCATCATCTCGATCACGACGTCGATCAGGTCCTTGACCACCGGACCGGTGGCGCCGAGCAGCCGCATGTTGCGGATGGCGCGGCGCATGATGCGGCGCAGGACGTAACCGCGGCCCTCGTTGCCCGGGGTGACGCCGTCGCCGATGAGCATCACGGAGGTGCGCATGTGGTCGGTGACCACGCGCAGCGAGACGTCCGTGTCGTGGGCGTCGCCGTAGGCCACGCCGGTCAGCTCGGTGGCCTTCTTGATGACGGCCATGGAGGTGTCGATCTCGTACATGTTCTGCACGCCCTGCAGAATCATGGCGAGCCGCTCCAGGCCGAGCCCGGTGTCGATGTTCTTGCTCGGCAGGTCCCCGAGGATCTCGAAGTCCTCCTTGCCGATGCCCTGGCCGCGCTCGTACTGCATGAAGACCAGGTTCCAGATCTCCACGTAGCGCTCGTCGTTGACGGCCGGGCCGCCCTCGACGCCGAACTCGGGACCGCGGTCGTAGTTGATCTCGGAGCACGGACCGCACGGGCCGGGCACGCCCATCGACCAGAAGTTGTCCTTCTTGCCCAGCCGCTGGATGCGCTCGGCGGGCACGCCGACGACGTCGCGCCAGATGCGCTCGGCCTCGTCGTCGTCCTGGTAGACGGTGATCCACAGCCGCTCGGGGTCGAGGCCGTAACCGCCCTTCTCCTGCGCGCTGGTGAGCAGCTCCCAGGCGAGCTTGACGGCGCCTTCCTTGAAGTAGTCGCCGAACGAGAAGTTGCCGCACATCTGGAAGAACGTGCCGTGCCGGGTGGTCTTGCCGACCTCTTCGATGTCCGGGGTGCGCACGCACTTCTGCACGCTGGTGGCGCGGTCGAAGGGCGGCTTGACCTCACCGAGGAAGTACGGCTTGAAGGGCACCATGCCGGCCGGGACCAGCAGCAGAGTCGGGTCGTCCGCGATGAGCGACGCCGAAGGGACGACGGTGTGCCCGCGCTCCTCGAAGAAGCTCAACCAGCGGCGACGAATCTCGGCCGACTCCATCAGTGGTCCTCATTCCGGTTGTACGAGTACGTCGTCCTGTCGATGTACTTCGAGGTGGGCATCGGGTCGTTGCGGTTCTCGATGGCGGCGTACCGCCGGGGCGGCGGGAGTTCCCGGTCCGCGGGGGCGTCGAGCCCGAGCGCGTCGCCCAGTTCGGCCTCCCGCTGGGCCATGTTGTCGCGGACGTCGAGCGCGAAGTCCACCGCGCGGTCCCGGAGCCGGCCGCCCGCCTCGATGGCCTTGTTCGCCGCGGTCACGGCGAGGTTCTCGGGGGTGAGCTGCTTCAGCTTGCGGTTGACCTTGGTGGTGGCCCACACGCCGGCGGCGACGCCGGAGGTGAACCAGAACGTACGGCGGAACATTCCTGGGATCAGTCCTTCTTGCGCTTGGCCCGCCGCGTCGCCGGGACGGTACGGCCGACGACGACGGTGCGCCTGGGTGCCTTGTCCGGGGCGTCGTCCCTGCGGCCGCTCATCGCGCGGCGGACGCCGTAGCCGAAGGCCGCGACCTTGACGAGGGGGCCGCCGAAGGTGGAGGCGACGGTGGTGGACAGCGCCGAGGCGTTGGAGGTGACCTCCTGGACGTCGGAGGCGATCGCGTCGACCCGTTCGATCTGGGTCTGCGCCGAGCGCACCGCCGCGGAGGCGTCGGCCAGCAGCGGGACGGCCTGGTCGGTCACGTCCGCCACGAGCTTCGTGGTCGCCTTGAGCGTCTGGGCCAGCCTCACCAGTGCGACGGCGAGGAAGGAAACCAGGATCGCCCAGAAGACGGCCACGAGGATTCCGGCCACCTCTCCACCGGACACTGTGCACCCGCTCCCTGATCCGTGCCAGAACGTCGAGGCCGCGCCGGGCCGTCGAGAACATTCAAAAAGTCGTGCACCGAGCCTATCGCGCCGGGCGCGGAGGTCCGTACCGGATTACCGTCCGCGCGCGGTGGAGTTGCGCGAAGCGATTGTACGCACCGCGCACGCTTCAGTACGCTGCGTCGCCTATGCGTGAGCAACGGGATGCCGGAACGTGCCCGGCCGGGAACCTGCCGCTGGAACTGGACGCGTTCGTGGGCCGCGCGACGGAACTCGCCACGCTGGACGGGGCGCTGCGCGAGGCGCGGCTGGTGACCGTCACCGGGGTGGGCGGGATCGGCAAGTCACGGCTGGCGGGGCGGGCCGCGTCCCGGTCGGCGCCGCGGGACGGGGTTTGGCGGGTGGAGCTGGCGCCCGTGCGCGACCCGGAGTTCGTGGACTACGCGGTGGTGGAGGCGCTGGGCCTGGCCGATAACACCACCCGGACCCCGCGCGAGACGCTCCTCGCCCGTCTCGCCGGGCGCGAACTGCTGCTGCTCCTCGACGGCGTCGAACACCTCGTCGACTCCTGCGCCGGCCTGGTGGCCGATCTGCTGGGCCGGTGCCCCGGGCTGCGGGTGCTGGCGGTGGGGCGCCGGCCGCTGGCCGTCCCGGGTGAGCGCCTGGTCCCGCTGGCGCCGCTCGCCGAGGAGGACGCGGTGACCCTGCTGTCGGTCCGCGCTGCCCAGCACGGCGTGCCGGTGGGGCGCGCGGACGACGAGGTGCGCGAGCTGTGCCGGCGGCTGGACGGGATTCCGCTGGCGGTCGAACTGGCCGCCGGGCGGCTGGACACGCTGACACCCGGGCAGGTGCTGGGCCGCCTGGACGACCGGTTCCGGCTGCTGACCGGGGAGAACCGCGCGGCGCTCCCCCGGCACCGGGCGCTGCGCACCGCGATCGGCTGGAGCCACGAGCTGTGCACGCCCGGGCAGCGGCTGCTGTGGGCGCGGCTCTCGGTGTTCGCGGGGCGGTTCGACCTGGAGGCCGCGGAGTACGTGTGCAGCGGCGGCGGGCTGCCCGCCGACGAGGTGCTCGACGTGCTGTCGGCGCTGCTCGCCCAGTCCGTGCTGACCCGGGAGGAGACCCCGGCCGGGACGCGCTACCGGATGCTGGACACGGTCCGGGCGTACGGCGCCGAGTGGCTGGAGGCGACGGGGGACGCGGCCCGGCTGCGGCGGCGGCACCGCGACTGGTACGTGGGGCTGGTGACCTGGTGCGAGCTGGACTGGTTCTCGCCGCGCCAGCCCGAGGTGGCCGCGCGGATCGAGGCGGAGCTGCCGAATCTCCGTGCCGCCCTGGACCACTGCCTGTCCGATCCGGACGGCGCGCATCTGGGCCAGTACCTGGCGGGCTCCCTGTGGTTCCTGTGGGTCGGCTGCGGCCGGCTCGCGGAGGGGCGGCACTGGCTGGACCAGGCCGTACGGCTGGACGCGGAGCGCACCGCCCGCGAGCAGTCCCGGCTGAAGGCGCTGTGGGTGCTGGCGTACGTGGCGATCCTCCAGGGCGACCCGGTGTCCGCGCGGGCGGCGCTCCGGGAGTGCCGGGAGGAGGCGGAGCGGGCCCGCAACCCGCTGGCGGTGGCGTACGCGGTGCACCGCACCGGCTGCCTGGCGCTGGTCACCGATGACATGGTGGGCGCGGAGGCGCTGCTGCGCTCCGCGCTGGAGCGGTACCGCGAGCTCGGCGAGCTGAACAGCAATGTGCTGATGGCCCAGGTGGAACTGGCCATGACGCGGGCGTTCCGGGGTGATCTGGCGGACGCGGTGCGGCTGTGCGAGGACGTGCGCCGGGTCTGCGACGGCCACGGGGAGCGCTGGGCGCGCGTCTACGCGCTGTACGTGCTGGCGTACGCGGCGTGGAGCGACGGCGACGCGGCCGGGGCCCGGCGGCTGCTGTCCGTCTGTCTGGTCGACGCCCACCGCTTCCGTGACCTGCTGGGTTCGGTGCTGTCACTGGAACTGCTGGCGCTGGTCACGGTGACCGAGGGGGAGGCGGCGGAGGCGGCGGTGCTCCAGGGGGCGGCGGCGCGGATATGGCCCGCGGTGGGGCTGCCGCTGTTCGGCTCGGCGCACTACAACGCGCCGCACGAGCTGTGCGAGGCGACGGCCCGGGAGCACCTGGGCGACGAGCGGTACCAGGAGTGCGTACGGCGGGGTGCGCGGCTGTGCCGCGAGGAGGCGGTGGCCCGGGCGCTGCGGCGGCCGCCGGAGCCGGCCGCGCTGCCGGGGCCGCGCGGTGCGGTGCGGCCGGCGACGGCGCCGGGGACATGACGGAGCCCGCCGCCCCGCCCGCCCACGAGGGGGCGGGGAGACGGCGGGCCCGGGCACCGCGGAGGTGCTGTGGCCTGCTGGTGATCAGCGGGCGTAGTACTCGACGACGAGCTGCTCGTCGCAGATCACCGGGATCTCCTTGCGGTTCGGCTCGCGGTCCAGGCGGAACGCCAGGGCCTTGAGGTTCACCTGCAGGTAGCGCGGGGTCTCGCCGTCGGGGGCGAAGCCGCCCTCGCGGGCGATCTGGAACAGCGTCTTGTCCTTGGAGCGGTCGCGGACCTGCACGACGTCGTCGGGGCGGACGCGGAAGGACGGCTTGTCGACCTTCTGGCCGTTGACCGCGATGTGGCCGTGGACGACCATCTGGCGGGCCTGGTAGATCGTGCGGGCGATGCCCGAACGCAGCACCAGGGCGTCGAGGCGGCGCTCCAGCTCGACGATCAGGGCCTCACCGGTCTTGCCCTGCACCTTGGAGGCACGCTCGTAGGCGCGGACGAGCTGGCGCTCGGAGACGTCGTACTGGGCTCGCAGGCGCTGCTTCTCCAGCAGACGGACCTTGTAGTCCGAGTTCTGCTTGCGGCCTCGGCCGTGCTCACCCGGCGGGTAGGGACGGGCCTCGAAGTACTTGACGGCCTTCGGGGTGAGCGCGATGCCGAGGGCACGCGACTTCTTGACCTTGGGGCGGGACTGGTTCGCCACTGTCTCTCATTTCGTGGTGTTCGGCTTGCCAGGGTTGAGGGAGGTCGCATCCGCAGCCGGGGAGACCCGCCGGGTCCGCTGGGGACCTGCCGGGCAGCCGCTCCCTGGTCTGGGCACATACGTGCAGCACGCGAGTGGCCCACCGACCGGTCCCGCCGTACGGATACGGGGGTGGTGGTGGGCTGCCCGCGACACCTGTTTCGACGGTGCGCGACGCTCCTGGAACCCCGGGGGGTTCCGGCCGGGTGTCCCGCTCTGACGGCACGGGACTCGGCACTCCGGGCGAGTTTACAGGGTGTTCAGGACCGCTTGCGACCGAGGTGCTTGCGGGTCCACTCGACGGCGTCGGCGTACCGCGCCTCGGCGCCGTGCCGGGTCGGCGTGTAGTACTCGCGGTCCTTCAGGGCGTCCGGGGCGTACTGCTGCGGGGCGATGCCCTCGGGCAGGTCGTGCGGGTAGACGTAACCCTGGCCGTGGCCGAGCTTGCCGGCGCCCTGGTAGTGGCTGTCGCGCAGATGGGCCGGGACGGTGCCGGCGTGCCCCTTGCGCACGTCGTCCAGGGCGGCGCCGATCGCGGTGGTCGCGGCGTTCGACTTGGGGGCGAGGGCGAGGGCGATGGTGGCGTGGCTGAGGGTGAGGGCGGCCTCGGGGAAGCCGATCATGGCGACGGCCTGGGCGGCGGCGACCGCGATCGGCAGCGCGTTGGGATCGGCGAGGCCGATGTCCTCGCTGGCGGAGATCATCAGGCGGCGGGCGATGAAGCGGGGGTCCTCGCCGGCCTCGATCATGCGGGCCAGGTAGTGCAGGGCGGCGTCGACGTCGGAGCCGCGGATGGACTTGATCAGGGCGCTGGCGACGTCGTAGTGCTGGTCGCCGTCGCGGTCGTACTTGACCGCCGCCCGGTCGACCGTCTCCTCCAGTGTGGCCAGGGTGATCTCGGGCTCGCCCTTGTCTAGCGCGGCCCCGGCGGCGGCCTCCAGCGCGGTGAGGGCGCGGCGGGCGTCGCCGCCGGCGATGCGCAGCAGGTGGTCCTCGGTGTCCTCGGGGAGGGTGAGCGCGCTCCTGAGGCCCCGGTCGGCGGTGAGGGCGCGGCGCAGCAGGCCGCGGACGTCGTCGTCGGTGAGGGGTTCGAGGGTGAGGAGGAGGGAGCGGGAGAGGAGGGGGGAGATCACCGAGAAGTACGGGTTCTCGGTGGTCGCGGCGATGAGCGTCACCCAGCGGTTCTCGACCGCCGGGAGGAGGGTGTCCTGCTGGGCCTTGCTGAAGCGGTGGATCTCGTCGAGGAAGAGGACGGTCTCCTTGCCGTACCCGCCGACCGCACGGCGGGCGCCGTCGATGACCGCGCGGACCTCCTTGACGCCCGCGGTGATCGCCGACAGCTCCACGAACCGCTTGTTGGTGGCCTTGGAGACGACGTACGCGAGGGTGGTCTTGCCGGTGCCGGGCGGGCCCCAGAGGACCACCGAGGAGGGACCCGCGGGGCCGGACGCCCCCTCGCCGACCAGGCGGCGCAGCGGGGAGCCCGGCTTCAGCAGGTGCTGCTGGCCCACGACCTCGTCGAGGGTGCGGGGGCGCATCCGGACGGCCAGGGGACTGCCGGACGGGTCCTTCTCCTGGCGTTCTTCTGCGGCGGCGGTGAACAGATCGGGCTCCACGCACAAAACCCTAAATCACCGCACTGACAACGCGGCGGGCGCGGTCAGCTCGTCCAGAAGTCCCACCAGCGGGTGAGGACCAGCATGCCGATGATGCCGATGTGCAGCACCGGCAGCACCCAGGTGAACTCCCCGAAGAAGCCGCGCAGCCGGCCCGGCGCGGGCAGCAGGCCCTTGCGGACGTTGAAGGAGGTCACGTACCAGAACATGATGATCGTGGCGACCCAGGCCAGGGAGCACCACAGGCACAGCGCGTTGATCCGGTACAGGGACTGGAACTGCAGCCAGGTGCAGAATCCCACGCCGAAGAGGGTGCCCGCGTTGAAGGTGAGCCAGTACCAGCGCGGGAAGCGGGCCCGCGCGAGGAGGCTCACGCCGACGCAGACCACGATGCCGTAGCAGACCAGGCCGAGCATCGGGTTGGGGAAGCCGAAGACGGCCGCCTGGTCGCTCTCCATGACGCTGCCGCAGGAGACGACCGGGTTCAGGCTGCAGCCGGGGACGAAGGTCGTGCCGGCGACCTTGGCCTCCAGCAGCTTGAACTTGTCGATCGTGATGACCCACGCGGCGAGCAGTCCGGCGGCGCCGGTGAGCACCAGCAGCACACCGAAGGCGCGGCTGCCCCCCACCGCGCCCGGCGCGACGGCACCGGCGTACGACTCGGGCTCGGGTTCCGTGGAGACGTCTCTGACTGTCGTCTTGCTCATCACGCCGATTCCGTCACTTGAGGTCTCATCTTCTTCGGGCACGGTCATTGTGCCGCACGTGGGCGCGTGTCGACCGTTCGGTGCGCATAAGAAGGGACCTCCGGCCCCCACGGGGGTGCCGTTCCGGACAACGCCTGCGCCAGGGGCGCACGGGCGATCGAACCGGAGGGGGGATCGGCGGCCACCCGGTTGACGGCCGGCGGGCCGCCCCGGTCCGGAGACCCGGGCGGACCGCCGGACCGGGGCGCTCCCGGGCGCGGGAGGGGCGCGCTCAGCCGAGCCGTGACTCCAGTTCCGCCACGATCTCGTTGACGCCGATCGCCCGCTGCTCGCCGGATTCCATGTCCTTGAGCTGGACGACGCCCTCGGCGAGGTCGCGTTCGCCGGCGACGATCGCGTAGCGGGCGCCGCTGCGGTGGGCGCTCTTCATGGCGCCCTTGAGGCCCTTGCCGCCGTAGGCGAAGTCGGCCGCGACGCCGTTCTTGCGCAACTCGGTGACCTTGGCGAACAGCACCCGGCGGGCCTCCTCGCCGAGCGGCACCGCGAAGACGGAGGTGGTGGCGGGGAGGTCCAGCTCGACGCCCTCCGCCTCCAGTGCGAGGACCGTGCGGTCGACGCCGAGGGCCCAGCCGACGGACGGCAGCGCGGGGCCGCCGATCATCTCGGAGAGGCCGTCGTAGCGCCCGCCGCCGCCCACCGCGGACTGGGAGCCGAGCCCGTCGTGGACGAACTCGAAGGTGGTGCGCGTGTAGTAGTCCAGGCCGCGCACCAGCTTGGGGTCGTCCTCGAAGGCGACGCCGGCCGCCGTGATCAGCTCGCGGACCTCGTCGTGGTAGGCCGTGCAGGCGTCGCACAGGTAGTCGCGGAGCAGGGGCGCGTCGGTGAGCTGCTTCTGCACCTCGGGGCGCTTGTCGTCCAGGACCCGCAGCGGGTTGATGTCGGCCCGGCGCAGCGTGTCCTCGTCCAGGTCGAGGCCGCGCAGGAACTCCTGGAGGGCGGCCCGGTAGACGGGACGGCACTCCTTGTCGCCCAGGGAGTTGAGCAGGATGCGGAACCGGCTCAGGCCCAGCGAGCGGTACGCCTGGTCGGCCAGGATGATCAGCTCGGCGTCGAGCGCCGGGTCCTCCGCGCCGATCGCCTCGGCGCCGACCTGTGAGAAGTGGCGGTAACGGCCCTTCTGCGGACGCTCGTAGCGGTAGTACGAGCCCGAGTACCAGAGCTTGACGGGGAGGTTGCCCGTCTTGTGCAGGTTGGCCTCCAGGGCGGCGCGGAGTACGGAAGCCGTGCCCTCGGGGCGCAGGGCGAGCCGGTCGCCGCCCTTGGTCTCGAAGGCGTACATCTCCTTGGTGACGATGTCGGTGGACTCGCCGACGCCGCGGGCGAACAGCTCGACGTTCTCGAAGCCGGGCGTCTCGATGTAGCCGTAGCCGGAGTCGCGCAGCGGGGCCGCGATGGCCGCGCGGACCGCCAGGTACTTGGCGGAGTCCGGCGGCAGCAGGTCGTAGGTGCCCTTGGGGGCCTTGAAGGTGCTCACGGGGTCTCTCGTCACATTCCTCGTCGGGGAGCCTGCTCAGCTGCTCCCTGGCCGGCCGCCACCTGCCGCAGATACGGGTTGGTGGCGCGCTCCTGGCCGATGGTCGTCTGGGGGCCGTGTCCGGACAGCACCACGGTCGTGTCGTCGAGCGGCAGGACCACGCGGGTCAGGGACTCGAGCATGTCGTCCATGGAGCCACCGGGCAGGTCGGTGCGTCCGATGGAGCCGGCGAACAGCAGGTCGCCCGAGAACAGCACCGGCGGGATGTCCGCCGCCTCGGGCAGGCCGAAGGTCACCGACCCCTTGGTATGGCCCGGCGCGTGCGCCACGGTCAGCTCCAGCCCGGCCAGCGCCAGCTTCGCGCCGTCGGTCAGCTCCCGGACGTCGTCCGGCTCCCCCACCGTCAGCTCGCCCATGAGCGGCATCCCGATGGACCGGCCGATCCCCTTCTCGGGGTCGCTCATCATGTAGCGGTCGGCCGGGTGGATCCACGCGGGCACGCCGCTCGCGCCGCACACCGGGACGACCGAGGCCACATGGTCGATGTGGCCGTGCGTGAGGACGACGGCGACCGGCTTGAGCCGGTGCTTCCTCAGCGCCTCCTCGACTCCGGGGGCGGCCTGGTGGCCGGGGTCGATGATCACGCACTCCGCACCGGCGGCCGGGGCGACGAGGTAGCAGTTCGTCCCCCAGGCTCCGGCGGGGAACCCGGCAATGAGCACGATCGTCCTTGGTTGTGTCGATACGAGTGGCTTGTGAGCGGGCTGCGCCCGTGGTCAGAGCCTACCGGCGGTGCCGTTTCCTCAGCGAACCCATATACGGTACGGGGCTAACGCAGGCGGTCGGCCCACGAGCACGCACGCGTACCGGTCGGCACGAAGACGCATAGGAGACAACCCGGTGGTCAGCCAGGAACAGCGGCGGCGTCAGCTCGCCCGGGAGAAGTTCTTGCGGCAGCAGCAGCGGCGCACCGCCGCGCGACGCAAGGCGCGGGTGCGCAACTCGGTGATCGCGTCGGTGCTCGGCGTGGTCCTGGTGGGCAGCCTCGCGCTGTACACGACCGGCACGCTCAAGGACGACGACGACAAGGAGACCGCGAGCGCGGAGGCGTCGCCGAGCGCGTCGGCGACCAGCAAGGCGCCGGACCCGTGCGACAAGGCCGCGGCGGGCAAGGCCGCGACCAAGACGTGGAAGAAGGAGCCGGCGATGTCCATCGACAAGTCGGCGGACTACACGATGACGCTGGACACGACGTGCGGCGAGATAGACATCGCCCTGAAGACGGCGGCGGCCCCGCACACGGTGAACTCGTTCGAGTTCCTGGCCGGTGAGGGCTACTTCGACCACACCAAGTGCCACCGGCTCACCACCAGCGGCATCTACGTGCTCCAGTGCGGCGACCCGACCGGTCAGGGCACCGGCGGTCCCGGTTACACGATCCCGGACGAGAACCTGAAGGACAAAAGCCTGAAGGACAACGTCTACCCGGCGGGCACGGTGGCGATGGCCAACACCGGTCAGGCGCACACCGGCGGCAGCCAGTTCTTCCTGGTGTACCAGGACAGCCAGTTGCCGCCCAGCTACACCCCGTTCGGCACGATCTCCGACGCCGGCATGAAGGTGCTGAAGAAGATCGCCGCCGCGGGCGAGAGCACCGGCGCGGGCGACGGGGTGCCGAACGCGACGGTCGTGATCGACAAGGCCACCGTCACGAAGTCCTGAGCGCCGGCTGCCTAATTTCGGTGGCGCTGGATGCGGACAGGTCACCTGCCGTTCGCCTATGTTGGCGGTGACGAAACTGTGGACGATGCCCGGGGGTGGGAAAGCCCTCCGCAGGCATCATGTGGAGGAGGCGCTGTGAGCAGCGACCCGTGGGGCCGCGTCGACGAGACGGGGACCGTGTACGTGCGTACGGCAGACGGCGAGCAGGTCGTCGGTTCCTGGCAGGCCGGCTCCCCCGATGAGGCGCTGGCCTACTTCGAGCGCAAGTACGAGGGCCTGGTGGTCGAGATCGGCCTCCTCGAGAAGCGGGTGCGGACCACCGACCTGTCGGCGAAGGACGCCCAGGCCGCGATCCAGCACCTGCGCGAGCAGGTCGACGCGCACCACGCGGTGGGGGACCTGGACGCGCTCAGGAAGCGTCTCGACCAGCTGGTGGAGCTGGTGGAGACGCGGCGCGAGGAGCGCAAGGCGCAGCGGGCCAAGCAGTCCGACGAGGCCCGCCGGGCCAAGGAGGAGCTGGTCGCCGAGGCCGAGCAGCTGGCGGCGTCCGACCAGTGGCGAGCGGCCGGTGAGCGGCTGCGGGCGCTGGTGGACACCTGGAAGGGGCTGCCGCGTCTCGACCGCAAGTCCGACGACGAGCTGTGGCACCGCTTCTCGCACGCCCGGTCGGCGTTCTCCAAGCGGCGCAAGCAGCACTTCGCGCAGCTCGACGCGCAGCGCGAGGAGGCCCGCCGGGTCAAGGAGCGGCTGGTCGGTGAGGCCGAGGCGCTGTCCGGTTCGACGGACTGGGGTCCCACGGCCGCGCGGTACCGCGATCTGATGGCCGAGTGGAAGGCCGCCGGCCGCGCCCAGCGCGAGCACGAGGACGAGCTGTGGAACCGCTTCCGCGGCGCCCAGGACGTCTTCTTCGCCGCGCGCAGCTCGGTCTTCGCCGAGCGGGACGCGGAGCAGACGGAGAACCTCAAGCTCAAGGAGGAGCTGGCCGAGGAGGCCGAGAAGCTCCTGCCGGTCACGGACCTGAAGGCGGCCCGCGCCGCGTTCCGTTCGATCAACGAGCGCTGGGAGGCCGTCGGGCACGTGCCGCGTGACGCCCGGCCGAAGGTCGAGGGCCGGATGCACGCGGTGGAGCGGGCGCTCCAGGAGGCCGAGGAGGCCGAGTGGCGCCGGACCAACCCGGAGGCCCGCGCGCGTGCCGCGGGGCTGACCGGGCAGCTCCAGGCCGCGGTCGACAAGCTCAAGGGCCAGATCGAGCAGGCCCGCGCCCAGGGCAACACCGCCCGCGCGGACAAGCTCCAGCGTGAACTGGACGGCCGGCAGGCGCTGCTGGACCAGGCGCTGAAGGGCCTCCAGGAGTTCGGCGGCTGACCCGCAGCGACACGAAGGGGCTCCCGTACGGTGCGTACGGGAGCCCCTTTCGTGTGAAGCGACGGGGAGACCGCGGGTCTACGACGGCCTGCGCGCCGACGTCACCCGGTAGACGTCGTAGACGCCCTCGACACCGCGTACGGCCTTCAGGACGTGGCCCAGGTGCTTCGGGTCGCCCATCTCGAAGGTGAACCGGGAGGTGGCGACGCGGTCGCGGGAGGTCTGGACGGCCGCGGAGAGGATGTTGACGTGCTGGTCGGACAGGACGCGGGTGACGTCCGACAGCAGCCGGGAGCGGTCCAGGGCCTCGACCTGGATGGCGACCAGGAAGACGGAGGACTGGGTGGGCGCCCACTCGACCTCCAGGATCCGCTCGGGCTCGCGGGAGAGCGAGTCCACGTTGACGCAGTCGCTGCGGTGCACGGAGACGCCGCTGCCGCGGGTGACGAAGCCGATGATCGGGTCACCGGGGACGGGCGTGCAGCACCGGGCGAGCTTGACCCAGACGTCGTCGACGCCCTTGACCACGACGCCCGGATCGGCGTTGCTGCGCCGCTTGCGGCCGCGGCCCCGGGACGGGGGTACCGCCTCGTCGATCTCCTCGCTGGCCGCCTCCTCGCCACCGAGCGCCTGGACCAGCTTCTGCACGATGTTCTGCGCGGAGACATGGCCCTCGCCGATCGCCGCGTACAGCGCGGAGATGTCGGAGTAGCGCATCTCGTGGGCGAGGGTGACCAGGGAGTCGCCGGTCAGGATGCGCTGGATGGGGAGGTTCTGCTTGCGCATGGCGCGGACGATGGCGTCCTTGCCCTGCTCGATCGCCTCGTCGCGGCGCTCCTTGGAGAACCAGGCGCGGATCTTGTTGCGGGCGCGCGGTGACTTGACGAAGCCCAGCCAGTCGCGGGAGGGCCCGGCGCCGGGGGCCTTGGAGGTGAAGACCTCCACCAGGTCGCCGTTGTCCAGGGTGGACTCCAGCGGGACGAGGCGGCCGTTGACCCGTGCCCCTATGGTGCGGTGGCCGACCTCGGTGTGGACGGCGTAGGAGAAGTCGACCGGGGTGGCACCCGCCGGGAGCGCTATCACGTCGCCCTTGGGGGTGAAGACGAAGACCTCGTTGCGGGACAGGTCGAAGCGGAGGGACTCCAGGAACTCGCCGGGGTCCTCGGTCTCCTTCTGCCAGTCCAGGAGCTGGCGCAGCCACGCCATGTCGTTGAGGTGGTCGTCCTTGCCGGTGGTCCGGGGCGCGTCGGAGCGCACCTTGGACGCGCCGGCCACGGCCTCCTGCTTGTACTTCCAGTGCGCGGCGATGCCGTACTCGGCGCGGCGGTGCATGTCGAAGGTGCGGATCTGGAGTTCGACCGGCTTGCCGCTGGGCCCGATGACCGTCGTGTGCAGCGACTGGTACATGTTGAACTTGGGCATCGCGATGTAGTCCTTGAACCGCCCCGGAACCGGGTTCCAGCGGGCGTGGACGGTGCCGAGCGCGGCGTAGCAGTCGCGGACGGTGTCCACCAGGACGCGGATGCCGACCAGGTCGTAGATCTCCGCGAAGTCCCGGCCGCGGACGATCATCTTCTGGTAGACGCTGTAGTAGTGCTTGGGGCGGCCGGTGACGGTCGCCTTGATGCGGGCGGCGCGCAGGTCCTGCTGGACCTCGTCGGTGACGACGGCGAGGTACTCGTCGCGTTTGGGGGCGCGCTCGGCGACCAGGCGGACGATCTCGTCGTACATCTTGGGGTAGAGGATCGCGAAGGCGAGGTCCTCCAGCTCCCACTTGATGGTGTTCATGCCCAGGCGGTGGGCGAGCGGCGCGTAGATCTCCAGGGTCTCGCGCGCCTTCTTCTCCTGCTTCTCGCGCTTGAGGTAGCGCATGGTGCGCATGTTGTGCAGCCGGTCGGCGAGCTTGATGACCAGGACACGGGGGTCCTTGGCCATGGCGACGACCATCTTGCGCACGGTCTCGGCCTGCGCGGCCTCGCCGAACTTGACCTTGTCCAGCTTGGTGACGCCGTCGACGAGGAGGGCGACGACGTCGCCGAAGTCGCGGCGCAGGTCGTCCAGGCCGTACTCGGTGTCCTCGACGGTGTCGTGCAGCAGCCCCGCCATCAGCGTGGCCGGGTCCATGCCCAGCTCGGCGAGGATGGTGGTGACGGCGAGCGGGTGCGTGATGTACGGGTCGCCGCTCTTGCGCTTCTGGCCGCGGTGCCAGCGCTCGGCGACCTGGTAGGCGCGCTCGATCTGGCGGAGGGTCGCCGTCTCGATCTTGGGGTCGTTGCCGCGGACTATGCGCAGCAGGGGTTCCAGGACCGGGTTGTACGGGTTGGCGCGCTGCACGCCGAGACGGGCCAGCCGGGCGCGGACGCGGTTGGAGGAGCCGGAGCGGGCGGGCTGGCCTGCGGGGGCGCGCACCACCGGCGCGTTCTGCGCGCGCTCCGGCGGGACCGGCTTGGGACGGGCCTGCTGGTCCGCGGTCTTGTCGACGGGCGCGGACTGGGTGTGCTGGAGCGTCCCGCGGGTGTCGTTCTTCGCGTGCGGCGCGGTGGGCGCGGGCTTGGCCGCGGGCCCCGAGGCGGACTCGGGCTTGGCGGCGGTCAGTGGCTGGGCCTCGTCTGGCAAGAGGACTCCTCGTGCGCGATCCGGGTCCCCCGGTCAGGCTCCGGAAACCCCATGGTAGCGATCCTGGGCCCCAGGAGCGCCTGCGGGCCGCTGTGAGACCCGTCGACAGGAGGAACGCCTGAGGCGGGCGCCGGATTCCTCCGGGCCCGCCTCGGTTCGTGTCGTGCCGTCCCCTACGCGGTGACGCCGGGGTTATCCGACGGTGAGCAGGGCGTGCAGCGGCGCGCCGTCCAGGGCCGGTTCCAGGCGGGCCCGGCCGTTCAGGAAGGCCAGCTCCATCAGGACGGCCACCCCCGCGACCTGGGCCTTCGCCCGGCGGACGAGCTGGAGGGACGCCTCGGCGGTGCCGCCGGTGGCGAGGACGTCGTCGACGACCAGGACGCGGTCCTCGGCGGACAGGTCCTCGGCGTGGATCTCGATCTCGGCGGAGCCGTACTCCAGGTCGTAGGACTGGCTGAGGGTGGCTCCGGGGAGCTTGCCCGCCTTGCGTACGGGGATGAAGCCGAGGCCGGCGCGGACGGCGACCGGGGCGCCGAGGATGAAGCCCCGGGCCTCCAGGCCGACGATCTTGGTCGCGCCGGTGTCCTCGGCGATCGAGGCCAGCGCTTCGGTGAGCGCGGTGAACGCCTCCGGGTCGGCCAGGAGCGGGGTGATGTCCTTGAACATCACGCCCGGCTCCGGGTAGTCCGCCACGTCCCGGATACGGCTGAGCAGCAGCCGCTGGATGTCGGTCATCGGCGCTTCCCCGAGGGCCGGCCGCGGCCCCGGACGCGGGAGGCGGACTGGTTGCGCGGGCCGACGACGGCGGGCGCGGTGTCCTCGGGCTCGCCGGCGTCGTCGTCGTCGGCGTAGCGCTCGTCGGGCACGGCGTTCTCCGGCGGTTCGCCCGCGGAGGCGGCCTGGGCACGCTTGGCCATGACACGTCGCTTGAGGGCCTTCATCTGCGGCTCGCGCTCCTTGAGGTCGGCGACGAGCGGCGTGGCGATGAAGATCGAGGAGTACGCGCCGGCCGCGAGGCCGACGAACAGCGACAGCGAGATGTCGTTCAGCATGCCGGCGCCGAGGACGCCGCCGCCGATGAAGAGCAGGCCCGCCACCGGCAGCAGCGCGACCACCGTGGTGTTGATGGAGCGGACCAGGGTGCTGTTGATCGACCGGTTGGCGATCTCCGCGTAGGTCCAGCGGGTCTGCTTGGTGATGCCCTTGGTCTGTTCCTTGAGGCTGTCGAAGACGACCACCGTGTCGTACAGCGAGTAGCCGAGGATGGTCAGCAGACCGATCACCGTGCCCGGTGTGACCTCGAAGCCGACGAGGGCGTAGATGCCGACGGTGATGGTGATGTCGTGGATCAGCGCGACGAAGGCGGCCAGTGCCATCCGCCACTCGAAGGCGATCGCCAGGTAGATCACCACCAGGACCAGGAAGATCCCGAGGCCCTGCCACGCCTTGTTCGCGATCTGGTCGCCCCAGCTGGGGCCGACCAGCTCGGCGTTGATCTGCTCGGCGTCGACCTTCAGGTCCTTGGACAGTTCCCGCTTGATCTGGTCCGACTTGTCGGTGTCGATGCCGGCGATCTGGATGCGCATGCTGCCGTCGCCGAGCTTCTGGACGATCGCGTCGTGGCCGGAGGCGGCCTCCGCGTGCTCCTCGGCCTGGGTCACCGAGACGCTGGTGTTCTTCGGGGTGGTGAAGACCGCGCCGCCCTGGAACTCGATGCCCATGTGCAGGCCGCGCACCGCCAGGCCGACGATGGCCGTGATGGTGATCAGGATCGAGATGCCGTACCAGATCTTGCGGTTCTTGACGAAGTCGTAGCCGACCTCGCCATGGTGCAGCCTGGCGCCGAGCTCGCCGAGTTTCGACATCGCTCACGCCTCCTTCGGGTCGACGGGGCCGGCGGGACGGGACTGGCGCGTGCGACGCAGCGGCGGCTTGGCACCGAGGCTCTTGGGATCGAGCCCGGACCACTTGTGGCCGCTCGCGAAGAATCGGCGGCGGGCCATCAGCGTCAGCAGCGGCTTGGTGAACAGGAACACGACCACCACGTCGAGCAGGGTGGTCAGACCCAGCGTGAACGCGAAGCCCTGGACCTTGCCGACCGAGACGATGAAGAGCACCGCGGCGGCGAGGAACGACACGAAGTCGGAGACCAGGATCGTGCGCCGGGCGCGCGGCCAGCCGCGCTCGACCGCGGGGCGCAGCGAGCGGCCCTCGCGGATCTCGTCCCGGACCCGTTCGAAGTAGACGATGAACGAGTCCGCCGTGATGCCGATGGCGACGATGGCACCGCAGACGGCCGGCAGGTTCAGCGCGAAGCCGATGGTCGGACCGAGCAGCGCCATGATCACGTACGTCAGGATCGCGGAGACCAGCAGCGACAGCAGGGCGATGAACGACAGGCCCCGGTAGTAGAACAGCAGGTAGAGCACGACCAGCGCCAGGCCGATGGCACCGGCGATCAGACCGGCCTCCAGCTGGTCACCGCCGAGCGCGGCGGTGACGGTGGTGACGCTGTCCTCCTTGAAGCTCAGCGGGAGGGCGCCGTAGGAGAGCATGTTGGCGAGGCTCTGCGCCTCCTCCTGCGTGAAGCTGCCGGAGATCTCGGCGTTGCCGCCGGTCAGGGCCTGGCTGACGTACGGGTCCGAGACGACCTCGTTGTCCAGGACGATCGCGAACTGGTTCTGCGGGGACTGGTTCTGCGCCAGCTTGCCGGTGATGTCCGCGAACTTCTTGGTGCCGCCCTTGGTGAACTCCATCGTGACGGTCCAGCCGGCGGCGGTCTGCGTGTTGAAGACGGCCGAGGCGTCGTCGACGTCGGTGCCGTCGACCTCGGCGGGGCCGAGGATGTACTTCTGCCACGCGCCCTGCGAGTTCTGGCCGCAGGCGACCATGGACTCGTCGTCCTTGGCGCCCTCGCCGGCCTTGGCGCGCTGCGTGGCGTCGGTGCAGTCCAGCGCGGTGTACGCGGCCTGGAGCTTGCTGGTGGCGTCATCGGCGGAGGCGGACGCGGAGGCCGACGCGGAGGCGCTCGTGCTCGGGGAAGCCGAGTCGGAGGCGGTCGCCGAGGGGGTGGCGTCGGCCTTCAGGGCGTCGGTGACGGCGCGGCCCTGGGAGGTGGCGGACGCCGAGGCGCTCGCGGAGTCGGAGGGCGAGGCGCTCTCGTCGCCGTCGGTGGCCTTGTCCGGGTCCGCGGCGCTCTCCGAGGCGCTCGCCGAAGGGCTGGCCGTGGCCGCGGCGCCGGAGACCTCGGTGGCGAGGACCGGGCGGAAGTAGAGCTTGGCGGTGGTGCCGACCTGCTGCCGGGCTTCCTCGCTGTTCGTCCCCTTGGGGATGTTGACGATGATGTTCCGGTCGCCCTGGGTCTGTACCTCGGCCTCGGAGACACCCAGACCATTGACACGGCGTTCCATGATCTCGACCGCGGTGTCCATGTTGGTCTTGTTGATCGCGGATTCCTGGCCGGGCTCCGATTCGGCCCGGAGCGTGATGCTCGTGCCGCCGGCCAGGTCGATACCGAGACGCGGAGTGGTGTGCCCGGAGGCGAACATCCCTCCGGTGAGCGCCACGATGGCGATCAGGATCAGGGCCAGCGAGCGCCCCGGCTTGCTCTGGGCGCTCGCGTTCCGGCCCTTTTTAGGTGCTGCCACCTTCTCGTACTCCCTCTCGGGCCGTCTCGCGCACCGGTGCGCCGACGGCCATGACATGGTGTCGGAATCCCGTGGGAACCGCGCATGTCCAAGGGCGCGCGGGGACGTCCCGCGCGCCCCGGGGCACGGCTACTTCGCCTCGGAGTCGTCCTCGGACTTCTTCGGCCGCTCGTCCGTCTTCGCCGCGGCGGGCTCGTCGTCCGCGTCCTTCTTGCCGAGGTCGATCCTGTCGTCGGCGGGGACGGCGTCGGTGGCCTCGGACTCGGTGAGGGAGGAGGCGTCGTCCGGGACCAGGTCGGCGTCGGACTTCAGGTCGTGCTCGATGCCGTGGACGATGCGGTTGTACTCGTCGTCGGTCAGGACGGCACCGATCGAGTTCTTGGCGAAGAGGAGGTCGACGCCGGGGCCGGCGTCCAGGAGGACCGTGTCCTCGTTGACCTCCTTGACCGTGGCGTACATGCCCCCGATGGTGCGGACACCGGAACCGGGCTGCATCTGGTTCCGCATGTCGGCGGCCTGCTGCTGCTTCTTCTTCGCCGACCGGGTCATCAGGAACATGGCCCCGATGAGCACGATGAACGGGAGGAGGGTCACGAGACTCACGGGTCGGTACTTCCTTCACACGACCGCGCTGTGAGCGGCCTGATGGTTGGGGGTGTGACGCGCCGCCGACAAGGGCGGCATCGGCGGAGTCTAAGCGAGTCCGCGCGCAGGGAACAACGCACAGGATGGCACCGGGGTTCCCCCGCGGGCCAGTGCGCTCGCCGTCCGGGGCGGCTCAGGCCCCGAACAGGTCCCCTTGTCCGTTTCCCGCGGCGCCCGCGCCGGGCGGGGTGAGACCGAGGTGCGCCCAGGCGGCGGGGGTGGCGATCCGGCCACGCGGCGTCCGGGCGAGCAGGCCCTCGCGGACCAGGAAGGGCTCGGCCACCTCCTCGACGGTCTCCCGCTCCTCCCCCACCGCCACCGCCAGCGTCGACAGCCCGACGGGACCGCCGCCGAACAGCTTGAGCAGGGCCTGAAGGACGGCTCGGTCGAGGCGGTCCAGGCCCCGGCCGTCGACCTCGTAGACGGCGAGGGCCGCCGCGGCGATCTCCCGTGTGATCACTCCGTCGGCCTTCACCTGGGCGTAGTCGCGCACCCGGCGCAGCAGCCGGTTGGCGATGCGGGGGGTGCCGCGGGAGCGGCCGGCGATCTCGGCGGCACCGTCGGCGGCGATCTCGACGTCGAGCAGCTGCGCGGAGCGGTGGATGACGCGCTGCAGCTCGGCCGGTTCGTAGAACTCCATGTGGGCGGTGAACCCGAAGCGGTCGCGCAGCGGGGGCGGCAGCAGACCGGCCCGGGTGGTGGCGCCGACCAGGGTGAACGGCGGCAGCTCCAGGGGGATGGCGGTGGCGCCGGGGCCCTTGCCGACGATGACGTCGACGCGGAAGTCCTCCATCGCCATGTACAGCATCTCCTCGGCGGGCCGGGACATGCGGTGGATCTCGTCGAGGAAGAGGACCTCGCCCTCCTGGAGGGAGGAGAGGATCGCGGCGAGGTCGCCGGCGTGCTGGATGGCGGGCCCGGAGGTGATCCGGATCGGGGCCTCCATCTCGGCCGCGATGATCATGGACAGGGTGGTCTTGCCGAGGCCGGGGGCGCCGGAGAGCAGGACGTGGTCGGCGGTGGCGCCGCGGGCGCGGGCGGCGCGCAGCACGAGGTCGAGCTGCTCGCGGACCTTCTCCTGGCCGATGAACTCGTCCAGGTCCTTGGGGCGCAGGGCGGCCTCGACGGCCTGGTCCTCGCGGTCGGCGACGGAGCCCACCAGCCGCTCCGCGCCCGGGCCGGCGTCGTCGGCGGTCGTGTCGTCCCAGTTCATGCGTGATCTGCCTCGGTTCTGGCTACGGGGGGCTACGGCTCTGCGGCTCTACGGCTACCGGGCGCGGTTCAGCGTCTGCAGGGCGGCCTTGAGGAGCTGGCCCACCTGGGGCGTGCCCCCGGCGGCCTCGGCCTGCGGGGCGACGGCCGTGACGGCCTCGTCGGCCTCCCGGGTGGCGTACCCGAGGCCGATGAGGGCGGCGTGCAGCTGGTCGCGCCAGCCGGCGGAGACCGGGGCGCCGACGGCGGGGGCGCCGACCGGGGCGCCGAGGCGGTCCTTCAGTTCGAGCAGGAGCTTCTGGGCGCCCTTCTTGCCGATGCCGGGGACGGCGGTGAGGGCCTTCTCGTCCCCGGTGGCGACGGCCCGGCGCAGGGCGTCCGGGCGGTGCACGGCGAGCATGGCCTGGGCGAGGCGCGGGCCGACGCCGCTGGCGGTCTGGAGCAGCTCGAAGACCTGGCGCTCGTCGTCGTCGGCGAAGCCGTACAGGGTGAGGGAGTCCTCGCGGACCACCAGGGAGGTGGCGAGCTTCGCCGGCTGTCCGACGCGGAGCGAGGAGAGCGTGTCCGGTGTGCACTGGACGGCCATGCCGACGCCGCCGACCTCCACCACCGCGGTGTCCGGGGCGAGCGCGGCGACCGTGCCGCTGACGAAGGCGATCATGTGAGGCGGCCTTTCACGGCTCGGGGGGTCTGGGCGGTGTGCTGGGCGACGGCCTGCTGGAGCCGGTTCTGCGCGGGGGCGCGCCAGATGTGGCAGATGGCGAGGGCGAGGGCGTCGGCGGCGTCGGCGGGCTTCGGGGGCGCGGCGAGCCGCAGCAGCCGGGTCACCATGGCGCCGACCTGGGCCTTGTCGGCGCGTCCTGAGCCGGTGACGGCGGCCTTGACCTCGCTGGGGGTGTGCAGGGCGACGGGGATGCCGCGCCGGGAGGCGCAGAGGATGGCGACGGCGCTGGCCTGGGCCGTGCCCATCACGGTCCGTACGTTGTGCTGGCTGAAGACGCGCTCGACCGCGACGTACTGCGGGCGGTGCTCGTCGAGCCACTGCTCGATGCCCTGCTCGACGGCGACGAGACGGTGGCCGAGGTCGGCGTCGGCCGGGGTGCGGACGACGCCGACGCCGATCATGGTGAGCGGGCGGCCCGCGACGCCCTCGACGACACCGACCCCGCAACGGGTCAGCCCCGGGTCGACCCCCAGTACGCGCACGCCGCTCCCTCCCCTCGATCACCTGTTTGTGCAGGCTATCGGGTGCCACTGACAAAGCGGCGGGCCGACGGGGTGTGTCCCGTCGGCCCGCCCGAGCCCGTGCGCGTGTTACGCGTCGACCTTCTCCATGACCTCGTCGCTGACGTCGAAGTTGGCGAAGACGTTCTGCACGTCGTCGCTGTCCTCCAGGGCGTCGATCAGCTTGAAGATCTTGCGCGCGCCCTCCTCGTCCAGCTCGATCTGCATGGTCGGGACGAAGTTGGCGTCCGCCGACTCGTAGTCGATGTCGGCGTCCTGCAGGGCGGTGCGGACCGCGACCAGGTCGGTGGCCTCGCTGAGGACCTCGAAGGTCTCACCGAGGTCGTTGACCTCCTCGGCGCCCGCGTCCAGGACGGCGCCGAGGACGTCGTCCTCGGTCAGCTCGCCCTTGGGGACGATGACCACGCCCTTGCGGTTGAACAGGTACGACACCGATCCGGGGTCGGCCATGGAACCGCCGTTGCGGGTCATGGCGACGCGCACGTCGGACGCGGCGCGGTTGCGGTTGTCGGTGAGGCACTCGATGAGCACCGCGACGCCGTTCGGCCCGTAACCCTCGTACATGATCGTCTCGTAGTCGGCGCCGCCGGCCTCCAGGCCCGCGCCGCGCTTGACCGCGGAGTCGATGTTCTTGTTGGGGACCGACTGCTTCTTGGCCTTCTGGATGGCGTCGTACAGCGTCGGGTTGCCGTCGATGTCGGCGCCGCCCATCCGGGCCGCGACCTCGATGTTCTTGATCAGCTTCGCGAAGAGCTTGCCGCGCTTGGCATCGATGACGGCCTTCTTGTGCTTCGTCGTGGCCCAT
The DNA here is from genome assembly GCF_020521275.1 of Streptomyces daghestanicus. NCBI lineage: Bacteria > Bacillati > Actinomycetota > Actinomycetes > Kitasatosporales > Streptomycetaceae > Streptomyces > Streptomyces daghestanicus. Next base: position 487,636 of record NZ_BNDX01000002.1, on the reverse strand, counting down.
TTAGAGTGGCCGGACATCTGCCTGTCTCCTTCGCGTAACCCATCTACTGAACGAACCCCAGAGATCCTACAAGGAGTCCGCCGCGCCCCGGGCGCGCACCATGTCGGTGAACAGCCGGTGCACGCGGTGGTCGCCGGTCAGCTCCGGGTGGAACGAGGTCGCCAGCGCGTTGCCCTGGCGGACGGCGACGATGTGGCCCTCGTGCTCGGCGAGCACCTCGATGCCGGCGCCGACGGACTCCACCCAGGGGGCGCGGATGAAGACGCCCTCCACAGGATCGCCCTCGACGCCCTCGATGTCGACCGCCGCTTCGAAGGACTCGTTCTGCCGGCCGAAGGCGTTGCGGCGCACGATCATGTCGATGCCGCCGATCGTCTCCTGGCCGGAGCGCGGGTCGAGGATCTTGTCGGCGAGCATGATCAGGCCGGCGCAGGTGCCGTAGACGGGCAGGCCGGCGCGCACGCGGGCGCGCAGCGGTTCCATCATCCCGAAGAGGACGGCGAGTTTGGAGATGGTGGTGGACTCGCCGCCGGGGATGACGAGGCCGTCGACGCCGTCGAGTTCGCCGGGGCGCCGCACCGGCCTGGCCACGGCGTCGGCCGCGGCCAGGGCGACGAGGTGCTCCCGGACGTCGCCCTGGAGGGCCAGGACGCCGATCACCGGGGAAGGCATGCGATCACCAGCCGCGGTTGGCGTAGCGCTCGGCCTCGGGGAGCGTGTCGCAGTTGATGCCCACCATGGCCTCGCCGAGGTCGCGGGAGGCGTCCGCGATGACCTTGGGGTCGTCGTAGAAGGTGGTCGCCTTGACGATGGCGGCGGCGCGCTTGGCGGGGTCGCCGGACTTGAAGATGCCGGAGCCGACGAAGACGCCCTCGGCGCCGAGCTGGCGCATCAGGGCCGCGTCGGCCGGGGTGGCGACGCCGCCGGCCGAGAAGAGGACGACCGGGAGCCTGCCGAGTTCGGCGACCTCCGCGACCAGTTCGTAGGGGGCGCGCAGTTCCTTGGCGGCGGCGTACAGCTCGTGGTTGTCGCAGCCGCGCAGGCGGGCGATCTCGTTCTTGATCTGGCGCAGGTGGCGGACGGCCTCGACGACGTTGCCGGTGCCGGCCTCGCCCTTGGAGCGGATCATCGCGGCGCCCTCGGCGATGCGGCGCAGGGCCTCGCCGAGGTTGGTGGCGCCGCAGACGAACGGGGTGGTGAAGGCCCACTTGTCGGAGTGGTTGACCTCGTCGGCCGGGGTGAGGACCTCGGACTCGTCGATGTAGTCGACGCCGAGGGCCTGGAGCACCTGGGCCTCGACGAAGTGGCCGATGCGGGACTTGGCCATCACGGGGATGGAGACCGCCTCGATGATGCCCTCGATCATGTCCGGGTCGGACATCCGGGCCACACCGCCGTCCTTGCGGATGTCGGCCGGGACGCGCTCCAGGGCCATGACGGCGACGGCGCCCGCGTCCTCGGCGATCTTCGCCTGCTCGGGCGTGACGACGTCCATGATCACGCCGCCCTTGAGCTGTTCGGCCATGCCGCGCTTCACGCGGGCGGTGCCGGTCTCGGGGGCCTGGTTGTCGGGGAGCGTGCTGGACACGGGTACCTCACTGGAAGAAAAGAGGATGTCGGCAGCACTGAGGAAACGTGAACGGAGCAGGCCACAGCAAGGGCCAATGAGGAGCCGGTGGATCGTTTTCGCGCCCCGCGCCCCCGCCCCGCGCGCCGCGCCACACCCACCGCGCCCCGCGCGCCCGGCCCCGGCTAACCGCGGTCGACGAGGGCCGCCGGCGGTTCGTCGTCCATCTCGAAGGCCAGCGGGAAGGGGGCGTGGCCGGCCAGCCGGAACCAGCGGACCTTGCGGTGCTCGCGGAGCCGGCGGGCGGCGCCCACCGCGTCGTTGTGGAAGCGGCGGGCCATCGGTACCCGGCGGACCGCCTCGGTCAGCTCGCCGGCCGCCTCCTCGCCGCCGGGCGCCTCGCGCAGGGCCGTCACCTGGTGCGCGTCGCCGAACACGGCCCGCAGGGCCTGGCTCAGTTCGCTCTCGGCGACCTCCCGCTGCTCCTCCTCGGCCTGCCGGGCGGCGTGCGCCGCCTCGTACAGGACGATGGAGGCGGCCGGGTCCAGGACGCCCGAGGTGGCCAGTTCCTGCGCCACGGAGGCGCGGCGCAGCAACTGGGCGTCGAGCGCGGCGCGGGCGGCGTCGATCCGGGCGTGCAGCCGGTCCAGGCGTCCCGCCGTCCAGCTCAGGTAGACGCCGATCAGGACGAGGGCGACGAGGATCCAGATGAGGGTAGCGGTCACGGGCGGCAAGGCTACCGGGGCGCCCGGGGCCCGTCGGCCGGGTCCCGGGCCAGCCCGAACCGCGCCCGCAGCCCCGTGGCCCGTTCGTCCGCCGCCACCGCCGCCGCGCCCGCCGTCACCGTCTCGTAGACGGACAGGATGTCCGCGCCGACCGTCGACCAGTCGAAGCGCCGTACGTGCGCGCTGCCCCGCTCCCGCAGCTCCGCGCGGCGGGCCGGGTCCTCCAGGAGCCGTACGGCCGCCCCGGCGAGCGCCTCGGCGTCCTCGTTGGGGAACAGCTCACCGGCCGCGCCCCGGTCCAGCACCTGGGCGAAGGCGTCGAGGTCGGAGGCGAGCACGGGCGCGCCCGCCGACATGGCCTCGACGAGGATGATGCCGAAGCTCTCGCCGCCGGTGTTGGGAGCGACGTACAGGTCGACGCTGCGCAGGAAGCGGGCCTTGTCCTCGTCGCTGACCATGCCGAGGAACTCCACCCGGGAGCGCAGGTCGGCGGGGAGCGAGGCGACCGCCTCCTCCTCGTCGCCGCGGCCGGCGACCAGCAGCCGGGTCCGCGGGCGGGCGGCGAGGATTCTGGGCAGGGCCTTCATCAGCACCGGCAGGCCCTTGCGGGGCTCGTCGATGCGGCCGACGAAGCCGATGGTGTCGCCCTGCCACTCGGGGCGCGGCGCGGCCTTGGCGAAGAAGTCGACGTCGACGCCGTTGGGGATGACCACCGCGTCGCCGCCGAGGTGCTCGACCAGGGTGCGGCGGGCGTACTCGCTGACGGCGATCCGGGCGCTGATCTTCTCCAGGGCCGCCTGGAGGATGGAGTACGCGGCGATCATCGCGCGGGAGCGCGGGTTGGAGGTGTGGAAGGTCGCCACGATCGGGCCCTGCGCCGCCCAGCAGGCCAGCAGGCCCAGCGACGGCGAGGTCGGCTCGTGGATGTGGATGACGTCGAAGGAGCCGTCGTGCAGCCACCGCCGTACCCGGGCGGCGCTGAGGAAGCCGAAGTTCAGCCGGGCCACCGAGCCGTTGTACGGCACCGGCACCGCGCGGCCCGCGGAGACCACGTACGGCGGCAGCGGGGTGTCGTCGTCGGCGGGGGCGAGCACGGACACCTCGTGGCCGAGCCGGAGGAAGTACTCGGCGAGGTCGCGGATGTGGAACTGGACGCCGCCCGGCACGTCCCAGGAGTAGGGGCAGACGATGCCGATCCTCATCACGGCCCCTTCGGTGGGTCCAGGTCGGCGAGCCACAAGCGCTGCAGCATGTGCCAGTCCTCCGGGTGCTCGGCGATTCCGGTGGCGAAGGCGTCGGCCAGCGCCTGTGTCATGACAGACGCCTTCTCGCGCCGGTTGCCTGACCCGGGGACCGCGACGGGCGGATGGACCCGGCCCCGCATCACGGGCGAGTCGTCGAACCAGAGGGTGGCCGGCAGCAGGGCCGCCCCGGTCTGCTGGGCGAGCAGCGCCGGGCCGCCGGGCATCCGGGCCGGCTCGCCGAAGAAGTCGACCTCGATGCCGGAGGCGGACAGGTCGCGGTCGGCGACCAGGCAGACCAGGCCGCCCGCGCGCAGCCGCCGGGCGAGCGCGCCGAAGGCGGTGCCGCCGGTGTGCGGCAGCACCTCCATGCCGAGGCCCTCACGGTAGGCGACGAAACGGTCGTAGAGGCTCTCCGGCTTCAGACGTTCGGCGACCGTCGTGAAGGGGATGCCGAGGCGGGTGGTGACCCAGGCGCCGGCGAGGTCCCAGTTGGCGAGGTGCGGCAGGGCGAGGATGACGCCCTTGCCCGCGTCCAGGCCCGCGGTGAGGTGGTGCAGGTTCTCGACGTCGACGCCGTCGGCGATCCGCTCCGGGCTCCACGCGGGCAGCCGGAACGACTCCATCCAGTACCGCAGGTAGGACCGCATCCCCGCGCGGGAGAGCGCGGCGAGCCGCTCGGGGCTCGCGCCCGGCACCACGCGCGCGAGGTTGCGCTCCAGCCGCAGCACGCCCTCGCCGCGCCGCTTCCAGGCGAGGTCCGCGACGGTGCGGCCGAGGCGTGCCGCGACCGGCTCGGGCAGCTTCTTCACGGTGCTCCAGCCGGCGCCGTAGAGCGCGTCGGCCAGCCGTTCCCGGGCGCTCACTTGGCCGCCTCGCTCCCCCGGGCCTCCCGGTCGGCCGCGGCCTCCGCCTCGGCGGACTCCCGGCGGACCGTGACGACGCGCTGGACGAGCGTGACCAGGCTGCCGACGGCGACGATCCACAGGGCGACGGGCAGCAGGTACTGGATGCCCGGTACGCCGAACTTGTGCAGCCCCGCGAAGCCGGCCGCGACCAGTGAGACGACCAGCCGCTCGGCGCGCTCGACCAGGCCGTTGACGGCGACGGGCAGGCCGATCGACTCGCCGCGCGCCTTGGTGTACGACACCACCTGACCGCTGGCCAGGCAGAAGATCGACACCGCGCACAGCACGTTGTCGTTCCCGCTGCCCGCGTACCAGAGGGCGAAGCCGCCGAAGATCGCTCCGTCGGCGACCCGGTCCAGGGTGGAGTCCAGGAAGGCGCCCCAGCGGCTGGAGCGGCCGAGCTGGCGGGCCATGTTGCCGTCGACCAGGTCGGAGAAGACGAAGAGGGTGATCACCACCGTGCCCCAGAAGAACTCGCCCCTGGGGTAGAAGACCAGCGCCCCCGCGACCACGCCCGCGGTCCCGATCAGCGTGACCGTGTCGGGGCTGACCCCGCGGCGGATGAGAAACGCGGCGAACGGTGTGAGGACACGCGTGAAGAATGCACGCGCGTACTTGTTCAGCATGGCCTTCCCGACGGTCGGTGTCGCCGCGCGGCCCCTGCTGGCCACCGGCTGGCCCATCGTAGTCACGCGCGCGCGTGGGCGACGGCCGGGCACCCGCCCCACCGTACGGGGACGGCCGGCGCGGGCGCCGGGTCCTTCCGTATGGACGCGGCGTGACGGGAGTGGAAAGCTCGAAGGACCGCGGGCGTCGCAGGAGCCGCTCGCACGCGGCCGACGCGTGTCCGCGCCCCCGGTGACCTCACCGCGCACGGGAGGCAAGTCATGGGCGACAAGGCGCACACCCACCCCGGAGCCGCCGGCCGGGCGCAGGCGGCCGACCACCCCGCGTCCGTACGGAACGTGGTGCTGGTCGGCTCCTCCGGATCGGGCAAGACGACACTCGTGGAGGCCCTCGCGCTGACCGCGGGAGCGCTGAACCGGGCCGGCCGCGTGGAGGACGGCGGCTGTGTCTCGGACTACGACGAGATCGAGCAGCGCAGGCGGCGCTCCGTACAGCTCTCGCTCGTCCCCGTCACCTGGGACGGCATCAAGGTCAACCTCCTCGACACCCCCGGGTACGCCGACTTCGTCGGGGAGCTGCGGGCCGGTCTGCGCGCGGCGGACGCGGCCCTCTTCGTCGTCTCCGCCGCGGACGGCGTGGACGGCTCGACCCGCGTGGTGTGGGAGGAGTGCGCGGCCGTCGGCATGCCCCGCGCGATCGTGATCACGCATCTGGAGGCCGCGCGGGCCGGCTTCGAGGAGACGACCCGGGCCTGCGCGGAGGCGTTCGGCGCCGGCGACCCCGACGCCGTACTGCCGCTGTACCTGCCGCTGCGCGGCCCGCGCCGCCCCGACGGGCACGCGCCCGTGACCGGGCTGATCGGGCTGCTCACCCAGAAGCTGTTCGACTACGCGTCCGGTGAGCGCGTGGAGTCCGCGCCGGACGCCGCCCGGCTCCCGCTGATCGAGGAGGCCCGCGGCCGGCTGATCGAGGGCGTCATCGCGGAGAGCGAGGACGAGACCCTCATGGACCGCTACCTCGCCGGGGAGCCGGTCGACGTCAAGACGCTGATCGAGGATCTGGAACGGGCCGTGGCGCGCGGTTCCTTCTTCCCGGTGCTGGCCGCCGCGCCCGCCGCCGAGGGCGCCCGGCAGGGCCTCGGCACGGTGGAGCTGCTGGAGCTGATCACCCGGGGTTTCCCGACGCCGCTGGAGCGGGCGGCGCCCCGTGTCACCACCCCCTACGGCCGGCCGCGCGAGCTGCCGCCGTGCGACCCCGACGCGTCCCTGGCCGCCGAGGTCGTCAAGACCTCCTCGGACCCGTACGTCGGCCGGATCTCGCTGGTCCGGGTCTTCTCCGGCACCCTGCGCGCCGACCAGGCGGTGCACGTCTCCGGGCACGGTCCGGCCGGCCGCGGACACGAGGACCACGACGTCGACGAGCGCGTCGGCGCCCTCTCCACCCCCTTCGGCAAGCAGCAGCGCCCGGTGTCGCACGTCGTCGCCGGCGACCTCGCGTGCGTGGCGAGGCTGACCCGCGCGGAGACCGGGGACACGCTCTCCTCGAAGGACGATCCGCTGCTCATGGAGCCGTGGGCGATGCCCGAACCACTGCTGCCGCTCGCCATCAGGGCGCACGGCAAAGCCGACGAGGACAGGCTCTCCCAGGGGCTCGCCCGGCTCGTCGCCGAGGACCCGACGACGCGCCTGGAGCAGAACCCGGAGACCCACCAGGTGGTCCTGTGGTGTCTGGGCGAGGCGCACGCCGACGTCGCCCTGGAGCGGCTGCGCGGCCGTTACGGCGTCCAGGTCGACGTCGTACCGCACCGGGTGTCGCTGCGGGAGACGTTCGGGCGGAAGGCGGCCGGGCGCGGGCGGCACGTCAAGCAGTCCGGCGGACACGGGCAGTACGCGATCTGCGAGATCGAGGTGGAGCCGCTGCCGGGCGGCTCGGGCATCGAGTTCGTGGACGAGGTGGTCGGCGGCGCGGTGCCCCGGCAGTTCGTCCCGTCCGTCGAGAAGGGCGTGCGCGCGCAGGCCGCCAAGGGCGTCGCCGCGGGCCATCCGCTGATCGACGTGCGGGTCACCCTGCGGGACGGCAAGGCGCACTCGGTGGACTCCTCCGACGCCGCCTTCCAGACGGCCGGCGCGCTGGCGCTGCGGGAGGCCGCCGCCGGCGCGGCGATCCGTCTGCTGGAGCCGGTGGCCGAGGTCAGCGTGCTGGTCGGCGACGACTACGTGGGCGCGGTGATGAGCGATCTGTCCGGGCGGCGCGGCCGGGTGCTCGGCACCGAGCAGGCCCCGGGCGGACGCACCCTGGTGCGGGCCGAGGTGCCGGAGATCGAGATCGGCCGGTACGCCGTGGACCTGCGGTCCCTGTCGCACGGCACGGCCCGGTTCGACCGCCGCTACGCGCGGCACGAGCCGATGCCGCCGCAGGTGGCGCAGCGGGTCCGGGAGGCGGCGCACGAGGGCGCGTGATCAGCGCCGGGCGCACTCCGGCGGTCCGCTGGCCGGGCGCCGCCCTCCTCGCCGGCGGGTGGCTTCCGGCCGTCCGCCGACACGGGAGGGCACCGGGAGTTACGCTGACGACCTGATCAACAGGTGTGCGGAGCACGGAAGTCGGGAAAGCCGCTTGAGCGAGAGCGGCTTCGATCTGGGGGCGGGAATGACCGACGGCGGTTACGCGGACTTCTTCGGGCCTCAGGTGCCCCGGGCGGGGGACGCGAGCCAGACGGCCACGCTGGCGCTGGCGTCGGCGGCCTACCGGGACAGCCCGGTGGAGGAGATCAAGAAGGCCGACAACGAGTGGCACCAGACGACCGTCAACCCGGGCCGCTCCTGGGCGAAGATCTTCCGGCCCAATCTCGGTGAGGCGTTCGCCCAGGCGGTGGTGGGCCGCATGCTGGGCGCCGGCCGCAAGCCCCTCATCCAGTCCTTCGGCATCGAGCCGCAGGTCGTCGTGGAGCACTGCCTGGCCGCGAACCGCATCCGCAAGGAGCGCGACCGGAAACTGACCTTCGTGATGGCGGTGTGCGGGCTGCTCTTCCTGCCCGGCCTGCTGGTCTGGCTGCTCGGCTTCCTGATCCGCGGCACGGTCGCCAAGTCGGAGAACAAGCAGGCCGGCGCCCTCGGCACGGCGGTGCTCGTGGCGGTGGGCGCGCTGGCGGTGCTCTTCGTGCTCAAGATGCCGTTCGGGGGCTTCTGGGGCTGGTACGGCCGGCTGGCGGCGGTCATGCCGGTGGTCGGCTGGTTCTGGGCCAAGCGGATCTGCGAGGGTACGGCGAAGGACCTCAGCGCGAGCTGGGGCAGCCTGGTCAAGGGGGCCAGTGTCGGCGCCAAGGTTCCTGAGGCGGTGCCGAGCAATCCCGACGAGACCGCCGCCGAACAGCTCCGCCAGTCCCTGGCCCGGCTCGGCGCCGAGCAGCAGTCCAACTCGGTCTTCTACGCCGGCCCCAAGGGCATACTCGGCATGGGCACCCGCTGGGGCAGCTGGCAGCTGGCCGAGGAGCTGCTCCCCGCCGATCCCGCCCGGGAGATCCATCCGTTCCGGAGCTGGGACGTCGTACGCGCCATCCACGACCAGCTCAGCCTGCTGGAGCGCGGCCCGCTGAACACCGGGGGCTTCACCAAACCGTCGATACGGCACTGGATCGTCACCCCGATCGTGGAGGGCGCGACGGCGGTGTCCCGCCCGGAGGGCGCGGACGTCGAGGCGTACCAGGTCAAGCCGCACGCGGTGCAGGAGATCTGCAACAAGCAGCAGTTCGGCGCCGGCGACCGGCACTACCTGGGCGTGCAGTGGGTGCTGTGGGACGGGCAGCTGGTCATCACCATGCTGATCACGGTGACGGTGCTGCACTCCACCCTGCGCATCGAGGTCACCGGCCACGCGCTGGGCCCGGTGAACGGGCTGTTCATGGGCGGGCCCTCGGCGCCCTCCAAGACGGTCACCAAGGCGTTCAAGCCGTGGGAGAGCCGCAAGGTGATGCTTCCGCTGGTCAACACGCAGGAAGTGGTCCGGCTCGCCGTCCGCGCCCCGTTCACCTGGTACACGCCGGCGCTGAACTGGCTGGGCGGCACCATCTCCCTGCCAGAGCCGTTCGGCCTGCGGCACGCCTGGGCCGACCAGCCCTGGCGGCACCGCTTCATGGCGGACGACGCGCTGCGGGCGGCGACGCCCGTGCTGCGGGTGGTGCACCGGGCGGCGATCAAGGTGCTGGAGGAGAACGGCGTGAACACCGAGAAGTTCGGCGCCCGGTCGGCGTTCCTCAGCGGCGCGGTCCAGGACCCGACGCCGGGGAAGGCCGACACGTACAACGCGTAGGGGCGGCCGTCAGGCCGTCGGCGTCGGCCACGCCTCCGCCAGCATCTTCCGGGTGTCCCCGAGGAGCTGCGGCAGCACCTTGGTGTGGCCGACCACCGGCATGAAGTTGGTGTCGCCGCCCCAGCGGGGCACGACGTGCTGGTGCAGGTGGGCGGCGATGCCCGCGCCGGCGACCGCGCCCTGGTTCATGCCGATGTTGAAGCCGTGCGCGCCGGACGCGGTGCGCAGGGCCGTCATCGCCTGCTTGGTCAGCTCGGCCAGCTCGGCGGTCTCCGCGTCCGTCAGCTCGGTGTAGTCGGCGATGTGCCGGTAGGGCACGGCCATCAGGTGGCCACCGGTGTACGGGTAGAGGTTGAGCACCGCGTAGACCAGTTCACCGCGGCGGACGATCAGCCCGTCCTCGTCCGATTTTGCCGGGATCGAGCAGAAGGGACAGCCGTCGTCGGCGCCCGGGCCGCTCGGCTTGTTCTCCCCCTGGATGTACGCCATCCGATGGGGCGTCCACAGGCGCTGGAACGCGTCCCGCGTCCCCACTCCCCACTGCTGCTCCGGCTCACTCGTCATGCGTGCAGCATATGGCGTCGGGCCCGGGGGACGGGAAAGGCCCCCGGGGTCGCCCGGGGGCCTTCGCGGTACGGCGGGTCAGACCTGCGCGCGCTCCTCGACGACCTTGGCGATCTTGGCGATGGCCTCGTCGACGGGGATGCCGTTCTCCTGGGAGCCGTCGCGGTAGCGGAAGGAGACGGCCCCGTTGGCCATGTCCTCGTCACCGGCGATGACCATGAACGGGACCTTCTGCTTCTGGGCGTTGCGGATCTTCTTCTGCATCCGGTCGGAGGAGGAGTCGACCTCGACCCGCAGCCCCGCCGCCCGCGCCTTCTCCGCGAACTCCTGGAGGTAGGACACGTGGGCGTCGCCGATCGGGATGCCCAGTGCCTGGACGGGCGCCAGCCAGGCCGGGAAGGCTCCGGCGTAGTGCTCCAGGAGGACGCCGAAGAACCGCTCGATGGAGCCGAACAGCGCCCGGTGGATCATGACGGGCTGGCGGCGGGAGCCGTCGGCGGCGGTGTACTCCAGGTTGAACCGCTTGGGCTGGTTGAAGTCGACCTGGATGGTCGACATCTGCCAGGAGCGGCCGATGGCGTCCTTGGCCTGGACGGAGATCTTCGGTCCGTAGTAGGCGGCGCCGCCCGGGTCCGGGACCAGCGGGAGGTTCTGCTTCTCGGCGGCCTGGCGGAGCGCCTCGGTGGCTTCCTCCCAGTCCTCGTCGGAGCCGATGAACTTGTCGGAGTCGTCGCGGGTGGACAGCTCCAGCTCGAACTCGGTCAGGCCGTAGTCCCGCAGCAGGTCCAGGACGAAGGTGAGGAGCGTGTCCAGCTCCTCGGGCATCTGCTCGGTGGTGCAGTAGATGTGCGAGTCGTCCTGGGTGAAGCCGCGCGAGCGGGTCAGTCCGTGTACGACGCCCGACTTCTCGTACCGGTACACGGTCCCGAACTCGAAGAGGCGCAGGGGCAGCTCACGGTAGGAACGGCCGCGCGACTTGAAGATCAGGTTGTGCATCGGGCAGTTCATCGCCTTGAGGCGGTAGTTCTGCTCGTCGAACTGGATGGGCGGGAACATGCCTTCCGCGTAGTGCGGCAGGTGCCCGGAGATCTCGAAGAGGTGCTCCTTCGAGATGTGCGGGGTGTTCACGAACTCGTAGCCGGACACCTCGTGCCGGCGGCGCGAGTAGTCCTCCATGACCTTGCGGATCACACCGCCCCTGGGGTGGAAGACCGCGAGGCCGGGGCCCAGCTCGTCGGGGAAGGAGAACAGGTCCAGCTCGGCGCCGAGCTTGCGGTGGTCGCGCTTCTCGGCCTCGGCGAGGAAGTCCAGGTGGGCCTTCAGCTCGTCCTTGGACGGCCATGCGGTGCCGTAGATGCGCTGGAGCTGGGGGTTCTTCTCGCTGCCACGCCAGTAGGCGGCGGCGGAGCGCATCAGCTTGAACGCCGGGATGTTCCGTGTGGTCGGCAGGTGCGGGCCGCGGCAGAGATCCTTCCAGCACAGCTCGCCGGTCTTGGCGTCGAGGTTGTCGTAGATGGTCAGCTCGCCGCCGCCGACCTCGGCGTCGGCGCCGTCGGCGGCCTGCGCGGCGTTGCCCTTGAGGCCGATCAGCTCCAGCTTGTACGGCTCGTCCGCCAGCTCCTCGCGGGCTGCGTCGTCGCTGGTGACCCGGCGGGAGAAGCGCTGGCCCCGCTTCTGGATCTCCTGCATCTTCTTCTCGACGCGCTTGAGGTCCTCGGGGGTGAAGGGCTCCTTGACGTCGAAGTCGTAGTAGAAGCCGTCCCGGATGGGCGGGCCGATGCCCAGCTTGGCCTCGGGGAACAGCTCCTGCACGGCCTGCGCCATGACGTGCGCGGTGGAGTGCCGCAGGATGTTCAGGCCGTCCTCGGAGGAGATCTCGACGCCCTCGACGGCCTCGCCGTCCTTGACCTCGTAGGTGAGGTCCTTCAGCTCGCCGTCCACCCGGGCGGCCACGATCGAGCGCTCGCCGGCGAAGAGGTCGGCCGCCGTGGTGCCCGTCGTCACCACGCGTTCTTCCCGCTCGGAATCGCGCTGGATGATCACACGGACGTCTGACACCGGTCTCTCCTGACTGAAGTGGGTCGCGGCGCCATACCGGAGCGCACGCATGGGGCCGATCGTACCGACCCGGCCGGGTCCCCCGCGAAACCGTTCCCCGGCGGGTGCCCGCCGCCGTACGGCGCGGCCCTTCCGGCGTACGGGGCGAAAAGGCCGGGTATCACCGGAACGGGCAGCGGGCGGGATGCCAACTGCCGAGGGTGATCGAGGGGTTGTGGTGGTATGGCGTGCTGGTACGAAGGGCCCCTGGCCGCGTTCGCCACGGAGACCACGGGCACCGACGTCGAGACCGACCGGATCGTGTCGGCGGCCGTCGTCGTGCAGGACGCCCCGGGCATCCGGCCACGGGTCAGCCGCTGGCTGGTGGACCCGGGGGTGCCGGTGCCCGCGGCGGCGACCGCGGCGCTCGGGCTGACGGAGGAGCATCTGCACCGCAGCGGGCGCTGGCCCGCCCCGGTGATGTACGAGACGGCGGAGACGCTGGCGGAGCAGGCGCGGGCCGGGCGGCCGCTGGTCGTGATGGACGCGCCGTTCGATCTGACGCTGCTGGACCGGGAGTTGCGGCGGCACCGGGCCTCGTCGCTGGGTCGCTGGCTGGAGCGGACGCCGCTGTACGTCCTCGATCCGCCGGTCCTCGACCGGCATCTGGACCGCTCCCGCAAGGGCCGCCGGACCCTGCCCGACCTGTGCGCGCACTACGGCGTCCCGCTGGACGAGACGCCCGACGCGGCGGCCGGGGCGCAGGCGGCGCTTGAGGTGGTCCGGGCGGTGGGGCGCCGGTTCGCGGGGCGGCTGGAGCGGCTCTCCCCGGCGGAGCTGCACGCCTTGCAGGCGGTGTGGCACGCGGCACAGGCACGGGGCCTGGAGACGTGGTTCGCGCCCAGCGGCACGGAGGAGGCGGTGGACCCGGCCTGGCCCCTGCGGCCGGAGGTGCGGGCGGCGGCCTGACCGAGGTGCGGGCAGAAAAAAGCCGGTCCGCCATGCGGCGGACCGGCTCTCCCGGTGGGCGATACTGGGTTCGAACCAGTGACCTCTTCGGTGTGAACGAAGCGCTCTCCCACTGAGCTAATCGCCCGGGAACGCACTGAACCATACAGGTCCGGGCGGGCTTCCTTCAAACCGCTCCCAGGTGCGTGGCCAGTCCGCGCCGCCCGGCCCGCATCATCAGCGTGTGGTTGGCGCGGAAGAACGCCCGGCCGGGCACGGCGAGCCGGCGCAGCAGCGGCTTGCGGACGTCGACCTCCTGGTCATAGCGGGCGAGGGCGCCGGTGGCCTCGGGGGTGACCGTCCAGCGTGCCCAGCCCTCGATGTCGCCGGTCAGCGAGACCTCCAGGACGCCGGCGGCCGGATCGCGCCGCTCCTCCCGCAGGGTCTGGGTGAGGTCGTACGGGAGGAGGGCGCGGATGCGGGCGGTGCCGGTGGCGGCGTCGAGGCGGACGACCTCGCGGACCTGGGGCCACCAGCGGGGGTAGTCCTCGATCCGTTCCAGGGCGCGGTAGACGTCGGTGACGGGGGCGGGCAGCGCCCAGCGGCTGCGGAAGCGGTAATGGTTCCAGTCCACGCCCCCAGCCTGCCCGCGCGGGCGCCGGTCACGGCATGCGGTCGCCCACCAGGGCGAGGTTCTCGATGGCGGCGAGGCCGTAGAGGGCGGTGTCGTTGGTGGAGACCCAGCTCGCCTCGGTGCCGGGCACCAGCGCCATCGGGCCGGTGATCTTCTCCGTCGTCCAGGGGGCCGACTCCTTGTAGCCGTCGGAGTCGTAGAACTTCTGCCAGGCGCGGGCGGCGAGCTTGGCGTCGCCGGTCCGTACGGCGGCGTAGGCGTCGAGGCGGGAGTGGCCCTGGAAGAGGATCAGGGAGCCGAAGTGGGCGCCGTAGCGGGCGGCCTGTTCGGTCTTGGAGGCGTTGAAGTAGCGGCAGTAGTCGTAGTACGCCTCGTTGAACTCCGGGAGGTCGACCAGGTCGATCAGTTCGGCGCACAGTTCGTTGAGGCCGAAGACGGCGGACAGGTGGGAGACGCCGACCACCGGCCGCTCGGCGACGGCGAACTCGCCGGTGTCGAGGTCGTACAGGCCGCTGCCCTGGACGAAGCCGTTGGGCTGGGCGGCGATGCCCTTCATGGTGGAGATCACCCGGGCCTTGGCCTTCTCCCACTTGGGGCCCTTGCGTTCCCACTCGGTGAGCCAGGCGGACACCAGGCCGCTCCAGTCGGTGCCGAAGCCGATGGACAGGGCGTGCCGGTCGGGGGTGTAGGGGTCGGTGCGGACCTTGCGGTTGGGGTCGAGGACGAGGAAGGTCTCGTCGGAGTCGACGTTGGCGTGCATGAGGTCGCCGACGCGTTCGTCGGCGGTGAGGAAGTAGTAGAAGCGGCGGTAGGTGGTGTTGGCGATGCGCTGCTGCTTGGCGCTGTCGGCATAGTGCTGGACGCCGTGCCGGGTGCCGAGGCCGGCCCACTTGCCGAGGTGGTAGACGTCGACCTCGCCGGTGTGCCGGGTCATCGCCTCGGCGAAGCGGAAGATGTCGGCGCGGCCGGAGCGCAGGTAGGCGTACCAGAGCCAGAGGTCGGGCGAGAGTTCGGAGTTGTCCCAGGCGTAGCCGCCGACGTCGTAGCGCCACTGGTGCCGGACGCTGTCGTAGGTGTGCATGATGTCGCCGTAGTCCCAGAAGCCGTACCAGCGGCGCTGCTCCACCTGGTCCTTGTAGTAGGTGAAGAGGAAGTCGAGGTGGTCCTCGATCTTCGCCTTGGCGGGGGTGGAGCGGTCGGGTTCGGCGTAGAGGCCCTTGCCGAAGACGCCCGCCTTGATGAGCTGGGCGGGCGGGGCGGCGAGCTGCGGCAGGACGCGGACGGCCTCGGCCTGCCGGGCGAGGGTCTCGGGGGCGGGGGTGGCGGCGTTGGCCCAGAACAGCAGCTCGGAGGTGCGGGCGATGCCGTAGGGGGTGCCGAACCCGGGCTCGTAGTCCTCGTAGGTGATGTTGAGGCCCTCCAGCTGTTCGGCGTAGGTGTCCTGGTCCATACCGTCGTGGTAGAAGCGCAGGTCCATGGGCTGGGCCTCGGGGGACCAGAGCCAGAGGGTGACCTCGGCCTCGTCGGTCTGCGCGTCGCGGATGTCGAGCTGGGCGGGGTACTTCTCCCAGAAGTCGCGCAGGCCGAAGGAGAGGCCGCCGCTCACGCCGCCGACATAGCCGAAACCGGAGGCGCGGCGTCCGCCGCCGGCGGCGATCCAGCCGTGGCCCTTCGTGGTGCGCTTGCGCACGGTGAAGCCGTCGGCGGAGAGCTGGGAGAGGGTGTAGTCGCCCCACTCGGGGATGTACTGGAGGCGGCTGGTGACACGCTGGTCCCAGGTGGCGGGGTCGGGCAGCTTCTCCCCCGCGTACTGCGCCGCCTGTACGGCCGCCCCCGGGTCGCGGCGCAGTCCGGTGATGCCCTTGACGGCCTCGCGGAGCAGGCCGGTGCCCTCACCGCCGATGCGGATGTGACGGTCGTAGGAGGCGTCGCGCATCGGCACGGTGAGGCGGACGCCGAGACCGCGGATGAAGTCGCCGGAGGTCTTTCCGGGTTCCTGGGTGCCGTCGAAGGTGATGGTGTGCACCATGCGGAAGGAGTCGGCGCCCGCGTAGAAGTAGAGGCGGACGGAGAAGGGGAGCCAGCCGCGGCTGCCCTTGCGGTGCTTGCCGTCGACGCGGACGACGGCGCGGACCGGGCCCTGCTGTTCGATCGTCACCTCGCTGATCGCGCCGTCGAAGCGCTCGTGCTTGACGGTGCCCTGGTCGCCGTCCTCGATCTCGGGCTGGCGGAGCAGGACCAGCCGGCCGTTCCGGGCGATCTCGGTGGCGCCTCTGGTGACGGACTTGATCAGGGTGGTGCCGGAGGTGCCGATGCGCGCGGTGATGACGCCGGTCGCTATGTCGACTCCCCCGCCGCGCCGGGTGACGGTGACCTTCCGCTCGGGCACGGCGGGCGTCCCGGTGGTGAGGGTGAGCCGGCCGGAGCCGGTGGCGACCGCGTGCGCCGTCCACTTCAGGGAGCCGTCCGGCCAGTACGCCAGCGGCCAGGTCTGGACGGGTACGGCGGTGCCGCCGGCGTCGGTGACGGCGAAGGTCTGGTCCTCCTGGAGGGCGCCCTTGGGCCAGGGGACGCCGACGGTGGAGCCGGGGGCGGCGCCGAGGCCGCCGTCCTCCAGCCAGTCGAGGGTGACGGGGGCGTCGGCGGCGGTGTCGGCGGCGGGCGCGGCCTGGGCGTTCTTCGCGCCCAGCGCCCAGCTGAACTGGGCGGCGGCGCCGGCCACGGCGGCGGCCTTGAGCAGGGACCTGCGGGGGATGGGGGACATGGCCTTTCCTTTCCGCGTACGGATGCTGGAGTGATCAGGGGCATGACAGAGAGAGGGGCGGCGCCGGTCACGGGCGCCGGCCCCGGGAAGAGGGGTCTCAGCCGCGGCCGGTGTGCCGCTCCTCCACGGCGACCGCGGCCGCCGCGACGGCCCCGAGGACCGGGACCGCCAGCGGCGGCAGGAGCCAGGCGGACCCGGCGACGACCGCGAGTCCGCAGACGATCAGCAGGGACCCGGCGGGGTCCCCCAGGGTGCGGCGGACGGCGGCGGCCAGCAGCGCGCGCCAGGACGCGCCGGGCGTCCACACCGCCGCCGCGCGCAGCCCGGCCACCGTCAGCGCGATGAGCGCGAAGAGGCCGACCGCCCCGGCGACCGGCCCGCCGGGCAGCCCCGCCCGCGCGGCCTGGACGTCGGTCCAGACCGCGCCGGCCACGGCCCAGCCGGCCAGCCCGGCCAGCCAGCCGCGGCGCACGGCCGCCCCGAAGTCGGCGGCGAACTCCCGCACGCCGCCGCCCTCGTGCCCGGTACGGCGCCGCAGGTGCCGGGCGCCGGCGGCGAAGGCCGCGGGGACGGTGACGATGCCGAGGCAGGCCACGGCGATCCACACACCGGTGAGCAGACACTCGGCGAAGAGGGAGAACCGTTCGCCGAACGGGGACTCCCGGCGTGCCTTCACACGTGCCTCAGCCATGCTGACCGCCTCACTTCAGTCCGGACGTGGCCATGCCGTCGATGAGATAGCGCTGGAAGGCCATGAAGAAGGCGACGACGGGGACCAGCGCCACCAGCGACATCGCGATCATGCTGCCGTAGTTGGAGATGCCCTCCTGGTCGCGGAACATCATCAGGCCGAGGGAGACGGTGTACTTGGAGGGGGTGTTGAGGTAGATCAACGGCCCCATGAAGTCGTTCCAGGCGTTGATGAAGGTGAAGATGGCGCTGGTGATGAGGGCGGGGCGGCACAGCGGCAGCACGATGGACCAGTAGGTCCGCAGGTGCCCGCAGCCGTCGAGCTTGGCGGCCTCGTCCAGCTCACGCGGCAGCCCGCGCATGAACTGCACCATCAGGAAGACGAAGAACGCCTCCGTCGCCAGGAACTTGCCCGCCACCAACGGCACCAGGGTGTCGACCAGTTCGAGCTTGCGGAACATCACGTACTGCGGGATGAGCAGGACGTGGTAGGGCAGCAGCAGCGTGCCGATCATGAGGGTGAACAGCAGGTTCCGCCCGGCGAACCGGATCTTGGCGAAGGCGTACGCCGTGAGCGAGGCGGACAGCACCACGCCGACCACGGCGAGCACCGCGTACAGCAGCGAGTTGACGAAGAAGCTGCTGACGGAGATGCCGGAGATGCCGTCGGCGAGACCGGAGAAGTTGGCCCAGACGGGTCGGGCGGGCAGCAGGTCGAGGCTGGCGATGATGTCCTTGCTCGGCTTGAACGCCGCGCCGACCACCCAGACGACGGGGTAGAGGACGACCGCGAGGACGACGAGCGCGCCCACGTGCCAGGCGATCGAGCCGGTACGGCGCCGTTCGCCGGCGGTGCGTACCGCGGGGCTGGTGGCGGTGGTCACTTGGCGGCCTCCTCGTAGTGCACCCACTTCTTCTGCGACCAGAACAGCACCGCCGTCACCAGCGCCACCGCGATCACCAGCGTCCAGGCCATCGCGGAGGCGAAGCCCATCTGGGCCTCCTTGAAGCCCTTCTGGTAGAGGTAGCAGGTGTAGACGAGGGTGGCGTCGGCCGGTCCGCACCGGGTGTCGGAGACGACGTAGGCCGAGCCGAACACCTGGAACGCGTGGATGGACTCCAGCAGCACGTTGAAGAACAGCACCGGGGAGATCATCGGCAGCGTGATGTTCCAGAACCGGCGCAGCGGTCCGGCGCCGTCCACCTCGGCCGCCTCGTACAGCTCGCGCGGGACCTGCTTGAGGCCGGCCAGGAAGATGACCATGGGCGCGCCGAACTGCCAGATGCTCAGGGCGACCAGGGCGTAGAGGACGTAGTCGGGGTTGCCGATCCAGCCGCCCACGTCCAGTCCGAAGACCTTCTGCGAACGGTCGACGATCGCGTCGTCCGAGAACAGCGCCCGCCACACGAAGCCCACGGAGACGCTGGCCCCGATGAGCGAGGGCAGGTAGAACGCGGCCCGGTACAGCCCCTGCCCGCGCCGCTTCTGCGCGAGCAGCATGGCGACGCCGAGCGCGAGCAGCAGTTTCAGCGGGGTGGCCACGACGACGTACTTGAGGGTGACCTCGACCGACTTCTGCCAGCGCGGGTCCTGGAACATCGTCGTGAAGTTGTCCAGCCCCACCCACTTCGGCGGCGTGAACAGGTTGTAGCTGGTGAACGCGTAGTACAGCGACGCGATCATCGGCCCCGCCGTGAGCAGCACGAACCCGGCGATCCACGGCGACATGAAGAGGTAGCCGGCGAGGTTCTCGCGGCGCCGCCCGCGCCGCCCGGCGGCGGGAGCGGCGGCCCGCTTCCCGGCCGGGGGTGCGGGCGCTTCCTTGACGAGCGTCATGGTGGTACGTC
The DNA here is from genome assembly GCF_020521275.1 of Streptomyces daghestanicus. Taxonomy (NCBI): domain Bacteria; kingdom Bacillati; phylum Actinomycetota; class Actinomycetes; order Kitasatosporales; family Streptomycetaceae; genus Streptomyces; species Streptomyces daghestanicus. The sequence goes on along the minus strand of NZ_BNDX01000002.1, from coordinate 468,778 downwards.
CCCTCAGCCCGCGAAGGCGGCCTTGGCCTCGCTGAACAGCGTCCTGGCGGCGTCGGCCGGCTTGGCCTTGCCCTGGGCGACCTCCCCGCCGATGCGCAGGAACGCCGCCTCGATGACATCGGCGCCGGACGGGTGCGGGGTGATCTTCCCGAGCACTCCGGCGGCGGCGACCTCCTCCTCGTACGCCTTGACGCCCTTGTCGGGGCCGTCGGAGGGCGCGTACGCCTCGTACTGCTCGGTGGTGGCGAGGATGCCGCGGTCGTAGCCCATGATCTTGCCGACCTCGGGGTCGTGGACCATGAAGTCGATGAACTGCGCGACCTCCTTGGGGTGCTGGGTGCCGGTGAAGGCGCTGAGCATCAGCGAGCCGAGGTACTGGCCGGTGTCCTTGCCGTCGGTGGTCGGGATGGGCGCGAGGCCGTAGTCGGACTCGCCCTCGCCCTCGTAGCGGATGGAGAAGTTGTCCCAGGTGAACTCGGAGGCGGCGAGCCCGGCCGACAGGCCCGACTTGGGCTTCACCTGCTCGATCTTCTTCGGGTCGGCGACCAGCCCGGACCTCACGCGCTTGTAGCCGTCCTCCCACCACCGCGTCAGGTCGTCCTCGGTGAAGCCGAGAGCGCTGTCGGTGAAGAACGCCTTGCCGTTCTGCCGGAGGTACAGGTCGTAGAGGTACATGATGGTGAAGTAGCCGGTGTCCCCGGCGATCTTCAGCTTGTCCTGGATGGTCTGGAGCGCCTCGAAGTACTCGTCCCAGGTCCAGCCGAACTCCGGCTGGACGCCCGCCTTCCGGAACGCCTTCAGGTCGATGACGAGCGACATGGTGTTGGCGCCGACCGGCACACCGAGCTGCTTCCCGTCGGCCTGACCGGCCGCCAGAACGCCGTTGCGGAAATTGTCCAGGCTCAGATTGCCCGCGTCCGCCTGCGTCTTGAGGTCCATCAGGACACCGCGCTTGTCGTACTTGCGCAGGAAAGCGACCGCATTCTGGAATACGTCCGGCGGATTCCCGCCGGAGGCCTGGGTCTGGAACTTCTCCCAGAACGCCTCGTAGTCCGTGAATTCCGGCTTGATCTTGATCTTCGGGTACTTCTTCTCGAAGAGCGCGATCGACTTCTTGATGGCGATGGCCCGCGGCTCGCCGCCCCACCAGGCGTAGCGGATGGTCACCGTGCCGTCCGCCGAGCCGCTGCCGCCACCGCACGCGGTGGCCGTGGCGCCCAGCCCCGCGACGGCCAGCGAGGCCCCCGCCGCTTTGAGGATCGTGCGCCTCTCGATCCCGGTCCGCGCATTCCCGCCCTGCTGCATATGAGCCTCCCCGCGACGTTGCGTTCGCCCCATGGTGGTTCCATGAATCGTTTCAAGTAAGCGCTTGCTGGCACAAGGTACGGAGGGCCCAGGGGCGCGTCAATGATTCGGACAGGAATTGCCGGGCGACCCGGCCGGCCGCGGACGCCCGCAGCACCGGGCCCCCGCGCCGGACACGGAGCGAAAACCCTGGTGGACGCGGTGTGATCGACCCCTCGAACAGCACCGGACTCCTCGATGCGGGCGGCCGGGAAGGTCACGGTTGGATGAAGCCCGGCCACGCCGACGCGTGGTCGGCACAACGACAAGGCGGCCCGGCTCACGATCGTGAGCCGGGCCGCCTGAAGATCCCGGTGGGCGATACTGGGTTCGAACCAGTGACCTCTTCGGTGTGAACGAAGCGCTCTCCCACTGAGCTAATCGCCCGGGTGCGGGAAGAACATTACCGCATGTCAGGGGGTGCCCGTGACCAGCCGCGAAGGGCCGCGACCCAGGGCCGCCGCGCCGCCGGTCAGATCACTGGTCCTCGATCTTCCACGGCATGACGAGGCCGAACTTCCACAGGTAGAAACCGGCGATCGCCCCGATGATCACGAGGCCGGTCACCGTCAGGATGATGTTGCGCCGCCGCACCTTGGGGTCGAGTGCCCGCTGTGCCGCCTCGGTCACCTTGCGCTTGGTCCAGCGCAGTACGAGCTGCGCCCAGACGAACTCGGTCGCCCAGATCGCCATGCCGCCGAAGATCACCACCCAGCCCGGCCCGGGCAGCGGCAGCATGATGACGCCGGCCACCACGACCGCGAGCCCGACGACGAAGACGCCGACCTGCCAGCTCAGGTGCAGCATGCGCCGCGCCTTGACGAATTCCGGCGCCCGCGAGCCGAGCCCCCGCTCGCCCTCCGCCGTGTCCGCGCCCGTCCCGTCCGCCACCACGGCCACCTCGACCGAATCACTACTCCCCGTGCTCATACGGCCAAACCCTACCGGAGCCAAACGAGTCACCGGAATGGCCGCAGCCCGCCCCGGAACCCTGGGCCGGAAGAGGTACGTAAAGACACGCAAAACACTCAGAGGGGTTTACAACGGCACCGTAGGTGGCATGTCGATTTGGCCGACGTGCGAATCCCCGAGCGCACACTGAGCGAAAGGCCCTGGCGCTTATGAACACCACGGTCAGCTGCGAGCTGCACCTGCGCCTCGTTGTGTCGAGCGAGTCCTCACTGCCTGTCCCCGCAGGCCTGCGGTACGACACGGCCGACCCCTACGCCGTGCACGCCACCTTCCACACCGGAGCCGAGGAGACCGTCGAGTGGGTGTTCGCCCGCGACCTCCTCGCCGAGGGGCTGCACCGCCCCACCGGTACCGGCGACGTCCGTGTCTGGCCGTCGCGCAGCCACGGTCAGGGCGTCGTGTGCATCGCCCTGAGCTCTCCGGAGGGCGAAGCACTGCTCGAGGCCCCGGCGCGGGCCCTGGAGTCCTTCCTGAAGCGCACCGACGCCGCCGTGCCCCCCGGCACGGAACACCGGCACTTCGACCTCGATCAGGAGCTGTCGCACATCCTGGCCGAAAGCTAGGTCGAGGCCGCTCCGACCGCCCGGCGCCGTCGACTCGGGGTGACGGACCGGGCCGGGACAACCGCATAACGGCACAACGGACCGGCGTCGCGCCGCGGACCACACCGCGGGGCGGCGCCGGTGTGCGTCGTGCCCGGCCCGCCGGGAACCACCGGCGGGCCGGCGGCGTTGTACGGGCGCCGGGGACGACCGCCGGGCGTGGGCGGCGGTGGCCGGACGCCGCGGCGCCGGACGCCGGGCGCGGATGCCACTACCATCGGCCAGCAATCGGCGGGCGTCCGCCCGTCTCCAGGCCAGGGAGCGAAACGTGCTGATCACCCACGACACCCGGTGCGCCCTCGACACCGTGGTGGATCTGGTGAACACCGCACCGGAGGACGAGTCGTCGCCGGACGGGCTGCCGGACGTCGCCGCCCTCGACGATTTCGTGCAGAACCACGAGGTCAGTGATGTCGGCGTGCTCTCGGAGGCCGACCTTTCGGCGGTCCGAGCGATCCGCGGCCGGTTCGCCACCGTCTTCGCCACCACCGAGACCCGCGCCGCCGCGAGCCTGATCAACGAGCTGGTAGCCGCCGCGGGCACCACGCCCCGGCTCACCGACCATGACGGCTACGACTGGCATGTGCACTACTTCGCCCCCGGAGCCTCCCTCGCCGACCATCTGGCGGCCGACTGCGGGATGGCCCTGGCGTTCTTCGTGGTCGCCGGGGAGCGGGAGCGGCTGCGGCGCTGCGAGGCGCCCGACTGCCGGCGTGCCTTCGTCGATCTCTCGCGCAACCGGTCACGGCGGTACTGCGACAGCCGGACCTGCGGCAACCGGCTCCACGTGGCCGCCTACCGGGCACGGCGCAAGGAGGCGACGGGCTGACCCCGGCCAACGGGTCCGGGCTGGCGGGACCGAGGTGACGGGGCGGGAGCGGGCCATAACGACAGGTAACGGGCGGTAACGGGCGCGAGGTGACCGGACCGGCGGGTGGGCGCGAGAGTGGCGGGACCGGGGGGGCCGGTGGGGCGGACGGGACGGCGACGGTCCGGTGGGGCGGACGGGGGCGTGGCGGGACCGGTGGAGGCAGGCGCGAGGTGACGGGACCCGAGGGTGTTCGCGCCCCCGGCGGGTGGCGCCGGGGAACGCGGGTACGGCTCACAGCAACAGCAGGTCGTGCAGCGAAGCCATGAGCAGCAGACACCCGATCACCGCAAGGAAGATCATCAGCGGTGGCTGGGAAAGGGCGAAGAGACATCCGCGGGGCTCTTGCGGCCTGGGCGCGGCATCGCTCTCTGTGTGGTCCAGCTGTGTCGTGTCCAGCATCTCGCGGCGATGATGGCGCAGTTCAGAGCCCGATGCGATCAACACGCCCGCGAGGCACCTGTGTTCGCCGGTATCGATGATCTTCGGTTCGGGTTGTGATCGTTTCCGGCCGCTTCCCCCGCTCACTGTGTCGTTTCAGCGGGGCGGTCGCAGTCCCCTCGCGCGGGCTGTCACACGCGTTTCATATGCCGTGCTTCTTCAGGATGGCCTCGATGTCGCTGAAGTCGTCGTCCCCGGTGCCCGCCTTGGGTTCGCCGGCGGGACGGGCCGACGCCGGGCGCGGGGCGGTGCCACCGCCCAGTGAGGGGGCCGAGGCCCCCGGGGCCACGGCGTCCCGCCGGGCCGCCGCGCGGGCCTGCCTGCGCTCCTTGCGGGTGCCGCCGCGGCGGCGCTCCACGGCGCGGGTGACCATGAACAGCAACCAGGCCACGCCGAGCAGGGCGAAGCCGGCCCAGGCCGTCGGGGAGAAGGCGGTGTCGGCCACCCAGTCGACGACGCCGGTCATCACCAGGGCGACCGGGATCAGCGCGTAGGCGGCGATGCGGACCGCCGCCAGGAAGCGCCTGCGGTACGCGGTGACCGCCGCGATGCCAAGGCCGGCCGCGGACACGGCGGAACAGACGGTCTCGGCAATCATCCGGTCCTCCAGGGCTGGGCGCGGTCGGGCAGCGTGCGTCTTCGTCCCTTCCATCCTGCACCGTCCCCGCCCGGCGCGGCCATGCTCCGGCCCGACATCAGGGGCATCTCCGGGTCGGCTCGGGGTCGGCTCCTCCTCAGGTCCCGGTGGGGTGGGGGACCCGGCGGCCGGGATTGGGCGGGCACGGGCGGGGCTGGGAGACTGGTCCCATGAGCGATTCCTCCCCCGTACGCCCCGCCCCGCCCGTGCTCGACGTGTGGTGCGAGCTCCAGTGCCCGGACTGCCGTACCGCCCTGGACGACCTGCGCGCCCTGCGTGCCCGCTACGGCGACCGGCTGGAGCTGCGGCTGCGGCATTTCCCGCTGGCCAAGCACAAGCACGCCTTCGCCGCCGCGCAGGCCGCCGAGGAGGCCGCCGCGCAGGGGCGGGGCTGGCCGTACGTCGAGGCCGTGCTGGCCCGGTGCGGGGAGCTGGACCGCGCGGGCGAGGCCCTCCTGGTCGACGTGGCCCGGGAACTGGGGCTGGATGCCGAGGAGTTCGACACGGCCCTGATCGACGGCCGGCACATCCTGGCCGTCGACGCCGACGAGGCCGAGGGCAGGGCGATCGGCGTGACGGGGACCCCGACGTACGTCATCGACGGGCAGCGGCTCGACGGCGGCAAGAGCCAGGAGGGGCTGCGCGAGCGGATCGAGGAGATCGCCGACCGGCTGCTGGAGGGATAGTGCGGCCGGGCGTCCGGAGAGCGGTTCGCCCGGCGGCTAGGTGTGTTGTCCCGGGACGTTGGTGACACGCGTGCTGGGTGCTTGAACGGGTGAGGGCCTTCTTGGGTTCGGTGTGGATTGCGACATCTGCACCCGACCGCAGGAGGCCCTCGTGTCCCACCGCAACGCCCCGCTGACTCCGACCGGGCGGCTTCGCCCGGCCCGGTGCGTCGTGGACGACGGCCGGCCGCTGCGGCGGGCCGCGGAACGCTTCCAGGTCAGCCACACCACCGCAGCCCGCTGGGCCAGTCGCTGCCGGCAGGCCGGCGAGGCCGGGATGCGCGACCGCTCCAGCCGCCCCCACCACAGCCCGCGCCGGACGCCCGACACGGCCGAACAGCAGGCGGTGCGCCTGCGGCGCGAGCACCGCATCGGCCCCGTCCGGCCGGCCGCCCGGTGCGGTATCGCGCCGTCGACGGCCCACCGCATCCCGTCCGTCACAACCTGCCCGCCCCGGCCACGCCGGACCGGGCCACAGGCGAGCCCGTCCGCCGCCACGAACACGCCCGCCCGGGCGAACCCGTCCACATCGACGTCAAGAAACTCGGCCGCATCCCCGACGGCGGCGGTCACAAGGTCCTCGGCCGCGCAGCCGGCCGCAAGAACCGCACCGGCACCGGTCCCGCCTGCCTCCACACCGCCCTGGACGATCACTCCCGGCTCGCTCACACCGAAGATCCCCCCCGACGAGAAGGCCGCCACCTGCGCCGCCTTCCTCATCCGGGCCACCGCCTGGTTCGCCGCCCGGGGCATCACCGTCGAGCGGGCGCTGACCGACAACGCCTGGGCCCACACGACAAACACCTGCCGCGACACCTGCCAGAACCCGGGAATCCGGCCGCGCCGGACCCAACCGTGGCGACCGCAGACCAACGGCAAGGCCGAACGCTTCCACCGCACCCTGCTCGAAGAGTGGGCCCACATCCGGCCCTACACCTCAGACCGCGAACGACAGGCCGCGTTTCCCGACTGGCCGGACCGGTACAACTACCACCGACCCCACACCGGCATCCACGGCCACCCACCCAGCCGCGTCACCAACCTGCCGGGACAACACACCTAGAGCAGCGGCTTGTGGAAGCCGACGAGGGTCGTCTCGTAGCCGAGTGACTCGTAGAGCCGCTCCGCCGGGGTGTTGCCGGCGAACACGCTGAGTCCGAGCACGCCGCGGCCCGCGGTGATCGCCTGGGCCTCCGCGAGCCGCATCAGGGTGCGCCCGTGCCCCCGGCCCCGGTAGGGCTCGTCCACCTCGACCTTGTAGACGAACGCGTCGTCCGGGCGCAGCGCCACCCAGAGGACACCGACCGGTTCGCCGTCGTGGTCCACCACGCTGAGCAGCGTGTTCTCGGTGTCCGGGCCGTGCGGCAGCAGTGTGTCGTGGTCGTGCCGGGACTTGGTACGGGCCGACTCCTCGGGCACGCCCCGGGCGGCCCAGTCCCGCGCGTACCGCTCCCGGGTGCGGGGGTTCCACCGCTCGTACTCGTCCCGGGTCATGGGCCGGGCGCGGCTGCCGGCGGGCAGCTCGGGCGGGGTGTCGCCGAGCCGTTTGCGCATGCCGCGGTTGAGCCGGGTGTAGCCGAGCGCCTCGAACAGCCGCAGGGCCGCCGCCGCGTCGGCCGGGACGGCCGTGGAGATCCGGCGGCAGCCCCAGCTCCGTGCCACCTCCTCGGCGGCGAGCGCGGCGACCGTGGCCCGGCCGCGCCGGCGCTCCCCCTCGTCGACGCGCAGGTCGTGGAGCACGGCCAGCGACGCGCCGAAGGCGGGCGAGGTGCCCAGGCGCAGGGTGCCGACGGGGCGGCTGTTCACGCACACCTGGTAGCGGCGTGAACGCGTTCCGTCGGCGGCGTCGTGGAGCGGCTCGGTCGGCCGCAGGGTGGTGGTCATCAGGGTGGTTCTACCCTTCGCGCCGCAGGGGCGCAGCCCCTTTTCCACGCGCCGCCGTGCGCCGGTCAGGGGTCCAGGTCGCCGGCGGCGCGCTCCTGGAAGATCCGCATGGCCTTGGCGGTCACCGGGCCCGGGGCGCCCGGCAGCGCCCGGTCGTCGACGCGGTGCACGGCCTGGACGTCACGCAGGGTGGAGGTCAGGAAGATCTCGTCGGCCCGCTCCAGGACGTCCAGCGGCAGGTCCGTCTCGGCGGCGCCGGTCCACTCCGCGGTGAGGGCGCGGGTGATGCCCGCGAGGCAGCCGGAGGTGACGGGCGGGGTGTGGATCTCGCCGTCGAGGACGACGAAGACGTTGGAGCCGGTGCCCTCGCACAGCCGCCCCACCGTGTTGCCGAACAGGGCCTCGGAGGCGCCGCGTTCCCGGGCGCGGGCCAGCGCGACGACGTTCTCGGCGTACGAGGTGGTCTTCAGGCCGGTGAGCGCGCCGCGTTCGTTGCGGGTCCAGGGGACCGTGATCACGGCCGTGGTGTCGGGGCGGGGGGCGCTCTCGCCGAGGGCGACCAGGAGGGTGGGCCCGTGCGCGCCGCGGTCGGAACCGAGCGGCCCCTGTCCCCCGGTGCAGGTGATCCGGAGCCGGCCCAGCGGCATGGGGTTGGCCTCCAGTACGGCGGCGCAGGCGCGGCGGACCTCGTCGAGGTCGGGTTCGGGCAGGCCCAGCCCGTGCGCCGAGCGGGCCAGCCGGTCGAGGTGCCGGGTGAGGGCGAAGGGCCGGCCGGCCACCGCCTTCACCGTCTCGAAGACGCCATCGCCCACGGTCAGCCCGTGGTCGAACGCCGAGACCCGCGCGGACTCCGCGTCCCGCAGCCCGCCGTCGAGCCAGATCTTCATGTGTCCGGTCCCTCCCCGCTCGCTTCGTACGCCCCCGACGCTACCGCGAGCAGCCGGGACGCCTTCAGCTCGGTCTCCCGCCACTCCCGCTCCGGGTCCGAGCCCCAGGTGATGCCGGCCCCGGTGCCGAACTTCAGGAGGCCCTCGGCCCGGTCGATCCAGAAGGTGCGGATGCCGACGGCCAGCTCGGCGGTGCCCCGGTCGGCGTCGACCCAGCCGACCGCGCCGCAGTACGGCCCGCGGGGCGCCGTCTCCAGCGCCCGGATGATCCCGAGGGCGCTCGCCTTGGGGGCGCCGGTGACCGAGCCGGGCGGGAAGGCGGCGGCGAACAGGTCCGGCCAGCCGGCACCGGCCCGCAGGCCGCCCCGGACCGTCGAGACGAGGTGGACCAGCCCCGGGTGCTTCTCCACCACGCACAGGTCGGGGACGGTCACGGTGCCGGTGGCGCAGACCCGGCCCAGGTCGTTGCGGACCAGGTCCACGATCATCACGTTCTCGGCGTGGTCCTTCTCCAGCAGGTCCGCCTCGGTGCGCCCGGTCCCCTTGATCGGGCCCGACTCGACGGTCCGGCCGGCACGGCGCAGGAACAGCTCGGGCGAGGCGGTGGCCATCTCCACCCCGTGTCCGGGCAGCCGCAGCGTGCCCGCGTACGGCGCCGGGTTGCCGCGTGCCAGCAGCGCGGTGAGGTCGTCCACGTCGGCGTCGGGCGGGACGGGCGCGGACAGCACGCGGCACAGGTTGGCCTGGTAGACCTCGCCGGCCGCGATGTGCTCCCGGACGCGGCGGACGGCCGCCGTGTACGCGGCGCGGTCCAGGGAGGACGTCCAGTCGGTGACTTCCGGTCCCCGCCAGCGGCCGGGGCGCGGCGCGGGCACCGGCTCGTCCCGGACCTCGGCGAAACGGGCGCAGATCACACGGCCCTCGAAGTCCGCGGCGACGGCCCAGAAGCCACGGGAGTCGAGGGCCGCGGGATCGGTCGTCACCTCGAGGAGACCGGTGGCGATCCGGTCTCCGAAACGGGCCAGGGGCGGGAACTCGGACACCTGGCCGAGTCTAGGCGGGGTGGCGTCCAGGTGACCCGAACGTGTCCTTCCGCACGCTCTGACCAGGCAGGCGGGCAAGCGCACCGCAGCACGCTGCGCAAACGCGTTTTTGTGCTGGCCGGGGAATCCGCTAGAGTTCAACACGTCGCCGGGACGCGCAAGCGGACCGAAACGACAGGCGGACGTAGCTCAGTTGGTAGAGCGCAACCTTGCCAAGGTTGAGGTCGCGAGTTCGAGCCTCGTCGTCCGCTCGCAGGAACAGGGGTTCCACAAGATCCCCTACACTCCTGGTGGAGTGGCCGAGAGGCGAGGCAACGGCCTGCAAAGCCGTCTACACGGGTTCAAATCCCGTCTCCACCTCCAAGGACGATTAGCTCAGCGGGAGAGCGCTTCCCTGACACGGAAGAGGTCACTGGTTCAATCCCAGTATCGTCCACTGATCCGCAAGGATCACGATCCGTAAGGATCTCCGCGCGATTAGCTCAGCGGGAGAGCGCTTCCCTGACACGGAAGAGGTCACTGGTTCAATCCCAGTATCGCGCACGCGGTGATCGCAGTACCGAGGACGATTAGCTCAGCGGGAGAGCGCTTCCCTGACACGGAAGAGGTCACTGGTTCAATCCCAGTATCGTCCACCAGCCGAAAGCCCCCGGCCGCCTCGCGCGGCCGGGGGCTTCGTCGTGCGGCCCGCCTCAGCTGGAGAACAGCATGTGGCCGAAGCTCTTGTGACGGTTGTGGCCGTGGTGACCGTGGCCGCCGTGCGGGGCGCCCCAGGCGGGGGCCGGGGCGGCGGGGTACGCCTGCGGGGCGGCCGGGGGCGGCGGGGCCGGCTGGGCCCACTGGGACTCCAGGCGGGTCAGCGACTCCAGCTCGCCGTAGTCCAGGAAGATCCCGCGGCAGCCACTGCACTGCTCGATCTGGACGCCGTTGCGGTTGTACGTGTGCATCGGTGCGTGGCACTTCGGACAATGCATGGTCGGCTCAACTCCTCGCCGGTAGGTCCTGCTTCGTGCTTCGCCAGGACAGACTCCGTCCGGCTGCGGTCGGTTGCACCCTACTCTTCAGATGATCTACGCCGGTCCCCCGGGGGCGACGGACGGCATGCGCGCACAGGCGTCGACCAGGCAGCGCTCCACCTCGTCCAGCGGGCGGCCGGCCGCGACCGCCTTGGCCAGGGCCCGGGCGGCGGTCTGCGCGGTGAGGGCGCGGGCCGGGACGTCCAGCGCCGGCCAGGGATCGCCGGCCGGCGGGACGGCGGGTCCGCCGGCGGCGCGGTAGGCGGCCAGGAAGCGCGTCCACTCGTCGGGCGGCAGCAGTCCGCAGGCGTACCAGGCGGCCGGGCGGGCGAGATCCCAGGCGGGCACGCCGCGGCCCAGGTCGTCGACGTCTATCAGCAGCCACGGGCCGCCGGCCGTGGGGTGCCGGACGAGCTGGCCGAGGTGGAAGTCGCCGTGGCAGGGGGTGCCGGTGTCCGGCATCGCGTCCTCGCCGCGCGCCCACGCGGGCAGCGCGGCCCAGGCGCGCAGGACGGGGGCGGCGTCGGGGTGGCGGGGCGCGGAGCGCCAGAGGCGGGCGAGGGCGGCGGCGGCCTTCGCCGGGCCGCGCATCGGGGGCAGGGTGGCGGGGGCGGGCGTCCGGTGCAGCCGGGCGAGGAGCGCGCCGGCCGCCTCCCACGGGGCGGCGGCCGGGTCGTCCGGGTCCACGGGGGCGCCGTACGGCCAGCAGGTGACCAGGCGTCCGTGCAGTTCGGCGGGGGCGGGGGCGAGCGGGGGCAGGAGGACGCCCGGGAGACGGGCGGTGAACGCGAGGCGGTGGGCCAGGGCGCCGGCGTCGGTGCCGGGGGCGTGCGCCTTGGCGACCACCTCGCCGTGCCGGACGACGGTGGCGTCCGGGCGGTCGGCCAGCGTGGCCGCGCCGCAGGGGCAGGCGGCGGTACGGGCGTGCGCCTGGGCCCTGACCCGGGCGGTCAGGGCGGGGAGCAGGGGGGCCGTCGTCGTCACGGGGTGAGGGTACGGGCGGCGCCGTCCCCTCGATGGGGGCGGGGCTCGCCCGGGCACGGCAATGCCGGCGCAGCTCCCCAGCTGCGCCGGCATCCTTGCCGTCCGCCGCACCCCCGTCCCCACGGGGTTTCATGGATGGATGTCCCCGCCCGGACCGCTCTTCCGGGCCTGGGGTCGCCGCTCAGCGCCCCAGCATCACACCCACGGACGACGCCTGTGTGGCCACCGTCTCCCACCCGTCGAAGACGAGGAGGAGCAGGGCCGCCAGGGGAAGGGCCATGAGCGTCGCCACCAGCGGGTGACGGCGGCCGTGGCGACGGGTGCGGAACGGGGCGGCGTACATCCCGCGCTCCTGCGTGCGGACCAGTGTCCGCGGTGCCGTCTGGGCCATGGCTCCTCTCCTGACCTGTGTTCCGTTGCCGATCGGTGTCGTTCTGCAGCGGCGGGCGTCTGACCTCGGGGGACGAGTGCTGCACCCGCCGCTTGACCTCAAATCTAGGCGTCCGGCCCCTGCCGGGCGTCATGCCCTCGTACCGATTGCCGGGCCTCCCGGAGGATGAGCCCCGGCCAGGGGCGTACTCCCGTGGGTGGAGAAGGTGCCCCGGTTTTCGGGGTCATCCCCGAGGGGTCACCCGCTCTGTCCCGCTTTCTCCGAGCCGTCCGCCCGCGGAACCGGCTGCTCCACCAGGGCCAGCACGCGGTTGGCCATGAACCGGGCCGTGCGGACCACCGTGCCGTTGCGCGTGACTTCGCTCACCTCCACCACCCCCCGGCGCACCGCCGTCTCCACCCGGCGGCCCGCCCGGCCGGCCACCACCTCGTAGGTCCGTGTCGTGTCCCCGGCGTCCACGACTATTTCCACACGGTCACCTTTCACGGACTCAATCCCCCTTCTCGGCGGGCCGGTTGGAGACGCGGCCGGTACCGATCCGGCCCGTCCGTCCCCTTCCTGACCACTCCTCGATTCTCCCACCGCCCACTGACAATCGATCGAGTGCGGAGGGCGCGGCCTCTGCGCGCGGGCGGCCGGGGAAACGTAAGCTGTGGCTCGTCAGTGGGACCGGGCAGCGGGGATGAACATGGCGATGATGCGCCTGAGGCGCGAGGACCCGCGCGTCGTCGGCTCGTTCAGGCTTCACAGGCGGCTCGGCGCGGGTGGGATGGGCGTGGTCTACCTGGGCTCCGACAAGAAGGGGCAGCGGGTCGCGCTGAAGGTCATCCGGCCGGACCTGGCGGAGGATCAGGAGTTCCGTTCGCGGTTCGCCCGTGAGGTCTCGGCGGCGCGACGGATCAGGGGCGGGTGCACGGCGCGGCTGGTCGCCGCGGACCTGGACGCGGACCGGCCGTGGTTCGCCACGCAGTACGTGCCCGGCCCGTCGCTGCACGACAAGGTCGCCGATGAGGGGCCGCTGGGCGCGGCCGACGTCGCCGCCGTGGGCGCCGCGCTCTCCGAGGGCCTGGTCGCCGTGCACGAGGCCGGGGTGGTGCACCGGGACCTGAAGCCGTCCAACATCCTGCTGTCCCCCAAGGGGCCGCGGATCATCGACTTCGGCATCGCCTGGGCGACCGGTGCCTCGACGCTCACGCACGTCGGGACGGCGGTCGGCTCCCCCGGGTTCCTCGCGCCCGAGCAGGTGCGCGGGGCGGCGGTCACGCCGGCCACGGACGTGTTCTCGCTCGGTGCCACGCTGGCGTACGCCTCGATGGGCGACTCGCCCTTCGGGCACGGCAGTTCCGAGGTGATGCTGTACCGCGTGGTGCACGAGGAGGCGCAGCTGCACGGCGTTCCGGACGCGCTGGCCCCGCTGGTGCGGGCATGCCTGGCGAAGGACCCCGAGGAGCGGCCCAGCACCCTGCAACTGTCGCTGCGGCTCAAGGAGATCGCCGCCCGCGAGGCCCAGGGCCTGGGTGACGTACGGCCGCCCGCGCCCCGCGCGGCGGAGGCGGACCGGCCCACGGGGCAGCTCGCCGACACCTATCCGGACCGCGAACGGCGGCGTCCGCAGGGTGCGCCGGGCACGGGCGGGTCACGCGGTACGACCGGTTCGCGCGGCGGGTCACGGGCTCCCGGCCCGGGGCGCGGGGCCACTCCCGCGCGGGGCGGCGGCGTACGGGACGGCAGTCCGTCACGGGGCGGCGGCGTACGGGACGGCAGTCCGTCACGGGGCGGCGGCTCGCGGGACAGCAGTCCGTCACGGGGCGGCGGCCCGCGGGACAGCAGTCCGTCACGGGGCGGCGGCCCGCCGCGCGGGGGCACGCCGGCGCGGGGCGGTGCGCCCGCTCCCCGCAGCGGTTCCGGGGCGCGGCCCGCACCCGGCTCCCGTCCCACCGGCCGCAACGGCGCCCGTCCCGGCACCGGCGGCCGTCCGGCGTCGCGCGGCGGGGGCGGCCGGCCCGGACCGCGCCCGACCGGGACGGGGCGGCGGCCCGCCAATCCCCGGCTGCTGCGCCAGCGGCTGTTCGTGTTCGTCGTGGTGACGCTGCTGGTGGCCCTCGGCATCGCCGCGGCACAGGGCTGTCAGGGTCCGTCGCGCGGACTCGGCGGCGGGGACGGCCAGGGGAGCGCGCGGACGGCGTCCGCCATGGTGACCTACGACGGTCAGGCGGGGCGCGGGCGGGTGGCGTAGAAGGCCACCGCCGAGGCCGCCGCCACGTTGAGCGAGTCGACGCCCGCGTCCATCGGGATGCGGACGTGGACGTCGGCGGCGTCGAGCGCCCCCGGCGTGAGACCGTCGCCCTCGGTGCCGAAGAGCAGGGCGAGCCGGTCGTGGTCCCGGGCGGCGAGTTCGTCGAGGGTGATCGCGCGGTCGCTCAGGCAGAACGCGGCGACGGTGAAGCCCTCGGCGCGCAGGGTCCCGAGATCGTGCGGCCAGGATTCCAGGCGGGTCCACGGCACCTGGAAGACGTTGCCCATCGAGACCTTGACGGACCTGCGGTAGAGCGGGTCGGCACAGCGCGGGGTGAGCAGGACGGCGTCGACGCCGAGGGCGGCGGCGTTGCGGAAGGCGGCGCCCACGTTGGCGTGGTCCACGATGTCCTCGAAGACCGCGATCCGGCGGGCGCCGGCCAGCAGGGCGGTGGGCGCGGGCATCCGCCTGCGGTGCATCGAGGCGAGGGCGCCGCGGTGCACGTGGTAGCCGGTGACCTGCTCGGCGACGGCCGGGGAGACGACGTAGACCGGGGCGGTGGTCTCCTCGATGACGTCGCGCATGACGTCGACCCACTTCTCCGACAGGAGCATGGACCGCATCGCGTACCCGGCGTCGCCCGCCCGCCGGATGACCTTCTCGCCCTCGGCGATGAACAGGCCCTCGGCGGGTTCGCGGCGGCGGCGCAGCGCGACGTCGGTCAGGTCCGTGTAGTCGTGCAGGCGCGGGTCGGCGGGGTCGGTGACGGTGACGGGGGCGGCCATGTCAGACGGCCGTCCCCTTCGGCGAGACCTGGACGACCGGGCCGATGACGATGACCGCGGGCGGGCGGACCTCCTCGGCGACGGCCGTCTCCGCGACCGTCTCCAGGGTGGCGTCGACCCGGCGCTGGGCCGCGGTGGTGCCCTCCTGGACGAGGGCGACCGGGGTGTCGGGGGACTTGCCGTGGGCGATCAGCGTCTCGGCGATCCGGCCGATCTTGTCGACGCCCATGAGGACGACGAGGGTGCCGGTGAGCTTCGCCAGGGACGGCCAGTCCACCAGGGACCGCGCGTCGTCGGGGGCGACATGGCCGCTGACGACGGTGAACTCGTGGGCGACGCCGCGGTGGGTGACGGGGATGCCGGCCGCGCCGGGGACGGAGATGGAGCTGGAGATGCCCGGGACGACGGTGCAGGCGATGCCCGCCTCGGCCAGGGCCTGGGCCTCCTCCATGCCCCGTCCGAAGACGAACGGGTCGCCGCCCTTGAGCCGGACCACGGCCTTGCCCTGCTTGGCGTGCTCGATGAGCGCGTTGTTGATGGCCTCCTGCGCCATGTACCGCCCGTAGGGGATCTTCGCCGCGTCGATCACCTCGACGTGCGGCGGCAGCTCGGCGAGCAGGTCGCGGGGGCCGAGGCGGTCGGCGATCACCACGTCGGCCTCGGCGAGCAGGCGCCGGCCGCGGACGGTGATCAGGTCGGGGTCGCCGGGGCCGCCGCCGACCAGGGCGACGCCCGGGGCGCGGGTGCGGTGGTGCGGGGCGACGAGGGTGCCGTCGCGCAGGCCCTCGACGACCGCGTCCCGGACGGCGGCGGTGTGGCGGGGGTCGCGGCCCCGGGCGCTGGTGGTGAGCACGGCGACGGTGACGCCCTCGCTCTGGCCGGTCGCCGGGGTCCAGGCGGTGGCCTGGTCGGCGTCGTCGGCGCGGACGCACCACACACGGTGCCGCTCGCCCTCGGCGGAGGCGGCGGCGTTGGCCGCCGGGTCGCTGGTGGCGATCAGGGCGTACCAGGCGTCCGCGAGGTCGCCGTCGGCGTACGGGCGCCGCGCCCAGGTCAGCTCGCCGGCGTCCGCCATCGCCTCGACCGAGGGGGTGGCCTCCGGGGAGACGAGCAGGACGTCCGCGCCCGCCGCGACGAGGGCGGGCAGGCGGCGCTGGGCGACCTGTCCGCCGCCGAGGACGACCACACGGCGACCGGTCAGGCGGAGACCTACGGGGTAGGCGGGGTGTTCGGCCATGAGGGGCGGCTCCTCGTGCTGGCGGGGGTGCGGTGGGCGCGCTGCGGCTCTGGAGCTGCCCTGACGTGCGGATTTTACGCAGTGACCGTGGATGGTGGTGCGGGTGGTACGCGGTCACTGGATGGGCGGATGATACGTGGTCGTCCCGGTGGGGGTGGGGTGCGTGGTCGCCCGACGGGCCCGGGGTGCCTGGCCGTCCGGTGGACGGGGGGCGCGCTTGTCCGATGGGTGGGGGCGCGTGGTCGCCAGGTGGGTGGGTGGCGCGCTTGTCCGATGGGCGGGCGCGTGGTCGCCAGGTGGGTGGGTGGTACGCGGGCTTCCGGTGGACGGGCGGTACGCGGTCGCCGGACGGGCCGGTGGTACGCGGCTTCCGGTGGGCGAGGGGTGCGCGCGGGCGCCGGGCGAGCGCGCGGTACGGCGGCCGGTGGGGGCGGCGGCGTGTGACCGCCGCCCCTTGCCGGGGCCGGCGGGTTACTTCTCCGTGACGCCCGCCGAGTCGAACGTGGCGACCTCGTGCATGGCCCGCGCCGTGCTCTGCACCATCGGCAGGGCCAGCAGCGCGCCGGTGCCCTCGCCGAGGCGGAGGTCGAGGTCGACCAGGGGGCGCAGACCCAGCTTGTTGAGGGCGGCGACATGGCCAGGCTCGGCGCTGCGGTGGCCGGCGATGCAGGCCGCCAGCACCTCGGGGGCGATGGCACGGGCGACCAGGGCGGCGGCACCGGCGCTGACGCCGTCGAGGATGACCGGCGTCCGCAGGGAGGCGCCGCCGAGGAGCAGGCCGACCATGGCCGCGTGCTCCAGGCCGCCGACCGCCGCGAGCACGCCGATCGGGTCGGCCGGGTCGGGCCGGTGGAGCTCCAGGGCGCGGCGGACCACCTCGGTCTTGCGGGCCAGGGTCTCGTCGTTGATGCCGGTGCCGCGGCCGGTGACCTCGGCCGGGTCGGCGCCGGTGAAGACGGAGATCAGCGCGGCGGACGCGGTGGTGTTGGCGATGCCCATCTCGCCGGTGAGCAGCGCCTTGTTGCCGGCGGCGACCAGGTCGCGGGCGGTCTCGATGCCGACCTCGATGGCCTGCTTGACCTCCTCGCGGGTCAGCGCGGGGCCGGTCGTCATGTCGGCGGTGCCCGGCCGGACCTTGCGGGGCAGCAGACCGGGGGTCGCGGGCAGGTCGGCGGCGACACCGACGTCCACCACGCACACCTCGGCGCCGACCTGGGTGGCGAAGGCGTTGCAGACCGCTCCCCCGCCGAGGAAGTTGGCCACCATCTGGGCCGTGACCTCCTGCGGCCAGGGGGTGACGCCCTGGGCGTGCACGCCGTGGTCCCCGGCGAAGACGGCGACGGCGGCGGGCTCCGGGATCGGCGGCGGGCACTGCCGGGACAGGCCGGACAGCTGGGCGGAGATGATCTCCAGCATGCCGAGCGCGCCGGCCGGCTTGGTCATCCGCTTCTGCCGCTCCCACGCCTCGCCGAGCGCCTTGGCGTCCAGCGGGCGGATCTGCGCGACGGTCTCGGCGAGCAGGTCGTGCGGGTCCTCGCCGGGCAGGGCACGGCGGCCGTACGTCTCCTCGTGGACGACCCAGGACAGCGGGCGGCGCTTGGACCAGCCGGCCTGCATCAGCTCGGGCTCGTCCGGGAACTCGTCGACGTAGCCGACGCACAGGTAGGCGACGACCTCCAGGTGCTCGGGCAGGCCGAGGGCGCGGACCATCTCACGCTCGTCGAAGAAGCTGACCCAGCCGACGCCGAGGCCCTCGGCGCGGGCGGCGAGCCACAGGTTCTCGACGGCGAGCGCGGAGGAGTACGGCGCCATCTGCGGCTGGGTGTGCCGGCCGAGGGTGTGGCGGCCGCCGCGGGTCGGGTCGGCGGTGACGACGATGTTGACCGGGGTGTCGAGGATGGCCTCGATCTTCAGTTCCCTGAACTGCTTCGCCCGGCCCTTCGGGAGGGACTTGGCGTACGCCTCGCGCTGCCGCTCGGCCAGTTCGTGCATCGCACGGCGGGTGTCGGCGGAGCGGATGACGACGAAGTCCCAGGGCTGGGAGTGGCCCACGGACGGGGCGGTGTGGGCCGCCTCCAGGACACGGAGCAGGACCTCGTGCGGGATGGGGTCGCCGCGGAAGCCGTTGCGGATGTCCCGGCGTTCGCGCATGACCTTCAGGACGGCCTCGCGCTCGGCGTCGTCGTAGGGAGGCGCGGCGGGTCCGGTGGACCGCCGGGCCGCTTCCTCCCGGTCCTCCTGCTCGGCGGCACGGGTGTCCAGGTCGTCGGCGCTCTGCGCGGGGACGGGGCCGGCCGCGGCCGGTTCCGGGTCGCCCTCGCGGGGGGCGGGGACCGTGGCGGCGGGGGGCGCGGCCTGCGGCTCCGCCTCCGCGAGGTGCTGCGGTGCCGCCGGGAGGTCCGTCCCGGATACGGCGGACTGGGGTCCCTGGGCGGGCTGCGGGACCACGGCCACCGCTTCCTGCTCCTGGGCGGACTGGGGGGCGCCCTCCACGGTGTGCTGCTCCTGGACGAACTGGGGGCCCGGGACCGGAGCCTGGGGCTGCGGAGCCTGGGCGGGCTGTGCGGGCGGTACGGGTACGGACGCGGGGGGCGTGGGCTGCGGGGCCGGCTCCACGGGTGCCGGCCGCGAGGGCTCCTCCGCGAGGGCCAGCCGCTCCGGGGCGGGCGGCGCGAGGGGGGCCTCGGGAGCCGTCCGCGCGGAGGGTTCCTCGACGGGTGCCGCGAGAGCGGCGGGCTCGATGTGCTCCGCGGGCTCGGGGGTGGCGGGGACGTCCGGGACGCCGGGGACCCCTGTGACCGGCGGTGTCTGCGGGGCGGCGGGAGCCTGCGGGACCTCGGGCGGGCCCGCGACAACGGCCGGTGCCTCTGGAGCAACGGGGGTCACCGGTGCCTCCGGGACCTCCGGGACCTCCGCGACCGCCGGTGCCTCCGGGGCCACGGGAGCCTCGGCCGCGACCGGTGCTTCCGCCGCGACGGGGGCTTCGGATGCGGCGGGGGCCTCGGCGGCAAGGGCCTCCGGAGCGACGGGCTGCTCCGAGGCGACGGGCGCGGCCGGGTCCCCGAACGACGGCGCGGGTACGGCGTCGGGCTGTGCCGGTACGGCATCGGGCAGTGCGGGTACGGCGTCCACGGCCGCCGGGGCGGGGACCTCCGGCAGCGGGTCGGGGGCGGATACGGCCTCGGGGGCGGCGGCCTCCGGGGGGAGTGCCGGTGCGGCCTCGGGGGCGGCTGCCTCCGAAGTGGGCGCCGGTACGGCCCCGGCGGCGGGTTCCGTCGCCGGGGCCTGCTCGGCGAGCGCGACGGCGGGCTCGGCGGCGGGCTCGCCTGCCGGATCGGCGGCGGGCTCGGGGGCCGCCTCCGCACCGGACGCCTCGGCCTCCCCGACGCCCGGGACCTGGGCGACCGGCACCTCGGCAACCGGGGCTTCCGCGACCGGGGCTTCCGCGACCGGGGCTTCCGCGACCGCGACGGGGACGGCCGGGGCTTCCGTCGCCTCGGCGGCCTGCGGCGCCGGTGTCTCCACGGGGGCGGGTGCCTCGAACGCCTCCGCCCCTGCCTCCGGTTCCGCCCCCGCCGGGCCCGGTACCTCGACGGCCGCGGCCGGCCCGGCGTGCTCCTGCGGGGCGGCGACCGGCTCCTCGGCCACGACCGGCGTGCCGACGGCCGGGACCGGCGGCTGCTGTTCCTGGGCCTCCGGCACCGCGACCGGCTCCGGCGTCCGGGGTTCCGCGGCGGCCTCGGTCGCCGGCACCGCGCTCTCCGGTACGGCACCTTCCGGCGCCGCGGCATCCGGCACCGTACCCGTCTGCGCACCGCTCTCCGGCACGTCCGCCGGAACAACCGTTTCCGCGGGGTCCGCCTCGGGGGCCGTCTGGGCCTGGGCGGGGGGCTGCGCGGCCCAGGGCGTCGCCGCCTGAGGGGCCTCGGGGCCGGGGGCCGGGGAGCCGGCGGGTCTGGCGGCCGGGTGGGCCGGGCCCCGGTCGGCGAGCGAACGCACCGGGCTCGCCGAGGTGTCGGGCAGGGGCGGGCCGAGGTGCAGGGGCCGGCGGGGCGCGGCGGGGGCCGCCGTCCGCACGGCGCCGAGGTCGAAGGCGCCGCTGTCCCGGCCGGAGATCTCGTGCGGCTCGGGCTCGTGGACGGCCTCGACGACCGGCTCGGGCGCCGGTGGCGCGACCTCGTTGCCCCAGGCGCTCTGCGCGCCGGGCAGCAGCAACAGGTCCTCGTCCTCGGCGGTGGTCTCGGAGAGGTAGGCGTACGCACCGGGCGCGGGAACGCCCGGGTGTTCCACCATGCCTGCGTTCTCCGGCAGCCCTTCCGGGATCTGGCCGGTGTCGGTCATGCGTACCCCTCGCCCATCGGTTTGTGCTCCTACGACCAGCTCACCCGGAACGGCGCACCGACCGCTCCGTCGTGAAGAACGAGCGTGCGTGCCCAGCGGCACGAACGACCCGCCGGAAAAGGCGACAAAGCCATTGAGTGGCATTCTCGCGGTCGTTCGCCCGTCACGTCAGCTTGATCCGCGACAGGCCGCTGTGGACTGCGCCACGTTGCGCGCCCTCAGGTTCCGCCGTACCGCCCGCCGCCCGGAAGAGGCGGGTTTTCCCGGACATCGGCCGACGAAGCGGCGAGGCCCTGGTGCGGTACAACGATCGGCCAGCCTACCGCGCGCGGTACGACAACCCGATCACGGGGCGCGGTCCTCGCGTTCCGGCAGGACACCGCTGAGCAGGAACGCGACGCTCCGCTCCGTCTCCGTCCAGGCCCGGGTGTCGAGTCCGACGGACTGGAGCAGGGCGCACTCGACGCGGTAGCCGTGCTCGGTGAGGTCGCGGCCGACGAGTTCGGCCTCGTCGCGGGTGGCGGCGTGCGCCACGACACGCTGCGGGCGGCGGTCGGCGACCGCGGAGACCACGGCCGCTCCCCCGCCGCCGACCCGGACCACGTCCGGTTCGGGAAGGTTCTCCAGGACGTGCGGGGCGGTGCCGTGGACGACGTGGAGCTGGACGCCGAAGCGGCGGGCGGCCGCTTCGGTGCCGGCGCAGGCGGCCGGGTCGCGGTCGACGGCGATGACGGCGGCACCACCGCGGGCGGCGTCGGTGGCGAACGCGCCGCTGCCGCAGCCGATGTCCCACACGAGGTCGCCGAGGCGGGGGCCGAGCCGGGCGAGCTGGGCGGCGCGCAGCAGGTCGGTCTCGCCCTCGCCCGGCGCGCCGCCGTAGACCTCGGCCGGCAGCGACCAGCCGCGCGGCCCGGTGGCCGGGTCGCGCCCGGCGATCCAGCCGGCCTCGTCCGTCGTGCCGAGGGAGCCGCCGATGACGATGACGACGTTGGGGTCGCGCCAGGTGTGGTCGGCGGCCTTGTCGGAGGTGACGACGGTGACCCGCTCGCGGGCGGTGCCGAGTTCCTCGCAGATGACGAAGGTGCGGTGCACGCCCTCCAGCAGCAGGCCGAGTTCGGCGGGGCCGGCCCCCGGCGAGGTGAGGACGGCGACCTTGGTGTGGGCGCGGCAGACGTTCACCGCGCGGCGCAGGGTGCGCGGGTGGGCGACGACCACCTGGGCGTCGTCCCAGGGCATGCCGGCGCGGGCGAAGGCGGCGGCGACGGCGGAGACCGCCGGGACGACCTCGACCTCCAGGCCGAATTCGGGCGCCCGCAGGGTGCGTACGACGCCGAAGAAGCCCGGGTCGCCGTCGGCGAGGACCACCGCGCTGCCGCGGTGGGCGGCGATGCGGCGGGCGGCGAGGGCGACGCTGCCGAGGCGGACGCGCTCGGCGGCGGGGGGTACTTCGGGCAGCGCCAGATGGTGTCCGGCGCCTGCCACGAGGGTGGCGGCGCCGAGTGCGGAGCGTGCCGCGGCGGTCAGCGGCGAGCCGTCCCAGCCGATCACCGTGACGCGGTCGGCCATCGTCGTCAGTCTCCAGGTTTTTCGCAGGTCGTCCGTGGGGCGGCCCCCTGGGGGGCTCAGTGAGCGTACCCGGCGGAGCGGTCAGCTCCAGTCGGTGAAGGTGGTGAAGCCGTCGGCGTCGGCCAGGTGGTCGGCCGCGCCCTCCAGGTCCTCGGGCAGCAGACTCCACACGATGAAGTCGGTGCGTACGTCCGTCCAGGTCCCGTCCTCGGCCCGGACGTGGGCTATACAGGCGTTGCGCAGGACGCCCTCGCTGATGCAGCCGATCTTCTGGGCGACCTGCTGGGAGGCGGTGTTGTCGGCGGCGGTGCGCAGCTCGACGCGCTCGAACTTCTGGTCGCCGAAGAGCCAACGGGCGGTGGCCAGGGCGGCCTCGGAGGCGTAGCCCTCGCCGCGCGCCCAGGGGGCGATGATGTACGACAGCTCGGTGGCGCGCACGTGCCAGTCGGTCTTCCCGAGCTGGACGATGCCGACCAGGCGCTGGGTGAGGAACTCGGTGACGGCGAGGTCGAGTCCGCGGCCCGCCGCGCGTTCGGCGGGGGCGTACTCGGTGATCCAGGTGCGGGCACCCGCCTCGGTGAAGGGCTGCGGGACGTCGGTCCAGGCGCCCACCTGCTCGTCGTTCATCATGGCGGCGAGGGCGGGGACGTCGTCCTCGTCGAGGGGACGCAGCACCAACCGCTCCGTGCTGATGGAGATGGTGGGGAAGGTGCTGCTCGTCATGCGCCGCTCCGTAACCGTCGAGCCGTCGATACCGTCAGGGCCTGCTGAACTGCCCAGCATGCAGCATGGGGCCGCGGAATCGCACCAGGGGGTCGGCTCCCGGCGGAGCCGACCCGCTCGGGTGGTTCAGAACGACGGGATGACGGAACCGGAGTAGTTGTCCTCGATGAACTTCTTGACCTCGTCGGAGGTGAGGAGCTTGGCGAGCTTCTTGACCCGCGGGTCGTCCTCGTTGCCCTCCTTGACCACGAGGAGGTTGACGTTCGGGTTGTTCTCGGCGGACTCCAGGACCAGGGCGTCCTTCGACGGCTTGAGGTCGGCTTCGAGGGCGTAGTTGCCGTTGATGACGGCGGCGTCGACGTCGTTCAGGGAGCGCGGGGTCTGGGCCGCCTCCAGCTCCTTGAACTTGAGGTTCTTGGGGTTCTTGGTGATGTCGGCGGTGGTGGCCGAGGTGCCGACGCCGTCCTTGAGGGTGAGCAGCCCGTTGTCGGCCAGCAGCTGGAGGGCGCGGGCCTCGGTGACGGTGTCGTTGGGGACGGCGATGGTGGCGCCGTCCTTGAGGTCGCTCGCCTTGTCGGCCTTGTTCGAGTACAGGCCGAGCGGCTCCAGGTGGACGGAGGCGACGGACTTCAGGTGGGTGCCGTTCTTCTTGTTGAAGTCCTCCAGGTACGGCTCGGTCTGGAAGTAGTTGGCGCCCACCGAGCCGTCCTCCGTCGCCGTGTTCGGCGTGACGTAGTCGGTGAACTCCTTGACCTCCAGGTCGAGGCCCTCCTTCTTCGCCAGGTTGTCCTTGACGTAGTTGAGGATCTCGGCGTGCGGGACGGGCGTCGCGGCGACGACCAGCGGGCCGGAGGTGTCGGAGGCGGAGTCCTCGGAGCCGCAGGCGGTGAGCCCGAGGGTGAGGGCTCCGGCGGCGAGGACGGCGGTGGTGAACTTGGCGGTGTTACGCACGAAAAGTGCCTTTCCTTCGGGTGATGCGACCCCAGGTGAGGGGCGTTCGGGGGGTGGGCGCCCGGGTTCAGGCGACCTTGCTGACGTCGGCGGCCGCGGGCTCCTTGGCCTTCAGCAGCCGGAGCTTCGGTCCGGGTCCGGAGCGGCCGCCGCGCCGGTGCAGGGTGCGGGCGGCGTAGTCGCCGGCGAACTGGATGACGGAGATGGCGACGGCGAGGACCGCCACCGTGATCCACATCAGGCCGCTCTCGAAGCGCTGGTAGCCGTAGCGGACGGCGAGGTCACCGAGGCCGCCGCCGCCGACGGTGCCGGCCATGGCGGAGTAGCCGATCAGGGCGATGACCGTGGTCGTGGTGGAGGCGATGAGGGAGGGCAGGGCCTCGGGGACGAGGACCTTGCGGACGATGGTCCAGGTGTTGCCGCCCATCGCCTGGACGGCCTCGACCAGTCCGCCGTCGACCTCGCGCACGGCCGTCTCGACGAGCCGCGCGAAGAACGGGATGCCGCCGATGGCCAGGGGCACGACGGCGGCCTCGGAGCCGATGGTGGTCCCGGTGACCCACCGGGTGAAGCTCATCAGGGCGACCATGAGGATGATGAACGGCATCGAGCGGGCGATGTTCACGATCTGCCCGAGGGTCTTGTTCACCGGGGTGTTCTGGAGCAGGCCGCCCCGGTCGGTGAGGACCAGCAGGACACCGATCGGCAGGCCGACGACGACCGCGATCAGGGTCGACCAGCCGACCATGACGAGGGTCTCCTGACACGCCTGTGCCAGCAGGGGCTGCATCTCGGACCAGGTCATCGCGCGCCTTCCTTGATCGGCTCGGTACCTTCCACCACGTCGATCTGGAGGCCCTGTTCGCGCAGGAAGCCGACCGGCACGACGTTGTCCTCGTAACGGCCGGGCAGTTCGATGCGCATCCGGCCGACCTGGAGGCCGCCGACGGTGTCGATGGCCGCGCCGAGGATCGAGATGTCGATGTTGTACGTGCGGGACAGCTGGGAGATGACGGGCTGGGTGGCGGCCTCGCCCTGGAAGGTGACGTCGAGGACGGTGCGGTCCTCCGCGGAGCGCTCGCCGGTCACCGGGAAGAGGGCGGCGGCCAGCTCGGAGCCGGGGGTGGCGAGCAGTTCGCTCACGGTCCCGGACTCGACGATCCGGCCCGCCTCCATGAGGGCGGCCGAGTCGCAGATGCTCTTGACGACGTCCATCTCGTGCGTGATCAGCAGCACGGTCAGGCCGAGCTGCCGGTTCAGGTCGCGCAGCAGCTGGAGGATGGACCGGGTGGTCTCGGGGTCCAGGGCGCTGGTGGCCTCGTCGGAGAGGAGCACCTTGGGGTCGCCGGCCAGGGCGCGGGCGATGCCGACGCGCTGCTTCTGGCCGCCGGAGAGCTGGGCGGGGTAGGACTTCGCCTTGTCGGCGAGGCCGACCAGGTCGAGGAGTTCCAGCGCCTTGGCGGACCGTTCCTTCCCGGACCTGCCCAGGATCTCCAGCGGCAGCTCGACGTTGTCCTGCACGGTCCGGGTGGAGAGCAGGTTGAAGTGCTGGAAGACCATCCCGATCCGGCTGCGCGCCTGCCGCAGTTCCTTGCCGGCCCGGGGCCCCCGGCCGGCCAGGGCGGTGAGGTCCTGGCCGGCGACGGTGACCGTGCCGGCGGTGGGGCGCTCCAGCAGGTTGACGCAGCGGATCAGCGAGGACTTGCCGGCGCCGGACTGGCCGATGACGCCGTAGACCTCGCCTTCGCGGACGTGCAGATCGACGCCGTCGAGGGCGGTGACCTCGCGGCCGCGGGAGCGGTAGACCTTCGTCAGGCCCGAGGTGGTGATCACGTGGGTTTCCGTCACTGTCGAGTGCGCGGGCGCGGGTGGTCCCGGGCACGGGTGCATGCGGGTCGAAGGACGCGGCACGGTTCTCGCACGGGCGGGGGAACCGGGGTGTGCGCGCGGCCGGGGCTCGGTCGCCTGCGGCGGACCGGGCCGGCCCTCGCTTCGGGGCGCGAGGCTCGGTGGTGCGGGGCCCTCTAGCAGGCGCGCATTCGACACATACAACGAGCACCGGGCGTCATGGTCGCCTCGGTCGCGGGAACGCGGTCGCTCGTCGTGGTCATGCGCTCAGTAAAGCAGACGTATACGTTCGACCAGGACACCGCTGTCCGCATAGTGGACAGCGGTGGGATGCCGGTGGACGCGGCCGGTTCCGGGTCAGTCGCGTGCGGAGATCTCCACCACTCCGTCGATGACCTGTACGGACAGGGCCGACAGGTCCTCGACGACCAGGTCGGCGTCGAGTTCGGCGGCCGGGTGGGTTGTGGTCAACGCCACGGTCGTCATGCCGGCGGCGCGGCCGGAGCGGAGTCCGGCGGGGGCGTCCTCGAAGACGACGCAGGCGGCGGGGTCGGCGCCGAGGGCGCGGGCGCCGAGCAGGTAGGGCTCGGGGTCGGGCTTGCCGCGGGTGATGTCGTCGGCGGCTATCAGGGTCCCGGGCAGGACGCCCACGGCCGCGAGGCGGGCCTCGGCCAGGCGCCGGGTGGCGGAGGTGACGACGGCCCAGCGGCCGGAGGGGAGCGCGCCGAGGAGGTCGAGCGTGCCGGGGAGGAGGTGCACGCCCCCGTTGGGCACGTCCTCGACCTCCAGGTCCTCGATCCGGGCGACGGCCTCCGGTACGACGTGGGCGGGCAGCAGGTCGGCGGCCACCTCGGCGGCGGTACGGCCGTGCAGTTCGACCTTCCCGAACCGCTCGGCGGTGATCCCGTACTCCCCGGCCCACCGCGTCCAGCAGCGGTGCACGGATTCCAGGGAGGAGACGAGGGTCCCGTCGTTGTCGAACAGAAGGGCTTGGGCACGGATCTTCATGCCCCCGACCCTACGGCGCCCGCCGGGGTCGGCCGCGTCGGGCCGGTCACGCCGTATTAGGGTCACTGCCATGCTTGACGTCCTGACGCTGGTGACCGGCGTCGCCGCGCTGCTGCTCGCCGCCTGGTGCGGCTGGGCCGCGTACCGAGACCAGCCGACGAAGGACTGGCACTTCGCCGGGATGGCCGCGGTGACCGTGCTGGCGCTGGCGCAGCTGGTGGTCGGGGTCGTGAAGCTGGCGCGGGGCGAGGACCCGGAGCAGGGCACGACGATCTTCGTCGCCTATCTGCTGGGCGCCTTCGCCTGCGTTCCGGCCGCCGGGTTCATGTCGCTGGCCGAGCGCACCCGCTGGGGTTCGGTGACGGTGGCCGCCGGCGGTATCGTCCTCGCCGTCCTTCAGGTGCGGCTCTATGACATCTGGGGAGGCTGAGATGGCGACGGCCGAGCGGAAGCCGGCCCGGACCCGGCTGATCGCCGGGCCCGGCATCCTGCTGGTGTGGCTGTACGGCGTGATGGTCGTCGGTGCCGTGTCGCGGTCCGTGTACCAGATCGCGACCGAGTTCGACCGGGCACCGCTCGCCTACGCGCTGTCCGCGCTGGCCGGTGTGGTGTACGGCTTCATCACGTACACCCTGGTGCGCGGCGGGGAGACGGCCCGCCGGGCGGCGCGGGTCTGCTGCGCCGCCGAGCTGGCCGGCGTCCTGATCGTGGGCACCTGGACGCTGGTCGAGCCGTCCGCCTTCCCGGACTCGACCGTGTGGTCGGAGTACGGGATGGGGTACGTCTTCATCCCGGTGCTGCTGCCGCTGTCGGCGCTGTACTGGCTGCGCCGGGCGCGCACCGCGCGGTGAGCCACCGGGCGCCCGGCGCACCCGGTCAGGCCGTGGTGGCGTAGGCCCCGGCCTGCTTCTCCAGGACGATCATCGGGACGCCGTCGGCGCCCCGCGAGGTGCCGACCGTCTCGTAGCCGACGCGCCGGTACAGCCGCAGGCCGGACTCGCTGCGGTGGCCGGTGTGCAGGCGGAAGCGGGTGGCGCCGCGCTCCGCGGTGAGCGCGGCCTCGGCCGCCTTCAGCAGCCGGGCGCCGATGCCGTGCCCCTGGAGGCGGGGGTGGACGCAGAGCTTGCCGATGGCGGCGGAGCCGTCGTCGGTGATCCGTCCCCGGACCGAGCCGACCACCTCGTCGCCGAGCCGCGCCACGAAGACGCAGTCCGTGGCGACCTCCTCGCGGACGGAGTCGAGGGTCTGGACGAGCGGGTCGATGCGGTAGTTGCCGTAGAGCGCCGCCTCGCTCTGGAAGCAGAGGTACTGCAGCCGGAAGATCTGCTCGGCATCCTGGTCGGTCGCCGCCGAGATGGTCACGCTCATGCCCATGTGCGCATGCCTCCCGCTCACCTGATCGCCTGTTGTTCCTCACTCCTATCCCCGTCGTCAGTCACCCGCAACCTCCGGTGTGAGCAATCGGCGCAGACATCCCAGACATCGGGAACGTTCCGGCCCAAGACTCCCCTGTGAGATACCCAACTCCCCCGCGATCTCGCGGTATGTCAGGTCTTTCGGGGACAGCAGCGCCTCCATCAGCCGGGGGCAGCGGCCGGGCAGGCGGTGCACGGCCTCGCGCAGCGCCCGGTGCCGGGCGGCGGCGAGCGCGAGCTGTTCGGGGTCGCGGTCGGCGGCGTCGGTGGGCTCGGTGCCGTACGGCCGTTCGACGCGGGCGGTGCGGCGGGTGCGGCGGACCTCGGTGCGCACGGCGCGGCGCAGCCAGCGGTGGGGGTCGTGGGGCGGGTCGCCGGCGTCCAGGCGTTCCAGCAGGCGCAGCCAGACCGTCTGCTCCAGGTCGCCGGGGTCGGCGCCGGACGCATATGCCTCGGCCCGTGCCTCGGCGGCGAGCAGCGGGCCCAGGATGGTGAGCAGATCGTGCGTCATATGCGGAAGTACGACCGGCGCCCGGACGGTGGTTGCCCGGGACGCCGGATGTCACCCCAACCGGGGTGGGGCGATCAGCCGTTGACGAGATCCTCGCGGGCCAGCACGCCCGTGTCGGGGTGGTCGGTGAAGATGCCGTCGATGCCGGTGGCGAAGTACGCCCGGAACGCGCCGAAGGCGTCGCCGTAGGCGTCCGCGTCGGCGCCCTCGCGGAACTCGGCGGGGAGGAAGGGGTTTTCGTTGCGCAGGGTGTAGGGGTGCAGGATCAGGCCCGCGCGGTGGGCGTCGCGGACGAGCGTGGTCGGCGCGGTGAGCCGGCCGGCGGCGTCGCGCGGGATGATCAGGTCGAGGGTGGGGCCGATGCCCTGGGCGTAGGAGGCGATCTCCTTCAGGCCCTCGGGCGTGATCAGGTCGGCCGTGGTGCGCGGGTCGCCGGTGGCGACGAAGTCCCAGGGGCGGGAGCCGGCCCCGCCGAGCAGCACGGCGAGCGGATTGCCGACCAGCTCGCGCATCCGCCGGATGCTGGTGGGCTCGAAGGACTGGACGATGACCGGGGAGTTCTTCCGGTCCTTGCCGTACCGGCGCAGCAGCTTCGCGAGGCGCTCCTCGGTGGGCAGGCCGAGCGCGCGGAAGTAGGTGGGGTGCTTCAGCTCGGGGTAGATCCAGACCTGCTTGCCGCGCCTGCGGGTCTGCTCGTCCTGCCAGCGCAGCACCTCCTCGAAGGTGGGGATCTCCCAGCGGCCGTCGTAGAGCGTGTTGTGCGGGCGGTTGGCGGGGATGCGCTCGGTGGCGCGGAGCGTCTTCAGCTCGGCGAGGGTGAAGTCCTCGGTGAACCAGCCGGTGGTGGGGACGCCGTCGAGCACCTTGGTGGTCCTGCGGCCGGCGAACTCGGGGTGGCCGGCGACGTCGGTGGTGCCGCCGATCTCCGGTTCGTGGCGGCAGACGAGGTGGCCGTCCCTGGTGGGGACGAGGTCGCCGGCCTCGACGATGTCGGCGCCCATGTCGAGGGCGAGCTGGTAGGAGCCGAGGGTGTGCTCGGGGCGGTGGCCGCTGGCGCCCCGGTGTCCGATGACGGCCGGGACGGGCAGGCTCCTGATCCCGCCGCCCTGGCCGGAGCCGCGGCCTGCCGCGCCCGCGGTGCCGGGCAGGCCGAGGACGGCCCCGCCCGCGCCGAGCACGGCGGCGCCGAGGAGCGCCCGCCGTCCGGTGCCGTTGCCCTGTTCGTTCGACTTCTGCGTTCCCATGAGCGCCCCTTGGCCGTCCGGCCGACCCGTGCGGCCCGTCTGGCCGTCCCGGTCGGATGCGGGCCGATCGTAGGGGCGCGTCCATGACCACGGGGAGACCTCGTGCGGAACGCCGGGGTGACAGGGCATGTCGCAATGGACGCAAGGGCCGCCCGGTGCGGGACGGCCGGGGTTTCGCCGGCTTCGGGGCGGCCGGGCCGGGTACCCGGGCGGTGGTCCCGGTGGCCGCGCCGGTCCCGCGCCGGCGGGGCGATGCTCGTCACATCGTTCCGGCCCGGTTTCCGGCGGGCGGCGGCGCGCCGCCGCAGGTGAACGTACGTCAACACCGTGTAAGACCCTGATGAACCCGACGTGCGTGACCCCCGGGGCCGCGAGTAATGTCCTCACCTGCACAGACTGGTACCGCAATTCCCGACAGCCCACGCACACTGACACCGGAGGGCCCGTTGTCCCGCTTCGCGCTCATCAAGGCAGTGCTCGGTCCGATCATGCGCCTGATGTTCCGCCCACAGGTGGAAGGCGCGGAGAACATCCCGGGCGACGGCCCGGTGATCCTGGCCGGCAATCATCTGACGTTCATCGACTCGATCGTGCTGCCCGTCGTCACCAAGCGGCAGGTCTGCTTCATCGGCAAGGACGAGTACGTCACCGGCAAGGGCCTCAAGGGCCGGCTGATGGCCTGGTTCTTCACCGGCGTCGGCATGATCCCGGTCGACCGGGACGGCGCGAGCGGCGGTGTGGCGGCGCTGATGACCGGGCGCCGGGTGCTGGAGGAGGGCCGGATGTTCGGCATCTACCCGGAGGGCACCCGCTCCCCCGACGGCCGCCTGTACCGGGGCCGGACCGGCATCGCCCGGCTGACGCTGATGACCGGCGCGCCGGTGGTGCCGTTCGCGATGATCGGTACGGACAAGCTCCAGCCCGGCGGCCGGGGCGTGCCGCGGCCCGGCAAGGTCACGGTCCGGTTCGGCGAGCCGATGGAGTTCTCCCGGTACGAGGGCATGGACCGTGACCGGTACGTGCTGCGGGCGGTGACGGACTCGGTGATGACCGAGGTGATGCGGCTGTCCGGACAGGAGTACGTCGACATGTACGCGACGAAGGCGAAGGCGGCGTAGCCACCGGGGCCCGGCAAGGAGGCGGACCCTTCCCGCGCGGGGAGGGTCCGCCTTCGTCGTGCCGGGCGCCTACTCCTGGTGGGCGCCGTCCTCCAGTCGCTGTCCGCGCAGCAGGAACCAGGCCGCGACCGCCGCGGCGAGCAGGACCGCCGCGCCGAGGCCCGCGGCCAGCGCCAGGCCGTCGACGAAGGACTGCCGGGCGGCGTCCAGCAGTTCCGCCGCCGTCCGGGCGGGCAGGTGGCCGGCGGCCTCCACGGCACCGCCCAGCGACTCGTGGGCCGCGTCCGGGGTGCCGGGCGGGCCGGTGAAGCCCCGGTAGGCGCCGGTCACGATGGAGCCGAGCAGGGCGATGCCGAGGGCGGCGCCGAGTTCGTAGGCCGTTTCGGAGACCGCGGAGGCGGAGCCTGCCCGGTCCCGGTCCACGCCGGAGAGGATCACGTCGGCGGTGACGGTGAAGGAGAACCCGGCGCCGAGGCCGACGACCAGCAGCGCCGCGCCGAGCAGCGGGTAGCCGGTGTCCCGGCCGATCACGGTCAGCGCGGCCAGCGCCAGGCCCACCGCGGCCAGCCCGCCGGAGACGACCGCCCGTACGGAGAAGCGCCGGGCCGCGCGTCCGGCGACCAGGCCGGCCGCCACCGCGCCGACCGCGGCGGGCAGTTCGGCGAGCCCGGCCTCGAACGGCCGCCTGCCCTGCACCAGTTGCAGATACTGGGAGAGGAAGAACACCAGCCCGGACAGTCCCAGCACGGTCAGCAGGTCGGCGAGGACCGCGCCGCTGAAGCCCCGGTCGCGGAACAGCCGCATGTCGAGCAGCGGGACCGGCAGCGCGAGCTGGCGCCGGACGAACCCGTACAGCGCGGCGGCGCCCAGCAGGCCCGCGCCGAGCGTGGCCCACGCGAACCCGTGCGCCGCGGCCTCCTTCACCGCGTACACCACCCCGACGAGACCGACCAGCGACAGTACGACGCTGGGCAGGTCGAACGGCCCGGGGGCGGGATTCCTGGACTCCGGCAGCAGCTTGACGCCGACCAGGACCAGGACGGCCATCACCGGCAGGTTGATCAGGAAGACCGAGCCCCACCAGAAGTGCTCCAGCAGGAAACCGCCCAGGATTGGGCCGACCGCGGTGCCCGCGGAGGCGGTGGCGCCCCAGATGCCGACGGCGAGACTGCGTTCGCGCGGGTCGTGGAAGAGGTTGCGGATCAGGGCGAGGGTGGCGGGCATCAGGGTGGCGCCCGCGACGCCGAGCAGGGCCCGGGCGAGGATCATCACCTCGGGCGTGTGCGCGTAGGCGTTGAGCACGGACACCGCGCCGAACGCGGTGGCGCCGAGCAGCAGGACGCGTTTGCGGCCGACGCGGTCGCCGAGGCTGCCCATGGTGACGAGCAGGCCCGCGATGACGAACGAGTAGACGTCGCCGATCCACAGCAACTGGGTGCCGGACGGGGCGAGGTCCTCGCTGATGTACGGGGTGGCGAGACCGAGGACGGTCGCGTCGACGGCCACCAGCAGCACGGCCAGGACGAGGACGGCGAGCGCCAGCCACCGGCCGGGGCGCGCCACCGCCTCGTCCGTACCGGCCGGCCGCAGGGTGCTGCTCATGATCCCTCTCTCCTCAGCGCGCCGCCGAGCAGCAGCTCGACGATCAGGTGGGTGTAGTCGTTGCGGGCCACCCGGCCCTCGGCGACGGCCCAGGCGCCGGAGGCCAGCAGGCCGTAGAGCGCCTCGGTGAGCCAGACCGGGGGCAGGTCGAGACGGAACGCGCCGCTCTCCTGGCCGCGCCGGAACAGGGCGGTCAGCCGGGCGTCGAGCCGGTTCCAGCCCTCGTTGACCTGGTCGCCCTCGAAGAGCTGGTTCTCCGTGTAGAGGAAGGCGAGCAGGGCGGCCGCGGGCTCGACCGCGCGGACCAGGCGGCGCACCGCGTCGGCGGCCGGGCCCTCGTCGGGACGGGCGGCGTCCAGGGCCGCCTCGCACTCGGCGAGGCCCAGCTCCTCCAGCGCCCGCACCAGGGCGTCACGCCCGGCGAACTGCCGGTGCAGGGTGGCCCGGCTGATCCCGGCGGCGCGGGCGACCTCGTCCATGGTCGCCGTCGACTTCCGGGTCAGCAGGGCGGCGGCGGTGCGCAGTACGTGGTCACGATCGACAGCCATGAGACAACGGTAACCCATGTGAGACGTTGATGTCTCATCGCGGGTGCGGGTGACTCATGGCCGGGCGGTACGGCGGTGGCGGACGGGCTCAGTGCCAGGGCAGCCGGGCGCGCTGGTCCCAGTAGGCGCGCGGGTCCTCGGCGAGGGTGCCGAGGCGGGCCGCCTGGTCGTCGTCGAGGCGGGCCGAGGCGGCGGTCAGGTTGGAGCGGAGCTGGGCGACGGTCGCGGCACCGGAGAGGACGACGCGGGCCCAGGGCTGCCGCAGCACCAGGGCGAGGGCGACCGCGTCACGGCCGAGGCCGGTCTCCTCGGCCACGGCCCGCAGGACGGCCGGCGCGTGCGGTCCGGCGAGCCGGCCGTTGGCCATGCCCTCCTTGACGATGACGGTCAGCCCGGCGTCGTGCGCCTCGGCGAGCGCAGGCCCGGCGGAGGTCTCCAGCGCGTTGTACGTCGACTGGACGGTACGGAAGAGGGGGGCGCCGTCGACGGTCACGGCGAGCGCGGCGCGGATGGCGTCGGCCTGGGCGGGGCCGGAGGTGGAGAAGCCGACGGCGACGCCCGTCGCGGCCAGCTCCGCGAGCCGGGCGTGCAGGTCCTTGTCGGTGAGGGCCGGGCTGTCGGGGGTCACCGAGTGGATCTGGTAGAGGCCGAGCCGGCCGCCGAGCAGGGCGTCGGTCTCGGCGCGCTGCCGCTCGTAGGTGGCGAGACCGTGGTCCTTGACCTCGTGCCGCTCGGCGTCGGTGGTCCAGCCGGCGGTGTAGGTGTAGCCCCACTTGCTGCCCACGGTGACGTCGCCGCTCCCGGGGCGGGCGGCCAGCCAGTCGGCGAGGAACTCCTCGGCGCGGCCGTAGGACCGGGCGGTGTCGACGTAGCGGACGCCGGCCGCGTACGCGGCGTCGAGGAGGGCGTGGGTGCGGGCGCGCAGCGTGTCGACGCCGCGGTCGTCCCCGAGGTCCTCGTCGCGGCCGAGATTGATGTAGCCGGGGCGGCCTACGGCGGCCAGGCCGAGGCCGAGTCCTTCGGGGAGGGGGAGGGGCATCGCGGGTCCGTTCGGTCGGCCTCGGTGAGGTTTCCGACCAACGTATCCCGCGACGGCCTTCACATCGAGGGGGGTCCGAGGGGTGATCCGGCGGGTGCGGGTGCGTGGTGGCCCGTCGCGCGGTTCCCCGCACCCCTCAGGGCCTACCGCCGCGCCGTTGCCCAGGCGTGCTGGCCGGCCACGTCCCGCTTCACCTCCGCCAGTTGGACGGCGACCGCGCTCGGGGCCGTACCGCCCCTGCCGTCGCGGGAGGCGAGGGCGCCCTGGACGTCGAGGACCGAGCGGACCTCGGGGGTGAGGTGGGGGGAGATCTTGGCGAACTGCTCGTCGGTCAGCTCGTCCAGTTCCTTGCCCTCGGACTCCGCGACCTTGACGCACTCGCCGGCCACCTCGTGCGCGACGCGGAACGGCACGCCCTGACGGACCAGCCACTCGGCGATGTCGGTGGCGAGCGAGAAGCCGGCCGGGGCCAGTTCCGCCATGCGCTCGCGGTGCACGGTGAGGGTGGCCATCATGCCGGTGAAGGCGGGGAGCAGGACCTCCAGCTGGTCGATGGAGTCGAAGACCGGCTCCTTGTCCTCCTGGAGGTCGCGGTTGTACGCGAGCGGCAGGGCCTTGAGGGTGGCCATCAGGCCGGTCAGGTTGCCGATGAGGCGGCCGGACTTGCCGCGCGCCAGCTCCGCGATGTCCGGGTTCTTCTTCTGCGGCATGATCGAGGAGCCGGTGGAGAAGGCGTCGTGCAGGGTGACGAAGGAGAACTCCTTGGTGTTCCAGAGGATGATCTCCTCCGCGATCCGGGAGACGTCGACGCCGATCATCGCGGTGATGAAGGCGAACTCGGCGACGAAGTCCCGGGAGGCGGTGCCGTCGATGGAGTTGGCGGCGCTGCCGCGCTCGAAGCCGAGGTCGCGGGCGACCGCCTCGGGGTCCAGGCCGAGGGAGGACCCGGCCAGGGCACCGGAGCCGTACGGCGACACGGCCGTGCGCTCGTCCCACTGGCGCAGCCGCTCGGCGTCCCGGGAGAGCGCCTGGGCGTGGGCGAGGACATGGTGGGCGAAGAGCACCGGCTGGGCGTGCTGGAGGTGGGTGCGGCCGGGCATCGCCGCGTCCGGGTGGGCCTCGGCGAGGCCGATCAGGGCGTCCTGGAGGTCGGCGACCAGACCGCCGATGATCCGGGCGTGATCCCGCAGGTACATGCGGAAGAGGGTCGCCACCTGGTCGTTGCGGGAGCGGCCGGCGCGGAGCTTGCCGCCGAGGTCGGGACCGAGCCGTTCCAGCAGGCCGCGCTCCAGGGCGGTGTGCACGTCCTCGTCGGCGATGGTGCCGGTGAAGACGCCGGAGGCCACGTCCGCCTCCAGCCGGTCCAGGCCCGCGATCATGCGGGTCAGCTCGTCCTCGGCGAGCAGTCCGGCCTGGTGCAGCACGCGCGCGTGGGCACGCGAGCCGGCGATGTCGTAGGGGGCGAGCCGCCAGTCGAAGTGGACGGACGCGGACAGCTTCGCCAGGGCCTCGGCGGGGCCGTCGGCGAAACGGCCGCCCCAGAGCCGGACATCACCGCTGTTGCTGCTCACTTGCGTCGCTCCTAGGGAGGGTCGGTCGCTGTTCTGCATGAGTATGCAGCCCTCTGC
The DNA here is from genome assembly GCF_020521275.1 of Streptomyces daghestanicus. Classification (NCBI taxonomy): domain Bacteria; kingdom Bacillati; phylum Actinomycetota; class Actinomycetes; order Kitasatosporales; family Streptomycetaceae; genus Streptomyces; species Streptomyces daghestanicus. The sequence continues at coordinate 433,184 of NZ_BNDX01000002.1, read as the reverse complement.
ATGAATCGTCAATTTCGGCGGGCGGCTGAACGAACCGGCGGACGCTCCCGTACTCCTGTGCGCCGCGACCGTCCCGCCCGCGCCGGCCGGGACGGTCGCGGCTTCCGCCTGCGTGAATTCCGGGACAAGGGACCCACCGGTCCGGATAATCGTTAGACATGGGAAAGACTTATGAGCGCATAGACGGCAGACTCCGCACCTTCATCGAGGCCCAGCCCCTCTTCTTCACCGCCACCGCTCCCCTCGCCGCCGACGGCACGGTCAACCTCTCCCCCAAGGGCCTCACGGGTTCCTTCGCGGTGCTCGACGAGCACACCGTGGCCTACCTCGACTTCGCCGGCTCCAACGCCGAGACCATCGCCCACCTCAGGGAGAACGGCCGGATCACGCTCATGTGGTGCGCCTTCCAGGGGCCGCCGAACATCGTCCGGGTGCACGGCCGCGGGGAGCCCGTCTTCCGCGACGACCCCCGCTTCCCCGGCCTGCTCGCCCGGTTCCCGGACATCGACCCGGCCGCACACGGCCTGCGCGCGATCATCGTCGTCACCGCCGAACTGGTCCGCGACACCTGCGGGTACGCCGTCCCCTTCATGGCGTACGAGCAGGACCGCGATCTGCACGCCAAGCGGTTCGCCCGGGAGGACGACGCCTCGCTGGACGCCTACTTCACCAAGAAGGAGCACATCGCGACCAGCCTGGACGGGCTTCCCGGGCTGCCGCTGCCCTTGCCGCCCTCTACGGTCTGACCCATGCGCCCCGGTGCCGTCGCCCTCGCCCTCGCCGTCCTCCTGCTGCCGGCCTTCTCCGCGCCGCCCGGCCCGCTGCCGGAGCGGATGGCGGACACCGGCGGCGGCACCCAGCTCATCACCGCCGTCGCCCCGGACACCGGCTCGACCACCGGCACGGTCACCTGGTGGGACCGGCGGCGCGGGCACTGGCTGGAAGCGGGTTCGGCGCCCGCCCGGTTCGGTGCGAACGGGCTCACCGACGGGGCGACCCGGCGGCAGGGCACGAACACCACCCCCACCGGCCTCTACGGCCTCCCCTACGCCTTCGGCATCGAGCCCGCGCCGCCCGGGACGGCGTACCGCCACCGGCCCGTGCGCCAGGACTCCTGGTGGTGCCAGGACAACGCCTCCCGCTCCTACAACCGCTGGACCGAGCCCCGCCCCGCCGACTGCGCCGCCACCGAGGCCGAGCACCTGATCACCTACGGGACGCAGTACGCGCACGCGCTGGTCATCGGCTTCAACTACGCGCGTCCCGTACGGGGACGCGGCGCGGGCATCTTCCTGCACGTCAACGGGGAGGGCGCGACGGCGGGCTGCGTGTCGGTGCCGAAGGACGCGATGCGGGCGATCCTGGCGTGGGCGAACCCGGCGCGCCGGCCGCACATCGCGATCGGCACGGCGGACGGGGAGACGGCGCTCACCCGGTACTGAACACAGGGCGGTCCCGGCACGTACGGGTGGGCCGAAGGCCCGTCCGTCCGGAGGAACCGTGTCCACCACGCTCGCCGGCGGCCGTGCCGCCCGCCGCCGGACGATGCGCCGCATCCGTCCGCGCCGTTCTCCGGCCGTCCCGCTGCCGCTCGCCCTGTGGGCGGGCGCGGCGGGCGTGTTGTGGCTGTGGTGGCGCAGCACGCCCGCCGTCTCCGGCACCACCCGCCCAGGTCCTCGGTACCGGCCGGATCACCGGGCTGCTCGCCGGGTACCTGATGGCGCCGGCCGTGCTCCAGACGGCCCGGGTGCCCGCGCCGGAGGGGCGGGTCGGCTCCGACCGGGTGGCCCGCCGGCACGCGATGACCGGTCGCCCCGCCCTCTTCCCGGTCCTCCCGCACATCCTGTTGACCATGGGGGGGTTACGCCCCGCGGTCGGGGCGGGGCCCCGGCGGGCTCGCCGCGCGGACCGCGGAGTCGGTCAACGGCCGCCCCGGCCGCGGCAAGGCGGCGATCGGCACGGGGCCGCTGGTGGTCATCGGGCTGCTGTCGGCCGGCCCGGTCTCGGTCAGCCGGTGACCTGGGGCCTGACCCGGGCCGACCGCTGGGCCACGGCGGCCTCCGCGAGGGGTTCGCGGGAGGGTCTGCGGCGGCTGGAGTCCCTGGAAGGAGTGGAGGCCCTGCTGATCACAGCGGGCGACGAGGTGAGACGCACCGGGGGCATGGCTTCTCGACTCGGGTGAGGAGAACGCCCCGGTGGGAGCGAGACTGTGTCGATCTGCGGCTGTGCCGCGTGGGCGCGACCGGCCACGAAGCACCCGCGCCCGGCCACGCACCCTCAATGCCCGTTCTGGGCCAGCCGCAGCAGATGATCGGCGAGCGCCTGCCCGCCCGTCGGATTCCGGCTGATCAGCATCACCGTGTCGTCCCCGGCGATCGTCCCCAGGATGTCGTGCAGCTCCGCCTGGTCGATCGCCGAGGCGAGGAACTGCGCCGCCCCCGGAGGGGTCCGCAGCACCACGAGGTTCGCGGACGCCTCCGCGGAGATCAGCAGCTCCGCGGAGAGCCGCCGCATCCGCTCCTCCTTCGCCGACCCGCCCAGCGGCGCCCGGGGCGTCCGGAAACCCCCCTCGCTGGGCACCGCGTAGATCAGGTCGCCGTCGGTGTTGCGGATCTTGACCGCGTTCAGCTCGTCCAGGTCCCGGGAGAGCGTCGCCTGGGTGACGGTCAGCCCGTCGTCGGCGAGCAGCTTCGCGAGCTGGCTCTGCGACCGCACCGGCTGCCGGTTGAGGATGTCCACGATCCGGCGGTGGCGGGCGGTGCGGGTCTGCGGCACGGCGGGCCCCGCGGCCCCCGCGCTCTCGTGGTCCTGCGCCTGACTCATCGTCGTCTCATTCTCCGGATCGTCCATCCGTTCGTCCGTTCCCGCCCGCCGCGTCCAGCAGGCCGGGCAGCGCCCCGAGGAACGCGTCCACCGCGTCGTCGCCGAGGTTCAGCGGCGGCATGAGCCGTACGACGTCGGGCGCTGGCGCGTTCACGAGGATGCCGGCGTCCTGGGCCGCCTGCTGCGCCTGCGGCGCGAGCGGCTCGGTGAGCACGATACCCAGCAGCAGGCCCGCGCCCCGGACGTGGTCGACCAGCGGGTGGCCGAGCCCCTCGACGCCGGTGCGCAGCCGCTCGCTCTGCCGCTTGACGTTGTCCAGCAGGCCCTCGTCCGCGATGGTGTCCAGGACGGCGAGGCCGGCCGCGCAGGCGACGGGGTTGCCGCCGAAGGTGGTGCCGTGGTGGCCGGGCTGGAGGAGGTCGGCCGAGCGGCCGAAGGCGACGGTCGCGCCCAGCGGCAGCCCGCCGCCGAGGCCCTTGGCGAGGGTGACGACGTCGGGCAGGACGCCCTCGTGGGCCTGGTACGCGAACCAGTGCCCGGTGCGGCCGACACCGGTCTGCACCTCGTCCAGGACCAGCAGCGCACCGGTCGCGGCGGTGATCGCGCGGGCCGCCTTCAGATAGCCGGCGGGCGGGACGACGACGCCGTTCTCCCCCTGGATCGGCTCGATGATCACCAGGGCGGTGTCCTCGGTGACCGCGGCGGCCAGTGCCTGCGCGTCGCCGTAGGGCACGTGGGTGACGTCCCCCGGCAGCGGGAGGAAGGGTTCCTGCTTGCCGGGCTGGCCGGTGAGAGCCAGCGCGCCCATGGTGCGGCCGTGGAAGCCGCCCCGGGTCGCGACCATGTGGGTCCGCCCCGTCAGCCGGCCGATCTTGAAGGCGCCCTCGTTGGCCTCGGCGCCGGAGTTGCAGAAGTAGACCTTGCCGTCGCGGCCGAAGTGCGTCAGCAGCCGCTCGGCCAGCGCGACGGGCGGCTCGGCGATGAAGAGGTTGGAGACGTGGCCGAGCGAGGCGATCTGGGTGCTGACGGCCTCGACGACCGCCGGGTGGGCGTGGCCGAGCGCGTTGACGGCGATGCCGCCGACGAAGTCCAGGTACTCCTTTCCGTCGGCGTCCCACAGCCGCTCTCCGGCACCGCGCACCAGGGGCAGCCGGGGGGTGCCGTAGTTGTTCATGAGCGCGCCCTGCCACCGCGCGGTCAGGTCCTGGCTGGCGGTCACGACTGGTCCCCCTCGGTCTCGTCCGGCACGACCATCGTGCCGATCCCCTCGTCGGTGAAGATCTCCAGCAGGATCGAGTGCTGGACCCGGCCGTCGATGACCCGGGCGGTGGTGACGCCGTTGCGGACGGCGTGCAGACAGCCCTCCATCTTCGGCACCATGCCGCTGGACAGCTCGGGGAGCAGTTTCTCCAGCTGGGAGGCGGTGAGGCGGCTGATCACCTCGTCGGAGTGCGGCCAGTCCTCGTAGAGGCCCTCGACGTCCGTGAGGACCATGAGCGTCTCGGCACCGAGCGCCGCAGCGAGTGCCGCAGCCGCCGTATCAGCATTGACGTTGTAGACATGGTGATCGTCCTGGGAACGGGCGATCGACGAGACGACCGGGATGCGGCCGTCCGCGAGCAGCGCCTCGATCGCGCCGGTGTCGATCTCGGTGATCTCACCGACCCGGCCGATGTCGATCGGCTCGCCGTCGATCCGGGGCTGGTGCTTGGTGGCGGTCATGGTGTGCGCGTCCTCGCCGGTGAGGCCGACGGCGAGCGGGCCGTGCCGGTTGAGCAGCCCGACCAGTTCGCGCTGCACCTGCCCGGCCAGCACCATCCGTACGACGTCCATGGCGTCCTCGGTGGTGACGCGCAGGCCGGCCTTGAACTCGCTGACGATGCCGTGCCGGTCGAGGGCGGCGCTGATCTGCGGGCCGCCGCCGTGCACCACGACGGGCTTGAGGCCGGCGTGCCGCAGGAAGACGACGTCCTGGGCGAAGGCGGCCTTGAGGTCCTCGTCGATCATGGCGTTGCCGCCGAACTTGATGACGACCGTCTTGCCGGCGTGCCGCACCAGCCAGGGCAGCGCCTCGATGAGGATCTGGGCCTTCGGGAGGGCGGTGTGCTTCCGCGTCGGAGTGCTCATGAGGAGTACGCGCTGTTCTCGTGGACGTAGTCGGCGGTGAGGTCGTTGGTCCAGATGGTGGCGGTGGCGTCTCCGGCCCCGAGGTCGGCGACGATGTGCACCTCGCGGTAGCGCATGTCGACCTGGTCGCGGTCCTCGCCGACGCCGCCGTTCTTGCAGACCCAGACGCCGTTGATGGCCACGTTGAGCGCGTCCGGCTCGAAGGCGGCCTTCGTCGTGCCGATCGCGGACAGCACCCGGCCCCAGTTGGGGTCCTCGCCGTGGATGGCGCACTTGAGCAGGTTGTTGCGGGCGATGGAGCGGCCCACCTCCACGGCGTCGTCCTCGGTCGCGGCGTGCACGACCTCGACCTTGATGTCCTTGCTGGCGCCCTCGGCGTCCCGGATGAGCTGCTGTCCCAGGTCGTCGCAGACGGTCCGGACGGCCTCGGCGAACGCGGCGTGCTCGGGGGTGACCCCGCTGGCGCCGGAGGCGAGCAGCAGCACGGTGTCGTTGGTGGACATGCAGCCGTCGGAGTCGACCCGGTCGAAGGTGACCCGGGTGGCGTCGCGCAGCGCCTTGTCCAGGGCCTCGGCCTCCAGGTCGGCGTCGGTGGTGAGGACGACGAGCATGGTGGCGAGGCCCGGGGCGAGCATGCCCGCGCCCTTGGCCATGCCGCCGACGGTCCAGCCGTCCCGGGTGAGGACCGACGTCTTGTGCACGGTGTCGGTGGTCTTGATGGCGATGGCGGCCTTCTCACCGCCGTGCTCGGAGAGCTGGGCGGCGGCGGTCTCGACGCCGGGGAGCAGTTTGTCCATGGGGAGCAGGACGCCGATCAGGCCGGTGGAGCAGACGGCCACCTCGCCCGCGCCGATGCCCCCGAGGACCTCGGCCGCCTTCTCGGCGGTGGCGTGGGTGTCCTGGAAGCCCTTGGGGCCGGTGCAGGCGTTGGCGCCCCCGGAGTTGAGGACGACGGCGCTCACCCGCCCGCCCTTGAGCACCTGCTCGGACCAGAGCACCGGCGCGGCCTTGACGCGGTTGGAGGTGAAGACGCCCGCGGCGGCGCGGCGGGGGCCGGTGTTGACCACGAGGGCCAGGTCGGGGTTGCCGTTCCCCTTGATCCCGGCGGCGATGCCCGCCGCCGTGAATCCCTTCGCTGCCGTCACACTCACGGCGCAACTCCGATCGTCGTCAGCCCCGTGGTCTCGTCAAGACCCAGGGCGAGGTTCATGCTCTGGACGGCACCGCCGGCGGTGCCCTTGGCCAGGTTGTCGATGGCGCTGATGGCGATGACGCGGCCCGCGGCGGCGTCGTACGCGACCTGCACCTGAACGGCGTTCGAACCGTGGACGGACGCGGTCGCGGGCCACTGGCCCTCGGGCAGCAGATGGACGAAGGGCTCGTCCGCGTACGCCTTCTCGTAGGCGGCGCGCAGCGACTGAGCGCTCACCCCGGGCCTGGCCTTCGCGCTGCACGTGGCGAGGATGCCGCGGGGCATCGGCGCCAGCGTCGGCGTGAAGGAGACGGAGACCCGCTCGCCGGCCGCGGCGCTGAGGTTCTGGATCATCTCGGGGGTGTGCCGGTGGACGCCGCCGACGCCGTACGGCGACATCGAGCCCATGACCTCGCTGCCCAGCAGGTGCGGTTTGGGCGCCTTGCCCGCACCGGAGGTGCCGGAGGAGGCGACGATCACCGCCTCGGGCTCGGCGAGGGCGGCCGTGTACGCCGGGAACAGGGCCAGGGAGACGGCCGTGGGGTAGCAACCGGGCACCGCGACGCGCTTGGACCCCTCCAGCGCGGAGCGGGCACCCGGCAGTTCGGGGAGGCCGTAGGGCCAGGTCCCGGCGTGCGGGGAGCCGTAGAACGCCTCCCAGTCGCCGGCGTCCTTCAACCGGAAGTCGGCGCCCATGTCGACCACGAGCACGTCGGGCCCGAGCTGCTCGGCCACGGCGGCGGACTGGCCGTGCGGCAGCGCGAGGAAGACGACGTCGTGCCCGGCGAGCACCTCGGGCGTCGTCGGCTCCAGCACCCGGCCGGCCAGCGGCAGCAGGTGCGGCTGGAGCGCGCCGAGGCGCTGCCCGGCGTTGGAGTTGCCGGTCAGGGCACCGATTTCGACCTTGGGATGGGCCAGGAGCAGCCGCAGCAGCTCTCCGCCCGCGTATCCGCTCGCTCCGGCCACCGCCGCGCGTACCACCATGGACATCCTCCTCCAGATGGCATGACTATACGTTTCCCTGCACGTTTATGCAACGGCCGTCCGCGTCCCCGGCGGGTGCGGCTGCGACCGAGATTCTTACTTGGCGGATGAGTGCGGTAGTTGGCGGATCTTGCTTCCGTGACGCTGTGTTGTGGTCAGTTCCGGAGATCGGGCCCTGTCGCCACGTGGGTGGTGGTGCTGTGGGTGGGTGAGCGCGATTGCCAGGGCAGGGATCCGGTCGGACTCGAGCCGCCTCAACGAGCTGGTCGCGGTGTACAGCGGGGATGCCGCATTTCAGGATGAACTCGATCTCGCGGATGGCTGGATTGTCGGTGGAGTTCGACGTGGCGGGTGGGTGCTGGCGAGGTCTGCTGGCCGGTCCGCGACATAGCTCAGGTTCCGGTACTGTCGTCGCGTCCGATGCGGGGGTTCACATGGCGGGCGAAGCAGCGGCATCGTCCTGGCCTGGAGGTGATGGCGTCCACGGGCAGGGGGCACGGCTTCGAGTCGCTGGAGGAAGTGCGGCTGCTGGTCGCCCTGGACTTCGTGGGGGTGTCGGAAGTGCTGGCGCAGCCGTTCCGGCTGGACTTTGCGCACAAGGGTGGTTCGTCCTGGCACATCCCGGACTACTTGACCGTGATCGGCGGCGGGATGTGGCTGCTGGACGTGCGCCCGATGGGACTGATCAAGGACGAGGACGCGCTGAAGTTCGCGGCGGCCAGGGAGATGGCGGCTGCGTGCGGGTGGCGGTACTCGGTGGTCGCGGGCTGGCGCCCGCACGTCTGGAGCGTCCTTGACCACTTGTCGTCGCGTCGTCGGCCGGTGAGGGATCTGTTGGGCATGCGGGACCAGTTGCTGACGATCATCGGCGGCCGGGAGGGCCGCGTGATGAGGTTCTCCGCGCTGGCGGACGCGACCAGCGTGCCTGCCGTCGGCCGAGCCAACATCGTCCGGCTGCTCTGGCAGCGCGAACTCGGAGTTGATCTGGGCAGTCCCTTGCGCGACAGCTCGCTGATCTGGGGGGTGTGATGGCGGCGCGGGCGTTTCTGCAGATCGCCCCGGGCAGGCGGGTCGCGCTCAACGGCGTCGAGTGGACGGTCGAGGAGTCCACGGCCAGCTCGGCCGGCTCGTGCTCCTCGATGGTGGCGGCAACGCTGAGACCCGCTCGTTCCGCTGGCTCATCAACCGCGCCGACCTGCGGCTCCTGCCCGCGGCCGAAGCGCCGGAGCGGCCGGCGCCGGTCGTCCGGCAGCCCAGCACTCTGGCCGACCTGGCCGAGGACCAGATGGAGCGGTCCTGCGCTGGCGGGGGCCGCCGCCCGAGGGCGAGATTCCCGCCTTCTCCGACAAGACCGCCGACGCTCTCCTGGGACACGTGAAGGCGAACAACATCAAGATCCATTCCGAGAACGAGCTGTTGGAGCATCTGCTCGGAATCCTCGGCTCGGTCACCCCCGTCGACCAATGGCCGAGCCAGGCCGAGAAGAACGCCGGGAAGAAGCGACGCGTCGCCCAGGCCCGTGAGATCGCCCGCGCGCAGACCGCGGCGGCCGACCGTCCCGCCGAGCCGGCCCCAGCGGACGAGCCGTCTGCGGCGCGGATGCCTGCGGCATGGGCGGAGCACGCCCGCATGATCGACCGGGCGGTCGACAGCGACCGCCGCCGACGACGGGAAGAAGCACTCGCCGGAACCCGGCCGGTGGCTCCACCGACGCTGCACGAGGCCCTGAACCGGCGGCCCATGTTCCTGCCGCCGCCGCACGACGACGCAGACGCCGAGACAACTGGCCAGGAGGACGACGCATGAACCGAGCCCCCTCGCACGCTGATCAGATGGAGGGCCTGCCCTCACGAGCCAAGATCGCCGAGTTGACCCTGGGCGGGCACCCGCCGCGCGACACCTACGTCGGCTGGCAGAGCTACCGCTCATGCCGCGGCCTGCTCCTTCCCGCCCCGGCGATCTCACTGCAGCAGTGGAGGACGATCCCGGAAAGCCGCCGCGCGGACTACGACCTCTTCCGCCACCTGACGAACGCGAACCTCCCGCTGCAGGACACCCCCATGCACGACAAGGTCGGCAGGCAGATCCGGCGCCGACTGCGCGGGAACACGATGAAGCAGGACGACCCCACACGCGCCGGCGTCATGGTCAGCGGCTGGGGCAACTACGGCAAGACGGCATCCGTCTGCTCGACTGCGGCCGTCTTCGAGGACCACTGGCTGCAGATGCACAGCTACCTCAAGCCCGGGACTCTGCCGGGCACCCGTGACATCCACGCGCCGGTCGTCTACGTCTCGACTCCGGTGCCGGCGACACCGAAGAGCCTTTGCGCCTCGATCCTGGGCTTCTTCCGCGCCGAGATGCGCAAATCGGCGACTCTCCCGGAACTGGTACGCCAAGTCGCCGACTCCCTGCACGACCACGGCGTCAAGGCGGTGATCCTGGACGATGTCAGCCGGCTGCGCATGCACCGGGCCGACGACCAGGACGTCCTCGACCTGATCCGGGCCTTCATGAGTCTGGACGTCACCTTGATCCTCACCGCCGTCACCATCCCCGGAATCGGCTGCTGCGGGAGGCCAAATGGAACAAGAGGTCCGGACAGTGGGAGATGCCCCCGCTGGAGTCGACCCGCATCCACGGCCTGGAGATCACCCAGACAGAGCACCGCTTCGAGCTGATCGAACTCGACCGCTTCCGCTACACCACGCCGAAACAGATCCAGGCGTTCGTCAACCACTTGTACGGGATCGAGCAGCACCTGCGGCTGCTGAACGCGAAACGGGGCATGCTCACCGACGGCACCATGCCGGAATACCTGATACGCCGCACCGGCGGCGTTGTCGGACTGCTCGGGCGGCTCATCGAGGACGGCGCCCAGGAAGCGATGGACAGCGGCCGAGAGGTCCTCGACGAGGACCTGCTCGACGAGATCGTCCTGCGCCGGGAGGAGATGACCGACGCCCCCGACGAACCCGTCCCCGCGGCCACGGCGCCCGTCGCTCGCCGGTCCTCCGGCGTGCAGCGCCGGTCTCGCAACACCGTCTTCGACGATCACGGGCCACGCACTGCCGACGACAGGACGGGGTGACCCATGCCTGCCGCCCAAGCCCCGCTGCCTAGGAGCCTTGACCCCCTGCCCGGGGAGAGCCTGCCCGGCTTCCTTCTCCGCCTGACTCACCGACTGGACCTGACTCCGTACCAGTTGGCACGGCGCGTCACGCTGATTTCTCCAGATGATCCCCATGCCAGGGCCTCAGCGGCACATCTGCTGACGATGCAGTCGGCTCGCCTGCAGGCCTTCGCCGACGTGACCCGGATGACCCCCGCGGACGCCGACGCCCTGACGCTCAGGTCCTACGCCGATCGCTACCCCGCCCTTGCCCGGGCGCTGGTCCGCCCGGGAAGCATCCCTCGCCCCCGCAGGCTGTCCCAGCCCTGGCTTCTGGCGGACCCAGGAGCAAACCCCGCAGTCCGCCTGAACCATCAAGATTGGACTCTACGAAACTCGGGGCAGCTCAATCCGCCAACCAGCTCCCTCTATCTGTCGGCGACCTGCGCCGAAGGGAGCACAGATCTTGCTTCCGCAACGCTGCGTTGTGATCAGTTGGGGTGAGCGAGGTAGCTAGGGCAAATATCCGATCGGACTCGAGTCACCTTGAGCAGCTTGTCGCGGCGTACGGCGGGGACGCCGAGTTCCGGGGGTAACTGGGGCTGTAGGGCAGCCCTGCCTCGACGCCCCCCGGGCCCAGACGTCACCTCGATCGGTGAACCTGTGCGGTCAAAGCACGCTAGCTAGGCGGGTGCAGGGTGGACGAGGCGGCCGTGGGAGATGAGGGAGGCAGCCTGTTTGAGGCGGCGGGTCCGGATGCTGACCTGGTAGGCGTCGATGCCGGGGGTGGCTCCGAGGCGGGTGGTGAGGTAGCGGTACAGGTCTTCGGCGTCGTGGCAGACGACGATGGTCATCATGTTGTGGTTTCCGCTGGTGGCTCCGGTGAAGGCGACCTCGTCGTGTCGGGCGATCTCGTCTCCGGTCTGCTGGAGACGAGTAGGGGCGGTGCGTAGCCAGAGGGTGGCGGTGAGGTGGTAGCCGAGGCGTTCGGGCAGCAGGTCAATGTCGTAGGAGAGAGTGCCGGAGTTTTCCAGGGCCTCCAGGCGGCGGGCGATACGGCCCTTGGACCAGCCGGTGAGTTCGGCGAGCTGTGTATGGGTGGTGCGGCCGTCCTCGGAAAGGCTGTCGAGGAGTGGGGCGTCGTCGGCGGTGGGGGGCAGTAGCGGCCCGGCCGGGGCGGGGCGCGGGCCGCCGGCCAGCAGGTGTTTGTGCTCGGGGGTGAGGTGTCCTCCGTAGCCTGTCCAGCCAGCTGTGTCGGTGCTGCCGAAGGGGTGGATGAGCAGGTCGATGCTCACGTCGAGCACGGCGGCGGACCTTGGCAGTTGTTGGAGGAGCATGTCCTCTCGTGGGGCGTCGAGTGGTGAGCGGATGATGCAGATGATCTCCGAGCCGCCGGAGGCGATGCTGGCGTAGGCGATGTCGGGGCGGCGGGCAAGGGCACCGGCGAGGGGGCCGACGCGGTCGGGCCGGCATCGGATGCGGGCGATCCACTGTGCGTCTCCGTGCACGGCGGGATTTACCAGGCCGACGACACGCATCACGCCGCTGCGGCGCAGGGCGTGGTAGCGGCGGGCGGCGGTCTGCTCCGATACTCCGCTCACTTCGCCGATGAGCCGGAACGGAGCACGCGGCGCGTACTGCACGGCGCGGAGGATTTGCATGTCGACATCGTCTATCACGGTGGAAGTGTGCCACGAGGCAGGTCCTGCGTGTGGATTTCTCTTCAGTATCGGCATGTGCGTCGTTGTTTCTTCCCGTTCTCGCTGATGCTGGGTCGAGGGTTTGTCCGGTGCGGGCACGCCTCCATCGGGCCTGCGTGGGCGTCAGCTCGGTCCGGGCCCTCGGACGAAAACGGCCGCTCGGACGGGGGGATCCCCGCTGGGCATCAATCGCGGCGCGCTGCGCCGCAGGGGAGTTTCGTGAACGACACATCTTCGGCGAGCAGGCCGGCCGACCGGGCGGCAACGCTCGCCATGGCTTGTCTGGGCGTGTTCATTGCCTACTTGCCGGTGACGACTGTCTCGGTGAGCCTGCCTGCCATCCAGGGGGCGCTGGGCGCCTCGACTTCTCAGCTCGCGTGGGTGCAGAGCGCGTTCGTTCTGCCCATGGCGGCGTTCATCCTGTCCGCCGGCGTGTTCGGCGACGTCCATGGGCGCAAGAAGGTGTTCCAGGCGGGCCTGCTGCTCTCCGCCGTGGGCGCCGCTGTCGCGCTGAGCGCCCAGTCGATACAGGTTCTGTGGGTCGGTCAGGCCCTGGCCGGGCTGGGGGCCGCCGCCCTTCTGCCCACGACGCTGTCTCTGATCAGTCACGCGGTGCCCGACCATCGGGAGCGGGGCAAGTTCATCGGTTTGTGGGCCACTTCGCTCCTGACGGCGCTGGCCGTGGGCCCGCTGATCGCCGGTGTCATTCTGGAACACGCCGCCTGGCGGTGGATCTACCTGCTGGTCATTCCCGTTTCGCTGTTCGCGGCGGTCTTCGCGGCCCGGCTGCTGACTGACTCGCGCGCTCCGCACGGGCGACGGCTGGACTGGCCTGGCCAGCTCACCGCCGCGCTGGCGATCACGGCGCTGGTGTACGGGGTGATCGAGGGTGGGGCCGGTTCCTTCACCGATGCCAAGGTCCTGGTGGCGCTGTTCGTCGCGGTAGCCTGCTCGGTCGCCTTCGTCCTGGCCGAGCGGCGCAGCGAGAGCCCGATGTTGAATCTGAAGCTGTTCCGCAGCGCGGCGTTCACGGCCACCACTCTGGTCGCGATGATCACTTTCATGGCACTGATCGGCTTCTTCTTCCTGCTGAGCCTCTATTTCGGGATGGTCCAGCAGCTCGATACCCTCCAGGCCGGTTGGCGCCTGCTGATGGTCACTGCCGCAGCGATCGTGGTCGGCGGTCCTGTCGGGCGTCTCATGCACCGGATCCCCGCAGGAACCCTGATCACGGTCGGGCTGCTCGTCGTCACCGGCTCGCTGGTCTCGCTGACCACCGTCGACGCGGACACGTCGTTCCTCTCCGTCATGTGGCGGCTGGTCGTGTTGGGGGTGGGTATGGGCGGCGTCCTGACGCCCATGACGGCGACCGCCGTCGCATCGGTGCCTCATCATCTGGCCGGTATGGCTGCGGCCGGCAACAACGCATTCCGGCAGGTTGGCGGGGCGCTCGGCCCTGCCGTCATGGGCGCACTTCTCACCTCACGGGCTCTTCACACCTTCCCCGGCCACCTTGCCGACGCCGGAATCGAGGGAGCGGCCCGGCAGAACATCGTGGAGGCCGCCCAGTCAGGTGGGCTGGGCGCGGTCACCCGGATGGATCTGGGCGCGGGCACCGGTCAGGCACTGGGAGCCGTGAGCGATGCCTTCCTCGACGGTCTGCGGCTGTGCCTGATCGTCGCCGCGGCGCTCACTCTGCTGGCCGCCGCGGCAGCCGCGATCCTGCTGCGCCGTCCCCGCAACGCGACCGGCCGGGCCGTGGCCGCCGCGACAACCTCGCGGACAGCCTCCGGTGCCGCATCGGCCGACGTGGACAGTGCTGCGGCACGGATCGGCCGTGCCCATGCGCGGCACCGCACGTGACGAAAACGAAGGACCTGACTTCTCGTCCGTATGCGTGAGACCGGGGCCCGCACGCCGGCGTTGGGCGGGGCCGAGGGGTGGCCGGGCCCGGCCGTACCCGCCGGGCCAAATCAGAACACACACCTGAGCCGCGTCTCGCGGAGACAGTTGAAAGCGAAAGGGACAACTCATGTCAGCACCCAGTCTCCAGGACGGCATCCACCAGGCGGGCTCGCCCGTGAAGCTGCTGTGGAAGCGCGACCCCGATGCCTGGACTCCCGAGGTCATCCAGCCCGAGTACGCGGGCTGGCGGCAGGAACAGGCCGCATGGCACACCGCGGTGTCCCTCTCGGACCTGTCCCACCACATGTCCGACACCCGTATCGAAGGACGTGACGCCACCCGTCTGCTGGCGGCGGTGAGCGCGAACAACTACGAGAAGTTCGCAGTCAGCCAGGCCAAGCAGTTCATACCCGTGGCTCCGGACGGCAACATCGTCACGGATGGGATCCTGATGCGCGACGCAGAGCACACCTACACCCTCAGCGGGGTTCCCGCCGCGCAGAACTGGGTCAAGTACCACGCGCAGAAGGGCGGGTACGACGTCGAGTTCGTCACCGACCCGTCCTCGGCGTTCCGCGGCGAGGCCTGTCCGACGCTCTTCCGCTACCAGGTACAGGGACCGCTGGCGGGCGCTCTCGTCGAAGAGGTCTTCGGCGGACCGATGCCGCCGACCAAGTTCTTCCACTCCTGCGCGGTCTCGCTCGGCGCGATGCACTTCCGTGCCCTGCGACACGGAATGGCCGGCCAGCCCGGCTTCGAATTCGTCGGCCCGTGGGAGCACGCCGCGGCCGTGAAGGAAGCGCTGATGAGCGCGGGCGAGCAGTTCGGCCTCGTGCACGTCGGAGCTCTCGCCTACCCCACCGCCAGCCTGGAAAGCGGCTGGATCGCGACACCGACCCCGGCCATCTACACCGATCCGGCCCTGGCCGACTACCGCGAGTACGTGCCCCTGTACGGGATCGAGGGGCAACAGCCGCTGCACGGGAGTTTCTTCTCCGAGAACATCGAGGACTTCTACTGCTCGCCCTACGAACTGGGCTACGGCAAGGGGGTCTCCTTCAACCACGACTTCATCGGCCGCGAGGCACTGAAGGCGGCCAAGGACAGCGTCCGGCGCACGAAGGTCACCCTCGTCCTCGACCCCGAGGACCTGGCCAAGGCCCTCGGCCGGAACCCGGACTTCGTGCACACCTACGCACGCAACCGGGTGGAAGCAGGTACCGCACTGGCAGGGGTGACCTTCCAGTCGGACTCCCTCGACCGGACCGGCACGGTCCTCTCCCTGGCGCTAATCGACCACGAGCACGCCCAGCCCGGCACCGAAGTGACGGTCGTATGGGGAGAGCATCCGGGACCGGGCACCGACCCCGGCGCCCACCTCGACCTCCCGCGCGTCCGCGCCACCGTCCACCCCGTGCCCTACGACGACCACGCACGCACCCAGTACCGGCGCAACGCCTGACCCACACCTACGCCGGCACTACCCCGCACCCCGCCCGAGGGCGGCGTGCTGGGCCCGGCACCCTGCCACCCTCCTCAGCGGCTACCCCGTGCGCCCCGGAGGAGAACCCGCGAATGAGGACAGCATGGACTCCCTCCCCACCGCGCCCGCTCCGGGCCTCGCCTCCCTTCTGAAGGACTTCTCCCTGGAAATGACGGGCAAGGACGTCCCGAAGCTCGAAGAGGCCCGAACCCACATACCCCCCGGCACCCGGATCAACGTCACCTTCCTCGGCAACGAGGACCTCGGCATGCGGCTCGCCGCGGCCCGCGCCGTCCAGCGACTCGGGTACATCCCCGTCCCTCACATCTCGGCCCGCCGACTGCGCTCGAAAGCAGAACTTGAGGAATTCCTCGCCGCGCTTCGCTCCGAGGGCATCGCCGACAACGTCTTCGTCGTCGGCGGCGACCCCACCACCTCTCACGGCCCCTACGAGGACTCCCTCGCGCTCATCTGGTCCGGGCTCCTACAGGGCTACGGCGCACGGCACGTCGGTATCAGCGGCTACCCCGAAGGCCACCCCACCATCCCCGACCCCGTGCTCTGGACCGCGATCGAGGACAAGACCGCGGTCCTGGCCCAGCAGGGCCTGACCGGCGACATCATCACCCAGTTCGGATTCGACGTCGCCCCGATCCTCACCTGGGCCGAGGAGATACGCAGACGGGGCATCGGCACCCCGGTTCGCATCGGGGTCCCCGGCCCGGCCGGAATCAAGCGGCTCATGACGTACGCCACGCGCTTCGGAGTCGGCACCAGCACATCAATCGCAAAAAAGTACGGGTTCTCCCTCACCAACCTGATGGGAACTGCCGGTCCCGACCGCTTCCTCCGAGCCCTGGCCGACGGCTACGACCCAAAGCGCCACGGCGTCCTCAAGCTGCACTTCTACACCTTCGGCGGGATCAGAGCCACGTCCCAGTGGATCGCCGATTTCTCCGCACGGGAAGGGAACTGACATGACGCTGCCGCAGGAGGCCCCGGTACACGCCACTCCGCGTAAGCCCGCACCGCAGCACGCCTCGCTGATCGTCAAGGGCGCGGACCGAACCGGCATCGTCGCCGCGGTCGGCTCCGTCCTCAGCCATCACGGCGCGAACATCGTCTCCCTCGACCAGTACTCCGACAACCCGCAGGGCGGCGCGTTCTTCCAGCGCACCGTCTTCAGCCTCGGCCACATCAAGGCCGAACTCCCCTCGATCGAGGCAGACCTCACCGGACAACTGGCCAAAGACTTCGGCCTGGAGTTCACACTCCGGGACCTGTCGGTCCCCCAGCGGGTGGCCATCTTCGCCTCCAAATCCGATCACTGCCTGCTCGACCTGCTGTGGCGCCACCGCAACGGCCAGCTCCCCGTCACCATCTCCATGGTGATCTCCAACCACCCCGACACGGCCGAAGAGGTCCGCAGCTTCAACATCCCCTTCTTCCACGTCCCCTCGTCCGGACCGGACAAGTCCGCCGCCGAGGCCGAGCATCTGCGGCTCCTCCAGGGCAATGTCGACTTCATCGTCCTCGCCCGCTACATGCAGATCCTCTCCGGCGACTTCATTGCCCGGACCGGCGTCCCCATCATCAACATCCACCACTCCTTCCTGCCCGCCTTCATCGGAGCCGGCCCCTACGCAAAGGCCAAGGAACGCGGCGTCAAGCTCATCGGCGCGACAGCCCACTACGTCACCGAGGAC
This sequence comes from Streptomyces daghestanicus, assembly GCF_020521275.1. Lineage (NCBI taxonomy): Bacteria > Bacillati > Actinomycetota > Actinomycetes > Kitasatosporales > Streptomycetaceae > Streptomyces > Streptomyces daghestanicus. The sequence goes on along the minus strand of NZ_BNDX01000002.1, from coordinate 416,152 downwards.
CTCGACGAAGGCCCGATCATCGAACAGGACGTCGTCCGCGTCACCCACGCCGACACGACCGCCGAACTCCAGCGCCGCGGGGCGGACGTGGAACGAGCCGTCCTCTCCCGCGCGGTGCAATGGCACAGCCAGGACCGCGTCATCCGCAACGGCAACCACACCATCGTCTTCGCCTGACAGGCACCTCACAGGAAGACGGCTCGACCATGACGACCGTCATCGACGGCAAGAAGATCGCACGCGACGTCCTTACCAAAGTCGCCGAGGACGTCGCCTCCCACATCGCCACCGGAAACCCCCCCTCCCGCCCTCGCCACGGTCCTGGTCGGCGACGACCCCGCCAGCACCGTGTACGTTGCCAACAAGCGGCGCTCCGTGCGCGAGGCCGGCATGCGCGACGTACACCGGTCGTTGCCCCAGGGCGCGACGCAGAAGCAGGTCGCCGCATGCATCGACGAGTTGGCCGCCGACCCGCACATCTCCGGAATTCTCCTCCAGCTCCCGCTTCCCGGACAACTGGACGCCGCCTCGCTGATCGACCGCATCCCGGTAGGCAAGGACGTCGACGGCCTGACCACCGCGAGCGCCGGCCTGTTGGCACGCGGCGAATACGGCCTGCGCCCCTGCACCCCCAGCGGTGTGATCGAACTCCTCAACTCCGCAGGCGTTCCCACCAAAGGTGCGCACGCCGTCGTGGTCGGACGGTCCCAGCTCGTTGGCCGCCCCATGGCCCAGCTCCTCCTGCTCCGCGACGCAACCACCACCCTCGCCCACCGCCACACCACCGACCTCACGGCCGTGACAAGGACCGCCGACATCCTCGTGGTCGCCACCGGCATATGCGGCCTGATCGGTCCCGAACACGTCAAACCCGGCGCCACCGTCATCGACGTCGGCATCCACCGGACACCCACCGGCCTCACCGGCGACGTCCGCGCCGGCGAACTCAACAGCATCGCCAGCCTCATCACCCCCGTACCGGGCGGCGTCGGCCCCATGACCATCGCCATGCTCATGGCCAACACCCTCCAAGCAGCCCGGTGGACACACCACCCCGCCCACCCACACTGACACGCGCTGAAGGGACAACAGGTGCCCGCCACCTTCACGGCCGGACAGCGCGCACGGTCTCTTCGAAGGCCGTGGCGCCTGCCCCGCCGTGAAGGTGGCGGGCACCTGTTCGAGCGAACCCGACTATCTGCTCCGAGTGGCCACCGCCGACCGGTGGCGCAGCAGAGCGAAGTCCGGGGACGTGACGGGGACGGCACCGAGGCAGCGCTGTGGCGAAGCTGCCGCAGGCCGCAACGTCGGGGTACAGGACGGAGGGCTCGGGAGGTGTAGTTACCGCTCCCGATCGTGCCCGAGTCGCCGATTCCCAGGGCAGGCGGATGGCGCGCGAGAGGCCTGGGCGGCTCCATCAAGGTGCTGATAGCACCCGGTCAGGCCGTGCAGGACGTCGGACCGCCACACCAGACACTCACGCACAGTGAGCGTCCACAATCACGATCCGCCAACTAACCCTCTCAAGATCCGCCAACATGAGCTGCCCAGAGTTTCGTAGAGTCCAATCTTGATGGTTCAGGCGGACTGCGGGGTTTGCTCCTGGGTCCGCCAGAAGGCTTGTTCGTACTCGGCGGGCGATACGTAGTCGAGTGCGGAGTGGAGACGTTCTTCGTTGTACCAGGTGATCCACTGGAAGATCGCCCGCTCGACCTGGTCGACGTCCTTCCAGGGGCCCTGCATCTCGATGAGCTCGGCCTTGAAGGTGCCGTTAAGGGCCTCGGCCATCGCGTTATCGTACGAGTCAGCGACTGAGCCGACCGATGCGGAGGCGCCGATGCCGGACAGCCGGTCGGTGTATCGAATTGATACGTATTGCGACCCGCGGTCGCTGTGATGAATGAGGCCGGAGTTCTTCTTGATCTTCCGTCTCCACAACGCCATCTCCAGTGCGTCCAGCGGGAGTTCGGTCCGCATGTGGTTCGCGACCTGCCAGCCGACGGTCATCCGTGAGTACACGTCCAGGACGAATGCCACGTATGCCCAGCCGGACCATGTGCGGACGTACGTCATGTCCGCCACCCACAGCTGGTCGGGCCGCAAGGCGGTGAAGTCGCGGTCGACCAGGTCCGGCGGGCGGGGTGCCGACGGCTCCGGAATGGTGGTGCGGCGGCGCCGGCCGCGGATGACGCCCTCCAGGCCCAGCTCGGCTATCAGCCGCTCGACGGTGCAGCGGGCCACCTCGTGGCCCTTGCGCCGAAGGGCGGATCGACCCCGAGACCTCTGTCACGCAGGTGGTCTATCACCTGCTCGGCCTCGTCCGGGGACGGTCGATCTCCTGGGCAAAAAACACGGACGCAGCTTTCAGGATCTCGTTCGCCCGCTTCAACTCGGCATTTTCTCTGCGCAGGTGCTTCAGTTCATCGCGCTCGGCGCTGGTCAGCCGGTCATCGCGTTCGCCGTGATCAGCCTCGGCCTGGCGGACCCAGCCACGCAGGGCTTCCTTGTGGATGCCCAGATCCTTCGCGACGTGCGCGATGGGGCGGCCGGTGGTGCGGACCTCGCGGATTGCGCGCTCCCGGAGTTCATCCGGGTACTTACGTGGTGCAGGCATGTTGCTCGTGGATCTCCTTCGCCAGGATCGTAACCCTGACATCAGGGACTCCACGAATCTCAGTACAGCTCAACAAGCCTTCTCCAGGCATTCCTGACCTGCTTAGTTCAGCTCATGATCCGCCAACTAACATTCGCGGTCACACGGCCCGTCACAGCACCAGCAGCCCCGCGACGAGCAGACCGGGCGCGAGGAGCAGCGCGGTGACGTGCCAGAGCAGGGTGCGCGCCATGCCCAGGACCGCGAACAGGACGGCCCCGCCCAGCAGCCAGGAGAGGAAGATCCGCAGGCCGAGGCCCTGGAGGGCGCTCTCCTCGGCCCGGGTGGCGGGGTCGGTGAACACGCCGATCGCCAGCAGCAGGAGCAGGCATCCCAGCAGGGAGTTCGCCACGCAGACGACGGGCGCCGCCGGACCGTCGGCCCGGCGCGCCCGCCTCCACAGTTCCATGGGACTCATGAGCAGGGGAGCTTAGCTCCCGTGATCATCATTGCGGGGTCAGCGCTGCCTGATCCGCAGGAAGGTGACCGAGTTCGCCGGGAACGTGTACGAGAACGTCGCCGCGACGCCGCTGAAGGTGGACGTGACCGGCGTGACCGGGGTGTCCGTCTCGGTGTTCACCGCGTCCTGGCCGGCGGCGAGCGTGGTGACGCGGGCCCGGGAGGCGACCCGCGCGCCGCCGAGGTCGACGGCGGTGCGGGCGGACGTGTCCTGGGCGTTGACGACCTTGACGATCAGGTCACCGGTGCGCACGTCCTCGGTGACGACCTGCCGGAAGGGCTCGGCCGGCTTGTCGTCGGTGAAGGAGCCCCACTCCTCGCCGTCGAGGTAGAGGGTGACCTGCCGGCCCCGGACCTTGACGTCGATGTCGTAGGCCCGGCCCGTCTCGATGGAGCCGGCCTTGTCGATCAGGGTGGACTTGCCGCCGTCGACGGCCTGCTCGACGGCGGACCGGGTGTTGTTCCAGCCGCCCAGGTTCCACCAGTAGTAGTTCCCGGTGTCCTTGACGCCGAAGGCGACGAGGAAGCCCTCCTTGCCGGCCTTCTTGGTGGCCCTGACGTGCAGGTCGTAGTTCTGCCAGGCGGGGTCGCCCGCGGTGACCAGGGTGTTCTCGGCGGTCTCGTCGGTCTGCGCGTACTGGCCGTCCTGGACGCTCCAGCTGCCGGCGCCGGAGTGCGTCCACCGGGAGGCGTCACCGGAGAAGTCGTCGGCGAACAGGGAGCGGCCGTCGGCCGCGGTCACCCGCACGTCGTCGTAGGCCGCGCTCGTCGCCCAGGTCGACAGGCCGACGGCGCCGGTGATGGGGCCGCTGACGGCGGGCGTGGTGGTGGCCGTGGAGGGGACGACCCGGTCACCGGTGTTGTTCATGAACAGCTTCTGCACCTCGTAGTTGGCCGAGTTCCAGGAGGCGCGGTTGTTGAACCAGATCAGGTCCGGGCGCCACTGGACGTAGTCCTCGTTGGCGAGCAGCGGCGCGTACGAGGCGAGTTTCACGATGTCCGCGTTGCGTTCCAGACCGGTCATGTAGGCGGCCTCGGACAGGGCGTTCCTCCAGGCGTTGCCCTGGGAGGCGTACTCGCCGAGGAAGACCTCGGGGCCCCGGCGGTCGTAGGAGTCGTAGCGGTCGTTGTTCTGGAGGAACCACTCGGGGCTGTTGTAGTAGTGCTCGTCGACCAGGTCGACGCCGCCCTCCCGGTTGAGGCGCCAGGCGGTGTCGAAGGTGGTGCCGGAGTCGTCGGGGCCGGAGTTGGAGACGACGGTGATGTCGGGGTACTCCGCCTCGATCGCGGCGCGGAACTTCGCGAAGCGGGCGTAGAAGGCCTCGGGGAGGTTCTCCTCGTTGCCGACGGCGAGGTGGGTGAGGTGGAAGGGCTCGGGGTGGCCCATCCGCGCGCGGACCTTGCCCCAGGTGGAGCCGGCGGGGCCGTTGGCGAACTCGATGAGGTCCAGGGTGTCCTGGATGTGCCGCTGGAGCAGGGCCTCGTCGTCGGTGGCCCTGTTCTGGCCGCAGCCGGTGACCAGGGCGGGGACGACGGGCAGGGGCATGGCGCCGATGTCCTCGGCGAAGCGGAAGTACTCGTAGTAGCCGAGGCCGTAACTCTGGTTGTATCCCCAGAAGTTGGCGTTGGTGGCGCGGGTCTCCACCGGGCCCACGGTGTCCTTCCACTGGTAGGCGCGCTTGCGCTGGTAGCCGGACGCCTCGCTGTAGTCCTCCATCGAGCCGGTGTTGACCAGGCAGCCGCCGGGGAAGCGGACGAAGCCGGGGTCGAGGGCCGCGATCTTCTCGGCGAGGTCCTTGCGCAGGCCGTTGGGCTGCCCCTTGTAGGTGTCGCGCGGGAAGAGGGACACCATGTCGAGGGCGGCGTCCGCGGTGGTGGCGACGGAGAGGCGACCGCGGTTGCTGGTGCGGGTGGCGGTGAGGGTGGCGGTGTACTTGCGCCAGCCGCCCTCCGCGGTGACCTGGCGGGCACCCGCGAGGGTGCCGGCCGCGTCCTTCAGGCCGATGGTCAGGGTGGTGCCGGCCTCGGCACGGGCCCACACCGAGAAGTCGTACCGCTTGCCCCGCTCGACGCGGATGCCGGTGTTGTAACCGGCGTTGGTGACGGACGAGCCGGCCGCCAGTTTCAGGTAGGTGCGGTTGCGGTCGTCGAGCCGGCCGGCGTCGTCGGCGGCCTCGGCCGTGCCGTCCGCCGTCCAGGAGGTCAGGGGGGTGTAGGCGGCGTTGTCGGCGGTGGAGTACTCGAAGGAGCGGTTCTGAACCAGCTCGGCGTAGAGGCCGCCGTCGGCCGCCCGGTTGATGTCCTCGAAGAAGACGCCGTACATCGTGTCGCCGATCGCGGCACCCGTGGCGTCCGGATCGACGGTGATCGCGTAGTCGGTGACCGCCTCGGCGTGCGCCGGGACCGGGACCAGGGCGGTCGCGGTCAGCAGGGCCGTCGCGGACAGACCGAGTCGGAGACGGGTGCGGTACGTGCGTGACATGGATACTCCGCGGCTCTGTCTGGACCTGTGCCAGACTGTTCGTTCGAAATATCGGACATTGATCAGCACTTCGAACGGAGAAGATAGGGAGGGGGCCGAGGGGCGTCAATGGGTCGCGCAGGATCATCTGAGGCGGCGGGACGGACCAGACGCGAAGACGGACGAGGCGGAGAGACGGATGAGGCGGAGAGACGGACGGATGGACGGGCGCGCGGACGGGTTCTGGCCGGTGCCGGACGTGCTGGCCTATCTCGCCGGGAGCTGGCGGGTGGAGCGGTCGGTACGGGATCTGGCGAGCGGGGACGAGGGCCGGTTCGCGGGGACGACGGTGTTCCGGCCGCCCGCGGAGGGCGCCGGGCTGCTGCACCTGGAGTCGGGCGCGTTCACCTGGCGGGGCGTGACCCGGCCCGCCGAGCGGACGCTGCGCTTCCTGCCGGGCGCGGCGCCGGGCACGGCCGACGTGCGGTTCGCCGACGGCCGCCCCTTCCACGGCCTCGATCTGGCCACGGGCCGGTGCGTCGCCGACCATCCGTGCGCCGCCGACCTCTACCGGGGCGAGTTCACCGTCGCGGGCGCGGACCGCTGGCGGACGGTGTGGCGGGTGGGCGGCCCCGCCAAGGACCTGCTGCTGGCCACGGACTACGTACGGGAGGCGGGCGGGGCCGGGACCGGGTCCGCCTACGGGATCGAGCGCTGAACCGGCGTGCCGTCGAAGCGCAGACGCCACCGCCCCGCCCGGCCGACCACGCCGACCGCCGACAGGGGACGCACGTCGAGCCGCCAGTACGCGGCGGGCGGCGCGTTCAGCGCGTACACCAGGGCCGCCCGGATCACCGAGGGCTCAGCCACCGCGACCACCGCGCCACCGTCCTCCACGGGCCGGGTGTCCAGCCAGCCGCCGACCCGGCCGATGAAGCCGTACAGCGGCTCCCCGCCGTGCGGGGCGGCCAGCGGGTCGGCCAGCCAGGCGGCCACGGCGGCCGGCTCGCGCGCACTCGCCTCGGCCAGGGTCAGCCCGCGCCAGCGGCCCATGTCGCAGTCCCGCAGGGCGAGTTGGACGAGCGGGGCGTAGCCGAGGCCGGTGCCGGTGGCACGGCTGCGGGGGGCCGGTGAGCAGTAGCGCAGCTCCGCCGCCGCGAGCCGCAGCAGACCGGGGGCGGCACGTTCGACCTGTCCCCAGCCGTCCCGGTCCAACGGCCGGTCGTCCTCGAACCGTTCCGCGCGCAGGGGTGCGCTGCGCGCGGCCGCGACGAACGTGACGCGAAGCGACATGGGCCGATGGTGCTGCCGTGGACCAACCCGGTCAAGAGGGGTTACCCGTGGTCACGCGCGGTAGCCGGAGGCGGGGCGTCACGCCCCGGAGGTGAGTGCCATCCACTGCTCCGGGCGCTCCAGCGGCGCGAACCCGAGCCGGGCGTAGACACCGTGCGCGTCGTCCGTGGCGAGCACGGTGCGCCGCAGGCCGAAGGGGCGCAGGTGCTCGCGGACGGCCGCCACCAGCGCCGTCCCGATGCCCTTGCCGCGCACCGACCGGTCGACGTACACATCGCAGAGGTACGCGAAGGTCGCCCGGTCGGTGATCACCCGGGCGTAGGCGACCTGCTCCCCCGGCACCGCCGCGTACACCCCGAAGTTGAGCGAGCCGGCGATCGCCCGGTCCTGCTTCTCGCGGGAACGGCCGACCGCCCAGTAGGCGTCGGTGGACAGCCAGTGGTGCACCCGGCCGGTGTCCAGGCGGGCGGGGTCGGCGGAGATCTCGTAGCCCTCGGGGAGGGCGGGCGTGTCGGTCATGCGGGGAGGCTCGCAGGACGGGGGCGCGGCCGTCGAGCCGTTTTCCGCGCCGCCGGGCCCGCCGCTCAGGGGGCGGCGCGGCCGGCCACCTCGTCCCGCGCCGCCCGCAGGCGTCGTACGCCCTCGCCGATCTCGCCGGTCCCGGCGACCGCGGCGAAGCTCAGCCGCAGATGCCCGGCCGGGGGCTCGGCGCTGAAGTAGGGGCGGCCGGGGGTGACCGCGACCCCCGCGCGCAGGGCGGCGGCGCTGAGCGCGGCCTCCCCGGTGTCCTCGGGCAGCCGCAGCCACAGGTGGTAGCCGCCGGCCGGCACGTGCGGCAGGGCCAGCTCGGGCAGGTGCAGGCGCAGCGCGGCGGTCATCGTCTCCCGGCGGGTGCGCAACTCGGCCGAGATCGTCCGCAGATGGCGGGGCCAGGCGGGCGAGCCGACGAGTTCCAGCGCGGCCTCCTGGAGGGGGCGGGGCACGAAGAAGCTGTCGACCACCTGGATCGCGCGCAGCCGGCTCAGCACCGGCCCCCGGGCGGCCAGCGCGCCGACCCGGAAGCTCGGCGAGGTGGCCTTGGTCAGGGAACTGACGTGGACGACCACGCCGTCCGGGTCGTCGGCGGCCAGCGGCGGCGGCAGCGGCCCGGCGTCCTCGTGCACCAGCCGCCGCACGAAGTCGTCCTCGACGACGAACGCGCCCGCCGCCCGCGCGATCCGCAGCACCTCGGCGCGCCGGGCGGTGGAGAGCACCGCGCCGGTCGGGTTCTGGAACAGCGGCTGGCAGACCAGGACCCGGGCGCCGCTGGCCCGGAAGGCGTCGGCGAGCAGCGCGGGGCGCACCCCGTCGGCGTCCACCGGGACCGGGACGGGCCGCAGCCCCGAGGAGCGGGCGATGGCCAGCATGCCGGGGTAGGTCGGGGACTCGACGAGGACCGGGGCGCCGGGCGGGGCGAGCGCGCGCAGCGCGGTGGTCAGCGCGGACTGGCCGCCGGCGGTGATCAGCACCTCGGCGGCGGTGACGGTGCCGCCGGGTCCGCCGATGCCGCGCGCGAACCACTCGCGCAGTTCCGGCAGCCCCTCCATCGGCGGCCGGCCCCACGCGCCGGGGCGGCGGCCGGCCCGTGCCAGGGCCGCGGCGAGGGCCCGCTCGGGCTGGAGGGAGGGGTGCAGATAGCCGCCGTTGAACTCGGTCACCCCGGGCGGCGGCGCGGCCAGCGACACCAGCACACCCGAGGCGTCGACCGAGCGCGGTACGAGGTCGGTGGCGCCGTCGGCGCTGAGCGCGACCTCCTGCCAGGAGGTGTCCCCGGCCGGGGCGGTGGGGGCGTGCGGCGCGGCGCGGAAGGCCCCGGCGCCGGGCCGGGTGACCACCAGGCCCTCGGCGGCGAGCCGGGCCAGCGCCCGGGAGACGGTCACCGGACTCACCCGGAACCGTTCGACCAGGGCCCGGCTCGACGGCAGCTTTCCACCGGGTGAGTAGCGGTTCAGCTCCCGCCGCAGGAGGTCCGCCAACTCGTCCACGCTGCTACGCTCATGCATGAGAGCACAGAGTAGCGCTACCAGTACGGCACCGATAGCGGTCGACGTCCCCGCGGAGAAGCGGTCCGCGGGCACCCTCCAGGCCGCGCTCGGCGTCGTCGCCTTCTCCCTCACCTTCCCCGCCACCGCCTGGGGCCTGGAGGGCTTCGGCACCTGGTCGCTGGTGGCCGTGCGGAGCGTGCTGGCGGCCGTGATCGCGGGGAGCTGTCTGCTGGCGATGCGGATACCGCCGCCCGAGCGCCGGCACTGGTCCGGCCTCGCGGTCGTCGCCGCGGGCGTGGTCCTGGGCTTCCCGCTGCTCACCACGCTGGCCCTGGAGACCTCCACCACCGCGCACGCCGCCGTCGTGGTCGGCCTGCTGCCGCTGACCACGGCCCTGCTGTCCGCGCTGCGGGTCGGCACCCGCCCCTCGCGCACCTTCTGGATCGCGGCGCTGGCGGGCGCCGCGGCGGTGGTCGCGTTCACCGTGCAGCAGAGCGGCGGGGCGCTGACGGCGGCCGACGCCTGTCTGTTCGCGGCGCTGCTGGTGTGCGCGGCCGGGTACACCGAGGGCGGCCGGCTGGCCCGGGTCATGCCGGGCTGGCACGTGATCGGCTGGGCGCTGGTGCTCTGCCTGCCGCTGACCGTGCCGGCCGCGGCGGTGGCGCTGGCCGTCGAGCCCGTCCGCCTGACCGCGCACGGGGTGGCCGGGCTGCTGTGGGTGGCGGTGGGCTCGCAATTCCTCGGTCTGGTCGTCTGGTACCGGGGCATGGCCGCCATCGGCATCCCCAAGGCCAGCCAGTTGCAGCTGGCGCAGCCGCTGCTGACCCTGGTCTGGTCGGTCCTGCTGCTGGGCGAGCACCTGCCGGTGGCGGCGCCGCTCACGGCCGTCGCGGTGCTGGTGTGCATCGCGGTCACCCAGCGCGCCCGGGGCTGACGGGCCGTCCGGTGCGCGAGGAAAGGCTCCGCCCCCCTGACCGCCGTAGACTCGACACCACGGACCGCTGCTCCCGCGACGGTGAGGAGGCCCCGCCCATGCACGCGACTGTGGGTGACCAGCTTGTCCAGCACGGCCGGGTGGTCGGGCAGCAGGACAGGAAGGCGGAGATCGTCGAGGTGCTGGGCCGGGCGGGCAGCCCCCCGTACCGCGTCCGCTTCGAGGACGGGCACGAGGCCGTGTGCTCACCCGGCCCGGACACCGAGATCCGGCACAAGGAGACCCAGCTCTAGGCCCGCTCAGCGCGGAGGCCGCACCTGCTGCCGGTAGTGGTCGGCGGTCACCCGCGCCATCGCGCCGAGGGGGTTCGCGGCCACGTCCCGCGCGCCGAAGAAGACGTGCCCGCGCACCTCGGGGTGGTCCTGGGCCAGCGTCAGGTGCCGGGACAGCTCGCCCGGCTCCTGCCAGGCGGCCGGCTGCGCCGTGTCACCGGCCTTGTACAGCGCCTCGCCGATGTACAGCTTGGTGCGGCTGTCCCGGGCCGTCGCGGCCCACCAGGGCAGCAGTTCGGCGTAGTCGGCGGCGTCCAGGCCGATGTTCCAGTACAGCTGCGGCGCGATGTAGTCGAGCCAGCCCTCACGGACCCACGTGCGGGTGTCGGCGTACAGGTCGTCGTAGGTCTGGACGCCCGCCCGGGTCTGCGAGCCGCGCGGGTCGGTGCCGGCGTTGCGCCACACCCCGAACGGGCTGATCCCGAACTGCGCGGCCGGCCGGACCCGCCGCACCCGGTCCGCGGTCTCCCGCACCAGCCGGTCGATGTTGTCCCGCCGCCAGTCGGCCCGGCTGCCGAAGCCGCTCCCGAAGGTGTCGTAGGCGCTCGCGTCGTCGAAGCTCTGCCCGGCCACCGGGTACGGGTAGAAGTAGTCGTCGAAGTGGACGCCGTCCACCTCGTAACGGCGCACCGCGTCGAACATCGCGTCCTGCACGAAGGCGCGCACCTCGGGCAGCCCGGGGTTGTAGTAGAGCTTGCCGCCGTACTTCACCACCCAGTCGGGGTGCCTGCGGGCGGGGTGGGAGGCGGCGAGCCGGGAAGGGTCGTCGTGGTTGGCGACCCGGTAGGGGTTGAACCAGGCGTGCAGTTCCAGTCCGCGGGCGTGGGCCTCGGCCACGGCCGTGCCCAGCGGGTCCCAGCCGGGATCGCGGCCCTGGACACCGGTCAGGCACTCCGACCACGGCTCGTACGGCGAGGGCCACAGCGCGTCGGCGGCGGGCCGGGCCTGGAAGAAGACCGTGTTGAGGCGGTACTTCACCGCCGTGTCCAGGTACCTGAGCAGGTCCCCCCGCTGGTCGGCGGCGGACAGCCCCGGCCGGGACGGCCAGTCCCGGTTGGCGACGGTGGCCAGCCACATGCCCCGCATCTCGGTCGTGTCGGCGTTCTTGCCGTCGGCGCCCGCGCCCCTCGTCCCGGCGTCGCGCCGTCCCGGTGCCGAGGAGGCCCGCGGCGCCATGGTGAGGGCGGACACGGCGGCCACCGCGAACGCACGGCGTGACAGCCGGCGCATGGGAAGACTCATAAATGACCCCAAAACGCTCCGGATCCGCTCGGTCACGGATCGTCCCAGGGGCACAGCATGCCCGACCCGGCGGACCGATCGACGGCACGGCGAGGGTAACGTGCACGATCGGAGCAGACGCCGGACCCCCGGCGGGCTGCCGGTGCCGTAGGACAGCGAAAGGGACGATGTGACCGTCTTCTCGGGAGATATCGCGCGCGTCGGCGTGGTCGGCTGCGGTCAGATGGGTGCGGGCATCGCCGAGGTGTGCGCCCGCGCCGGTCTGGAGGTGATGGTCGCCGAGACCACCGGGGAGGCCCTGGAGATAGGGCGTACCCGGCTGTTCAACTCGCTGGCCAAGGCCGCCGAGCGCGGGAAGATCACCGAGGACGAGCGGGCGGCCACGCAGGCGCGGCTCGGGTTCACCACCGACCTCGGCGAGTTCGCCGACCGGGACCTGGTGATCGAGGCCGTGGTGGAGAACGAACAGGTCAAGACGGAGATCTTCCAGGTCCTCGACCAGGTCGTCACCCGCCCGGACGCGATCCTCGCCTCCAACACCTCCTCGATCCCGCTGGTCCGGCTCGCGGTCGCCACCTCGCGGCCCGACCACGTCATCGGCATCCACTTCTTCAACCCCGCCCCGGTGCAGCAGCTGGTCGAGCTGATCCCGGCGCTGACCACCTCCGAGGGGACGCTCAGCCGGGCCCAGCTCTTCACCGAGAAGGTGCTGGGCAAGCACTCGATCCGGGCCCAGGACCGCTCGGGGTTCGTGGTCAACGCGCTGCTGATCCCGTACCTGCTCTCCGCGATCCGGATGTTCGAGTCGGGCATCGCCAGCCGCGAGGACATCGACAACGGCATGGAGCTGGGCTGCGCCCATCCGATGGGCCCGCTGAAGCTGGCCGACCTGATCGGCCTGGACACGGTCGCCTCGGTCGCCTTCTCGATGTACGAGGAGTACAAGGAACCCCTCTACGCCGCTCCCCCGCTGCTCCAGCGCATGGTCGACGCCGGCCGCCTGGGCCGCAAGAGCGGCTCGGGCTTCTACAGCTACGCCTGATCCGGGCGTACGGCGGGGCCACCGGCCGGGGCGCGGCCCCGGGGCCCCGGCGGGGCCGTCCGTGCACGGACCCGGCACCTGACGCGGGTGCCGGGTCCGCGGTGTTCACACGGCGTGTGCGGGGCGGGCTCGCATATGCCCCGCGCACACGCTCCCCTCCCGTCCACCAGGCGGGTTGACTCGTCATGCGCATGCAAACGGATGAGGTGCGCGTCCCTACGAGCACGGAAAGGAGCGGACTCGTGACCGCCGATTCCGAGCAGCCCGTCGTGAACGGTGAACTGGCCGACCTGCGGCGCCGGCTCGACGTCGCCTACGCCCGCGTCGAGGGCGGACTGACGCTGCTCAACCATCGCACCGAGGAGGCCGCCAAGACGGTGGACGACCTCGGCGCCCGGCTCACCTCCCTGGAACACGCCCGCTGGCCACTGCCCTCGATCGCCGCGATCACGGCCGTGGGCGCGCTCGTCGTCGCGGTCTGGCAGGCGTTCGGCCGCTGAGCGGGCTGGGGCCGGATGCCACAGGGGGGGTCAGGGCCGGTCGTCCTGCCCGAGCCTGAGGTGGTGCAGCAGGAGTAACGCGGCCGCCATGTTGGCGGCCGGCACCTCCCCGCGCGCGACCATGTCGGGGACCAGTTTGAGCGGCACCCACTCCCGGCGGTCGGACTCGAAGTCGTCCACCGGGTGTCCGACGTACTCACCCTCCTCGGCCCAGTAGACGTGGTGCCGGGCGTCGGTGAGGCCGTTGGACGGCTCCACGCTCATCAGGTGCCGCAGGGCTCCCGGCCGCCAGCCGGTCTCCTCCTCCAGTTCCCGGGCCGCCGCCGCCGCGAGGTCCTCGCCGTCCTCGACGACGCCGGCCGCGAGTTCCCAGCCCCAGCTGTCGGTGATGAAGCGGTGCCGCCAGAGCAGGAGCACCTCGTTGGCCTCGTTGACGACCGTGGCGACGGCCACCGGGCGCATCCGTATGAGGAAGTGGTCCAGGTGCCGGCCGTCCGGGAGTTCGACGTCCGCCAGGTTGACGCTGAACCAGCGATTTGAGTACACCATCTGTTCGTACTGTTTCGACCACTGCACGGTTATGCCACCTTTCGTTGAGTAGGTGGCAATATCGCAGCCGTCTCTGTCCGGCAGCAGGCGCACGGCGGGCCGCGCGCGGGGCGGCGGCGGGCGCTGGGCACCGCCCGGGGACGCACCAGGGGCACCAGGGACGTGGACGGGGCACAGGGGTCACAGCAGTACGCGGCGGTACGCGGCGGTACGCGGCGGTACGCGGCGGTACGCGGCGGTACGCGGAAGGATCACAGGGGCACGCGTAGCGCTCCGTCGATCAGTTCGGCCGCCTCGGCGGTGCCCGCGCAGCCGCTGCGGACGAGGTGCTCGCGCACCGCGCGGAGTCTGTCCCGCAGCCGCTGGGACTCCATGCCCCGGGCCTGTTCGGTCATCTGCACCGCCGTCACCACGGCCTTGTCCGCGTGGCCCTGCCGCAGTTCGATGGTGCTGAGCATGGCCAGCCGGTGCACCCGGCCGCGGTCGTGCGCGGGGGTGTCGACGGCCGCGGCGGCGTGCTCGGCGGCGGCGGCCACCTCACCGAGGCTGAGGAGCGCCTCGGCCACCTGCACGTTGACCAGCCCCGGCTGCACATAGCCCGTCTCGTCGGGTTCGTGGCCGCGCCGGATGCGGTCGGCGGCCCGCTCGGCGCGGCGGATGCAGGACAGGGCGCTGGTGCCGTCGCCGAGATGGGCGTAGGCCTTCGCCTGCATCGCGTACAGGTCGGAGGCGAGGGCCGGGGTGATGTGCCGGCCGGCGGCGCGCAGCGCGGCCTCGGCGAAGGCCACGGCCTGGCGGTACTCGCGCAGGTGGAGCGCCTGGTTGACGAGGAGGGCGATGATGTACGCGCCCAGGCCCCGGTCGCCGCTGGCCTTGGCGAGCCGGAGCGCCTGGTGGAAGTAGCGCTGGGCCAGGCCGTGCGCGTCGGAGTCGTAGGCGCAGATCCCGGCGACCGCGACCAGGCCGCCGGTGGCGCGGTGCAGTTGGCGGCCGGTGGCGTCGGTGTAGCTGCCGCGCAGCAGCGGGGCGGCCTCGGCGTTGAGGAAGCCGACGATCCGGGCGCGGGTCGCCACGCCGCCGGCCTTGCGGTACAGCTGCTCGTAGTGGGCGCGGGCGCTGCGCAGCATCTCCAGGTCGGCCGGGGTGACCGGGTGCCGGCCGCCGCGGGAGACGTCCACGTCCTCGGGCGGGTTCTCCCACTCCCACACCGGCATCACGGCGGGGGTGCCGGTGAGCGCGGGGGCGCCCAGGAGGTGTGCGCGCTGCTGCTGGTCCGAGCGCCACAGGGCGGTGGCCCGCTCGACGAACCCGGAGAGGGAGCCGGTGTGCGCGGTGGCCGGCTCGCCGGGCACGCCGAGGCCGATGTCGTCGAGGGTGACGGGCCGGCGCAGCCGGACCGCGAGCACCTCGCAGATCAGGTCGGGCACCTGGCCGCGCGGACGCTGCCCCTTGAGCCATCGCGCGACGGCGGTGTGTTCGTAGCGGAGCGCGAGGCCGCGGCTCCGGCCGGCCTGGTTGACGTGGGCGGCCAGCCCGGCGTGCGAGATGCCCGCCTCGTCAAGGATCGCGTCGAGCAGGGTGTTGGGCTGCACGGGCTGCCTCCCGGTGGCTCGGTGCCGTAGAGAGTAGTGGGTGTGTCTTCACACGGGGTGTGAACGGAGTACGCGTATCCGTAGCGTGTGCGCGCTGTCGCGGAGCGTGTCGATTCGCTTGACTGAGGTGCCTCCTCATGGAGGCCGGTCGGGTCGCCGGGCTCCCCCTCGTACAGTGCGGCGGCCCGGTGCCGCGCCGTCCGCCCCACCGTCTGCCCGACGCTCCGTGGCGGGGCGGACGGCTCAGCCGGCTCACGGGAGCGAGTCGGCGCCCTGGGCCAGGGCGACGGTGTCCGGCCCGGTGCGGGCGCCGTCGTGGTGCAGCATCAGCAGGGCGACGTCGTCGGCCGGGAAGCCGTCGCTGTGATGGAGGAGCGCGGTGAGGACGCGCCGCAGGACCCGCCGCGGGCACAGCGGATCTTCGCGCGCGGCGTCGGCGAGCGCCTCCCGCAGCGGGAAGAAGCTCCCGCGGGCGTCCCGGGCGTCCTCGGCGCCGTCGGTGTGCAGCAGCAGCGCCTGGCCGGGCAGCAGCCGCCCGTGCCGCTCGACCGGCAGATCGTCGGGGAGCGGGAAGAGACCGAGCGGGGGCAGCGGCTCGGACCGCGCCAGGGGCTCGGCCTCGGCGCCGGTGATCAGATACGGCCAGGGGTGGCCGCAGTTCACCGCCCTGATCTCGCCGTCCGCGCGGATCTCCAGCAGCAGTACGGTGACGAACTCCTCGTCCGCCGTGGCGTCGCGGGTCCGGGCGCGCACCTGCCGGGCGAGGGCGCGCTCCAGGCGGCGCAGCACCTCCGCGAGGTCCTTCCCGTCGTGCACCGCCTCGCGGAAGCTGTTGAGGACGGCGGCCGCGGTCCCGACGGCGGCGAGTCCGTGGCCCCGGGCGTCGCCCATCAGCACCCGGACCCCGTGCTCGGTGCCGACCGCCTCGTACACGTCGCCGCCGATGGTGGCACCGGGATCGGCGGAGAGCCGGGCGGCGGCGACGCTCAGTCCGTCGACGCGCGGCGGCAGCGGGGGCAGCAGGGCGCTCTGCGCGACGCACGCGATCCGCCGGGCCTGCCGCAGCTCCCGCAGCAGGGACCGCCGGACGTGCAGGACGATGCCGGTGCCGACGGCGAAGAAGACGGCACCGGAGACCATCCGCTGGCCCAGCCCGTCCTGCTGGGCCAGCGGGCAGGTCAGTTTGTACGTGAGGGCACTGGCGCCCCAGGCGGTGGGCAGCCCCAGCGCGCGCACCCCGCGGGGCAGCCCAGCCTTGATACGGATCATGCCGTGGCCCCCCAGTCAGGCCCAGACAGCGCGGACCGGCCCCGAAGGACCGGTCCGATTCTGTCGACGGCATGACCGAGAAGGGCCATATCATCCGGCATCGTCACCCATATGAGTGATGGAGCCGGGGTGGCCGGCTACGGGGTCCACACGGCGGTCACCCGCGCAGCACGGCTCCCGTCCGCTCACCGGCGAGCGCGACCGCCGCGTCCCGGGCCGCGGACGCCTCGTCGACCGTCAGCGTCCGGTCCGCCGCCCGGAACCGCAGCGCGTACGCCAGTGACTTGCGCCCCTCGCCGAGCTGCTCCGCGTTGTCGTACACGTCGAACAGGCGGAGGGACTCCAGCAGTTCGCCCGCGCCCTCGCGCAGCGCCGCCTCGACCTCGGCCGCCGGGACCGCCGCGTCGACCACGAGGGCGACGTCCTGCGTGGCGACCGGGAAGGTGGAGATGCCGGGCGCCCGCGGGGTGTCGTCCCCGGCGCGCTCCAGCACGTCGAGGTCCAGCTCCATCGCGCAGGTACGGGCGGGCAGCCCGAGCGCCTTCAGCACCCGGGGGTGCAGCTCACCGGCGTGACCGATGATCCGCTCGGTGCCGTCGGCGGTGACCGCCAGCTCGGCGCAGCGGCCCGGGTGCCAGGGACCGTACCGGCCCTTGCGGACGGTCAGTTCGGCGCCGGCCTCGCGGGCGACGGTGCGGGCGGCCTCGACGGCGTCGGCCCAGTCGGCCGGACGGCCCT
Source organism: Streptomyces daghestanicus (assembly GCF_020521275.1). NCBI lineage: Bacteria > Bacillati > Actinomycetota > Actinomycetes > Kitasatosporales > Streptomycetaceae > Streptomyces > Streptomyces daghestanicus. Next base: position 399,064 of record NZ_BNDX01000002.1, on the reverse strand, counting down.
TGCCCCACCAGCCGGCCTGCTCGCGGGCGCCCGCGAGGACGACGGCGACGTGCCGGGGCTGGTCGGGCAGCGCGGCGTTCAGCGCGGCGAGGTCCTCGTCGCTGGGGCGCCGGTCCACCGGGAGCCGTACGGCGGCCCGCTGCTCCTCGCGGGGCAGGAAGACCAGGCCGGTCTCGAACAGGGCGAGGTCGTGGCTGCCCCGGCCGTCGTTGCGGCGCAGCGCGCCGAGCAGGCCCGGCAGCAGCGTGGTGCGCAGCGCCGGCTCCTCGTCGCTGAGCGGGTTGACCAGCTTCACGACGCGGCGGGCCGGGTCGTCGGCGTCCAGGCCGAGCTGGTCGAAGACCTTCTCGCCGAGGAAGGGGTAGTTCAGCGCCTCGACATACCCGGCGCCCGCCAGCGCCCGGCCGGCCCGGCGGTGCAGCCGCTGCCGGGGGGTCAGGCCCCGCCCGGCGGGCGGCTTGGGCAGCGTGGAGGGCAGGTCCTCGTAGCCCTCCAGGCGGATGACCTCTTCGGCCAGGTCGTTCGGGTCGGTCAGGTCGGGCCGCCAGGACGGCACGGTGACCAGCAGCTCGTCCTGGCCGTACACGTCACAGCCGACCTCCTGGAGGCGGCGTACGACGGTCTCGCGGCCGTAGGTGACGCCCGCGACCTTGTCCGGGTGGTCGGCGGCGACCGTGATGGTGCGCGGCGCGTGCGGCGCGCTGATCTCGGTGACGCCGGCCTCGGCGGTGCCGCCGGCCAGCAGCACCAGCAGGTCGACGGTGCGCTGCGCGGCGGCGGCGGCGGCCTGCGGGTCGACGCCGCGCTCGAAGCGGCGGGACGCCTCGGAGGAGAGCTTGTGGCGGCGGGCGGTGCGGGCGATGGAGACGGCGTCGAAGTGGGCGGCCTCGATGACCACGTCACCGGTGGCGTTCTGGAGGTCGTCGTGGTCGGCGATCTCCGTGTCGGCGCCGCCCATGACGCCGGCGAGCCCGATGGGCCCGCGCTCGTCGGTGACGACCAGGTCCTCGGCGGTCAGCGTGCGCTCGACGCCGTCGAGGGTCTTCAGCTTCTCGCCGGGCTCGGCGCGGCGCACGCCGATGGTGCCCTGGACCAGGGTGCGGTCGTAGGCGTGCAGTGGCTGGCCCAGCTCCATCATCACGTAGTTGGTGACGTCGACGGCGAGCGAGATCGGACGGACGCCGACCTTCTGGAGCCGGCGCCGCAGCCAGATCGGGGAGCGCGCCTCGGGGCTGAGGCCGGTCACCGTGCGGGCGGTGAAGCGGTCGCAGCCGGTGGGGTCGGCGATCTTCACCGGGTAGCCGTACGCGTTCGGTCCGGGCACGTCGAGGAGGGCCGGGTCGCGCAGCGGCAGGCCGTAGGCGATGGCGGTCTCGCGGGCGACGCCGCGGATGGACAGGCAGTCGCCGCGGTTGGCGGTGACGGCGATGTCGAGCACCTCGTCGACCAGTTCCAGCAGCTCGATGGCGTCCTTGCCGACCTCGGTCTCGGGCGGCAGCACGATGATGCCGTGCGTGCCGTCGTCCCCCATGCCCAGCTCGTCGCTGGAGCAGATCATGCCGTGCGAGACCTTGCCGTAGGTCTTGCGGGCGGAGATCGAGAAGCCGCCGGGCAGGGTGGCGCCGGGGAGGACCACGACGACCTTGTCGCCGACGGCGAAGTTCCGGGCGCCGCAGACGATCTCCTGGGGCTCGCCGGTGCCGTTGGCCTGTCCGACGTCGACGGTGCAGAAGCGGATCGGCTTCTTGAAGCCCTCCAGCTCCTCGATGGTCAGCACCTGGCCGACCACCAGCGGGCCCTTGAGGTCGGCGCCGAGGCGGTCGACGGTCTCGACCTCCAGGCCGACCGAAATCAGCTTGGCCTGCACGTCACGGCCGGTCTCGGTGGCCGGCAGGTCGACGTACTCCCGCAGCCAGGAAAGCGGGACCCGCATCAGATCTCCATCCCGAACGGCCGGGTGAACCGGACGTCACCCTCGACCATGTCTCGCATGTCTTCAACGTTGTGGCGGAACATCGCCAGGCGCTCGATGCCGAAGCCGAAGGCGAAGCCGCTGTACCTCTCCGGGTCCACGCCGCAGGCGGTCAGCACGCGGGGGTTGACCATGCCGCAGCCGCCCAGCTCGATCCAGCCCTCGCTGGAGCAGGTGCGGCAGGGGCGGTCGGGGTTGCCGACGGAGGCTCCCTTGCAGACGTAGCAGACCATGTCCATCTCGGCGGACGGCTCGGTGAAGGGGAAGAAGTTCGGCCGCAGCCGGGTCTTCATCTCCGCGCCGAACAGCGACTGCACCATGTGGTCGAGGGTGCCCTTGAGGTCGGCCATGGTCAGGCCCTCGTCCACGGCGAGCAGTTCGACCTGGTGGAAGACCGGGGTGTGCGTGGCGTCCAGCTCGTCGGTGCGGTAGACGCGGCCGGGGCAGATCACGTAGACCGGCGTGCCGCGGCCGAGCAGGGAGCGGATCTGCACGGGCGAGGTGTGGGTGCGCAGGACGACCCCGGACTCGGTGCCGCCCTCGGGGCCGGCCACGAAGAAGGTGTCGGCCTCGCCGCGGGCCGGGTGGTCCGGGCCGATGTTCAGCGCGTCGAAGTTGAACCACTCGGCCTCCGCCTCGGGGCCCTCGGCGACCTCGTAGCCCATGGCCACGAAGATGTCCTCGATGCGCTCCGAGAGGGTGGTGAGCGGGTGGCGGGCGCCGGCCGGTACGCGGTCGTACGGCAGGGTGACGTCCACCGCCTCCTCGACCAGCACCCGCGCGTCGCGCTCCGCCTCCAGTTCGGCCTGGCGGGCGGCGAGGCCCTTGTTCACGGCACCGCGGGCCTGGCCGACCAGCTTCCCGGCGGCGGCCTTGGCGTGCGGGGGCAGGGCGCCGATCTCGCGGTTGGCGAGCGCCAGCGGGGAGGTGCCGCCGGTGTGGGCGACCTTCGCCTCCTGGAGCGCGTCGAGGGAGCTCGCTGCGGCGAAGGCGGCGAGCGCCTCGTCCCGCATGCGCTCGATCTCTTCCGGTTTCAACGCCTCGACCTCGACAGGGTCGTACGACTTATTCGGTGCCGACATCTCTTCCCGTGCTTCCGATTGTCCCCCAGCTACCGCTGGGAGGTGCCCCCAGGCTGGAGGTCCCCGTCCCGGCCCGGGGCCGTGTCGTCCCTTGAACGGGGACGCAAAGGTGCCAAAGGCCGAGTCTAACGGGGCGGGGATACGCGATGGCGCCCGCGGGCGGCTCAGGCGAGATAGGCCGGAGCGCTCACGGGCAAGGTGAAGCGGAACTCGGCGCCGCCCCGGGGTCCCCGGCCGACGGTGATGGTGCCGCCGTGGGCTTCCACGATGCCCTTGACGATGTAGAGCCCGAGGCCGGTGCCGCCGCGCTTGCTGCCCCGCCAGAAGCGGGTGAAGACGCGGTTCATGGACTCCTCCGGGATGCCGGGCCCCTCGTCGCTCACGGTGACCGACGTGCCGGTGTCCTCCCCTTCGCGGGGGGACGGCGCGGGTGTGATGTCGATGGTGACGGTTCCCTCGCCGTGGCGCACGGCGTTTTCGATGAGGTTGCTGAGCACCTGGTCGACCTTGTCGGGGTCGGCCCACAGGTCGGGCAGCGGCTGCGCGAGCCGGAGCAGGAACCGGTCGGCGCTCTGGCCCGCAGCGACGTACGCCTGGATGTGGCGGCCGACGGCGGCGCCGATGTCGACGGGCTGGCGGCGCAGCTCCAGGCGGCCGGAGTCGATGCGGGAGATGTCGAGGAGTTCGGCGATGAGCCGGGTGACGCGGTCGGCGTCGGCGTCGACGGTCTCCAGCATCAGCCGTTTCTGGTCGTCGGTGAACCGCTCCCACTTGGCCAGCAGGGTCGCCGTGAAGCCTTTGACCGAGGTCAGCGGGGAGCGCAGTTCATGGGCGACGGTGGCGATCAGCTCGGCGTGGCTGCGCTCGGTGCGGCGGCGGGCCTCGGTGTCGCGCAGGGTGACGACGACGCGGCTCACCGGGCCGGTGGGGTGCTCCCGTACGTACCGCGCGGAGACCAGGACCTCCCGGCCGCCGGGCAGCAGCAGGTTGCGCTCGGGCTGGCGGTTGCGGATGGCGAGGCCGCCGTAGGGGTCGGTCAGCTGCCACCAGCGGCGGCCTTCGAGGTCCTCCAGCGGGAGGGCCTTCTCCAGGGTCTCGCCGAGCACCTCGGCGGCGCGGCGGGCGGTGATGCGCTCGGCGGCCGCGTTGCAGCGGATCACCCGGCCGTGCTCGTCGGCGACGACGAGGCCGTCGGGCAGGTCGTCCGGGTCGATGCGGACGTCCGGGGCGGCCGGTTCACCGGGCCGGGGCGCGGGCGGGCACCCGGTCGGACGCGCTCCCGGTGCACTGCTCGTGCCGACACCCATTCCCGTACCCCACCTCTCCGCCACGCCGGGGTCCCGAGTGGGTCACCCTACTAGCTCTCGGTGACGGTGCGGCACCCTCCGACGGCGCGCTGTGCACGCGCCGACGCGTAGAGACATACGGCCGCGGCGGTGGCGAGGTTCAGACTCTCGGCCTTTCCGTGGATCGGGACCCGTACGACGGCGTCCGTGAGGGCGCGCGTCTCCTCCGGCAGTCCCCACGCCTCGTTGCCGAAGACCCAGGCGGTGGGCCCGCCCATGGTGCCGGCGTCGAGTTCGGCGTCGAGGTCGTCGGCGCCCGCGCCGTCGGCGGCGAGCACCCGCACGCCGGTCTCGCGCAGCCCGGCGACGGCCCGTTCGACGGGGACGCCGACGGCGACCGGAAGATGGAACAGGGAGCCCACGGAGGCCCGTACGGCCTTGGGGTTGTACAGGTCGACGGAGGCGTCGGTGAGGACGACGGCCTCGGCGCCGGCGGCGTCGGCGCAGCGCAGCACGGTGCCGGCGTTGCCGGGGTCGCGGACGTGGGCGAGGACGGCGACCAGTTTCGGCCGGGCGGCGAGGATGTCGTCGAACGGGGTGTCCACGAACCGGCAGACCCCGACCAGGCCCTGCGGGGTGACGGTGGTGGAGATGTCGGCGATCACCTGCTCGTCGGCGAGGTGCACCCGGGCGCCGGCGGACCGGGCCTCACCGACGATGCCGGCGTACCGCTCGGCCGCCTCCACGGTGGCGAACAGCTCGACCAGGGTCTCCCCGAACCCCGCCGCCTCCCGCACGGCCTGCGGCCCCTCAGCGAGGAACAGCCGCTCCTTGCCCCGGAAGTTGCGCTTGGCGAGCCGCCTCGCCGCGAGAACACGGGCAGAGCGAGGAGAGATGAGCTCAGGAGCGGCAGCCATGCACCTTACCTTCGGGAGGAATACCTAGGGGCGCGGGGAACCGCGCGAACAGCCACGACGGCCCCGCAGATCACACAGCACAGGACCCGCAGACCGAAGCCTGCGGGCCCCTACAGTCACGTCGGCCTAGAGCCGGCGCAGCGTCACGCGGCCTTGGGCGCGTTGACGTCCGCCGGCAGCGCCTTCTGCGCCACCTCGACGAGCGCGGCGAACGCACCCGCGTCGTTGACGGCCAGCTCCGCGAGGATCTTGCGGTCCACCTCGACGTTGGCGGCCTTCAGACCCTGGATGAAGCGGTTGTACGTGATGCCGTTGGCGCGGGCAGCGGCGTTGATGCGCTGGATCCACAGCTGACGGAAGTCGCCCTTGCGCTTCTTGCGGTCGTTGTAGTTGTAGACCAGCGAGTGGGTGACCTGCTCCTTGGCCTTGCGGTACAGGCGCGAGCGCTGACCGCGGTAGCCGGAGGCCTGCTCGAGGATCGCCCGGCGCTTCTTGTGGGCGTTGACTGCCCGCTTGACGCGTGCCACTTGTTTAACTCCTTGTAGCGGGGCCGCGGTGATCCTCACGCGGCCCGGTGTCGAATGGGTCCCGGTCCTGACGTACGGCGCTCAGCGGGAGCGCCGGGGCGTCACTTGCCGAGAAGCTTCTTGATCTTCGCGGCGTCGCCGGGGGCCATCTCGGCGTTGCCGGTGAGGCGACGCGTCACACGGGACGACTTGTGCTCGAGCAGGTGGCGCTTGCCGGCGCGCTCGCGGAGCACCTTGCCGGAGCCGGTGATCTTGAAGCGCTTGCTGGCACCGCTGTGCGACTTGTTCTTCGGCATAGCGCCGTTCTCTCCTCGTGGGTGGCGCTCCGATGCCCGGTCGTGGGAACCGGGCACGGTGGAGCGTCGCTCTTGTATCGGTTATGTCCTCGGGGGCTCGCGCCCCCCGGGATCACGCCTCGGCGGACGCCTCGGCCGGAGCCTCGGACGGGGCTTCGGCGTTGGCTGCCTCAGGGTCCGCGGCGTTCATCGAACGGCCGGGGTTGGCCTTCGCTTCCGCCTTGCGGGCTTCCTGTGCCTGGCGAGCCTCGGCCATCGCCTCGGTCTTCTTCTTGTGCGGACCGAGGACCATGATCATGTTGCGGCCGTCCTGCTTCGGGTTCGACTCCACGAACCCGAGGTCGGCCACGTCCTCAGCGAGCCGCTGCAGCAGTCGGTAGCCCAGCTCGGGCCGGGACTGCTCGCGACCACGGAACATGATCGTGATCTTGACCTTGTCGCCCTGCTTGAGGAACCGGACGACGTGACCCTTCTTGGTGTCATAGTCGTGCGGGTCGATCTTCGGCCGGAGCTTCATCTCCTTGATGACCGTGTGCGCCTGGTTCTTGCGCGCCTCACGGGCCTTCATGGCCGACTCGTACTTGAACTTCCCGTAGTCCATGAGCTTGCACACGGGCGGACGGGCGTTCGCCGCGACCTCGACGAGGTCGAGGTCGTACTCCTGCGCAAGCTCCAGGGCCTTGGCAAGCGGGACAATCCCGACCTGCTCGCCGCTGGGACCGACAAGTCGCACCTCGGGAACGCGAATCCGGTCGTTGATGCGGGGCTCGGCGCTGATGGATCCTCCTCGGTAGCACCACGCGACCGTCTGGCGGACAGCCGCGTTACGTCTGTGTTCGATAGACCTAACCGCGCCGACGCATGAAAAATGCCCCGGACGATCACAGGCGGGGCTCCTCGAACTGCTACCGGAGCACCGTCGCGATGATCGCGGGGCGCGCTTTCGGGCTGGTCACCGTCGTAGGACGGAACCGCCTGACCGGTGACCCGCCGCCCCGGGGGACGGTCAGGTGGGAGTTCGATGGCCTCCACTTGCAGTCGGTCGCGGTGCCGCGAGGCACACGTGTCCGACCGGTCGTTACACAAGGTTAGCAGCTCCGGCGCGGGACGTGCCAACCGAGACCGCCTGGGGGCCGGGTCCGCGCTGCGCCTATCGTGTCCGGCATGAGTGAGACCCCTCCCCAGTCCCCCGAGTCACCCGACTTCGACGCCATGACCCGCGACATCGCCGAGGTTCCCGCGGTCGAGGTGATCGTGACCGTCGCCGTCAACCTGATGAGCGCCGCGGCGGTGAAGCTCGGGCTGACGGAGGACGGCGACGCCCACAAGGACCTGGACGAGGCCCGCAAGCTGGTGCACGCGCTGGCCGGTCTGCTGGACGCGAGCGCCACGGAGATCAGCTCCTTCCACGCCGCCCCGCTGCGCGACGGCCTGAAGTCGCTCCAGCTCGCCTTCCGCGAGGCGTCCCTGGTCCCGGACGACCCGGGCCAGGGGCCGGGCGAGAAGTACACGGGCGCCGTCTACGGCTGACCCGTCACCGTCTCCCGTCGCTGACCCATCACCGTCTCCCGTCGCTGACCCGTCACCTTCTCTCGTCCACGTCAGCGCGCGTACAAGGGCACGTCAGCGCACGTACAAGGGCTCGCCCGGCGGCGTCGCCCCGGCCGGCAGCAGTGCCAGGTCGAGGCCGCGCACCAGGCGGGCCCGCAGTGTCTCGTCGGCCGCCAGGCGCCCCGCGACGGCCCGCGCGGCCCCGGCGGGCTCGGCGGCCGGGTCGAGGACCAGGGCGAGGGTGCCGTCGGCCTGCCCCGGCCCGAGGTGGGCGCGGAGCACGGCGGACTCGGCGGCCACGGCGGCGCGTACGGCGTCCAGGACGGCCGGGTCGGTGAGCGGGTCGGTGCTGGTGCGGCCCTCGGCGAGGGCGAGCAGGGCGGGACCGGTCAGCTCGAACGGCACCGGGCCGGCCAGGTCCAGGACGACGGTGTCCGCCCGTTCGTGCGCGGCGGCCCGGAGCGCCTGGTGCAGGGGGACGGCGACGGGGCGGGCGGCCGGGTCCCAGCGGGCGAGGGAGTCGGTGGAGGTGAAGGCGGGCAGCGCGGTCCGCTCGCCGGCCTTCAGGGTCGGTACGGCCATGTCGCTGGTCTTCTCGCGGCGCAGCCCGTTCTCGTCCTCCTCGGCCTCGCCGAGGACGGCCACCACCGGGACGAGCAGCCGGGCGCCCCTGAGCGCTTCGAGGACCGGCGCGAGGGCGGTGCGGTCCTCGGCCCAGGCGGCGAGCGCGGCGCTCAGCCGGGGGTCGGCGGAGCCGTCGTCGTCGGAGTAGCCGGGGTCGGGAATGTTCTTGTTCGCCACGGTCACCGACCCTAGTCCAGGGCGCTTGCGGCTCCTCGCGGACCCCGCGCGGTGGAACCGGAGGCGCGGGTGCCGGCGTCGGGACGACCATGGACGATCATCCGGGCGGTCCGGTCGTGGCCGAGGGGCCGCGCGTCAGCGGCCGGCGTCCGTGGCCCGTGTCCGGTTCCGGTCTCCTGGCCGGCGAGGACCGCGATGCGCCGCTCGTGGGCGCTGACCCGAGCGGCGCGGGCGCGCACCACCGGGATCTGTCCGCTGGGCACGGCCGTGGTCACCGTCGCGTTCCTGGCCTCCGAGCGGCTCGGGACGTACGCGGCGCACGGAGCGGGACTGCTCATGCCGGCCGCCACCGACGACAACGTGTGGGTCGCCGGCGTCGTCGTCCGCGTCACCCCGGTCGCGGTGGCGCTCGTGCCGCTGCCCCTGGTGCCGGCGCCCGCGGGGGTGGTGCTCGCGTGTCCGCGCGAGCGGCTCGCCGCCCGGGTAACACCGCCGTCACAGCCCTCAGGGAGTTCTCAGCGTTCCCTGACCGACATTTAACGGCTGTCATACGGGGCGCTCAGGAGCCGCGGCGAGCATCGCGGCATGGTGTCCTTGAGATCCCGGTTGCTGTACGCCGTCCTCGCCTGTGCCGTCGTCGGCGGTGGTACGGCGGCGGGGACCGTGTACCTGAACGAGCGGGCGGGCACGGCCGTCGCCGTGGCCCCGCTCACCACGGAGGGGGAGACAGTGCCGCGGCCCTCGGCGGAGCCTTCGGCGGAACCGGCCGCGGACCATGACGCGCTGCTCTCCGAGGCCATGGCGGCGGTCGCGGCCAGGAAGGACGGCGCGGACCTGTCGGTGGCGGTGCTCGACCCGGAGACCGGGGAGAGCGCCGGGTACGGCGACGGCGCCTTCGCCACCGCGAGCATCGTCAAGGTCGACATCCTGGCGGCGCTGCTGCTCCGGGCGCAGGACGAGGGGCGGTCGCTGACGGCGGCGGAACGGACGTACGCCACCGCCATGATCGAGAACAGCGACAACGCCTCCGCGACGGCGCTGTGGCGGACGATCGGGCGGGCCGGCGGGCTGGACGCCGCCAACGCGCGGTTCGGGCTCACGGCCACCGAGGGCGGGGACGGCGACCTGTGGGGGCTGACCGAGACCACGGCGGCCGATCAACTGGCCCTGCTCCGGCAGGTGTTCGAGGAGGACGGCTCGGAGCTGACGGTGGCGTCGCGGACGTATCTCCAGGGGCTGATGGAGCACATAGCGGACGGTCAGGACTGGGGGGTCTCGGCGGCCGGTTCGCCGGCCGCGCTGAAGAACGGGTGGCTGCCGCGGAGCAGCACCGGGCTGTGGGTGATCAACAGCATCGGGCGGGTGACGGTCGACGGGCACGCGTACCTGGTGGCGGCCCTGTCGCAGGGCAACGCCGGTCAGGCGGACGGCATCTCGCTGGTGGAGGCGGCGGCGAAGGCGGCGGTGTCCGTGTTCACCGGGACCGGTACGGACACCGGAACGGGCACGGGCACCGGGACCGGGGCCTCGTCGTCCGCCGCTCAGAAGTCGTCGTAGCGGGTGCGGCGGCCCCGCCACAGCACCACCGCGGCGACCAGCAGCACGCCGCCGGCGCCGCCCGCCAGCGGGGCCACCCAGGCGGAGGTCCCCCCGCCGGAGCGCTCGTCGTCGGGTCCGGGACCGAAGTACTCCTGCCCGTACGCCGCCGGCTTCGGGCTCTCCGTCCGCAGCCGGCCGGCCGCCTCGATCGCGGCGGCGGGGTCGATGAAGCCGTAGCCGCGGGAGTCGTCGCGCCCGTCGGCCGGGGCGTTGTCGGCGGTGTCCTCCAGGAGGCGCTTGACCTGGGCCGGGGTCAGCCCGGGGCGGGCGGCGCGGAGCAGGGCGACGGAACCGGAGACGAAGGCGGCGGCGGCGCTGGTGCCCCAGCCCTCGTAGTAGCGGTGGTCGGGGTCCGCGATGATCACGTCGACGCCGGGGGCGCTGACCGTGGCGTACCAGCGGCGGGTGGAGAAGGAGGCACGGGTGCCGTAGCGGTCGACGGCGGTCGCGGCGATCACGCCCGGGTAGGCGGCCGGGTAGGAGATGTGGTCACCCTTCTCACCCCCGTTGCCGGCCGAGGCGACGACGACCACGTTCTTCCTCAGGGCGTACTGGATGGCCTCGTCCTCGGCGGGCTCCGGGTGGGCGGAGGAGGAGTCGTCGCCGAGGGAGAGGTTGATGACGTCGGCGCCGTGGTCGGCGGCCCAGCGGATGCCCTCGGCGAGGGCGCCGCCGCGGGTCTTGCGGGCCTCGGTGCGGGCCGGGTCGCCGTCCTCCAGGATGACGCGGACGGGCAGCACCTCGGCCTCGGGGGCGACGCCCATGACGCCCTCCGCGTGGCCGGCGCCGTGTCCGTGGCCGGCGATGATCCCGGCCATGGCGGTGCCGTGCCGTGCCCAGTACGCGTCGCCCTCCCCGGCACCGAAGCCGACGAGGTCCTTGCCGGGCAGGACGTTGCCCGCGAGGTCCGGGTGGTCGGCCTCGACACCGGTGTCCAGGACGGCGACGGTGACACCCGCCCCCTTGGTGGTCCGCCACACCTGCTCCAGGCCGAGGGCGTCGAGGGCCCACTGCTTGGCCCGTATGCCGTCGGCGTGCGCGGCGGTGGAGGGGACGAGGGCGAGGGAGGCGGCGAGGAGCACGCCGAGGGCGGTGGTCCGGCGGCGCGGGAAGGCGTTCACGAGGGCTGCTCCGTGGCCGGTTCGGCGTTCTTGCGCAGGCGGCGTTCGACGCGGTCGGCGAGGCCCTGCGCCTCGTGGCCGAGGCCCGCCTGGGCCACGTCCGTGGTGGCGTCGGCCCGCATGGCCGCCGCCGCGGGCTGCGGGTCGCCGACCTCCCGGCCGTCCGCCCACCCGGAGACGGCGTAGACGACGACCGGGGCGTCGGTGAGGACGGAGACGGTCCAGGAGGCCCGCTGGTGAGCGCCGAAGCCGGCGGCGAGGGTGTGCTCCGCTGCGTAGGGCAGCGGCATCAGGTCGGTGCGGACGCCGAGGTCCTGCCGGGCGAACCGGTCGGCCAGCGCGGTCATGGCGGCGGCGTCGGCCTTGGTGAAGAGCAGGCCGACGGTGGTGACATGGCTGCGGGTGGCGTCGGTGTAGGTGGCGCGGAGCAGGCGGGCGCAGCCGGCCGGGGCGAGGGCCTCGCGCAGCAGCGGGTCGAAGGCGTGCGCGCAGCCGCTGTCGGGGGCGACGGCGATCCGGGTCCAGGTGCGGTCGGCGCCGCCGGGGCCGGCGCCCCGCCCGTCGACGGTGGGCGGGAACAGGTCGTCCACGGGCGCGCTGTGCCACAGCTCGCCGGCGGCGGCGAAGGTGCCGGGCCGGCCGTCGTCCCCGGGGTCGTCGGCGAGCCAGCTGCCGGTGACGGCACCGGTGAGCAGGCCGGCGCCCAGTACGAGGCAGACGGCGGCGGCGACGGCCTGGGAGCGCGTGCGCCGGCCGAGCGGTCGCGGCCGGGCCCGCTCGTCGTCGTACCCCTCGGGGTCCGCGAACGTCACGTACGGACGCTGCCCGGCACCCCACAGCGGCGCCTGGGGCGGCAGGGGCCGGGAGGGCACGGGCTCCGGCGGTACGCGGCGCAGCCGGCGGGTGGACTCGGCGGCGGACTCGGCCGGGGCGCCGGGGCGGGACGGGCCGGGTACGGCTCCCGGGGCAGGTGGCACGGGGCGGCGCAGCCGCGCCGTGGTCTCCGAGGGGCGCTCGGCGGCGGGGGCCGGGCGCTCGGGCGCGCGGGGGGCCGCGGGCGCGGACGGCGGCTGGGCCGGGCGGGGAGGGGCGGAACGCGGATCGGTCCCCGCGGAACGCGGATCGGCCCCCGCAGCACCGGGGCGGGGGCCCGCAGCACCGGGGCGGGGGCCCGCAGCACCGGAACCGGCACGAGGACCCGCCGGCCCGGCACCGGCAGGCCGGGTCCCGTCACCCGCAGGACGCGCGCCGCGCCCCACGGACGGCGGGGTGTCGGGGAAGCGGGCGGACGACGGGGGCGGCGGGGGCACCACCGGGCGGGAGGGCACCGGGCGGTCCTCCCGGGCGCCGGCCGCCTCGGGCGTCCCGCCGTTCCCGTGCGGTGCGCGCCCGGCCGGCATGGCGGCCCCGGGCCCCTCGGGCGCGGACGCGCGGGGAGCACCGGCCGGCCGGGACGGCGGAGCGGACGGAGGCTCGGGCGGCGGCACGGCTCCCGAGCGGGCCGGGGTCACCGGGGCGCCGGGGCGGGGCGAGCCCCCCGGCGGCGGGACCACGCCGGCGGCCGGCGCGGGAGCCGAGGGGGACGCCGGGCGGGGCGGGCGCGGGGGAACGGAGGCAGGTCGCGCTTCCGTGCTCATGCACCCCCCGTTTCCTCGTGCCCGCGCCGTCCTCGTCGGCGGGCCGTCTCCTGCTGCCCGGCCCGGCGCGGACACGCCCGCCCCGGGCACCTACCCGCACGACCGGACCGCCATCCCGGCACCGGACACCGGGCCGTGGCCCGGACGCCTCCGACGTGCGTGCGCGCCACTCTACGGCGTGACCCCCTACCGCGGGGAACCAGTCCGCGCGCCCGCGGCATTGGCCCGGATCGTCCCCCTACCCTGCGGTAATCGTGTCTGGCAGGCTGCCCTCATGACCGCTGCCCCGCTGTCCCCCCGCCCCGCCGACCGGGCCCGCTACGACCGGGCCACCGCCCCGTTCGACGCCCCGCTGGCGATCGTGGACCTGGAGGCGTTCGACGCCAACGCGGACGACCTGGTGCGCCGGGCCGGCGGCAAACCGGTCCGGGTCGCCAGCAAGTCCGTGCGCTGCCGCGCGCTGCTCGAACGCGTCCTGGCCCGGGAGGGTTTCGCGGGCGTCATGTCCTACACGCTGGCCGAGTCGCTGTGGCTGGCCCGCTCCGGTTTCACCGACGTGCTTCTCGCCTACCCGTCGGCCGACCGCGCCGGCTACGCCGAACTGGCCGCCGACCCCAAGCTCGCCGCCGCCGTGACCGTGCTCGTCGACGACCCCGCGCAACTGGACCTCATCGACGCCGCCCGCGCCGGGGGCGCCGAAGTGGTCCGGGTCTGCCTGGAGTTGGACACCTCCCTGAAGCTGCTCGGCGGACGGATACGGGTCGGCGCCCGCCGCTCCCCGCTGCACTCCCCCGCCGACCTCGCCGACCTGGCCCGCGCCGTGGCCCGGCGGCCCGGGTTCCGGGTGGTCGGGATCATGGCGTACGAGGGCCATGTGGCCGGTGTCGGGGACGCGGTGGCGGGGCGTCCGCTGCGGTCGCGGGCGGTGCGGCTGATGCAGGCCGCCGCGCGGCGGGAGCTGGCCGGGCGGCGGGCCGCGGCGGTGGCGGCCGTCCGGGCCGTCGTCCCGGACCTGGAGTTCGTCAACGGCGGCGGCACCGGCAGCGTGCAGCACACGGCGGCCGAGGAGGCGGTGACGGAGATAGCCGCCGGGTCGGGGTTGTACGTACCGCGGCTGTTCGACAACTACACGTCGTTCCGGGGCCGGCCGGCCGCCCTGTTCGCCCAGCCCGTCGTGCGGCGGCCCGGGGTGGGCGTGGTGACCGTGCTCGGCGGCGGCTACCCGGCGTCCGGCGCGGCCGGCGCGGACCGGTCGCCGGTGCCGTACCTGCCCGAGGGACTGCGCTACGACCCCCAGGAGGGCGCCGGCGAGGTGCAGACGCCCCTGCTCGGCCCCGCCGCCGACGACCTGCTGATCGGCGACAAGGTGTGGTTCCGGCACGCCAAGGCCGGTGAGCTGTGCGAGCGCTTCGACCGGCTGCACCTGGTGGCGGGCGACACCGTGACCGCGACCGTGCCGACGTACCGTGGCGAGGGGCACACCTTCCTGTGAGACCTACAGCGGGGTGACGTACGCCCCCGAGATGCCGCCGTCCACCAGGAAGTCGGTGGCGTTGACGAAGGAGGAGTCGTCGCTGGCCAGGAAGGCCACGGCGGCGGCGATCTCCTCGGCGCGGGCGAACCGGCCGGCGGGGATGTGCACGAGCCGGCGCGCGGCCCGCTCCGGGTCCTCGGCGAACAGCTCCCGCAGCAGCGGGGTGTCGACGGGGCCGGGGCACAGGGCGTTGACCCTGATCCCCTCCCGGGCGAACTGCACACCCAGTTCCCGGGACATGGCGAGGACCCCGCCCTTGGACGCGGTGTACGAGATCTGCGAGGTGGCCGCGCCCATCCGGGCCACGAAGGACGCCGTGTTGATGATGGAACCCTTGCCCTGGCGCCGCATGTGGGGCAGGGCGGCCTTGCAGCACAGGTAGACGGAGGTCAGGTTCACCTCCTGGACGCGCCGCCACGCCTCCAGGCCGGTCTCCAGGATGGAGTCGTCGTCGGGCGGCGAGATGCCCGCGTTGTTGAAGGCGACGTCGACGCTGCCGTACGTCTCGTACGCCGTCCGGAACAGCGCCTCGACCTGCTCCGGGTCGGTGACGTCGACCTGGACGAAGAGGCCGCCCGTCTCCTCGGCCGCGGCCTTGCCGCGGGTCTCGTCGACGTCACCGCAGACCACGTGGGCGCCCTCGGCGGCGAGCCGGCGCGCGCTCGCGAGGCCGATGCCGCTGCCGGCTCCGGTGACGACGGCGGTACGGCCCACCAGGCGGCGGCAGACGGCGCGTTCGGTGTCCGCGGTGTCCGCGGTGTCCGTGGTGTTCTCGATGTCCCCGGGCGTGGTGGTCATGGTCGGTTCAGGCCTCCGTGCTGAGGAAGACGTTCTTGGTCTGGGTGAAGGCGGTCAGGGCGTCCGGGCCCAGTTCGCGTCCGATGCCGGACTGCTTGTAGCCGCCGAACGGCGTCCAGTAGCGGACGCTGGAGTGGGAGTTGACGGACAGGTTGCCCGCGCGCAGCGCCCCCGAGACGCGCAGGGCGCGGCCCAGGTCGCGGGTCCAGACGGACCCGGAGAGGCCGTAGGGGGAGCTGTCGGCGAGCCGGATCGCGTCCTGTTCGCCGGTGAAGGGCAGGAGGACGGCGACGGGACCGAAGATCTCCTCCTGGGCGGCCCGGCTGTCGGGGCGTTCCCCGGTGAGGACGGTGGGCGGGAACCAGAAGCCGGGGCCGTCCGGCGCGCTGCCGCGCAGGGCCTCGGCGTCCTCGGGGACGTAGGAGCGGACGCGGTCCCGCTGGGCGGCCGAGATCAGCGGGCCCATCTGCGTCCTCTCGTCGGCCGGGTCGCCGACCACGACGGTGGAGAGCGCCTCGGCGAGCAGTTCGCGGGCCTGCTCGTACACCGTCTCCTGGACGAGGACGCGGGTGCGGGCGCAGCAGTCCTGGCCGGCGTTGTCGAGGAAGGAGAACGGGTCGAGGGCGGCCGTGAGGTCGGCGTCGGCGAAGACGATGTTGGGGCTCTTGCCGCCGAGTTCCAGGGTGACGGGCTTCAGCAGGCGGGCGCAGCGCTCCGCCACCTCGCGGCCGGTGCGCACCGACCCGGTGAACACGATCTTGGCGACGCCGGGGTGGTCGGTCAGGGCGCGGCCGGTGGTGGTGCCGTGACCGGGCAGGACCTGGAAGAGGTGCTCGGGCAGTCCGGCCGCCAGGGCCAGTTCGGCGAGGCGGAGGGCGGTGAGCGGGGTGGTCTCGGCGGGCTTGAGGAGCACCGCGTTGCCGGCCGCGAGGGCGGGGGCGGTGCCCCAGGCGGCGACGGGCATCGGGAAGTTCCAGGGGGCGATGACGCCGACGACGCCGTACGGCTCGTGGAGGGTGACGTCGAGGCCGCCGGCGACCGGGATCTGCCGCCCGGTGAGCCGTTCCACGCCGCCGGCCGCGTAGTCGAGCAGGTCGCGGACGTTGCCCGCCTCCCAGCGGGCGTTGCCGAGGGTGTGGCCGGCCTCGCGGACCTCCAGGCGGGCCAGTTCCTCCAGGTGGTCGTCGACGGCGGTGGCGAAGCGGCGCAGCAGCCGGGCGCGGTCGCCGGGCGCGAGGGCGGCCCAGCGTTCCTGCGCGCGGGCGGCGCGGACGACGGCGGTGTCGACGTCGGCGGCCGATGCGGCGGGGATGGTGGCGACGGTCTCCTCGGTGGCGGGGTTCAGCACCCGCAGCTCGGGCGTGTCGGACAACGGGGCCTCACATGCGTTCGAAGGAGCGGCGCAGCTCCCAGTCGGTGACCGCGGTGTCGAAGGCGTCGAGTTCGACCCGGGCCATGGTGCGGTAGTGGTCGACCACGTCGTCCCCGAAGGCGGTCCGGGCGAGGGGGCTGTCCGTCCAGAGCGCGGCGGCCTCGCGCAGGGTGGCGGGGACGTGGTCGTAGCCGGTGGTGTAGGCGTTGCCCGTGCAGGGGTCGGGGAGTTCGAGTTCCCGCTCGACGCCGTGGAGTCCGGCGGCGATCATGCCGGCGACCGCGAGGTAGGGGTTGACGTCGCCGCCGGGGAGGCGGTTCTCGAAGCGCAGGGAGCGGCCGTGGCCGACCACGCGCAGGGCGCAGGTGCGGTTGTCGTGGCCCCAGGCGACGGCGGTGGGCGCGAAGGAGCCGGGCCGGAACCGCTTGTAGGAGTTGATGTGGGGGGCGTAGAGGAGGGAGAAGTCGCGCAGGGCGGCCAGTTGTCCGGCCAGGAAGTGCCGCATCAGCGGGGACATGCCGCCGTCCGGGCCGGGCATGGCGCTGGTCCCGTCGGCGTGGGTGAGCGAGAGGTGGATGTGGCAGGAGTTGCCCTCGCGCTCGTCGTACTTGGCCATGAAGGTGAGGGAGAGGCCCTCCTGGGCGGCGATCTCCTTGGCGCCCGTCTTGTACAGGGCGTGCTGGTCGCAGGTGACCAGGGCCTCGTCGTAGCGGAAGGCGATCTCGTGCTGGCCGGGGTTGCACTCGCCCTTGGCGGACTCGGGTGTCAGGCCGGCGCCGGCCATCTCGTTGCGGAGGCGGCGCAGCAGGGGCTCGACACGGCCGGTGCCGAGGACGGAGTAGTCGATGTTGTACTGGTTGGCCGGGGTGAGACCCCGGTAGTTCGCGTCCCAGGCCTGTTCGTAGGTGTCCTTGAAGACGATGAACTCCAGCTCGGTGCCGACCTGGGCGGTCAGTCCGCGCGCGGCGAGGCGGTCGAGCTGGCGGCGCAGGATCTGGCGGGGCGCGGCGGTCACCGGGGAGCCGTCCTCCCAGGCGAGGTCGGCGTGGACGAACGCGGTGCCGGGGTGCCAGGGCACCCGGCGCAGGGTGGCGAGGTCGGGGCGCATCGCGAAGTCGCCGTAGCCGCTGTCCCAGGAGGACATGGCGTAGCCGTCGACGGTGTTCATCTCGGCGTCGACGGCGAGGAGGTAGGCGCAGCCCTCGGTGCCGTGGTGCAGTACCTCGTCGAGGAAGAAGCGGGCGGCGAACCGCTTGCCCTGGAGCCGCCCCTGCATGTCCGGGAAGGCCAGGACGACGGTGTCGATCTCGCCGCCGGCGACGAGGGCGTGCAGTTCTTCGACACCGAGCGGGGGCGTGCGGTCTGCCACGGGGGCTCCTCGGGCTTCCTGGTCGGGCCGGGAGCCATAAGGTATGGCGCAGGACCATTGCTTGGGAAGGGGGCGCGGCGGCATGCCGGGAGCGACCGGGGGCACGGGGGCGGACCGGCTGGCCGCGGTGCTCCGGCCGGTGCGGGCGGGCAACGGCTTCGAGGAGGCGCTGGAGCAGATCCTCCAGGTCGTCCGGCTGGGACTGGTCCCGGCGGGCGGGCGGCTGCCGGCCGAGCGGGAGCTGGCGGAGCGGCTGGGGATCAGCCGGGTGACGCTGCGCGAGGTGCTGCGCGTGCTGCACGACCAGGGGCTGGTGGAGGCGCGGCGGGGGCGGTACGGCGGGACCTTCGTGCGGGCGGGCGCGGACGCCCGGGGCGAGGACGAGCTGCGGCGCCGGGTCGCCGAGGTCGACCTGGAGGACGTGCTGCGCTTCCGGGAGGTGCTGGAGGTGGGCGCGGCGGAGCTGTGCGCGGCGCGGGGGCCTGCCGGGGAGCCGGCGGAGCGGCTGCGGGCGGCGCTGGCCCGCACGCGCGACGCGCCGCTGGCCGAGTACCGCCGGGTGGACACCGCGCTCCACCTGACCCTCGCGGAGCTGTGCGGGTCGCCGTCGCTGGCCGGGCAGTACGCGGCGGTGCGGGCGCGGCTGAACGGGCTGCTGGACTGCATCCCGCTGCTGGTGCGGAACCTGGAGCACTCCCAGCGGCAGCACACCGCGCTGGTGGCGGCGGTGCTGGACGGGGACGTGGCGGGGGCGCGGGCGGTGATGCGGGAGCACTGCGCGGGCACGGCGGCGCTGCTGCGGGGATTCCTGACGTGAGGGTGCGCAAAGGTTCGGAGTGAGTCCATTGACGGGAGCGCGGATGGCGGACCGGCCGCTGATCGGTGTCAGTACGTATCTGGAGCCCCGGGTGTGCTGGGGGGTGTGGGAGCTGGAGGCGGCGCTGCTGCCGGCCGGGTATCCGCGGCTGGTGCAGCGCGCGGGCGGGCTGGCGGCGATGCTCCCGCCGGACGCCCCGGAGCACGCCGCGGCGGCCGTGGCCCGGCTGGACGGCCTGGTCGTCGCGGGCGGCCCGGACGTGGAGCCGGTCCGCTACGGCGCCGAGCCGGACCCGCGCACCGGCCCGCCCGCCCGGGCCCGGGACGCCTGGGAACTGGCGCTGGTCGAGGCGGCGCTCGCCGCCCGCCTGCCGCTGCTGGGCATCTGCCGCGGCATGCAGCTGCTGAACGTGGCCCTCGGCGGCACCCTCGTCCAGCACCTCGACGGCCACACCGGGGCGGTCGGCGTGGTCGGCCGTCACCCGGTCGTGCCGGTGCCGGGCACGCGGTACGCCGGGATCGTCCCGGAGACGGCGCCGGTGCCGACGTACCACCACCAGGCCGTGGACCGGCTCGGCACCGGTCTGGTCGCGTCGGCGCACGCGGCGGACGGCACGGTGGAGGCGGTGGAGCTGCCGTCCGCCGGCGGCTGGGTGCTGGGCGTGCAGTGGCACCCGGAGATGGGCGAGGACGAGCGGGTGATGCGGGCCCTGGTGACGGCCGCCACCGCCCGCTGAGACCCATGGGACCCTACGCGGCACCGCTCCCCGCGTGCCGCGTACGCGACCGGGTCGCGTGGGTCCGGCCCGCCCCCGTCAGGTACGCGGCTGTGCCCGGGTCAGGGACAGCAGGTGCCGGGCCGGTCCCGCCGGCTGGTGGCCCGTCGGCCAGACGGCCCGGAGGTCGCGGGCGAGGGAGACACCGTCGAGCGGGACCCGCACCAGCCGCCGCATCGCCAGTTCCTCGCCCAGGGCGAGTTCGCTGAGGACGGCGGGGCCGGCGCCGCCGACCGCGGCGGCCTTCACCGCGGTGGTCGACGACACCTCGATCAGCGGACGGGCCAGCCCGCCGAGCGCCGCGTCCAGCACCTGCCGGGTACCGGAGCCCTTCTCGCGCAGGATCAGCGGGGTCTCGGCCAGCTCCCGGGCGGCCAGCGGGCGCCGCCGCCGGGCCCATGGATGCGTCGGTGCCGTCACCACGATCAGCCGGTCGTGGGCGATGACCGCCGAGTCCAGACCGGCCGGCACGCTCACCCCCTCCACGAACCCCAGGTCGGCCTCGTCGGCCAGCAGCCGCTGGGCGACCACCGCGGAGTTCCCGGCGTGCAGCGACACCGCGGTGTCCGGCCGCTGCGCCCGCAGCGCCACCAGCCAGCCGGGCAGCAGGTACTCCGCGATGGTCATGCTCGCCGCCACCCGCAGCCGCGAGTCCCGCCGGTCCCGCAACGCCTGCGCCCCCGCGTCGAACGCCTCCGCCGCCTCCACGATCCGCCGCGCCCAGTCGGTGACCAGTGCCCCGGCGTCGGTCAGCCGCGAGCCGCGCGGCGACCGGTCGACCAGGGCCACGCCGAGCTGCCGTTCCATGGACCGGACGCGGCTGCTGGCCGCCGGCTGGCTGATGCCCAGCTCACGGGCGGCGCCGCCCAGGCTGCCCAGCCGGGCCACCGCCAGCAGCAGCTCCAGGGCGCCCAGGTCCGGGACCCGGTGCGCCAGCCCCGCCGCGTGCGACCGCCCGGACGCGTCGCCGCCGGTCCGGCTCTCCCCGCTGCTCATAACCCCAGCTTATGCCCTCATAGGGAGAAGGTCCCTGGTCAGGGGCGTCCCCCGGGGCGACCGTAGGACCATGGTCACCGCAGTCCGCCTCTCCCCCGCTCCCCGCCGTCCCGTGTCCGCGGCGCGGTTCCCCGCCCTCCGCGAACTCGGGCCGAACTGGTACGCCGGTGTCATGGGCACCGCCGCCGTCGCCTCCGCCGGAGCCGGGCTCCCCTGGCGGCCCCCGGGTCTGCGGGCCGTCTGCGCCGCCGTCTGGGCCTTCTCCGTCCTGCTGCTGGCGGCCCTGCTGGCCGCCCGGTGCCTGCACTGGCGCCACCACCGCGACCGGGCCCGCGTCCAGCTGCTCGACCCCGCGGCGGCCCCCTTCTACGGCTGCCTGGCGATGGCGCTGCTCGCGGTGGGCGGTGCCACGCTGACCGTGGGCCGGGACTGGATCGGGGTGCGGGCGGCTCTCGCCGTGGACGCCGTGCTGTTCACCGCCGGGACGGCCGCGGCGCTGACGGCGGCGGTGGCCGTCCCGTACCTGATGGCCGTACGCCACCGGACCGGGCCCGGGCAGGCGGCGCCCGCGTGGCTGCTGCCGCTGGTCGCGCCCATGGTGTCGGCGGCGCTGGGGCCGCTGCTGGTGCCGCACCTGCCGGCCGGGCAGCCGCGCGCGACGCTGCTGCTGGGCTGCCTGGCGCTGTTCGGGGCGAGTCTGCTGGCGACGCTGCTGATGCTGCCGCTGGTCTTCGCCCGGCTGCTCACCGGCGGTCCGCTGCCGCCGGCGGTGGTCCCGTCGCTGTTCCTGGTGCTGGGCCCGCTGGGCCAGTCCACCACCGCCGTCGGGAACGTCGCGGACGCGGCCCCCGGCGTCGTCCCGGCCCCCTACGGCGACGGCCTCACCGCGCTGACCGTCCTCTACGGCGTCCCGGTCATGGGCTTCGCCCTGCTGTGGCTGGCGCTGGCCACGGCGCACCTGGTCCGGGCCCGGCGACGGGGCCTCGGGTTCTCGATGACCTGGTGGTCGTTCACCTTCCCGGTCGGCACCTGCGTCACCGGCGCCACGGTCCTGGCCCGGCACACCGGGCTGACCGTCTGCACGGGTCTCGCCGTAGCCCTGTACGGGGTCCTGGCCGTCGCCTGGGCCGTGGCGGCCACCGGGACCGTGCGGGGCGTGGCCGCCGGGGAGCTGCTCCCCGCGCGGGCCGCGCACGGCGGCTGACGCGGGTCAGCGGCCGGGCCGGTCCCGGACCGCCTCGATGTGCTCGGCGACCGCGACGACAACCAGCCGGGTGTCCGGGACGGTGGCCCGCCACCGGTGCCGCACCCCGCCGGTGAGGTAGAGCGTGTCCCCGCGGCCCAGCCGGTAGGCCCGGCCCTCCGCCTCGATCTCCACGGCGCCCTCGGCGACGTACATCAACTGGTCGTTGCGGTACTGCAGTTCGCGGCCGGCGTCGTGGTCGCCGGTGAACTCCGAGGCGTGCATCTGGTGGTGTCCGCGCACCAGGGAGCGCACCCGGGGGTCGGGGCCCGGCTCGCCGTCCTCGGCGCGGACCACGTCCACGCTGCACGCGGGGTCGGCGGCGGCGAGCAGCTCCACGGCGGTGGTGCGCAGCGCGTCGGCGACCTTCTCCAGGGAGCCGGTGCTGGGCCGTGCCCGGTCGTTCTCGATCTGGCTGAGGAACGGCACCGACAGGCCGCTGCGCTCGGCCACGACGGCGAGGGTGAGCTCCAGCGCGCGGCGCCGCCGCCGGACGGCCGCGCCCACCCGAAGGGGCTGTTCTTTGTGGTCGCCCATCGCTCCGGCTCCCTCCTTCACCCGTCGTTTCCATGGTGCCGCCCCGGTGCCGTTCCCCGGGCACGGTCCCGCCCGGGAGTCCAGGGTCCGCGGCGGAGTCCTTGCTGAGTTGTCTGCACCCTACGCATGTTCGGCAAACCGTTTCACGCGGCCGTCACGTCGATGTCACGCGCCCGTGGCGCGGACCCGCCGGTCCGCGCCACCGGTCCGCCCCGGTCCCCGGCCGCCCCGCGGGCCCGCGCGGCCCGTGCGGGGCCTGCCCGGGCGGGGAGTGCGGCGCTTCGCGGTTGTCCGAATCGTGACCGTGCGGACCGGCCCGGAGCGCGGACGGCCCGGGGGGCGGACCGCGGCGCGCGTGCGGCGCGCGGGCGGCCCGCCCCCCGGGCGGCGGTCACGGGGGCGGTCAGGCCGCGGTCATCCGGTCGGCGACCCCGGGGTTCTCCTTCAGCCAGGCGGCGACCGCTTCCTCCTCGTGGCCCTGGCCGCGGTCCTTGATCTCGCTCTCCAGTCCGCCCAGCTCGTCCTCGCTCAGGTGGAAGTTCCTGATCCACTCGGTGAGCTGCGGGTACTCGTCCGGGAAGTCCTTGTGCGCGATCGTGTGGATCTTGTTGTTCTCGCCCCAGTACTTCTCCGGGTCGGCGAGCTTGGTCAGCTCGTAGTCGCTGTACGCCCAGTGCGGCGACCACAGGACGACGGCGACCGGCTCCTTCTTGGCGTAGGCGCGCTTCAGCTCGGTGAGCATCGCCGGGGTGGAGCCGTCGACGACCTCGTACTCCTCGTCCAGGCCGTAGCCGGGCAGGACCTTGTTCTTGAGCAGGTTCATCTCGCCGGTGCCCGGTTCGATGCCGATGATCTTCCCGTCGAAGAGGTCGGCCTTGCCCTTGAGGTCCGCCATGGACCTGACGTCCTTGACGTAGGAGGGCACGGCGACCTCCAGCGAGGTCGGTTCGTACCAGCTGCCCAGGTCCGCGAGGTTCTCCTTGCTCTTCTCCCAGTAGTTGGACTGGGCGTGCGGCAGCCAGGCGTCGAAGTTGAGGTCGATGTCGCCCGAGGCGAGGCCGGTGTAGACCGGGCCGACGTCCATCTGCTTGAGGTTCAGCCGGTAGCCGCGCTTCTCCAGGACGTTCTTCCAGAGGTAGGTCACGGCGACGTCCTCGTCCCAGGGGAACCAGGCCACGTCCAGCGGCTGCCCGGCCTCCGCCGGCTTGGCGCCGGAGCCGGACGCGGCCGGGGCGAGCTTGTCGACGAGGCCGGGGTTCTTCTTCAGCCAGGTCCTGACGGCGTCCTGCTGCTTGCCCTTGCCGACCTTGTTGATCTCCGCTTCGAGACTGGTGAGCTGCTTCTCGTCCAGCTCGAAGTCCTTCATCCACCGGGTGAGGGTGGGGTCGTCGTCGGCGAGGCCCTTGCGGGAGAGCGTGTGCACCCCGTCGCCGGAGCCCCAGGCGCCCTTGGGGTCCTTCAGCTTCTTCAGGTCGAAGTCGTTGTACGCCCAGTGCGGCGACCAGAGCGTGACGACGATCGGCTTCTTCCGGCCGTAGGCCCGCTTCAGCTCGGTGAGCATCGCCGGGGTGGAGCTGTCGACGACCTGGTACTCCTTGTCCAGGCCGTACGCCTTGAGGACCTTGCTCTTCAGCAGGGCCATCTCACCGGCGCCGGCCTCGATGCCGGTGATCTTCCCGCCGAACTCGTCGGCCCTGCCCTTGAGGTCCGCCAGGGAGTCGACGTCCTTCATGTACGAGGGGACGGTCAGCTCCAGCGTCGTCTCGTCGTACCAGGAGCCGAGGTCGTCCAGCTTCGCGCCGTACTTCTTCCAGTACTGCGCGTGCGTGGTCGGCAGCCAGGAGTTGGTGACGATGTCGATGTCGCCCTGCGCGAGGGCGGTGTAGAGCGGCCCGGCGTCGAACTGC
The DNA here is from genome assembly GCF_020521275.1 of Streptomyces daghestanicus. Taxonomy (NCBI): domain Bacteria; kingdom Bacillati; phylum Actinomycetota; class Actinomycetes; order Kitasatosporales; family Streptomycetaceae; genus Streptomyces; species Streptomyces daghestanicus. The sequence continues at coordinate 374,927 of NZ_BNDX01000002.1, read as the reverse complement.
TTGGCCTCGACCTCGTAACCGCGCTCCTCCAGCAGCTCCTTCCAGAGGAAGGTGGAGGCGACGCCCTCGTCCCACGGGACATAACCGAGGGTGACCTTCTTGCCCTCGCCGACGTTCTTGCCGCCCGCGACGGACGCGGAGTCGCCGGAGCCGCCGAACACGCCCATGCCGCCGGCCACCAGCGCGAGGATCACGACGCCGACCACGGCGACCTGCGGACGCGGTCGGTACGACCAGATCTTCAGGCCGCCCGCGGCACGGGCCCGGGCGGCGGCACGCCGGCCGAGCGGCGACACCTGGGTGCCGAGGGCGCTGGTCATGCGGTCGAGGTAGATCGCGAGGATGACGATGGCGATCCCGGACTCGGCGCCGAGACCGACGTCGAGCTGGCCGATGGCCTGGTTGACGGAGCCGCCGAGGCCGCCGGTGCCGACCATGCCGGCGATGGCCGCCATGGACAGGCCGAGCATGATGACCTGGTTGACGCCCGCCATCACGGTGGGCAGCGCCAGCGGGAGCTGGACGCGGAGCAGGGTGTTGCGCGGGGTGGTGCCGAACGCCTCGGCCGCCTCGACCAGTTCCTTGTCGACCTGGCGGATGCCGAGTTCGGTCATGCGCACGCCCGGGGCGAGCGCGAAGACCAGGGTGGCGACGATGCCGGCGGGGGCGCCGGTGCCGAAGAAGAGCAGCGCCGGGATCAGGTAGACCATCGCGGGCAGCGTCTGCATGAAGTCCAGCACCGGCCGGACGAGGGAGCTGACCCGGTCCGAGCGGGCGGCCCAGATGCCCACCGGGACGGAGATGACCAGGGCGATGATCGTGGCCACCAGGAGGAGCGACAGGGTGACCATCGCGTCCTCCCACAGCTCCATGGAGTCGATGAACGCGAAGCCCACGAAGGTCAGGACGCCGGCGAGCGTGCCGCGCAGCCAGAAGGCCAGCACGGCGAAGATGCCGGCGAGCAGCAGCGGCTGCGGCGCCTGGAGGACGGCGTCGATGCCGTCGTAGGTGCCGGTGAAGACCGTTTTGAAGAAGTCGAAGAGCCAGGAGATGTGGGTGCGCAGCCATTCGACCGCGTCGTTGACCCAGTCGCCGAGCGGGATCCTAGGCACGGGCCATCACCTTCTCCCCGCCCTTGTCCCGCGGTGAGTCACAGGTGCCGGGGTCGGCCGGCTCGTCGCCGAGGAAGCCCACCAGACGCTGGCGCGGGACCACGCCGACGAGGCGGCCGTCCCTCAGCACGGCCACGGGGTGCGGCACCCGCGCGCTGATCGCGCACAGCTCGGTGAACGACGTCTCCGGGGTGGCGGTCTCGCAGCCGCAGTCGGCCTCGTCGCCGCGCACCTCGGTCTCCATGACGGCGCCGGCGGTGAGCACGCGGGAGCGGTCGACGTCCTGGGTGAAGGAGGCGACGTAGTCGTTGGCGGGGCGGAGCAGGATGTCCTGCGCCGTGCCGATCTGCACGATGCGGCCGTCGCGCATCACGGCGATGCGGTCGCCCAGGCGCATGGCCTCGTTGAGGTCGTGGGTGATGAAGACGATGGTCTTCTTCAGCGTCTTCTGCAGTTCGAGGAGCTGGTCCTGCATGTCGCGCCGGATCAGCGGGTCGAGCGCGCTGAAGGACTCGTCCATCAGCAGCAGGTCGGCGTCGGTGGCGAGGGCGCGGGCCAGGCCGACGCGCTGCTGCATGCCGCCGGACAGCTCGTCGGGCCAGGACTTCTCCCAGCCGGCCAGGCCGCACAGGGCGAGCGCCTCGTCGGCGCGGCGTTCGCGCTCGGCGCGGGGCACGCCCTGCACTTCCAGGCCGTAGGCGGCGTTGTCGCGGACACTGCGGTGCGGGAACAGCGCGAAGTGCTGGAAGACCATGCTGATCTTCTTGGAGCGGACGTCGCGCAGACCCCGGGCGCCGAGTTCCGTCAGGTCCTGGCCGCCGAAGCGGACGTGGCCGTCGGTCGGCTCCAGAAGGCCGTTGAGCATGCGCAGCAGCGTGGACTTGCCGGACCCGGACAGGCCCATGACGACGAAGATCTCGCCGGGTTCCACGGTGAAGGAGGCGTCGATGACGGCGGCCGTGGTGCCGTCGGCGCGCAGTTCCTCCCGCTCGGTTCCCTGGCGCAGTCGTTCGACTGCCTGGTCGGGTTTTCTGCCGAACACCTTGTACAGGTGCTCGGCCTCAAGCCTGGCTGACACGCTTACCTCTTGGCTCGGGGACAGGGGCAAGGTCCGAAGACTGGCTAACAGTTGAACTTTTCAACCAGCGCTGACCTGGAGGCGCACCTGCCCCGATCCTTACAGGCCAAACACAAGTGTGACTTGCGTCACTTGTACGACTCGTGTCAGTCACCCTGCGTGCCCGCCCGGTCCGCCTGCGGCAGGCCGGACCCGTACGGAAGGCGGGCCCGCGCCCGGCCGCCGGCTGCGGCATGATGCGGTGCGTGACCGGACGACTCATGCTCCTCGACACCGCTTCCCTCTACTTCCGGGCCTACTTCGGCGTCCCGGACTCCGTCAGGGCCCCCGACGGCACGCCGGTGAACGCCGTGCGCGGGCTGCTCGACTTCATCGACCGCCTGGTGAAGGACCACCGGCCCGGCCACCTGGTCGCCTGCATGGACGCCGACTGGCGTCCGGCCTGGCGCGTGGAGCTGATCCCCTCCTACAAGGCGCACCGCGTCGCCGCCGAGCGCCCGGCCGGCCCGGACGAGGAGGAGGTGCCCGACACCCTCTCCCCGCAGGTCCCGGTGATCGAGGAGGTGCTCGACGCGCTCGGCATCGCCCGCGTCGGCGTCCCGGAGTACGAGGCGGACGACGTCATCGGCACGTACACCGCGCGGGCGGGCGGCCCCGTCGACATCGTCACCGGCGACCGCGACCTGTATCAGCTCGTCGACGACGCCCGCGGCGTGCGGGTGCTCTACCCGGTCAAGGGCGTCGGCACCCTCCAGGTCACCGACGAGGCGTTCCTGCGGGAGAAGTACGGCGTCGACGGCCCCGGCTACGCCGACCTGGCCCTGCTGCGCGGCGATCCGAGCGACGGCCTGCCCGGGGTCCCCGGTATCGGTGAGAAGACGGCGGCGAAGCTGCTCGCGCAGTTCGGCGACCTCGCCGGCATCCTGGCCGCCGCCGACGACCCGGCCGCGAAGCTCACCCCCACCCAGCGCCGCCGCCTGCACGAGGCGCGGCCCTACCTGGCGGTGGCCCCGACGGTGGTCCGGGTCGCGGCCGACGTGCCGCTGCCGGACGTGGACACGGCCCTGCCGCACACCCCCCGCGACCCGGCGGCCCTCGGCGCGCTGACGGCCCGCTGGGGTCTGGGCGGCTCCCTGGAGCGTCTCCTGGCCACGCTCTCCTCCTGAGAGCCCGCCCGCGGGAACCCGCCGCGCCGGTGCGCGCATCGGCGCCCCCGCCCGGGGAAGCCGTACTGTGCCGGTCCGGAGGGAGGCGAAAGACTCATGAACCTCTCGTTCATGAGGTGTCTCACAGGGGAGGGAATGCTAACTTAGGCAAACCTAACTCGTGATTTGGGAGGCGTCATGGCAGACCGACCGGGACGCAAGCCGCGGAAGCCGCACACCGCACAGGTCGTCCGCACCGAGCGGCTCACCCCGCACATGCAGCGGGTGGTCCTCGGCGGCGAGGGGCTCGCCGCCTTCTCGGCGGACACCTGCACCGACCACTACGTGAAGCTCCTCTTCCCGTCCGGCGGCGCCACCTACCCCGAGCCCTTCGACATGGAGCGCATCCGCGAGGAGTTCCCGCGCGAGCAGTGGCCGGTGACCCGGACCTACACCGTGCGGCACTGGGACGCAGAGCTGCGGGAGCTGACCCTGGACTTCGTCGTCCACGGCGACGAGGGCCTGGCCGGCCCCTGGGCGCGGGACGTCCAGCCCGGCGCGACCATCCGCTTCATGGGCCCCGGCGGCGCCTACGCCCCCGACCCGGCCGCCGACTGGCATCTGCTGGCCGGTGACGAGAGCGCGCTGCCCGCGATCGCCCGCTCGCTGGAGGCGCTGCCGGACGGCGCCCGGGTCCACGCCTTCGTCGAGGTCGCGGGCCCGGAGGAGGAGCAGAAGATCGACTCCGACGTGGAGGTCGTCTGGCTGCACCGCGGTGACCGGCCCGTCGGCGAGGCGCTGGTGGAGGCCGTGCGCGGCCTGGACTTCCCTGAGGGCCGGGTGCACGCCTTCGTGCACGGCGAGGCGGGCTGCGTGAAGGAACTGCGCAGGCTGCTGCGGGTCGAGCGGCAGTACCCCCGCGAGGACCTGTCCATCTCCGGCTACTGGCGGCTCGGCCACAACGAGGACGGCTGGCAGTCCTCCAAGCGCGAGTGGAACGCCCAGGTCGAGGCCGAACAGGAAGGCGGCACCACCGCCTCCGCCGCGTGACCTGACCACCGGCCGCACCGCCTCCGGTCCGTGCACCGAGGCCGACGGCCCCGAGCACAGCGAAGCCCCGAGCACGGCACCTCACCCCCTCCACGCCACCCCGGCGCGACGGCACCCTCACCACAGGGGCGAGGCACGAGGAACCCGGCGCCGGCCCGGACGAGGACGGCTGGCAGCCCACCGAGCGCGAGTGGAACGCCCAGGTCGAGGCCGAACAGGAAGGCGGCACCACCGCCTCCGCCGCGTGACCTGACCACCGGCCGCACCGCCTCCGGTCCGTGCACCGAGGCCGACGGCCCCGAGCACAGCGAAGCCCCGAGCACGGCACCTCACCCCCTCCACGCCACCCCGACGCGACGGCACCCTCACCACAGGGGCGAGGCACTCGGCGCCGGCCCGGCTGGCCCACGCCCGCACCTCGGCCGGCCGGCCCGGTGGCGTCGCGCGGACGGGCGCTCGGTCCCCTTCCTGGCCTGCCGGGCTCACTGCCCTCCCGGCCGGGCCCGGTCTCCGTCCCCTCGCAGGCGGGCGTGCAGATGCATGTCGTGCCAGCCGTCGGCGTGCAGCAGCGCGCCGCGCTTGATCCCCTCGGCGGCGAACCCGGCACGTTCCGCGACCCGGCAGGACGCCACGTTCGCGACGGCGTGGCTCAGCTCCAGCCGGTGGAAGCCGACCTCGTCCAGTGCCCAGCGGGCGAGTGCCGTCGCGGCCCGCGCGGCGACCCCCTGCCGCCGGGCCGCCGCCACGGTCCAGTAGGCCACCTCGGCCACCCCGTCGGCGAGCACGATCTCGCGCAGGGCCACCCGGCCGAGCAGCCGGCCGCCGGCCGCGTCGACGACGGCCCACTGCGCGTTCCGCTCCCCCGCCCACCCTCGCTGCCACTCGGCGATCCAGCCGCGCACCTCGTCCACGGAGTCGGCGGCCCGGAGGTGCCACTGGCGCATCACCGGGTCCTGGAAGGCGTCGAAGACCGCCGGGGCGTCCTCCTCCCGCCAGGGCCGCAGCGAGAGTCCGTCGCCGGTGGCGAGGGTGGGCTGGACGGTACGGCACAGGGTTCCGGCCGCCAGGACCGGTCGCGTCAGGTAGGGCATGCCCGGCATCCTGGCAGCGGGCCGCGCCGCCGGACAGCGGTTTTCCGGCGCCCGGCGCGGCCTCGTACCCTGGCCGACGATGAGACGCCGCACCCCGCCACCGCCCTCCCCGCTCCCCCAGCGCGACGGGGTCGACCCGGTACGCGTGCGGCTGCCCGCCGAGGGCCCCTGGGCCACGGTCCGCGATTATCTCGCCGAACGGCTCTCCGGCGCCCCCGAGGGGACGGTCGCGGAGCTGTTCGACGCGGGCCTGGTGGTCGGCGCCGACGGCCGGCCGGTGCCGGCCGACGCCCCGTACCGGCCCGGTGCGTACGTCTGGTTCCACCGCCGGCTGCCTCCCGAGGTCCCGGTCCCCTTCCCGCTCCTCGTCCACTACCGCGACGAGCACATCGTGGTCGCCGACAAGCCGCACTTCCTGGCCACCACCCCCCGCGGCGGACACGTCACGCAGACGGCCCTGGCCCGGCTGCGCCGGGAGCTGGGCGTCCCGACGCTCACCGCCGCGCACCGCCTGGACCGGCTCACCGCCGGCCTGGTCCTGTTCACCGTGCGCCCCGCGGAGCGCGGCGCCTACCAGACTCTCTTCCGCGACCGCCGGGTCCACAAGACGTACGAGGCCGTCGCCCCGTACGATCCCGCCCTCCCCCTGCCCCGCACCGTGCGGAGCCGGATCGTGAAGGAACGCGGGGTGCTCACCGCCCGCGAGACCGAGGGCGAACCGAACGCCGTCAGCCGCGTCGAGCTGCTCGACCACCGCCCGGGACCCGTGCCCGGCCCGGCGCTGCCCCCGGGGCCCGGGGCGACGCCGGACCCCGCACTCGCCCGGTACCGGCTGACCCCCGCCACCGGGCAGACCCACCAGCTCCGCGTCCACATGGCCGCCCTCGGCGTCCCGATCCTCGGTGACCCGCTCTACCCCGAGGTCACCGGCCCGGTCCCGGCCGGTGACTTCCGGCGCCCGCTCCAGCTCCTCGCCCGCGAACTGGCGTTCACCGACCCGCTCACCGGCCGCGAGCACCGCTTCCGCAGTACCCGCGCCCTCGCCGCCTGGACCTCCTACCCGGACTGGGCCGCCGGCCGGTGACGGGACCGGCCGCGGTCAGTACCCACGCCACCAGCGCACCAGACGCCGCCACGCACCGAGCGGACGGGGCGGCTCCGCGACGGCGCCGGGCCCGGCAGGACCCGCGACGGGCGGCACCGGCGGTGTGACGACGGGCGACGGCTGCGAGTCCCCCACCGGCAGCGGCAGCGGAGGGCCGACGTGCCAGCCGGTCCGCTGCGCCCCGGCCGGGGCGTGACTCGGCGCCTGCGTCACATCCTGGGGCGGTTTGGGCTCGAACCGCACCGGCAGCTCCACCAGGTGCCGGGAGGCGATCGAGGACCGCCAGCGCAGCTCGTCCTCGTCGCAGTCGAGCTGGACGTCCGGCAGCCGCATCAGCAGCGCGTCGACCCCGGAGTCGGCGATGGCACGGCCGATGTCCTGACCGGGGCACTCGTGCGGGCCGCCGCCGAAGGCCAGGTGGGAACGGTTGCCCTGCATGTTGGCGGACAGGTCGGGCCGGATGCGCGGGTCCACGTTGCCCGGCGCGATGCCGAGCAGCAGACCGTCGCCGGCCCGGATGCGCTGGCCGCCCAGCTCCGTCTCCTGCTTGGCGAAGTACGCGAAGATCGTGCTGAACGGCGGCTCGTCCCACAGGGACTGCTCCACCGCCTCGGGCACCGTCATCTGGCCGCCGCTGAGCTGGGCGCGGAACCCCGGGTCGGTCAGGACCACGCGCAGCACGTTGGAGATGAGGTTCGCCGTGTTCTCGTAGGCGGCGAACAGGATCAGCCGCAGGTGCTCCCGGACCTCGTCCTCGGTCAGCTCGGCCGGGTGGCTGAGGAGGTGGCTGGTGAGGTCCTCGCCGGGCTCGGCGCGCCGGCGCGCGGTGTGCCGGCCGAGGACCTCCATGACGTGGGTGTGGCTGGCGATGGCGGTGTCGGTGCCCTTGAGCGCGTCGCGGGCGGCCTCCACCAGCCGGTCGTCGTACTCGTCCGGCATGCCGAGGATCTCGCACATCACCGCCATCGGCAGATGCTCGGCGAACTGGCCGACCAGGTCGGCCCGGCCCTCCTCGCAGAACCGGTTGACCAGCCGCTGGGTGTGCCGCCTGATATGCCGGCGCAGGCTGCGGAAGTCGATCGTGGAGATGGCGCCGGAGACCGCGCCGCGCAGCCGCTTGTGCTCGTCGCCCTCGACGTGGGAGGCGATGGGCTGCCAGGCGATGTGCGGCATCAGGGGGTGATCGGGCTTGACCATGCCCTCCTTCCACGGCGTCCAGATCCGGCTGTCCCGGCAGAACTGCGCGGGCGTGCTCACCATGTGCAGGTTCTCGGCGTGCCCGAGGACCACCCACACCGGCACGTCGTCGTGGATCAGCGCGGGCGCCACCGGCCCGTGCTGGTCCCGCAGCCGCTCGTACAGCTCGTCCAGGTCCTCGGACTCGTGGAGCCGGTGCAGCCCGCCGGGTCCGAGGCCATGCGCGGGGCAGCCGGGGGGCGGACCGGGCGCGGGCTCGCCCGTTCCGGTCAGGGAGTGGGTTTCAGACGTCACAGTGGTCGCTCCGGGACTGAAGGTGGGGCAGGTGAGTGGGGCCGGCGGGCGGCGGCGGTCAGGTGAGCGCGCCCGTCATGGCGAGGGAGTGCAGGAAGCGCATCAGGGTCATCAGGACGTCGCGGCTGGAGGCCCTGCGGCGCACGTCGCACTCCATGATCGGGATCTCCTCGGCGAGGTCGAGGGCCGTGCGCAGCTCGGACAGCGGGTAACGGGGAGCGTCCGGGAAGGAGTTGACGGCGACCACGAACGGCACCCCGCGTTCCTCCAGCCGCCCCATCACGTCGAAGCTGACCTCCAGCCGGCGGGTGTCGACCAGCACCACCGCGCCGAGGGCCCCCTCGAACAGCCCGTTCCACAGGAACCAGAACCGCTCCTGGCCAGGGGTGCCGAACAGGTACAGCACGAGCTGGTCGGTGATGCTGATGCGGCCGAAGTCCATGGCGACGGTGGTCGCCGTCTTGGAGGGGGACCCGTAGTTGTCGTCGACACCGATGCCGGCCTGGGTCATGGTCTCTTCGGTGGTCAGCGGTTTGATCTCGCTGACCGACCCGACCATGGTGGTCTTGCCGACGCCGAAGCCGCCCGCGATGACGATCTTCACGGCGGCCTCGGCGGTGTGCGGAAGCCGGTCCTCCGTCCGCGGGCCGGGAATGGTGTCAGAGTCTTTGAAGTCCATGCATCACCGCTTCGAGGAGGGATCGGTCGGCGACCTTCTGCCGGACGATCGGGGCGCGGGCCTGTACCAGTTCCGCGGCCAGCATCTCGGTGAGCAGGACGGTCACCACGCTGAACGGCAGGCTCAGGTAGGCCGAGAGTTCCGCCACGGACAGGGGCGCGACGCAGAGCCGGAGCAGGGCGGCCTGCTCGGGAGTGGCCGACGCCGGCGGTTCGGTACGCGCCACGATCAGCGTGACCAGGTCGATGTCCGCGCGCTCCCCGCCCGCCTCACCGCCGATGACGAAGAGCCGCTCGGGATTGCCCGTGGGATTCCCCGGGACGGGGGCCCTCTCCACGGGGGGCCGGCCCGACGGGTCCTGGGCGGGGAATCGCCTCTGGCGCTGGGGAGGCGTCATACGGTCTGCCCGTTGCGCCGCGCGGGGCTGGTCAGGTGGGGGCCGATGCGGGCGACCAGGTCCTGCATGCGGTTGCTCATCCGGCCGGGCTCGCACGTGATGTCGGAGAGCACCGCGAGATAGGCGTTGGGTCCCGCGGCCATGAGGTAGAAGTAGCCGCCGTTGATCTCGATGACGACCAGTTTCATCCGGCCGTCGCTGCCCGGAATCTCGTGGGCCACCGCGCCGGCCAGGCTCTGGAGTCCGGCGCAGGCGGCGGCCACCCGGTCGGCGGCGTCCGGGTCGCCGGAGTAGCGGGCGATGCGCAGGCCGTCGGCGGAGAGCACCACGATCATCTCGATGCCCGGCACACCGTCGTAGAGATCCCTGAGCATCCAGTCGAACTTGCCTTGCTGCTCGATCACTTGAGGTCTCCCTTGTCGTCGGCCGGGGCGTGGGCCGGCTCATGGGGCGGCTGGGACTGGGTGCACGCGTCGGGGGCGGGGCCGCTCTTGAGTCCCTCCCAGAACGCCTCGACCCACATCCCCGGCGGCGGCTCCTCTTTCTCGTCCTTCTCCGGCTCCGGCTGCGACGCGGGTGCCGCCCAGCGGGCGTCGCGGGCGCGTTCGGCGGCCTCGCGGGCCTCGCGCTCGGCTTCCTGCCGCTCGTAGGCGGCCTGTTCGGCGAGGCGCTGGCTGAGCGGCATCTTGACGCGGCTGCGGCGCTGCGGCAGGCCGCCCGCCGTCCACTCGGTCACCTCGGGAACGTCGTCCTCCAGGGAGACGGTGGCCGGGATGCGCGGGCTGGTGGGGCGGCGCTTCTTGGGCTTGCGGGCGGGGCCGGGGAGCGCGTCCGGGCCGGGCATCGGGATGGACGTGGCGCCGATGCCGTGGGCGAGTCCGACGCCGGGCTCGGTGGTCATCATGGTGCTCGGCACGACGAGGATGGCGCGGACGCCGCCGTAGGCGGAGGCGCGCAGTGAGACCTGCATGTTGTACGTCGTGCAGAGGCGTCCGACGACGGACAGGCCGAGGCGCGGGTTGCCCGCGAGGTCCTGGAGGTCGGTGCCGCGCTTGGCCGCCTCCAGCATGCCCTCGATGCGCAGCCGGGACTCCTCGCTGAGGTTGACGCCGGCGTCCTCGATCTCGATGGCGACCCCGGTCTGCACCTCGGTCGCGGTGACGTTGACCTTGGTGTTCGGCGGGGAGTAGCGGGTGGCGTTGTCGAGCAGCTCCGCCGCGGCGTGGATGACCGGCTCGACCGCGGTGCCCTTGATGTTGACCTTGGCGATGGAGGCCAGGTGGATGCGGCGGTACTCCAGGATGCGGGACATGGCGCCGCGCAGCACGCTGTACAGCGCGACCGGCTGGGGCCACTGACGGCCGGGGCGGCCGCCGCCGAGGACGGAGACGGAGTCGGCGAGGCGGCCGATCAGCGCGGTGCCGTGGTCGATGCGCAGGAGGTCGTCGAAGACCTCGGGGTTGCGGCCGTGGTCCTCCTCCATCTCCCGCAGTTCCTTGTTCTGCTGGTGGACGATGGCCTGGACGCGGCGGGCGACGTCGACGAAGGAGCGGGCGGCCGAGTCGCGCAGCGCCTCCTCGTGGTCGATGATCTCGATCACCATGCGGATCAGCCGCCGCTGCGGCTCGTGCAGGTCGGCGCAGGACGGGTCGAGGTCCCCGAGGTGGAGCATCACCTCGCGCGGGGTGTTCCCGCGCCGCATGTAGTGCAGCGCGGCCGGCAGAACCTCGTCGACGAGGCGGGCCATCTCCTCGTCGTGCCCGGCGATCCGCCGCTCCAGATACGCGGAGTGACGGGCGTGCTCGGCGCGCGCGACCCGCAGGGCGCGGCCCCGGCGGACCGCCTCCGCGCCCGTCACAATCACCAGGAAGGTGGCCAGAGCGCCGCACAGGCCGACCGCGGTCCGGGCCGGCTCCGTCACCACGGCGACGGCGGCCCCGGTCGCCGCCGCCATCAGTATGGCCGGCAGCAACAAAACGCGTGCGTAGGGAAGTTGGCGGTGACCGGGAGGGGATTCAACACTCACCATGTAGGGCCCTCTGAGAACGAATCGGCGGGGACGGGGAAGCAGGCAGGGGGGTATGGCAGGGAATGGTCGGCAACATCGGAACATTGGGAACAAACGCGCGAATTCACCTCAACTCGGCGCGCTGCGGGCGAGCTTAGTCCGGGCGGGTCAACGTCGTGTCATATTCGGCAAGCACCTGAAACGGCACCGGGACGGGAGTAGCCTCAGTCCCATTTGCACGCTGCGGAGCTGTCCGAACACGTAAAGTATCCGCGCACGAGCATGCGATTGTCACTCACTGTAACGAGTGAAGCGTTGGTCCCGGACAGGACGAAGGCGCCCGAGCGGCTCTCGCTCGGGCGCCTTCGTGGAGGCCGTACGGCCGGTGGTCGCTACCCCACGGACGAGTAGGCGACGACGCCCCGCAGCAGCCCTTCGACGGCCTTGCGGGCGTTCTTCGGCACCGTCGAGCCGTCCCCGGGCGCGGCGGCGGCGATCTGGCCGAGGACGTCGATCACCTGCTTGCACCAGCGCACGAAGTCACCGGCCGGCATCTCCGCCTCCCGCAGCACCTCGTCGAGGCCCCTGCCGGACGCCCACATGTACGCGGCCCAGGCGAACCCGAGATCCGGCTCGCGCTGCCCGACCCCTTCGGTCTGGCTGATCCGGAACTCCTCCTCCAGGGCGTCGAGACGCCCCCAGATGCGGACCGTCTCGCCGAGCGCCGCCTTCGCCCTGCCCGAGGGCACCTTGGGCGCCATCGCGTCGTCGGCCGCCCGGGACTCGAACACCAGGGCCGAGACGCAGGCGGCCAGCTCGGCCGGGCCCAGGCCCTCCCAGACGCCCTCACGCAGGCACTCGCTGGCCAGCAGGTCGAGCTCGCCGTAGAGCCGGGCGAGCCGCTTGCCGTGTTCGGTGACCTCGTCGCCGCGGAGGTAGTCCAGCTCCGTCAGCAGGGCCACGATCCGGTCGAAGGTACGCGCGATGGTGTTGGTGCGGCCCTCGATCCGGTGCTCCAGCTGCGCGGTGTCACGCCGCAGCCGGTGGTAGCGCTCCGCCCAGCGGGCGTGGTCCTCACGGTCGTCGCAGCCGTGGCAGGGGTGCGCCCGGATCGCCTTGCGCAGCCGGGCGATCTCCCGGTCGTCGGCCGCCTGGGACCGCTTCTTGCGGGCCCGCTCCGGCGGGATGTGCCCGGCCTTGGTCCGCAGAGCGGAGGCGAGGTCCCGCCGGGACTGCGGCGAGCGCGGATTGAACGTCCTGGGGATGCGCATCCGCTCCAGCGGCTCCACGGGCACCGGGAAGTCGATCGACGCCAGCCGCTTGACCTGGCGCTCCGCGGTCAGCACCAGGGGACGCGGCCCGTCGTGGTGCTCGAAGCCGCGGTGCCCGTTGGACCGCCCGGCGGCCAGGCCGGGATCGAGCACCAGGGCGAGACCCGCGTACTTGCCGGTCGGGACGTGGATCACGTCGCCCGGCTTGAGCTTCTCCAGGGCGACGGCGGCCTCCGCGCGCCGCTGCGCGACCCCCTGCCGGGCCAGCTCGGTCTCCCGGTCCTTCAGTTCGCGGCGCAGCCGCGCGTACTCCTCGAAGTCACCGAGGTGGCAGGTCATGGAGGCCTTGTAGCCCTCCAGCCCCTCCTCGTTGCGCTGCACCTGCCGGGAGATGCCGACGACCGACCTGTCCGCCTGGAACTGGGCGAAGGAGGTCTCCAGCAGTTCCCGGGAGCGGTGCCGGCCGAACTGCTCGACCAGGTTGACCGCCATGTTGTACGACGGCTTGAAGCTGGAGCGCAGCGGGTAGGTGCGGGTGCCCGCGAGCCCCGCGAGGTGCTCCGGGTTCATGCCCCGCTGCCACAGCACCACGGCGTGGCCCTCGACGTCGATGCCACGGCGGCCGGCCCGGCCGGTGAGCTGGGTGAACTCGCCGGGGGTGATGTCGGCGTGCTGCTCGCCGTTCCACTTGACGAGCTTCTCCAGCACCACCGAGCGGGCGGGCATGTTGATCCCGAGGGCGAGGGTCTCGGTGGCGAAGACGGCCTTGACCAGGCCGCGCACGAACAGCTCCTCGACGACCTCCTTGAAGGTCGGCAGCATGCCCGCGTGGTGGGCGGCGATGCCGCGCTCCAGGCCCTCCAGCCACTCGTAGTAGCCCAGGACGTGCAGGTCCTCGGCGGGGATGGAGGCGGTGCGCTCCTCGACCAGGGCGCGTACGCGCTGCCGGGCGTCGTCGTTGTTGAGCCGCAGCCCGGCGTGCAGGCACTGCTGGACGGCGGACTCGCAGCCGGCGCGGCTGAAGATGAAGGTGATCGCGGGCAGCAGGCCCTCGCTGTCGAGCCGCTCGATGACCTCGGGCCGGCCCGGCGTCCAGATCCGGGTGCGCTGCCTGCGCTCCCGCTCCCGGTCGGCCTCCCGCATGTGCCGTCCCCGCCTGCGGTCCTGGTAAGAGGGCCGGCTCGCTTCCAGGCGGGCCATGCGCGTCAAATCCGGGTTGACGGCCCGCTTGCGGTCCTCGCCCTCCTCGAACAGGTCGTACATCCGGCGTCCGGCCAGGACGTGCTGGAAGAGCGGCACGGGCCGGTGCTCGGAGACGATCACCTCGGTGTCCCCGCGGACGGTGTCGAGCCAGTCCCCGAACTCCTCGGCGTTGGAGACCGTCGCCGACAGCGACACCAGGGTCACCGACTCGGGGAGGTGGATGATCACTTCCTCCCAGACGGCGCCGCGGAAGCGGTCGGAGAGGTAGTGCACCTCGTCCATGACCACGTAGCCGAGGCCGGTGAGGGTCTGGGAGCCCGCGTACAGCATGTTCCGCAGGACCTCGGTGGTCATGACGACCACCGGGGCTCCCGAGTTCACGCTGTTGTCGCCGGTGAGCAGGCCCACCTTGTCGTTGCCGTAGCGGCGGCACAGGTCGGCGTACTTCTGGTTGGAGAGCGCCTTGATGGGCGTCGTGTAGAAGCACTTCCTGCCCTGCTCCAGGGCGAGGTGGACGGCGAACTCGCCGACGATCGTCTTGCCCGAGCCGGTGGGCGCGGCCACGAGTACGCCCTTGCCCGCCTCCAGCGCCTGGCAGGCCTCGATCTGGAAGGGGTCGAGGCCGAAGTCGTACATCTGGCGGAAGGCGCCGAGCGCGGTGGCCTGCTCGGCGGCGCGCCTGCGGGCCGCCGCGTACCGCTCGGCCGGTGAGAGATCCTCTGTCATCGTGCTTTCGAGCGTACCGGGCCGCACCGACAACAGGACGATCATTATCCGGATCGGGGCCCGGCCGAGCGGCGTCGTCGCAGCTCACGGGCGCGCACCGGGCGACCCGCGCCCGGCAGCGGGCGCGGCGCGGGCCCGGCAGCGGGCGCGGCGCGCGGGCCCGGCTCAGGTCACGTCGTCGTAGCCGTTCACCCGGTCCGTGCGGGACTGCTCGGGCAGGGCCGGGCTGGTGGTGACGGGCTCGATCTCGCCGATGTCCTCGGGGGTGAGGTCCAGCTCGGACGCCTCGTCGTCGTCGGGGCCCAGGGCCTCCCGACGGCGCCGGCGGCGGTCGTTCAGCAGGGAGAAGGCCACGGCCGCGAAGTAGAGCACCCAGATCGGCCCGGCCAGCAGCACCATGGTCAGCGGGTCGGTGCTCGGCGTGGCGATGGCCGCGAAGAGGGTGATGCCCATGATCATCCCGCGCCACCAGCCGGCCATCCGCTTGCCGGTGAGCACACCCGTGAGGTTGAGGAAGACCAGGAGCAGTGGGAGCTCGAAGGAGAGCCCGAAGACGAGCACCATGCGCAGGACGAGGTCGAGCAGGTCGTCCAGCGGCAGCAGGTTGGTCGTGCCGCCCGGGGTGAAGTCGAGCAGGACCTCCGCCGTGGTGGGGAGGACGTTGTACGCGAAATAGGCGCCGACGAGGAACAGCGGGGCGCCGGTGCCGACGAAGGCGTAGGCGTACTTCTTCTCGTGCCGGTGCAGTCCGGGCGCGACGAAGGCCCACAGCTGGTACAGCCAGACCGGGGAGGCGAACACGACGCCGGCCATCAGGGACACCTTCAGCGCCAGGGTGAAGGGCGTGAGCAGACCGTTGATGGTGATCGACGCGCAGGGCTTGTCCGAGGTGGACCTCGCCAACTGCTCGAACGTCTTCTCACAGCCGACGGAGTCGAGGATCGGCCGGGTGAGGAGATTGATGATGTCGTTGTAGAAGAAGGCGGCGACGACGGTGATGGCGACGATCGCCAGCAGGGCCTTCGCGAGCCGGTTGCGAAGCTCACGCAGGTGCTCCGCGAGGGGCATCCGCCCCTCGGGATCCCTCTCCTTGTTGCGGGCAGACTTCAGCAACCCACGTTCCCATCTCGTGCGGGCGGGCCGGAGGTCACCGGCCCCGCGTCAGCGCTTGGTCGTGTCCGTCGGCTCGGTGACCGGGCGGGAGCTGGTGACGTCGCCCGGGGCGGCCTGGATGGTGCGCTGCGAAGCGGCCTGCTCACCGGTGGCCGGCGGGTCGGCGGGGGCGGCGGACTTGTTGTCGTCCTTCATCGCCTTGGCCTCGCTCTTGAGGATGCGCGCGGACTTGCCGAGCGAACGCGCCATGTCGGGAAGCTTCTTCGCGCCGAACAGCAGGATGATGACGACGAGGATGAGAATGATCTCGGGGGCGCCGAGCCTTCCGAACATAAGTCTTTACCTTCTCACCGAGGCGGCTGGGTGGGGGTGCTGTCCGGCCGGCCGGACTTGTGTCCGAACGGCCGTGTTGTGCAGCGATCGTAACGCTCAGGGGTAAACGTGAGGCAATCCCTGTGCGTACTCCCGTCCGCGACCGGGCCTCGTTTTCCGGTCCGCGACCAGCAGCGTACCTGCCCCCTCCGGCGGGACGACAGGGCGAAGCGGCCCAAAACGCAAGTCACAGGAGTCCGCTGCGGGACTCACAGGCGCTCCACAACCCGCCGGTGGTGTCCGCCGTGCCGGTCACAGCGCCTGGGCGGACCGGCCGGCGCGGGCCGCCGCGTGCTCCAGCTCCTCGGCGGCCGTCCCGATCCGGCGGGCCGACTCGGCCACCTGGCGGCCGAGCCGCTGCGCCTCCACGAACACCCGTACGGCGAGCACCCCGAGGACGGCGAGACCCAGGAACCCCATGGCAACCGCGAACATCGGCCAGAACATGCGGCCGAGCCTAGACCGTCCCGCCGCCGCGGTCTAAACGGCCGCCTCGTCCTGGACGGCGGCGTGCAGCCGCAGCGTCCGGACGCCGCCGCCGGTGAGCAGTTCCACGATCCGCTCCCCCGCCGGCTTGCGGACGGTGACGCCGCAGTCCGGGCAGGTGAACGAGTAGAACGTCGTACGGCTCGTGGCGCCGATGGCCAGCCGCAGGGCACCCGCGTCCAGTTCGAACCGGCCCCGGCAGTCCGGGCAGCCCGCGCGGAACACCACCGGCGTCACGCTCCGCATCCCGGCGAACGCGGACGCCACCGTCATGCCCGTCGCCCCGGGCCCCGCCGACTCGCTCAACGTCCCCGCTCCCGCCTGTCGTCTCCGGCGTCTCCCACCCGCACGGCCGGCGGCCCGTACGCGTCCGCCGTACCGCTCTCCTCGTACGCCGCGAGTGCCTCGCGCGCCGCCTGCCGGGCACTGTCCGCCAGGTCGGGCGGGGCGACGATCCGGCCGTCCCGCCCGAGGCGCAGCGCCAGGCGCCGGAGCGAGGCCGGGTCGGGGGTGCGCAGCGTGATGCGCAGACCGCCGTCGGCGAGTTCCTCGGCGCTGTCGTGCGGGTAGTACTCGGCGACCCAGCGTCCCGCCGGGCCGACCTCCACCACGACCTCGGGGTCCTCGGCGGCGGGCTGCACCAGCGCCTGGGACAGGTCCCGCGGCTCGATCTGCGGCGGCTCGGAGGGCTCGTCGAGGATCTTGATCTCGGCGACCCGGTCGAGCCGGAAGGTGCGCCTGGCCTCGGAGCGGCGGCACCACGCCTCTACGTAGGTGTGCCCGACGCTGACCAGGCGGATCGGGTCGATCTCGCGCTCGGTGACCTCGTCGCGGGCCGGTGAGTAGTAGCGGATCCACAGGCGGCGCCGCTCGGAGATCGCCCGGTCGACGTCGGCGAAGACGCCGCCCTCGGACTCGAAGGTGACCGAGAGCCGGGAGCTGGCGCCGGCCGCCTCGCCGGCCGCGGTCTCCACCTTGGCGGTGGCCCGCAACAGCGCCTGCCGGTCGCTCTCGCGCAGGCCGGGCAGGGTGGCCACGGCCCGCGCGGCGACGAGCAGCGCGGTGGCCTCGTCGGCGGCGAGGCGCAGCGGCTCGGCCGCGTCGGCGCCGAGCGCGGCCGGGTTGTGCCACCAGATGCGCTCACCGTCGGTGTCGATGTCGAGCAGGTCACCGCCGCGGAAGCTGGTGCCGCACATGGGGAGCACGTCGAGGTCGGAGACCAGTTCGTCCTCGGTGATGCCGAAGGCGCGGGCCACGTCCTCGATCCGGGCGCCGGGGCGCTCGCGCAGATACGTCACCAGGGAGAGCATCCGCCGGGTCTGGTCGATGGCGTTGACGGGCCTGACCGGTTTGCCTGCCACTGTGTTGTCCGCTCCCCCTCAGCCCTTGGCGACGGCGCGCAGCCGGTCCACCACGTCGGCCCGCAGCTCGGCCGGCTCCAGCACCACCACGTCCGGTCCGAACTCCACCAGCCAGGCGTCCAGTCCGTGCCCGTACGGAATCAACAACTCGTCCCACCCGTCGCCGAGTTCCCGGACGGCGGTGGCCTTCGCCCGCAAGGGGTATCCGGCGTCCGCGCGCAGCCGGATCAGCGCGGAGCGGTCGGCGGTCTCCCCCGCCCAGCTCGCGACGGTCTCGCGGACGGTGACGACGTCCGGCACGGGGGCGGTGAACCGCGCCCCGCGCGAGCGCACCTTGCCGGTGATCCGGGAGAGCCGGAAGACGCGCTCGGCGCCGCGGTCCCGGTCGAACCCGGCGAGGTACCAGTGGCCGCGCCAGCACTCCAGGGCCCACGGCTCGACGTGCCGGGTCTCCGGGCGGGCGGCGGTGGCCTTGCGGTAGTCGAAGACGACCGGACGGCGGTCGCGGCAGGCCAGCATCAGCGGTTCGAAGGCCGCCTCGTGCACGGGGATGCGCGGCTCCAGGGCGCTGTGCGCCTCGTAGGGGTCGACGTCCTCGGGCAGTCCGGCGGCGCGCAGCTTCTGGAGGGCGCCGCTGGCGGCGCCGGCCAGCCTCGCCTGCTGCCAGACCTTGGCGGCCAGCCCGAGGGCGGCGGCCTCCTCGGCGTCCAGGGTGATGGGCGGCAGGCGGTTGCTGTCGCGGCGGGCGAGGTAGCCGATCTCGCCGTCCAGGCTCTCGACGGTCTCGATGACCAGGCCCAGCTCGCGCAGGTCATCCTTGTCCCGCTCGAACATGCGGTTGAAGGCGTCGTCGGAGCCGGGCGAGGTCTGCTCGGGTCCGAACGCCTCGACGTAGGCCTCGATGGACTCGCGCAGCTCGCGCTTGCTGAGCGGCCGGCGGGTGCCGAGCAGACACAGCGCCAGGTTCATCAGCCGCTCGGCCTTGGCAATGGCCATCGACGCCCTTCGCCTCCTTGTGATGCTTACGACCGTGACCGTACCGCCCCGCGGTGGCCTGGCAAAAGCCGAGGGCCCATGCCCGGACGGGCATGGGCCCCGAGGCGGTCACGTCCGATCGCATCCGTACCGATCGGACCCCGACGAGGTCGGATCAGACGCCGAGCAGGTCGACGACGAAGATCAGCGTCTCGCCGGGCTTGATCGCCGGGGTCGGGCTCTGGTTGCCGTAGGCGAGGTGGGCCGGGATGGTCAGCTGGCGACGGCCGCCGACCTTCATGCCCTGCACGCCCTGGTCCCAGCCCTTGATGACCCGGCCGCCGCCCAGCGGGAAGCGGAACGGGGCGCCGCGGTTCCAGCTGGCGTCGAACTCCTCGCCGGTGGAGAAGGCGACACCCACGTAGTGCACGGTGACGGTCTGACCCGCCTGCGCCACGGGTCCGTCGCCCTCCCAGATGTCCTTGATCTCGAGGTCCGCCGGGGGCTCGCCGCCGGGGAAGTCGATCTCGGGCTTGTCGATGCTCACGTCTCTAGCTCCTGCTTGTCTGCGGAAAGGCAACGGGTCCAGTCTTTCATCCCCCGGCCGTCAGAGCTTCGCGAGGATGTCCACGGAGAAGACGAGTGTGGAGTCCTTCTTGATGCCGCTGCCCTCCGGCGGGCTGTCGCCGTACCCGAGGTTCGGCGGGACGACGATGAGGACGCGGCTGCCGACCTTCTTGCCGGTCAGCCCCTGCGACCAGCCCTTGACGACCTGCTGGAGCGAGAACGACGTGAGCTGCTTGCGGCTGTACGTCGAGTCGAACTCCTTGCCGCCGTCCCACAGCACGCCCTTGTACTGCACGAGGACGCTGCTGTCGGCCTCGACCTCGGCGCCGTCGCCCTCGATGACGTAGTTGGCGACGAGTTTCGCGGGCGCCTCGGCGTCGGGCACCTCGATGGAGGGCGCCTTGCCGTCGGTGTCGGTGCCGACCTTGGGCAGCGCGGTGTCGTCCTGGGCGACCTCCTCGCCCTTGGCGGAGCTCGTGGCGTTGTAGCTGTCCTTCAGGTCGAAGACGAACACCAGCGTGTCGTCCTTCTTCACGCCGAGCTGCTCGTTGCCCTGGTCGCCGTAGGCCCAGGTGGGCGGGACGGCGAACTGGACACGGCTGCCGGTCTTCTTGCCGGTCAGCGCGTACCGCCAGCCGTCGATGACGCTGCCCTGGGCGAGCTGGAAGACGAGCGGGCTCTTGGTGTCGTACGAGTTGCCGAGGACCTTGGCGGAGGACCAGATCTGGCCCAGGTAGTCGGCGACCACGAAGTCGTTCTCGGCGACCGGCTTGCCGTTGCCCGCGACGGTCGTCCTGACGGCGAGCTGGCCGGAGGGGTCGCCGCTGCCCTTGGCCACCGTCGGCTTCTCGCCGAACTCCGCGCCCGCGGTGATCGCCGGCAGCGGGCCGTCGACGATCTTGGGGGCCGGCGCGGACGAAGTCGCCGACGCCGAGGGGGAGTCACTGGCCTCGCTCGAATCGCCCCCGTCGTCGCCGCACGCGGCGAGGGTGGTCAGTCCAACGGGTACGGCGATGAGAAGGGAGCGTCGGCGCACAGCGGGGGCCTCGTAATCGGTCGATCTCGGGTGGGTGACGTGCGCGCGCAACTCTACGACGTGGAACGGGCGCCGTACGGAGAACGTACGGCGCCCGTGTGGCGTTCCGGCAATGCGTGCGGACGTCCCGGCTCACATTCCGGCGATCAGCTTCTCCACCCGGTCGTCCACGGAACGGAACGGGTCCTTGCACAACACCGTGCGCTGTGCCTGGTCGTTGAGCTTGAGGTGGACCCAGTCGACCGTGAAATCACGGCGCTGTTCCTGGGCCCGCCGGATGAAGTCGCCGCGCAGCCGGGCCCGAGTGGTCTGCGGCGGGACGGACTTGCCCTCGAAGATCTTCAAGTCGTTGCAGACCCGGGTGGCCTGGCCCTTCTTCTCCAGCAGGTAGTACAGGCCACGACGCCGGTGGATGTCGTGGTAGGCGAGGTCTATCTGCGCGACCCGGGGGTGCGACATGGTCATGTTGTGCTTGGCGCGGTACCGCTCGATGAGCTTGTACTTCATGACCCAGTCGATCTCGGTGCCGATGCGGTCGAGGTCCTCGCTCTCGATCGCGTCCAGGGTGCGGCCCCACAGCTCCAGCACCCGCTCGACGGTGCCGGTGCGGATGCCGCGGCGCTCGCAGAAGTCCACGGCCTTCTCGTAGTACTCCCGCTGCACCTCCAGCGCGGACGCCTCCCGGCCGCTGGCCAGGCGCACCTTGCGCCGTCCGGTGATGTCGTGGCTGACCTCGCGGATCGCCCGGATCGGGTTCTCCAGGGTGAGGTCGCGCATCACCGTGCCGGCCTCGATCATGCGCAGCACCAGGTCGGTGGCGCCGACCTTGAGGAGCATGGTCGTCTCGGACATGTTCGAGTCGCCGACGATGACGTGGAGCCGGCGGTAGCGCTCGGCGTCGGCGTGCGGCTCGTCACGCGTGTTGATGATGGGCCGGGAGCGGGTGGTCGCCGAGGAGACGCCCTCCCAGATGTGCTCGGCCCGCTGGCTGACGCAGTACACGGCGCCGCGCGGCGTCTGGAGCACCTTGCCCGCGCCGCACAGCAGCTGCCTCGTCACCAGGAACGGGATGAGGATGTCCGCGAGCCGGGAGAACTCCCCGTGCCGGGCCACCAGATAGTTCTCGTGGCAGCCGTAGGAGTTGCCCGCCGAATCGGTGTTGTTCTTGAAGAGGTAGACGTCGCCCGCGATTCCTTCCTCGTGCAGGCGTCGTTCGGCGTCGACCAGGAGTCCCTCGAGAATGCGCTCACCCGCCTTGTCGTGGGTGACGAGCTCGGTGACGTTGTCACATTCGGGTGTGGCGTATTCCGGGTGTGATCCGACATCGAGGTAGAGGCGGGCGCCGTTGCGCAGAAAGACATTGCTGCTGCGGCCCCATGACACGACACGGCGGAAGAGGTACCGCGCCACCTCGTCAGGCGACAGGCGGCGCTGTCCCCTGAACGTGCACGTGACGCCGTACTCGTTCTCCAGCCCGAAAATGCGGCGGTCCATGACTGAACATTACGCCCGATCCCCTGAACTGAAACGGGGTTCGACGGCACGGTTTGGATCATTTTCCGATGAAGCCGCAACCACCGCTTGTCCGGCGGGAGCTGCGAGGACCCGTCCGGTGGCGGTGAGCACCAGCAGGGACACGGTCCCGGCGGCCCCCGGCACGGCGAAGCCCCACAGCGCTCCGCCCGCCTCCACGACCGGTCCGGTGAGACCGGTGCCGACCGAGGCGCCCACGGTGATCGTCGTCACCAGCCAGGAGAACGCCTCCGTCACGGTCCCCGGCGGCGCGTGCCGGTCGACCAGGACGAAGGCGCAGGCGATGGCCGGCGCCAGGAAGACACCCGCGAGCGCGGCGAGCAGCACCATGCCGGCCGTGCCCGGCATCAGCGTCAGCGGCAGGTAGCACACCGCCAGGAGCGCCACGAGCAGCCGCAGCCGGCGCGCCGGATCACCGGTCCACTGCCGCGCCCCGTACCCGGCGCCGCCCACCAGTGCCCCCAGTCCGAGCGCCGCCATCAGCCAGCCGTAGACGGCGTCGCCGCCGTGCGCGTCGGCGTACGGCACGGCGGCGACCGTGATCGAGCCGAGCGCGACCCCGACGAACAGGAAGGCGCCGAGCAGCGCCAGCAGGCCCGGCGAGCGCAGGGCGCCCAGCCAGTGCGCCTCGCGCGGGGCGGACCGCCAGGCGCGCGAGGGCGGCGACAGGACGACGGACAGTGCCCCGAGCACCCCGGCCACGTTGAGGACGAGCAGCGCGGCCTGCGCGGACCACAGGGACACGCAGAGCGTCACCAGCAGCGGCCCGGCGGTGAACATCACCTCCTGGGCCACGGCGTCCATCGCGTACGCCGTGTGCACCTGCCCCTCCTTGCGCAGGACGCT
Organism: Streptomyces daghestanicus; assembly: GCF_020521275.1. NCBI lineage: Bacteria > Bacillati > Actinomycetota > Actinomycetes > Kitasatosporales > Streptomycetaceae > Streptomyces > Streptomyces daghestanicus. The sequence continues at coordinate 352,282 of NZ_BNDX01000002.1, read as the reverse complement.
GGGCCACAGCGCCCGCAGCCCGCCCTCCAGCGGTGGCGTGAACAGCCCCGCGCCCGCCACCGCCGCGTACGCCACCGCCACCGGGCCGGTGCCGGCCCAGGCGAACACGGCCATCGCCACGCCGGACAGCACGGCCGCCGGGAGCTGCACCCGCGGCTGCCCGTACAGGTCCACGAGCCGGCCGAGCACCGGCTGCCCCACGGCGTTGGCGACCCCGTAGACGGCCGCGAGCGCTCCCGCGAGGCTGTACGAACCGCCCTCGGCCCGCACAAACAGCACGATGGCGATGGCGGCGGTCGCGTTGGGCAGCCGGCCCACGAGCGTGCCGGCCAGCAGGCGCAGGGCGTACCGCGCCCGAAGGATCTCCAGATATCCCGAGGCCATGTCCGACTCCCGTCCCCGCCGTCCGACGTTTTACGTATAACTCATGCGTGGTCATACGTACCATGACCGCTGTTCGGGAGTCCAGACGGAGGAGCGGGGCCCACGGTGGCACGAGACAGCACACGTCCGACCAGCCGGGACGTCGCCCGGGTCGCCGGTGTGTCCCAGGCGGCGGTCTCCCTGGTCATGGGCGACAAGTGGCGGGGGCGCGTGTCGGAGACGACGGCCGAGCGCGTGCGCCGGGCCGCGCACGACCTGGGGTACCGCCCCAACCTGGCCGCCCGCAATCTCCGTCTCGGCCGCACCCGCACGGTCCTGCTGGTCGTACCGGCCCTCACCACCGAGTTCTTCGCGGGCGTCTACACGGGGGCCGCGCGCGTCGCCGCGGAACACGGCTTCGGGGTGGTCCTCTACCCGTCTCCCGAGGGCATCGGCCCCGCCCGGGACCCGTTCGCCTCGGCCCAGGCGGCACTGGACGGCGTGATCGCCTCCTCGATGGCCGCGGACGCGCTCACCGCGATCCGCGGCGACCAGCTGCCGCTGGTGATGCTGGACAGCGACCCGGCGGGCAGTACCGGCGCCGCCACCGTCAACCTCGACATCGCCGACGGCATCCGCCAGGTCGCGGACCACCTGCTGGCCCTGGGGCACCGCCGTTTCCTGCACCTGGCGGCGGACGTGGGCTCCTGGACCTTCGAGGTACGGGCCAGGGAACTGGCCGCACGGCTGGCCGCCGTCCCGGGCAGCGCGCTGCGCACGGCTCACGCGCCGCTCTCGATCGAGGGCGCCCGGTCGGCCACCGAGGCGGCGCTGTCCGGCCCCGGCCCCCGCCCCACGGCCCTGGTCTGCGACGACGACAAACTCGCCGCGGGCGCCTACAAGGCGCTGCGCCGCCTGGGCCTGCGCGTCCCGGAGGACGTCTCCGTCACCGGTCTGGACGACCTCGCCCTCGCCACGGCGATCGACCCGGAGCTGACCACGGTCCGCCTGGACGCGGAGACCTTCGGGGAGCGGGGCATGCGGGCGCTCCTGGACGTGCTGGACGGCCGGGTCCCGAGCCGGGACGACATCCCGGTCGACCTGGTCGTACGAGGCTCCACGGCGCCGCCCCCGGGGGACTGACCGGGGCCCCGTCACACACCCCGGCGCCGGGGGGGGTGTCCGTCCCCCGCCGGCGCCGTCGGCGTCACTCCTCCCCGGACCCGGCCTCCGAGGCGGACGGGTCCGCCGAGGAACCGTCGAGAAGCCGGGACAGCTGACCGCCCACGATGCGCTTGAACTTCCGCTTCTGCGGGCGCGTGCGGTCCAGCACCGCCACTTCCAGCCGCTCCGCGGGAATCTCCCGCTCACTGCCGTTGGTGTCCCGGGACAGCGCCTGCACCGCCAGCCGCAGCGCCTCCGCCAGCGTCATGCCGTCCTGGTGGCGCTGGTCGAGGTAACTGCTGATCTGTTCCGCGTTGCCGCCGACGGCGACCGAGCCGTGCTCGTCGACGATCGATCCGTCGTGCGGCAGCCGGTAGATCTGGTCGCCCTCGGGTGTCTCCCCGACCTCGGCGACGACCAGCTCGACCTCGTAGGGCTTCTCACCGGCGCTGGAGAAGATGGTGCCCAGCGTCTGCGCGTAGACGTTGGCCAGCCCCCGCGCGGTCACGTCCTCGCGGTCGTAGGTGTATCCCCGCAGGTCGGCGTAGCGCACGCCGCCGATCCGCAGGTTCTCGTACTCGTTGTACTTGCCGGCGGCGGCGAAGCCGATCCGGTCGTAGATCTCGCTGAACTTGTGCAGCGCGCGGGACGGGTTCTCACCGACGAACACGATGCCGTCGGCGTACTGCAGCACGACCAGGCTGCGCCCGCGGGCGATGCCCTTGCGGGCGTACTCGGCCCGGTCGGCCATGGCCTGCTGGGGCGATACATAGAACGGCGTCGACACCGGTCAACCGTCCCTTTCTGTCGAAGTCACTGGACCACCTGACACCAAAGCAACCGTGCCCGCCGCTACAGCAGCGCCGCCCGCGGACCGTCGGGCCGCTCCAGCCGCCGCTCCAGCACGGAACGGGCGATCTGCGAGGACTCGTCCTCGGTGAGCCGGCGGAAGCCGTCCTCGGTGATCACGGTGACGATCGGGAAGATGCGCCGGGCGACGTCGGGGCCACCGGTCGCCGAGTCGTCGTCGGCCGCGTCGTACAGGGCCTGCACCACCAGGGTGGTCGCCTGGTCCTCGCTCAGGTCCTCCCGGAAGAGCTTCTTCATCGCGCCGCGCGCGAAGACCGACCCCGACCCGGTGGCGGCGAAGTGGTGCTCCTCGGAGCGCCCGCCCGTCACGTCGTAGGAGAAGATGCGGCCCCTGCCGCGGTCGACGTCGTACCCCGCGAAGAGCGGTACCACGGCCAGCCCCTGCATCGCCATGCCGAGGTTGGAGCGGATCATCGTCGACAGCCGGTTGGCCTTGCCCTCCAGGGAGAGCTGCGCTCCCTCGACCTTCTCGAAGTGCTCCAGCTCCAGCTGGAACAGCTTCACCATCTCCACGGCCAGCCCCGCCGTACCGGCGATGCCCACCGCCGAGTACTCGTCGGCGGGGAACACCTTCTCGATGTCCCGTTGCGCGATGACGTTGCCCATGGTGGCGCGGCGGTCACCGGCGAGCACCACGCCGCCCGGGAAGGTGACGGCGACGATGGTGGTGCCGTGCGGCGCCTCGATCACGCCCTGGGTGGGCGGCAGCTGCCGGTTGCCCGGGAGCATCTCCGGCTGGTGCTCCGACAGGAAGTCCATGAAGGACGACGAGCCGGGCGTCAGGAAGGCAGCCGGCAGACGCCCGGTGCTACGAGTGTTGGCTTCCACGCGTTTCCTTCCACATATGCAACAGCCCGCCGTACGACGTCGGGCCGATCGTTCGACTGCCCCAGCACGGCGCTGCGGCTGGTGCTCGGTATGCCACGGACCCTACCCGCACCACGGCGGTGATCCACATACTCGGCGGAAGCCACGGAAAGCACCCCCACGGCCCCCCGGCGGAGACGGGCGTGCGGCACGGCCGTGACCGCGCCGCACACCGGCCTCACCCCGTCGCTCACCCGTCCCTCACGGGCTCGCGGCCTACTGGCCGCCCTTCTGCACGAACGACCTCACGAAGTCCTCCGCGTTCTCCTCGAGCACGTCGTCGATCTCGTCCAGCACCGAGTCGACGTCGTCGCTGAGCTTCTCCTGCCGCTCCTTGAGGTCTTCCGACGCCTGCGCGTCCTGCGTCTGCTCCTCGACCTCCTCGGTGGAACGCGTGGCCTTCTGCTGCCCGCCGCCGGTGTCCTTGGTCGCCATCACCCTCACCCCGCTCGGTTCGCCCGACACAGTTCGCTTCACTCGCTCAAGATCCGACCCTACAAGCCGGGTCCGACATCGGCCCCGCCGTTCCTCCAACGTGCGGGGATCACCTCGATGATTCCCGGGCCGGGGACTTTCACCCCGTCCAGGCGGTCCGCCCCGGGTACCCACTGACCGGGATCAACCCCCGGACAACACCCTGACCAGGTCCTCCGCCGTACGGCAGCGGTCCAGGAGCTCCTTCACGTGATTACGCGTTCCGCGAAGCGGTTCCAGGGTTGGCACCCGCTGGAGCGAGTCCCGGCCCGGCAGATCGAAGATCACCGAGTCCCAGGAGGCCGCCGCCACGTCGTCCGCGTACTGCTCCAGACAGCGCCCGCGGAAGTAGGCGCGGGTGTCCTCGGGCGGCTTGGTACGGGCCCGCTCGACCTCGTCGTCGGTCAGCAGGCGCTTCATGCGGCCCCGGGCCGCCAGACGGTTGTACAGGCCCTTGTCGGGGCGTACGTCCGCGTACTGGAGGTCCACCAGGTGCAGCCGGGCGGCGTCCCAGTCCACGTTGTCCCGCCTGCGGTAGCCCTCCATCAGCTCCCGCTTGGCGACCCAGTCCAGCTCCCCGGCCAGGCTCATCGGGTCGTTCTCCAGGCGGTTGAGGACGTCCTCCCAGCGGGCCAGGACGTCCTTGGTCTGGTCGTCGGCGTCCGAGCCGTACCGCTCCTCCACGTACTTGCGGGACAGCTCGAAGTACTCCATCTGGAGCTGCACCGCGGTGAGTGTCCGGCCGCTGCGCAGCGTGACGAGGTGCTGGAGCGTCGGGTCGTGGGAGACCTGGTGGAGGGTGCGGACCGGCTGGTCGACGGCGAGGTCGACCGCGATGAAGCCGTCCTCGATCATCGACAGCACCAGGGCGGTCGTGCCCAGCTTCAGGTACGTCGAGATCTCGGACAGGTTGGCGTCGCCGATGATCACGTGCAGCCTGCGGTACTTCTCGGCGTCCGCGTGCGGCTCGTCGCGGGTGTTGATGATCGGGCGCTTCAGCGTCGTCTCCAGGCCGACCTCGACCTCGAAGTAGTCGGCGCGCTGGCTGAGCTGGAAGCCGTGCTCGTGGCCGTCCTGGCCGATACCGACGCGGCCGGCGCCGGTGACGACCTGCCGGGAGACGAAGAACGGCGTCAGGTGGCGCACGATGTCCGAGAAGGCGGTCTCCCGCTTCATCAGGTAGTTCTCGTGGGTGCCGTAGGACGCGCCCTTGTTGTCGGTGTTGTTCTTGTACAGGTGGATCGGCTGGGCCCCGGGCAGCTGGGCGGCCCGCTCGGCGGCCTCGGCCATGATCCGTTCGCCGGCCTTGTCCCACAGCACGGCGTCCCGCGGATTGGTGACCTCGGGCGCGCTGTACTCGGGGTGCGCGTGGTCGACGTAGAGCCGGGCACCGTTGGTGAGGATCACGTTGGCCAGGCCGATGTCCTCGTCGGTCAGCTGGCTGGAGTCGGCGGCCTCCCGGGCGAGGTCGAAGCCTCGCGCGTCCCGCAGCGGGTTCTCCTCCTCGAAATCCCAGCGGGCCCGGCGGGCCCGGTGCATCGCCGCCGCGTAGGCGTTGACGATCTGGGACGAGGTGAGCATGGCATTGGCGTTGGGGTGACCGGGGACGGAGATCCCGTACTCCGTCTCGATGCCCATTACTCGCCGTACGGTCATGCGGCCCTCCTTGCCCGGCGGCGCCCTAGGTCGTGGACGCCGCTCACGTACCGCTGGCGCTCCGGTGCGTGTGCGGTGCCCGTCCCCGCACTGCGCGACTCGGCGGTATAGGAGAGCCTAGAACGCCTCTGCGCCGGTGGGGAGATCATTTGCGTCATTGCCTTGCTCCAGCCGGGGCTCGGAAAAACACTCGGCTGCGGGTACCCGCCGAGGGCACCCGCAGCCGCCCCGCCTTTTACAGGTACTGACCGGTGTTCGCCACCGTGTCGATGGAGCGTCCGGTGTCCGCGCCCTGCTTTCCGGTGACGAGCGTACGGATGTACACGATCCGCTCGCCCTTCTTTCCGGAGATCCGGGCCCAGTCGTCCGGGTTGGTGGTGTTGGGCAGGTCCTCGTTCTCCTTGAACTCGTCCACGCACGCCTGGAGGAGGTGGGAGACGCGCAGGCCCTTCTGGTTCTTCTCCAGGAAGTCCTTGATCGCCATCTTCTTGGCGCGGCCCACGATGTTCTCGATCATGGCGCCGGAATTGAAGTCCTTGAAGTAGAGGACTTCCTTGTCGCCATTGGCGTAGGTGACCTCCAGGAAGCGGTTCTCCTCGGATTCGGCGTACATGTGTTCCACCGCCGTCTGGATCATGCTCTGGACGGTGGCCGCCTTGTCCTTGTCGTGCTCCTTCAGGTCGTCCTCGTGGAGCGGGAGGCGCTCGGTGAGGTACTTGCCGAAGATGTCCTTGGCCGCCTCGGCGTCCGGACGCTCGATCTTGATCTTCACGTCGAGCCGGCCGGGCCGCAGGATGGCGGGGTCGATCATGTCCTCGCGGTTGGAGGCGCCGATCACCACCACGTTCTGCAGGCCCTCCACACCGTCGATCTCGGCGAGCAGCTGCGGGACGATGGTGTTCTCCACGTCCGAGCTGACGCCCGAGCCACGGGTGCGGAAGAGGGACTCCATCTCGTCGAAGAAGACGATGACGGGGGTGCCCTCGCTGGCCTTCTCCCGGGCCCGCTGGAAGACCAGGCGGATCTGCCGCTCGGTCTCGCCGACGTACTTGTTCAGCAGCTCGGGACCCTTGATGTTCAGGAAGAAGCTCTTGCCGGCGGACTGGCCGGTGACCTCGGCGACCTTCTTGGCCAGCGAGTTCGCCACCGCCTTGGCGATGAGGGTCTTGCCGCATCCGGGCGGGCCGTAGAGCAGGACGCCCTTGGGCGGACGCAGCTCGTGCTCCTTGAACAGGTCGGGGTAGAGGTACGGGAGCTCGACCGCGTCGCGGATCATCTCGATCTGTCCGCCGAGGCCGCCGATCTGCTCGTAGCCGATGTCGGGGACCTCTTCGAGGACGAGTTCCTCGACCTCGCTCTTGGGGACGACCTCGTAGACGTAGCCGGAGCGGGGTTCGAGCAGGAGGGCGTCACCGGCGCGGATGGTGATGCCGCGCAGCGGCTCGGCGAGCCGGACCACGCGCTCCTCGTCGGTGTGCCCCAGCACCAGGGCGCGCTCGCCGTCCTCCAGGATCTCCTTGAGGGTGACGATGTCGCCGACGCTCTCGAACTCCATGGCCTCGACCACGTTGAGCGCCTCGTTGAGCATGACTTCCTGGCCGCGGCGCAGGTCGTCCAGCTCGACGCTGGGGCTGACGTTCACCCGGAGCTTGCGGCCCCCGGTGAAGATGTCGGCCGTGCCGTCCTCGTTCGCCTGCAGGAAGACACCGAAGCCGGCCGGTGGCTGGGCCAGCCGGTCGACCTCTTCCTTGAGGGCCACGATCTGGTCGCGGGCCTCACGGAGTGTATTGGCCAGTCGCTCGTTCTGCGCGGATACGCCGGCCAGATTGGTCTGCAGCTCGACGATCCGCTCTTCGAGGATTCTCGTGTGCCGCGGAGAGTCGGCGAGCTTGCGTCGCAGGACGGCGATCTCCTGCTCAAGATAGGCAATCTGTCCGGCCGGGTCGTCGGACCCGCGTCCCGGGCGGATGCCGCGGTTCATGTCGTCGTCGTGGGCTGCCACGGTCCTCACCTCCTCCAAGGGGAGCTGGACGCTTCCAGACCCTACCTGGGTGGGTGTCGATTGAAACCCCTAGATCACAAAGACGGTCGGGGTGTGTCCGATCTTCACCCTTGCGCTCTCCCTCACGCCAGGGGAATACCCACGGAACACGGTTGGAAAGCAGCCGGGGGTAGGGTCGAAGTGTTCAACACCCGTCAGAGCTGGCCGGATTCCCGCCGCTCGGCGCAGAAACGCGAGGAGTGACGATCGTGCAGCAGGAGGCCGCAGCCGTCGATGAGGCCCTGGAGGTCTGGATCGACCAGGACCTGTGTACCGGCGACGGCATCTGCGCCCAGTACGCGCCCGAGGTGTTCGAGCTGGACATCGACGGTCTGGCGTACGTCAAGGGCGCGGGCGACGAGCTTCTGCAGGACAAGGGGGCGACCACGCCTGTGCCGTTGCCGCTCCTGACCGACGTGGTGGACTCGGCGAAGGAGTGTCCGGGCGAGTGCATCCACGTACGGCGCGTTTCGGACAGCGTCGAGGTCTACGGTCCCGACGCAGAGTGACCAAATCCCGACCGGTTGCGCACGTTCCGTGACCGTTGTCTGATGGCTCACACGGAGTCGGCGCCGGGTGCCGTCAGACCGCGTGGGCCTGTCCGGGGGTGGAGCGGACGAACGCGCCGTTGTTCCAGCGCCACTTCGCGTCCTCCTCGACGTCGGGGCAGCAACTGGGCACGTCGGCCGACGAGTAGCCGAGGTAGCCGGCGAGGACGGATCCGCCGGACACGGTGAGGCCGGTGACGGTCCGGCGCTCCTTCGGGTCGATGAGGGTCGCCACCACGCGGGGCTCGCCGTCACCGCCCCGGGTCAGGACGTAGACGCCGTCGGGCGGAGTGCCCATGGGGGCGTCGCAGTGCACCGCGGCCACCGTCTCCGGTCGCCCGTCGCCGTCCAGGTCGCCGGACGCCCTCTTCCGTACCACCGTCTCGACCGGGCCGCAGTCCAGCGGGAAGGCGACGGCCGCGGGGTCGGGCGCGGCGACGCGCGGGCCGGCGGGCGCGGTCCTGGCGCCGGCGGCCTGGGCGGCGGTCGCGGCGTCGGGCTGGAGCACCGAGGAGAGGGCCACCACGGCGGCTACGGCGGTTGCGGTGGCGACCCAGTGGATCGGACGGGTGCGTGTGTGCGCCAGTTCCGGAACGGCGGAGTGCTGCACGAGGAGTGTCTCCTGTGAGGGCTGTGCCGGTGGGGTGGCCAGCATCGTGCCACACGTCACAGTGCGGGGGAACAGCGGGGTGGGTACTGGAATCCGTTCGCCCGGCGCCGGTCGGGCCGGCGGTCCTCCGGCAACGGGACGACGCCGTGGCGGAGTTCCCGGTGTGGCGCGGGAACTTCGCCACGGCGCCGGTACGTTGGCGGGGTGGCGGTCCGGGTCAGCGGCCGGTGCCGCCGCCGGCGTTCGGGCCGTCGTAGTCCTCGCCGTAGGCGCCCTTGGCGGGGCGGCGGCGGCGCATGGGCGGCTCCACGCCGTCGGCGAGGCGGCGGGCGGTGAGCAGGAAGCCGGTGTGGCCGATCATCCGGTGGTCCGGGCGGACGGCCAGGCCCTCCACGTGCCAGTTGCGGATCATGGTCTCCCAGGAGGTCGGCTCGTTGAAGCAGCCGATCTCGCGGATGGACTCCACGGTCCGGGCGAGCTGGGTGGTGGTCGCCACGTAGCAGCAGAGGATGCCGCCGGGGACGAGCGCCTTGGAGACGGCGTCCAGGCACTCCCAGGGGGCGAGCATGTCCAGGATGACGCGGTCCACCTCGGTGTCGGACAGGTTGTCCTGGAGGTCGCCCACGGTGAGCTGCCAGGCGGGGTGCGGGCCGCCGAAGTAGCGCTCCACGTTGCCGCGGGCGATCTCGGCGAAGTCCTCGCGGCGCTCGTAGGAGTGCAGCATGCCCTGGTCGCCGATGGCGCGCAGCAGGAAGCTGCTGAGCGAGCCGGAGCCGACCCCGGCCTCCACGACGCGGGCGCCGGGGAAGATGTCGGCGAAGGCGAGGATCTGCCCCGCGTCCTTGGGGTAGACCACGGCGGCGCCGCGGGGCATGGACAGGACGTAGTCGGGGAGCAGGGGGCGCAGCGCGAGGTAGGCGACGTTCCCGGTGGTACGGACAACGCTGCCCTCGGGAGCACCGATCAGTTCGTCGTGCGGGAAGGAACCCTTGTGGGTGTGGAAGTTCTTCCCGGCCTCGAGCGTGAACGTGTAGTGGCGGCCCTTGGGGTCGGTCAGCTGAACCTGGTCCCCGACCTTGAAGGGCCCGCGCCTGCGGGCGGCACCGGTCGGTTCGGACATGTGACCAGCCTACCGGCGTTTCGGAAGGGCACCGACCACAGGCCGGGAACACCGCTCCGGGCGGGCGGGTGTCAGCTGGGCCGGGCCATCGCCTTCACAAAGGCGCGTTCCACGTCGGCCGCGGACAGGACGCCGTAGATCTCGCCGCTCTCCTCCGTGACGAGGTACTCGGTGGCGGGGGTGGCGCGCAGGACGTCGAGGAGTTCCTCGCCGGCCAGCTCGGCGGAGACCCGCATGCCGTCGGTGAGGTCCTGGGCGAGGCCGCTGACCGCGACCCAGGGGCGGCGGTGCTCGGGCACGCCGACGATCGCGGCCTCCCGGACCAGGGAGAGGGGGGTGCCTTCGGCGTCGACGACGACCAGGGCACGGGCCCCGGCGGCGTTGGCGCGGCGCAGCGCCTCGGAGAGCGGGGTGTCGGTCTCGACGGGGACGGCGCGCCGGGTGAGGTTGCGGGCGCGCAGTTCCGGCAGGTGCTCGCGCAGGCGGGCCATGCGCAGGCTGTTGCCGGCGCCGGTCCAGATGATCGCGGCGAGGATGGCGGCCAGCAGGGCGTCCATCACGGTGTCCATGCCGACGTTGTCCACGGCGTCGGAGCCGAGGGCCCCGGACTGGGTGAGCAGCGGCAGGCCGATCAGGACGGCGATGGCGAGTGCCCGGCCGACCCAGGCGGCGGCGACCGTGCCGCTCATCGGCTTGCCGGTGAGCTTCCAGACCACGGCGCGGAGCATCCGGCCGCCGTCCAGGGGGAGGCCGGGGAGCAGGTTGAAGGCGGCCACGATGAGGTTGGAGATCATCAGGCCGGCCAGCAGGACGCCGGGGACCGTGCCGGGTTCGACGGGCAGCAGGGCCAGGTAGAAGACGCCGGCCAGGACGAGGGAGAGCAGGGGGCCGACGAAGGCCAGCACGAACTCGCGGCCCGGGGTCTCGGCCTCCTTCTCGATCTCGGAGACACCGCCGAAGAACTGGAGCTGGATGCGGCGGACCGGGAGCTTGAAGCGGAGGGCGGCGACGGTGTGGGCCAGTTCGTGGACGAGGACGGAGGCGTAGAAGGCGACGGCGAAGAAGAGGGAGACCAGGTAGCGGGCGGCGCCCAGCTCGGGCAGGACCCGGTCGAGCTGGCCGCCGAAGACCCAGGTGATGAGGGCGGCGACCAGGAACCAGCTCGGGGCGACGTAGACGGGGACGCCGAACGGGCGGCCCATCAGCAGTCCGCCGCCGGGTTCGCGGGGGCGGCGCGGGGGTTTGCCGCCCGGCCGGGCGGGAGCGCGGTGGCCCTCGCCGGGGGTGCCGGGGCGGGCGGGGGCGGGCCGGGGCGGGGTGGGGGGCGGGGGTTCGGCGGCGGGCGGCCGGTGGGGGCCGCCGCCCGCGGCGTCCGGGTCCGGGGGAGCGCCGTCCCCGGCGGTCCCCGGGCGCGGGTCGCCCGGCCGGGTGCCGCCGCTGGGGTCCGGGGCGGGGCCGGAGGCCGTGGGCGCGGTGGCCGGGGGCGTGTCGTCCGGTTGCCCGGCTCCGTCGCCGGAGGCGGGCGCCGGGGTGCCGGGGGTGCCGCCGTCCGGGTTCCGGCCGGGGCGCGCGGAGCCGGGGGCCTGGGGCCCCGCGTGGTGCTCGGCCGACTCGTCGCTGCCGGACCGCGGCTGCCCGCTCCCGCCGCTCACGTCCACGGTGTCCCCTCGTTCGAAGCGTCTTCCGCTCCTGCCGGGCGGAAGGGTCTCACATCGATGGTATGCGGCCCCCGCGCTCCCTTCCGCCCCGGCACCCCTGTGCTCCTCGCGGCACGGGCGGCACCGCCGCGGCTGGGTGACTGTCAGTGGCGGGCCGTAGGGTCTGGGACATGGAGACGAGCATCGACGGTGCGGCGGAGGGCGGCGCGGAAACGGCGGCGACCGTGGTGGACGAGGCGGCGGGCGCGGTGGGCACGGTCCCCGGGGCCGCGGTCCGTGCCGCCACCGCGCCCGCCTCCCTCTCGCCCTCGCGGGCCGGTGACTTCATGCAGTGCCCGCTGCTGTACCGGTTCCGGGTGATCGACCGGCTCCCGGAGAAGCCGAGCGAGGCCGCCACCCGGGGCACGCTGGTGCACGCGGTGCTGGAGCGGCTCTTCGACGCCCCGGCGGCCGAGCGGACCGCGCCGCGCGCCAAGTCCCTGGTGCCCGGTCAGTGGGACCGGCTGCGCGAGACGCGGCCCGAGGTGGTGGAGCTGTTCGCCGACGACCCGGACGGCGAGCGGCTGGCCCGCTGGCTGGCCGAGGCCGAGCGGCTGGTGGAGCGGTGGTTCACGCTGGAGGACCCGAGCCGGCTGGAGCCCGCCGAGCGGGAGCTGTTCGTCGAGACGGAGCTGGACTCCGGGCTGCGGCTGCGCGGCATCATCGACCGGGTCGACGTGGCGCCCACCGGCGAGGTGCGGATCGTCGACTACAAGACGGGCAAGGCCCCCCGCCCCGAGTACGCCGAAGGCGCCCTGTTCCAGATGAAGTTCTACGCCCTGGTGGTGTGGCGCCTGAAGCAGGTCGTCCCCCGCCGGCTGCAACTGGTCTACCTGGGCAGCGGTGACGTGCTCACCTACGACCCGGTCCCGGCCGACCTGGAGCGTGTGGAGCGCAAGCTGCTGGCGCTGTGGGAGGCGATCCGGCTGGCGACCGAGACGGGCGACTGGCGGCCCCGGCCCACCAAGCTCTGCGGCTGGTGCGACCACCAGGCGCACTGCCCGGAGTTCGGCGGCACTCCCCCGCCGTATCCGCTCCCCGTGGCGGCGGCCGCGCCGGGCGGCGTCCGAGGCTAGCGCCTGTCGTTCGGATCAGGTCGCGGGGAATCGGCCGCGCCTTCCTCGCGCCGGTGAGCGGGGCCTGGTGCGTGCGGAGGCAAGGCGGAGGAGGGAGTGACGTGGAGCGTCGGCGAGTGACGACAACGCGGCAGGTGCGCGTGCCAGGCCCCGTGTCCGCGGCGTGATCCGAACGACCGGCCCGAGGCCGGAAACGGCCCGGCGGCCGGGCAGGGCAGAATGGGCCGGACTAGCGAAGGAGAGTCACGTGGCCATCCGTGTCCTACTGGTCGACGACCAGCCGCTGCTGCGTACGGGCTTCCGGATGATCCTGGAGGCCGAGCAGGACATCGCGGTCGTCGGCGAGGCCGGGGACGGCCTCCAAGCGCTCGACCAGGTGCGGGCGTTGCAGCCCGACGTGGTCCTGATGGACATCCGGATGCCCCGGATGGACGGGGTGGAGGCGACCCGGCAGATCACCGGCCCCGGCCGGGACGGACCGGCGAAGGTGCTGGTGCTGACCACCTTCGACCTCGACGAGTACGTGGTGGAGGCGCTGCGCGCCGGGGCCAGCGGCTTCCTGCTGAAGGACGCCCCGGCGCATGAGCTGGTCCAGGCGATCCGGGTGGTGGCGGCCGGTGAGGCGATGCTCGCGCCGAGCATCACCAAGCGGCTGCTCGACAAGTACGCCACCCATCTGCCCTCGGGCGAGGAACCGGTCCCGGACACCCTGCACACGCTGACCGAGCGTGAGGTGGAGGTGCTGAAGCTGGTGGCGCGCGGGCTGTCCAACGCGGAGATCGCCGCCGACCTGTTCGTCAGCGAGACGACCGTCAAGACGCACGTCGGGCACGTCCTGACCAAGCTGGGGCTGCGCGACCGGGTGCAGGCCGCGGTCTACGCCTACGAGAGCGGGCTGGTGCGTCCCGGCGCGCAGTAGCGGCCTCGGCCTCGACGGCCGGGCCGGACGGCCCGGCACCCGGGCACACCGAAGAGGGCGCCCCTCCCGGAAGAGTCCGGGAGGGGCGCCCTCTTCGGTGTGCCCGGGTGCCCGAGGATCACTCGCTGACGCCGCGGCCCAGTTCCCAGAGCTGGAGGGCGGAGGCGGAGTTGAGGACGTAGGCGGTTCCGGTGATGTCGTCGCGGGTGGCGACGTACTGCTTGCCCTGCCACAGCGGCAGCAGCGGCACGTCCCTGGCGATGATCTCCTGGATCTTCGTCAGGCTGTCGGCGGCGGACAGCCGGTCGGCCTCCCGGCGGGACTCCGGGATCAGGGTGTCGATGATCTCCTTGTTGGCGTAGGGCGAGTTGAGCGTGTTGCCCTTGTCGAGGAAGGGCGCGATGAAGCTGTCCGCGTCCGGGAAGTCGGGGAACCAGCCCATGCCGTAGACGTCGTACTCGCCCTTCATCTCGGCCGGACGGAACTTGTCCCAGATATCGCCCTGGATGTCGACGTCGAACAGGCCGCTGTCGTTGAGCTGCTTCTGGAGCTGCTCGAACTCCTGCTTGGTGGCCGCACCGTAGTGGTCGGTGGTGTAGTGCAGGGTGAGCTTGACCGGCGTGGTGATGTTGGCCTGCTGCAGCAGGGCCTTGGCCTTCTCGACGCTCGGGTCGCCGTACAGGTTGAAGAACGAGTTCGAGTGGCCCGTGATGCTGGCCGGCACCATGGAGTACAGGGGCTCCGCCTGGGCGCCGTAGACGCTGGTGACCAGTTCGCTGCGGTTGATGAGCTGGGCGAACGCCTTGCGGACGGCCTTGTTCTCCACCGTGGCCGCCTCGGTGTTGAAGCCGAGGTAGCGGATCTCCAGGCCGGACACCTCGACCAGGTCGACGGAGCCGCCGGAGGTGTTGGACAGCTTGTTGATCTGGTCGGGCGTCATCGCGCGCGTCATCAGGTCGATGTCTCCCTTGTCGAGGGCCGTGCCCATGGTCTCGGCGTCGACGAAGGAGACCATCTCGACCTTGTCGTTGTTCACCGTCAGGGACCCCTTGTAGCGGGGGTTCTTGGTGAACACGGCCTTGGTCATCTCGTCGCCCTTGGTCTCCGCCTTGAAGGTGTAGGGACCGGAGCCGGACATCTCGAAGCCCTCGCGGAGCTTGTCCTTCTTGTAGTCGTCGGGGTCGACGATGCCGGCGACGGGGGTCGCCAGCTTGTACGGGAAGGTGGCGTCGGCCGTGTTGAGGTGGAAGATGACCTCGCGGTCGCCCTTGGTCTCGACGGTGTCGACGGTGGACAGCAGGGAGGCGACACCGCTGTCGCCCTTGATGGCGATGGCCCGCTCGATGGAGTACTTCACGTCGGCCGCGGTGACGGGGTCGCCGTCGGCGAACTCCAGGCCGTCGCGGAGCGTGCAGGAGTACCGCTCGTTGCCGGTGTCGGTGAAGCCGCACTGCTCGGCGGCCTCGGGTACGGGCTCGCCCTCACCGCGCGGCTGCATCATCAGCGTCTGCTGGGTCTGGCGCAGGATGTTCCAGAGGCCGACGTCGTACGCCCACGCCGGGTCGAGAGGCGCGGGGGCCTCCTTCGAGGCGGTGAACCGGTCCGTGGTGCCGACGACGATCGCGTCTCCGCCGCCGCTGCCGCCGTCGGAGCCACCACACGCGGCAAGCACCGGCGTAAGCAGGCCGACAACGGCCGGCAGCACCAAAGTCTTACGGTTCATGCTCGGGTTTCTCCAGGGCTGTCGATTCCGTGTATCCGGCGTGCAGGGGTGTCGCGGCCGATCACGGGGGTAGGGGCTGAGCTTCTCGCGTCGAGATTAGTCCGCGCCCGCACGACAGTTCGCAGCCGCCGGAGTTGAGTCCCCATCACGGAGCGAAACCGGGCGTGGACGCACCGAAAACCCGACAGCGGAAGGATTCGTGCAGGGTTCCACCAATCAGGACACATGGGCATGCCGACCGCCCCGGACGCCTGCGGGACAGCACAAGCACAGCATGCTGTCGACCCTCCGGGGCGTGGGGAACGTCACATGGCCAAGGAGCCGCTACCGGTACTCACGGTGAACGGCTAGCGCGCCCCGGTCATCAGGCCCCGCAGGAAGGCCAGGTCGACCTCTTCCAGGGAGGTCACGACCGCGCGCCGGCGGGCCGGTGCGATGGGGGCGACCGAGGGGACCGCGACGACCTGGCAGCCGGCCGCCTCCGCGGCGGCGACGCCGGTCGCGGTGTCCTCGACGACGGCGCAGCGGGCGGGGTCCACGCCGAGTCCGGCCGCGGCGGCCAGGTACGGGTCGGGGAACGGCTTGGTGCGCGGGACCTCGTCGCCGCCGACGGTCAGCGCGAAGTGATGGGCGCCCAGGACGTCCAGGACGCGGTCGACGATGCGCCGGTGCGAGGCGGTGACCAGGGCCGTCGGCATCTCGTGGGTGTGCAGTTCGGCCAGCAGCCGCCTGGCTCCCGGCATCAGCGGCAGCTCCTGGCCGATGCGCTTCTCGAAGCCGTCGTTGAGGAGCACGGTCAGTTCGGCGAGGGTGATGTCGGCACCGGTGGCCTCGATCAGGAAACCGGCGCTGCGGGTCATGGGGCCGCCGACGACGACATGGCGCCAGGATTCGTCCAGGGTGTGGCCGAGACCGGCGAAGACCTCCGTCTCGACGTCCCACCAGAAGCCCTCGGTGTCCACCAGGGTGCCGTCCATGTCGAGCAGCACCGCCTGGAGTGCGGAGCCTTGCGCCGTACGGGTGCCGAGCGCGGGGACCGTACTGGTCATCCACTTACCTCCTTGAGGGACGATCAGGCCGGTTCCCGTGTGCGGGAACCGGCCTGCGGTGGACCGACCAGTGTACGTCGCCCGGGAACGGAGCGCCCGGCGTGCCTCAGCGGGCGTTGAAGTACTTCGCCTCGGGGTGGTGCAGGACGATGGCGTCGGTGGACTGCTCGGGGTGGAGCTGGAACTCCTCCGACAGGTGGACGCCGATCCGCTCGGGCTCCAGCAGCGCGGCGATCTTCGCCCGGTCCTCCAGGTCCGGGCAGGCACCGTAGCCCAGGGAGAAGCGGGCGCCCCGGTACTTCAGCTCGAACATGCCCTGCATCCCGTCCGGGTCCTCGCCGGCGAAGCCCAGTTCGGAGCGGACCCGGGCGTGCCAGTACTCGGCGAGGGCCTCGGCGAGCTGGACGGAGAGGCCGTGCAGTTCGAGGTAGTCCCGGTAGGCGTTGGCCTCGAACATCCGGGCGGTCTCCTCGCCGATGCGGGAGCCCACGGTGACGACCTGGAAGCCGACGACGTCCGTCTCGCCGGACTCCTCCGGGCGGAAGAAGTCCGCCAGGCACAGACGCCGGCCGCGGCGCTGCCGGGGGAAGGTGAACCGGGTGCGCTCGGTGCCGTCGTCGTCGAGGACGATCAGGTCGTCGTCCTTGGAGACGCAGGGGAAGTAGCCGTAGACGACGGCCGCCTCCAGCAGGTTCTCCGTCTGGAGCCGGTCCAGCAGGCCGCGCAGCCGGGGCCTGCCCTCGGTCTCGACCAGTTCCTCGTACGTCGGTCCCTCGCCGGTGCGGGCCTGCTTCAGGCCCCACTGCCCCTTGAACAGGGCGCCCTCGTCCAGCCAGGAGGCGTACTCCCTGAGCTGGATGCCCTTGATGACGCGGGTGCCCCAGAACGGAGGCTCGGGCACGGGGTTGTCGACGGCGACGTCGGAGCGGACGTGTCCGGCCTCCGGGCGCTCCTCGACCTCGACGGTGGCGGCCCGCACCCGGCGCGGGCGGAGTTCGGGGAGCTTGGCGCCGGGCACGCCGCGCTTGATGCCGATCAGCGCGTCCATCAGGCGCAGGCCCTCGAAGGCGTCGCGGGCGTAGCGGACCTCGCCCTCGTAGATCTCGTGGAGGTCCTGTTCGACGTAGGCCCTGGTCAGGGCGGCGCCGCCGAGGATGACGGGGAAGTCGGCGGCCATGCCCCGCTGGTTCAGCTCCTCCAGGTTCTCCTTCATGATCACCGTGGACTTGACCAGCAGGCCGGACATGCCGATGACATCGGCCCTGTGCTCCTCGGCGGCCTCCAGGATGGCGGAGACGGGCTGCTTGATGCCGAGGTTGACGACCGTGTAGCCGTTGTTCGACAGGATGATGTCGACCAGGTTCTTGCCGATGTCGTGCACGTCGCCGCGGACGGTGGCCAGCACGATCGTGCCCTTGCCCTCGTCGTCCGTCTTCTCCATGTGCGGTTCGAGGTGGGCGACCGCGGTCTTCATCACCTCGGCGGACTGGAGGACGAACGGCAGCTGCATCTGGCCGGAGCCGAACAGCTCGCCGACCACCTTCATGCCGTCCAGCAGCACCTCGTTGACGATCTCCAGGGCGGGGCGGGTGCCGAGGGCCTCCTCGAGGTCGGCCTCCAGGCCGTTGCGCTCGCCGTCGATGATGCGGCGCTTGAGGCGCTCGTCCAGGGGCAGCGCCGCCAGCTCCTCGGCCTTGGAGGCGCGCAGTGACTTGGCGGTGGCGCCCTCGAAGAGGGCCATGAGCTTCTGGAGCGGGTCGTAGCCCTCGGCGCGGCGGTCGTAGATGAGGTCGAGGGCGGTGGTGACCTGTTCCTCGTCGAAGCGGGCGATGGGGAGGATCTTGCTGGCGTGGACGATCGCGGAGTCCAGGCCGGCCTTGACGCACTCGTCCAGGAAGACGGAGTTCAGCAGGATGCGGGCGGCCGGGTTGAGACCGAAGGAGATGTTCGACAGGCCGAGGGTGGTCTGCACGTCCGGGTGGCGGCGCTTCAGCTCGCGGATGCCCTCGATGGTGGCGATGCCGTCCTTGCGGGACTCCTCCTGGCCGGTGCAGATGGTGAAGGTCAGGCAGTCGACGAGGATGTCCTCCTCGCGGACGCCCCAGTTCCCGGTGAGGTCGCCGATGAGGCGCTCGGCGATCTCGACCTTCTTCTCGGCGGTGCGGGCCTGGCCCTCCTCGTCGATGGTCAGGGCGATCAGGGCCGCGCCGTGCTCCTTGGCGAGCCGGGTGACCTTGGCGAAGCGGGAGTCGGGGCCGTCGCCGTCCTCGTAGTTCACCGAGTTGATCACCGCGCGTCCGCCGAGCTTCTCCAGGCCGGCGCGGAGGACGTCGACCTCGGTGGAGTCCAGCACGATGGGGAGGGTGGACGCGGTGGCGAAGCGGCCGGCCAGCTCCGCCATGTCGGCGACGCCGTCGCGGCCGACGTAGTCCACGCAGAGGTCCAGCATGTGGGCGCCCTCGCGGATCTGGTCGCGGGCCATCTCCACGCAGTCGTCCCAGCGGCCGTCCAGCATGGCCTCGCGGAACTTCTTCGACCCGTTGGCGTTGGTCCGCTCGCCGATGGCCAGGTACGCGGTGTCCTGGCGGAACGGCACCGACTGGTACAGGGAGGCGGCGCCCGGCTCGGGGTGCGGGTCGCGCTCGGTCGGGGCGGCGCCGCGGACCCGCTCCACCACCTGGCGCAGGTGTTCCGGCGTCGTACCGCAGCAGCCGCCGACCAGCGAGAGGCCGTACTCGCGGACGAAGGTCTCCTGGGCGTCGGCCAGCTCGGCGGCGCCCAGCGGGTAGTGGGCGCCGTCCTTGCCGAGCACCGGCAGACCGGCGTTGGGCATGCAGGAGAGCGGGATGCGGGAGTGCCGGGCGAGGAAGCGCAGGTGCTCGCTCATCTCGGCCGGGCCGGTCGCGCAGTTCAGGCCGATCATGTCGATGCCGAGCGGCTCCAGCGCGGTCAGCGCCGCGCCGATCTCCGAGCCCAGCAGCATCGTGCCGGTGGTCTCGACGGTCACCGAGACGATCACCGGGAGGTCGAGGCCGAGTGCGTCCAGGCCCCGGCGGGCACCCAGTACGGCGGCCTTGGTCTGGAGCAGGTCCTGCGTGGTCTCCACCAGCAGCGCGTCGGCGCCGCCCGCGACCAGGCCCTCGGCGTTGCGCTGATAGGCGTCGCGCAGTACGCCGTACGGGGCGTGGCCGAGCGTCGGCAGCTTGGTGCCGGGGCCCATCGAGCCGAGGACCCAGCGCGGGCGGCCGTCCTTCGCGGTGAACTCGTCGGCGGTCTCGCGGGCCACCCGGGCGCCCGCCTCGGACAGCTCGTGCACCCGGTGGGCGATGTCGTACTCGCCGAGGGCGGAGTGGTTGGCGCCGAAGGTGTTGGTCTCCACGCAGTCCACACCGACCGCGAAGTACTCCGCGTGGACCGAGCGGACGATGTCCGGCCGGGTCAGGTTCAGTACCTCGTTGCAGCCCTCCAGCTGCTGGAAGTCGTCCAGGGTGGGGTTCTGCGCCTGGAGCATGGTGCCCATCGCGCCGTCGGCGACCACCACGCGGGTGGCGAGCGCCTCGCGCAGGGCGGTGACACGGGTCCGGGTGTCGGCGGACGGGGTGGACGGCGACGAGGCCATGTACGGGCTCCCTAGGATGCGACGGCTGTCGGCTTTGCGGCTTCCCGGTGTCATCGGCACACAACGCGCCGGGAGGGCGCACGCCGTCAGGGTATCCGGGACGCGGGGCCCGTGGTCGGGGCGTCCACGGGACGGACGAGGATGAGACGCGGTGCCGGCGGCCCCCCGGTGGGCGGTCCGGAGTGGCCGAAGGGTGCCACAGTGACGGACCGGCCATTGGCGGCAGGTCGGCATGGACCGGTAGTGTTCGGCATTGCCGAACAACGGAAGTGACGTCGCGCGTCGACGGTGGGACGGGACGGAGGCGGGACGGCGATGGCACGGAACATCCAGTCGCTCGAACGGGCGGCCGCGATGCTGCGGCTGCTCGCGGGCGGCGAGCGGCGGCTCGGCCTGTCGGACATCGCCTCGTCGCTCGGGCTGGCCAAGGGCACCGCCCACGGCATCCTGCGCACCCTCCAGCAGGAGGGTTTCGTCGAGCAGGAGCCCGCCTCCGGGCGCTACCAGCTCGGGGCGGAGCTGCTGCGCCTGGGCACGACCTACCTGGACGTGCACGAGCTGCGGGCCCGCGCCCTGGTCTGGACGGACGACCTGGCCCGCTCCAGCGGCGAGAGCGTCCACCTGGGCGTGCTGCACCAGCGGGGCGTGCTGATCGTGCACCACGTCTTCCGGCCCGACGACAGCCGGCAGGTGCTGGAGATCGGCGCGATGCAGCCGCTGCACTCCACCGCCCTGGGCAAGGTGCTCTCCGCCTACGACCCGGTCGCGCACAGCGAGGCCCTGGAGAGCGAGCGGCGGGCGTTCACCGACCGCACCGTCTGCGAGCCGGACGCCTTCGAGAACGTCCTGGACCTCACGCGCGCGCGGGGCTACGCGGCCGACATCGAGGAGACCTGGGAGGGCGTCGCGTCCGTCGCCGCCCCCATCCACGACCGGCGGCGCATGCCGGTCGGCTCGGTCGGCATCACCGGTGCCGTGGAGCGGCTCTGCCAGGAGGGCGAGCTGCGCCCCGAACTGATCGCGGCGGTGCGCGACTGCGCCCGCGCGGTCTCCCGGGACCTGGGCGCCGGGCGCTTCTGAAGCCCGCCGGAGCGGGTGGCGCCGGAACGCCGTGGACGGCGGCCCCGGCCCCGGCCCGCCCTCCTCCCCCGCCTCCGCCCTGCCCCCGCCCGCTCCCCCGTCCTGTTCCCGGAACGTGATTCCCGCCGAAACCGGCAATACATCACCGTAAAGTGACAGATCCGGTCGAAAGTCGATCACGAGTGCCGATCGGCATCATCGGTATCAATCGTGTTTCAGACAACAGAACCCTTGACGTGCGTGTGATGTCGGGATGAGACTCCGTCCATCGGTCGGCATTGTCGAACACCTAACGGCATCACGCGATAGAGTGGACGACCTCAAGGGCCGGCTTCCCTGGACGAAGGACAAAGGAGTCGCGGGTGTCCAGCTCCGACATCTTCATCGGCGAGACCATCGGTACCGCCATACTCATCCTGCTCGGCGGCGGCGTCTGCGCTGCCGTCACGCTCAAGGCCTCCAAGGCGCGCAACGCCGGCTGGGTGGCCATCGCCCTCGGATGGGGCTTCGCCGTCATGGTCGGCGCCTACATCTCCGCGCCGCTCTCCGGCGCGCACCTGAACCCGGCGGTCACGCTGGCCCTCGCGATCAAGGACGGGAACTGGGGGGACGTACCGGTCTACTTCGCCGGCCAGATCCTCGGCGCCCTGATCGGCGCGACCCTGGTCTGGCTCGCCTACTACGGCCAGTTCCACGCCCACCTCACCGACCGGGAGATCGTCGGCGATCCGGGCGTCCGGGACACCGCGGCCAAGTCGGTCGAGGCCCAGGAGAAGGGCGCCGGCCCGGTGCTCGGCATCTTCTCCACCGGCCCGGAGATCCGGAACACCTGGCAGAACCTGGTCACCGAGATCATCGGCACCTTCGTGCTGATCCTCGCCATCCTCACCCAGGGGCTGAACCAGGACGGTGACGGCCTCGGCGCCCTCGGCGTCCTGATCACCTCGTTCGTGGTGGTCGGCATCGGTCTGTCGCTCGGCGGCCCGACCGGTTACGCGATCAACCCGGCCCGCGACCTCGGCCCGCGCATCGTGCACGCCCTGCTGCCGCTGCCCAACAAGGGCGGTTCCGACTGGAGCTACGCCTGGATCCCGGTGGCCGGCCCGCTGATCGGCGCCGCCATCGCCGCGGGCGTCTACAACGTCGCCTTCGCGTGAACCGCGCCGCACCCGACCGCCACCACCACGGACCCCAGGAGCACCCCATGACCGACACCCACACCGCCGGCCCCTTCATCGCGGCGATCGACCAGGGCACCACGTCCTCGCGCTGCATCGTCTTCGACCGCGACGGCCGCATCGTCGCCGTCGACCAGAAGGAACACGAGCAGATCTTCCCCAAGCCGGGGTGGGTCGAGCACGACGCCAACGAGATCTGGGCCAATGTCCAGGAGGTCGTCGCCGGCGCCGTCCGCAAGGCCGGCGTCACCCGCGACGACATCAAGGCCATCGGCATCACCAACCAGCGTGAGACCACCCTCGTCTGGGACAAGAACACCGGCGAGCCCGTCCACAACGCCATCGTCTGGCAGGACACCCGCACCGACGCCCTCTGCCGCGAGCTGGGCCGTAACGTCGGCCAGGACCGCTTCCGCCGCGAGACCGGCCTCCCCCTGGCCTCCTACTTCGCCGGCCCCAAGGCCCGCTGGCTGCTGGACAACGTCGACGGCCTGCGCGAGCGCGCCGAGGCCGGCGACCTGCTCTTCGGCACCATGGACACCTGGGTCATCTGGAACCTGACCGGCGGGGTGAACGGCGGCAAGCACGTCACCGACGTCACCAACGCCTCCCGCACCCTGCTGATGAGCCTGCGCACCCTCCAGTGGGACGAGAAGATCTGCGAGTCCATCGGCGTGCCGCCGCAGATGCTCCCCGAGATCCGCTCCTCCGCCGAGGTCTACGGCGAGATCACCGGCGGCCCGCTGGGCGAGCTGCTCGGCGGCATCCCGGTCGCCTCCGCGCTCGGTGACCAGCAGGCCGCCCTGTTCGGCCAGACCTGCTTCGACGAGGGCGAGACCAAGTCGACGTACGGCACCGGCACCTTCATGCTGATGAACACCGGTGACAAGGTCATCAACTCCTACAGCGGCCTGGTGACGACCGTCGGCTACCAGATCGGCGACCAGAAGCCGGTCTACGCCCTGGAGGGCTCCATCGCCGTCACCGGTTCGCTGGTGCAGTGGATGCGCGACCAGATGGGGCTGATCTCCACCGCCGCCGAGATCGAGACCCTGGCGATGCAGGTCGAGGACAACGGCGGCGCCTACTTCGTCCCGGCCTTCTCCGGCCTGTTCGCCCCGTACTGGCGCTCCGACGCCCGCGGCGTGATCGCCGGGCTGACCCGGTACGTCACCAAGGCGCACCTCGCGCGCGCCGTCCTGGAGGCCACCGCCTGGCAGACGCGGGAGATCGCGGACGCCATGACGAAGGACTCCGGGGTGGAGCTGACCACCCTCAAGGTCGACGGTGGCATGACCTCCAACAACCTGCTGATGCAGACCCTCGCCGACTTCCTGGACGCCCCCGTGGTGCGCCCGATGGTCGCCGAGACCACCTGCCTCGGCGCCGCCTACGCCGCCGGCCTGGCCGTCGGCTTCTGGAACAGCACCGACGACCTGCGCGCCAACTGGCGGCGGGCCGCCGAGTGGACCCCCCGCATGGACGCGGACACCCGTGACCGCGAGTACAAGAGCTGGCTCAAGGCCGTCGAGCGGACCATGGGCTGGATCGACGACGAGAGCTGACGAGCACCCTCACCGGCTCTGATACAGGAGTTATGAACCGCAATGACCACTGAGTCCACCCTCCAGACCGCGCCTGCTCTGGGCACGCACCCCGCCTCCGGTTCCCTCCCGGGCCGGGCCGAGACCCGGGAGCAGCTCTCCCGGGCGTCGTACGACCTCCTCGTCATCGGCGGCGGCATCCTGGGCATCTCCACCGCCTGGCACGCCGCGCAGTCCGGTCTCCGGGTGGCTCTGGTCGACGCCGGCGACTTCGCCGGCGCCACCTCCTCCGCCTCCTCCAAGCTGCTCCACGGCGGTCTGCGCTACCTTCAGACCGGCGCGGTGAAGCTGGTGGCGGAGAACCACTTCGAGCGCCGCGCGGTCTCCCGCCAGGTCGCCCCGCACCTGGCGAACCCGCTCACCTTCTACCTCCCCGTGTACAAGGGCGGGCCGCACGGCGCCGCGAAGCTCGGGGCCGGCGTCTTCGCGTACTCGGCGCTCTCCGCGTTCGGCGACGGTGTCGGCCACCTGCTCTCCCCGGCCCGCGCCCGGCAGGACGTGCCCGAGCTGCGCACCGAGAACCTCAAGGCCGTGGCCGTCTACGGCGACGACCAGATGAACGACGCCCGGATGGCGCTGATGACGGTCCGCGCGGCCGTCGACGCCGGCGCCGTCGTCCTCAACCACGCCGAGGTCTCCGGGCTCCGCTTCACCAAGGGCCGGGTGACCGGCGCCGAGCTGAAGGACCGGCTGACCGGCGAGGAGTTCGGTGTCAACGCCCGGCTGGTGCTCAACGCGACCGGCCCCTGGGTCGACCACCTGCGCAAGCTGGAGGACCCGGACGCGGCCCCCTCCATCCGGCTCTCCAAGGGCGCCCACCTGGTCCTGAAGCGCACCTCCCCGTGGAAGGCCGCGCTGGCCACCCCCATCGACAAGTACCGCATCACCTTCGCCCTCCCCTGGGAGGACATGCTGCTGCTCGGCACCACCGACGAGGAGTACGAGGGCGACCCGGCGGACGTCGCGGTCAACGACAAGGACATAGCCCAGATCCTGGACGAGGCCGCGTTCTCCGTCCGGGACCAGCAGCTCGACCGCGACCTCATCACCTACGCCTTCGCGGGCCTGCGGGTGCTGCCCGGCGGCCCCGGGGACACGGCCAAGGCCAAGCGCGAGACGGTCGTCACCGAGGGCCGGGGCGGCATGCTGTCGGTCGCGGGCGGCAAGTGGACCACCTTCCGCCACATCGGCCGTACGGTCATGCAGAAGCTGGAGGCGCTGCCGGGCCACCCCCTCGGCGACGACTTCGAGCCGATCTCCTCGCTGCCCAAGAAGCTGCCGCTGCCCGGCGTCGCCAACCCCCGGGCGGTCGCCCACCGCCTGCTGGTGGACGGCCCCGCGCCCGGCCCGCGGATGGCCGCCGACACCGCCCGGCACCTGGCCACCCACTACGGCTCGCTCGCCTTCGACATCGCCCGGCTCGCCAACGAGAACCCGGAGCTGGCCGAGCGGGTCCACCCGGACGCGCCCGAGATCTGGGCGCAGGTCGTCTGGGCCCGCGACCACGAGTGGGCCGAGACCCCGGACGACGTGCTGCGCCGCCGGACCACCCTGACCATCCGCGGCCTCGCCACCGACGAGATCCGCGGCAAGGTGCAGGACCTGCTCGACAAGAAGTAGACCCCGCGCCCGGGAGGCGGTGACCCCGTGCCGCGGGGCCGCCGCCTCCCGGGTGCGCGGCACGGCCGCCGCCGGGCCCATAATGGCTCATACATCGGATGTCTGGGCGGCATCCGGCAGAGGCAGGAGGCCGAGCGTGGCAGTCACCGACGAGGCGATCGAGAAGATCAAGGACATGATCGTCTCCGGCGCGCTGCGCCCCGGCGACCGGCTGCCCAAGGAGAGCCGGCTCGCCGACGACCTCGGCCTGTCCCGCAACTCCCTGCGCGAGGCCGTCCGCGCCCTGTCCCTGATCCGCATCCTGGACGTGCGGCAGGGCGACGGCACCTACGTCACCAGCCTGGACCCGCAGCTCCTGCTGGAGGCGCTGAGCTTCGTCGTCGACTTCCACCGCGACGACACGGTGCTGGAGTTCCTCGCCGTTCGGCGCATCCTGGAGCCGGCCGCGACCGCGATGGCGGCGGCGTCCATCACGGAGGAGGAACTCGACGCGCTCGGCGCCCAGTTGGACGCGCTCGGCGACGAACCCTCGGTGGAACGGCTGGTCGCCGCCGATCTGGAGTTCCACCGGGGCATCGTGCGCGGCTCGCGCAACACGGTGCTCTGCTCGCTGCTCGACGGTCTGTCCGGGCCGACCACCCGGGCCCGGGTGTGGCGCGGCCTGACCCAGGAGGACGCGGTCGGCCGCACCCTGCGCGAGCACCGGGCGATCCTCGCCGCGCTGCGCGACCGGGACGCGGAGGCCGCCCGCTCCTGGGCGACGGTGCACATCGCGTCGGTGGAGCAGTGGCTGCGCTCCAGCCTGTGAACCGCGCGGGGTGTCCGGCCCGGAAGATCGGGGCAGTGATCCGTTCACTGCCCCGTACAAGGGGGCTGCGGGCGCTCCCGCCGCACGCCGTAAGGTTGGGTCGTTAAGCGAGGGCACGTCGGAAGGAGGCGCTGGGTGATCGAGCTGGAGGGGGTTCCCGAGCTGATCGACCCAGTGATGGTGGCCGCGTTCGAAGGCTGGAACGATGCCGGCGACGCCGCCTCCACCGCGGTCGCGCATCTGGACAGGGAGTGGAAGGGCGAGGTCTTCGCGGCGCTGGACGCCGAGGACTACTACGACTTCCAGGTGAACCGGCCGACGGTGTTCATGGAGGCCGGGGTGCGCAAGATCACCTGGCCGACGACGCGGCTGTCCGTGGTCCGGGTGGGCGGCGACAAGCCGCGCGACCTGGTGCTGGTCCGCGGCATCGAGCCGTCCATGCGCTGGCGCTCGTTCTGCAACGAGCTGCTGGGCTTCGCCCATGAGCTGGGCGTGGAGCTGGTGGTCATCCTGGGCGCCCTGCTCGGGGACACCCCGCACACCCGTCCGGTGCCGATCAGCGGCACCACCTCGGACGGCGACCTGGCCCGCCGGATGGACCTGGAGGAGACCAAGTACGAGGGGCCCACGGGCATCGTCGGCATCCTCCAGGAGGCGTGCGCGCACGCGGGCGTGCCGGCCGTGTCGCTGTGGGCGGCGGTCCCGCACTACGTGTCGCAGCCGCCCAACCCCAAGGCCACGCTGGCCCTCCTGAACCGCCTGGAGGACCTGATCGACGTCCGCATCCCGCTGGGCGAGCTGCCCGAGGACGCGCGTGCCTGGCAGGTCGGCGTGGACCAGCTGGCCGCCGAGGACAGCGAGGTCGCCGAGTACGTGCAGACGCTGGAGGAGGCCCGGGACACCGCGGAGCTGCCGGAGGCCTCGGGCGAGGCGATCGCCCGCGAGTTCGAGCGGTACCTGCGGCGCCGGGACGGCGGCGGACCGGGCGGCCACGCCACGGCGGACGGCGGCGAGGCCCCGCCGGGACCGCCGTTCCGGCGGGACGCCCCGGGAGGCCGGCCGCGGCCTCCGAAGCCGCCGCGGGCCGGCGGGGACGACGAGGATTCCTCGGAGGAGTGACGTGACGACGTGGAGGGGGGCCTGCCGCGGCAGGCCCCCCTCCACGTCGTCGTCCCCGGGTTACAGGGCGACGCCCAGCAGCGCGTCCACCGCGCGGGAGACGACGCCGGGGGCACCGGCGTCCGTGCCGCCCGACTCCTGCTGGAGCGCGGCCCAGCGGTCGACCGCGGCGAGCGCGGACGGGGCGTCCAGGTCGTGCGCGAGGGCCTCGCGGATCTCCTCGACCAGCGCCTCGGCGGGCGGGCCGTCGGGCCGGGAGACGGCCGCGCGCCAGCGCTCCAGGCGGGCGACGGCGTCCCGCAGCACCTGGTCGGTCCACTCCCAGTCGGAGCGGTAGTGGTGGGCGAGGAGCGCGAGGCGGATCGCGGCCGGGTCGACGCCGTCGCGGCGCAGCCGGGAGACGAAGACCAGGTTGCCCCGGGACTTGGACATCTTCTCGCCGTCCAGGCCGACCATGCCGGCGTGCACGTACGCCTTGGCCATCGGGAAGGCGCCGGTGAGCACCTGGGCGTGCGAGGCGCCCATCTCGTGGTGCGGGAAGGCCAGGTCGGAGCCGCCGCCCTGGACGTCGAAGCCCATGCCGAGGTGGTCCAGGGCGATGGCGACGCACTCGATGTGCCAGCCGGGCCGGCCGCGGCCCAGCGAGCCGCCGTCCCAGCTCGGCTCGCCCTCGCGGGCGGCCATCCACAGCATCGGGTCGAGGGGGTTCTTCTTGCCCGGCCGGTCCGGGTCGCCGCCGCGCTCGGCGGAGAGCAGCCGCATCGCCTCCGCGTCCAGGTTCGAGACCTGGCCGAAGTGCGGGTCGGACTCGACGGAGAAGTAGACGTCACCGTCCAGCTCGTAGGCGGCGCCTGCGTCACGGAGCCGCTCGACGAGCGGGACGATGCCCGGTATGGCCTCGACGGCGCCTATGTAGTGCTTCGGCGGGAGCATCCGCAGGGCGGTCATGTCCTCGCGGAACAGGGCGGTCTCCTGCTCGGCGAGGGCGCTCCAGTCGACGCCGTCGCGCACGGCCCGCTCCAGGAGGGGGTCGTCGACGTCCGTGACGTTCTGGACGTAGTGAACCTGCCGCTTGGTGTCGAGCCACACGCGCTGCACGAGGTCGAACGCGTTGTAGGTGGCCGCGTGCCCCATGTGGGTCGCGTCGTACGGCGTGATGCCGCAGACGTAGATACGGGCGACGGGACCGGGGTCGAGGGTGACCAGGCCGCCGGTCGCGGTGTCGTGGATCCTCAGGTCGCGGCCCTGACCAGGCAGGGCGGGGACCTCGGAAGCGGGCCAGGCATGCATGACACGAGCCTAACCGGACGGATGTTCCGTACACGAACCGGACGGCGGCAGGATGACCGGGAAGGCGTTCTTGCCGATTCCCGCAGGGTGTGCTGTCACACCGGGGGCCAGGGGATCGCGGGCCACTCGCCGCCCGGTTCCGGATGGGTGCCGGTGGCGAGCAGCGCCTCGACGCGGGCGCGGGTGGCCGCCGTCTCGGCGGGCGTGATCAGTTCGCCCAGCCGGGTGGCCAGGCTCCCGCCGTCCGCCAGCGCCTCCCGCAGCCCGCCGAGGACGGCCAGCGCCTCCTCGGTGAGCGGCTCCCCCGCCCAGCCCCACAGCAGGGTGCGCAGCTTGTCCTCGGCGTGGAAGGTCACGCCGTGGTCGATGCCGTACAGCCGGTCGCCGGCCGGCAGCAGGTGGCCGCCCTTGCGGTCGGCGTTGTTGATCACCGCGTCCAGCACGGCGAGGCGGCGCAGCCGCGGGTCGTCGGCGTGCACCAGCAGCGCGGTCCGGCCGTCGCCGACCTCGGCGAGGCCGATCGCCTTCCAGCCTGGCTCGGGCTCCTCCGCGTCGACCAGGGCGAGCAGTTCCGCGTCCGGGGCCGCCTCGATCCACTGCTGGACCATGCCCTCGCCGTACGGCCCGTCGCGCAGCACGGTCACGGGCACCAGGCCCCAGCCGGTCGCCTCGGAGACCTTGTACGCGGCGACCTCGCGCTGGGCGAGGGTGCCGTCCGGGAAGTCCCACAGGGGCCGCTCGCCGGCCACCGGCTTGTAGACGCAGGCGGCCTCGCGGCCGTCGCGGGCGACCGTGCAGTACAGCGCCGCGTTGGAGGCGTCGCGGATGCGGCCCCGGACGGTCAGCTCACCCTCGGTCAGCAGCTCCGCGAGGGACCCGGCGGGCGGCTCGGGAGGCGTCACGCTCCGCGGCGGTATCCGTTCTGGCGCGGACATACGTGTCCTTCCGGGTCGAGGGGGAGGCTGCACAGCGGGCACGGCGGCCGCCCGGCGTTGACGACGTCGAGGGCGCGCTTGGCGAAGGCCCGGGCCTGCGCGCCGGTGAGCCGGACCCGCAGCATCGGGGGGCCGTTCTCCTCGTCCTGGAGAAGCTTCTCCTCCGCTTCGGCCAGGTCCTCCTCGGACTCGGCGTCCAGCTCCACCAGGGCCTGTGCCTCGACGATCATGCGCTGTTCGTCGCCGTCCCAGGCCAGGGCCATGGTGCCGACCCGGAACTCCTCCTCCACGGGGGCGTCCAGCGGGGCGGTGTCGGCGGGCTCGGCGGGCGCCACGGCGGGGACGGCGGCGCTGCCGCCGCTGCGGCGCACGACCTCGTCGAGCAGCTCGTCCATCCGTTCGGCGAGCGCGGCGACCTGCGTCTTCTCCAGGGCCACGCTGGTCACCCGGGGGCCGGCGGTGGCCTGGAGGAAGAACGTACGGCGTCCGGGCAGTCCGACCGTGCCGGCCACGAAGCGGTCCGGCTGGTCGTAGAGGAACACCTGACGGGACACGTCCTGTCTCCATTGAGAGTCGGGGGTGGCTACTGCTGGGACGGCTTCACCCTACTGGGCCGACGATCACGGTGCGCCCGCGCCGCCCCCGACGGTCGCGTCGTCGCCGCGCGGCTCCTTCGGGGGCGCCAGCGAGGAGAGGTCGCCGGTGTCGCCGAGGCGGACCAGGAAGGGCCGCAGCCGGGTGTAGCGGATCGCGGTGACGGAGCAGGGGTCGACGTGGATGCGCTGGAAGAGGTCCAGGTGGAGGCCGAGCGCGTCCGCGACGAGGGACTTGATGATGTCGCCGTGGGAGCACATCAGGTACACGGCGTCCGGGCCGTGGTCGCGCTCCACGCGCGCGTTCCACTCGCGTACCGCCTCCGCCGCGCGGGTCTGCATGGCGCGCATCGACTCGCCGCCGGGGAAGGCCGCGGCGGACGGGTGCGCCTGGACGACCTCCATCAGCGGCTCGTCCTTCAGCTCGGCGAGCTTGCGGCCGGACCAGTCGCCGTAGTGGCACTCGCCGATCCGCTCGTCGGTGTGGACGCGCAGCTCGGGCCGGGCGTCGAGGAGCGGCCGGATCGTCTCCTGGCAGCGTTGCAGGGGGCTGGCGACGACCTCGGCGATCGGCAGCGCGGCGAGCCGGGCGGGCAGGGCGGCGGCCTGGGCGGCACCGCGTTCGTCGAGGGCGACGCCGGGCGTCCAGCCGGCGAGCAGCCCCTCGGTGTTGGCGGTGGAACGTCCGTGCCTGACCAGGATCAGCGTGGGCATGCGCCCAGGGTAGGCGTACAGCACCGGGCACCGGCGTCCGGGCGAGGGGAGAATGGGTTCGGTGATCGTCGACTGTGCCATCTACCGGGACGGACACCGCACCGAGGGCCCGGAGGACTTCTCCGACGCGCTGGATCAGGCGCGGTCCGCGGGCGGCTTCGTGTGGATCGGGCTGCACGAGCCCACCGAGGAGGAGTTCGAGCACGTCACCCAGGAGTTCGGGCTGCATCCGCTGGCCGTGGAGGACGCCCTGAAGGCGCACCAGCGGCCCAAGCTGGAGGTGTACGACGACTCGCTCTTCGTCGTCGTCAAGCCGGTGGTCTACGAGCCGGAGAGCGACACCGTCTCCTCCGGCGAGGTCATGATCTTCCTCGGGGACGCCTTCGTGGTGGTCGTCCGGCACGGTGAGGGGGCCGCGCTCAAGGCGGTGCGGCAGCGCCTGGAGCACGAACCCGAGCTGCTCGGCAAGGGCCCGACCTCGGTGCTGTACGCCATCACCGACGCCGCCGTGGACCACTACCTGGAGGTGGCCACCGAACTCCAGACCGACCTGGAGGAGCTGGAGGCGGAGGTGTTCTCCCCCGACAGCGGCGGTTCGCGGAACACGGCGTCGCGGATCTACACCTTCAAGCGGCAGGTCCTGGAGTTCCGCCGGGCCACCGGGCCACTGGCGGTGCCGCTGGCCCGGCTGGCGGGCACCGGCTCGTTCGGCGCGCCCGTGCCGTTCGTGAACGACCGCGCGCGCCCGTTCTTCCGGGACGTGCAGGACCACGTCACGCGCGTGAACGAGTCGGTCGAGGGCCTGGACCGTCTCGTCTCGGACATCCTCTCCGCGCACCTCGCGCAGATGAGCGTCCGGCAGAACGACGACATGCGGAAGATCTCCGCGTGGGCGGCCATGGCCGCGGTCCCCACGATGATCGCGGGGATCTACGGCATGAACTTCGAGCACATGCCGGAACTGCGCTGGGTGTGGGCGTACCCGGCGGTGATCGCGCTGATGGCCGTCCTGGAGGTGCTGCTGTACCGGATGTTCAAGCACCGGGGATGGCTCTAGGTGTGCTGTCGTCCGGATCAGGTCGCGGGGAATGGGCTGCGTCTTCCTCGCGCCGGTGAGCGGGGCCTGGTGCGTGCGGATGCGAGGCGGAGGAGGGAGTCGACGCGGAGCGTCGGCGAGTGACGACAACGCGGCAGGTGCGCGCACCAGGCCCCGTGTCCGCGGCGTGGCCCGAACGACAGGCCCTGGGGGGCCGGCCGCCCCGTCAGGCGGGTTCGGGGGCCGGGGCGGCCGGGCCGCCGAGGGCGTCGCGGCGTTCGGGCATCCGCAGGGTCACCATCCGGCGCCAGCCGCCGAGCCGCTCGTAGGCGTACACCGCGCGGATGCCCGCGGCGAGCGCGGCGGACCGGGCCCGCGGCCAGCCGAGGAGGCGGCCCATGCGCGCCATCACGGCGAGGCTGACGTCCCGGTGGACGGCGATCTCGGCGAGCGCGCACGCCCGCAGGGTGCGCTGGATGAGCCGGCCGTGTCCGGCGGCGGCGAGGCGGAGCAGTTCCTCGTGGGAGTAGGCGAGGTGGTTGTCCTCGTCGGCGGAGATCATCCGCACCGCCCGGCCGATGTCCGGGTGGTCGGCGAAGTACCGGCGGAGCAGGGCCATCTGCTCGGCCGCCCGCTGCTCGGTGACCCTGCTGTGCGCGAGGTAGGTGACGAGGTCCGGCACGGTCAGCGGCCGGTCGGCCCTGAGCCTGTCGTGGGCGAGGCCGATGCCGCGCCGCTCCAGGAGCGCGGTGTAGTCCGTCTCGGGGGGTACGGCGACGGGTTCTAGGCCGCGCTTCCTCAGCAGCGCCTGGAAGATGCGGCCGTGCTTGTCCTCGTCCGCGCCGTGCCGGGCGATCCTGGGGGCCAGGGCGCGCTCGCTCTCCGGTACGAGGGCGGCGATCCGTCCGTTCTCCCAGCCGCCCTGCGACTCCCCGCCGGCCGCGATGGAGCAGAACAGCCGGAACGACTCGTCGTGGTCGAGGATCTCCTGGAACAGACTCTTGGCCGACAGCATGACCGGTCACCTCTCCGCCTCAGCAAGGTGCTGCGGAGAACGAGTCAAGTGCGGACCCCGGGGGACGGCAACAGGTGTGCCGGGCGACTGCGCCGAACGACGGACGGGGAGGGCCCGGAAGCGGGCGTAACCCCGTGCGCGCGGGCGCGTTGTTCCCCGTGACGGCCGTGGCGGGGAAGACCCCCGAGCCCCCACCACGGCCGTGGAACCTCTTCCCGGCCCTACGCCAGCCCGGCCCGCTCCAGGGCCTCGGTGCCGGCCCGCAGGGCGGCGATCCGCTCGTCCAGCGTGAAGCCGGCGGGGGCCAGGGTCAGGGTGGTGACGCCGGCCGCCGCGTAGGCCCGCATCCGGTCGGCGATGCGGTCCACCGAGCCGAGCAGGGTCGTCTTGTCGATCAGCTCGTGCGGTACCGCCGCGGCGGCACCCTCCTTGTCGCCGGCCAGGTACTTGTCCTGGATCTCGGCGGCCTCCTTCTCGTACCCCATGCGCTGGGCGAGCCGGTTGTAGAAGTTCTGCTTCCGGCTGCCCATGCCGCCGACGTACAGCGCGGTGTACGGGCGGAAGGTGTCGGCGAGCGCGGCGAGGTCGCCGTCGTCGCCGAGGGCGAGCGGGACGGTCGGGCAGACGTCGAAGCCGTCGAGGGACTTGCCCGCCTTCTCGCGTCCGGCGCGCAGGGGGCGGATCGCGGTCTCCTCCAGGTGCTCGGCGGACGGGAAGATGAGCAGCGCGCCGTCGGCGATCTCGCCGGTCTGCTCCAGGTTCTTCGGGCCGATCGCGGCGATGTACAGCGGGATGTGCTCACGCTGGGGGTGGACCGTGAGCTTGATCGGCTTGCCGGGGCCGCCGGGCAGCGGCAGCGTCCAGTGCTCGCCTTCGTGGGCGAGGCGTTCGCGGGACATGGCCTTGCGGACGATCTCCACGTACTCGCGGGTCCGGGAGAGCGGCTTGTCGAACTTCACCCCGTACCAGCCCTCGGAGACCTGGGGGCCGGAGACGCCGAGGCCCAGGCGGAACCGGCCGCCGGAGAGGGAGTCGAGGGTGGCGGCGGTCATCGCGGTCATGGCCGGCTGGCGGGCCGGGATCTGGAAGATGGCCGAGCCGACGTCGATGCGCTCGGTCTGGGCGGCGACCCAGGTGAGCACGGTGGCGGCGTCGGAGCCGTACGCCTCCGCGGCCCAGCAGACGGCGTAGCCGAGGCGGTCGGCCTCCTGGGCGACGGCCAGATTGTCCGCGTCCATCCCACCGCCCCAGTAGCCGAGGTTGATCCCGAGCTGCATGGCCGATCCCCTTACTGATCAGTAACGTCCCTGGTGGTCCGACCTTAGCGCGGGCGGTCCGGTTGTCCACAGGGCCCCACAGGGGAAGCCGTGGCCAGTAATCTCGGCGTCCATGGAGCAGAGGCATCTCGGCCGCACCGGCCTGCGCGTGTCCCGTATCGGTCTGGGCACCCTGACCTGGGGACGCGACACCGACGAGCACGACGCCGCGGAGTGCCTGAAGACCTTCTGGGAAGCGGGCGGCACGCTGGTCGACACGGCGGACGTGTACGGCGACGGGGAGGCCGAGTACCTGCTGGGGCGGCTCATGGAGGGCCTGGTGCCGCGCCGGGACCTGGTGATCTCGACCAAGGCCGGCAGCGTGCCCGACCCCGACCGGCGCTCCGACGGCTCGCGCGGCCATCTGCTCTCCGCGCTGGACGCCTCGCTCTCCCGGCTCGGCACCGAGTACGTCGACGTGTGGCACGTCCACGCCTACGACCCGTACACGCCGCTGGAGGAGACGCTGCACGCCCTGGACCTCGCGGTGAGCAGCGGACGCGCCCGTTACGCGGGGGTGTCCAACTTCTGCGGCTGGCAGCTCGCCAAGGCGGCGACCTGGCAGCTGGCGGCGCCGGGCGTGCGGAACCGGCTGGCGAGCACGCAGCTGGAGTACTCGCTGGTGCAGCGCGGGGTCGAGCGGGAGGTGCTGCCCGCCGCCCTCGACCTCGGCATCGGACTGCTGCCCTCCTCGCCGCTGGGGCGCGGCGTGCTCACCGGCAAGTACCGCACCGGGACGCCGTCCGACTCGCGCGGGGCGTCCGAGCACATGGCCCCCTTCGTCGCGCCCTACCTCGACGACGACGCCGCGCGCATCGTGGACGCGGTGGCCACGGCGGCGGACGGGCTCGCGGTGACCCCGCTCCAGGTCGCCCTCGCCTGGGTCCGGGACCGCCCCGGGGTGGCCGCGCCGATCGTGGGCGCGCGCAACGCACGGCAGCTCACGGCCGCGTTGTCAGTGGAGGCGCTTAGTCTTCCTGACGAGATCTGCCGGGCGCTGGACGACGTGTCGGAGCCCGTGCACCGCTATCCCGATCACGACTGGAGCACGCTGTGAGCACGGAGCCCGGGCCCGAGCCCGCCGAGAACCCCGCGGACGTCGCGGAGGCCGGGGACGGTACGGAGGCGGAGACCGCGGACGGCACGGGGACCGGGGACGCCACGTCGGCGGACGGGGCGGAGGCGCCGGCGGACGGGGCGGAGGCGCCGGCGGACGGGACCTCGGAAGCCGAGGCCACGGGCGGCGCCGAGGGTCCCGGGGACGGTACGGAGGCGGGCGCCGTGACGCCGGGCGGCGTGGTGGCCGGCGGAAACTCGGAAGCCGAGGCCGCGGACGGCTCAGGGGCCGGGGACGGCACGGGGGCCGGGGACGGCACGGGGGCCGGGGACGCCACGCCGGCGGACGGGGCGGAGGCGCCGGCGGACGAGACCTCGGAAGCCGAGGCCACGGGCGGCGCCGAGGGTCCCGGGGACGGTACGGAGGCGGGCGCCGTGACGCCGGGCGGCGTGGTGGCCGACGGAAACTCGGAAGCCGAGGCGGGGGCCGGGGCGGCGGAGGCGGGCGGTGCGGAGGGCGCCGGGGGCAAGCAGTTGTCCGAGGCCGAGGCCGAGCTGGCCGCGCAGCGGCTGGAGCGGGAGCGGATCGAGCGGCGCAAGGCGGAGCGGAAGGGGCCGGTCACCGCCGGGGCGAAGCTCAGCGGCACCGCGGCCGACCTGCTCGCCGCGGTCCGGGCCGTGGAGAGCGGCGCCAAGCCGGTGGCGACGGTCTTCGCCGACCCGGAGCCCGCCCCCCGCCGCCCCGCCCCCGAGCCCGGACCGGTCCGCCGGGACGTGCCGGTGCCCGGACGGGCCCCCGGTGCGGCCCCGGCACCCGCCCCGGAGAGCGTGCAGGCCGTGCGGCGGGTACTGGCCCGGGGCGGCGCCCCCGAGACGCTCGCCCCGGCCGTCGCCGCGGCGCTGGGCGAGGGCGCCGACGAGGTGCTGGGGGCCGACCCCTGGCAGTTGCTGCGGGTGCCCGGGGTGCGGCCGGAGCAGGCCGACGGCTTCGCGCGGGCGCTGCTCGGCGCCGACTGCCGCCCGGACGACGAGCGCCGGGGGCGGGCCGTCACCGGCTGGCTCCTGGAGCAGGCGGCGCTGGCCGGGCACACCGCCCTGGAGCTGCCGAGGCTCACGGCGACGCTCGCCCAGCGCGGCGTGCCGGACCCGGACGCCGCCGTGCGGAGCACCCTCGCCGAGGGCGAGGCCCTGGCCTTCCAGGACGCCCTGGAGGAGCCCGGCGCGCCCGCGCCCCGGGCGGCCCGGGGCGCGGAGGACGGCGAGGACGAGGCCGAGGAGGAGCGGCCCGTCCGGGTGCTGATCGGCCTGGAGCGGTACGCGCTCGCCGAGGAGAGCCTGGCCGACGGCCTGGCCCGGCTGGCCGGGTCGGTGCCGAAGCAGGACGGTTCCCCGGAGGACTGGGAGCGGGCCGCGGCCTCGGCGCGGGGGTCGGCCGCCGAGCTGGTCCGCGCCGTCGCGGAACACGGCCTGGTGCTGCACACCGGCGGGGAGGCGGCCCTGGCGGAGCCCGCCGCCCTGCTGCGCGCCGCGCGCGGGCTGGGCCTGCGCGCCTGGGCCTGCGCGCCCGGACCGCTCGGCCGGCTCCGCTTCGCCGCCCTGTGCGCACCCGGTGAGGATGCCCCCGGAGCGGCGGCCCCGCCGGTCGCCACCGTCGCGGGGTTGCTCGCCGGGGCCGAGGGGCCCGGCCGGGACCCGGAGGGCGCGCTCGACCTGGACCTGCTCGTCGTGGTGGACGCGCCGCAGCTGGACGTGGAGGCGGCGGCCCTGCTGACCGAGTCCCTGCCGGACGGGGCGCGGCTGGTGCTGTCCGGCGACCCGGCGGTGCTGTGGTCGGCAGGACCCGGACGGGTCTTCGCCGATCTGCTGGCGGCCCGGATCTGCCCGCAGATCGCCTCCCGGCGACCGGACCCCGGCCCGCTGGGCGAGCTGGTCTCCGGCATCGGCGCCGGCGAGCTGACCCAGGTCGAGGCGCCGGGCAAGGAGATCGTGATCGTGCCGGTGCGGGAGCCGGGCGAGGCCGTGCACCGCACCGTGCAGCTGGTCTCGGACTCGGTGCCCCGGGCGTTCGGCGTGCCCGCCGAGGAGACCCGGGTGATCACGCCGGGGCACGGTGGCCCGGCCGGCACCCGGGCGCTCAACGCGGCGCTCAAGGAGCGGCTCAACCCGGGGCCGGGCCGCTTCGGCGGCTTCGACCCGGGCGACCTGGTCGTCCACTCCCCCGTGCCGGGCCGTACGCTGCCGGGCCGGGTGACGGGGGCCGACGCGGAGGGGCTGCGCCTGTCCTGCGCGGACGGGACCGCGGTCGTCGTCCCGAGGGACCAGGTGGAGAGCCGGGTCCGGCACGGCTGGGCGCTGACCGCGCACCAGGCGGCCGGCGGCCGGTGGCCCGCGGTGGTCGTGGTCCTGCCCGGTGACGCGGCGCAGACGCTCAGCCGGCCCTGGGTGTACACGGCGTTCGGCCGGGCGGAGCGCCATCTGTCCGTCGTCCACGGCGTGGACCAGGCGCTGCCCCGGGCCGTGGCCGAGGTCCCGGGCAAGCCGCGGACGACACGTCTGCCGGTCCTGCTCGCCCCGCAGGCCCCGGCGGAGGACTGAAGGGGGGAGCCGCTACGACGACGGCGGTGGCCCCGGGAAACCTCCCGGGGCCACCGCCGTCACGGTTCTCTCGGCCCTCTCAGCGGGCCGGCGCCAGCGCGGTCCGCTCAGCGGTCCGCGTCCAGCCGCTCCAGCTCGTCGTCCTCGTCCAGTTCCTCTTCCCCGGCCTCGTCGGCCTCGTCCACGTCGGTGTCGAGCTCGACCATCTCGTCGTCCACCTGGTCCACTACGTCCTCCACATCGCCCGCCTCGTCATCGAGGTCGTCATCGAAATCGTCGTCAGCGTCGTCGTCGAAGACCGCGCTGACGTCGAAGCGGCACACCACCCGCTGGGGATCGACGTGTTCGAACGGCGCCTCCAGCCACTCGCCGGCTTCGGCCGGTTCGTCCGCCGCCGTCACCCACAGCGTGGAGTCGCCCTCCTCGAGGCCGAACTCCTTGTGCCGGGAAGCGACCTCGTCGGGTTCGAACTCGCCGAAGAGCAGCCCCAGCGCACCGTGCACCGTACCGGAGGCTCCCGTGCCGGACGCACGGTCGTCGTCCGCCGCCTCGACCCGCCGGGCCTGGGCCAGCAGCCGCTGCGGTTCCACCACCGCGTAGTCACGGCGGATCAGCACGCTCAGCGCGTTCGGTTCCTCGGGGCCCGTGTACGGGGGCAGCTCGTCCTCCGCCGCGGGGATCTCGAAGGGGGTGACCTCGTCGTAACGGTCGTAGAGCAGCTCGTCGTACGCCTCGGCGGCCGCCGCCACCTGGTTGAACGCCTCGTAGACGGCCGGGTCGTCGTCCCCCGAGCGTCGTTCGACCGCGGCCAGATGACGGTCGAGCGCGGCCTTGACCGCCTCGGCGGCGGCGCGTACCTCGGCAGCGGTGGGCTGCACAGCATCAGACATACAGCAGACGCTATCCGTACCGGGCCCCAGCCCGCACAATAGATGCGATGCCGGAATACGAATTTGTCGACGTGTACGTGCCGCGCGGGGTCTCCCGCAAGGAGACGGCGCGTCTGCTGACGGACCACGCCGAGTACGGACACTGGGAGTTGTACCGCCTGAGCCTGCTGCGCGACGGCAGTCGCAGGGTGCGGCTGCGCCGTCGGATCATCCGACAGGTGCGCGCCACCTGGTGAGCGGGACCGGGCCGGTGACGGCCGAACCGGAGCGGGCCCCGCCGGTGAAGCGGGGCCCGCTCCGGTCGCGCGCGGGGCGCGTCACCGCGTGGCGCGCGCCTTGCGGTAGAGCATCGTGCCCGTGAGCAGCACGCCCGCGCCCATCGGCAGGGCGAGGCCCAGCGGCAGGTCGCTGCCGGTCTCGGCGAGCTGCGCGTCGGGGGCCGGCTGGCTGACGGACGGCTCGTCCGGGGTCTCACCGCTTCCGGCGGGCGGGGCGACCGGCTCCTCCGGGGTGCCGGGCTCCTCCGGGGTGCCCGGTTCCTCGGGCTGACCCGGTTCACCCGGCTGTCCGGGCTCCTCGGGCTCGCCCGGCTGTTCCGGTTCCTCCGGCTGGCCCGGCTCCTCCGGCTCACCCGGAGGCGGCTCCTCGCCACCGCCGGGCGGCGGGGTGGGGTGACCGCCGCCCTGCTGGCCGCAGTCGTTGCCGGTGGCCGGGTCGGCGACACCGACGACGTTCACGGAGTTGCCGCAGACGTTCACCGGCACGTGGACCGGCGCCTCGACGTGGTTGCCGGAGCCCACGCCGGGCGAGTCCGTGGCGTGGCCGTCGGCGTGGCTGCCGCCGCCGTGCCCCCCGTGACCGCCGGAGCCCTTGCCCGGGCCGCCGTTGGCGCAGGCGTTGCCGACCGCGGCGTTGAGGCCGCCGATGACGGTGACCGTGTTGCCGCAGATGTTGACCGGCGCGTGCACCGGCGCCTGCACCGAGTTGCCGGAGAGCACGCCGGGGGACCCCGAGGCGCCGCCCTGCGCGCCCGAGCCCGTCGCGTGGGCGGTGCCGCTCGCGGCGGCGATCACGCCGGTGGCCGCCGCCACCGTCATCAGGCCCTTGCGGGTGACCTGTCGCATGTACTGAATTCCCTGCCTTCGACCTGGTACCGACGTTTCACGTTCCGATAAGGCCGGTCGGCCCCGGAGCGCACGGCATGCGTTCCGGGGCCGACGGGCTAGGCCCCCGAAAGGGCGAGACACAACGTCACTTGTTGATGCAGGTGTTGCCGAAGGCGGGGTTCAGCAGACCGATCACGTTGATCGTGTTGCCGCAGACGTTCGCCGGGATGTGGATCGGCGCCTGGACGACGTTGCCGGAAAGGACGCCCGGGGAGTGCACGGCCGCACCCTGGGCACCGGAGTCGGCGACGGCCAGGCCCGCGCCCGCGAGAACCAGTCCGCCGGTGGCAGCGGCAGCGGCGACGACCTTCTTGATCATTATTTCCTCCTAGTTGGCAAACGCGATCCAAAATGCGGATCACATGACCAGTAACGAGGAGGGAGTAATGAGGCTACGAGCGTATGGTCGCATTCACTCTTCCCGGGCCACTCCCGTACGTTCGGACGATTAACTACGAACGATTAACGGAGTGTCGTACTCAGGACGCGTCGATGAACCGGTCCAGGACGCGCACGCCGAACTTCAGGCCGTCCACCGGCACCCGCTCGTCGACACCGTGGAACATTCCGGCGAAGTCCAGCTCCGGCGGCAGCTTCAGCGGGGCGAAGCCGAAGCCGCGGATGCCGAGGTCGTCGAAGGACTTGGCGTCCGTGCCGCCGGAGAGCATGTACGGGATCGCCTTCGCTGCCGGGTCCTCCGCCACCAGCGCGGACTGCATCGCGGCGACCAGCGGACCGTCGAAGGTGGTCTCCACGGCCTTGTCGGAGTGGACGTCCTCGCGCCGCACCTTCGGGCCGAGGATGCGGTCGAGGTCGGCGAGGAACTCCTCCTCGTGACCGGGCAGGAACCGTCCGTCGACGTGGGCGGTGGCCTCGCCGGGGATGACGTTGACCTTGTACCCGGCGCCGAGCTGGGTGGGGTTGGCGGTGTTGCGCAGGGTCGCGCCGATGAGCTTGGCGATGCCGCCGAGCTTGGCGAGGGTGCTCTCCATGTCGTCCGCGTCCAGCTCGACGCCCATCGCGTCGCCGAGTTCGTCGAGGAAGGCCCGGGTGGTCTTGGTCACCCGGATCGGGAACCGGTGCCTGC
Organism: Streptomyces daghestanicus; assembly: GCF_020521275.1. Taxonomy (NCBI): domain Bacteria; kingdom Bacillati; phylum Actinomycetota; class Actinomycetes; order Kitasatosporales; family Streptomycetaceae; genus Streptomyces; species Streptomyces daghestanicus. The sequence continues at coordinate 311,384 of NZ_BNDX01000002.1, read as the reverse complement.
CGAGCCGGGCGACGGCCTCGGACAGCTCGGTGATGGCGTTGTCCCGGTGGATCATCGAGCCGTGCCCGGCGGTGCCGGCCACGGTCAGCTTCATCCAGTGCATGCCCTTCTCGGCCGTCTGGATCAGGTAGAGCCGGCGCTGCTCGCTCACCGTGAAGGAGAAGCCGCCCACCTCGCTGATGGCCTCGGTGACGCCCTCGAAGAGGTCCGGGTGGTGGTCGACCAGGTAGCGGGCGCCGTAGGTGCCGCCCGCCTCCTCGTCGGCGAGGAAGGCCAGCACGATGTCGCGCGGGGGCCTGCGCCCGCTGCGCAGCCGGTCGCGGACGACCGCCAGGGTCATCGCGTCCATGTCCTTCATGTCGACGGCGCCGCGGCCCCAGACGCACCCGTCGGCGATCTCGCCGGAGAACGGGTGGTGGGTCCAGTCGTCGGCGTTGGCCGGGACGACGTCGGTGTGGCCGTGGATGAGCAGCGCGGGCCGGGACGGGTCCTCGCCCTCGATCCGGGCCACGGTGGAGGCGCGGCCCGGGTGCGACTCGAAGATCCTGGGTTCGAGCCCCACCTCGGCGAGCTGTTCCGCGACGTACTCGGCCGCCTTGCGCTCACCCGGTCCCGAGTGGTCGCCGTAGTTGCTGGTGTCGATCCGGATCAGGTCGCGGCAGATGCCGACGACCTCGTCCTCGCCGGTGACGCTTCCGGTCGTGCCCGAGTCGCTCACGTGCTTCCTCCCGCTGTCACTGCTGGTGGGTCACCCTCATCCTCCCTCTCCCGCGGGTGACGCCCAAGACCGGTCCCGGCCCGTCACACGCCGTTCACGCGCGGGCCGGGGTGATCGGGCACCCCCGGACGCCTGGTAATGTTTACGTCGTCGCCGCGGGGCAGCACTCCGCACGACAGACACCTTGTCCGGGTGGCGGAATGGCAGACGCGCTAGCTTGAGGTGCTAGTGCCCTTTATCGGGCGTGGGGGTTCAAGTCCCCCCTCGGACACATCGGATGTGAGGGCCGTGACCGTGAGGTCACGGCCCTCACGCGTCTCCCGGCGGGCGCTGCCGCACAATGGTGGCCATGACCACGCGTTCCTGCCCGTGCGGGCGGTCCGAGCCGTACGAGAAGTGCTGCGGCCGTTTCCACTCCGGTGCCGCCGCGGCGCCGACGGCCGAGGCGCTGATGCGGTCGCGCTACTGCGCGTTCGTGAGGCTGGACGCGGCGTATCTGCTGCGCACCTGGCACCCGCGCACCCGCCCGGTCCGGCTGGACCTCGATCCGGCGATGCGGTGGACGGGGCTGGAGATCCTGGGGACCACCGACGGGTCCGCCTTCCACACCACCGGGACCGTGACGTTCCGGGCGTCCTACCGGGGCGGGTCGCTGCACGAGCGCAGCCGGTTCCAGCGGATCGACGGGGGCTGGGTGTACGTCGACGGGGAGTTCCTGGACTGACGGCACGCCCTACGGGGCGAGGATGTCCAGCTCCTGGAGGGCGCCGACGGTGATCTCGCGGGTGAGCGCCTCGGCGCGCTCGGCGTCCCGTTCGCGCACGGCCTCGGCGAGGCGGACGTGCAGGGTGACGGCGGCGGGGTCGGGGTCCTCGAACATCACGTCGTGCCGCGTACGGCCGGACAGGACCTCGGCGACCACGTCGCCGAGGCGGGCGAACATCTCGTTGCCCGAGGCGTCGAGGATGACGCGGTGGAAGGCCACGTCGTGGAAGAGGTACCGGTCCAGCCGGTGGCCGCTGGAGTTGGCGACCATGCCGAGGGCGCACTCGGTCAGCTCGGCGCACTGGGCCGGCGTGGCGTGGCGCGCGGCGAGGCCGGCCGCGACCGGCTCCACCGCCGAGCGCAGGACGGTGAGCGAGCGGAGCTGGCGGGGGCGGTCGGCGCCCGCCAGGCGCCAGCGGATGACCTGGGGGTCGTAGACGTTCCACTCGCGCTCGGGCAGGACGGTCACGCCCACCCGGCGGCGGGACTCGACCAGGTGCATGGACTCCAGGACCCGGACCGCCTCGCGCATCACCGAACGGGAGACGTCGAAGCGCTGGGCGAGTTCGTCGGTGCGCAGGACACTGCCCACGGCGTACTCGCCGGCGGTGATGGCGGGGCCCAGGGCGTCCAGTACTCGGCCGTGCAGACCGCGGCCCGGTGTGCTCATGCACTCAGCGTACGTGCCGGATCACCGCACGAAAAAGTCAGACTTATATGTCACACCCTCTTGAATTAGTAGGACGTAATAGGTTTCAGTTGCGTCGACATCACGTGTCGACGAAGACAGCAGACAGCGAGAGCACGATGCAGCAGCCGCAGACCCCCCACGTCGTCGTGGTCATGGGCGTGGCGGGCACGGGGAAGACCACCGTCGGTCCCCTGCTCGCCGCCCGCCTCGGCGTTCCCTACGCCGAGGGCGACGACTTCCACCCGCCGGCCAACATCGCCAAGATGACGGCCGGCACCCCGCTCGACGACGACGACCGGTGGCCGTGGCTGGACGCCATCGGCGCCTGGGCACACGAGCGGGCGGGGCTCGGCGGGGTGGTCAGCTGCTCGGCGCTGAAGCGGTCGTACCGCGACCGGCTGCGGGGCGAGGCCCCCGGGCTGGTCTTCGTCCACCTCACCGGCGACCGGGAGCTGATCGGCGACCGGATGGCGCACCGCGCGGGGCACTTCATGCCGACCGCGCTGCTCGACTCGCAGTTCGCCACGCTCCAGCCGCTTCAGCCGGACGAGGCCGGGGTCGCCGTGGACGTCTCCGGCAGCCCCGAGGAGATCACCGAACGGGCCGCCACCGCCCTCCAGGGGCTCCCCCGACCCGCGTAGCGCTCCCCGCGCTCACCCACCCCGCATCCCCATCACCGCAAGGAAATCACCGTGACCAGACTCAGCGTCGAGATGCTGGCAGCGGACACCGTCGAGCCGATCACCTCGGCCGGTCACGCCCAGCTGGGCATCGCCGTGCTGCTGGGCATCGCCGTCATCGTCCTGCTCATCACCAAGTTCAAGCTGCACGCCTTCCTGGCCCTGACCATCGGCTCGCTGGCGCTCGGCGCGTTCGCCGGGGCGCCGCTGGACAAGGTCATCACCAGCTTCACCAGCGGGCTCGGCTCGACCGTCTCCGGCGTGGGCGTGCTGATCGCCCTCGGCGCGATCCTCGGCAAGATGCTCGCCGACTCCGGTGGCGCCGACCAGATCGTGGACACCATCCTGGGCAAGGCGAGCAAGCGCTCGATGCCGTGGACGATGGTGCTGATCGCCTCCGTGATCGGGCTGCCGCTCTTCTTCGAGGTCGGTATCGTCCTGCTGATCCCGGTCGTCCTGATGGTCGCCAAGCGCGGCAACTACTCGCTGATGCGGATCGGCATCCCGGCGCTGGCCGGCCTCTCCGTGATGCACGGCCTGGTGCCGCCGCACCCCGGTCCGCTGGTGGCCATCGACGCGCTCGGCGCCAACCTCGGCGTGACCCTGGCGCTCGGTGTCCTGATCGCCATACCGACGGTGGTCATCGCGGGTCCGGTCTTCTCGAAGTTCGCCGCCCGCTGGGTCGACGTGCCGGCCCCTGACCGGATGATCCCGCAGCGCGCCTCGGAGGACCTGGAGAAGCGTCCCGGCTTCGGCGCCACGCTGGCCACCATCCTGCTGCCGGTCGTGCTGATGCTCGTCAAGGCGCTGGTCGACATCATCGTCGACGACCCGGACGCCCTGGTGCAGCGCACCTTCGACGTCATCGGCAACCCGCTGATCGCGCTGCTGGCCGCCGTGCTCGTCGGCATCTTCACGCTGCTGCGGCCCGCCGGGTTCGGCAAGGAGCGGGTCTCCGGCCTGGTCGAGAAGGGCCTCGCGCCCATCGCGGGCATCCTGCTGATCGTCGGCGCGGGCGGCGGCTTCAAGCAGACGCTGATCGACTCCGGCGTCGGCCAGATGGTCCTGGACATCTCCGAGGACTGGTCGATCCCGGCGCTGCTGCTGGCCTGGCTGATCGCGGTGGCGATCCGGCTGGCGACCGGTTCGGCGACCGTGGCGACCGTCTCGGCGGCCGGTCTGGTCGCGCCGCTGGCGGCCGACATGTCGACCACCCACGCCGCGCTGCTGGTCCTCGCCATCGGTGCCGGTTCGCTCTTCTTCAGCCATGTCAACGACGCCGGCTTCTGGCTGGTGAAGGAGTACTTCGGGCTGAACGTCGGCCAGACGATCAAGACCTGGTCGATCATGGAGACGATCATCTCGGTGGTGGCCGGCGCGCTGGTGCTGCTGGTCTCCCTGATCGTCTAGCGCCCCCGCCGCGCACCCCCGCCGAGGCCCCGGTCACCGCCGGGGCCTCGGCGCGTTCCTGCTTGGATGGCCGTATGAGACCTGAAGACGAGATCCTCGACGTCGTCGACGAGCGGGACCGGGTCGTGGGCCGGGCGCCGCGTGGTGAGGTGTACGCGCAGGGGCTGCGCCACCGCTGCGTGTTCGTCCAGGCCCGGGACGCCGAGGGGCGGATCTTCGTCCACCGGCGCACCGCGCGGAAGCTGGTCTTCCCGTCCCTGTACGACATGTTCGTCGGCGGGGTGGTCGGCGCGGGCGAGTCCTACGACGACGCGGCCCTGCGCGAGGCCGAGGAGGAACTGGGTGTCAGCGGACTGCCCCGGCCCCGGCACCTGTTCACGTTCCTGTACGACGGCGGCGGCGGGCGCAGCTGGTGGTCGGCGGTGTACGAGGTGCGGTGCGACACGGCGGTGCGGCCGCAGGCCGAGGAGGTGGCCTGGTACGCCTTCCTGCCGGAGGAGGAGGTCGTGCGGCGGCTGACGGAGTGGGAGTGGGTGCCGGACGGGCTGGCGGCGTACCGGCGGCTGACGGGGCGGGGCGAGGGAGCGGGGGCGGCCGGATAGGGTCCTGCGCGTGATCGACTTCGCACGGAACGTCCGCCTGTGGTTCGCGCCCGAGGAGGTCCGCCGGGAGGGCGGCACCCCCGACTACCGCTTCTCGCTGGCGAACGAACGCACCTTCCTGGCCTGGCTGCGCACCGCGCTCGCCCTGATCGGCGGCGGGTTCGCCGTCGACCAGTTCCTGCCGGACCTGAGCGGGGCGTGGCGGGTGGGGCTCGCGCTCACGCTGCTGGCGTCGGGGGTGCTGTGCTCGCTGCGGGCCGTCAACCACTGGGTGCGCTGCGAGCGGGCCATGCGGCGCGGCGAGGATCTGCCGGTCTCCCGGTTCCCGGCACTGCTGGGCGTGGTCGTCGCCGTGGTGGCCGTGGCGATGGTCGCGGTGGTGCTGGTCGGGTGGGAGGGGTGAGCGGTACGCCGCCCCCGCGGCGCGGCGCCCCGGTGCCGGAGCGCGGCTCCTCGGTACCGGAGCCGGGTTCCCCGCCCCCGGAGCGCGGCGCCCGCACCCCGGTGCCGGGCCGTGATCCGGGGCTCCAGCCCGAGCGGACCCGGCTCGCCTGGCGGCGGACCACCCTGTCGGGGGCGGTGGCCGCCGTGCTCGCCGCGAAGACCGCGCTCCAGCGCGACGCCTCGGCCGTCTCCGTCCTCGCCGGTTCGCTGACCTGCGTCCTGTGGCTGGGCCTGCTGTTCCTCGCCCACCGCCGCATCACCACCGTGGCGGCCTCGCCCCGGCCGGCCGCGCTCGGCCCCCGGCACGCCACCGCCCTCGCCCTGTGCACGGTGGCGATGGCGGGGTGCGGGGCCGTGCTGATCATCGGCTAGGTGTATTGACCCGCAGCGTTGTTGACGCGGCTGATGGGTGGCTGGCCGCCGAGTGCGGTGTGGCAGCGGTGGTGGTTGTAGGTGTGGAGGACGTCTGCCAGGGCTGTGGTGCGTTCGGTGTTGCTGGTGCAGGGCCGCAGGCAGGCCCACTGGTCGAGCAGGGTGCGGTTGAAGCGTTCGACCTTGCCGTCGGTCTGGGGCCGGCAGGCGCGGGTGAGCTTGCCGGTCGCGCCGGGGTCGGCCAGGGCCTGCTGCCAGGCGAAGCTCTTGCGGTAGGGCCAGGCGTTTCGGTCAGGACCCGCTCGATGCGGCCGATGCCCGCGGTCTGGAAGAAGGCTGCGGCCCGGCGCGGGAAGTTCGCGCAGGTGGCGGCCTTCTCGTCCGGGTGGATCCCGCTGTGGGCGAGACGGGAGTGGCGTCGACGGCGGAGTGGATGTGGTCGAAGCCCATGCTGCCGCGCCGGGCGCGGCCGGCCTGGCGGCCCAGGACCTTGTGGCCGCCGCCGTCCGGGATGCGGCCGAGTTTCTTCACGTCCACGTGGACCAGCTCGCCGGGGCGGGCCCGTTCGTAGCGGCGGATGACCTGTCCGGTGGGCCGGTCCATGTCCGCGAGTCGGTTCAGGCCGTGGCGGACCAGGATGCGGTGCACGGTCGAGGCGGGCGGGTTCAGGATCGGGCCGGGGCGGGCGGGGCCGAGTCCGCGGTCCTGGCGCGGTCGGCACACTTGGGCCTCCACCGTTGCCGCCGTGCGGTGGGGTGTGGTCAGCGGACGGCTGGGCCGGTCGTGCAGCCCCTGCCCGCCTTCGGACCGCCGGCGGCGGATCCACTTGTGCGCCGTGACGCGTGAGATGCCCGTCTCAGCCGCGACATGCGCTACCGGGCGGCCGGAACGGACACGGTCGACCAGCAGTCGCCTGCCGTGAACGGTCAGCCGGGCATTACGGTGGGACACGAAGACCTCCGTGCGGTGCAGTCCCAGACAGCTCCACCACACCGGAGGTCTTCGCCATGATCAAGCCCGGTCGGCGTTGACAACGCTCGTGATCAATACACCTAGCGCCGGTCCGGACCGACCGTCACCACGATCTTGCCGCGGGTCCGCCCCTCCTGGCTCTCCCGCTGGGCGTCCGCCGTCCGTTCCAGCGGGTACGTCCGTGACACGTGCACCGACACCACGCCCTGCTCCACCAGGTCCGTCAGGTGGCCCAGGTCCCGGGGGTCGGGTCGGACGAAGGCGTACCGCCCGCCGTACGCGACGGCCTCCGGGTCGGCGATCGAGGTGAGGCGGCCCTCCGGGGCCAGCAGGTTCGCGGAGACCTTGAGGGTCTCGCCGCCGACCGTGTCGAAGACCGCGTCCACGCCCTCGGGGGCCAGCCCCCGCACCCGTTCGGCCAGTCCCTCGCCGTACGCCACCGGCTCGCCGCCGAGGCCGCGGACGTAGGCGTGGTGGTGTGCGCTCGGCGTGCCGAGGACGCGGGCGCCGAGATGGCGGGCGAGCTGGACGGCGATCGAGCCGACGCCGCCGGCCGCCGCGTGCACGAGGACGGTCTCGCCGCGCTTCACCTGGAGCGACCTGGTCAGCACCTGGAGGGCGGTCAGCCCGGTCAGCGGGAGGCCCGCCGCCTCCTCGAAGGAGACGGTGCGGGGCTTGCGGGCGAGGGCGCGCACGGGTGCGGCGACGTACTCGGCGAAGGTGCCGCGGGAGAGGAAGTCCTCCCGGCAGTAGCCGATGACCTCGTCACCGGCGCCGAACTCGGTGACGGCCGCGCCGGGCCGGACCACGACCCCGGCGACGTCCCAGCCCGGCACCACGGGGAAGACGGGCGCGAGGAGGGCGTCCAGGCGGCCCTCGCGGCACTGCCAGTCCACCGGGTTGACGCCCGCCGCCCGCACCTGGACCAGGACCGAGTCGGGGCCGACCCGGGGGTCGGGGACCTCGCCGTACTCCAGGACCTCGGGGCCGCCGTACCGTGCGTAGCTGATCGCCTTCATGGCTCCGACCCTCAAGGGTGGCCGGGTGGGACGCAACCGGAGCCGGACGGGGCGGGGCGGACGGGGACCGTGGCGCGGATCACGTTCCGGTCCGCCCTCTGGACGGCATACCGACCGGTCGGCATCATGATCGGACAACCGATGTGACCGTGGCCGCCCGCGGCCATCGCCCGACCTGCCCGCGCATCCGCCGGAGGAGCTGCCGATGAGCCCCGATCACCCGCCAGGACTCGACCTCGACCGGCTGCGCGGTCTGCTGGACCGGGAGCGGCCCGGCCTGGTGCGCGGGCCGCTGACCGGCCGGCTGATCGAAGGGGGGCGGTCCAACCTCACCTACGCGGTCTCCGACGGCGTCTCCCGGTGGGTGGTGCGGCGCCCCCCGCTCGGCCACGTCCTGGCCACGGCGCACGACATGCGGCGCGAGCACCGGGTGATGAGCGCCCTGCACCCGACCGGGGTGCCGGTGCCGCGCACGGTGCTGCTGTGCGAGGACGAGGAGGTGCTCGGGGCGCCGTTCTACGTGATGGACTTCGTCGAGGGCACGCCGTACCGCACGGCGGACCAGCTCGCGCCGCTGGGCCCGGAGCGCACCCGGGACGTCGTGCTGAACCTGGTGGACACGCTGGTCGAGCTGCACGCGGTGGACCCGGCCGCGGTGGGCCTCGCCGGCTTCGGCCGGCCGGACGGCTTCCTCGACCGGCAGCTGCGCCGCTGGGCCAAGCAGCTCGACGCGTCCCGCAACCGCGACCTGCCCGGCATCGACGAGCTGCACGCCACCCTGGGCCGGGAGCTGCCCCGCTCCCCCGCCCCGGCGGTGGTGCACGGCGACTACCGGCTGGACAACGTGCTGATCGGCGACGACGACCGGATCAGGGCGGTGCTGGACTGGGAGATGTCCACGCTCGGCGATCCGCTGACCGATCTGGGGCTGCTGGTGATGTACAGCCGGCCGCTCGGCATGCCCGACTCCCCCGTCTCCACCACCGCCGAGGCGCCCGGCCACCCCGCGCCCCGGGAACTGGTCGAGCGGTACGCCGCGAGGTCGGGGCGGGACGTGTCGGGCGTCTCCTGGTACACGGCGTTCGCCTGGTTCAAGCTCGCCGTGATCCTGGAGGGCATCCACTACCGCTACACCCTGGGCCAGACGGTCGGGCGCGGTTTCGACCGCATCGGGGACCTGGTGCCCGTCTTCATCGAGCACGGACTGACCACTCTGCAGGAAGGCTGACCGGCATGGACTTCGCGTTCGACGCACGCACCGAGGAGCTGCGCGCCAGGCTGCTCGCCTTCATGGACGAGTACGTGTACCCGGCCGAGCAGGTCGTGCACGAGCAGCGCGCCGGACTGGCGTCCCCCTGGCAGACCCCGCCGGCCGTCGAGGAGCTGAAGGCCGAGGCCCGCCGGCAGGGCCTGTGGAACCTGTTCCTGCCCGACGCCGAGCACGGGGCGGGGCTGACCAACCTCCAGTACGCGCCGCTCGCCGAGATCACCGGCCGCAGCCCGCAGCTCGCGCCCACGGCCACCAACTGCGCGGCGCCGGACACCGGGAACATGGAGGTGCTCGCGCAGTTCGGGACCGAGGCGCAGAAGAAGCAGTGGCTGGAGCCGCTGCTCGCCGGGGAGATCCGCTCCGCGTTCGCGATGACCGAGCCGGAGGTGGCCTCCTCGGACGCCACCAACATCACCACGCACATCGAGCGGGACGGCGACGAGTACGTCGTCACCGGACGCAAGTGGTACATCTCCGGGGCGATGAACCCGGACTGCAAGATCTTCATCGTCATGGGCAAGACCGACCCGGACGGCGCCGACATCCGGCGCCAGCAGTCGATGGTGCTGGTGCCGCGGGACACCCCGGGCGTCACCGTCGTCCGGGGGATGCAGGTCTTCGGCTACGAGGACCACTGGCACGGCGGGCACGCCGAGGTCGTCTTCGACCACGCGCGGGTGCCGGTGTCGAACCTGGTCGGCGAGGAGGGCGGCGGTTTCGCCATCGCCCAGGCCCGGCTGGGTCCGGGCCGCATCCACCACTGCATGCGGCTGATCGGCATGGCGGAGCGGGCGATCGAGCTGATGTGCCGGCGGGCCGTGTCCCGGACGGCGTTCGGCAAGCCGCTGGGGCAGCAGGGCGTGGTGCAGAACTGGATCGCGGACGCGCGGGTGGCCGTGGAGCAGCTGCGGCTGCTGGTGCTGAAGACGGCCTGGATGATGGACACCGTCGGCAACCGGGGCGCGCACACCGAGATCCAGGCCATCAAGATCGCCACGCCGCGCACGGTGGTCGGCATCCTGGACCGGGCGGTCCAGCTGTACGGCGCGGGCGGGGTGAGCCAGGACTTCCCGCTGGCCGAGCTGTACGCGGGGGCGCGCACGCTGATGCTGGCCGACGGCCCGGACGAGGTGCACCAGCGGTCGCTGGCCCGGCGGGAGCTGAAGCGGTACCTGTGACCCGGTGCTCGCGCGCGTCTACGGGCGCAGCGCGCGCAGCAGGAGGTCGGCGAGGTGGTCGGCGAGTTCCTGCGGGCTGAGGGGGCCGTCGGGGCGGTACCAGGTGGACAGGTGGTGGATGGACCCGAAGTGGTAGTCCACCACCAGGTCCGCCGGGATCTCCTTGGTGAAGACCCCGGACTGCTGGCCCTCCTCCACCAGGGCGCGGAAGCGCTCGTGGTACCGGCGGCGCTCGGCGCGCACCTGGCGGTTCTTCTCCGGGCTCAGGTGGTGCATGGAGCGGAAGAAGATCGAGGCGTCGTCGAGGTTGTCGATGGTGGTGACGACGACGTCGGCCGCCGCGTCCCGCAGCCGCTTCTCGACCGGCTCGTCGGCGTCCGCGAAGGTGTCCAGGCGGTCCTGCTGGAGGCGCAGGACCCGGGCGTACACCTCGTGCAGCAGGTCGTCCTTGGAGCCGAAGTAGTGGTAGAGCGCGCCCTTGGTGACGCCGGCCGCCTCGACGATCTCCTGCACCGAGGTGCGGTCGTAGCCCCGCTCCGCGAAGAGCCGGGTGGCGGCGGCCAGGAGCCGCTGCGGTACCGGGGTCCCGTCCCCGTCCGTGGTCCTGGGCACTGCCGCCACCTGCCTTTCCTCGACACTGCTCGTCGGTGCTAGTCGTTGCGGGAACGCAGTTCCCGACGGAGGATCTTGCCACTCGCCGTCTTCGGCAGCTCGGGCAGGATCTCCACCTGACGCGGGTACTTGTACGCTGCCAGTCTCTCCCCGCAGTACGCGGCGAGCGTCTCGGGGTCGGCCTCGGCGCCGGGGCGGAGGCTGATGTACGCCTTGACCGTCTCCCCGCGGTACCCGTCGGGCACGCCGACGACGGCGGCCTCGCGGACCGCCGGGTGGGTGTAGAGGACGTCCTCGACCTCGCGCGGCCAGACCTTGAAGCCGGACGCGTTGATCATGTCCTTCTTGCGGTCGACGACGTACAGCCAGCCCCGTTCGTCCATGAAGCCGATGTCGCCGGTGCGCAGTTCGCCGCCGGGGAAGGTCTCGGCGGTGGCGTCGGGGCGGCGCCAGTAGCCGGGGACGACCTGGGGGCCGCTGACCACGATCTCGCCCTGCTCGCCGAAGGGGACCTCCTCGCCCAGGTCGTCGAGGACGCGGACGACCGTCTCGGGTCCGGGCACGCCGACCGCGAGGGTCCCGGAGCCCGGGTCGACGGGTGCCTCCAGGTGGGGCGGTACGGAGGCGCAGGGGGCGGTGCACTCGGTGAGGCCGTAGCCGTTGCGGATGTACGGGCCGAGGCCGGCGCGGAACTTCTCCACCAGGGCGGGCGGCAGCGGGGCGCCGCCGGAGGAGAGCACGGTGAAGGAGGCGAAGTGGTCGCGGGTGACGCCGGGGTGGGCGGCCAGGGCCATGAAGGCGGTGGACGGGCCGACGGTGTAGTGCGGGCGGTGCTCGGCGAACGCGTCGAGGACGACGCCCGCCTCGAAGCGGTAGGCGAGGACCAGCGTGCCCCCGCTGTTCAGGCAGGCACCGAACTCGCAGACCAGGCCGGTGATGTGGAACAGCGGCGCCAGCGCGAAGTAGACCGGCGCCTCGGGCAGGCCGAGGCCGGTGCGCTGCCGCTCGGCGTTGTACATGATGTTGCGGTGGGTGTTGGTGGCGCCCTTGGGGGTGCCGCTGGTGCCGGAGGTGTAGCTGATCAGCGCGGTGTCGCCGGCGGCCGGGTCGCGGTCGGCGGGGGCCGGGTGTCCGGCGCGGGCCACCGCGGTGAGGTCCTCGGCGTCGGGGGCGGGCTGCCGCTCGAAGGCCAGGACGCGGGTGTCGCCGCGGGTCTGGAAGTCCAGCTCGCACGCGGTGAGCGCGATCCGCACCGGGGAGCCGGCGGCCGTCTCGCGCAGATACGCCGCCCAGGCCCGGTCGGAGCAGATCAGCGCGGCGGCCTCGGCGTCGCGCAGGACGTGGCCGACCTCGCCCGCCTTGTACATGGGGTTGACCGGGACCACCACGCCGCCCGCCTTCCAGGCGCCGAGGACGGCGAGCACGAAGTGCGGGGAGTTCTGGAGGATCACGGCGACCCGGTCGCCGCGGGCCAGGCCGCGGGCGGCGAGGTGACCGGCGACCGAGTCGCTCAGCTCGTCGGCCTCGCGGTAGGTGAGGCGGCCGTCGAAGTAGGCGAGGAAGGTGCGGTCGGGGGTGTCGGCGACGGCCCGGCGCAGGGCGTGCACCAGGGAGGTGCCGGGGTGCAGCGGGGCCTTCTGGGCGTCGGTGAGGAGGTCCAGCCAGGGCTTGGCGGCGTACCGGGAACGGGCGGCGGTCATCGGGCGTTCCCCTCCTCCCACTGGCGCTGGAGCCGGTTCATGCCGCGCAGCCAGCGGTCCGGCTCGGCGGCGCGTGCCTGGTAGTACGCGGCGACCTCGGGGTGCGGCAGGATCAGGAAGCGGTCCTCCTCGATGCCCTTGAACAGGGCGTCGGCCACGTCCTCCGGCTCGATCGCGGTCGGGGTGAGGACGAGTTCGCCGGCGCTGCCGCTTGCGGTGAGCATGTCGGTGCGCACGCCCTGCGGGCAGATGGCGTGCACCGTGACGCCGCGGTGGCGGTAGGTCAGCGACAGCCACTCGGCGAAGGCGTAGGCGCCGTGCTTGGTGACGCTGTAGGGGGCGGCGCCGATCATGGTGAGCAGTCCGGCGGCCGACACGGTCGAGACGAACCGGCCCCGGCCGCGCTCCAGCCAGTCGGGCAGCAGGGCGTGGGCGGCGCGGACGTGGGCCATGACGTTGACGTCCCAGGCCAGTGCCCAGACGGACTCGTCGGCGGCCTCGGTGCCGCCGGAGCCGACGCCCGCGTTGGCACAGTACACGTCGACCGTGCCGCCGAGCGCCTCGCGGGCCTCGTCGACGACGGCCGAGGCGTCGCCCGGTACCGCGATGCCGCCTATGTCGTCGGCGACCGCCTTCGCCTTCGCGGCGTCCAGGTCGTTGACGACGACACGGGCGCCCTCGGCGGCGAAGCGGCGGGCCAGCGCGGCTCCGATGCCGCCCCCCGCTCCGGTGACGACGACACGGGCGTCCTGCACGGCTTCCACGATCGGTCTCCTTCGACGCGACGCTATCGGGCGACGACAGACTAACCAGTCGGTATGTGCTGCGGAAAGGGGTGCGGAGCGGTATGCCGCGCCCGCCCGCCGGTTCCGCCGCGGTTCCGTCCCGGTTCCGCCGCGGTCGCCCGCGCGGCGTCCGGCCCGGATCGTTCCGCCGGACCCGGGCGGGCGCTAGCGTGCGCGTACATGACACTCTCGCGACGTACGCTGCTCGCCACGACGACGGCGGCCGCGGTGGCGGCCGGTTCCGGGACCGCGGAAGGGGTGCCCGCGCACGGCGGGCGACGGCTGCGGACCGGCTTCGAACGGCTGGCCGCCGACGGGTACGCGCTGCTCGACGGCGACCGGGTCGGCGTCGTCACCAACCCGACCGGCATCACCCGGGACGCCCGCCACGTCGTGGACGTCCTGCACGCCGACGACCGGGTCCGGCTCACCGCCGTCTTCGGCCCCGAGCACGGCTTCCGGGGCACCGCGCAGGCCGGCGGCTCCGAGGGCCGGTACGACGACCCGGCGACCGGACTGCCGGTCTACGACACCTACCTGAAGAGCGGGCAGCCGCTCGCGGACGTGTTCACCGCGTCCGGCGTGGACACCGTCGTCTTCGACATCCAGGACGTGGGCGCGCGCTTCTACACGTACATCTGGACGCTGTACGACTGCATGGAGGCCGCCGCGCTGGCGGGGAAGCGGTTCGTGGTCCTGGACCGGCCGAACCCGGTGACCGGGCGGGCCGCGCTGGGGCCGGTGCTGCACGAGGAGTTCGCCACCTTCGTCGGGCGGAGGCCGATCGCCCAGGCGCACGGCATGACGGTGGTGGAGCTGGCGCAACTGTTCAACGGGGAGTTCCTGACGACCCCCGTCACCCTGGACACCGTGCCGATGACCGGCTGGCGGCGGTCGGACTTCTACGACGCCTCCGGACTGCCGTGGGTGCCGCCCAGCCCCAACATGCCGACGCCCGGGACGGCCCTGGTGTACGCCGGGACCTGTCTGTTCGAGGGCACGAACCTCTCCGAGGGGCGGGGCACCACCCGGCCCTTCGAACTGCTGGGCGCGGAGGGCGTCGACGGGGCGTGGGCGGCGGCGGTGAACGGGCTGGAGCTGCCGGGGGTGCGGTTCCGGGAGGCGTACTTCGCGCCCGCCTTCTCCAAGTTCCAGGGGACGACGGTCGGGGGTGTGCAGCTCCATGTGCACGACCGCGAGGTGTTCGATCCGGTGCGGACGGGGATCGCGCTGCTGGTGACGGCGAAGCGGGTCTGGGACGGGTTCGCCTGGCGGTCCGACCGGTGGATCGACAAGCTGACCGGCTCCGCGCGGGTGCGCACGATGATCGACGCGGGCGCGGACACCGACGAGGTGGTGGCGGGCTGGCGGGCGGACCTGGCGGCGTTCCGGCGGGTGCGGGAGCGGTACCTCGTCCACCGCTGACGTGGGGGGCCGACGGGTCACCGACGGCCCCCCTTCTGCCGTCAGCGTCGGGAGGTGAACTCCACCACCTGCTGGTAGGTCGGCCGGTTCTGCCAGGCGATCGGGCCGTGCTTGATGCCGCCCAGGGTGCGGTGGACGACCGCGTCCGCGCACCACTGGTCGCCCGCGGCGCAGTTGTCGTCGCCGGGGTAGACCTGTGCGGGCGTCTTCGCCGCCGCCTCCTTCAGGGTGGTGAGCAGCACGTCCCGGCAGGCCGCCCGGTCACCGCCGCCGCAGTAGGCACGGGCGAGCGGACCGCTGACCGGCTCCCCCAGCACCGCCCGCAGATCCTTGTCGACGTGGCTCCACCAGCCGTACTGGAAGGCGCTGCCGGCGTGGGCGCCGGTGGGGCCGTGCGCGGCGGACGGGGACTCGTCGACGGGCAGGTTGGCGGTGAGGGCCGTGTACAGCTCGGTGCCGAGGCCCGGGGCGAACTCCGCCTTCACCAGCAGTGGCCACCAGGCGTCCATGATCCGTACGGCGTCGGCGTGCGCGTACGTCTTCGCACCCGCCGAGGTGACGGTGCGTCTGCCGCCGGCGGTCAGCCACGCCCGGAGCCGGTCGACGGCCGCCTGGGTGGCGGAGTCGGCGACCGGAGCGGTGTCGATCACCTTCAGCAGGTCCGGCAGGACGTCCTCGGCCCGGAGGTCGGTCAGCCCCGCCTCGGCCATGGCCCTGACGAGCGCGGCGCGGGTCACCCCGCCCCGTTCGACCAGTGCGCGCACCCGGTCGTCGAGCAGGTTCCCGCGGTGCACGGAGCCGTCGCCCCAGGAGGCCGTCGAGTAGTCCCGGGCCACCTTGTTGTTCCAGGAGACGTAGTAGTCCTGGCCGGTCGACTGCGGATGGGCGGACGCGGGGGTGTAGGCGGCGGTGTTGGCCGCCGGGTCCCAGTTCCGCCACTCGCGCGCGGGGCGTGCCCAGACGGGGAAGTCGGCGTCGACGCCGTCCGCCCGGACCGGGTTGTCGCCGCTGTTGTAGTACGCGGTCCGCTCGGCGTCGGCGTAGAACCAGTTGAAGGTGTAGTTGATGTGCTGGACCGCGCTGCGGAAGCCTTCCGGGCCCTTGACGTGGTCGGGGTCGTTCAGCATCTGGAAGCCGATGATGGAGTCGGCCTCGTGCAGGAAGGAGGAGCGCAGCGAGGTGTAGGCGACCTTCTTGCCGCCGACGGTCGCGCGGTACTCGACGGGACCGTACTCGGTGCGCCAGACCCGCATGGTGTACGAACCGGCGGCGGTGCCGTCGGCCACGGTCGGGGTCCAGGCGTTCTTCCGCTCGACCTTCTCCATGGGGACGCAGGTGCCGCGGTAGAGGTAGTGGACGTCGTCCTGGCACAGCTCGACCGCGTAGGTGTCGATGATGTCCTGCCCGGACGTGGTCGCGCTCCACGCGTAGTCCTGGCCGCGGCCCAGCTCGACGTACATGCTCAGGCCTGCGAAGGAGGCGCCGCGGGCGCTGAGGCCGGGGCCCTGGATCTCCTGGAGCATCAGCAGCTGCGGGGCGAAGTAGCCGGTCTGCGGCCCGAAGACGGCGACGGGGTGGCCGCTCGCGGTGTGCTCGCCGCTGACGACGAGGGCGTTGGACATGCCGCGCCGGGCGGAGGAGAGATCGGTGGCGGCGGGCTGTGCGGTGGCGCTGCCCGTACGGTCGTACACGAGCGGTTCCGCCGTCACCGACCCGGCGTCGGGCAGGGCCCGGCCCTGCGGGTCGGCGGGCGGGGTGAGGTACGGGAAGCTGCCGTCCCGTACGGTGAGCACGGCCTCGGGGTCGTTGCGCTGCCGGAAGGACTCCCAGACCTTGGTGCCCTCGGCGACGCCGTACTTCTGCTGGGCGGCCAGCAGGGACAGGGCGTTGTTCACCTCGCCCCCGCCGCCGGAGCCGAACAGGGCGCCGATGACCGAGGCGAGGGCGACCAGGTCGGCGGGTTCGAAGTGCTCGATGGTGCCGGCGTTGGTGATCGCGTCCTTGTGGCCGGTGAGGACGTACTCGCCGGGGAAGGTGCGGGCCTTGTCGGAGGCGTCGATGTAGGCGTTGACGCCGGCGAGGTACGCCTCCACGTCGGCCAGGGCCTGGGCGCCGCGCGCGCCGGCCTTGGCGGCGGCGCTGTCGATCTGGGCCTGGAGTTCGGCCTCGGTGTAGGGGGCGCTGCGCCAGAACTGCTGCTCCAGGCCCTGGTTGGCGGGGGCGCCGCCCGCGAAGGAGGTCAGTTCGCCGCGGCCGACGTGCCGGAAGAGGTCCATCAGCCAGAGGCGGTCCTGGGCGGCGGCGTAACCGGCGCCGAACTCGGTGCCGTAGCGGGTGGTGCCGCTGATGTGCGGCACACCGGTCTTCTTGTCGCGGACGATGGTGACGTCGGTGCGGCCGGCCGGGCGGACGGTGGAGGCGACCTGGTCGGCGGGGACGCCGAAGGAGGCGTCGTTGAAGAACGAGTTGATCGTGTCGCCGGTGAGCGACGGGTAGCCGGTGGCGAGGTTCGCGTAGGGGCCGAGCTGGTCCTCGGCGTGCGCGGGCTGGGTGCCGAAGGCCTGGTTGAGCAGGATCTGGGCGAGGGTGGCGTTGCCGTTCTGGCCGGGCGGCAGGATGTCGGAACACTGTCCGCCGCAGTGGTCGTCGGCCGCGGCGGTGACGGCCGGGGGGCCGTCCCGGTCCGCGCCGGCCGCCACGGCCGGGGAAAGCGGTGACAAAAGACCGGCAATGAGGGCGCATAGGGATGCGCCCTTCAGGAACCCGTGGATTCCGCGGGGAGTTCTCAGTGCGTCGAAGGCCGTGCGTGGGATGCGCCGTGACATGGGGCAGCTCCTCCCGACGGGGACGGGCCGGATGTTACCGCCGGTATTCCCGGGTTAGAAGATGAACACGCGTCACTTCTCGGCGTCGGCACAGCGGGCTCACAGGCCGCGGGGGTCGACTCGGGAAGCGGATCGGGAGGTGGTTCGGCCGGTGGTTCGGTTCGGTTATGGGTGCCATCAGGGATCGGATGGAGCCGGATCGCGAGTCGATACGTCTACTCGGCGACGTCCGTGCGACGACGCCGAAGTGACCGGAACAGCAGGTGCAGGTGTGACGGAGGTGCAGGGCGATGGCCGGTTTCCGGAGTCTGGCGAGACAGGTCCGCGATCCGCGGTCCGACCTGGCGCTGCGGCGCTACTCGCTGCGTAAGTGCCTTGAGCGGTTCGCCCCTTACGGACACAGGGCGACCTGGGACCATCTGTGCTCCCGATGGGGGTTCGGACCGGAGGACAGGTCCCCCGACCCGGCGCGGCTGGTGGGCGCGCTGGAGGAGTTGGAGCAGGCGCGGACGGTGTGGCTCGCCTATGAGGTGGAGTTCGCCGAGCGCCGCCGGAAGGAGAAGCACGACGGGCTGCGCCGGCCGGGCAGTGTGGACGACTGGCATCGGCTGACCTGGGGCGGCTTCGGTGTGGCGTGGTGCGACGACCCGGGGCTGCATCCGCGTGAGCCGCTGGCCGAGGTGCTGCGCCGGCTGATCGCCGCGCTGGAGCGGGAGCCGGGGGTGGCGTGTCCGGTGTGTGAGGGTGAGCGGCTGGTGTGGAAGTACGGGCTGGATCATGAGCCGTCGGCGGGACCGGTCTGTGCGGATTGCGGGATTCTGGTGCCGCGGCCGGTGCTGACGGGGGATGCGCTTGCGGCGATCCGGAGGGGGCGGTTGTTGGTTTCGGCGTAGGCGGATGGGGCCGGGGGGGGTGCGGGGGGCTGCCGCATCGTCGGCGGGTGCGGGGGGGCTGCCGCATCGTCGGCGGGTGCCGGGGGGGTGGCTGGTCGCGCGGTTCCCCGCGTCCCCCAGTGATGGTTGCGGTCGTCTGCCCTCGTGCGGGTGCGTGGTGGGTGGTTGGTCGCGCGGTTCCCCGCGCCCCTGGATGGTGGTTGCGGGTGTCCGCCATCGTGCGGGGGAGTGCGTTGTGGTCCGCAGCCCCGACGGGAGAGGGCCGGCATGGTGCAGGTTTGTCTGAACGGGGGGCGGGGGGCCGGGGACGGGGGTGTGGTGCCTCTGTCCGTGGAGGCGTTGGCCGATGCCGCCGAGGGGGCGGTGGGGGCCGGGGCTAGCGATGTGCATCTGCATCCGAAGACGCCCTGCGGGCGGGACACCCTGTCGGCGCGCGTGCTGGCGGTGACCCTGGAGGCGGTACGGGCGCGGGTGCCCGGCGTGCCGGTGGGGGTGACCACCGGCGCCTGGGCGGAACCGGAGCCGGCCGGGCGGGAGCGGCGGGTACGGAGCTGGACCGCGCTGCCCGACCACGCCTCCGTCAACTGGCACGAGCCGGGCGCCGAACAGGTCGCCGCCGCCCTGCTGGAGCGGGGCGTCGGGGTGGAGGCGGGCATCTGGTCCGGGACGGACGGCGCGGAGCGGTTCGCCCGCTCGCCCCTGGGCCCGAGGGTGCTGCGGGTGCTCGCCGAGGTCACGGAGACCGACCCGGCGACCGCGCCCGGCGCCGCCCGGTCGCTGCTGTCCGCGCTCGGCCCCGCGCACGGCCGCCCGGTGCTGCTGCACGGCGAGGAGGGCGGCGCCTGGCCGGTGCTCCGGCTGGCCGGACGGCTCGGCCTGGCCACCCGTATCGGCCTGGAGGACACCCTGGTCCTGCCGGACGGCCGGCGGGCCGCGTCCAACGCGGAGCTGGTCGCCGCCGGCCTCGCCGAGTGGCACGCCGCCCGCGCGCGGCAGTCTTAGGGCCTGTCGTTGGGATCAGGTCGCGGGGAATCGGCTGCCTCTTCCTCGCGCCGGTGAGCGGGGCCTGGTGCGCGCGGATGCGAGGCGGAGGAGGGAGTCGACGCGGAGCGTCGGCGAGTGACGACAACGCGGCAGGTGCGCATGCCGGGCCCCGCTCACCGGCGTAATCCGAACGACAGGCCCTCTAGGCTCCGTCCGCCCCCTTCCGCCCCCGTTCCACCATCAGCCGGGAGCCGGCCCGGCGTTCGCCGAAGACGTCGTCCGGGTTGGAGAGCACACAGGTGTCCAGGGAGAGGCAGCCGCAGCCGATGC
Organism: Streptomyces daghestanicus; assembly: GCF_020521275.1. Classification (NCBI taxonomy): domain Bacteria; kingdom Bacillati; phylum Actinomycetota; class Actinomycetes; order Kitasatosporales; family Streptomycetaceae; genus Streptomyces; species Streptomyces daghestanicus. The sequence continues at coordinate 291,709 of NZ_BNDX01000002.1, read as the reverse complement.
AGTCGGTGAGGTGGTCCCGCAGCCGGTTGAGCTGCTTGATGCGCTCGTCCAGCTCCGCGCGCCACGCCTCCGAGAGGCGGGCCCAGTCGTCCCGCGTCGGGGTGCGCTCCTCGGGCAGCTCGGCGAGCGCCTCCCGGATCGTCGCCAGCGGGATGCCGACCCGCTGGGCCGCGCGGATGAACGCGACCCGGCGCAGGGTGTCACGGCAGTACCGGCGCTGATTGCCCGAGGTGCGGCGGCTGCGGATCAGGCCCTTGGACTCGTAGAAGTGCAGGGCGGAGACGGCGGCGCCGCTGCGCGCGGCGAGCTGGCCGACCGTCAGCTCGTGGACCTTCTCTGGGATCTGGGGCACTCCCCCGAGCCTACCCACCCCGCCCACGGACGGGTCCGTTGACAGGGGCCGCACGGCCGACCATGCTAAGCAGTTGCTTAGAGATGACCTATGCGGGAGGCCGGGACATGGCAGAGCCGAGGATCTTCACCTCCGCCGACGAGCTGAAGGCGGCGGTGGGCGAGCGGTTGGGGTACACCGACTGGCTGGAGGTCGACCAGAAGCGGATCGACCTGTTCGCGGAGGCGACCGGCGACCACCAGTGGATCCACGTGGACCCGGAGAAGGCCGCCGCGGGACCCTTCGGCACCACGATCGCCCACGGCTATCTGACCCTGTCCCTGCTCCCCCTCTTCGGGCCTCAGCTGCTCGCCGTCGAAGGCGTGACGATGGGCGTCAACTACGGGACGAACAAGGTCCGCTTCCCCGCCCCCGTGCCGGTCGGCTCGCGGCTGCGCGCCACGGCCACCCTCAGCGGCGCCCAGGACGTGGAGGGCGGCGTCCAGGTCACGGTCGCCTTCACGGTGGAGCGCGAGGGCGGCGAGAAGCCGGTGTGCGTCGCGGAGTCGGTCTCCCGCTACTACTTCTGAGCCGCGGCCGGGGCCTTCGCGCCCACCATGCGCAGCACGAGGTCGGCGTAGAGCGCGCCGACCTCGTCGGGGGTGCGGGGCCCGTCGACGTTGAACCAGCGGGCCACGTCGATGCAGAGCGAGAGCACCGCCAGTGTGGTGCCCTTGAGGTCGAGCACCTCGAACTCGCCCGTGGCGACGCCGTCCTCGATGATGCCGCGCACCTCGGCGTCGCACTGCCGGCGCAGCGCGACGATCTCCGCGCGGGCCTCGGGGCCCAGCGCGTCCAGCTCGTACTGCACCACCAGCGCGGTGGTGCGCCGGCCGGCGTGCCAGCGGACGAAGGAGCTGACGGCGTCGGCGAGGCGCTCGGCGGGGCCGCCCTCGCCGCGGGCCGCCGTGCGCAGGATGTCCAGCGCCCGGTCGTGACCGATCCGGCTGATGCGGTGGAGCAGCTCTTCCTTGGTCTTGTAGTGGATGTAGAGCGCGGCCGGGCTCATCCCGGCCCGGCCGGCGATGTCCCGGGTGGTGGTGGCGTGGTAGCCGCGCTCGGCGAAGGCCTCCACGGCGGCGATCAGCAGCCGCCGGGCCGCGTCAGGGGTGACCTCGCTCCAGGGCTCGGTGTCGCCGCCCCTGGTCTCCTCCGCCGTACTCATCGCCGTACACGCCCCTCTCGGTGACAGGAGCTCCACCATACCGCCGAAGCTGAGCGGGCGCTTAGAGTGCCCCGTGGGCTCAGAGCTTCTGGAAGGGGTCGTGCGCGGCGAGGAGCTGCTCGACCCTGGCCTGGTCGACGCGGCTGACGATCTGGCCGGCCTCCTGGCGGTCCCGGATGATCTTGGCGAGGGTGAAGGCGGAGGTGACCAGGTACAGGACGGCGATCCCGAGGAAGGCCCGCACCCAGGCGTCGGCCTCCAGGTTGAAGATGCCGATGGCGGTGGCGACGATGGCGACCGCGAAGGACGCGACGGCCTGCCCGTAGAAGGCGGCGGTGCTCTGCTGCTTGACCGGTGTCTCACTCATGGGGACAAGGGTCGGCGGACGCGGCCGCGGCCACATCCGCCGGTGTACTCAGCTCGGGTACTCAGAACGCCGATACGCCCGTCAGCGCGCGCCCGATGACCAGCTTCTGGATCTGGCTGGTGCCCTCGTAGAGGGTCATCACGCGGGCGTCGCGCAGCAGCTTGCCCGCCGGGTACTCGTCGATGTAGCCGTAGCCGCCGAAGACCTGGAGGGCGTTGTTGGCGGCGCGCACGGCGGCCTCGGAGGCGAACAGCTTGGCCTTGGAGGACTCGGTGGCGAAGGGCTGCCCGCGGTCGATCAGGTCGGCGACCCGCCAGGTCAGCAGCCGGGCGGCGTCCACGTCGACGGCGATGTCGCTGAGCAGTTCCTGGACGAGCTGGTGGTGGGCGATGGACTTGCCGAACTGCTCCCGCTCGCCCGCGTACCTCACGGCCGCGTCCAGCGCGGCCTGGGCTATGCCGACACAGCCGGCCGCGACCGACATCCGGCCCTTGGCGAGGGCCGACATGGCGACCGAGAAGCCCTTGCCCTCGGGGGCGAGCATCGCGGAGGCGGGGACGCGGACGTCCTCCAGGACCAGTTCGGCGGTGGCCTGGCCGCGCAGCCCGAGCTTGCCGTGGACCGTACGGCGGGACAGGCCCGGCGTGTCGGCGGGGACCAGGAAGGCGGAGACGCCCTTGTGACCGGGGGCGTCGGTGGAGCGGGCGAAGAGCAGGACGACGTCGGCCCAGGTTCCGTTGGTGATGAACATCTTGGTGCCGTTGATCACGTAGTCGTCGCCGTCGCGGACCGCGCGGGTGGAGAGGTTCCCGGCGTCCGAGCCCGTGCCGGGCTCGGTGAGGCCGAAGCAGCCGACGTACGCGCCGGAGGTCAGACCGGGCAGCCAGCGGCGCTTCTGCTCCTCGTCGCCCCAGGCGGCGATGGTCTTGGCGACCAGGCCGAGGGAGACGGAGACGATGCCGCGCACGGAGGAGTCACCGCGCCCCAGCTCCTCGGTGACCAGGCAGTACGCGAGGTGGTCGCCGCCGGAGCCGCCGTACTCCTCGTCGATCGTCAGGCCGAGGAAGCCGACCTCGCCGAGCTTCTTGACGATGCCCCGGTCGACCTCCTCGGCGCGGTCCCAGGCCACCACGTGCGGAGCGATCTCGCGGTCGACGAAGTCCCGGGCCAGCTGCCGGACGGCGGTCTGTTCCTCGCCGAGCTCCAGGTTCATGCCGCGCCACCTCACAGGTCCACAGTTATAAATTAGCACTGCTAGTTTCTTGTCGCAGCCCTACTATGTGCGCCATGGCCCGACCGCGCAAGCCCCTGCTCAGCACCGACCGGATCGTCGCGGCGGCCCGCGCGCTGGTGGACGCGGAGGGCCTCGCCGCCGTCTCCACCCGCCGGCTCGCGGCCGAGCTGGGCGTCAGCGGCCCCTCCCTCTACAACCACTTCCGCACCAAGGACGAGATCCTGGAGGCGGTCGCCGACTCGGTGAGCGGCCAGGTCGACCTGTCGATGTTCGAGGACGGCCGGCCCTGGCGGACCGCCCTGCACGACTGGGCCGTCTCCTACCGGGCGGCCCTGCGCGACCACCCCAACATCGTCCCGGTCCTGGCCCACGGCCCCGGCCGCCGTCCGGCCGCCCTGCGCCTGGCGGACGCCGTCTACGGCGCGATGGTCGAGGCGGGCTGGCCGCCGGCCCAGGCCACCTCGATCGGCGCGCTGATGCGGTTCTTCGTCATGGGCTCCGCGCTCGGCTCCTTCGCCGGCGGCTTTCCCGCCGAGCCCGGCGCCTACGACCCCGCCGACTACCCCCACCTCCAGCAGGCCCACCGGCTGGCCGAGCAGCAGGAGAAGATCGACGAGCGGGCCTTCGAGACGGGCCTCGCGGCCCTGCTGGACGGGCTGGCCCAGCAGTACGAGCAGGTCACTCAGGACTGAGCGGGGTGCCCAGGGCGAGCAGGGCGGTGTCGTCGTCCACGCCGTCACCGAGCTTCTCCAGCAGGGCGGCGACGGCGGCGACCAGGTCCTCGGGTGCCGTGGAGGTCTGCCGCGCGAGGAAGTCCCGGAGGCGCTCCTCGCCGTACAGGTCGGTGCGGCCGGGGCCGAGGCGGGCCTCGGTGAGGCCGTCGGTGTAGAGGAGCAGGGTGTCGCCGGGGCCCAGGGTGGCGGTGGCCGGGGTGAAGGAGGCGTCGGGCAGGGCGCCGGCCAGCATGCCGCCGGGCATGAGCACGCACTCCGCCCGGTCCGCCGTGCCGACCGGCCCGGCCGCGCGCAGCAGCAGGGGCGGCGGGTGGCCGCCGGAGGCGAGGCGGACCGTGGCGCGCCCCCGCTCCGGGTCGGGTTCGACGACGCCGACGACCGCCGTGCAGTGGCGGGGGTCGGCGTCGGCGCCGTAGCGGTCGTACAGGACGGCGTTGAGGGTGGTCAGGGCGCCGGCCGGGTCGGACTCCTGGAAGACGGCCGCGCGCAGCGTGTAGCGGGTCAGCGAGGTGACGGCGGCGGCCCTCGGGCCCTTGCCGGTGACGTCGCCGAGGAAGAACGCCCAGCGGCGGGCGTCCAGGGCGAACAGGTCGTAGAAGTCGCCGCCGAGCCGGTCGGGCGAGGCCGTGTAGTAGTACGAGGCGACGTCCAGGCCGGGCACGGTGGGCAGTTCGGCGGGGAGCAGGGCCTGCTGGAGCACGGCGAGGGCGTCGGTCAGCCGGCTGCGGTCGGCCTCGGAGCGGGCGCGGGCCTCCTCCGCCTCCCGCAGCGCCGCCTCGGCCAGGTCGCGGGCCTCGTCGGCGGCGGCCCTGCGGCGCAGCAGCTCCTCCTCGTAGGTGCGCCGGTCGGCGGCGTCGAAGACGGTGAAGTGGACCAGCGCGGGTGTGCCGTCGGCGGCGTACCTGACGGCGGCGGAGACCAGCACGGGCAGGCGGTCGCCGGTCGCGGTGCGCATCTGCAGGGCGATGCCGCCGATCTCACCGCGCATGCTCAGCAGCGGGGCGAAGTGGGTCTCGTGGTACAGCCGGCCGCCCGTGGTGAGCAGGTCGCTGAACCGGGCCCGGCCCACCGTGCCGGCCCGGTCCCGGCCGAGCCAGCGCAGCAGCGTCCCGTTGATCTTGGTGATGGTGCCGTCCATGGCCGTGGAGAGGAAACCGCAGGGGGCGGTCTCGTAGAGTTCCTCGGCGCTGTCCGCGCAGGGGCCGGGTGCGGGCGCCGGTTCCCGGTCAGGTCCCGGGGCGGGCGTCACGGGCGCGGTCCAGGAAGTCGAGCAGGGCGTCGGCCGTGGCCTCGGGGGCGCTGAGCTGCGGGCAGTGGCCGGTGGCGTCCAGGGTGACCAGGCGGGAGCCGGGGACGCGGGCCTGCACGAAGGCGCCGACGCCCCGGGGGGCGAGGGCGTCCTCGGCGCACTCCAGGATCAGGGTCGGCACCTTCACCCCGGCCAGGTCCCCGCGGTTGTCGGAGAGGAACGTCGTGCGGGCGAAGACCCGGGCCATCGCCGGGTCGGTGGCGCAGAAGCTGTCGGTCAACTCCTGCCCCAGCTCCGGGCGGTCGGGGTTGCCCATGACGACCGGGGCCATCACGGAGGACCAGCCGAGGTAGTTCGACTCCAGCGAGGCGAGCAGTTCCCGGATGTCCTCCTGGGTGAAGCCGCCGCGGTATCCGTCGTCGTCGAGGTAGCGCGGGGACGGGGTGACCAGGGCCAGGGCCGCGATGCGGTCCGGGGCCATGCGGGCGGCCAGGACGCCGGCCATCGCGCTCACCGAGTGCCCGACGAAGGTCACCCGCTCCAGGTCCAGCTCGCGCAGCACGTCGACCACGTCCTGGGCGTAGCCCTCCAGCGAGGCGTACCGGTCCGCGTCCCAGGCCGCCGGGTCGGACCGGCCGGAGCCGACGTAGTCGAACAGGACCACCCGGTGCCGCTCGGCCAGCCGGGGCACCACCAGCCGCCACATCTGCTGGTCGCAGCCGAAGCCGTGGGCCAGGACCACCACCGGGCCGTCGGGGTCGCCGGTCACCGTGACGTTGTTCCGGTGCCGCACGTCGTGCGCCGTGTCCCCCGTGTCCGCCGTGTCCGAAGTGTCCTGTCGTACGTCCATGTCCGCCGTCACGCTTCCTGTCCGGGACCTCGGTCCGGGTTTCCTGAGCTTCTTCCCGTCAAGAGGACATCGTGCCGTTTTGTTCCATTTTCCCCTCTCGGTCCCGGGCGTGCCGTCTCCCGGACCCTTCGGTGCCCGCCGAACGGTCCGTGCCGCATCCTGGGACGCATGACCACCAAGGACCCCGGTGCGGCCGGGCTGGCGCGGCTGGCCGGGCTGTTCGCCGACGAGACGCGGGCGGCCTGCCTGCTGGCGCTGCTCGACGGGCGGGCGTGGACCGCCGGGGAGCTGGCCCGGCACGCGGGGGTCGCCGCGTCCACGGCCAGCGAGCACCTCGGCAAGCTGGTCGCGGGCGGTCTGCTGGCCGAGGAGCGGCAGGGGCGGCACCGGTACGTACGGCTGGCCGACGACCGGGTCGCCCAGCTCGTGGAGGACCTGGCCGCGCAGGTCGCGCCCGGGGCGGCGCGGCGTCCGCGCACCCTGGCCGCCGCCGGCGCCGGGTCGGCGATGGCCCGCGCGCGGACCTGCTACGACCATCTCGCCGGGCGGCTCGGGATCGCGGTGACCGACGCGCTGACCGGGCTTGGCCTGCTGCGGCAGGACACCGGGTTCGCGCTCACCGACCCGGGGCTGGCCTGGTTCGACGCCCATGGCATCCCGCTCGCCCGCACCGGACGCCGTCCGCTGGCCCGCGGCTGTCTGGACTGGACCGAGCGCCGGCCGCACCTGGCCGGGGTGGCGGGCGCGGCCCTGTGCCGGCACGCCCTGGACGCGGGCTGGTGCGTGCGCATCGGCAGCGAACGGGCGGTGAAGGTGACGGCGGCGGGCGACCGCGCGCTGTCCGAGCTGTTCGGTATCGACGCGGCGGCACTGCGCTGACCGCACCACAACACCTTTCCGGAGCCCGATGAAACCCGCCGTGTCCCGCCGTGCCGGGCTGCTCGCCGCCGGTGCCGCCACCGTCACCGTCGTCCTGTGGGCCTCGGCCTTCGTCGCCATCCGCAGCGCGGGCGAGGTGTACTCCCCCGGCGCGCTGGCGCTCGGCCGGCTGCTCTCCGGGGTGGTGGTGCTGGGGCTGATCTGCCTGGTGCGGCGGGAGGGGCTGCCGCCGCGGTCGGCCTGGCGGGGCATCGCGCTGTCGGGCGTGCTCTGGTCCGGCTTCTACACGGTCGCCCTGAACTGGGGCGAGCGGGAGGTCGACGCGGGCACCGCCGCGCTGGTGGTGAACGTCGGGCCGCTGCTGATGGCGCTGCTCGCCTCGCGCCTGCTCGGGGATGTGATGCCGCCGCGGCTGCCGGCCGGGATGGCGGTGTCGTTCGCCGGGGCGGTGACCGTGGGGCTGTCCATGTCGGGCGGGGGCGGCGCCTCGCCGCTCGGGGTGGTGCTGTGCCTGCTGGCGGCCGTGGCGTACGCCGCCGGGGTCGTCGCCCAGAAGCCGGCCCTGGGCCGGGCGAGCGCCCTCCAGGTGACGACGTGGGGGTGCGCGATCGGCGCGGTGGTCTGCCTGCCGTTCGCCGGGCAGCTGGCGCACGAGGCCGCCGGCGCGCCCCTGTCCGCCACGCTCACCATGGTCTGCCTGGGCGTCTTCCCGACCGCGCTGGCCTTCACGACATGGGCCTACGCGCTGGCCCGTACGACCGCCGGGCGGATGGGGGCGACGACGTACGCGGTGCCCGCGCTGGTCGTGCTGATGTCATGGCCGGCGCTGGGCGAGGTGCCGGGGGCGCTGACGCTGGCGGGCGGGGCGCTGTGCCTGGCGGGGGTGGCGGTGTCCCGGTCCCGGGCGCGGGACACCACCGCCGTTCCCCCCGCCGAGCCACACGAGCACCCCGCGCGCCGCTGACCGTGTCCGCGAAGTCCCGCTCTTCCCGTGACGCCCGGCACGCACTCTCGCCGCACCGGACACGGTCCCGAGTACGCGCGGTACGAGGGCCCGCGTCCGGCACGGCGGGAGCACCCACCGGACGCCGCGTGACCCGCCCCCGGGCGGACGGAGGGACGTCACGGACACGGCCTAGAAGACGACCAGCGCCCGGCCGCCCTTGCCGGCCAGCATGTTCTCGAAGGCGGCCGGGATGCCGTCGAGGGCGATGCGCTCGGTCACCAGGGCGCCGAGGTCCAGGCGGCCCGCCCGGACGTGGTCGGCGATGACCGGGAGGTCGCGGGCGGGGTCGCTGTTGCCGTAGACGCAGCCGGACAGGGTGCGGCCCCAGTGGAAGATCTCCAGGGCGTTGAAGGTGACCTGCTGGTCCTTGCCGCCGATGCCGACGACCGTGGTCCGGCCGCCACGCCGGGTGGACTCCCAGGCGGTGCGGATGGTGGTCGCGCGGCCCACGCACTCGATGGCCACGTCGACGCCCTGCCGGCCGGTGAGGGCGCGGATCTCGCGGGGGGTGGTGTCGGAGGCGAGGAGGTAGTCGGTGGCGCCGGCGGCGCGGGCGAGTTCCTCCTTCTCGGGCGACACGTCCACGGCGACGATCTTCGAGGCGCCGGCGATACGGGCCGCCTGGAGGGTGGCCAGGCCCACACCCCCGACGCCGAAGACGGCGACCGTCTCGCCCTCGCGGACCCGGGCCGCGTGGTGGACGGCGCCGTAGCCGGTGAGGACGGCGCAGCCGAGCAGCGCGGCGTCGGTGAGCGGGATGCCCTCGGGGGCGGGCAGCACGCAGGAGGCGTCGACGACCGTCTCCTCGGCGAACGCGGCGACGTTCAGACCGGGGTGCAGGCCGGTGCCGTCGTCGGAGCGGCGGGCGTGCGTGCGGGCCGCGCCGGACAGGGCGTCGGCGCAGAGCCAGACCTCGCCGAGCGAGCAGGGGTGGCAGGCGCCGCAGGACGGGGCCCAGTTGAGGACGACGGGGGCGCCGGGGGCGAGGCCCTCGACCCCTTCGCCGACGGCGAGGACCGTGCCGGCGCCCTCGTGGCCGAGGACGGCGGGCAGCGGCAGCCGCATGGTGCCGTTGGACAGGGACAGGTCGGAGTGGCAGACCCCGGCGGCGGTGAGCCGGACCCGGACCTGGCCGGGACCGGGGTCGGGCAGCTCGATGCCGGTGATCTCCAGCGGGGAGCCGATGGCGGGTACGACGGCGGCGCGGACAACCATGACGACTACGACTCTCCTAGAACTGAAGGGACTTGGTCTGCAGGTACTCGGCCAGGCCGTGCGTGCCGAGTTCGCGGCCCACGCCGGACTGCTTGTACCCGCCGAACGGGGCGAGCGGGTTGAACCGGCCGCCGTTGATGTCGACCTGCCCGGTCTCCATCCGGCGGGCGAAGGCGACCGCCTCCGCCTCGTCGCCGGCCCAGACGGCGCCGGCCAGCCCGTAGACCGTGCCGTTGGCGATGCGCAGGGCGTCCTCCTCGTCCTCGTACCGCAGGATCGTCAGGACCGGGCCGAAGATCTCCTCCTGGGCGATGGTCATGTCCTCGGTGACGTCGGCGAAGACGGTCGGCCGGACGTAGTAGCCCGGTGCGCGCGGGGCGTCGGGGCCGCCGGCGACCAGCCGGGCGCCCTCGGCGACACCCTTCTCGATGTAGCCGCGCACCCGCCGGCGCTGCCCGTCGTTGACGACCGGGCCGATCCGGTCGCCGTACTTGGCGGCGGCGGCCGCGGCCAGTTCGACGGCCTCGTCGTACCGGTCGCGGTGGACCAGCATGCGGGTCCAGGCGCTGCACGTCTGACCGGAGTTGGACATCACGTTGGCGACGCCGACGTTGACCGCCTTGGCGAGGTCGGCGCTGGGCAGGATCACGTTGGCGGACTTGCCGCCCAGTTCCAGGGCGACCCGCTTGACGGCGGCGCCGGCGCTCGCGCCGATCCGGCGGCCGACGGCCGTGGAGCCGGTGAAGGAGACCAGGTCGACGCCGGGGTGTTCGGCGAGGGCCTGCCCGGCGACCGGGCCGAGCCCGGTGACCAGGTTGAAGACGCCGGCCGGGACGCCGGCCTCGTGCACCGCCTCCGCGAAGAGCTGGGCGACCAGCGGGGTGTCCTCGGCCGGCTTCAGCACGACCGTGCAGCCCGCCGCGAGCGCCGGGGCGGCCTTGGCGACGATCTGGTGCAGCGGGTAGTTCCAGGGGGTGATGGCGCCGACCACGCCGACCGGCTCCAGGTACACCGTGGAGTTGCCGACCTTCTCCTCGAAGGCGTACGTAGCCGCCAGCTCGGCGTAGGAGCCGGCCACGGCGATCGGCGCGCCGGCGTGCACGGCCTCGGAGAACTTCAGCGGGGCGCCCAGTTCCGCGGTGACCGTCTCGGCGATCTCGTCCTTGCGGGCCACCAGGACGTCCCGGAGGGCGGCGAGCCGGGCGCCCCGCTCGGCGGGCGGGGTGGCGGCCCAGCCCGGCAGGGCGGCGCGGGCTGCCCGCACGGCGCTGTCGACGTCCTGCGCGTCCCCGGCCGGGACCCGGCCGATCACCTGCTCGTCGGCCGGGTTCACGACCGCGATGGTCTCCTGGCTCCGGGCGGGTCGCCAGGCGCCGTCGATGTACATGCCGTCCTGTGCCTTCATCGCGTTCCTTCCGGCGGTCCTCGTCGTCCGCGCCCCAAACTAGCGCCGTTAGTTTTCCGGCACCAGGGGCCGCTCCCATGGCACGGCTCACCCGGCCCGGGAACAAGCCGGACGACACGGCGGAGAACGGTCCAGAAGGCGGCGTCGCCGGCCCTCGGCTACTCCTCCGGCTCCGGCGTCCGGGCCGGGGCGGGGGCGCCCTCGGGGCGTGCGGGGCGCCCGGGGGCGGGCCGCTCAGGGGGCGGCGGGCCGTCGTCCCGCGCCGGGGGACGGGACGGGGAGCGCAGGGCGACGCCCGAGGAGAGCAGGAGCAGGGCGCCCAGCATCACGAAGGGGGCGGCGACGCCGGCCACCCCGGCGATCAGGCCGGCCGCGGCGGGCGCGGCGACCTGGCCGAGGCGGTTGCCGGTCAGGCGCAGGGCGAGGGCGGTGGAGCGGGCGCCGTCGGGGGCGGCCTGGACCACCGTCGTCATGGACAGCGGCTGGCCGACGCCCAGGCAGAAGCCGAGGACCACGAGGACCAGGCCCAGCGCCGGGACCGGCAACGGCAGCGCGACGCCCGCGCAGAGCAGGGCGGCCAGCAGACAGGTCACCGTGAGCAGCGTGGTGCGGCCGAGCAGCCGCAGCAGCGGGGTCAGCACCAGCCGGCAGGCGATGGTGGCGGCGGCGCGCAGGCTGAGCAGGACCCCGATCACCGAGGGGGCGATGCCCCGGTGCTCACCGACCACCGGCAGGTAGGCGGTGAGGATGTCGGTCGCGGAGAGCACGGAGAGGCTGATCAGCATGCCCGCGGGCACGCCCCGGGCCCGCAGGATGCGGCCCACCGGGACGCGGGCGCCCGGCACGGCGGACGCCTTGACCGCCGTACGGTCCTCTGTGCGCCACAGCGAGGTCAGGGCGACCGCGCCGCCCGCGCCCGCCGCCACCAGCGCCACCGCGCTGCTGTGCGCCATGGCGGCGCCGTCGACGACCGCGCCCGCGGCGACGGGCCCGACGAGCTGGCCGAGGGAGGCGCCGATGGTGAAGTGGCCGAAGTTGCGGTCCTGTTCGTGCGGGGCCGACTGGCGGGCGACCAGGGACTGCGCGCCGATCACGAAGCACAGGTGCCCGAGGCCCATCACCCCGCTCCACAGCGCCATCGTGCCGAGCGACCCGGCGACGCCGCTGAGGACGCAGCCGCCGGAGATCAGGACGACGCCGGCGGGCAGCAGCGGGGCGCAGCGGCCGTGGTCGGTGCGGCGGCCGAGGGGGACGGCGGCGAACAGCGGCAGGAGGGCGTAGACGCCCGCGATCACGCCGACCGCCCGTTCGTCGGCGCCGAGCGCGAGGGCCCGGTAGGAGACGGCGGGCCGGGCCATCGACACCGCTCCTTGCGCGAACGAGAAGGCGATGACGAGGCGGAGCAGCCAGCGGCGGTTCCCACCGGACACCATGGTCGTTTCCTCCTGGACGGGCGGGCCGGGATCAGACGATGCCGAACAGGACGGCCGACCCGAGCACGGCGAGGCAGGTCAGGGCGGCCCACTTCACCACGAACCGGGTGTGGTCGCCGAACTCGACCTTGGCCATGCCGACCAGCACGTACACGGCGGGGACGAGCGGGCTGGACATGTGCAGCGGCTGGCCGACGATGGAGGCGCGGGCGATCTCCAGGGTGGAGACGCCGTGCGCCTGGCCGGCCTCGGCGAGGACCGGCAGGACACCGAAGTAGAAGCCGTCGTTGGACATGAAGTAGGTGAGCGGCAGGCTCAGGACGCCGGTGACGAGGGCCATGTGCGGGCCCATGGCGTCGGGGATGGCGCCCACCAGCCAGTCGGCCATGTGGTCGACCATGCCGGTGCCGGTCAGGACGCCGGTGAAGACGGCGGCGGCGAAGACCATGCCGGAGACGTTGAGGACGTTGTCGGCGTGGGCGGCGATCCGGGCCTTCTGGTCGGGCATGTGGGGGAAGTTGACGGTGAGCGCGAGCGCGGCGCCGAGCAGGAACAGCACCGGGATCGGCAGCAGCTCCATGATCATCGCGGTGAGCAGGACGACGGTGAGCAGCGCGTTGAACCAGTACAGCTCGGGGCGCAGGGTGGGGCGGTGGGGGTCGAGGCCCTGGAAGTCGTCGGAGCCGACCGTGCCGCCGGTCGCCGGCCGGGGTTGCGTACCGCCGCCACCCGCGCCCGCCGGCACGGTCTCCTTCTCCTCCACCAGCACCTCGGTCAGGGTGAGGGTGCCGACCCGCTTGCGCTCGCGCAGGCCGAGCACGTAGGCGAGGACGAGGACGAAGAGCAGGCCGACGGCGAGCGCCGGGATCATCGGGACGAAGATGTCGGTGGCGTCGACCTTGAGCGCGGTGGCGGCGCGGGCGGTGGGGCCGCCCCAGGGCAGCGTGTTCATCACGCCGTTGGCCATGGCGGCGATGCCGGTCATCACGACCAGGCTCATCTTCAGCCGCTTGTACAGCGGGTACATCGCCGACACCGTGATCATGAAGGTGGTGGAGCCGTCGCCGTCCAGGGAGACGATCGCGGCGAGCAGCGCGGTGCCGACGACGATCCGCATCGGGTCGGCCTTGCAGAACCGCAGGATCGCCCGGACGACCGGGTCGAACAGTCCGACGTCGATCATCACGCCGAAGTAGACGATCGCGAACATCAGCATCGCCGCGGTGGGGGCGAGGCTGGAGACGCCGTCGATGACGTAGTCGCCGAGTTCGGCGCCCTTGCCGACGAGGACGCAGAACAGCGCGGGGATCAGCACGAGCGCCGCGATCGGGGACATCTTCTTCAGCATGATCAGGACCAGGAAGGTCGCGATCATGGCGAAGCCGAGGAGGGTCAGCATGAGTGGAGTACCTAACGTTCGCCCTTGAACATCCCACCTGGGACCGGCGGTGCGACGACGTTAGGTGCGTCCACTCGGTGTTAACAAGATGTTGACACGCGAGCAATAAGCGCAAAACCCCTGGTCACCGTACGGGTGTCAGCGCGACCGGCACGCCGTTGAGGACCGCGTTGCCCGACAGCGGGTCGAGCAGACGGCCGTCGAGGAGCTGGTTGACGTTGGCGCCGGGATCGCCGGCGGCGTGGCCGAGGCGGGTGCCGGGGCGGTCGTGGCCCCAGCCGTGCGGCAGGCTCACCACGCCGGGCCGGATGTCCTCGGTGACCTCGGCGGGGACGGTCACCTCTCCCCCGTCGCCCTTCACGCGTACGGCCGCCCCGTCGCGCAGGCCGAGCCGGGCGGCGTCCTCGGGGTGGAGGTGCAGGGTGCAGCGGTTGGAGCCGCCGGTCAGGGCGGGGACGTTGTGCATCCAGCTGTTGTTGGAGCGCAGGTGGCGGCGGCCGACCAGGACGAGTCCGGCGGGGCGGTCGGCCAGTGCCCGCCGCAGCCGGGGCAGGTCGGCGGCGATCGGGCCGGGCAGCAGTTCCACCGCGCCGCTGCGGGTCTTCAGCGGCTGCGGCAGGCGGGGGCGGAGCGGGCCCAGGTCGATGCCGTGCGGGTGGGCGAGGAGTCGGTCCAGGGTCAGTCCGCCGGGCCGGGCGCCGAAGCCGTCGCCGTAGGGGCCGAGGCGGAGCATCAGGTCGAGGCGACGCTCGGGGCCGTCGGCGCCGGTGAGCAGGGCGGCCAGTTCCCCGGGGTCGCGGCCGTGCGCCGGGGAGTGCGGGGTGCGTACGGCACGGTCCAGGGTCTGCCGGATCGCGGTGGCGTCGACGGTGGCCGGGTCGGTCCCGTGCCCGCCGCTGACGGCGAGGATCAGCCGGGCCATGATCTCGCTCTCGGCCATCCGGCCGGGTTCCAGGGGGACGGCCGGGCGGGTGTAGCGGACCTGGTTGCGGACGGCGAGGGTGTTCAGGGCGAAGTCGTGGTGGGGGCTCTGCGCGGGCGGCGGCGGGGGCAGTACGACGTGCGCGTGGCGCGCGGTCTCGCCCAGGTAGGGGTCGACGCTGACCATGAAGTCGAGGGAGGCCAGGGCCTTGTCGAGGCGGTCGCCGTCGGGGGCGGACAGGACGGGGTTGGCGGCGACGGTGATCAGCGCGCGCAGCGGCTCGCCCTCGGCGGTCGCGGTGTCGATCTCCTCGGCGAGCGCGGCGAGCGGCAGTTCGCCCTTGGCCTCGGGGTGTCCGCTCACCCGGGAGCGCCAGCGGCCGAGCGCGAAGCCGTGGCCCGGTCCGGCGGGGCGCGGGGCCGGGGCGGTGGCGGCCAGCGGGAAGAGGGCGCCGCCGGGCCGGTCGAGGTTGCCGGTGAGGACGTTGAGGACGTCGACCAGCCAGCTGGCGAGGGTGCCGTGCGCGACGGTGCAGCTGCCGATGCGGGCGTAGACGGCCGCGGTGGGGGCGGCGGCCAGCTCCCGGGCGACGGTACGGATCAGGGCGGCGTCCAGGTCGCAGGCGGTGGCGACCGCCTCCGGCGTGAACTCGGCGAGTTCCGCCCTCAGTTCGCCGAGTCCCTGGACGTGCGCGGCGAGCGGGCCGAGGTCGGCCAGGTCCTCGGCCAGCAGGACGTGGGCGACGGCGGCGAGCAGCAGCGCGTCGGTGCCGGGCCGGATCGCGAGGTGCCGGTCGGCGAGGCGCGCGGTGCGGGTGCGGCGCGGGTCGACGACGGTGAGGGTGCCGCCGCGGGCCTTGAGCGCCTTGAGACGGCCGGGGAAGTCGGGGGCGGTGCACAGACTGCCGTTGGACTCCAGCGGGTTGGCGCCGATGACCAGGAGGTGGTCGGTGCGATCGAGGTCGGGTACCGGGATGGCGTTGGCGTCCCCGAAGAGCAGGCCGCTGGAGACGTGCTTGGGCATCTGGTCGAGGGTGGACGCGGTGAAGACGGCGCGGGTGCCGAGGGCGCCGAGCAGCAGCGGCGGGTAGAGGGCGCCGGCCACGGTGTGGACGTTGGGGTTGCCGAGGACGACGCCCACGGTCTGCGGGCCGTACCGCTCGATCAGGGGCCGGACGCCGTCGGCGACGGCGGCGAACGCCTCCTCCCAGCTCGCCTCGCGCAGCCGTCCGCCGCGCCGCACCAGCGGCACCCGGAGCCGGTCGGGGTCGGCGTCGAGAGCGCCGAAGGAGGCGCCCTTCGGGCAGAGGAAGCCCCGGCTGAAGACGTCGTCGCGGTCGCCCCGGGCGCCGGTGACCCGGGCGCCCTCGATGGTCAGCGTCAGGCCACAGGTGGCCTCGCACAGGGGGCAGATGCGCAGGGCGGTGCGGGTCACGGGTCCTCCGGAGGGCGGCGGCGCGAGGGCGGGGGCGGGGTGGGGCAGGGGAACGGCGGGGCACGGGCGACGGCGGGCACGGGACGTCCCGCGGACAGGGACGTCCCGCCGAGCCGAGCATACCGACCGGTACGCATGCCGGGGAGGGGCCGGGACGACCCGGCCGCCCGCGCGGTGGCCCGGGGCCTCGGCGGCCCGTGACCCGCCGCGCCGGGCCCCCGGGGTTCAGGACCGCCGCGAGGACTCGGAGGCGCGGCGCGGGACCGGCGAGCCGACCGGAAGGGAGACGGTCGCCCGCGCGGCGCCCGGCGACGGGCGGGAGACCGGTCGCGCGGGCCCCGGCACGGTCCGTTCCAGCGGATGCGGGCCGCCGTCGGCCGGGCCCGGCCACGCGGAGGACCGTCCGGGACGCGGGGGGTCCTGGAGCGAGGGCAGGGTCAGCTGCCACCAGTCGGACAGGCGGCCGGGGAGGGCGCCCGGGCCCTCCAGCGCCTCGGTGAGGGTGCAGAAGCCGAAGAAGGCGCGGACCAGGGTGCGGGCGGCGGGGGCCGGCCGGACATGGGCGGCCAGTTCACCGCCGGACCGGGCCTGGGCCAGCAGCCGGGTGACGGCGGTCGTCCAGAGGGGGAAGGGGTCGGGGAGGGGCACGCCGATCGTGTCCCGCTCCGCCCACAGCCGGGCTCCCGCGCGGGTCAGGGGGTCTTCGGCGAGGGCGCGGGCGACCTCGTAGCTCAGCGCGACCAGGCGGTCCAGCGGCGGCATGCTCCGGTCGCCGTACCGTGCGACCAGGCCCGGCCAGGTGGCGAAGCCGGCCCGGACCACGGCGAGGGCGATGCCCTCCTTGCTGGCGTAGTGGAAGTAGACGGACCCGCTGGTCCGTCCGGACCGGGCGCTTATGTCGTTGACACTCGTCCCCGCGTATCCCTGCTGGGCGAAGAGGTGGGCAGCCGCGTCCAGGAGTGATCTGCGGGTTGCTCGGGCCCGTTCCTGCAAGGTCTCATGCACCTTCGCTCGGTGTTCCGGAATGAACGACGGAAAATGTAGTGCGCCCGCGTACGCCTGGAGCAGCAATTCGCCACCCTCGCGCGGTAATTGCGCTTTTCTTTCGAATGTGAACGCGGGCGAGTGGCAAGTGGCCTTTCGCATACCCTTCTTGGTTCACCGGCCGGTACCGCCGCCCGGCATCCGCCGGGGTGATTAATTCCCCTCGAATATGCCTCAACTCCGTTCGGCCCGCCGCATGATGACGGCCGCTCAGAACGGCACGGACAGCACGGGCGCGGCCGTCGCATACACCCTCTCCGTCCGACGGTCGAGCACTCGAAGCGGTGATTGCCTCACTTTTCGGGGCCGAAATAACGTAGTCGTCGCAATGTTTTACTTTTGCGGCTGATGCCCGAATTGCGGGCTGCCGGCGGCCCGGTGCGGGAGGCCGGCCCTCCGACAGGAATCCGGTGCCGGGAGGCCGGCACCACCGAGCCGGCGCGGGCAGCCGCACCACCCCCCACTCGCGGTCCCGTCGACGCGTGACCGCCCCCATCCAGGAGCCACTGTGACGTCAATGCCTCCTTCCCTGCTGAACTGGTCACCCGACGCCGTCGTCTTCGACTGCGACGGCACCCTCATGGACACCGAACGCCACTGGCAGGACGCGCGCAGCCGCGCCTTCCGCGCCTTCGGGCTGCTGCCCCCGCCGGGGTTCGCCGAGCGGGCCAAGGGCGTGCACTACGTCGACTGCGGACGCCTGATGGCGGAGGAGACCCACAAGCCCGACCTGGCCCCGGAGCTGACCGCCGCCCTGCTCGAACACTTCCTGTCCCTCGTCGCGGAGGAACCGCTGACCATGCCGGGCGCCGCCGAGTTCGTACGGCTGCTCGCGGGCCGGCTGCCCCTGGCGGTGGCCAGCAACTGCCCCCGGCAGGTGGTGGAGGAGAGCCTCGACCGGGCCGGGCTGCTCCGGTACTTCGACCATGTCGTCGTCGCCACGGTGACGCCCGGGGAGGCTCCCCCGCCCCCGTCCGGCGACGACGGCGAGGCCCCGGAGGCGGTACGGCCCAAGCCGTGGCCCGACGTGTACCGCAGGGCCGCGCAACTGTGCGGGGTCCCGCCGGGGGCCGCCCTCGCGGTCGAGGACTCCCTCACCGGGGTCGACTCGGCGCGCCGCGCGGGCCTGCGGGTGCTCGGCGTGGGGCCCCGGCCGGACCACGCGGACGCCCGGCGGGCCGACGCCTGGATTCCGGGCCTGAACTCCGAGGAGGTGCTGACCTGGGCCCGGGCCCGGGTGCCGGCCCCGGCGCCGGGCAGCGCACCCGGCCGGGTGAACGGCGGACCCCGGTAGGCGGCTTCGGCGGCCGGGGCGGGCCCTACCGGTCCAGGGCCCGCCCCAGATAGGACCGCAGCAGCTCCCGCGCCTCGGCGATGATCTTCGGGTCGCCGTCCGGTGCGACCCGGAAGGCGAGCTGCACCAGGGTGTCGGCGGTCTCGACGGCGACCAGGAAGACGCGCCGCAGGTCGTCGTCGGGGCGCCGGCCCAGGGAGGCGGCGAGCAGCTCGGCGAGGCGGTCGGCGACCCGGTGGTTGGGCGCGGCCTGGCGGTCGCCTACCGGGATCTGGTTGCCGAAGTCGACCAGGCAGAACCCGGGCGCGGTCCGCTTCATCGCGAGGTACTCGTCGAGGACCGTGTCCAGGGCCGTGCGCCAGCCGGTCTCCCCGGCCCGTGCCAGGCGCTCGGTGACGCGCCGGGTGAAGCGCTCCAGGTTGCGCTGGGCGAGGGCGTCGGCCATCTGCCGTTTGTTGCCGAAGAAGCGGTACACCGAGCCGATGGGCACGCCGGCGCGCTCGGCGACGGCCCGGGTGCTCAGCTCCTCGTAACCGACCTCGTCCAGGAGGTCGGCGCAGGCGTCGAGAATGCGGGTCAGCCGTTCGGCGCTGCGCCGCTGGACCGGAGCGCGGCGGAGCGGGGTCGCGTGGGGCACGCCGTTCATGATGCCTTCCCGTCGGCGTCCCGTGAACGGGGGTCCGGAGTTGGGGGTTCCGGGGCGGCGGGCGCCGCCGTGGTGCCGGCCTTACGGTGCGCCGTGCGGGCCGGGTGCGCGGGGCCCGCCGGGACCGCCGGGTCCCTCGCCGGTTCCGTGTCGTCCACCGCGTCCGCCGCGCCTCGCGCGTCCACCGGGTCGGGCACGTCCGCCGCGCCTCGCGCGTCCGCCGGGCTCGGACCGTCCGCCGTGCCTCGCGCGTCCGCCGGGCTCGGATCGTCCGCCGGGCTCGGAGCGTCCGCCGCGTCCGTCACCCCCGACGCCGTGATGTCCGCCGTGTTCTCGACCGGCTCGCCGTCGACGGCCCAGACCGTGCCGTCGTCGGCGTACAGACGGGCCGTGACGTGGTGGGTGCCGCGCGGCACGAGTCCGGCGGCGAGGCGGTGGGCGGGGTCGCGCAGCCGGGCGACCAGCGCGCCGTCGACGTAGAGGTACGCCAGGCCCCGGCCGGCCACCGCCTCGGCGGGCGTGCCGGCGGGCGAGAAGCGGAAGCCTCGGACGGTCAGGCGTACCCGCCAGTCGCCGTCGGCCTCCGGCTGCACCTCGATGCCGACCTCCGGGGCGTCCTCGCGGCCGACCTCGCGCAGCCGCCGGCCGTCCTCGTCGGTGTCGTCGAGGAGCCGGCCCGCGGCCGCGGTCACCGCCGGACGCTCCGGTCCGTCCGTGTCACTGGTGCCGCAGCCCGCGGATCCGGTCAGCAGCAGGACACAGACCGCGAGCGCGGCGAAGCCTCTCCGCGTCCACGACATGTCCGCGAGCGTAGAACACGAGTCCGACCGGTCGAATCCCCCCTGGGGTCGGGTTCCGGTCATCCTTCCTGAGGAGACCGCGCCTCCCCGCACCTCCCCCTTGCGTACGGCGGGCCGCAATCCTACGGTTCCCCATAGGAATCGAAGCGGAATCGGCACCGGATCGCTCCAGGGAGCACTCATGCACGGGGACGCGCGGAAGACCGCGGCGGGACTGTCCTATCTGTCCGGTTTCGGCAACGAGCACGGCTCCGAGGCCGTGCCGGGTGCCCTGCCCGAGGGCCGCAACTCGCCGCAGCGGGCGCCGCTCGGCCTCTACGCGGAGCAGCTCAGCGGCACGGCGTTCACCGAGCCGAGGGCGCACAACCGGCGCTCGTGGCTGTACCGCATCCGTCCCTCGGCCGCGCACCCGGCGTTCACCCGCTCGGACCGCGGCACGCTGCGCACCGCGCCGTTCACCGAGACCGTCCCCGACCCCAACCGGCTGCGCTGGGACCCGCTGCCCCCGCCGCCGGCCGGCACCGACTTCCTGGCGGGCCTGTGGACGCTCGGCGGCAATGGCGACGCGACCCGGCGCGCGGGGATGGCCGTGCACCTCTACCACGCGGACGCCCCGATGGACCGGGTGTTCAGCGACGCCGACGGCGAGCTGCTGATCGTCCCGGAGCGCGGCGGCCTGCTGCTGCGCACCGAGTTCGGGCTGCTGGCCGCCGAGCCGGGGCACGTGGCGCTGATCCCGCGCGGGGTCCGCTTCCGGGTGGACCTCCTCGACGCCACCGCCCGCGGCTACGTCTGCGAGAACTACGGCACCCCCTTCCGCCTCCCCGACCTCGGCCCGATCGGCGCCAACGGCCTCGCGAACGCACGGGACTTCCGCGCCCCGGTGGCGGCGTACGAGGACGTGGAGGGGCCGGTGGAGGTGGTCAACAAGTTCTGCGGCAACCTCTGGACGGCCCGCTACGACCACTCCCCGCTCGACGTCGTCGCCTGGCACGGCACCCTCGTCCCGTACGTCTACGACCTGCGCCGCTTCAACGCCCTCGGGTCCATCACGTACGACCACCCCGACCCGTCCGTCTTCACCGTGCTGACCTCGCCGTCCGACACGCCGGGCCTGGCGGACGTGGACTTCGTGGCGTTCGTGCCGCGCTGGCTGGTGGGCGAGGACACGTTCCGGCCGCCGTACTTCCACCGGAACGTGATGAGCGAGTACATGGGGCTGATCGAGGGCGCCTACGACGCGAAGGCGTCCGGTTTCGTGCCGGGCGGGGGCTCGCTGCACGGGATGATGTCGGCGCACGGCCCGGACCGGGAGACCTTCGACCGGGCGAGCGCCGCCGAGCTGCGCCCGCAGAAGGTGGACGACGGGCTGGCGTTCATGTTCGAGACGCGCTGGCCGGTGACGCTGACCGCGCAGGCCGCCGGGGCGCCGCACCTGCAACGGGACTACGACGCCGTGTGGCGGGGTCTGGAGCGGCACTTCCGCCCATGAACACGCCACCCGCGCCCGTCCCGTCCTTCACCCCGGACTCCCTCGTCCTCAACCGCAAGCTGCCGCTGTGGTACCAGGTCTCGCAGTCGCTGCGGGCGTCGATCCTCGGCCGCTCGCCCGGCGATCCGCTGCGGCTGCCGACCGAGGAGCAGCTCGCCGGGCACTACGGCGTCAGCGTGCTCACCATGCGGCAGGCGCTCAAGGAGCTGGAGGAGGAGGGCCTGATCACCCGGCACCGCCGGCGGGGCACGTTCATCGAGCCGCACGTGGCGCAGACCGCCCCGGTGCGGCTGCTGGGCTCGGTGGACGCGATCGTGGCCCAGCAGTCGGGGATGCGCAGCGAGGTGCTGGCGCACGGGAGCGGGCCGGTGCCCGCCGGGCTCGGCGACTGCTTCCCGGACCTCACCGAGGTCGCTACGTACCACCGGCTGCGCGGGGACGAGGAGACGGGCGAGCCGACCAATCACGCCCGCAACTACGTCCGGCCCGAACTGGCCGCCCGGATCGACCCGGACGACCTCACCCGGCACCCGATGACGAAGGTGCTGCGGGACGTGGTGGGCGTGGCCATCGGGCGGATCACGGACACCGTGCAGGCCCGGCTCGCGGACCCCGAGACGGCCCGCCTGCTCCACGTCCCGCTGCTCAGCCCGATCCTGCACTACACGGGCGTCACCCGGGACCCGGCCGGGCGGGTGCTGGACGTGGCGGTCATCCACTACCGGGGCGACCGCTTCTCCTTCGGCGTCACCCTGGACGCCACCTGAGGGGCCGGGCGGCCGTCGTACGATGCCCGGCGTGACGCACGACGACGCGCCGCCGCTGGCGGACCTCATGCCGTGGTCCGTCGCACCGCTCCGGCTCGGCCGGGAGTGGCCGGCGGCCCCCGACGCGGCGTCCCTGAAGGCCCGTTGGGACACACTGATGAAAGCGGCGGGGCCGGAGCGGGCGGCCCTCTTCCGGCCGTCGCGGGCGCGCACCCCGCACACCGCGGTCGGGCAGCTGCCCGGGATCGCCGCGGGGACGGAGCGGCTGGCCCGCGCCTCGGGGCCGTGCCCGGAGCCGGTACGGGTGCTGCGGGCGCCCTTCGACGAGCAGTGGCTGCTCCCCGACCACCGGCTGATCGACGCGGCCCGCCCGGAACTGTGGCGGGTGGCCGACGCCCGCCAGGTCTTCGTCGTCGAGACTCCGGACGCCTCCGACCCGCTGCTCGCAACCTCGCTGCTGCCGCTGTTCGGGCCGGGCCGGGTCCGGCCGCTGTACCGCCGCCCCGGCGGCGCCGAGCCCAACCTCGCGCCGGGGCTGCTGGACCACCTGGCCGCCCGGCTGGGCAGCCGCCCCGACCCGCTGGACGTGCTGGCCTGGACGATCACGGTGACGACGGCGGTGACGACGGCGTCGGGCCGGGGACCCGGCACGCCGGTGGTGCCGCTGACCTCGGACCCCGGGCTGTGGGAGCACGGCGTGCGGCTCGGCCGCCGCGCGCTGTGGCTGCTGCGGCGCGACGGCGAACGGCCCAAGCTGCCCGGCGGGCGCCGCCCGTACGTCCGCGCCCCGCTGCCGCCGCGCCCGCTCGTCCTGCGCTACGACCGGGACGAGGAGGTCCTGCACATCGACGAGGGCCGGATCTCCCCGGTGCCGCCCGAGGCGTGGGACGCGCCGGCCGGCGGGGAACGGGTGCTGGAGCGGTGGTTCGCGGCCCGCACCGCCGAGGGCGAGCCGGGCACGCTGGCCGCGATCCGCCCGGCCGGCTGGCCGCAGGCCTGGACCTCGGAGCTGCTGGAGCTGATCACCGTACTGGCGCTGCTGGCCGAGGTCCGCGCCGCGCGGGCCGGTTTCACGGTGAGCGATCCGGTCACCGCCGCCGACCTCCGCGCGGCGGGCGTCCTCCCGGTCCCCCGCCCGGCCCGCGCCCCCGCCTCCGTGCTGGACGGCCGGGAGGAAGGCCCCGAGGGGCAGCTGGCCCTGCTGTAGGGGTCACCCGAACCCGGCCAGCACCCGCCGCAGCGCCTCCTCGAACACCGCCTCCAGGTCGATCGGCCCGGCGTCCTCGGTGAAGGCCGCCGCCAGCCGCGGATAGGCGCCGCCGGCGATCTGCGAGCCGAGGTAGGCGACGCGGGCCCGCTGCTCCTCCTCGGCGGACCAGGGCAGCGAGCGGGTGCGCTCGGCGGTGGCCAGCTCGTTGCTGACGTACGTCGTCACCACGCCGTTGACCAGCGCGATGAGCTGCATCTTGGTGCCGTAGGACTCCGCCAGCGGGTCCAGGCAGGCCAGGCAGTGCTCCAGGTAGCGCAGGGCGTGGGGGCTGAAGCCGTAGGCCGGGGACATCAGCCGGGGCAGCCAGGGGTGGGCGTGCATCAGGGCCCGGGTGTCGCGGGCGACCCGGAACATGTCGGCCCGCCAGTCCCCCGAGGGCTCCCAGAGTGTGTGCTCCCCGCTGACGGCGTCCACCATCAGCTCGTGGAGGTCCTCCTTGCGGGGGACGTAGTTGTACAGCGACATGGTGCCGCAGCCCAGCTCGGCCGCGACGTGCCGCATGGAGACCGCGTCCAGTCCCCCGGCGTCCGCGAGCCGGACCGCGGCGGCCGCGATGTCGGCGCGGCTGTAGCCGGGCCTGGGTCCTCGGCCGGTGCGCTCGGGGCGCGCCCAGATCACTTCGGGTACGGCCGCTCGGCCCGCCATCGGTCATCACCTCGGCCACCATCCTAGTTACGTACAGCGTACGTAGTGCGCTATGGTCGGCCCATGACTACTACGTACGCTGTACTTAGTGAGGGTCTGGAGAAGCGCTTCGGCGAGGTGCGCGCACTGCGGGGGCTGGATCTCGCGGTGGCCGAGGGGACGGTGTGCGGCCTGCTCGGGCCGAACGGGGCGGGGAAGACGACGGCCGTACGGCTGCTGACCACGCTGCTGCGACCGGACGCCGGATCGGCCCGGATCGCCGGCCTGGACCTGGTCCGCGAACCGGCGGCGATACGGCGTCGGATCGGCGTCACCGGCCAGGACGCGTCGGTCGACGGGGACCTGACGGGCCGGGAGAACCTGCGCCTGTTCGCCCGGTTGCACCGGGTCCGGGACCCGGCGGGCCGCGCGGCGGCGCTGCTCGACCGGTTCGGCCTCGGCGAGGCCGCCGACCGGCCGGTGTCCACCTGGTCGGGCGGGACGCGCCGGCGGCTGGACCTGGCGGCGAGCCTGGTCCGGCGCCCGGAGGTGCTGTTCCTGGACGAGCCGACCACCGGCCTCGACCCGGCCGGCCGCAACCGCGTCTGGGAGGCGGTGCGCGAGCTGCGGGCGGACGGCACGACCGTGCTGCTGACCACGCAGTACCTGGAGGAGGCCGACCGCCTCGCCGACGACATCGTGCTGGTCGACCGCGGCCGGTCCGCGCACACCGGGTCGCCCGCCGAGCTGAAGGCCCGGGTCGGCGCGTACGCGCAGGCGGTGGTGACGCACGCGGACGCGCTGCCCCGGGCGGCGGCCGTCCTGGCCCGGCTCACCGGCACCGAGGCCGTCGTGGACCGGGAGCGGACGGCCGTCGGCGCGGTCAGCACCGACCCGACCCTGACCCTGCCCCGGCTGGTGCGCGCGCTGGACGCGGCGGGCGTGCCGCTGGCCGACGCGCGGGTCAGCCCGCCCACCCTCGACGACGTCTTCCTCCGGCTGACCACGACCAAGGAGGCACCGGCCGCATGAGCACCCTGACGCACGGCCCGGCTTACGGCCTGGCCCACGACGGCATCGCGCTGCTGGGCCGGCAGGTGCGGCGCGCGCGGAACAACCCCGGCCTGCTGGTCCTCACCCAGACGATGCCTGTCTCGATGCTGCTGTTCTTCGGGTACGTCTTCGGCAGCGCGCTGGCGGTGCCGGGCGCCGCGTACCGTTCGTTCCTGGTGCCGGGGCTGCTGGCGGCGACGGCGGCGGGCGGGATCATGACCGGCATGTTCCAGGCGGCCCAGGACGTCCACCGGGGCGTGACGGACCGGCTGCGGACGCTGCCGGTGAGCCGGGCCGCGGTGCCGCTCGCGCAGGCGGTCGCGGACACGGTGCTGACGGCCGCCGGGACGGTCCCGTTCCTGCTGGTGGGCGTCGCGGTGGGCTGGCGGGTGGAGGGCGGCGCGCTCGCCGCGGCCGGGGCGCTCGCGCTGCTGCTGCTGTTCCGGTTCGCCTGCGTGTGGGCGGGCATCTTCCTGGGCCTGCTCACCCGCGACGAGGAGGCGGCGGGGCAACTGGGCGGGGCGACTTTCCTGTTGCCGCTGCTGTCCAGCGCCTACATCCCGGCCGACGGGCTGCCGGGCCCGCTGCGCACGGCCGCCGAGTGGAACCCGATCAGCGCGGTGACGACGGCCCTGCGCGACCTGTTCGGCAACGCGCCGGTCCCCGAGGGCGCCGCCTGGCCGGTGGCGCACCCGGTGGCCGGGACGCTCGCGTGGTGCGCGGTGCTGCTGGCGGTCTTCGTCCCGCTCGCCGTACGCCGGTACGCGCACGGCGAGCGGTAGGACCGGCCCAGGTCAGGTCTGCGGAGTCAGGTCTGCGGGGCGAGTTCGGGGCCCAGTGAGGAGAACTTCTCCCGGGAGACGACGCGCCGCGGCGGCCAGGTGATGTTCTCCGGGGGCCAGGACTGCCCGGTCCGTTCCAGGAACCACCGGGGCGGCTCGTACATCGGCGGTTCGTACCCCTCGGGCAGGGCGGTCCGCCACTCGACGCCCTTGGTCCGCTCGGCGAACTCGTCCTTGACCGCCTTCAGCCGTTCCGGCTGGGTGAGCAGGTCGACGGCGGTGGCGGCGAGGTACTTGGCGGCGGCGAGCACGGCGGCCCGGCCGGGGGCCGCCGCCGCGCAGGAGGCGGTGGACCAGGTGTGCATCTTGGTGCCGATCGGGGCGAGGGCGGCACCCATCGAGACGGTCGGCACCCGCCAGCTGATGTCGGCGACATCGGTGGAACCGCCGCCCATGAAGACCGGGTTGGGCGCGGTGAGCGCCGCGACCTCGGCGTGCAGGCCCTTCTGCGGGAGCCCCAGGGACGCCTGGAGCTCCTTGGCCAGGGTCTGCGCCTCGGCGGTGAACTCGGGTGGGCCGATCTGCCGCATGTTGTCGTACATCAGCTCCGCGAAGGACTTGGACGGGAGCTGGTTCCAGCAGGCGGCGGTGATCCGGTGGCGGACCGAGGTCTGCGCGGCCTTGGCCGCCGCCTCGGAGACGGCGATCACCTTGTCGAGGAGGACCTGGACCCGGGCCGGGCTGCCCTCGCGGACGTAATAGGAGATTTCCGCGATCTCCGGGGTGACGTTCGGTATGTCCCCGCCGTTGTTGATCACCCAGTGCAGCCGGCCGGAGGGGGCGAGGTTCTCCTCGCGCAGGAACTCCGACATGGTCGCCATCATCACGGCCGCGTCCAGCGCGCTCTTGTTGCCCAGCGGGGTGCCGCCGTGCCCGGCCACGCCGAGGAAGGTGAAGGTCACGGCGGTCATCGCGGTGGTGCTGCCCCAGCCGGTGGCGTTGGCGGTGGAGGGGTGCCAGTCGAGGAACGCGTCGAGGCCGTCGTAGACGCCCCTGCTGACGGCGTAGGTCTTGCCGATCAGGGTCTCCTCGGCGGTGGAGCCGAAGAACTTCACGGTGACCGGGAGGCGGTGCTTCTTCGCCGCCGCCGCGACCGCCGCGGCGGCGGACGCGGCGGCGGTGCCGAGCGCGCAGTGGCCGCAGCCGTGGCCGGGTCCGTAGCCGGGCGCGAAGGGGTCGTGGACGTATTCGCGGGGGTCGTGGTGGCCGACGCCCTGGCGCTGGGAGAGGCCGGGCAGCGCGTCGTACTCGCCGCTGAAACCGAGCGCCGGACCGCCCTTGCCCTGGGTGAAGGTCGCGGTGAAGGCGGTGGGGAAGCCGGCCGTGCCGAACTCGACGGTGAAGCCGGCCTTCTTCAGGAAGTCGGCCTGGGCGAGGGAGGAGTTCCACTCGCGCAGGCTCAGCTCGGCGTGCTCCCAGATCGCGGCGTTGAGGCCGGTGATGCGGGTGGCGTGGCCCTCGATCCAGGCGAGCGCGCTCCGCTTGGCGGGGCTGTCCTCGGCGAGGCCGGTGGGGGCGGTGTAGGCGGCGGGGGTGTCGTCGGCCGAGGCGGCCATCACGGGGTCGGTGTCCGCGGCCAGGGCGGCGGTGGTGACACCGGCCGCGCCCAGCAACTGCATGATCCGGCGCCTGCTCAGGCCGGAGCCGTTGACCGGGGTCGCCTCGTGGTCGTGCTGGTCGTGCAGGTCACACACACACGCCTCCGGGGGTGAGGTGGGGTGCAGCAGCCGCTCGTCGGGTGCGAACGATCAGCAACACTGAAGCCGGATCATTGCCCCGTCAATATGTGTGCATGACAAACATGTAACCGCGGAGGGGTGGCGTACCGGGGGAGGAAACGGGAGGGCCCGCGCTCGGGAACACACCGGTGAGGGGCGCCGCGTGCCGTGGGGATGGCGGACGACGGGTGCGCGACGCCGGGTGGTGTGACCGTCGAGCGCGGGCTCAGCTGCTGCCGAACAGCGAACGCCGCAGGCGGCGCAGTGGCGCGAAGAGCGAAACCCGGCGGACCCGGGCACGCCTGCCACTGTGCTCACGCGCGGGCTCCCGGGCGATCAGCTCCCGCATCAGCGAGGTCGCCTCGACCGTCTCGCGCTGGGGCACGGCGGGACCGCCGAGCACCGCGAGATGGCGGTCCAGACGCGAACTGGTCGCGCTGCTCCCGCAGGTGATCGCAGGGACCCTGGCCCTGCTGCGCACTGTTATCTGTTCCATGTCACTCCCCACCCGTAACGAGTCCACCCGGCGCGGGCAGGCTAACCCTATCTCCCCTGCGGGGCTCGCGTGTATCGCGGTCCCATGAATCACCTTCCCCGCAAGGGCGTTGACGATCACTCTCCGAATCGAGCAGATTCCAGGGTGAGTTGGACAAGCGGCCGGTCGGCGGGCCGGGCGGGGCCGCCACGGGGTCCGGGGGGTCACCGTCCGTGGCGGCGCGGTCCGGCCGGGGCCGGGGCGGTCAGGGGCGTGTCGCCACCGGGGGAAGCACACGGAGGCGCGGGCGCGTGCCGGGGCGCGTGTTCCGCGACCGGAAGCACGCGCCCGTCCGGCCCGGTGCCGTGTCCGCCGCGTCGGGCGAACGGGCGCCCCTCGGGAGACCGGTGTCCGAGGACCCCGGCGGGGAACGGGTCGTCGCCGGCCGCTACCCCGTCCTGCCCCGCTCGGCGAGGGCGGCGGCACGGGAACGGTGCGGCGGGCCCGCGCCGAGGTGCCGGCCGGGCTGCGGGCCGCCGGCCCCGTCGTCGAGGGGCTGCCGCGCGGGGACCCGGCCGCGCGGCTCCCCGCCGGGCGGCCCGAGCGGGGCCTGCGGAGCGTGGGCGCGGGCGGCCCGCCCGGCACGCAGACGGTGCCGGCCGTCCCGTACGCCCCCACGGCCTCGGCGGCCGGGGCGTACGGGCCGCCGCTCTCCGCCTCCGCTCTCCGCCTCCGCTCCCCGCCGGGACCGCCGGAGCGGCCCCGCGGGGAGCGCGGCCGGCGCCGAGGTGCCGGGGTGCGGGAGCCGGTGCGCACCGGCTCGGGGACCGTGCCGTTCCCGGTGACGTGCGAGGGGGAGGTCCCGACGGACGGGACCTCCCCCTCGCCTTCCGTTCTCCGCGGTCCCCGTGCCGGGGGACGGCCCCGGCGGGGCGCCGGATCAGGTGGCGCTGTTCAGGGCCGGCAGATAGCCACCGGACTGGCCGGCGGCCGTCGGATGGTACGACTCGCCGACGTTGAGGACGTTGAGGCTGTGCAGCCAGGCGCTGCCGGAGCAGAGTTCGTGGCCGGTGAAGGGGGGACGGACGTCGGCGAAGGTGAAGCCGTGTGCGGCGGCGCGCTGGGCGACCTTGGTGTTCAGGAGGTCGGAGGCGTCGTTGATCGCCTTCCGCTTGGTCTCGGAGAGGCCGACGCAGGTGGTGCCGAGTTTGTAGAAGCGGGGGTAGCCGAGGACGACGACCCGGGCGTTGGGCGCCTTGCCGCGGATCGCGGTGTAGACGCTGTCGAGCTTGCCGGGGAGCGTGGAGTCGACGTAGGACTCGGCCGTGTCGATGCGGGACAGGCAGGCGCTGTCGGACTGGAGCACACAGGTCGTCATGACGTCGGCGAATCCCGCGTCGTTGCCGCCGACGCTGATCGAGACCAGGCCGGTGGAGCCGCTGAGCGGGGTGAGCTGTCCGGCGAGGACATCACCCGTACGGGCGCCGGCGCAGGCGGTGAAGTCGAAGGACGAGGGTGAGTTGGCGTTGGCCCAGAGCTGGGGGTAGGCCTTGGTGCTGCGCTTGCAGTCGCCACTGGCGGAGGTGTAGCTGCCGGCGCCCACTCCGGAGGAGTAGGAGTCGCCGAGGGCCACATAGCCGGTCGCCGCGGCCGATCCGGACGCCTCGGCCGTGGCCGCCCCGGTGAGGGCGGCGCACGCGGCGAGGAGTACGGAACTCAGGTATCCGACAAGTCGGGAACGTCTCATGGAACCTCCCTTTAGCAGGTTCTCTGCCTCAACGTTGGTAACAGCTACGCGTGTTGACAGGAAGTGCTCATGCCAAAAATGACCCGAACGGTGACCCGGCAGAAGGCCGTCTTGACGATTTCCGCCGGTCTGCGCGACATTGAGGCCGCGCGATGACCGCAAAACATCAAAAACGTGAGGGCTCGTTCCGGGCCTTGCCATACGGGTTCAATCGTCAATACCGTCATAGATCTCACTCGCATCGGTACGTCGGCACACGGCCCGGGGGAGGGCTCAGGGACCGCGGCGGACCGGGCGGGACGCGGTAGGGGGGTGCCGTACCCGGCGATCTGACCGGTCGTCGGGTCGGTCGTGCCGCGCGGTCGGCCGCCGTCTTCGGAGCGGTCGGCCAGTTCTGCCGGCTCACCGGCGGGCACGGAGCGTCGCCGTCACCGTGCCGTGCGTGAGCCCGACCCCCCTTTCGAACCGGACACACAGCCGGACCACCCCTGGCGCGGGCGGTCCGCCGGACGAGAGGGACCAGACCCATGAGCTCAGTTCTGCGGCCGCCCGCCACCGGCACGGAGCCGTCGGGCGCGACGAAGTACCGGCCCGTCTCCTCGCATCTGGCCATCGCTCCGCCGGTGAGCGTGGTCATACCGGCGATGAACGAGGCGGAGAACCTGCCGTATGTCTTCAAGACGCTGCCCGACTGGATACACGAGGTCGTCCTGGTGGACGGCAGCTCCACCGACGACACCGTCGCCGTCGCCCGCGCGCTGCGGCCGGACGTCAAGGTGGTGGAGCAGCGCGGCAAGGGCAAGGGGGACGCGCTGATCACCGGCTTCCAGGCGTGCACCGGCGACATCATCGTGATGGTCGACGCCGACGGCTCGGCCGACGGCCAGGAGATCGTGTCGTACGTCTCCGCCCTGGTCTCCGGCGCCGACTTCGCCAAAGGGTCGCGCTTCGCCAACGGCGGCGGCACCGACGACATGACCTTCATCCGCAGAGTGGGCAACGCCGCCCTCTGCGCTGCCGTCAACCGGAAGTTCGGCGCCCGCTACACCGACCTGTGCTATGGCTACAACGCGTTCTGGCGGCACTGCCTGGACAAGATCGACCTCGACTGCACCGGCTTCGAGGTCGAGACCCTGATGAACATCCGGGTGGTCACGGCGGGTCTGAGGGTCCAGGAGATACCGAGCCACGAGTACCTGCGCATCCACGGCGTCAGCAACCTGCGGGCGGTGCGGGACGGGCTGCGGGTGCTGAGAGTCATCCTGCGGGAGCGTGCCAACCGGCGTGCGCCGCGCGGCGGCCGTGACCGGTCGCCGGTGCCCGGCGCGGTCCCCGCACGTCCCGCCCGTCAGGCCCGTCAGGCCCGTCAGGTCCGGAGGAAGGCGTCTTGAGCGCTCCGGACATCTCCGTGGTGATCTGCGCCTACACCGAGGAGCGCTGGGAGGACGTCCTCGCGGCGGTCTCCTCGGTACGGGCGCAGTCCCGCCCGGCGCTGGAGACCCTGCTGGTCGTGGACCACAACGAGAAGCTCGGGGACCGGCTGGCAAGGGAGTACGCGGCGGCCGGTGACGTGCGGGTGCTCGCCAACGCGGGCCCCCGCGGGCTGTCCGCCGGCCGCAACACCGGCGTCGCGGCGGCGCGCGGCGCGGTGATCGCCTTCCTCGACGACGACGCGGTCGCCGAGCGGGACTGGCTCCTGCACTTCGCCGGGGCGTACGACGACCCGCGCGTCCTGGCGGTCGGCGGGCGGACCGTGCCGGTGTGGGCGTCGGGGCGCCGGCCCCGCTGGTTCCCCGAGGAGTTCGACTGGGTGGTGGGCTGCACGTACCGCGGCCTGCCCCCCGGCCGGGTCCGGGTGCGCAACGTGCTGGGCGGCAACGCCTCCTTCCGCCGGGAGGCGTTCGACGCGGCGGGCGGTTTCGCCACCGGCATCGGCCGCGGCGGCGACCGGCGCCCGCTGGGCGGCGAGGAGACGGAGCTGTGCATCCGCCTCGCCCGGGCCCGCCCGGACGCCGTGCTCCTCATCGACGACCGGGCGGTCATCCACCACCGGGTGCCCGCGCCGCGCGAGCGCTTCGCCTACTTCCGCGCCCGCGCCTACGCCGAGGGTCTGTCCAAGGCGCTGGTGACCCGCAGCGTCGGCGCGGCGAAGGGCCTGGAGTCGGAACGCCGGTACGCCGCCCGGGTGCTGCCCGCCGGGGTGGCGCGCGGGCTGCGGGACGCGCTGCTGGCGCGGCCGGGCGGCGCGGGCCGGGCGGGCGCGATCGTCGCCGGGGTGCTCACGGCGGCGGGCGGCTACGCGGTGGGCAGCCTCCGGGCCCGGCGGGGCGCCGTGACGTTCGGGCCGGCACCGGCCGGGGGTGGCGCGCGTGACTGACCCGCGCGTGCCGATCCTCATGTACCACGCGGTCGCCGCCGAACCGAACGACGCCACCCGCGCCCTGTCGGTGACCCCGCGGGCGTTCGCGGAGCAGATGGCGGTGGTGGCGGACCGGGGCCTGACCCCCGTCACCACCGCGCGGCTGGCCGCGGCCTGGCGCGGCGGCCGGCCCCTGCCCGCCCGGCCGGTGCTCATCACCTTCGACGACGGCTACGAGGGCGTGCACCGCCACGCCCTGCCGGTGCTGGCGCGGCACGGTTTCCCGGCCACGCTCTTCGTCTCCACCGGCTGGCTGCGCGGCCCGTACGACACCGGCGGCGCCCTGGACACCATGCTCGGCTGGGACCAGGTGCGCGAACTGGCCGCGGCGGGCGTGGAGATCGGCGGGCACAGCCACACCCACCCGCAGCTCGACCAGGTGCCCGCCGGTGACCTGCGGCACGAACTGGTCCGCTGCCGGGAGATCGTCGCCGACCAGGTGGGCACGGCACCGCTCTCCTTCGCCTACCCCTACGGGTACTCCGACCGCCGGGTGCGCGCGGCGGTGCGCGAGACGGGGTACGCCCAGGCGCTGGCGGTGGGCAACGGACTGGCCCGCCGCGCCCAGGGGCCGTACGCGCTGCGCCGGGTGACGGTCCGTCGCCGTACCGGGGCGGAGGAGTTCGCGCGGCTGGTCGAGGGCCGGGGGATCGGCCGTGCGTTCGCCCGGGACCGGGCCCTCACCCAGGGGTACGCGGTGGTGCGCCGGGCGCGGCGGCTGGGCGGCCGGGTCCTCGCGGACGCGGGGCGCTGACCGGCGGGGCGGCGTGTGTCGGTGGGAAACCGGGTGCACGCGCCGCCGGCGTGCCGGATCATGGCGGCATGTCAGACAACCCGTACGACGCGCTGCCGATCCGGCTCCACGTCGACGACAGCGACTCCCCCACCGACGTCGTCGACGCGCTGTTCCTCGGCCGTTTCGCGACGGGCGAGCAGCCGTTCTCACACGCGGCCAACATCGACCGGGTGCGCTCCGCGGCGACGCTGCTGCCGCCGGGCGCGACGGTGCTGCGCGCCGCACGCGACGGCGACCGCAGCGCGACGCTGGCCGAGGGCGACGGCTGGACCCTGCTGATCTCCCGCTGGAACCGGGGCGCCGACGTCACGGTGACGGCGACCAGCGCCGAGCTGGCCGAGAAGGTCCTCGGCGAGGCCACCGACGGCGCGGCGGACGAACCCGAACCGCAGCCGGAGAACGTGACGATGGGGTTCTGGTACGTCTCCCCGCGCCGGGGCCCGCACCGCACCACCCGGCAGATCTCCGCCGGCACCTGGGAGGAGGTGCGGCCCAACTACACGGCGCCGGTCGCGGACGCGATGGACCGTCTGATGAAGACGGGCCCCGAGGACATCGCCGGGCGGCTGCTCCTGCTGCACGGCCCGCCGGGCACCGGCAAGACCTCCGCGCTGCGCACCCTGGCCCGGTCCTGGCGGGACTGGTGCCAGGTGGACTGCGTCCTCGATCCCGAGCGGCTCTTCTCCGACGTCGGCTATCTGATGGACATCGCCATCGGCGAGGAGGACGCGGCGGGCAAGGACCGCTGGCGGCTGCTGCTCCTGGAGGACTGCGACGAACTGATCCGCGGCGAGGCCAAGCACACCGCGGGCCAGGCCCTGTCCCGGCTGCTCAACCTCACCGACGGCCTGCTCGGCCAGGGACGCAACGTGCTGGTGGGGGTCACCACCAACGAGGACCTGGAGCGGCTCCACCCGGCCGTGGTCCGCCCCGGCCGCTGCCTCGCCCGGATCGAGGTCGGGCCGCTGACCCGCGCGGAGGCGGTGAACTGGCTCGGCACCGAGGAGGGCGTGGGCCGCGAGGGCGCGACGCTGGCGGAGCTGTACGCGCTGCGCCGGGGCACGTCACCGACCGCCCTGCCGGAGCCGCGGGACGCCTCCGACGCGGGGCTGTACCTGTAGCCGCCCGGGGGGCACGGGCGCCGTACCCCCGCCACCCGGCGAACGCGGGGCCCGCGTCCGTGCCGCCCGGCGAGAGGGGCCGGGCCCGCGGCGGTCCTTCGCCGGTGCCTGTCCGCACACCTGTGGGGAATGCCCGGGTTGTCGCCGAGGAGGCCGATTGTGATGTTTCCGTGCCCTTCTCCCGGGCGCCTTGCGTCCCGGCGGTGACTGAGGGACGGTTGCCGGACGACAACTATTCCCTAGCAGAGGGGTGGTGAGGCGCGCACCGTGCGCGCCTCCGCTTGTGACTGCTTCCCCGCAACCGTCCACCGGCACGGACCCCGCCGACCTCCGGGTCGGAGCGACGTGGCGTGACGCCCCCTGCCCGGTGCTGGTGCTCGACCGGCACGGCACGCCCGTCCGCGTCAACGAGGCCGCGCGGCGGCTCCTGCCGGAGACGGCCCGCGACGGCCGGCCGCCCCACGCCGTGCCGTCCTGGCTGTCCGACGCCCACCGGCGGATCGCGGACGGGCCGCACACCCCCGCCGCCGGTCCGCTCACCGGCGCCATCGACGACCGTGTCTTCGCGGCGCACCCGACCCGGGCGGCCGACGGCGACGTGGTGTGGTGGCTGGTCGAGGAGACCGACCGCCGGCTCGCCGAGGCCGCCCTGCGCAGCGCCCGGCTGCGTTCCGAGATCCTCTCCGAGGTCTCGTCCACGCTGCTGTCCACGCTGAACGTGTCGCGCTGCGCGGAGGTGACCGCTTCCCTGGCCGCCGAGCACCTCGCCGAGGCCGCCGTGCTCATCACCCCGCCCCAGGGCCGGCGCCACCGCCTGACCTACGCCTGCCAGGGCGGTCCGGTCACCCAGGTCATCCGGCAGGCGGACGTGAGCAGCGTGCCGGGGCTGGCCGAGACCCTCCAGGGCTTCCCGCCCGTACCGGCCCGCTGGCTCAACCCCGACGACCTGCCGGCCTGGGTGGTCCCGGACGAGTTCACCGGCCCGGTCGGCTCGGTGCTCGTCACGCCGCTGCCCGGTCACGGGGTGCCCGCGGGCGCCCTGATCCTGCTGCGGGCCGGCACCGAGCGGGTCTTCACCGAGGGCGAGGAGGTCTTCGCCCGGCTGTTCGCCGCCCGCGCCGGCGCCGCGCTGTCCGCCGCCCGCCTCTACACCGAGCAGTCCTCGATCACGGCCACGCTGCTGCGGGAACTGCTGCCGCCGGCGCTCGGCAGCGTGCACGGCGTGGAGTACGCCGGCGGGTACCGCGCCGCCGCCGACCACGAGCGGGTCGGCGGCGACTTCTACGACGTCCACCCCGGCTCCGACCCCACCCAGGAGACCCTGGTCGTCCTGGGCGACGTGGCGGGCAAGGGCCTGGACGCGGCCGTCCTCACCGGCAAGATCCGCAACACCCTGCACGCCCTGCTGCCGCTGGCCGAGGACCACCAGCGCGTCGTCAGCCTGCTCAACGGGACGCTGCTCTCCTCCCGCCACACCCGGTTCGCGACGCTGGTCCTGGCCTCCGTGCGGCGCCGGGGCGGCCGGGCGCACCTGCGGCTGACCAGCGCCGGGCACCTGCCCCCGCTGATCCTCCGGGCCGACAGCACGGTCGAGGAGGTGGCGACGCACGGCACGCTGGTCGGCGCCGTGCCCGAGGTGCGGGTGCGCACGGTCGAGACGGTGCTGGCGCCGGGCGAGATCTGCCTGCTGTACACCGACGGCATCACCGAGGCGCGCGGCGGTCCGCTCGGGGACGAGATGTTCGGTGAGGCGCGGCTCCGGCGGGCACTGGGTGAGTGCGCGGGGATGCCCGTCGAGGCGGTGGTGGAGCGGGTGCGGATGCTCGCCGCCCAGTGGCTCGGCTCGGGCGGGCACGACGACATGGCCGTCGTGGCGATCGGCGCGGCCAGGACCGGCCCGCTGTCGGTCGTCGACGGCGGGAACGGCGGGAGGAGCACGTGACCGGCCGCACCCCCGCCGCCGGGCTCCGGCGGCGGGGGTGGGACGCGGTGTCCGCCGGCGACGAGCACACCGCCTTCGGCGTCCTGGACCGGGCGGCGGCGGACGGCGTCGACGAGGAGGCGCTGCTGCTCGACGTCATCGCCCCGGTGCAGGAGCGCATCGGCGCGGAATGGGCCGCCGACCGCGTCAGCGTCGTCCAGGAACACGCCGTCACCGCCCTCAACGAGCGGGGCGTCGCCGCCCTCGCCCACCGCCGGCGCGCCACCGCTGACCCGGCCGGCGGGCGCGGCCGGGTCACGGTCGCCTGCGTCGACGGCGAGTGGCACGCCTTCCCCGCCCGGCTGGTCGCCGAGGTGCTCG
This sequence comes from Streptomyces daghestanicus, assembly GCF_020521275.1. Lineage (NCBI taxonomy): Bacteria > Bacillati > Actinomycetota > Actinomycetes > Kitasatosporales > Streptomycetaceae > Streptomyces > Streptomyces daghestanicus. Next base: position 255,616 of record NZ_BNDX01000002.1, on the reverse strand, counting down.
CCCTGCGCGGCTGGCGGGTCGACTGCCTCGGCGCCCAGACCCCCACCCCGCACCTGGTCGCCCACCTGCACCGCACCGATCCCTGCGCGGTCCTGCTCTCCGGGTCGGTCCCCACCCGTCTGCCCACCGCCCACACCGCGGTCACCGCCTGCCAGGCCATAGGGGTGCCCGTGCTGGCCGGCGGGCGCGCCTTCGGACCGGACGGCCGGCACGCGCGGGCGCTCGGCGCCGACCGGTGGGCGGCGGACGCCCGCGGCGCGGCGGCGGTACTGGCGGCCGGGCTGCCGCGGGCCGGCCCGTCGGTGACCCGGCAGGCCGTGGACGACCTCCCGCACCTGACCGACCAGGAGTACACGCTGGTCGTCCGGTCACGGCCCCGGCTGGTCAGGCAGGCCCTGGCCGACCTGGAGACCGGCTTCCCGGCCGTGCGCGCCCACGGCGAGGCGCAGCGGGAACGCACCGCGGAGGACATCGCCCATATCGTCGACTTCCTCGCCACCGCCCTCTACCTGGACGACGCCGAGGTTTTCACCGCCTTCCTCACCTGGACCGCCGCCGTCCTGGAGGCACGGCGGGTGCCCGCCCGGTCGCTGGTGAGCGGACTGGACGCGCTCGCCGGCCGGCTCCACGACTTCCCGCGCGCCCTGGAGCTGCTCCGCCTCGGCACGGCCGCGCTCCTGGACTCCCCCGCCCGCCCCGGCCCCGCCCCGTACGGCCACTCCTGAGTCCCCCGAGTTCGCCCTCGTCGTCCGCGCCGAGCGGCCCGTGCCGACCGTGCGGGTGGTGGGCGAACCCGACCACGACACCTGCGGCGGCCTGGTCCACGCGGTCGCCGCGCGGCTGACGGGCGGGCCGCAGGCGCGTGAGGTCCGGCTCGCCTTCACCGAGCTGGTCATGAGCGGTTCCTCGGGGCTGTCCGCCCTGCTGATGGCGCGCCGGCACACCCGGGCGGCCGGCGGCCGGCTGCGCCGGTGAACCGGCCGCCGTTCCTGGAGGGCCTGCTGTACCTCTCGGACATCCTCGGCCACGTCACCGCGCCCCCGGCGGCGTCCGGTCACCCGGCCGGGCCGGCGCCACGGGGGCCGACGCCACCTGGGTGTCCTCCTCCGGCGGCCCGGACCACCGCCCGCTGTTCTCATGGGGCCATGACCCTTTTCGTCGGCACGTCGGGCTGGCAGTACCGGGACTGGCGGGACGCCCTCTACCCGTCCGGGCTGCCCGTACGGCGGTGGCTGGAGGAGTACGCGGCGCACTTCGCCACCGTCGAGGTCAACAACGCCTTCTACCGGCTGCCGGCCCGGGAGACCTTCGAGGCGTGGCGGGAGCGGGTCCCGGCGGACTTCGTCGTCGCGGTCAAGGCCAGCCGGTTCCTCACCCATGTCAGACGGCTGCGGGAGCCCGAGGAGCCGGTGGCCCGGCTGATGGGCCGCGCCACCGGGCTCGGCGACCGGCTCGGCCCGGTCCTCCTCCAGCTGCCGCCCACCCTGCGGGGCGACCCCGGGCTGCTGGACGGCTGCCTCGGCTGCTTCCCGCCCGGCACCCGGGTGGCCGTGGAGCCCCGGCACGCCTCCTGGTGGACGCCCGAGGTGCGGGAGGTGCTGCGCGCCCGGGGCGCCGCGCTCTGCTGGGCCGATGTGCTGTCCCGCCCGGTGACCCCGCTGTGGCGCACCGCCGACTGGGGATACGTCCGCTTCCACCAGGGGCGGGCGCTCCCCTGGCCGCGCTACGGCCGGACCGCCCTCGCCGCCTGGGTCCGCCGGATCGCCGGGACCTGGCCGCGGGAGGCGGACGTGTACGCCTACTTCAACAACGACCCGCACGCGGCGGCCGTACGGGACGCGGCGGCCTTCGCGCGGGCGGCGCGGACGGCCGGGCTGGACGCCACCCGGGCACCGGCGCGGGTGCCGTCGTCCGCCTGAGCCCTCCGGCGGACCGCGCTCAGTCCCCGTACGCCGCCCGCAGGGCCTCCCGTACGGCTGTCAGCGCCGCGTCCTGCGGCTGCCCCAGGCGCCGGGCCCGCGCCGCGAACTCCTGTGCCGCCGAGGCCAGTTCCCGCTGGGCCGCCGGGCCCGCGGCGGCGACGAACGTGCCGTTGCGGCCCCGTGTCTCGATCACGCCGTCCGCCTCCAGCGCCCGGTACGCCTTGGCGACCGTGTTGGCGGCGAGCCCCAGGGACTCGGCCAGGCCCCGCACCGTGGGCAGCCGGTAGCCCACCGGCAGCGTGCCCGAGCGGGCCTGTTCGGAGATCTGCGCGCGCACCTGCTCGTAGGGCGCGGCACCGTCGGCGATGTGGATCTTCAGGGTCACGGCCCGATTGTCCCGCACCCGCCGGGTGCCCGGCGGAAAATGGGAGGCGTCCCGCGGCGGGCCGCCGTAGCGTGCGCCCACATGACCGTCTCCGTACGCGACCTGCGCCCCGACGACCGGGCGGACGTCGAGCAGTTCGCCCATGTGCGCCACCGCGCCCTCCCGTTCGTCCTGTGGACCCCGGACGCCGTGGTCCACCACCTCGCGCACACCCACCCGGCCGCCCGGGTCCGCTCCCTCGTCGCCGTGGAGGACGGCGAGGTGATCGGCACGGCCCAGATCGGCCTGGTCCACGAGAGCCCGGAGCCGGGGCAGGCGTACCTCAACGTCTATACGCACCCGGACCGGACGCGGCGCGGCGCCGGCGGCCTGCTGGTGCGGGCGGCCGAGGAGTACCTGGCGGCCGAGGGCGCGACGAAGCTGTTCAGCTGGGTGCTGGACGAGCCCCGCAACCGGGCCTTCGCCGAGCGGCGCGGTTACCGCGCCGGGCGGTCGGCCCACTTCCTCCGCCTGGACCTGGCGGCCGGGACCCTGCCCCCGCTCCAGCCTCCCGCGCCGGGCGTCGACCTGCGCACCGCCGCCGACTACGCGGCCGATCCGCGCCCGCTGTTCGCGCTGGACGCGGAGACGACGGCGGACGAACCGAGCGATGTGGAGACCGCGCCGGCGGACTACGAGGCGTGGCTGGCGGAGACCTGGCGGCACCCGCTCCTCGACCGGGAGCTGACCACGGTGGCGGTCGTCGACGGCCGCCCCGTCGCGTTCACCGCCGCCCACACGGACGGCGGGACCCGGTACGTCACCGGGATGACCGGCACCGCCCGCGCCTTCCGCGGCCGGGGCCTGGCCAAGCTGGTGAAGAACGCCTCCCTGCACCGCGCCCGGGAGGCCGGCCTCACCGAGGCGTTCACCGGCAACGACACCGGCAACGGCGCGATGCTCGCCGTCAACAAGTGGTTCGGGTACGAGGTCTGCGCGTCGGAGGTGCGTCATGTCCGCGGACTCGGCTGAGGCGGACGGCGTCCGTGTCATGGAACCGGACCTGGACGTGATCCTGCGCAAGGCGGGCCGCACGAAGATCCGTTACCGGGCGGCGCTCCTGGCGGACGACGGCACCCGGGTCACCGTCCGCGCCCCCTGGGCCGGTGCCGGTGTCCGTGACTTCGGCTTCGTGCGGTTCGAGCCGGGGGACGTGTTCACCGAGCACTACTGGCGCGACCGGTGGTACGCCGTGAAGGAGGTCCGCGCCGGCACGGGCGCGCTGAAGGGCTGGTACTGCGATGTCACCCGCCCGGCCGTGCGCACCGGCACGGAGCTGGTCGTGGAGGACCTCGACCTGGACCTGTGGTGCCCGGCGGACGGCACGGACGTACGGCGGCTGGACGAGGACGAGTTCGCCGCGAGCGGTCTGCCGGAACGCGACCCGGCCGCCGCCGCGCACGCCGTGGCGGCCCTGGACGCCCTGGAGCGGCTGGCCCGCGGCGCGGACGGCCTCCGCACCCTCCTCTGACTCCGGACACTGCCCAGAACTCCACCACCGTCGCGTACCGCTCGTCCGTACCTCCTTACCTCCTTCCCCCACAGCAGCGGGTCGGCGGACAGCGGCTCGGTCCGGGGCCGCCCGGCGAGCGGCGCGAGGAGCGCGGCGAGCCGGCCGGCGGAGACCCCGGCCGGGGTGACGCTTCCCCGCACGCCCTCGACCAGGACCAGCCGGCCGCCGGGGCGCAGCAGCTCCCGCCAGCACCGCAGCGCCGCGCCGGGATCGGGCAGCGCCCACAGGACGTGCCGGACCAGGACGACGTCGAAGCGCCGCTCCCCCACGGGCGGCGCCGAGGCGTCCCCGGCCAGGAACACCGCGTCCCGCCCCGCCGGCTTGGCCCGGGCCCGTGCCGGCATCGCCGGGGACAGGTCGACGCCGGTGACCCGGTGCCCCTGCCCGGCCGTCAGGAGGGCGAGGCCGCCCGTGCCGCAGCCGAGGCCGAGGAGGTCGGCCGGGGGGTTCGGCAGCCAGGCGCGCAACGGCCGGCCCAGGCGTCGCGCACCCTCGGGTCGCGCAGGCCGTGGTCCGGCTCGGCGTCGAAACGGGCCGCCTCGGCATCCCGGTCGACACGGGGCGTGTCCGTCACGTCACTCCCGTACGTCATGACCCCAAGGGTGACACCCACCACTGACAGTCGAATCGTGACAGTCGCCACTGACAGATCCGGCGGCGATGAGGAACTCTCGCGCAAAGGGTCTGCCCCCCGTGGCACCGCGGAACCCGGTGGGCCCATGAGGAGGCAGCCATGCGCCGTGTGACCGTGCAGAAGCCCCTGAAGCCGCGGACGGACGTCCGCCGGGTCCGCGAGGAGGCCGAGGCCCGCCCCGCCGGGCGCCCTGAGGTCCGCGAGGACATCGCCCGCACCTGGTGGCCGGACGCCTGAACCGGCCCGTCATGAGACGTTTCCTCCCAGCCGTTTCCGGTAGTGGACGCGGTCGTAGGGTCCGTCCACGCGACGCTCGACGACCTCGTAGCCGTAGCGCGGGTACAGCTCCTGGTTCTCCCACATCAGCGCGTTGGTGTAGAGCCTGACCTCGGGCAGGCCGAGCGTCCGCGCCCGGGCGTCCACGAACCGCAGCAGCCGCCGTCCCACGCCCCGGCCACGGGCGTCGGGGTGGACGGCGACGCTCTCCAGGAACAGACGGCCGGGGAGCGCCTCCACCACGACCAGTCCCGTCACCGGCTCGCCCGTGACGAACACCTTCCCGCCGGCCACGTCCGCCGCGTGGTCGGCGGTCATGGGCGCGGGCACCACACCGATCCGTGCGACGTACGGGCGGTAGGCGGCGTCGGTGACGGCCCGTACCGCGGGCACGTCACGTTCTTCGGCGGGTCTGATCGTCTCGTCGGTCATGCCGCGACGGTAGCTACCTGAGCCCAGCCTGAGCACTCCCTTAACGCGACCATAAGGATCTCCGTTCCCCGTCTCCAGCAGGGGTTTTCGCGGTTCTCCGGGGCTAGCGTGCTGGTCGCCCCCCACGGGTTCCGGACCGCTTTTCCCGAGACCGTTCGAGGAGTTCCCCATGCCCGCGCCCCGCAGGACCGCCGTCGCCGCCGCCGGTGCCCTCCCCCTCGCCCTGACCGTGCTGACGGCGGCGCCCGCCGCCGCGCACGGCACGATGGGCGACCCGGTCAGCCGGGTCTCGCAGTGCTACGCCGAGGGACCGGAGAGCCCCGGCTCGGCGGCGTGCCGGGCGGCGGTCGCGGCCGGGGGCACCCAGGCGCTCTACGACTGGAACGGCGTCCGCATCGGCGACGCGGCCGGGCGGCACCGGGAGCTGATCCCGGACGGCAAGCTGTGCAGCGCGAACAGCGAGGAGTTCAAGGGCCTCGACCTGGCCCGCGCCGACTGGCCGGCCACCGCCGTGAGCAGCGGCTCGTACACCTTCAAGTACCGCGTGACGGCCCAGCACAAGGGCACCTTCACCGTGTACCTCACCAAGGACGGCTACGACCCGTCCCAGCCGCTCGCCTGGGACGACCTCGAGCTGACGGCCCCGGTGGCGACCGTCACCGACCCGGCCGCCGCCGACGGCTTCTACACCTTCTCCGGCACCCTGCCCGAGCGCACCGGACAGCACCTGCTGTACGCGGTCTGGCAGCGCTCGGACAGCCCGGAGGCGTTCTACTCCTGCTCGGACGTCACCTTCGGCGGGGACGGCGCCGACGGCACCGCCACCGGGGAGAGCGGGGAGGACGACACCCCCGCCGCCGCGCCCGCCCCCGCGCCCGCCGCCTCCGCGCCCTCCGACGAGCAGATCGCCGCCGGCACCGGCAGGTCGACGGTCGAGCACCACGGCCACGGCGACCAGGACGCCACCACCACGACCGACCCGACGGCGCCCGGGCACGAGGCCACCGGGGCCACGGAGGCCGCCGCGGCCGGCGAGGGCAGCGCGCCGAGCGCCGCCGGCGGGTCGGCGGACCTCGCCGAGACCGGCGGCGACGGCAGCACCGCCTCCTTCGCGGTCGGCGGCGCCGCGGCCCTGGCCCTCGGCGCGGCCACCCTCTTCGCGTCGGTCCGCCGCCGCGCCGGCCGCTGAGCCCACCGTCCGCGGCGCGGGTCCGCCCGGCGGCTCAGGCCGGACGGGCCCGCGCCGTCGGCGGCCCCGGGGCCGCCCCGGTCAGGCCGCCAGCGCCCCCGGGATCACCGCCCGGGGCCCGAACCGCGCGCGGGCGCGGTCCGCGGCCTCCTCTATACGGCGGACCTTCTCGTCCACCGGGTCGAAGGTGAGCTGGTGGGCGGCCTGTTCTGCGGGGGCGAGACCCTCGGCGCGCAGGGCGATCGCGCGGACCCGGGCGCGCTGGAGGCCGAGCGCCTCGTACATCTCGTACGCGGCCGCGGTGAGCGCCGCCGTGTGGGCGGTCGGCTCGCGCAGGGTGCGGGTGCGGGGCGTAGCACTGCGGTCGGCGTAGCGGACGGTGAGGGTGAGGGTGCGGCAGATCCTGTCGACGGCGCGCAGCCGGGTGCCCAGTTCCTCGGTGGCCGAGAGCAGGGCGCGGCGGTGCCGGGCGGGGTCGATCTCGTCGCGGGGGAAAGCGCGTTCGGCGGCCAGGGACCGGGAGACGCCGTTGGGGACGACCCGGCTCCGGTCGATCCCGCCGGCCTTCTCGCGCAGGTCGCGGCCGGTCTTCGCGCCGACCAGGCGCTGGAGGGTGGACAGCGGCGCGGCGGCGACCCGGCCGAGGGTGTCGAGGCCGTACTCGCACAGGGTGCGGGCGGTCGCGGCGCCGACGCCGGGCAGCGCGACGACGGGCCGGTCCGCGAGGAACTCCGCCGCCTCCTCCGCCGTGACCGCGCGGACCGCGCCCGGCCGGGCCTCCCGCAGCGCCATCCGGGCCAGCAGCGGGCCGGGCCCGGCACCGATCGCGCAGTCGACCCCGTGCAGCGCGAGGGCGCGGACGCGGATCACCGAGGCCAGTCCCACGGCGTCACGCCCGAAGTAGCGCTCGGCGCCCCGCAGATCGGCCAGCGCCCCGTCGGGCGGCAGAGCCTCGACGACCGGCGTGAACTCCTCCAGCAGGCCGAGCAGCCCCGGCAGGGCCGCCTCGTACATCGGCGGCAGCTGGAAACGTACGCAGAGAATGGTCATCCCGCACTCCCCGGACTCTGGTGCCACAACTTCCTTCCCGCCGCGGGCCCTTCGCCCGCGGGGCGCAGATCGGCCCAGGGGTGCATCTCGTACCCCGTGGGCATGCGGATGCTCCGCCGCCGTTCCATCGCGTCCTGGGCGGCGGAACCGGCCGGCGCGGGCTGTCCGTCCGAGCCGGCCAGGCGCCGGCGGGCGGGTCCGTCCCCGGGGGCGCCGCCCCGGGTCCCGTCGGCCAGCCGGGCCGCGACCCCCTCCAGCCCTTCCTCCCGCCGCACCTCCAGCAGTTCGGCGAGGTTCCAGGCGGCGGCGCCCACCACGCTGTAGCTGCGCGGCCCGCGCCGCTGCACCACCCCGCGCACCAGCAGCAGCCAGGAGTGGAAGACGGTGTGCGCGCAGGCGTCGTGGGAGTCGTCGAAGAAGGCGAGGTCGACCAGGCCGGTGCCGTCGTCCAGGGTGGAGAAGATGACCCGGCGGCCGGAGCGGACCGGCGGTGTCTGGGTGGCCGCCTTGGCGCCCGCGACCAGCACCGTCTCCCCGTTGCGGGCCTCGCGCAGCCGCTTGGCCGAGACCACGCCCAGCTCGCGCAGGAACTCCCGGTGGTCGTCCATCAGATGGCGCGAGGTGTCCATCGACAGCACGCCCAGCTCGGCGCTGAGCTTCTCCGCCGGGGTGAGGTCGGGCAGCCCGGCCGGCGCCGTCCTCCGGCCGCCGGACAGCGGGAGCTGCTCGCCGCGCCCGCCCCGGGCGCCCCGGTGCAGCTCGGTCAGGTGCAGCTGGAGGTCGCGGCGGTTGGCGCCGAACGCGTCCAGCGCGCCGACCTGGGCGAGGCGTGAGGCGAGCGGGCGGCTGGGGCGGGCGCGGTCCCAGAAGTCGAGCAGGGAGGCGTACGGCTGTCCGGCGGCGATCCGCTCCGCCTCGGCCTCGGTGATGCCGTGCACGTCCAGCAGCGCCAGCCGGAGCCCCCAGACCCGCCGCCCCCGCGATTCAGACACCAGTTCGATCCGATGGGCGGCCCCCGACGTGTTCACGTCCAGCGGCAGGATCGGCACCCCGCGCCGCCGCGCGTCCGCCAGCAGCAGCCGCTTGGGGTACATGCCGGGGTCGTGGGTGAGCAGTCCGGCGTAGAAGGCGGCCGGGTGGTGGGCCTTCAGCCAGGCCGACTGGTACGTGGGCACCGCGAAGGCGACGGCGTGCGCCTTGCAGAAGCCGTAGGACCCGAACGCCTCGACGATCTCCCAGGTCCGCCCGATGGTCTCCGCGTCGTACCCGTTGGCCGCCGCGTGCTGCGCGAACCACGCCCTGATCCGCCCCTGCGACTCGGGGTCGGACAGCCCGCGCCGCACCCGGTCGGCCTCGCCGCGTCCACAGCCGGTCAGGACCGCGATGATGTCGATGACCTGCTCGTGGAAGACGACGACCCCGTACGTGCTCTCCAGCGTTTCCGCCAGGTCCGGGTGCGGGTAGCGCACCGGCGCCCGCCCGTGCCGGGCCTCGATGAACGGCCGCACCATGTCGGCGGCGACCGGTCCGGGCCGGAAGAGGGAGATGTCGACCACCAGGTCGTGGAAGACCGACGGCTGGAGGCGCCCCACCAGGTCCCGCTGGCCCGGCGACTCGATCTGGAAGCAGCCCAGCGTCTCGGTGGACCGGATCAGCGCGTACGTCGCCGGATCGCCGTCCGGTACGGCGTCCAGGTCGACCCGGGTGCCCGAGGCCCGCTCCACCTCGGCGACCGCGTGCGCCATCGCCGACTGCATCCGCACGCCCAGCACGTCCAGCTTGAGCAGCCCGAGGTCCTCCACGTCGTCCTTGTCGAACTGGGCCATCGGGAACCCCTCGCCGCTGGTCGGCATGACCGGCGTACGGGAGAGCAGGGAGGCGTCGGAGAGCAGCACGCCGCAGGGGTGCATGGCGATGCCGCGCGGGAGGGCGTCCAGGCCCTCGACCAGTTCCCAGAGCCGGCCGTACTCCTGCGCGCGGCCCGCCAGTTCCTTCAGCTCGGGGAGTTCGGCGAGGGCCGCGCGGGCGTCGCGGGCGCGGATGTGCGGGAAGGACTTGGCGACCCGGTCGATCTCGGCGGGGTCCATGGACAGCGCGGCGCCCACGTCCCGGATCGCGTGCCGCACCCGGTAGGTCTCCGGCATGGCGACCGTCGCGACCCGCTCGGTGCCGAACCGGCCGATGATCGCCCGGTAGACCTCCAGGCGCCGCGCGGACTCCACGTCGATGTCGATGTCGGGCAGCACGACCCGCTCCTTGGACAGGAAGCGCTCCATCAGCAGCCCGTGCTCGACGGGGTCGGCGTGCGCGATGCCGAGGAGGTGGTTGACGAGGGAGCCGGCGCCGGAGCCGCGCGCCGTGACCCGGATGCCCATGTCCCTTACGTCGTCCACGACCTGCGCGACCGTCAGGAAGTACGAGGCGAAGCCGTGGTGGGCGATGATGTCCAGTTCCTGGTGCATCCGCTCCCAGTACGCGCGCCTGCGGTCGTAGCCGCGTCGCACCATCCCCGCCGCCGCCCGCGAGGCGAGGGCCCGCTGGGCGGTGCGGCGGCCGGCGCCGACGAGGTGCGGTTCGGGGAAGTGGACGGTGCCCATGCCGAGGTCGTCCTCGGGGTCGACCAGGCACTCCGCGGCGGTCGCCCGGGTCTGCTCCAGCAGGCGGTGCGCGGTGTCCCGCCGGAAGCCCGCGGCCTCGACGATCCGCTCGGCGGCGCCGGCCATGGCGGCGGCGTCCTTGAGCCAGGCCTCGCCGGAGTCCAGTTCCCCGGCGGGGTCGACCGGGACCAGGCGGCGGGCGGCGTCCAGCACGTCGGCGACCGGGCCCTGGCCGGGGTCGGCGTACCGCACGGCGTTGGTCAGCACGGGCCGTACGCGCTGCTCGGCGGCGAAGCCGACGGTACGCGCGGCCAGCCGCAGGGAGCCGGGTCCGGTGCCGGTACGGCCGTGCCAGACGGCCTCAAGGCGCAGGGCGTCGCCGTACACCTCACGCCAGGGCGCGAGCAGCCGCGCCGCGCGGTCGGGGCGGCCCGCGGTGAGGGCGCGGCCGACGTCGGAATCGGGGCCGAGCAGCACGGTGAGGCCGTCGGCGTGGTTGTCGGGCCAGGTCAGCAGGGGGGTCTCGGGGTTCCGGTGGGCGGCGGAGACCAGCGCGCACAGACCGGCCCAGCCACGGGCGCCGTCCCGGGCGAGGAAGGTGACGCGGGGGGCCGACTCGTCGACGAAGGCGCCGCCGCGCACGGGGACGCGGCGCCGGTCACGGCGCACGGAGGTGGCGTCGCGGTCCGGCCCGCCGACGGGCGGCGCCACCGCCAGGTCCGCGCCGAACAGCGGACGGATGCCGGCCTTCGCGCACGCCTTGGCGAAGCGGACGGCGCCCGCGAGGCTGTCGCGGTCGGTGAGGGCGAGGGCGTCCATGCCCCGCTCGGCGGCGCGCTCGGCCAGCCGCTCCGGGTGGGAGGCGCCGTACCGCAGGGAGAACCCGGAGACGGCGCGCAGATGCGTGAAATCCGGCACGCGCACCTCCCGCCTTCGTGACCCGCGACGCCCTATCGAACGCCTGTTCCAACCATCTCACCCCACCATACCTCCATCTTCGAATGTGTGTACGACATCCGTTCGGACCCCTCCCACCTGCGGGAACGCCCTCCGGCCGGGACGGTGGGGACATGTCACACACCTCAGGGAGCAGCACCCGGAACGGCTCGTTCCGCGACGAGGTGAGGGACGCCGTCAGCCTGCGGGCCACCCTGCTCGTGCTCGGCGTGATCGCGCTCCAGCTGCTCTTCATCGCCTCCTACGTCGGGGCGCTGCACCACCCGGAGCCGAGGGACGTGCCCTTCGGGGTGGTCGCGCCCGACGCGGCGGCCGGGCAGACGGTGGCCCGGCTGGAGCGGCTGCCGGGCGGACCGCTGGACCCGCGCGCGGTGGCCGACGAGGCGGGCGCCCGGCGCCAGATCCTGGACCGGGAGATCGACGGCGCCCTGATCGTGGACGCGCGCGGCGGCCGGGACACCCTGCTGGTCGCCTCCGGCGGCGGCACGGCCCTCGCCACCACCCTGGAGGGTCTCGTCACCGGGCTCGAGGGGGCCGAGCGGCGGACGGTACGGACCGTCGACGTGGCACCGGCCTCCGCCCGTGACTTCGACGGACTGTCCTCCTTCTACCTGGTCGTCGGCTGGTGCGTCGGCGGCTACCTGTGCGCCTCGATCCTCGCGATCAGCGCCGGCGCCCGCCCCGCCGACCCGCGCCGCGCGGCGATCCGGCTGATCGTGATGGCGCTGGTCGCGATCGTCGGCGGGCTCGGCGGCGCGGTGATCGTCGGGCCGGTGCTGGGCGCGCTGCCCGGCAGCGTGGTCGACCTGTGGGGACTGGGTGCGCTGATCACCTTCGCCGTGGGCGCCGCCACCCTCGCCCTCCAGGGGCTCTTCGGGGTGGTCGGCATCGGGCTCGCGATCCTGCTGGTGGTGATCGCGGGCAACCCGAGCGCGGGCGGCGCCTTCCCGCTGCCGATGCTGCCGCCGTTCTGGAAGGCGATCGGCCCGGCGCTGCCGCCGGGCGCGGGGACCTGGGCGGCCCGTTCGGTGGCGTACTTCAAGAGCAACGCCCTGACCGTTCCGCTGCTGGTGCTGTGGGCGTGGGCGGTGGCCGGGACGGTGATCACGCTGCTGGCGTCGGCGCGGCGCCAACGGCGGCAGGAGGCGGAACTGCCGGCGCGGGCGGGCTGACCACCCCGTACCCGCGCGGGAGTCCCGCCCCTCGCGCGCGCGGCGGGACTCCACCGGGGCCTGCGGGTCAGCCGATCTCCGTCCCGGTGGGCCGACAGCGCCTCCGTCACCGGCTGGAAGAAGGTCTCCCCGCCCGAGGCGCGGTCACCGCTGCCGCCGGAGGTGAGACCGACCGCGCTGCCGCCGGCGAAGAGGGAGCCTCCGCTGTCGCCGGGCCCGGCGCGGACATCGGTCCGGATGAGGCCGTCGACGATGACGCCGTTGCCTCAGTTCACGGTGGCGTCGAGGCCGGTGACCGTGCCGGAGTACACCTGGGTGGCGGAGCCGCTGCGGGTCACCGCCATGCCGACGGTGGCCTCGGCGGCGCCCGTGACGGGCTGCGCCGAGCCGTCGTAGAGGTCGGCCTCGCCCGGGTGGTCCACGTCGGCGGTGTACTTGACCAGGCCGTGGCCGTCGCCCGGGAATCCGGACACCTCGTTCTCGCCGATGCCGGTGCCCGAGGAGTCCGACCACGAGGTGCTGGACTCGGTGCGGTGCCCCGCGGCCAGGAAGTACGGCTCGCCGCCCTTGGCGACGTCGAAGCCGAGCGAGCAGCGCCCGCCGCTTCCGGTGATGGCGTCGCCGCCCGCGGCGAACGGCCTGCACTCCCCCGCGGTCCGCTTCGGCCCGGCCTTGGCGCCGAGCGACTCCACCACCTCGGTGAGCTTCGCCCAGGCGGCCCCCGAGACCGTGCGGTCGGCGGTGACGACGACCTTGTCGGCGGTCGGGCCGGTCACCCAGGAGGTGCCCGGGAGGGCCGCGTCCCGCCGGAGGGCGGCGCGGGCGCGCTTCAGGTCGGCGAGCGGGTTCTCGACGATTCCCGCCGTGGCGCCGGCCTTCTCGACGCTCCGCGCGGCGGTCTCGTCGAGGACGTTGACCACCAGGTTCTTGTTCCGCGCGTCGTAGTGGGTGCCGGCCGCGCCGGTGCCGAGTTCGCCGAGCAGGGCGGTGGCGAGCCGTCCGGCCGCGGGGGCCGACAGGGACTTGGGAGCCGGGGACGCCGGACTCTCGCCGGCGTTCGCACTCCGGAAGGTGAGGGCCGTGGCGACCAGCGCGCCGACGCCCGCGCCCGCCAGAGCCGTCCGTCGCCGGGATATGCGTCGGCGCTTCAACCCATGTCCTCCTACGGGGGGACGGCCCGTGCGGTCATGGGGTCCGCGGGGGCCGGAAGGCCGGTTGACGGGCGTCCGCTCTTCCGAACGGCCCAGCGCGCACACAAGGTCGACCTCAAGACGTGCGCACACGGCCTCCACCGTTCGCGATCGCTCACGTCCCGGCCGGGCAGGTACACGGAGCGGCCCCACCGCGTGCCGCGTCCCTCACCCCGGAGCGAGGTCTAGTCCTGTCCGGATTCCCGCTCTTGCGCTCCGGCGCCGATCCGTGCGTCTACGCGCGGTGGACGGCCCGCCCGGTGTCCGCTCCCGTCCGCCCGCCCCGCCCCTCGTTCCGTACGGACGCGGGAGACCTCCTCACTCCGCACAGAAGCGAGCCCCCGCCCGGCGGGTGCCGGGCGGGGGCTCGTCGTGCCGCTGGCTGCGGCCTCGTCAGCGATGCGTGTGGGGGGTGCGGATGGAGCGGACCGGTCAGTAGACGCTGACGCCGTAGGCGCTGAGGGCCTCGGTGACCGGCTGGAAGAAGGTCGTGCCGCCGGACGTGCAGTTACCGCTGCCGCCGGAGGTCAGACCGTAGGCGGTGCCGTTGCTGCCGTAGAGCGAGCCGCCGGAGTCGCCGGGCTCGGCGCAGACCGTGGTCTGGATGAGGCCGTAGACGATGTCGCCGCTGCCGTAGTTCACGGTGGCGTTCAGTGCGGTGACCCGGCCGCTGTGGGTGCCGGTGGTGGAACCGTCACGGATGACGGTGGCGCCCACGCTCGGGGTGCCGGCGCTGGTGATGTCCACGCCGTTCGCGGTGCCGGGCCGGGCCACGGACCCGGTGTACCGCACAATCCCGTAGTCGTTGGTCGGGAAGCTGGAGCCGGTGGTGGTGCCGATGGCGGTGGTGCGCGCGGAGTTGGAGTACCAGGTGCCCGCGCCGTCGGTGCAGTGCCCGGCGGTCAGGAAGTACTGGGTACCGCTGCTGTCCTGCACGTTGAAGCCGAGGGAGCAGCGCCAGCTGCTCGCGTAGATGGCGTCACCGCCCTGGATCAGCTTGTTGAACGTGCCGTTGGTGCGCTTGATCGTGAGCGCGCCGGCCTTGTCACCGGCCTGCTGCTTGATCTTGGCGATCTCGGCCTGGGACACCGTCTCGTCGATGGTGACCAGGACCTTGCCGGACTTGCTGTCGACGGCCCAGGCGGTGCCCGGGACGTCGGCCTTCAGCACCGAGGCGCTCGCGCTCTTGAGCTCGGCGGAGCTGAAGGTGGTGGGGGTGTCGGCGGCGGTCGCACTGGGGACCGCGATCGCGGCGGCGGCGACGAGACCGGTGGAGACGGCGATCAGCCGGGTACGTCTCGTGACACCGCTGCGGGGGGTGGTGCGCTTGATCCTCACTTTTCGTTCCTCCACGGGGGAAGTCGGGGGCCCGGTCGTGGGGTTGCCGGACCCGTGAGGCGCAGCCGGGGGCCCGGGTGTCCGGATTCCGGAAACGATCGTGCCCCTGACAAGCGCTGAGTGGGAGTATTCGGCCGAACGAACGGTCGGCGCAAGGGTGCCTTTCGGCCGTCACCACTCATACGACCGGCGTTTCCCGCGACGCCACGACCGTCCCGCCCCCACCGGTCGCGTCCGCGAATCCCGCGCACGGCCCGCACGGCCGCCCCTGATTCCGCGTCAGCACCGGGACCTCGGCCCGCCATACGCCCTCCCGGTCCGTACGCCGCGCACGGCACCGCGCCGGCCGCCGGATTCACCCGTACGCCCGGCTCCTCACCCGTCCGCCAGGAAGAGTCATATTTCATTCCCGGTCAGCAGCCGTTTGGGAAACGGCCCTTGGGACACATGGACTCTCGACGGATCTGCTGTGCACCAGTACCGTCACAAACCCCCCGCGCGGCGTCTATCCACTTGGCGCGACGTCCGCATCATGGATGACCATAGGGATGCGGAAAGAACGGAAGACCGCTTGAGAGGAGGCGTCCATGGGATCGGTACGCAAGGCGAGTGCGTGGCTCGGCCTCGTCGACGACAACGAAGACGAGCGCTACTACGACGACGACTACTCCGAGGGCAACGACCCCGGGGACGCCTGGGTCACGGACCCTCGGGTGAAGGTCGCCTCGGACACGGCCGAGGAGAGGGGCCGGCGCATCGGCACGGTCACCCCGGACAGCTTCCGGGACGCCCGCGCCATCGGCGAGCTGTTCCGGGACGGCGTCCCGGTCATCATGAACCTGACGGCCATGGAGGCCGGCGACGCCAAGCGCGTGGTCGACTTCGCCGCCGGGCTGATCTTCGGGCTGCGCGGTTCGATCGAGCGGGTCTCCAGCCGGGTGTTCCTGCTGAGCCCGGCCGACACCCAGGTCATCAACGGCGAACCCGCCGCGCACCGCACGGACGGGTTCTTCAACCAGAGCTGAGGCCGGGCCGCCCCCGCCGGCCCGCCTCACCCGCGGGTGCTACCGGAACGCGTCGATTCCGGTGAGCGCCTTGCCCAGCACGAGCTGGTGCATCTCGACGGTGCCCTCGTAGGTGAGCACCGACTCCAGGTTCGTCGCGTGCCGCATCACCGGGTACTCCAGGGAGATCCCGTTGGCGCCGAGGACCGTCCGCGCCGTACGGCAGATCTCGATCGCCTCCCGCACGTTGTTCAGCTTGCCGAAGCTGACCTGCTCGGGGCGGAGCCGCCCCGCGTCCATGCGCCGCCCCAGATGATGGGCGAGCAGAATCCCCTTGTGCAGCTCGACCGCCATGTCGGCGAGCTTGGCCTGGGTGAGCTGGAAGCCGCCGATGGGCCGCCCGAACTGCTCGCGCGTCCGCGCGTACTCCACCGCCGTCTCGAAGCAGGCGCGCGCCGCGCCCATGGCGCCCCAGACGATCCCGTACCGGGCGTGGGTGAGGCAGCTCAGCGGGCCGCGCAGGCCCGTGACCTCCGGCAGCACCGCGTCGGCGGGCAGCCGTACGTCGTCCAGGACGAGTTCGCTGGTGACGGAGGCCCGCAGCGACCACTTGTGCTTGATCTCGGGCGCCGAGAAGCCGGGGCGGTCGGTCGGGACGACGAACCCCCGGATGCCCTCGTCGGTCCGCGCCCACACGACGGCGACTCCGGCGACCGACCCGTTGGTGATCCACATCTTGCGGCCGTTCAGCACCCAGTCCGTGCCGTCGCGCTCGGCGTACGTCCGCATCCCGGCGGGGTCGGAGCCGTGGTCGGGCTCGGTCAGCCCGAAGCAGCCGATGACCTCGCCGGCGGCCATGCGGGGCAGCCACTCCCGCTTCTGCTCCTCGCTGCCGAACCGGTGGAGGGCGTACATCGCGAGGGAGCCCTGCACGGAGACCAGGGACCGGATGCCGGAGTCGGCCGCCTCCAGCTCCAGACAGGCCAGTCCGTACTGCACGGCGCTCGCGCCCGCGCACCCGTATCCGGTGAGCGACATCCCGAGCGCGCCGATGCCGCCCAGCTCCCGGGCGAGGTCCCGGACGCCGGGCAGCTCCCCCTGCTCGTACCAGTCGGCGACGTACGGCAGGACCCGGTCGGCGGCCCAGGCCCGTACGGTGTCGCGGACCGCGAGGTCGTCCGGGTCGAGCAGGTCGTCGATGCCGAGGGGGTCGGCGGGGTCGAAGGACGCGGGCATGGGGCACCTTCCCGGGGACGTCAAAACTAGCACTGCTAGTTACGGCTCCCGGCCGACGTTACGACGCGCTGCGCCCCACGTCCAGAGTCCCCCGCCCCCGCCCCCGGGCGTGGTGGGTGAAGGAGACGGTCAGACCGGGACGCGGGACTTCGGCGCGTCCCGGGGGGAAGGCACCGTCACCGCCCCGCCCCCCATCCCCCGCGGCAACCGCAGTGCCATGCCCGCTCCCAGCAGCAACAGCCCCGCGCTCACCAGCAGCGTCACATGCAGCCCGTGCACGTACGCCCCAGCCGCCGCCGACCGCAGCGCCGCCCCGCCCGGCCCCCCGAGCCGCGCCGCGACCTCGTACGCCTCCCCCAGCGAACGCCCGGCCGCCGCCGACGCCCACGCCGGCACCCCGTCGACGCGCGCCAGGCCCGGCGCGTACGCCGCGTTCATCACCGTGCCGAGCAGCGCGATCCCGATCCCGGCCCCGAGCTGGTACGACGTCTCCCCGATCGCCGCCGCTCCGCCCGCCTGCTCCGGCGGCGCCTCGCTCAGCATCGACTCGTACGCCCCGAACAGCGTGGTCTCCAGCCCGAACCCGAGCAACACGAATCCGCCCAGCATCAGCGCCCACGCGTCCGCCCGCCCCAGCCCCGTCAGCAGCAGCACCGCCCCGGCCGTCAGGCAGAACCCGAAGCACACCGTCCGGCGCGGCCCGAACCGCCGCAGCAGCCGCGCCCCCGCGAGACCCGCCGCCATCGCCGCGAAGGTCAGCGGCAGCAGCCGCAGCCCGGTCTCCAGCGGCGACAGCCCGAGCACCAGTTGCAGGTACTGCGCGGCGATCAGCTCCAGGCCGACCAGCGCGAGCATCGCCAGCACGATGCACCCCACCGATGTGACGAACGCCGGCCGCCGGAACATCGTGAGGTCCACCAGCGGATGGGCCCGCCCCCGCTGCCGCCGCACGAACAGGGTGAGCAGCGCCGCGCCGCCCAGCAGCGGCACCACCGTCAGCGCGCTGACCACCGGCTCCCCGCCGCCGAGCCGCTTGACGCCCAGCACCGCCCCGAACAGTCCGGCCGCCGCCAGCAGCGCCCCGCCCACGTCCCAGGGCCCCTGGTCCGCACCCCTGGACTCGGGCAGCAGCAGCCGGCCCACCGGCAGGGCGGCCAGCATCAGCGGGATGTTGACCAGGAAGACCGACCCCCACCAGAAGTGCTCCAGCAGGAACCCGCCGAGCAGCGGCCCGATCGCCGCGCCCACCGCCGCGACCGCGCTCCACACCCCGATCGCCAGCGCCCGCTCCCGCCGGTCCGGGAAGACCTCCCGCAGCAGCGACAGCGTCGCGGGCATGATCATCGCGCCGCCGGCCCCGAGCAGCGCGCGGGCCGCGATCAGCACCGGCGCGCTGTCGGCGCAGGCCGCGAGGGCGGAGGCGACGCCGAACAGGGCGTACCCGAGGAGCAGGACGCGCCGGCGGCCCACCCGGTCGCCCAGCGTGCCGAACAGGATCAGCAGCGAGGCGCAGACGAGCGGGTAGACGTCGACGATCCAGAGCAGTTCGATCGGGCCGGGTCTGAGGTCCTCGGTGACGGCGGGGACCGCCACGTGCAGCACGGTGGCGTCGAGGGCCACGAGCAGCAGGCTGACACAGAGGACGACCAGGACCGCCCAGCGGTTGGCCCCGGCCCCGGCGGCCCGACGGCGCGGCGGGGCGGCGGCCGCGGTCGTCCCGGACATGTGCGTACCTCCCAGAAGTGGCTCGTCAGAGTACGCGAGTCCCCGCGCGCCTCACGTGGCCCAGCTCTCACCCGTCCCGGGCCCCGGTGTGGTGTGCGCCACTTCCGCGCCGCCGGCGCCCCCGCCCCGCGTCCCCGCCCGCCGGGACGCCCGTGCCCGGCGCCGATAATCGGGGCCGTGACCTACCTGGAGACACGCGCGGTGCCGGACCGCCGCACCGGCGCCGCGCGCCGGGCCGCGCCGGCGCTCCTCGGCTTCGCCGCCGTACGCGCCCTCGGCCTGCTGACCCTGGCCCTGTGGAGCGCGGCGCGCGACAAGAGCGCGTACACCCTGCTGACCGCCCGCTGGGACTCCCTCTGGTACAGCGGGATCGCCGCGGAGGGCTACGGCCACGAGGTGCGGCTGCCCACCGGCGACATCCACTCCGACCTGGCCTTCTTCCCGCTGCTGCCCTGGCTGGAGCGGTTCGGCGCGACGCTGACGCCCCTGTCGTACGCGGACGCCGGGTTCGTGGTGAGCCTGCTGGCCTCGCTCGCGGCGGCCTGGGGCGTGTACGCGGTCGGCGAGCACGTCGGCGGCGGGCGCGCCGGTGTCTGCCTGGTGCTGCTGTGGGCCGTACTTCCGGTCGGGATCGTGCAGTCGATGGCGTACAGCGAGTCGCTGTTCACGGCGCTGGCGGCCTGGTCGCTGTACGCGGCCCTCACCCGCCGCTGGGTGACGGCGGGCGCCCTCGCACTGGCGGCCGGGCTGACCCGGCCGGTGGGTCTCGCGGTGGCGGCGGCGGTGTGGGCGGCCGGCGTTGCGGCATTCGCGCGAACCCGGAGCACCGCCGGTACGCACGGCGCGCGGGCGACCGTACGCGCCCCCGGCGAGGGCGCGCGGTGCGCGCTGGGCATGCTGCTCGCGCCCCTGGGCGCCGTCGGGTACGTGGTGTGGGCCGGGCATCGCGCCGGCGGCGGCCTCCTCGGCTACCTCGACGTGCAGGCGGGCTGGCGCAACGGCTTCGACGGCGGCTGGGCCTTCGCCCGTTTCACCGCCGGCCTGTTCACGGGGTTCCCGTCGGCCCTGGCGGGCGCGGGCCTGGCCGCCGGCGTCGCGCTGGTGGGCTGGCTCTACGTCCTCGGCGTACGGCGGCGGCTGCCGCTCGCCCTGCTGGTGTACACGGGGCTCGTCACCCTGTTGGCCCTGGGCGCGTCGGGTTATTTCGGTTCCAAGCCGCGCCTGCTGCTGCCCGCCTTCCCGCTGCTGCTGCCGCTCGCCGCGGTCCTCGCCCGGAGCCGGACCGCCGGGGCGGCGGCGGTGCTGGTACCGGTCGCGGTGGCGTCGGCTCTGTACGGCGCGTTCTGGCTGAACGGCTCGGGCCCGCCCTGACGGCCCGCCCGGTCCCCGGCACCGCTCTTCCGGCTTGTCCGGTCTGCCCGGTCCGTCCTCCGTGACCGGCCGTGAGCGCCCTCGGTGAGCGCGGGAAGAATTCCGTACCAGCATTCGGTGAACGAATTCATAAGCACGATAAAACCGCCGCCCGGAATGATCAAAAGAAATGAAGGGCGCGCCCCGCATGATCCGCCGAATCCAGGGAATTAGGGCACGTCCTGAGAGGAATCCCACATCACATCGTCATCACAAAGCCGTTGATTCGGCGGGCACGAGACCTCACTCGCTGTAACGTCGATTGGGTGCGTACCGAACGGAACCTCACCCGTCTGGACCGGGTGTTCGCGAGACTGGACCGGGAGCCCGAACGGCCGGTCCATCTCGACGTGCCGAAGATGAGCCGGCACAGGATCGCGTTGGTCGCCGGGTCCCTCGCGGTGTACGTCGCGATCGTGTGGGCCGTGGTGATCACCTCCTGGCTCGTCCGGCTCGACTGGCAGGTCATGTTCTTCCGGCCGTACCAGCAGTGGCCGGAGATCCACGCCTTCGTGGACTACTACGTGGTGCTGGGCCAGCGCGGCCCCACCGCCGTGATGGTCGCCGCCTGGCTGGGCTGGCGCTCCTGGCGGCAGCACACGCTGCGCCCGATGCTCGCGCTGGGCGTCTCGCTGCTGCTGCTGAACGTCACCGTGGGCGCCGCCAAGTACGGCATGGGACGGCTGGGACCCCACTACGCGACCACCGTCGGCTCGAACGAGATGTGGGCCGGCGGCGATATATTTCCGAGCGGTCACACCGCGAACGCCGTGGTGACCTGGGGCATCCTGGCCTATCTCGCCTCGACGCCCGCGACCCGCCGCTGGTTGTCCGCCGTGTCGGCGGTCACCTCGCTCGGTGTCGGGATGTCCACCGTCTACCTCGGTACGCACTGGCTCAGCGACGTGGTCCTCGGCTGGATCGCGGGGCTGCTGATCCTGCTGGCGCTGCCCTGGTTCGAGCCGCTGATCGCCCGCGCGGAGGCGTGGCTCCTGGGGCTGCGCGACCGCTGGGCGGCCCGGCAGGGGCGCACGGCGTCCGCGCCCTCCGGTCCCGTGGTGCTCGCGCCCGCCGTCACCGACCCGGACGCCGCGGCGCGCGAGCCGGTCGCCCCGGGCCGCTCCCGGGCGCCGGTGTACCTCGCTCCGGGGCCGCACACCAGCCGCGCGGAGCGTTCGCCGGTCACCCCGGCCGGCAGCCGCCGGCCGCCGCACTCCGACCGTCATCCACGGGGCGCCGCGTCCCCCTCCGGCGCCCGCCCCCTCTCGGGCGGCTGACCGCCCCCGGTACGCACGCGCCGGCCCCGGTCTCCCGTGCGGGAGACCGGGGCCGGCGTCGTCGCGCGGCTCGCCGGAGGCGCCCCTCAGCCCTTCCAGGCCCGCGCCACGCGGCCGTCGCGCACCTCCAGGTTGAGCCGGCCCACGCGGTACTCCATGGTGATGATCGCGCCGGGCGGCAGGGACCGCACGGCGGTCCACCCCCGCTCCCGCGCCCGCTGCTCGGCCGCGTCGGCGGCGAGGCCGACGTAGGCGTCCGGACTGTCCTGGGGTTCGTCCGAAGGTGACGGATTCGGTGCCATGCCGCCACGCTATGCCCTGTCCGGCGACCGGGGAAGCCCGGCCCGGTATCCGGTACGCGGCCCCGTCCCGTCACACTTCTGTCACAGATCACAGCGCGTGTTCCGACGGAAGTCCGTCACCCGGACGGGCGGTTCCCCACGGCCGCGCGGCGCATTCCCGCCGACAATTCCGCCGGGGTTCGCACACTCCCTCCGGGCCCTTCGAATAACCGCGCGAAAAACAGGCGGATACCGGCCTTCGGGAACCGTCGTATTCCGGCCCGCCGGCGGCCTTCCCGGACGGGACGCGAATCCCGGGCCGCCACGGACCGTACCGGCCGGCACAGGCGGTACGGCCGGACGGTCGCGCACGCCCCCTGTCGGCCGCCCGGCGGCGCGAGCATCATGGCGTGGGCGTGCGGGCCCCGGCGGGGCCGTGAGCCGACGACGGAGGGGCGGGCGATGAGTACGCGGACCACGGTGGCGACGGCGGAGGCGGGGCAGGCCGGGCGGCCCGGACGGGTGGTGGTGGACTGGCTGACCACCACCGACCACAAGAAGATCGGCCACCTCTACCTGATCACGTCGTTCCTGTTCTTCCTGGTCGCGGGTGTCATGGCCCTGATGATGCGGGCAGAGCTGGCCCGGCCGGGGCTCCAGATCGTCGACAACCAGCAGTTCAACCAGCTCTTCACGATGCACGGCACGATCATGCTGCTGCTCTTCGCGACCCCGAGCTTCGCGGGGTTCGCCAACGAGCTGATGCCGCTCCAGATCGGCGCCCCCGACGTCGCCTTCCCCCGGCTGAACATGCTCTCGTACTGGCTGTTCCTCTTCGGCGGGCTGATCGTGCTCGGCTCGCTGCTGGTGCCGGGCGGTCCGGCCGCCTTCGGCTGGTTCGCGTACGCGCCGCTCAACAGCCAGGTGCACTCCCCCGGCGTCGGCGCCGACCTGTGGATCATGGGGCTGGCGCTGTCCGGGTTCGGGACGATCCTCGGCGCGGTCAACTTCCTCACCACGATCATCGGGATGCGGGCCCCGGGCATGACGATGTTCCGGATGCCGATCTTCGTCTGGAACACCCTGTTCACGTCGATCCTGATCCTGCTGGCGTTCCCGGTGCTCGCGGCGGCGCTGCTGGTCCTGGAGGCGGACCGGCGGTTCGGCAGCCAGGTGTTCGCCGCGGGCAACGGCGGCGCGCTGCTGTGGCAGCACCTGTTCTGGTTCTTCGGCCATCCCGAGGTGTACATCATCGCGCTGCCGTTCTTCGGGATCATCAGCGAGATCATCCCGGTCTTCGCCCGCAAGCCGCTGTTCGGCTATCTGACGCTGGTGGCGGCGACGATGGCGATCACCGGCCTGTCGGTGGTGGTGTGGGCGCACCACATGTTCGTCACCGGTGCGGTGCTGCTGCCGTTCTTCTCGTTCCTGAGCTTCCTGATCGCGGTGCCGACGGGCGTGAAGTTCTTCAACTGGACCGGCACCATGCTCAAGGGCTCGCTCTCCTTCGAGACGCCGATGCTGTGGGCGACCGGCTTCCTGGTGTCCTTCCTGTTCGGCGGTCTGACCGGCGTGATCCTGGCCTCGCCGCCGCTCGACTTCCACGTCAGCGACACCTACTTCGTCGTCGCCCACTTCCACTACGTCGTCTTCGGCACCGTCGTCTTCGCGACCTTCGCCGGGTTCTACTTCTGGTGGCCCAAGTTCACCGGCAGGATGCTCGACGAACGGCTCGGCAAGATCCAGTTCTGGACCCTGTTCACCGGCTTCCACCTCACCTTCCTGGTGCAGCACTGGCTGGGCGCCGAGGGCATGCCCCGCCGGTACGCGGACTACCTCGCCGCCGACGGCTTCACCGCGTTGAACACGCTCTCCACCATCGGCGCCTTCCTGCTCGGCTTCTCCACGCTGCCGTTCCTCCACAACGTCTGGAAGACCGCGAAGTACGGCCGCAAGGTGGAGGTCGACGACCCCTGGGGCTTCGGCCGCTCCCTGGAGTGGGCGACCTCCTGCCCGCCGCCCCGGCACAACTTCCACGCCCTGCCCCGCATCCGCTCCGAGTCGCCCGCCTTCGACCTGCACCACCCCCGGTACGCGGCCCAGGCCCCGCAGCCCGAGCCGAAGCGGCACCAGGCGGACGGGTGAGACGGCGACGGGAGCCCCGGCACCGGCTGGTTCCGGCCACCCGCTTCATTCCCCGATTTCCTGATTTGTCGACCTGTCACCCAGGTGGTGGGCCGTCCATGAGGCACCCCCAACTCTCCCTGGAACACGTTGATTTGAGGTGGCCCGGCCCGGCCCGGCCGGCCGGTCACCGCGGGTGCCGGTTGGTTCGATTCCGTTCGTGCCGGGGCGTGACCCCTGCCTCAGATCGTCCGTTGTCTTCTTCATGAGCCGGGGACCCACCCGGACCGCGGGGCCGGTCGCGCCCGGTCCCGCCACGTACCGCATCCCGAGGGAGCCACCCGTGCCGCGCATGCTCGACGTCAGCGACGAGGTACGCGCCGAGATCGGCGACGAAGAAGCCGACCGCCTGCTCGCCGGAGAGACCGCCCCGGGCAGTTACGACTGCACCTCCTGCCGCACCCCGGGCGACTGCGAGCAGGAGCGCACCAGCACCGTCCTGTTCATCGGGGACGAGACCGCCGTCCTCGCCTTCGCCCACGCCGGCTGTCTGCCCTCCCAGGTGGTGAAGGTGACCGAGGAGCAGCTCCAGGGCGCCGTGAAGTCCATCAGCGGCGACACCGCCGGCCCGGAACCGGAGAAGGTCGTGCCCGAGCAGGCGGTGCTCGGCGTGACCAGCGGTCTGATCCTGATCGCCGGGGAACTGCACCCGGCCCTGGTCGTGGAGCCGACCGCGCCCGTCGTCCGGCCGGGCAGCTCCGGGACCAGCGACGAATTCCTCCCCCTCCTGATCGAGCAGGGGTTCATGCCGGTCACCGAGCTGTCCTCGGTGCCGCCCGTGCTGCACGGCTGGTCCGTGCTGCTCGCCGTGGGCCAGCTGCACGCGGTGCTCCAGCCGGGGGCCGTGGAGGGCCGGCCGGTGGCCTGGTGGCAGGCGCACCAGCCGCTCCAGGTCACCGACGGCTGGCGCACGGCCGCCAACAAGCACCAGCAGGTGCTGATGTTCGCCGCGCCGGTCGGCTCGATCGGCCGCCAGCCGCGCGAGGACCTGCTGCGGGACGCGCTGGACAAGGCGGCGGCCGGCGGGCGGCTGGTCGCCGCGGCGCTGCCGCTGGCGGGCACCTGAGGAGCACCGCGCGCCCGGTCCTGACGGCCCCGCGCCCTGGGAGATGCGCTGCTCAGCCGCATCTCTTCGGCCGCGGGGTCGTTTGCACGGATGTGCACACATACGACGCCTTCCACCGCCAGAGCGGCCCCTCGGCCACGCCGATCTACGACGCGCTCTACGCCGAGTACGTCAGGTCCTTCCGCGCACTCCCGGGCGACCGCAGCGGCGAGGAACAGCTGGGGTTCACCGCCTTCCGGCACATCCCGCGGGGCAGGGGCTCGTACAGCGCCTACAGCGCGGGCGCGCACAGCGCCCGGCTCGGGATGCACCACGTGCCGGCCGCGCTGCCGCCGGCCCCGCGCAGAGGCGCCTGACGGCGGGCAGCACGAAGGGGGCGGACCCGGTGACCGGGTCCGCCCCCTTCGTACGTCCGCTACTTCTTCTTGGCGCCGCGCTTCTCGCGCACCCGCACGGAGATGTGGATCGGGGTGCCCTCGAAGCCGAACTCCTCGCGCAGCCGGCGCTCGATGAACCGGCGGTAGCCCGCCTCGATGAAGCCCGACGCGAAGAGCACGAACCGCGGCGGCCTGGTGCCCGCCTGGGTACCGAACAGGATGCGCGGCTGCTTGCCGCCCCGCACCGGGTGCGGGTGGGCGGCGACCAGCTCGCCGAGGAAGGCGTTGAGCCGGCCCGTGGGCACCCGGGTCTCCCAGCCCGCCAGGGCCGTCTCGATCGCGGGGACCAGCTTCTCCATGTGCCGGCCGGTGCGCGCCGAGACATTGACCCGGGGCGCCCAGGCGACCTGGCCCAGCTCGGTCTCGATCTCCCGCTCCAGGTAGTAGCGGCGCTCCTCGTCGAGGGTGTCCCACTTGTTGAAGGCGAGGACGATCGCGCGGCCCGCCTCGACGGCCATGGTGACGATCCGCTGGTCCTGCACGGAGATGGAGTCGGAGGCGTCCAGCAGGATGACCGCGACCTCCGCCTTCTCGACCGCGGCGGCGGTGCGCAGCGAGGCGTAGTAGTCGGCGCCCTGCTGGAGGTGGACCCGCTTGCGGATCCCGGCGGTGTCGACGAACTTCCAGGTCACGCCACCCAGCTCGATCAGCTCGTCGACCGGGTCGCGGGTGGTGCCCGCCAGCTCGTTGACGACGACGCGCTCCTCGCCCGCCACCTTGTTCAGCAGCGAGGACTTGCCGACGTTGGGGCGGCCGATCAGGGCGATGCGGCGCGGGCCGCCGACCGCGGTGCCGAAACTCTGCTCCGGGGCCTCGGGCAGCGCCTCCAGGACCTTGTCCAGCATGTCGCCGGTGCCCCGGCCGTGCAGCGCGGAGACCGGCTGCGGCTCGCCCAGGCCCAGTGACCACAGATACGCCGCGTCGGCCTCGCCGCTCGGGCCGTCGACCTTGTTGGCGCAGAGCACGACCGGCTTGCCGGCCTTGCGCAGCAGCCGTACGACGGCCTCGTCGGTGTCGGTGGCGCCGACCTTGGCGTCCACCACGAAGACGACCGCGTCGGCCGCCTCGATGGCGTACTCGGCCTGCGCGGCGACGGAGGCGTCGATGCCGAGGACGTCCTGCTCCCAGCCGCCGGTGTCGACGACCTTGAAGCGGCGGCCGGCCCATTCGGCCTCGTAGGTGACGCGGTCGCGGGTGACGCCGGGCTTGTCCTCGACGACCGCCTCGCGGCGGCCGATGATCCGGTTGACCAGGGTCGACTTGCCGACATTGGGGCGGCCTACGACGGCGAGGACGGGCAGCGGGCCGTGCCCGGCCGCCTCGATGGCGCCCTCGACGTCCTCGACGTCGAAGCCCTCTTCCGCGGCGAGCTCCATGAACTGCGCGTACTCGGCGTCGCCAAGCGCCCCGTGGTCGTGCTCCTCGCCCGAGCCGCCGGAGTGGATGTCGTCGTTCATGAAGTCCGTACCTCGTTCATCGTGGTGATCGGTGGGCACCCCTGTACCGGGTGATCCACTACTCAAGTGTTACCTAGCGTCCGGTGAGACGCCTGGCGTGCTCCAGGTGCGCGGTGAGCTGCTTCTGGATGCGCTCAGTCGCCTCGTCCAGCGCCTTGCGGGTGCGCCGCCCCGTGCCGTCGCCCGCGTCGAAGGGGTCGCCGAAGACGACGTCCACGCGGGAGCGCAGCGGAGGCAGCGCCTTTATCAACCGTCCGGGCCGGCCGGAACTTCCCAGCACCGCCACCGGCACGATCGGCGCCCCGCTGCGGACCGCGAAGTACGCGAGCCCGGCGCGCAGCGCGGCGAAGTCGCCCTCGCCGCGGGTGCCCTCCGGGAAGATCCCGAGGACGCCGCCGGCCGCGAGCACGTCCAGCGCCCGGGTGATCGCCGCGCGGTCGGCGCCGGAGCGGTCCACCTTCAGCTGGCCGATGCCGGTCAGGAAGGGGTCGAGCGGGCCGACGAACGCCTCCTTCTTGATCAGGAAGTGCGTGGGCCGGGGCGCGACGCCCATGACCATCGGGCCGTCTATGTTGTGCGCGTGGTTGACGGCGAGGATCACCGGGCCGGAGGCGGGCACCCGCCAGGCGCCCAGCACCCGGGGCCGCCACAGCCCGTACATCAGGCCGACGCCGATGCGCCGCCCGACCTCGGCTCCCCGCTCGGAGGCGACGGTCACCTGGCGGCCCGCTTCTCCTCGACGAGGGAGACGACGCACTCGATGACCTGCTGGAGGGTGAGGTCGGTGGTGTCCACCTCGACGGCGTCGTCCGCCTTGGCCAGCGGGGAGGTCTTGCGGGTGGAGTCGGCGGCGTCCCGCTTGATCAGCGCCTCCCGGGTCGCCTTGACGTCGGCGTCCTTCAGCTCGCCGCTGCGGCGGGCGGCGCGGGCCTCGGCGGAGGCGGTGAGGAAGATCTTGAGGTCGGCGTCGGGCAGCACGGTGGTGCCGATGTCCCGGCCCTCGACCACGATGCCGGTCACGGCGGAGGCGGCGATGGCCCGCTGCAACTCGGTGATCCGGGCCCGCACCTCGGGGACCGCGCTGACCGCGCTGACCTTGGAGGTGACCTCCTGGGTGCGGATCGGGGCGGCCACGTCCACGCCGTCGACGGTGATGGTCGGGTTCTCCGGGGCGGTGCCGGAGAGGATCTCGGGCTTGTCCGCCGCGGCGGCGACCGCCTGCGCGTCGTCGGTGTCGATGCCGTTGGTCACCATCCACCACGTGATCGCCCGGTACTGGGCGCCGGTGTCCAGGTAGCTCAGGCCGAGCTGCGCGGCGACGGCCTTCGACGTGCTCGACTTGCCCGTGCCGGAGGGGCCGTCGATGGCGACAATCACTGCCGGGGCGGTCGGGGCGGCGCCGTTTTCCACGAGGGGACACCTTCCTGGTGCGGTGGGGCGGGGTGGTGTGCGGGGCACACGCTCTGTCGGACGCGCCCCCGCACCAGGTTACTGGCTGCCAGGAGGCCCCGGGACCGGCCTCCTGGTCAGGCCGGTGTCACCGGCGGATCGCCCAGCCCCGCTCCCGCAGGGCGGCGGTCAGCGCGGGGGCCGCCTGCGGCTCCACCATCAGCTGCACCAGGCCCGCCTGCTGCCCGGTGGCGTGCTCGATCCGCACGTCCTCGATGTTGACCCCGGCCCGGCCCGCGTCCGCGAAGATGCGGGCGAGCTGGCCCGGCTGGTCGTCGATGAGG
Organism: Streptomyces daghestanicus; assembly: GCF_020521275.1. Lineage (NCBI taxonomy): Bacteria > Bacillati > Actinomycetota > Actinomycetes > Kitasatosporales > Streptomycetaceae > Streptomyces > Streptomyces daghestanicus. Next base: position 227,112 of record NZ_BNDX01000002.1, on the reverse strand, counting down.
ACGACGACGGTCTCGTAGACGCGCGGCGCGCTGCCGTGCTTGCCCGGCACCCGGACCTGTCCCGCGTTGCCCCGGCGCAGGACGTCGGCGACGCCGGCGGCGCCCTCCTGCCGCTTGTCCTCGTCGGCGGACTGGAGCGCGCGCAGCGCCCGTACCGTCTGTTCCAGGTCGGCGGCGACGTCCCCGAGCAGGTCGGCGACCGGTCCGGGGTTGGCGGAGAGGATGTCGATCCACATCGCCGGGTCGGAGGCGGCGATCCGGGTCACGTCGCGGATGCCCTGCCCGCACAGCCGTACGGCGGCCTCGTCGGCGTGCTCCAGGCGCGCGGCGACCAGGCCGGAGACCAGGTGGGGCATGTGGGAGACGAGGGCGACGGCCCGGTCGTGGGCGTCGGCGTCCATCACCACCGGGACCGCGCCGCAGAACGAGACCAGCTCCAGGGCGAGGTTCAGCACCTCGGTGTCGGTGGCCCGGGTCGGGGTCAGCACCCAGGGGCGGCCCTCGAAGAGGTCGGCGGTGGCGGCCAGCGGGCCGGACTTCTCCCGGCCGGACATCGGGTGCGTGCCGAGGTACGCCGACAGGTCGAGGCCGAGCGTCTCCAGCTCGCGGCGCGGCCCGCCCTTGACGCTGGCCACGTCGATGTACCCGCGCGCCAGCCCGCCGCGCAGGGCGTCGGCGAGCACCCCGGCCACATGGGCGGGCGGGGCCGCGACCACCGCGAGGTCGACGGGCCCGGCCGGGGCCTCGTCGGTGCCGGCGCCGAGCGCGGCGGCGGTGCGGGCCTGCTGGGGGTCGTGGTCGGCGAGGTGGACGGTCACGCCCCGCCGGGTCAGGGCGAGGGCGGCGGAGGTGCCGATCAGCCCGGTGCCGATGACGAGTGCGGACCTCACTGGGCGATGTCCTTGCGCAAGGCCGCCGCGGCGCCGAGGTAGACGTGGGTGATCCCGGCGCGCGGCCGGTCGGACTCGATGTGCGCGAGGACGCGGACGACGCGGGGCATGGCGCCCCGGACGTCCAGCTCCTGGGCGCAGATCAGCGGGACGTCGGTGATGCCGAGCTTGCGGGCCGCGGCGGCCGGGAAGTCGCTGTGCAGGTCGGGGGTGGCCGTGAACCAGATGCTGATGAGGTCGTCCGCGGTCAGCCCGTTCCGCTCCAGTACGGCGGTGAGCAGGGCGGCCACCTGTTCGTCCATGTGACCGGCTTCGTCCCGTTCCAGCTGGACGGCGCCCCGTACCGCTCGTACCGCCACGTCTCGCTCCTCGTCGATGGGTATCGGCTCTGCCCCTCCAGCGTAGTCAGGGGGCGTGGGGCGGGGGCGGGGCGCCCGGTGACTGAGACGGCCGCGCTTCCGGAAGCCCGGGGCGCGTTATGTCGTACTCGTCCGTGTTGCTTCCTCTTCACCCCCTTCGGTGCCATGCTCGGGCGGTCGGCATCCCCCCTCTCCCCCACCTTTCGGAGTGACGACATGCCCCACAGCGCGACGCGCCGCACGATCCTGCTCACGACCGCCGCCACCGCCCTGCCCCTCACGGTGGCCTGCGGCGGCGGGGACGACGACGGCGGCTCCTCGTCCGCCGACAGCTCCCCGGCGTCCGGTACCCCGGCGTCCAGCGCCCCGGCGTCCCGGGAGCTGGCGAAGACCGGGGACATCCCGGTCGGCGGCGGCAAGGTCTTCAAGGAGCGGAAGGTCGTGGTGACCCAGCCGGCGAAGGACGACTTCAAGGCGTTCTCGGCGGTCTGCACCCACCAGGGCTGCGTGGTGGCGGACGTCTCCGGCGGCACCATCAACTGCGCCTGCCACGGCAGCAAGTTCGCCTTGTCCGACGGCGCGGTGACGCAGGGTCCGGCCACCGAGCCGCTGCCCGCCGAGAAGATCACGGTCGAGGGGAATTCGGTCCGCCTGCCGTGACCCGCCGCCTACCGTCCGGGACATGACTCCCCCGGACCCGGACGCCGTGACCCTGGTGCGCGACCCCACCGTCCACGCCTGTGTGACGGGGTCGCGCGCCTTCGGGCCGGCGGCGGAGGACGGCGACACCGACCGCCGGGGCGTCTTCCTCGCCCCCACGCCGCTGTTCTGGCGCTTCACCAAGCCGCCCACGCATGTGGAGGGGCCGGCCGAGGAGCAGTTCAGCTGGGAGCCGGAACGCTTCCGCGAGCTGGCCCTGCGCGCCGATCCCCAGGTCCTGGAGTGCCTGCGCTCCCCACTGGTGGAGCACGCCGACGCCACCGGCCGCGAACTCCTCGCCCTGCGCGGCGCGTTCCTCTCCCGCCTCGCGTACGACTCGTTCACCGGGTACGCCCTGAGCCGGCGCCGCGGACTGGAGGCCGACGTCCGCGCGCACGGCGCCCCGCGCTGGAAGCACGCGATGCACCTGCTGCGCCTGCTGGCCGCCGCCCGGGACCTGCTGCGCACCGGCACCCTCACGGTCGAGGTCGGTGACGCCCGGGAACCGCTGCTCGCGGTGAAGCGGGGCGAGGTGCCCTGGGCGGAGGTCGAGGCGCGGATGGCCTGGCCGGCAGCGGAGTGCGAGCGGGCCCTGTCCCGCACCCCGCTGCCCGCCGCACCGGACCGGCGCCGCGTGGAGGACTTCCTGGTCCGCGCCCGGCGGGCGTCGGCCCTCGGCGCGCGGTGACTCAGGAGTCCCAGAGCGCCCCGAACGCCACCAGGTCGGACCGGTGCTCCACCCGCTCCGCCCACTCCTGCGGCCAGGCGTCGGCCCCCAGGTGGGCCCCGGCGAAGGCGCCCGCGAGGCAGGCGATCGAGTCGGAGTCCCCGGAGGAGCAGGCCGCGCGGCGCAGGGCCGTCAGCGGCTCCCCGGGGAAGAGCAGGAAGCAGAGCAGGCCGGTGGCGAGCGCCTCCTCCGCGATCCACCCGGCCCCGGTCGCCAGGCACGGGTCGGTCTCCGGCGAGACGGTGCGCACCGCGTCCCGCAGCCGGTCGAGCACGGCCAGGCACTCGTCCCAGCCCCGGGCGATGTACTCCTGCGGCCCGGCGTCCCCGGCCCGGGTCCACAGGTCCCCGAGCCAGCGCTCGTGGTAGTCGGTGCGGTGGTCCAGGGCGTAGGACCGCAGGCGTCCGACCAGTCCGGTCGGCTCGGCGCCCGTGGCGAGCAGCCGTACGGCGTGCGCGGTGAGGTCGGAGGCGGCCAGCGCGGTGGGGTGGCCGTGGGTGAGGGCGGCCTGCGACTGGGCGGCACCGGCGCGCTGTTCGTCGCTCAGTCCGGGGAGCAGTCCGACGGGGGCGACGCGCATGTTGGCGCCGCAGCCCTTGGAGTGGACCTGGCTCGCGTCCTGCCAGCGCCGCCCGGGGTCCGCCAGCAGTTCGCAGGCGCGGATGCAGGTGGCGCCGGGGGCCCGGTTGTTCTCCGGTGACCGGTTCCAGGCGATGAACTCCGTCCGGGCCGCCGCGGCCAGGGTCTCGGGCGCGAGCACGCCCCGGTCGGTCGCCGTGCGCAGGGCGCGGGCGAGCGCGAGCGTCATCTGGGTGTCGTCGGTGACGTACGCGGGGGTGGGCAGTGCCATCTCCCGCCAGGGGCCGCACGTGGTGAGGATCGACGGCACGTCGTGGAACTCCGTCGGGAAGCCGAGCGCGTCCCCGAGGGCCAGGCCGGTGAGCGCGCCGGTGGCGGCGTACTCGGTGAGGGTGGTGGTCATGCGGGGCGTCCTTCCCGGGACGGTCGGAGCAGGGGCGGGTGCAGGGCGGTGGCGGGGCCGGCCCGGTAGAGCGCGGCCGGTTTGCCCCGGCCGCCGGTCAGCCGGGCGGCGCCGGGCACGGGTTCGACGAAGCCGGGGGTGGCGAGGATCTTGCGGCGGAAGTTGGGCCGGTCCAGGGGTGTGCCCCAGACGGTCTCGTAGACCTGCTGGAGCTCGCCGAGGGTGAACTCGGCCGGGCAGAAGGCGGTGGCGAGACCGGTGTACTCCAGCTTGGCGCCGACCCGCTCACGGGCGTCCGCGAGGATGCGGTCGTGGTCGAAGGCGAGGGGCCGGGCGGCGTCGTACGGCACCCAGCGGGCCTCGGCCGCGTCGCCGCCGCCGCGCGGTTCGGGTGCCTCGGGGAGCAGGCAGGCGAAGGCGACGGAGACGACCCGCATCCGGGGGTCCCGGCCGGGTTCGCTGTAGGTCCGCAGCTGCTCCAGGTGCAGCCCGGCCACCTCGTCGAGGCCGGTCTCCTCGGCCAGCTCGCGCCGGGCCGCCGACTCCGCCGACTCCTCGGGCAGCAGGAAGCCGCCGGGCAGGGCCCACCGGCCGGCGTACGGTTCCTGCCCCCGCTCTACGAGCAGCACGTGCAGCGCGCCCGCCCGCAGGGTGAGGACGGCGAGGTCGACGGTGACGGCGAAGGGCTCGTGGGCGTGCTTGTCGTAGCCGCCCGCGTCCGCGGCGGCGCCATGTCCGGCCATGACTCGACCCCCTCTTTATAGTCACCATGACTATAAAGAGGGGGTGGTCCCGCGCACAAGCCCCGGGCTCAGACCTTCGGCTTGTCCACGCAGGAGTGCGCGTCGATGAGTTCGTCCTCCGGCTTGTGCCGGCTGATCCAGTCCGGGTTCTCCCGCACCAGCAGGGGCTGGGCCTCCCGGAAGTTCGCCTGCCACTCGGGGCTGCCCACATAGCCCTTGAGCCACTCGGCGAGCCGCCCGCAGTCCTCGCGGTGCCCCTTGGCGACGCCGATCCCGTAGTGCTGCGGAGCGCCCACGGTCAGGCCGGGCACCACGCGCAGCCCGTTCTCGCCCGGCTCCAGCTGGGCGAAGCCGTACAGCAGCACCTGGTCCGTGGAGACCGCGTCCGCCTGGCCGTCCCGCAGTTTCCGCACGCACTCGGCGGCGTCCGTGCCGCCCACCGAGACGGTGTCCTCCAGTTCGGCCTCCAGCGCCACCCGGGAGGTCGTGCCGTCCCAGGTGCAGACCCGCTTGCCGGCCAGGTCGGCGTGGGTGCGGATGCGGGAGTCCGCGTCGACCAGGAAGCCCTGGACGGTGGTGAGGTAGGGGCCCACGAAGTCGATCTCCTTCATCCGGTCCGGCGTGATGGAGAACGAGGCGATGATCAGGTCCGCGTCGCCCGACTGGAGCTTGGCGATCCGGGCCGCGGAGGGGACGTCGGCGTTACGGGTGACCTGGACGCCCTCCTCGCCCTCCAGCCACTCCTCCAGATCGAGGAAGAGGTCGTTGTCGAAGCCGGAGTACGTGTAGTTCTCCAGCAGCGACATGCCGGGCAGGTCCTTGTGGATGCCCACGTCGATCTCGCGCGTGCCGAGGAACCGTCCGTCGTGCTCGTCCGACGCGCACGAGGTGGCCAGCAGCGCCGCGAGCGCCGCCACCACCACCGCCCGGCGCCGCATCCGGTGCCCGGCGCGGTGCCGCTCGGCGCCGCGTCCGGCCGTGGTCCGTGTCACTGTCTCCCCCATCACTCGGTCGTGCGGTGCGGGTCCGGCCTCAGTCGTGCAGGACTGCGTCCGCCACGGCCGTGCCGAGGCGGCAGCCCGGGTCGGTGTGGAGCACCACGTCCACCCGGACGGCGCCCCGGACGCCGCCCAGCGGCAGGGAGAACGTCTCCCCGCTGCGTACGCCCTCGACCCGGACGTCCGTGCTGCCTGCCAGTTCCGCGTCGTAGGTGGTGGCCGGGACACAGGACTGGGCCCCGGGGACGGCGTCGGTGAGCACCAGGCTGAGCCGCAGGTGGTTGCGGTGCGGGGTGTTCTCCACCGTGACGGTCAGCCGCCCGCCGTCCGCCGCGGACGCCGCGCCGGTGATCTCGGTCCGGCCGGTCACCTCCGCCTCGCCGTGCTCGGCGTAGTGGTTCATGCCGACGATGGCGAGGGACGCGAGCACGACGCAGCCGAGGGAGACGAGCGGCGGAAGGGTCCTGCGACCGCGGGCGTCGCCCTCGTCCCGGGGCCGGAACAGCCCCGCCACCCGGCAGAAGGACAGGACGAGGGCGATCGCCATGGCCGCGTACACCCAGGCGATCTGACGGACCGGGCCGTCGGGGGCCAGGGACAGCGCCACGGCGTCCAGCAGCAGCACCAGGAAGAACTGCGGCCAGTTCCAGCCGCTCCAGCGCTGGACCCGCTCCGCCCGCTCCTCCCACTCGGGCCCCACGAGGCTGAGCAGCAGCACGCGTCCCGCGGTGCCGATGCCGACGGAACCGGGGCCGGAGGCTTCGACCTGCTGCTCGGGCGGACGCGGCTCTCTGCCGCTCACGGCCCTTCCTCCCGGCGCTCCTCCCCCGGCGGCCGGGCAGGGGTGCCCTGGGTGAGACCGCCCAGGTTCTCCACGTAGGCGATGCCGATCGAGCCGGGGCCCGAGGCCACGGCGCGGGCGGAGATCCGCCGGGCCGGGCGGGCCGCCCTGGCCTCGTCCTCGATCAGGGTCCGCAGGTCCGCGGACCGGCCGGCGGACCGGGCGTCCAGCCAGGTCCCGACCGCCCGGTCCAGGGCGAGCCGCTCGTCCTCGGACAGGGCGCGGATGCGCTCCACGGCCTCGTCGGTCCCGGCGTCGCGCGGCTCCTCCGGGCGGCGCTCCAGCAGCCGGCCGACCAGCGCCCGGCCCCGTTGCACGACGGAGTCCGCCGCCTGGTTCTGGGCGGACTGCACGACGGCCCCGGCGAAGCCGGCGGCGGCCGTGGTGATCACGGGCGCGATGGTCTGTGCGGCGGTCAGCAACTCCGACATGGGACTCCCCCGGTCCTCAAGGCAACCGTGCCGTCCGGCCGGGCCGGCGGAACGGGAGGGCCGCCCCGAAGGGCACCCGCGCACCCGCCGCCCCGACTGGTCCAGACTACCGGCCGACTACGCACCGTGGGACGCCAGTTACCGGACGGTGACCCTGGTGGTGCCGCTCCGTCACCGCCGCCGCACCGCTCCCGGTCCGGCTACAGGTCGACCTCCTGCATCAGCATCCCGACCTCGGTGTTGGACAGCCGGCGCAGCCAGCCCGACTTCTGGTCGCCCAGGGTGATCGGCCCGAAGGCGACCCGCACCAGCTTGTCCACCGGGAACCCGGCCTCGGCGAGCATGCGCCGCACGATGTGCTTGCGGCCCTCGTGCAGGGTGACCTCGACCAGGTAGTTCTTGCCGGTCTGCTCCACCACCCGGAAGTGGTCCGCGCGCGCGTACCCGTCCTCCAGCTGGATGCCGTCCTTGAGCTGCTTGCCCAGGTCGCGCGGGATCGGGCCCACGATGTGCGCGAGGTAGGTCTTCTTCACGCCGTACTTGGGGTGGGTGAGGCGGTGCGCCAGCTCACCGTGGTTGGTGAGCAGGATGACGCCCTCGGTCTCGGTGTCGAGCCGGCCCACGTGGAAGAGGCGGGTCTCCCGGTTGGTGACGTAGTCCCCGAGGCACTGCCGGCCCTCCGGGTCCTCCATGGTGGAGACGACACCAGCGGGCTTGTTCAGCGAGAAGAACTGGTACGACTGCGTCGCGACGGTCAGTCCGTCGACCTTGACCTCGTCCTTCTCCGGGTCGACCCGCTTGCCCTGCTCCAGGACGATCTCGCCGTTGACCTCGACACGGGCCTGCTCGATCAGCTCCTCGCAGGCACGCCGGGAGCCGTAGCCCGCGCGCGCGAGGACCTTCTGGAGCCGCTCGCCCTCCTGCTCGGCGCCGGGGAAGGTCTTGGGCAGCTTGATGTCCTTCTTGCCCGCGTACCGGTCCCGGTTGCGCTCCTCGATCTGGGTCTCGTACTCACGGGGGCGGGCCGGTGCCGTGCGGCCCCGCTGCTGGGGCTTGCGCGGGCCGCCCTTCGCGCCGCCGCGCGCCGAGGGGCCGCGGCCCGACTTCGGACCGTCCTGGGTGGCGCCGGGACCCACGTCGTAGCGCCGCTCCTCCGGGCGGGGCTTCTTGGGACGGCCGCCCTGCTTGTCGTCGCGGTTGTTGCCGGCGCCGCGGTGGTTGCCGCGACCACCGCCGCTCCCGCCGCGGCCGCCGCTGTTGCCACCACGGCTCCCGCCGTTGTTTCCGCTGCTGTTCCTGCCGCTGCTGCTTCGCATCAAAATTCCGTCTGGTCGTCCGCTTCGTCGGAACCCGGCGCATCGGGTGCGTCCGGATCGAACGACGGAACCCCTTCCAGCGTCTCGGCCTCGATCGCCTCCGCCTCGGGGAGGAAGGGCGCGAGCTCCGGCAGCTCGTCCAGGCCGCGCAGGCCCATCCGCTCCAGGAAGTGGTTCGTCGTCACGTACAGGATCGCACCTGTTTCGGGTTCCGTGCCCGCCTCCTCGACCAGGCCCCGCTGGAGGAGGGTGCGCATCACGCCGTCGCAGTTCACGCCGCGGACCGCGGAGACCCGGCTGCGGCTGACCGGCTGGCGGTAGGCGACCACGGCGAGGGTCTCCAGGGCGGCCTGGGTGAGGCGGGCCTGCTGGCCGTCCAGGACGAAGCCCTCGACGGCCGGGGCGTACTCGGGCCGGGTGTAGTACCGCCAGCCGCCCGCGACCTGCCGCAGTTCGAAGCCGCGCCGCTGGGCGGTGTACTCGTCGGCCAGCTCGCGCAGGGCGTCCGCGATCCGGAGCCGTGACCGCCCCAGGATCTTGGCGAGGTGCGCCTCGGTCGCGGGCTCGTCGACGACCATCAGGACCGCCTCCAGGGCGGGCTTGAGGTCGAGGTCCGCGACGGCCGGCGCCGCGGTGGCTTCGTCGCTCACGTCGTCCTCTCCTCCTCCGGCCGCGCGGGCGGCCGGTCGAACTCGTCGGTCACGGCCGGCGCCGCGCCGCCGTCCTCGCCGGTCCAGCGCACCAGCAGCTCCCCGAGGGCGGTCTCCTGGTCCAGGGCGACGGCCTTCTCCCGGTACAGCTCCAGCAGCGCCAGGAAACGGGCCACGACCGTCAGGGTGTCGTCGGTGTCCGCGGTCAGCGTCCGGAAACTGGCCTCGCCCAGCTCCCGCAGCCGCGCCACGACGATCCCGGCCTGCTCCTGGACGCTGACCAGCGGCGCGTGGATGTGCTCGACGTGGACCCGCGGCTCGGGCCTGGGCTGCATCGCCTTGACGGCGAGCCGGGCGAACCCCTCGGCGCCGATGCTGATCACGACGTCCGGCAGCAGCTCGGCGTGGTGCGGTTCCAGACCGACGGTACGGGGGTACCGGCGGGCCTCGTCGTCCAGCCGCCCGCTGAAGATGTCCGCGATCCGCTTGTAGGCGCGGTACTGGAGCAGGCGGGCGAAGAGCAGGTCGCGGGCCTCAAGGAGCGCCAGGTCGGCCTCGTCCTCGACCTCCGCGGCGGGCAGCAGCCGGGCCGCCTTGAGGTCGAGCAGGGTGGCGGCGACGACCAGGAACTCGGTGGTGCGGTCCAGGTCCCAGTCCGGGCCCATGGCCCTGATGTGCGCCATGAACTCGTCGGTCACCTTGGAGAGGGCGACCTCGGTGACGTCCATCTTGTGCTTGGCGATGAGCTGGAGCAGCAGGTCGAAGGGGCCCTCGAAGTTGGCGAGCCGCACGGTGAACACACCGCCGCCGCCCCCCGCGCCGGCCTCCGGCGCGGGGTCCGGTCCGGACGGACTCCCGGGGCCCGGTCCGGGCACGGTCGCGGGGATCGCGTCGGCCTCGGCGTCCCGTCCGGGCACGGTCGCGGCCTCGGGGCCCGGTCCGGGCGCGGTCGCGGCCTCGGCGTCCCGTCCGGGCGCGGGCCCGGGGTCGGGTCCGGGCACGGGGATCGCGTCGGCCTCGGGCTCCTGGACGTGCCCGGCCTCCGGGCCCCGTCCGGGGGTCCGCCCGGTCTCCGTCGCCGGCTCCGGCGCGGCGGGCGTCGGCGTCCGCTCGTCCGGCGCAGTCGCCGGACCCCGGCCCAGCGCACGCCGACGGCCGCCGGAGGCGCCGGCACGGGGAACGTCGTGGGAGGTCATGGCCTCCGCAGGCTACCGCTACCGCCCGCGCAGCCGTCGTACGAGGATGCTGGCGTCCCCGCGGCTCTCCAGGTCGGCGAGGACCACGGCGACCGCCTCGCGGACGATCCGGCCGCGGTCGACGGCCAGTCCGTGCTCGCCCCGGAGCACCAGACGGGCGTGCTCCAGGTCCATCAGCTCCTCGGCGGAGACGTAGACGGTGATCTTCTCGTCGTGCCGCTCACGGCCGCTGGGGCGGCGGGCGGCGGCCCGGCCGCGCTTGCGGGACCGGTCGGCGCCAGAACCTTCCTGCGCCGGGTCCGCGCGCCGCGCGGAGCGCTCCCCGCCCCGGCTGTGCGGCTCACCGTCGGGTCCCGGCTCCGCGTCGGCGGCCGTGTGCTCGGCGCCCCGGCCGTCGCCGCCCTGCGCGGGCACCGACTGCGGCGCGTCCTCCGCGCCGGCCGGGCCGCTCTCCCCGGCCGGCGCCGGTACCCGGGCGTCACCGCCCGTCTGGCGGCGCGGAGTGGACGCCTGGAGCGCCGTACCCCCTGTCGTGCGGAAGAGTTCGTCGGCCCCCGGCAGACTCACTCGGCGTGACACCGGGCGAGCACCTCCCTGGCGAGCTGACGGTAGGCGGCGGCGCCGACGGAGTTGGAGGCGTACGTGGTGATCGGCTCACCGGCGACCGTGGTCTCCGGGAAGCGGACGGTGCGGCCGATGACCGTGTGGTACACGTGATCGTCGAAGGCCTCGACGACCCGGGCGAGCACCTCGCGGCTGTGCACCGTACGGGAGTCGTACATCGTGGCGAGGATGCCGTCCAGCTCCAGGTCGGGGTTGAGCCGCTCCTGGACCTTCTCGATCGTCTCGGTCAGCAGCGCCACACCGCGCAGCGCGAAGAACTCGCACTCCAGCGGCACGATCACCTTGTGCGCGGCGGTCAGCGCGTTGACCGTGAGCAGGCCGAGCGAGGGCTGGCAGTCGATCACGATGTAGTCGTAGTCGTCCATCAGCGGCTTCAGGGCGCGCTGCAGGGTCGACTCGCGGGCGACCTCGCTGACGAGCTGCACCTCGGCGGCGGAGAGGTCGATGTTGCTGGGCAGCAGGTCCATGTTGGGGACCGCCGTCTTCAGCAGCACCTCGTCGGCCGCCATGCCCCGCTCCATGAGCAGGTTGTAGACGGTGAGGTCCAGTTCCATCGGGTTGACGCCGAGACCGACCGAGAGCGCGCCCTGCGGGTCGAAGTCGACGAGCAGCACCCGCCGCCCGTACTCGGCGAGCGCGGCACCCAGGTTGATGGTCGACGTGGTCTTGCCCACGCCGCCCTTCTGGTTGCACATCGCGATGATCTTCGCGGGACCGTGGTCGGTCAGCGGACCGGGGATCGGGAAGTACGGCAGCGGGCGTCCGGTCGGACCGATGCGCTCGCGGCGCTGCCGGGCCGCGTCGGGCGCGAGCGTGGCCGCGTACTCGGGATCGGGCTCGTACTCGGCGTCCGGGTCGTAGAAGTGCCCCTCGGGCAGTTCGTCGTAGTCGGCGAAGTGGTTGCGGGGCGCGCCACTTCCGTCGCCGGCCATGGCGTTCACGTGTTGGCCATCCATCTTCGGGTGTGCTGTCTGAGTTGCCTGCGGACTCTGGTGGGCTGCGAAGGTGCGCACAGCGACGGAGCCGACAGCCTCGAACCGCCCGGGGCCTCCGGCCCGTACAGGCATTCCTGGTTGACCACCCCCGGGAGTAAATGTCGACTCATTCACAAGTCGTCTTACCTCCTTGGTGACCAGGAAACTTCTAGACAGGTCAGCGTGGCACCATGCCGACGATTGGCGACTCTATGGCGTGTCGGCGGTCCGCAGCAACACAATCCGCCGGACCCGGCCGGATGTGTCGGCAATGAAACACCCCCCTGTCAAGGGCGTACGGCCGTCGCACGGCAGGTTTCACCGGTGTGCGAATGGGGCCAAGCGGTACGTTCGAGGCGAGTTGACCGAGAATCGCAAAGTGACCATACACACACTCGGGCGGACCTTGTCGACAAGGTCCGCCCGAGTGTGTGTCGTTGACGGCAGGCGTTGACCGGTCGCCTTCACCGCATGGCGACTTGTCAGCCGAGCAGCGCGGACAGTTCCACGTGGTCCAGGCCGTGGGCCTCGGCGACCTCCTTGTAAACGACCTTGCCGTCATGGGTGTTGAGGCCCTTGGCGAGCGCGGGGTCGCGGCGCAGCGCCTCCACCCAGCCGCGGTCGGCCAGTTCGACGATGTACGGCAGCGTGGCGTTGGTCAGCGCGTAGGTCGAGGTGTTGGGGACCGCGCCGGGCATGTTGGCGACGCAGTAGAAGACCGAGTCGTGGACCGTGAAGGTCGGTTCGGCGTGGGTGGTGGGGCGCGAGTCCTCGAAGCAGCCGCCCTGGTCGATCGCGATGTCGACAAGGACACTTCCGGGCTTCATCCGGGAGACCAGCTCGTTGGTGACCAGCTTGGGGGCCTTGGCGCCCGGGATGAGGACGGCGCCGATCACGAGGTCGGCGTCGAGGCAGGCCTTCTCCAGCTCGAAGGCGTTGGAGACGACGGTCTGGATCTTCGTACCGAAGATCCTGTCCGCCTCCTTGAGTTTGTTGATGTCCTTGTCGAGCAGGGTGACGTGGAAGCCCAGGCCGATGGCGATCTGCGCCGCGTTCCAGCCGGAGACGCCGCCGCCGATGACGACGGCCTTGCCGGCCAGCACCCCGGGGACGCCGCCGGGCAGCACGCCCCGGCCCCCGTTGGCGGCCATCAGGTGGTAGGCGCCGACCTGCGGGGCCAGCCGGCCCGCGACCTCGGACATCGGGGCGAGCAGCGGCAGGGCGCGACCCGGCAGTTCGACCGTCTCGTAGGCGATGGCGGTGGTGCCGGACTCCAGCAGGGCGTCCGTGCACTCCTTGGACGCGGCCAGGTGCAGGTAGGTGAAGAGCGTCTGGTCCTTGCGCAGGCGGTGGTACTCCTCCGCGATCGGCTCCTTGACCTTCAGCAGCAGGTCGGCGCCGGCCCAGACCTCGTCGGCGGTGTCGAGTATGTCCGCGCCCGCCGCGACGTACTCGGCGTCCGGGATCGAGGAGCCGACGCCCGCGCCGCGCTCGACGACGACCTGATGGCCGTGGCGCACCAGCTCGTGGACGCCTGCGGGGGTGATGGCCACCCGGAACTCGTTGTTCTTGACCTCGCGGGGAATGCCGACCTTCACGTCGATCACGGTCCTTGGCTCAGGGAGTGGGGCTACAGAGAAGACATACCCGGCATGCGAGGGCATACCAGGAGAGACCGCAGGAGAACGTGCGGCAGAGCCAGTCTAATGAAGGTATTCCCGCTGTCTAGCCTTCCAAAGCATCAATCCCTGATGGGCGCGCTACGGATTTCGCAGGTGTTAGCTCCGTGTTCCGCCTCGGAGTCCGCCACCGGCCCGTTCCCGGCGGGCCGTACGTCCTCCACCGGCCCCACGGGTTCCGTCGTCACCGCGGGGCGCGCGGCTCCGGCGGGCTCCGCGATCCGGCCGGGACCTCCGGGCTCCACCGGTTCCCCGCCCAGCATCCGGTCGGCCGTGCTGCGGTGGAGCCCGGCCGCCACCGGGTCGCCGAGGTGGTCCAGGGTGTCGGCGAGGCGCAGGTGCAGGGCCGCCTGGAGCCGCAGGTCCTCGGCGCGGCGGGCCCACTCGACCGCCTCCTGGCAGGTGCGCAGCGACTCCTCCGGGCGCCCCGCGTACTCCTGGACCCGGGCCAGCTCGCTCAGGGCCCGCGCGTGGGCGGCCAGATCCCCGGCCCTGCGGTGCCCGGCGATCGCGGCCCGCCAGTTGCGCAGCGCCTCGCCGTAGCGGCCGGCGTAGGTGTGGGCGGCGGCGATGCGGCCGTAGAGCCGGGCGGCGTCGGCGCGCTCGTCCCGGGCGAGCCGCTGGACGAGGGCCCGCCCGAACCAGTCGGCGGCCCGGTCGTAGTCCCCCAGCTCCAGATGGGCACCACCGACGGATTCCATCGCGCGGCCGGTGGCGTACGGGTCGTTCGCCGCCCGTCCGGCGTCCAGCGCGGCCCGGTAGCGCACCAGCGCCTCGGCGGTGCGGCCGGTACGGGCGTCCAGGTCGGCCAGGTTCAGCAGGGCGGCGGCCTGCTCGCGGGGCAGGTCGCGGCGCTCGGCCACGTCCAGCACGAGCCGGTGGACGCCGTACAGGTCGGGGGCCGCCGCCTGGGTGCCGATGTGCGCGACCATGGCCCGCACCAGCTGGGACATCAGCCTCCGGGCGAGGGTGTCCAGCTCACCGTCGGCGACCGCGAGGCGGGCCGAGGCCAGCAGGGCGGGCCGGCGCAGCCGCAGCCACTCGGCGGCGTCCCGGGGGGTGTCGAAGCGCAGGGCGCGCGGCATGCCGAGGAGCTTCTCGCGGGCCCCCGGGCTGTCGGTCTCGGTGATCGCCCGGCAGGACTGGAGCAGCCGCACGGTCCGCTCCAGCATCCGGGCGCGGGCGAGCTGGAGTTCGGCGGGGCGGTCCTCGGCGCTGGCGAGGGCGGCCAGGAGGGGGTGGAGGCAGCCGGGGACCTCGTACTCGGGCAGCGGGGAGGCGAGGCGGCGCAGCAGGCCGAGGGCGACGAAGTCGTCCAGGGCGGTGCGGGCGCCGCCCACCGAGCAGCCGGCCAGCGCGGAGGCGGTGTGCGGGTCGGCCAGGCCGGCCGGCGCCAGCGAGAGCAGCCGCAGCATCCGGGCGGCGGCGCTGGGCAGCGAGGCGTGGACGAGCCGGAGGATGCGGGCGACCGGGTCGGGCTCCTCGGAGCCGGCGCGCAGTTGCTTGGCGAGGTCGGCGACGGCCGCCTTGGGGTGGGCGGCGAGCCAGCCGCCGGCGAGGACCAGCGCGGCCGGGCGGCCCTGGCACTCCTCGGCCAGGGACTCGGCGGCCCGCGGGTCCACGGTGACGCGGACCGAGCCGATCCGCCGCTGGAGCAGCTCCACGGCGGACTTGGTGTCCAGGCCGCCCAGTGTGCAGGGGCGGACGTCGGCGATGCCGGTCAGCGGACCCTCGGCCACGGCGACGACCAGGGAGCCGGGGCTGTCCGGCAGCAGGGCGTCGACCTGCTCGGCGTCGGCGGCGTCGTCGAGCAGGAGCAGGGCGCGGCGGCCGGCCAGGGCGGTGCGCAGCTCGTGGGCCAGCTCGTCCTCGGGGGCGCCGGGCCGGGTGGTGCGGCCCAGCGCGGTGAGCAGGTCCCGGGCGAGGGAGGCGACGGGCACCCGGGTGCCGTCGGGCTCGCTCAGCCGGGCCCGCAGCAGGCCGTCCGGGTAGTCGTCGGCGACCTGGGCGACGAGTTCCTCGGCGAGGGCGGTGCGGCCGGAGCCGGGGCGCCCGGCGACCAGCAGCACGCGGGCGCGCGGGGCCTTGCGGCCGGAAAGGGTGTCCAGGCCCGCGCGCGCGATGTCCGCGCGCAGTTCCTTCAGCTCCCTGGTACGGCCCAGGAACCGACTCTCCTCAGCAGGGTCCTGCGACAGCCGCACGCCGTCCGTGTCCACCGCCTGATCCGTCACGGGCCACACTCCCGATCCCACCGCGCACCGGCGCCCGCCGGAACTCCCGGTTCGGGCGTTTTCCGAGCCTAGTTCAGGCTCTGGGGCGTTCCGGTGGGAGCGGGGCGGGAAGGTCGCCCGATCGGATCAGCAGATCGTCACATCAACCGTCGGAGGGTTCCTCAGGCGTCGAACGGACGTGCGGGCCAAGGGGCCTGGGCCGGGCGGAGCGTGTCGAGACCGTCCCCGTTCCGCGCGGCGGCCAGCGACAGCACACCCACCACGAGGCAGTTGTTGTGCAGGTCGCCGGCGAGGACCTTGCGGACGAGGTCGGCCACCGGCACCCGGGCCAGCTCCATGTCCGCCTCCTCGTCCTCGACCTGGAAGCGTTCGCCCTCCGCCTCCGACAGCTCCCGGGCGAGGAAGATCCGTACCGCCTCGTCGCAGCCGCCGGGGGTGGTGTAGACGTCGGTCAGCACCCGCCAGTCCTCGGCCTTGACGTGCGCCTCCTCGTACAGCTCGCGCTGGGCGGCGTGCAGCGGATTCTCGCCGGGGACGTCCAGCAGTCCGGCCGGGATCTCCCACAGCTTCTGGCGCACGGGGTGGCGGTACTGGCGCAGCACCAGCACCCGGTCCTCGTCGTCCAGGGCGAGCACGGCGACGGAGCCGGGGTGCACCTGGTAGTCGCGGCTGACGACGGTGCCGTCGGGCATGACCACCTCGTCGGTACGGACGGAGGTCTTCTTGCCCCGGAAGGGCGTCTCCGTCGCCCGGATCTCCCACTCCTCGGCGGTGTCCCTGATGGTCATGCCCTGTCCTCCCAGACGTACGAGAAAGCCGGGGCGCGCCCGTCCGCACGGGCCCGCCCCGGCCACCGTACAACTGTCGTGCTACTTCGCCGTCTTCCGCTCGACCGCGGCCTTGACCAGCCCGGCGAAGAGCGGGTGCGGGCGGGTCGGGCGTGAGCGCAGTTCCGGGTGGGCCTGGGTGGCGACCAGGTAGGGGTGGGTCTCGCGGGGGTACTCGACGTATTCGACGAGTTTGCCGTCGGGGGAGGTGCCGGAGAAGACGATGCCCGCCTTCTTCTCCAGTTCCGCGCGGTAGGCGTTGTTGACCTCGTAGCGGTGGCGGTGGCGTTCCTCGACGTACTCCTTGCCGTCGTAGACCTCGCGCACGATCGAGCCCTCGGCCAGTTTGGCCGGGTACATGCCGAGCCGCATGGTGCCGCCCATGTCGCCCTCGCCGGCGACGATGTCGAGCTGCTCGGCCATGGTGGAGATGACCGGGTGGGCGGTGGCGGGGTCGAACTCGGTGGAGTTGGCGTCGGCGATCCCGGCCAGGTTGCGCGCGGCCTCGATCACGATGCACTGCAGGCCCAGGCAGAGGCCGAGCAGCGGGATCTTGTGCTCGCGGGCGTACTGGATCGCGCCGACCTTGCCGAGCACGCCGCGGTCGCCGAAGCCGCCCGGGATGCAGACGGCGTCGACGTCACCGAGCTGTGCCCGGGCGCCGGCCGGGGTCTTGCAGTCGTCCGAGGTGACCCACTTGATCTTCACGCGGGCCCGGTTGGCGAAGCCGCCGGCGCGCAGTGCCTCGGTCACCGACAGGTAGGCGTCGGGCAGGTCGATGTACTTGCCGACCAGCGCCATGGTGATCTCGTGCTCGGGCTGGTGGACGCGTTCCAGCAGGTCGTCCCAGGTCCTCCAGTCCACGTCCCGGAACGGCAGGTCGAGCTTGCGCACGACGTAGGCGTCCAGGCCCTCGGCGTGCACGACCTTGGGGATGTCGTAGATCGAACGGGCGTCCGGGCAGGCCACCACGGCGGCCTCGTCGACGTCGCACATCAGCGAGATCTTGCGCTTGATGGCGGTGGGCACCTCGCGGTCGCAGCGCAGCACGATGGCGTCCGGCTGGATGCCGATGTTGCGCAGGGCGGCGACGCTGTGCTGGGTCGGCTTGGTCTTCAGCTCGCCGGAGGGGCCGATGTAGGGCAGCAGCGAGATGTGGACCACGAAGACGTTGTCCCGGCCGACCTCGTGGCGGACCTGGCGGACGGTCTCCAGGAACGGCAGCGACTCGATGTCACCGACCGTGCCGCCGACCTCGGTGATGACGACGTCGACCTCGTCGGTCGCCATACGGCGGATGCGGTGCTTGATCTCGTTGGTGATGTGCGGGATGACCTGCACGGTGTCACCGAGGTACTCACCGCGCCGCTCCTTGGCGATCACGGTGGAGTACACCTGGCCGGTGGTGACGTTGGCCGAACCGTCCAGGTCGCGGTCGAGGAACCGCTCGTAGTGGCCGATGTCCAGGTCGGTCTCGGCGCCGTCGTTGGTGACGAACACCTCACCGTGCTGGAACGGGTTCATCGTGCCAGGGTCGACGTTGAGGTAGGGGTCGAGCTTCTGCATCACGACACGCAGACCCCGGGCCTTGAGCAGCATGCCGAGGCTGGAGGCGGTCAGCCCCTTGCCGAGAGAGGAGGCGACACCCCCCGTGACGAAGATGTGCTTGGTCGTCGAGGATGTGTGCGGCATGGCCAAGAGGGGGCTCCCGTGGTCGCGGTCTGGGGTGCGATACGGCGGTCCGCCGGATATGTCCGGGGTGCTGCCGTCGCTGCGGTTCGGGGGTTTCGTGCCCACCGGTCCACGGGCTACCAGCGTAACAGCGCTGGAGAGCGATGGCTTCCGGCCACGCTCCGCACCGGTCCGGACACGGAAGCGGAACCTTTCCGCCACGCCTCACCCGGTGGTCACCCGTTCGGCCGACCCCGGTTGTCCGGAGCGGCACACAGATCATCTACGTGACACGTATCCTGCTCGGACCTTCACTGCCGAGCCCGGCCGGCGACGCGGCACCACCCCTCGCCCGTACGTACCGGAACAACGCGTGCTCGTCAGTTCGTTGGACAACAACCGTCGTCCGGTGTCACAGAGTCCGGCATCACACGAGTTTGGCTTGCGGGCCGGACGGCTGCTTTGCTTCACCGATCAACGACGCATGACATTTACCCCTTGACCGCACTAGCGACAGCCCCCTTGTGGGGTGACGTGGCCGTTCGACTGGAGTTGCACGTGGCCGGGCGCATCGAAGACTACGCACTCATCGGAGACATGCAGACCGCCGCACTGGTCTGCCGGGACGGCACAGTCGACTGGCTGTGCCTGCCCCGCTTCGACTCCCATGCCATCTTCGCCGGTCTGCTGGGCACCGAGGAACACGGCTTCTGGCGGCTCGGACCGGCCCACGCGGCCGGGGCCGAGCCCCCCACCGCCGCCCGGCGCACCTACCGCGGCGACTCCCTCATCCTCGAATCCGAGTGGGACACCCCGCGCGGCACGGTCCGGGTGACCGATTTCATGCCGCCCCGCGACGGCGCCCCGCAGCTCATCCGGATCGTGGAGGGCGTCTCCGGCCGGGTGCCGATGCGCTCGGAGCTGCGGATGCGGTTCAGCTACGGCCGGGTGGTGCCCTGGGTGCACAAGCACGAGGGCCGCACGGTGGCCGTCGCCGGCCCGGACTCGGTGTGGTTCGACTCGGAGGCCGAGACCTACGGCAAGGACCTCACCACATACGCGGACTTCACGGTCGCGCCGGGTGACCGGATCGCCTTCACCATCTCCTGGGAGCCCTCCCACAAGCAGCCGCCGGCGCTGCCGGAGCCGGAGCAGTCGCTGACGGCGACGGAGGACTTCTGGCGCGAGTGGGTCGAGCACTGTACGTACCACGGCCCCTACCGCGAGGCCGTGATCCGCTCCCTGATCACGCTGAAGGCCCTGACGTACGCCCCCACCGGCGGCATCGTCGCCGCCCCCACCACCTCCCTGCCGGAGGACATCGGCGGCGTCCGCAACTGGGACTACCGCTACACCTGGCTGCGGGACGCCGCGATCACCCTCTCCTCGCTGCTGCGCACCGGCTACCGCGAGGAGGCCCGCGCCTGGCGCGAGTGGCTGCTGCGCTCGGTCGCCGGCGACCCGGAGAACCTCCAGATCATGTACGGCATCGCCGGCGAGCGCGAGCTGGGCGAGGCCGAGCTGGACTGGCTGCCGGGCTACGAGAACTCCGGCCCGGTCCGCGTCGGCAACGGCGCCGCCCACCAGCTCCAGCTCGACGTGTACGGCGAGGTCACCGAGGCCCTGCACCTGGCCCACATGACCGGCCTCGCCCGCAACGACTACGCCTCCGTCCTCCAGCTCAAGCTGATCCGCTACCTGGAGGACCACTGGAACGAGCCGGACGAGGGCATCTGGGAGGTCCGCGGCCCGCGCCGCCACTTCGTGCACTCCAAGGTGATGGCCTGGGTGGCGGTGGACCGCACCATCAAGCTCATCGAGTCCGGCGACGCGGACGGCCCGCTGGAACGCTGGAAGGAACTGCGGGACGACATCCACCGGGACGTGTGCGAGAAGGGCTACGACAAGGAGCGCAACACGTTCACGCAGTCCTACGGCTCGAAGGAGCTGGACGCGTCCCTGCTGCTCATCCCGCAGATGGGCTTCCTGCCGCCCGACGACAAGCGGGTCATCGGCACCATCGAGGCCATCCAGCGCGAGCTGTCCACCTCGGACGGCTTCATCCTGCGCTACCCGACCGACGGCGCGGACGAGGGCGTCGACGGCCTCCCCGGCGACGAGGGCGCCTTCCTGGCCTGCTCGTTCTGGATGGCCGACGACCTGGCGATGATCGGCCGCGTCGACGAGGCGCGCAGGCTGTTCGAGAAGCTCCTCTCGCTCCGCAACGACCTCGGTCTGCTCGCCGAGGAGTGGGACCCGCGCCTGCAGCGCCAGGTCGGCAACTTCCCGCAGGCGTTCAGCCACGTCCCCCTGATCGACACGGCCCTGCGGCTGACCGCCTCGGGGGCGTACGGGGGCTGACGGCCGGCGCGAGCGGCGGGCCGGGGTAGCGTCCGGCCCATGGACGTGGGCGAGGGCACCGGGATCACCGTACGGCGGGCGCTGGAGCTGCCCGGACTGCGTGCCGGGCTGCCCGAGGTGGTCACCGGCGCCGACCGGCTGGACCGTACCGTGCGCTGGGCGCACGCGGGCGAGGTGCCGAACATCGCCTCGCTGCTCAAGGGCGGGGAGCTGCTGCTGACCACCGGCTTCGGGTTCGGGGTCCGCTCCGCCGACCAGCGGGCGTTCGTCCGCACCCTCGCCGAGCGCGGCATCGCGGCCCTGGTCGTGGAGCTGGGCCCGCGGCTGACCCGGCTGCCGGCCGCCGTGGTCGACACGGCCCGCGCGGCCGGGCTGCCGCTGGTCCAGCTGCACCGCGAGGTGCCGTTCGTGGCGGTCACCGAGGAGATCCACACCGAGATCGTCAACGGGCACTACGCGCTGCTCCAGCGGGCCGACGAGGTGCACCGCCGCTGCACCGGGGCGCTGCTCGGCGGCGGCGGGGTCCCGCAGGTCCTGGAGGTCCTGGCGGGCTTCGCGGACAACCCGGTGTTCCTGGAGACCGCCGGCGGCCGGCTGCTGTACGCCGCCGGGGCGGGCCCCGAGGGCACCGAGCCGCTCCAGGTGTGGGAGGGGCTGCGCGGCACCCGCGAGGAGGTCCCGCCGCCGGCCGGCTCGGTCCTGGTGGACGTGCCCGGCGGCGGCCCCGGCACCGGGGCGGTCCGGGCCCGCCTGGTCCTGCTGCCGGTACGGTCCCCGCTGGCGCCGGTGCACCGGATGGCGGCGGAGCGCGCGGCGGGCCTGCTCGCCCTGGTGCTGATGCAGGCCCGTCAGGAGGAGGAGCTGGCGGCGCGCGGACGCGGTGACTTCCTGACCGACCTGGCCGAGGGCCGGATCGCCGCCCGGGACGCCCCGGCGCAGGCCCGGGTCCTGGGCTTCCGGCCCGGCGCCGGGCTCCTGCTGCCCGTGGTGATGCGGCTGGGCGACGCCCTGACCCCGGCGGACGGCGGCTGGGCGGTGCTGGCCCGCGCGGTCGCCGAGGAGCTGGCGGCGGTCGGGGTGCCGGTGCTGCTGGGGGTGCGGCCGGTGGAGGGCCGGGTGCCGCTGCTGCTGGGGCTGCGGGCGGAGGCGGAGCGGGCGGTGGTCGCCGACCGGGTCGCGGCGGCGCTGCGGGCGGGGGCGGAGCGGGCCGCGCCGCACCGGCCGGGCACCGCGGCGCCGGTCGTGGTCGTCGGGGCGCCCGGCGACTGGACGGCGGTGCCCGCGGCGCTGCGGCACACGGCGGAGACGGCGGCCGTGGCACAGGGGCTGCCGGACCGCCCCTGGTACGACGCCCGCCGCCTGGACACCGAGCTGCTGCTGTGGCGGCTGCGCGACCATCCCGACCTCGCGGCCTTCGTGGACCGGGCGATCGGCCCGCTGCTGGACCACGACGACCGGGCCCGGCCGCCGCTGCTGCCGACCCTGGAGGCGTACCTCACACACGCGGGCCGCAAGGCGGAGACCGCCCGCGAACTCCACCTCAACCGGCAGACGCTGTACAACCGGCTGGCCCGCATCGAGGAACTGCTCGGCACCGCCCTCGACGACCCGCAGACGGTCCTGACCCTGAGCCTGGCCCTGCGCGCCCGCCGCCACACCCCCCGCAGCCCGCGCACCCCCTGAGGGCCGGGGCGGCTCACGCGGCCGGCCCCCGCCCTGCCCCGCCCGTCACACGAACGTCCGCACCTGGGTCAACTCGTCGTAGACGCTCAGCACTTGGGCGACCGTGTCGTCCTCCGTCGGCCAGCCGGCCGTCTGCCGCGTCCCGTTGGCCCGCAGCAGCTCCCGCCGGCCGGCGTCGCCGAGCAGCCGGACGACGGCGTCGGCCAACGCCTCCGCGTCGTCGGCCGGGACCAGCTCGGCGGCGTCACCGGCGAGTTCGCGGATCCCCTCGGTGTCGGCGGCGACCAGCGGCACGCCCGCGTGCAGTGCCTGCCGGGCCGGCACGGACCCCATCTCGTGGCGGCCCGGCAGCAGCGCCAGATCCGCCGCGGCCAGCAGGTCGGCGACGTCGTCGCGGCGGCCGGCCAGCGTCACCGGCAGGTCCTCCTCCTCGATCCGCCGTTGCAGGGCGGACCGCAGCGGCCCCTCCCCCGCCACCACGACCAGCGGTACGGGGTCCAGGTCCCGCCAGACCCGCGCGGCGTCGCACAGCGTCCCGTGCCCCCGCTGCCGTTCCAGCGCGCCGACCGCGATGAGCAACGGGCGCCCGGTGGCCCCGAGTTCGGCCCGGATCTTGGGGCGTCGCCGGTCGGTGTCCTCGGGGTCGGCGGCCGGCCGGGGACCGGGCAGCGCGACCGCGGCCAGCCGGGCGTCCCGGGCGCCGCTGCGCCGCGCGTGGTCCACCAGCCCCGGGGTGGTGCCCAGCATCACCGTGGCCGCCCTCGCCACCCGGCGCTCCAGGACCCGCAGCAACTGGCCCCGCGGCCCCTCGGCCGGCACCCGGTCGTGCCAGGTGACGACCAGCGGGACCCGCTCCCGCCGGCCGCTGAGGGCGAGCGCGGCACGGAAGGACGCGTGCAGGCCGTGCGCGTGCACCAGATCGGCCCCCGCGCACGCGGCCCGCAGCCCGGCGACGGCGACCGGGTCGCTGCTGCGCGCCACGTCCACGTGCTCGGCGCCGGCCCCGGTGAAGTCGTGGATGCGCTCGGTCTCGGCGGGGGCGCACACCGTGACCTTCACGCCCCGAGCCACCAGTCCCGCGGCCAGGGAACGCACGTGCGCGCTGCTGCCGGCGTTGCCGCCGCCGAGCACCTGCACGGTGCGCAGCGCGGACTGGCCGTGCGGGGCGTGGCTGCTCACGGGGGTCACCTGGCCGGGGCTCCTGGTTCTGCGGCGGGCGTTCACGGAGAAAGTACCGAAGGGTGGAGCGGGGGTACGCGCCGCGCGGGGCCGCGCGCGTACGACGTCAAGGATGCCAGGACGTACGGGTGTTCCGGGAACGACAAAGGCCGGCGACCGCGTGGACACCAAGACAACGCGACGCGCTCAGTCACTCACACGAGTGACCGCGCCCAGGCGCTGACCCGCTCCCCGTGCGCCGCGGCCGTCACCACGGCCACGGCGTGCGCCACCAGCCCCGCCCGCCCGTTGCCCAGCGCGATCGCGGTCCCCAGGGCCGCGCCCAGCGCGTGCGCCCCGGTGTCGCCGAGCATCGCGCGCTCCCGTACGTCGTCGGGCGGCACGGCCCCGGCGGCCCCCGTCGCGGCGGCGGACAGTCCGGCGGCGCTCCCCCGCTGCGCGAGCCCCGGCACACCGCACACCAGCACGGCCCCGGCGGCCCGGTCCGGCCGTACGTCCACGAGGTCGACGAAGTGCGCGGCCCCGGCGACGACGACCCCGGCGAGCACCTTGTCCAGCGGCCGTTCCCTCAGCAGCGCGCCGGCGGCCAGGCCGGCCGCCGAGATCCCGAACAGCTTCACCGCCCCGCCGGTCACCTCGCCGCCGCGCGGCGCCGACAGATGGGCGCGGGACCCGCGCCGTCCGTCACCCGCCCCGGCCACGTCGTCGTACGCCCCGCAGGGCCCGGCGGCCAGGACGGCGAACCCGGCGGCGGGCCGTGCCCGTCCCGTCGCCGGCGCCGCCGCGAGCGCGGACGCGGGCCCGGCGTACGGCCCGGCCGCGCGCCCGGCGTGATTCGTGCGCGTCCAGTGCTCCCGTCCGCCCGGCGCGGTGGCGCGCAGCACGGTCGCACCGGCCCGCGCGAGCGCGACGGCGAGGGCGAGGGAGCGGGTCCGGGGAGCGCGGTCGATCCCGCGCTCGCCCCAAGACCGCGCGTCCTACAGGTCGGCGCGGGCGGTCGCCAGCAGTTCCTCGGCGTGGGCCCGCGCGGTCTCCGAGTCCTCCTGCCCGGCGAGCATCCGGGACAGCTCGCGGATCCGCTCCTCGCCCTCCAGGGCCTTCACCCCGGAGCGCGTCACCGACCCGTCGCTGGTCTTCTCCACCAGCAGGTGCCGGTCGGCGAAGGCCGCGACCTGCGGCAGATGGGTGACGACGACGACCTGCGCGGACCTGGCCAGCTTCGCCAGCCGACGCCCGATCTCTACCGCCGCCTTGCCGCCGACCCCGGCGTCGACCTCGTCGAAGAGGTACGTGGGCACCGGGTCGGTCCCCGCGAAGACCACCTCGACGGCCAGCATCACCCGCGACAGCTCACCGCCGGAGGCACCCTTGGCGATGGGCCGGGGCGGGGCTCCGGGGTGCGGGGCGAGCAGCAGCTCGACCTCGTCGGCACCGGACGGTCCGTACGCCACCGTCCGCCCGCCGACCTCGACGCCCTCGGGGTCCTCGGTCTGCCGGATCTCGAACGACACCCGCGCGTGGGGCATGGCGAGGGACGCCAGCTCGGCGGTGACGGCGGCGGCGAACCGCTCCGCGGCCTCCGTCCGGGCGTCCGTCAACGCCTGGGCCAGCGAGCCCAGTTCGACCCGGAGCGCGTCCCGTTCGGCGGTCAGCTCGCCGATCCGCTCGTCGTCGCCGTCCAGTTCGGTCAGCCGCGCCGCGCTCCGCTCGGCCCAGGCCAGCACCGCGGTGACGTCCTCCCCGTACTTCCGGGTCAGCCCGTTGATCGCGGCCCGCCGCTCCTCCACGGCCGCCAGCCGCAGCGGATCGGCGTCCAGGTCGTCGGCGTACCCGGCCAGCTCGCCGGCCACGTCCCGCAGCAGGATGCCGACCTCCCCGATCCGGTCGGCGAGGGCGGCCAGCGCCGGGTCGTGGGACCGTACGGCGTCCAGCGCGCGCTGGGCGCCCGCCACCAGCGTGGCGGCGTCGACTCCCTCGGGGTCCTCGGGGTCGCCCGCCATGGCGGCGTGCGCGACGGTCGCGGCCGACGCCAGCGCCTCCGCGTTGCCGAGCCGCTCGGCCTCCTCCGCCAGCTCCGCGTCCTCACCGGGCCGCGGTTCGACGGCGGCGATCTCGTCCAGCCCGAACCGGAGCAGATCGGCCTCCTGCGCCCGTTCCCGGGCACGCGTGGTGATCTCCTCCAGCTCCGCGGTGACGGCCCGGAGCCGCCGGTAAGCGCCGCCGTACTCGGCGAGCGGCGCGGCGACGGCGTCCCCGGCGTACCGGTCGAGGGCCTGCCGCTGCCGGGCCTGCTTGAGCAGCCCCTGCTGGTCGGTCTGCCCGTGCACGGCCACGAGTTCGTCGGCGAGTTCGGCGAGCACTCCCACGGGTACCGATCTGCCGCCCAGGTGCGCCCGCGAGCGCCCCTCGGCGGACACGGTGCGGCTGATGAGCAGTGCCCCGTCGTCCAGCTCGGCCCCGGCCTCCTCGGCCCGGACGGCCACCGCGGCGTCCGGGGGCACGGTGACCCGCCCCTCCACCACCGCGTTCTTGACGCCGATCCGAACCAGCGCCGGGTCCGCCCGCCCGCCCAGCAGCAGGCCCAGGCTGGTGACCACCATGGTCTTGCCCGCGCCGGTCTCGCCGGTGACGGCGGTGAACCCGGGCGACAGCTCGACGACGGCGTCGTCGATCACGCCGAGCGACCGTATCCGCATCTCCTCCAACACGCCCCCGACCTTACGAGGTCCGGGCGGGGTCGCGCACACGGCCCGCCCCCGTCACGCCGGGAAGGACACGTCCCTCGGGGGCGCGGGACTGTGCTGACAGGCGCCGCGCCACGGGGCGCGACCAGCCACGAAGCACCCGCACCCGGCAACGAACCGGAACCACCCCTTCGGGGTCACGCTACTGCGGTGCCCCCCGCCACCCGGCGACCGGCAACGCGAACTTGGCCACCAGCCGGTCGGTGAACGACGCGTGGTGCAGCCGGGCGAGCCGCACCGGCACCGCCCCCCGCCGCACCTCCACCCGCGCCCCGGCGGGCAGCTCCACCGTCCGCCGCCCGTCGCACCAGAGCACCCCCGGCGGGATGTGCGGCAGCACCTCCACCGCCAGCACCGAGTCCGGCGACGTCACCAGCGGCTTCGCGAAGAGCGCGTGCGCGCTGATCGGCACCATCAGCAACGCCTCCACCTCCGGCCACACCACCGGCCCCCCGGCCGAGAACGCGTACGCCGTCGACCCGGTCGGCGTCGCCAGCACGACCCCGTCGCACCCGAACCCGGTCACCGGCCGCCCGTCGACCTCCAGCACGACCTCCAGCAGCTTCTCCGCGCCGGCCTTCTGCACGGCCGCCTCGTTCAGCGCCCAGTCCGTGTGCACGATGTCCCCGTTGCGGTGCACGACGACGTCGACGGTCATCCGCTCCTCGACCTCGTACGCCCGGTTCACCACCCGGTCGACGACCTTGTCGAGGTCGTCCCGCTCGGCCTCCGCGAGGAAGCCGACCCGCCCCAGGTTGACGCCGAGCATCGGCACCCCGGAGGCGCGGGCGAACTCGGCGCCCCGCAGCAGCGTCCCGTCGCCGCCGAGCACGATCAGCAGCTCGCACCCGTCCAGGCACTGCGGGGTGGCCTCCTTGACCAGCTGCACCTCGCCCGGCAGCGGCAGGTCGCACGCCTCGGCCTCCAGCACCCGCACCCCTAGCCCGGCGCGCAGCAGCCCCTTCACCACCAGTTCGGCGCTG
The DNA here is from genome assembly GCF_020521275.1 of Streptomyces daghestanicus. Classification (NCBI taxonomy): domain Bacteria; kingdom Bacillati; phylum Actinomycetota; class Actinomycetes; order Kitasatosporales; family Streptomycetaceae; genus Streptomyces; species Streptomyces daghestanicus. The sequence goes on along the minus strand of NZ_BNDX01000002.1, from coordinate 200,324 downwards.
CGCACGGCCGCGGGCCGCCCGGTGTGGGCCAGCAGGAAAACAGTACGAGCTCGGTTCTGGGTCAACGCGGCCCCTCCGCCACTGCGCGATCGACGTCGGCCGGGTCCAGTGCGTCGGCGCCGGCCCGCAGCCACAGAAAGTACTCGACGTTCCCGGAGGGACCCGGCAGCGGGCTCGCGGTGACGCCCTCCACTCCGAGCCCCAGCTCCCACGCCTTCGCCGCGACCCCGCGCACGGCCTCCGCCCGCAGCTCGGGACTGCGGACGACACCCCCGCTGCCCAGCCGCTCCTTGCCCACCTCGAACTGCGGCTTCACCATCATCACGAGGTCGGCGCCGGGCGCCGCGCACCGCACCAGGGCGGGCAGGACCAGCCCGAGCGGAATGAAGGACAGGTCGCCCACGACAAGATCCACCGGCACCCCGTCGATCGCCTCCGGCGTCAGTTCCCGCACGTTGGTACGGTCCTTGACGGTGACGCGTTCATCGCTCCGCAGGGACCAGGCGAGCTGCCCGTAGCCGACGTCGACGGCGACCACGTGGGCCGCTCCGGCCCGCAGCAGCACATCGGTGAACCCGCCGGTCGAGGCCCCGGCGTCCAGCGCCCGGCGCCCCTCGACCGCCAGCCCCCGCGGTACGAACGCGGCGAGGGCGCCCGCGAGCTTGTGCCCGCCGCGGGAGACGTAGTCGGGGTCGTTGTCGTCCTGGGCGACGACGATGGCCGCCGCGGTCTCCACCTGCGTGGCGGACTTGGTCGCGACGGTCCTGCCGACGGTGACCCGCCCGGCGGCGATCAACTGCCCGGCGTGCTCCCGCGAGCGCGCCAGCTTGCGCCGGACCAGCTCCGCGTCGAGACGGCGACGTGCGACTCCTGCCACGTTCGGTTCAGCTCCTACTGCGGTACGGGGACGGGGGCGCCGGAGGTCCCGGGCGGGCGTCGAGCGCGGTGAGCGCGTCGCGCAGCCCCCGGTGTACATCCTCGTACACGGCCAGGTGCCCGTCCGTGGGCAGGTGGTCCAGGTCGGCCAGCCGCTCCAGCAGGGCGTCCGCGCCGGCGTCGCCGGTGGCGGTGCGCGGGACCTGCAGGGGGGCGGGCGCGGCCGGGGCGCGCTCCGGCCGCGCTTCCGTCTCCGGTACTGCGTCGCTCATGCCCCGACGCTACCGCGAACCGCTGCGGTACGGTCGGTGGCGATGGCGACGATCGAGGAGTGCCGCGCCGCACTCGAAAAGCTCTCGGAGAACATGCGGGGCACCGAAGGGGGGGTGCGGGCCGCCGCCGAACTGGACCGTTCGGTGAGCTGTCACGTCACGGACCTGGACGTCACCTTCGCCGGCCGCATGGCGGACGGCGTGATCGACGTGCGCGAGACGCTCACCGGGCCGCCCCGCGAGAAGGCCGACATCCGGCTCACCATGACCGGCGACGACCTGGTCGCCCTGGTCGGCGGCGAGCTGAACTTCGCCAAGGCGTGGGGTTCGGGCCGGGTGCGGCTGGAGGCGGGCCTGCGGGACCTGTTCCGCCTCAGGAAGCTTCTGTAGCCGCCCCGACCCGGTCGCGTGCCCTGCGCGCGGCCGGCACCACCAGCGGCGTGCCGGTCTCCGGGTCGTCGATGACCTGGCAGCGCATCCCGAAGACCCGCTCGACCAGCTCGGCCGTGACGATGTCCTTCGGCGCGCCCTCGGCGATGACCCGGCCGTCGCGCAGGGCGATGAGGTGGGTGGCGTACCGGGCGGCGTGGTTGAGGTCGTGCAGCACGGCGACGAGCGTGCGGCCCTGTTCCTCGTGCAGGTCGGCGCAGAGGTCGAGGACGTCGATCTGGTGCTGGATGTCCAGGTACGTCGTCGGCTCGTCCAGCAGCAGCAGCGGGGTCTGCTGGGCGAGGGCCATGGCGATCCAGACGCGCTGGCGCTGCCCGCCGGAGAGTTCGTCCACGTACCGGTCGGCCAGCTCGGCCACCCCGGTCTGGGCCATGGACTCCTGGACGACCCGCTCGTCCTCGGCGGACCACTGGCGCAGCAGACCCTGGTGCGGGTAGCGGCCCCGGCCGACCAGGTCGCCGACGGTGATGCCGTCGGGCGCGATCGAGGACTGCGGGAGCAGGCCCAGGGTGCGGGCCACCTGCTTGGCGGGCATCGACTGGATGACCTGCCCGTCGAGGAGGACCCGGCCGGCGCTGGGCTTGAGCATCCGGGACAGGGCGCGCAGCAGGGTCGACTTGCCGCAGGCGTTGGGGCCGACGATCACCGTGAACGAGTTGTCGGGTATCTCCACCGACAGCTGCTCGGCGATGACGCGCTGGTCGTAGGCGAGGGTGACGTTCTCGGCGGACAGGCGGTTCACGTTGCTCCTTTGGTTGTTCAGCCCGCTGGTGACGCCGGGGCGGGGGCTCATATCCGGCCCGCCTTGCGCTCGGTGACCAGCAGCCACAGCAGGTAGAGGCCGCCGAGCACGCCGGTGACCACGCCCACGGGGAGCCGGCCGGCGCCGAAGACGCGCTGCGAGAGCCAGTCGGCGGTGACCAGCAGGGCGGCGCCCATGCACAGCGACGGCAGCAGGTTGGGACCGGGCGCGCGGGTCAGCCGGCGGGCCAGCTGCGGCGCGGTGAGCGCGACGAAACCGACCGGTCCCGCGGCGGCCGTCGCGGCGGCCACCAGCAGCACGGCCGCCACCAGCAGCAGCATCCGCACCCGCTCGACCCGCACCCCGAGGGCGTACGAGACGTCGTCGCCCATCTCCGTCATCCGCAGCCCCCGCGCGTTGGCGAGGCACAGCGGCACGAGGAGCACGCACAGCACGAGCAGCGGCCAGACCTGGTCCCAGTCCCGGCCGTCGAGGCTGCCGGTCATCCAGACCACGGCACGGGAGGCGTCCACGATGTCGGCCCGGGTCATCAGATAGCCGTTGACCGCCGTGACGATCGCGGACACCCCGATACCGACCAGGACCAGCCGATATCCGTGCACGCCCCGCTTCCAGGCGAGCACATAGATGCCGAACCCGGTCACCAGCCCGCCCACGAGCGCGCCGAAGGTGACCTGCGCGGCGCTCCCGGAGAACAGCACGATCATGATCAGCGCCCCGGCCGTCGCGCCCTGCCCGAGGCCCAGGACGTCCGGGCTGCCCAGCGGGTTGCGGGAGATGGCCTGGAACAGCGCGCCGCCCAGCCCGAGCGAGGCGCCGACCAGCAGCCCGACCAGCACGCGCGGCAGCCGCAGCTCCCGGACGATGAACTCCTGTCCCGGCTCGCCCGCGCCGAACAGCGTCCGCAGCACGTCACCGGCCGGGATCGGGAAGTCGCCGGTGCCGATCAGGACGACGCTCGCGGCGAGCGCGGCCACCAGCAGCAGGACGACGACGGTGACCGTCCTGCCGTCCACCCGGACCGAGAGGCCGCCGGGGGTGCGCAGGACGCGTCCGGTCCTCGCGGGAGTCTTCGCAGCGGGGTTCTTCACAGCTGGGCCGTCCTGCGCCGTCGTACGAGGTGGATGAAGACCGGGCCGCCGAGGACCGCGGTGACGATGCCGACCTGGAGCTCCGAGGGGCGGGCGACGATCCGGCCGAGGACATCGGCGCCGAGCAGCAGCACCGGCGACAGGACCGTGGCGTACGGCAGGATCCAGCGCAGGTCGGGGCCGGTGAAGGAGCGGACGACGTGCGGCACCATCAGGCCGACGAAGACGATCGGCCCGCAGGCGGCGGTCGCGGCCCCGCACAGCACGGTCGCGGCGAGCATGGCCAGTGCCCGGGTGCGGGTCAGGTGGGCGCCGAGGGCGCGGGCGGTGTCGTCGCCCATCTCCAGGGCGTTGAGCGGCCGGGCCAGCGCCAGGGCGAGCACCGTGCCCACCGCGAAGAACGGCAGAACCTGGACGATCGTCCCGCTGTCCGCCGAGGACAGCGACCCGACCGTCCAGAAGCGCATCGTGCCCAGCGCCGCCTGGTCGGTGATCATCACGGCCTGGAGGTAGCCGTAGAGCGCTGCGCTGATCGCGGTGCCGGCGAGCGCGAGACGGACCGGTGTGGCGCCCCGGCTGCCGCCCAGGAACCAGACCAGTGCCCCGACCGCCGCCGCGCCGAGGAAGGCGAACCACACGTACCCGCTCAGCGAGGTGACGCCGAGGAAGGTGACGGCGGTGACGACGGCCGCGGAGGCACCCGCGTTGATTCCGAGCAGGCCGGGGTCGGCCAGGGGGTTGCGGGTGAGTGCCTGGAGGACCGCGCCGGACAGGCCGAGCGCGGCCCCGGCGAGCAGCCCCAGCACGGTCCGCGACAACCGCTCGCCGACCACCACGTCACCGTACGACCCCGAATCGGCGAAGAGGCCGTGCCAGACCTGCGCCAGCGACAGGTCCTTGGCGCCGATGACCAGGCTGGCCACGGCGACGCACGCCAGGACGAGCACGGAGACCAGCAGCCCGGCGGCACGGATCACCCGGCGGTCCGGGGGCGCGGCGACGGTCTGGGCGCGCGCTTCGGGGGGACTGTCGACCAACACCCGGTTAGGTTAGCCTAAGTCCCCTTCTCCCACGATGCCCGGGACAGCGCACCCGTCTCCCCCTGAGCCTCACAGCCCCCAGCGCACCCGCCGCCTCCGGGAGCCCACCGAGCCCCGACGCGCACCCGTACCGTCCCGGCGCCACGAGCCCCGACGCGCACCCGTACCGTCCCGGCGCCACCGAGCCCCGACGCGCACCGGTGCCCTCCAGGGCGCCTCACAGCTCCGACGCGCATCCGTCGCTGCTCCCGGGCGTCGTCACAGCCCCAGTCGCGCCAGTGCCTTCCCCGTGTCCAGCGCGCAGGTGCCGTCTCCGGCCGCCGTCCACGCCGCCGCGCACAGTGCCCGTAGGCCGTCGAGGGCTTCCCCGTCCCCGTCCAGCTCCAGCCGCTCCGCGCCCGCCCGTGCCGTCCAGCCACCGCACCGGAAGCCGCCGCCGTCCGCGCCCGCGACCTCCGGCTGGCCGGTGAGCAGGCCGCGCAGATCGGCGTCCACATAGGTCGGCCGGTGCTGCGGCGGCGCGGCCAGGAGCTGCCGGCCGTCCGTGACGCCGGTCAGCACGAGCAGCGAGTCGACCTCGCCGCTGTGGGCCCCTTCGATGTCCGTGTCCAGCCGGTCCCCGACCACCAGGGGACGCTTCGCCCCGGTCCGCAGAATGGTCTCCCGGTGCATCGGCGGCAGCGGCTTGCCCGCGACCTGCGGCTCGGCCCCGGTGGCTATCCGCACGACCTCCACCGCGGCGCCGTTGCCCGGCGCGATGCCGCGGGCGCCCGGGATGGTCAGGTCGGTGTTGGACGCGTACCAGGGCACTCCGCGGGCGATGGCGTAGCACGCCTCCGCGAACCGTCCCCAGGGCAGCTCCGGCCCGCCGTACCCCTGCACCACCGCCACCGGGGAGTCATCGGCCGACTCGACCGGCTCCAGCCCGCGTTCGCGCAGCGCGACCCGCAGCCCCTCCCCGCCGATCACCAGCACCCGCGCTCCGGCCGGCACCTGCTCGGCGACGAGCCGCGCCACGGCCTGCGCCGACGTGACGACGTCGGAGGCGTCGGCGGCGATGCCCAGCTCCGTCAGGTGCGCGGCCACCGCGTCCGGCGTCCGCAGGGCGTTGTTGGTGACGTACGCCAGCCGCATCCCGCCCTCGTGCGCGGTGGCCAGCGACTCGACCGCGTGAGCGATCGCCTCACCCCCGGCGTACACCACCCCGTCCAGGTCGAGCAGCGCCGTGTCGTACGCCTCGCTCAGGGCCTGCCCCCTGCCCTCGGGCCTCGTCCTGACGCTCCGGCTCATCGCACATCGCTCCTCGTCGTCCCGGTGCCGTTCCCGTTTCCGGCTCTTTCCCCCGATCATCCCCCATGCCACTGACGCACGTACGATGCCGGGATGGATACCGCAGGTCACTCGGAAGCGACGGCGCGCCGGGGCCTGGAACTCACCCCGTTCCGAGGTCTCCGCTACGACCCCAACCGGGTCGGCAGCCTGGCCGCCGTGACATCCCCTCCCTACGACGTCGTGGTCCGCCCCGACGGCCTGCTCCACCTCGAATCCGCGGACCCGCACAACATCGTCCGCCTGATCCTGCCGCAGGCCGCCACTCCGGAAGCCCGTACCGCGCAGGCCGCCCGCACCCTGCGCGACTGGCGCGCGGACGGCGTCCTGGCCCCTGATCCCGAGCCGGGCCTGTACGTCTACGAGCAGCGCGCCCCCGACGGCCTCCTGCAACGCGGCCTGATCGGCGCCCTCCGCCTCCCGGACCCCGGCGACCGGGCCGTCCTCCCCCACGAGGACGTCATGCCGCACGTGGTCGCGGAGCGCGCGGCGCTGATGCGGGCCACCTCGGCCAACTTCGAACCCCTCCTGCTGACCTACCGCGGCGACCCCTCGGCGGCGACCGCCGCGAGCGCGTCCGTGGAACACGCCGCCGCCCGCCCCCCGCTCCTGGCCACCACCACCGAGGACGGCTACCGGCACCGCCTGTGGTCGATCACCGATCCCGGGGAGATCGACCGGATCGCGGGCGACCTCGCCCGGCACCAGGCGCTGATCGCCGACGGCCACCACCGCTGGGCGACCTACCGTGAACTCCGCGCCGAGCACCCCTCCCCCGGCCCTTGGGACCACGGCCTGGTGCTGCTCGTCGACACCGCCCGCTATCCGCTCCGCGTCCGCGCCATCCACCGCCTGCTGCACGGCCTGCCGGTCGCGGAGGCCCTGACGGCCCTCAAGGACCACTTCCGGGTCCGCCGCCTCGACGTCCCCCGGGACGAGGCCCTGGCGGCCCTGGCCGAGGCCGCCGGCTCCGGCAACGCCTTCCTCCTCGCCGGCGACGGCACCTTCCACCTCGTGGACCGGCCGGATGCGGAGCTGCTGGCCCGCACGGTCCCCGCCGACCGCCCCACGGCCTGGCGCACCCTCGACGCGACCGTCCTGCACACCACCCTCCTCGCCCACGTCTGGCACGTCCCCGAGGACGCCGCGGACCGTGTCTCCTACATCCACGACACGGCGGCCACGATCGAGAAGGCCGAACGCGACGGCGGTACGGCGGTCCTGCTGCACCCGGTCCGCGAGGAGGTCGTCCGCGACCTGGCCCGCCAGGGCGTCACGATGCCCCGCAAGTCGACCTCGTTCGGTCCGAAACCGGCCTCGGGCCTGGTCCTGCGCACCCTGGACCTCTGACCCGCGCCGCACATGACCGAGGGGCGGGACCGCGTACGGTCCCGCCCCTCGGTCATGCGTCAGCCCTGCCGACCGCCCTCGTCGCTCTCTTCCTCGTCGTCGCTCTCACTCTCGTCGAGGGCGTCCACGAAGTCGACGCCGTCCAGCTCGGCGAGCCGGTCGGAGGCGTCCGTGCTGCCGTCCCGGTCGGACTCCACGGCCTTGGCGAACCACTCCCGCGCCTCCGTCTCACGCCCCGCGGCGAGCAGCGCGTCGGCGTAGGCGTACCGCAGCCTGGGAGTCCACGGCTGTACGGAGCTGGAGGCCAGCTCGGGGCTCTGCAGCGTCACGATCGCCGCGTCGAGCTGCCCCATGTCGCGCCGGGCACCGGCCGCGACGAGCCGCATCTCGACCTGCCCGGCCTTGTCCAGCTTGTGCACCTCGGGGGCACCGGCCATGTCCAGCGCCTTCTCCGGCCGCCCGAGCCCCCGCTCGCAGTCGGCCATGACCGGCCACAGATCGACACTGCCGGTCATCCGCCGCGCGGCCCGGAACTCGGAGAGCGCCTCGGAGTACTTCTGGTTCGCGTACGCCGCGAAACCGGCGGCCTCCCGTACGGCGGCGACACGCGACGCCAGCCGCAGCGCCACCTTGGAGTAGCCGTAGGCCCCTTCCGGGTCCTCGTCGATGAGCCGGGCGACCATCACCAGGTTCCTGGCGACGTCGTCCGCGAGCGTCTTCGGCAGGCTCTGCAGTTCCTGCCGTACGTCCTTGTCGATCTCCTCGCCCGTGACGTCCTCGGGGATGGGCAGCCGCTTGATCGGCTCCCGGTCCCGGTCATCACGGAAGCGGCCACCGCCACCACGCCGGTCATCACGACCGTCCCGGCCACCCCGGAACCCACCGGGCCTGCCGCCCCGGTCGTCCCGCCGCGGCCCACCCCGGTCGTCCCGCCCCCGGAACCCACCGCGGTCTCCACGGTCGTCCCGGCCCCGGAACCCACCGCGGTCATCGCGCTCGACCCGGCCCCGGTAACCGCCACGGTCCCCGCGGTCGTCGCTCCGCCGGTCGTCCCGCCCCCGGAACCCACGGTCCCGGTCGTCCCGCCGCGGATACCCACCACGGTCACCGTCCCTGCGGTCATCACGCCGGTCATCACGGCGGTCATCACGGCGGTCGTCACGCCGATCGTCACGGCGGAACTCCGGCCGCCCGTCACGGCGGTCGTCACGGCGGAAGCTGGGCCGGTCGTCACGGCGGTCGTCACGGCGGAAGCTGGGCCGGTCGTCACGGCGGTCGTCACGACGGAAGCTGGGCCGATCGTCACGACGGTCGTCACGGCGGTCGTCCCGCCGATCGTCACGGCGGAACTCCGGCCGCCCATCACGGCGATCATCACGACGGTCGTCACGACGGAAACCGCCGCGCGGTCCCCGGTCGTCATCCCTGCGGAACGCCGGCCGGTCCCCGCGGTCGTCCCGGCGCGGCCCCCGGTCCCGGTTGTCGTCACGCCGACCGTAGCCACCACCACGGCTGTCCTCGCGCCGACTGTCGTCGCGGCGGAAGCCGCTGCGCGGGCCGCGATCGTCATTCCGCCGGTCGTCACGGCGGTCGTCCCGGCGGGCGTACGCCCCGCCACCGCCACGGTTGTCGTCGCGGCGGAACGCCGGCCGGTCCCCACGGTCGTCACGACGCGGCCCCCGGTCGTCCCGCCGATCGTCACGGCGGAACTCCGGCCGCCCGTCACGGCGGTCGTCCCGGAACCCGCCCCGGTCACGGTCACTCGGTCGACTTCCGTAGCCACTGCGACCGCTGTCACGGCGGAAGCCGCCCCGATCCCCGCGGTCACCACTGTCCCGTCGCCGCTGGTCGCGCTCCGGTCGGTCGTCGGGAGAGTTGGTGGACATCGGTGACTCCTGTCTTCGGTACTGCAAGCATTGTAAAAACGAAAGGACCCCTGGTCCCAGCTGAACGCTGGTGACCAGGGGTCCTCCCCAAAGATTGTTCGGCGGCGTCCTACTCTCCCACAGGGTCCCCCCTGCAGTACCATCGGCGCTGTAAGGCTTAGCTTCCGGGTTCGAAATGTGACCGGGCGTTTCCCCTACGCTATGACCACCGAAACCCTAATGGTTTCGAGCGAACAAGCACACTCTTCAATTGTCTGTTCTACTCAAAACCGGCAACGGTCGTTGCCTCAGAACAAACACAGTGGACGCGAGCAACTGAGGACAAGCCCTCGGCCTATTAGTACCAGTCACCTCCACACCTCACGGCGCTTCCAGATCTGGCCTATCAACCCAGTCGTCTACTGGGAGCCTTAACCCCTCAAAGGGGGTGGGAGTCCTCATCTCGAAGCAGGCTTCCCGCTTAGATGCTTTCAGCGGTTATCCCTCCCGAACGTAGCCAACCAGCCATGCCCTTGGCAGAACAACTGGCACACCAGAGGTTCGTCCGTCCCGGTCCTCTCGTACTAGGGACAGCCCTTCTCAAGACTCCTACGCGCACAGCGGATAGGGACCGAACTGTCTCACGACGTTCTAAACCCAGCTCGCGTACCGCTTTAATGGGCGAACAGCCCAACCCTTGGGACCGACTCCAGCCCCAGGATGCGACGAGCCGACATCGAGGTGCCAAACCATCCCGTCGATATGGACTCTTGGGGAAGATCAGCCTGTTATCCCCGGGGTACCTTTTATCCGTTGAGCGACGGCGCTTCCACAAGCCACCGCCGGATCACTAGTCCCGACTTTCGTCCCTGCTCGACCCGTCGGTCTCACAGTCAAGCTCCCTTGTGCACTTACACTCAACACCTGATTACCAACCAGGCTGAGGGAACCTTTGGGCGCCTCCGTTACTCTTTAGGAGGCAACCGCCCCAGTTAAACTACCCATCAGACACTGTCCCTGATCCGGATCACGGACCCAGGTTAGACATCCAGCACGACCAGACTGGTATTTCAACGACGACTCCCCCTGAACTGGCGTCCAGAGTTCACAGTCTCCCAGCTATCCTACACAAGCCGAACCGAACACCAATATCAAACTGTAGTAAAGGTCCCGGGGTCTTTCCGTCCTGCTGCGCGAAACGAGCATCTTTACTCGTAGTGCAATTTCACCGGGCCTATGGTTGAGACAGTCGAGAAGTCGTTACGCCATTCGTGCAGGTCGGAACTTACCCGACAAGGAATTTCGCTACCTTAGGATGGTTATAGTTACCACCGCCGTTTACTGGCGCTTAAGTTCTCAGCTTCGCCCCACCGAAATGGAGCTAACCGGTCCCCTTAACGTTCCAGCACCGGGCAGGCGTCAGTCCGTATACATCGCCTTACGGCTTCGCACGGACCTGTGTTTTTAGTAAACAGTCGCTTCTCGCTGGTCTCTGCGGCCACACCCAGCTCAGACCGTAAAGATCATCACCAGACGTGGCCCCCCTTCTCCCGAAGTTACGGGGGCATTTTGCCGAGTTCCTTAACCATAGTTCACCCGAACGCCTCGGTATTCTCTACCTGACCACCTGAGTCGGTTTAGGGTACGGGCCGCCATGAAACTCGCTAGAGGCTTTTCTCGACAGCATAGGATCATCCACTTCACCACAATCGGCTCGGCATCAGGTCTCAGCCCCATGTGCGACGGATTTACCTACCGCACGGCCTACACCCTTACCCCGGGACAACCACCGCCCGGGATGGACTACCTTCCTGCGTCACCCCATCACTCACCTACTAACCGCTTGGGCCGGCGGCTCCACCACTTTCCATCCCCCGAAGGGTCCGGAACGGCTTCACGGCCTTAGCATCACGATGCTCGATGTTTGACGCTTCACAGCGGGTACCGGAATATCAACCGGTTATCCATCGACTACGCCTGTCGGCCTCGCCTTAGGTCCCGACTTACCCTGGGCAGATCAGCTTGACCCAGGAACCCTTAGTCAATCGGCGCACACGTTTCCCACGTGTGTATCGCTACTCATGCCTGCATTCTCACTCGTCAACCGTCCACAACTCGCTTACACGGCTGCTTCACCCGGCAGACGACGCTCCCCTACCCATCACAGCAGGCGTTGGCCCTATAGCTGCAATGACACGACTTCGGCGGTACGCTTGAGCCCCGCTACATTGTCGGCGCGGAATCACTAGACCAGTGAGCTATTACGCACTCTTTCAAGGGTGGCTGCTTCTAAGCCAACCTCCTGGTTGTCTCTGCGACTCCACATCCTTTCCCACTTAGCGTACGCTTAGGGGCCTTAGTCGATGCTCTGGGCTGTTTCCCTCTCGACCATGGAGCTTATCCCCCACAGTCTCACTGCCGCGCTCTCACTTACCGGCATTCGGAGTTTGGCTAAGGTCAGTAACCCGGTAGGGCCCATCGCCTATCCAGTGCTCTACCTCCGGCAAGAAACACACGACGCTGCACCTAAATGCATTTCGGGGAGAACCAGCTATCACGGAGTTTGATTGGCCTTTCACCCCTAACCACAGGTCATCCCCCAGGTTTTCAACCCTGGTGGGTTCGGTCCTCCACGAAGTCTTACCTCCGCTTCAACCTGCCCATGGCTAGATCACTCCGCTTCGGGTCTTGAGCGTGCTACTCAAACGCCCTGTTCGGACTCGCTTTCGCTACGGCTACCCCACCCGGGTTAACCTCGCAACACACCGCAAACTCGCAGGCTCATTCTTCAAAAGGCACGCAGTCACGAGGATGAAGCAAGCTCCACCCCGACGCTCCCACGGCTTGTAGGCACACGGTTTCAGGTACTATTTCACTCCGCTCCCGCGGTACTTTTCACCATTCCCTCACGGTACTATCCGCTATCGGTCACCAGGGAATATTTAGGCTTAGCGGGTGGTCCCGCCAGATTCACACGGGATTTCTCGGGCCCCGTGCTACTTGGGTGTCTCTCAAACGAGCCGCTGACGTTTCGACTACGGGGGTCTTACCCTCTACGCCGGACCTTTCGCATGTCCTTCGCCTACATCAACGGTTTCTGACTCGCCTCACAGCCGGCAGACTGTAAAAGAGAGATCCCACAACCCCGTATACGCAACCCCTGCCGGGTCTCACACGCATACGGTTTGGCCTCATCCGGTTTCGCTCGCCACTACTCCCGGAATCACGGTTGTTTTCTCTTCCTGCGGGTACTGAGATGTTTCACTTCCCCGCGTTCCCTCCACTTGCCCTATGTGTTCAGGCAAGGGTGACAGCCCATGACGACTGCCGGGTTTCCCCATTCGGACACCCCCGGATCAAAGCCTGGTTGACGACTCCCCGGGGCCTATCGTGGCCTCCCACGTCCTTCATCGGTTCCTGGTGCCAAGGCATCCACCGTGCGCCCTTAAAAACTTGGCCACAGATGCTCGCGTCCACTGTGCAGTTCTCAAACAACGACCAACCACCCACCACCCCGGGACAACATCCCGAGTTCACTGGGGCCGGCAACTGAAGGCGAACTCACGGCCGTACCCTCAGACACCCAACAGCGTGCCCGACACCCAAGCCCTCCCCAACTCACGTTCCACGCCGAAGCAGTACTAGCAAGCAGATCAGATCTCGTGTGCCGAATAGTCAACGTTCCACCCATGAGCAACCGTGCAAGACGTTTGCTTGCAGTCGGCCATGTGCTCCTTAGAAAGGAGGTGATCCAGCCGCACCTTCCGGTACGGCTACCTTGTTACGACTTCGTCCCAATCGCCAGTCCCACCTTCGACAGCTCCCTCCCACAAGGGGTTGGGCCACCGGCTTCGGGTGTTACCGACTTTCGTGACGTGACGGGCGGTGTGTACAAGGCCCGGGAACGTATTCACCGCAGCAATGCTGATCTGCGATTACTAGCGACTCCGACTTCATGGGGTCGAGTTGCAGACCCCAATCCGAACTGAGACCGGCTTTTTGAGATTCGCTCCACCTCACGGTATCGCAGCTCATTGTACCGGCCATTGTAGCACGTGTGCAGCCCAAGACATAAGGGGCATGATGACTTGACGTCGTCCCCACCTTCCTCCGAGTTGACCCCGGCGGTCTCCCGTGAGTCCCCAGCACCACAAGGGCCTGCTGGCAACACGGGACAAGGGTTGCGCTCGTTGCGGGACTTAACCCAACATCTCACGACACGAGCTGACGACAGCCATGCACCACCTGTACACCGACCACAAGGGGGACCCTGTCTCCAGGGTTTTCCGGTGTATGTCAAGCCTTGGTAAGGTTCTTCGCGTTGCGTCGAATTAAGCCACATGCTCCGCCGCTTGTGCGGGCCCCCGTCAATTCCTTTGAGTTTTAGCCTTGCGGCCGTACTCCCCAGGCGGGGCACTTAATGCGTTAGCTGCGGCACGGACAACGTGGAATGTTGCCCACACCTAGTGCCCACCGTTTACGGCGTGGACTACCAGGGTATCTAATCCTGTTCGCTCCCCACGCTTTCGCTCCTCAGCGTCAGTATCGGCCCAGAGATCCGCCTTCGCCACCGGTGTTCCTCCTGATATCTGCGCATTTCACCGCTACACCAGGAATTCCGATCTCCCCTACCGAACTCTAGCCTGCCCGTATCGACTGCAGACCCGGGGTTAAGCCCCGGGCTTTCACAACCGACGCGACAAGCCGCCTACGAGCTCTTTACGCCCAATAATTCCGGACAACGCTTGCGCCCTACGTATTACCGCGGCTGCTGGCACGTAGTTAGCCGGCGCTTCTTCTGCAGGTACCGTCACTCTCGCTTCTTCCCTGCTGAAAGAGGTTTACAACCCGAAGGCCGTCATCCCTCACGCGGCGTCGCTGCATCAGGCTTTCGCCCATTGTGCAATATTCCCCACTGCTGCCTCCCGTAGGAGTCTGGGCCGTGTCTCAGTCCCAGTGTGGCCGGTCGCCCTCTCAGGCCGGCTACCCGTCGTCGCCTTGGTGAGCCACTACCTCACCAACAAGCTGATAGGCCGCGGGCTCATCCTGCACCGCCGGAGCTTTCAACCCCTCCCCATGCGAGGAGAAGTATTATCCGGTATTAGACCCCGTTTCCAGGGCTTGTCCCAGAGTGCAGGGCAGATTGCCCACGTGTTACTCACCCGTTCGCCACTAATCCCCACCGAAGTGGTTCATCGTTCGACTTGCATGTGTTAAGCACGCCGCCAGCGTTCGTCCTGAGCCAGGATCAAACTCTCCGTGAATGCTTCAACAGCTCACGGGAGCGGAACAGCCGGAGGAATAATCCGACCGTTCACAGCGTCCTCGCTGTATTTTTCTTCAAAGGAACCTCGCCCCAGCAGAGCTGGAGACGGGGTATCAACATATCTGGCGTTGACTTTTGGCACGCTGTTGAGTTCTCAAGGAACGGACGCTTCCTTTGTACTCACCCGAGAGACTCTCTCAGGCTTTCCTCCGGGCGCTTCCCTTCGGTCTTGCGTTTCCGACTCTATCAGATCGTTTTCACGATCCGATTCCCTGTCGGCGGGATTGCCGTCAGCCTTGGGCTTTCGCCTGTCGGCCTTTCGACATTCACTACGTTAGCTGATTTCCCTGCCGGTTCATAATCGGCATTCGCGAGTTCGAATTCGGGCATGCGAGCACGCCGAATGAGACCCCGCTGAGGGGTGGTGCTAGGTAGTGGGTTGGCCGCTTCCGGCTGCAGGCGAATGCCGTACCCGGTTCAAGCGGCTCGGACTACATTACGGGGCACGCAAGGGTGCGTCAACTTCGGCGCCGCCGGGGGACATGGGCCCGGTACGGGCTCACCGTCGGGTCCTCGGCGATCCAGTAGCGCCAGGGATGCACTCCGCCTTCACCCGCCACACCGGTGCGGGGGCCGTTGCGTACCTGGTCGCGGGGTACGGCCGTGCCGGACAGGATGCGCAAGGGGGTCTCGCCGGCGGCGCACGCGTCCGTGCCGTTCAGGGCACGGTCGACGTCGAGGGCCGTGGCCAGGCGGGCGGGGCCTTTGGCCAGTTCCTTGTCATTGCGGGCCGAGAGGCGACGGGTCCGGGCCAGCTCGGCGCCCTCGACGATCTCGCCCGCGCGGAGCAGGACCGCGCTCGACCGGCCTTCGGGACCGCAGACCAGGTTCATGCAGAACCACATGCCGTAGGTGAAGTAGACGTACACGTGTCCGGGGGGACCGAACATGACGTCGTTGCGAGGGGTGCGGCCACGGTAGGCGTGGGAGCCGGGATCGTTCTGGCCGTCGTAGGCCTCCACCTCTGTCAGACGGAGGGAGATCGGGCCGTCCGGGGTGGTACGGACCAGGACGCGGCCCAGGAGATCGGGCGCCACCTCGAGGACGGGGCGGTCGAAGAACTCCCTCGGCAGAGGCGTACGGTCAGGGGTCGCGATCATGCCGTCCGAGCGTAACGCAGACGGTACGGGCGGCGGGCTGGTCAGCTGGCGGACGCCTTGTCAGGGTGGGGTGCGGAACCGGCCACGGCCGGATCGCGTATGTAGGGATCAAGGGTTCACGCATAAGCCTGCAGAGGGAGAGACATGCCGTTCAAGAAGCTGCTCGCAAGCCTGGGGGCCGGTGGGGCCTCGGTCGAGACGGTGCTGAACGAGGTGAACGTCGTTCCGGGCGGTGTCGTCCAGGGTGAGGTGCGGATCCAGGGCGGGTCCGTCAACCAGCAGATCGAGGGGCTGTCGGTCGGGCTCCAGGCCAAGGTCGAGGTGGAGAGCGGCGACCAGGAGTACAAGCAGGACATCGAGTTCACGAAGGTCAGCCTCGGGGGCGCCTTCGAGCTTCAGGCCGGCGCGGTGCACGCGGTGCCGTTCGGGCTGGAGATCCCGTGGGAGACGCCGGTCACCATGATCGACGGGCAGGCGCTGCGCGGCATGAACATCGGGGTGACCACGGAGCTGGCGATCGCACGGGCCGTGGACTCCGGGGACCTGGACCCGGTCAACGTGCACCCGCTGCCGGCGCAGAAGGCGATCCTGGACGCGTTCGTCCAGCTCGGTTTCCGCTTCAAGAACGCGGACATGGAGCGCGGGCACATCCGGGGGACGCGGCAGAAGCTGCCGTTCTACCAGGAGATCGAGTTCCTGCCGCCGCAGCAGTACCGGGGGCTGAACCAGGTCGAGCTGAGCTTCGTCGCCGACGACCAGGCGATGGACGTCGTACTGGAGATGGACAAGAAGCCGGGGCTGTTCAGCGAGGGCAGCGACACCTTCCGGTCGTTCACGGTCGGGCTGCACGACTACCAGGGGACCGACTGGGTCGCGTACCTCAACCAGTGGCTGTCCGAGGTCGGCAGCAAGCGGAACTGGTTCTAGGCTCGGGAGTCGACTGCACGTATCGATCAGGAGGTACCGAGGTGACCGAGCACAAGCGGCGGCCGCTCCCCCATGACTTCCACCCGCCCGTGCCGGCGTTCACGGTGACGAGCGAGGACGTCCAGGACGGGGCGACGCTCAAGGACGCTCAGGTCTACGCGGCCGGCAACACCTCGCCGCACCTGCGGTGGGAGGGCTTCCCGTCCGGGACCAAGAGCTTCGCCGTGACCTGCTACGACCCGGACGCGCCGACGGGCAGCGGCTTCTGGCACTGGGTGGTGTTCGACATCCCGGCCTCGGTGACGGAACTGCCGGTGGGCGCGGGCAGCGGGACGTTCGAGGGGCTGCCGGAGGGCGCCGTCCAGGCGCGCAACGACTACGGCAGCAAGGACTTCGGGGGCGCGGCGCCGCCGGCCGGGGACGGACCGCACCGGTACGTCTTCACCGTGTACGCCGTGGACCAGGAGAAGCTGGGGCCGGACGCCGAGGCCACGCCCGCGTTCGTCGGTTTCAATCTGCGGTTCCACACGATCGCCCGTGCGCAGCTGATCGGTGAGTACGAGGTGCCCGCCGACAGCTGACCGTTCATGGAACGTTTGCCCGTCTCTGGTCTTGGAAGTGATCAGGGGCGGGCATTTTTTATTGCGTTGTCCATCCCGGCGTGCCCGGCCAGAGTTGATCCAGCCCGCCAGGGGGTGGGCCGGTGCACACGGGAGGTGGGCTGGTATGCGGGACACGCTGGTGCTGAACGCGAGCTTCGAACCCTTGTCGACGGTGTCGCTGAACCGAGCCGTCGTTCTGGTGCTCCAGGACAAGGCCGTCGTCGAGCAGGCCCACCCCGAACTGCGGATGCGGGGAGCGGCGGTGGACATACCGGCGCCCCGGGTGATCAGGCTCTGCCAGTACGTACGGGTGCCGTTCCGAAGACGTGCGCCGTGGTCGAGGCGGGGGGTGCTGGTGCGGGACCGGCACCGGTGCGCGTACTGCGGGCGGCGGGCGACGACCGTGGACCACGTGGTGCCGCGGTCGCTGGGCGGGCAGGACACGTGGCTGAACACGGTGGCCTCCTGTGCGGAGGACAATCACCGCAAGGCGAACCGGACGCCCGAGCAGGCGGGGATGCCGTTGCTGCGCCAGCCCTTCGAGCCGACGCCCGCCGATGCGATGCTGCTGGCGCTGGCCCGGGACGACTTCGCCGCGCTGCCGGACTGGTTGGTGCTGGACGCGGCGTAGCGGTCTCGCCTCAGGAAGGTTCGGTCCTTCCCCGGCCGCGGGTTCAGGGAGGGTCGGTCGCGCAGTTCCCCGCGCCCCTGGGTGGGGACGCGGGGCCTGTGTTCCGATGCGCCGTCAGTCGATGGTCGGCTTTTCGCGGCGTTCCTGTGGCGGGACCGTGGGGGCGCTCTGGGCGCCGCCGCCCAGGCCGCCGAAGTTGCCCATCGCGCCGGAGAGGCCCTTGAGGGCGTCGCCGATCTCGCTGGGGACGATCCAGAGCTTGTTGGCGTCGCCCTCGGCGATCTTCGGGAGCATCTGGAGGTACTGGTAGGAGAGCAGCTTCTGGTCCGGGTCGCCGGCGTGGATGGCCTCGAAGACCGTACGGACGGCCTGGGCCTCGCCCTCGGCGCGCAGGGCGGCGGCCTTGGCCTCACCCTCGGCGCGCAGGATCTGGGACTGCTTCTCGCCCTCGGCGCGCAGGATCTCGGACTGCCGGACACCCTCGGCCTGGAGGATCGCGGCGCGCTTGTCGCGGTCGGCGCGCATCTGCTTCTCCATCGAGTCCTGGATGGAGGTGGGCGGCTCGATCGCCTTCAGCTCGACGCGGTTGACGCGGATGCCCCACTTGCCGGTGGCCTCGTCGAGGACGCCGCGCAGGGCCGCGTTGATCTCCTCGCGGGAGGTCAGGGTGCGCTCCAGGTCCATGCCACCGATGATGTTGCGCAGGGTGGTGACGGTGAGCTGCTCGATCGCCTGGATGTAGCTGGCGACCTCATAGGTCGCGGCGCGGGCGTCGGTGACCTGGTAGTAGATGACCGTGTCGATGTTGACCACCAGGTTGTCCTGGGTGATCACCGGCTGCGGCGGGAACGGGACGACCTGTTCGCGCAGGTCGATGCGGTTGCGGATGGTGTCGATGAACGGGACGACGATGTTGAGGCCCGCGTTCAGCGTGCGTGTGTAGCGGCCGAAGCGCTCGACGATGGCGGCGCTGGCCTGTGGGATGACCTGGATCGTCTTGATCAAGGCGATGAAGACCAACACCACCAGGATGATCAAGACGATGATGACCGGCTGCATGGTCTCTCCCGTACCCTTCTCCGCCTCGGCGCTCTCGGCAGATCCTGACTGCTGCTGATCTTACGGCTGTTGAGGATCTTGCTGGTCGAGTCTGACAGACCGTCGCCCGTGCCGGGGGCTGTTCCCCCAGGTTGCGTGGTGCGCGGTCATAGGACGATCGCCGTGGCGCCCTCGATGTCCACGACGTCCACCTCCTGCCCCACGTCGTAGGCGCGGCCGCCGTCGAGGGAGCGGGCCGACCAGACCTCGCCGGCGAGCTTGATCCGGCCACCGGAGCCGTCGACCCGTTCCAGGACGACGGCTTGCCTGCCCTTCAACGCTTCCACCCCCGTGACGAGTTGGGGCCGGTCCTGGCGGTGCCGGGCGGCGATGGGGCGTACCACCGCCAGAAGGGCGACCGAGACGACGACGAAGACGAGGACCTGGAGGACGACGTCGGCCCCGAGGCCGGAGGCGATCGCCGCGGCGACCGCGCCGACGGCGAGCATGCCGAACTCCGGCATCGCGGTGACGACGAGCGGGATTCCGAGGGCTGCCGCGGCGACGAGCCACCACACCCATGCGTCGATGTCGTTCACGTGGTCATGGTAGGTCCGTCGGTCGCCGCTGGGACAGGGCGCAAAGAGGACGGGGCGGCCGGGGCGGGGCGGGTCAGGAGAGCGGGAGGCCCTGGGCGGTCCAGCGGTCGCCGACCTGTTCCACGACGAGCGGGAGGCCGAAGCAGAGGGAGAGGTTGCGGGAGGTCAGTTCCAGCTCCAGCGGGCCGGCGGCGAGGACCTTGCCCTGACGGATCATCAGAACGTGCGTGAAGCCGGGGGCGATCTCCTCGACGTGGTGGGTCACCATGATCATCGAGGGGGCGATCGGGTCGCGGGCGAGGCGGCCGAGGCGGCGTACGAGGTCCTCGCGGCCGCCGAGGTCGAGGCCGGCGGCGGGCTCGTCGAGGAGGAGGAGCTCGGGGTCGGTCATCAGGGCGCGGGCGATGAGGGTGCGCTTGCGCTCGCCCTCGGACAGGGTGCCGAACTTCCGGTCGAGGAAGTCGGTCATGCCGAGGCGGTCGAGGAAGGCGCGGGCGCGCTGCTCGTCGATGTCCTCGTAGTCCTCCTGCCAGGTGGCCGTCATGCCGTACGCGGCGGTCAGCACGGTCTCCAGGACGGTCTGGCGCTTGGGGAGCTTCTCGGTCATGGCGATGCCCGCCATGCCGATGCGGGGGCGCAGCTCGAAGACGTCGGTGCCGGGCCGGCCGAGGGTCTCGCCGAGGATGGTGGCGGTGCCCTGGCTGGGGAAGAGGTAGCTGGAGGCGAGGTTGAGGAGGGTGGTCTTGCCGGCGCCGTTGGGGCCGAGGATGACCCAGCGCTCGCCCTCCTTGACCGACCAGGAGACCTGGTCCACCAGAGCCCGGCCCTCCCGGACCACGGATACGTCCTGAAGCTCCAGAACATCGCTCATGAGCGCGTTGTCTCCCCTTGCAGTGTGCCGGTCTCGGCTGTCGCGTACGCCAGTGGCTCGGTCGGCCGCGCCGGTGGGCGCCGCCCTCTAGGAAATCTACGCCACCGGTCGGCCCGGCCGTTCCATCGGGATGGTTCACGGTGGGCTCGCGACGGGTCCGCGGGGTGCGGTGACGTCGTGGAGGCCCCGCGGAAGCGTCCTAGGGTGGTGGGCATGCTCACGGAACCACGCGCAGGGCGGCTGGCCGCCTGGGGAAATGCCCTCCTTGTCGGAGTTGTCTCGCCGGACGACGCCGTGCTCGCGATCGTCGGCGAGGACGCGGTGCACCGGGTGGCGGGGCTGCCGGGCGAGTCGGCGCCGGTCGGTCTGACGCTGGCGCTGGGGCGGCTGCGGGCGCTCGGGGTGACCGGGCTGCGGGTGGCGCTGCCCGCGCCGGGGCATCCGCTGGGGCTGAGCGGGCCGCCGGAGTTCAACGCGCGGGCACTGGAGGCCGAGGAGGCGGTGGTCTGTCACGGGGCCGCGCTGGGGCTGGTGCCCGAGGTGTCCGAGGCGGGGCCCGAGGGCGATGTGCACGTCGAGGTGGTCTGGCACTGTCTGCCGGTGCGTCAGGGGCCGCCCGCGGATGTGCCGTCGCTGGCGGAGGCGGAGCGGGAGCTGGCGGAGGCGCTGCGGGACGCGACGGCGGTGCTGACGCGGCTGGACCTGGCCGGGTCGGGGCCGGTGGCCGAGGCGGCCGTCGCGGCGTACCGGGCGCGGGCGGAGGCGGGGCGCGAGGTGCTGGCGCCGGGATATCCGCCGCGGGCGGTGCGGGTGCTGGAGCTGGCTCAGCGGGTGGGGGCGCTGATCTCGCTGGCGTACGAGAACGGGCCCGGGGGCGCGGTGAGCGCCTCGGAGATGGCGGCGCGCTCGCATGCGCTGCGGCCGGTGGAGCGGACGGCTCGGCGGGCGCAGGTCGCGGCGTACAACTCCGTGGTGGAGGAGCGGGGACGGGAGTGACGTCCGCAGGGGGAGGGAGTGGCGGCGTCGGTGGGCCGGGTGAGGTGACCCGGCCCGGTGTCGACGGAGTGCCGTCCGCGCCCGCCCCTGCCGCCCTCGCGGCGCTCCTGCCCGCGGGCTCACGGGCGGGACGTACGGCACCCCCGTCGGGGCGTCAGCGGTTGAGACCCAGGTTGCCGAAGGCCGGGTTCAGGACGCCGATGACGCTGACGCTGTTGCCCACGGCGTTGACCGGGACGTGGATCGGCGCCTGGACGAGGTTGCCCGAGGCGACGCCCGGGGAGCCGACGGCCTTGCCGTGCGCGTCGGCACCACCGGAGGCGGAGGCCATACCGGCACCGGCGGCGACCAGCCCACCGGCCACCATCGTCACGGCCACTGCCTTCTTCAGGTTCTTCACTTGCCAGTCCTCCTTGCGATCGCCGCGGCAATCGCCGCGGCACGCACTGGAGAACGGCCGGGCACACCGGAGGTTGCGCCATTCGGGGGACATTCCCACGACGGTATGAATCTCAGTCCGGAACGGAACCCTCCGTGTTGCTGTGGCGTACGGCCCACAGGGCGGCCTGGGTGCGGTCGGCCAGGTCGAGTTTCATCAGGATGTTCGAGACGTGGGTCTTGACCGTCTTCTCGGACAGGACGAGGGCGCGGGCGATCTCCCGGTTGGAGCGGCCGTCGGCTATCAGGCCCAGCACCTCGCGCTCGCGGTCGGTGAGGGAACCGGCCCTGCCCTGGCCGGAGCCGGTGCCCTCGGGCTGGAGCAGGGCGCCCGCGACCTCGGGCTGGAGCAGGATGTGCCCGGCGTACACCGAGCGGATGGCGCCGGCCAGCGCTTCGGGGTCGATGTCCTTGTAGACGTAGCCGGCGGCGCCGGCGCGCAGGGCGGGGACCACGGTGCGCTGCTCGGTGAAGCTGGTGACGATCAGGACTCGCACGGGGTGGTCCAGCTCACGGAGCCGACGCAGGGCGTCGACGCCGTCCATGCCCGGCATCTTGACGTCCATGAGGATCACGTCGGGGCGCAGCTCGGTGGCGCGGTCGACCCCTTCCGCGCCGTCCGCGGCCTCGCCGACCACCTCGATGTCGTCCTGCACCTCCAGGAAGGTGCGCAGGCCGCGGCGGACCACCTGGTGGTCGTCGACGAGCAGCACCCTGATTGCCTCAGCCACCGGGGACCTCCATCGTGATCGTGGTGCCCTTGCCGGGCGCCGATTCGACGGTCAGCGTGCCGCCGACCCCGCTCGCCCGGTCCCGCATGGAGACCAGGCCCAGATGACGTCCCGCGCGGTGCACCGCCCGCGGGTCGAAGCCGGCGCCGTCGTCGGTGACCCGCAGCTCGGCTCCCGCGCCGGCCCGGCGCAGGGTTACGTCGACGTGGGTCGCGGCGGAGTGCCGCAGGGCGTTGTGCAGCGCCTCCTGGGCGACGCGGAGGACGGCCTCCTCCTGGGCGGCGGGCAGCGCGCGCAGGCCGTGGCCGGTGAAGGTGACGTGCGCGGTGTGGGCGCGGTCGAGGACCTGGACGTGGGTGCGCAGGGTGGCGACCAGGCCGTCCTCGTCCAGGGCGGCGGGGCGCAGCTCCACGACGGCGGCGCGCAGCTCGTCCGCGGCCTCGGCGGCCAGGGCGGTCACCTGCCGCAGCTCCTCCTTGGCGCGGGCGGGGTCGCGGTCCACCAGGCGGGCGGCGGCCTGGGCGGTGAGACGGAGGGAGAACAGCTTCTGGCTGACCGCGTCGTGCAGCTCGTGGGCGAGGCGGGTGCGCTCCTCGGTGATGGTCAGCTCGCGGCTGCGCTCGTAGAGGCGGGCGTTGGTGAGGGCGATGGCGGCGTGCTGGGCGAGGATGCCGAGGAGTTCCTCGTCGTCCTGGGTGAAGCCGCAGGTGCCCTCGCGCCCGGGGCTCGGGGGGTCTCCCTCGTCGGGGTGCAGCTTGTTGGCGAGGAAGAGGGCGCCGAGGACCTCGTCACCGTCGCGGATCGGCAGGCCGAGGAAGTCGGCCAGCTCGGGATGGGCGGACGGCCAGCCTTCGAAGCGGGGGTCCTGGCGGAGGTCGGCGAGGCGCTCGGGGCGGGCGTCGCGCAGCATCGCGGCGAGGATGCCGTGCTGGCGGGGCAGGGGGCCGATGGCCTTCCACTGCTCGTCGCTGATGCCGTCCACCACGAACTGGGCGAAGCCGCCGTGGTCGTCGGGGACTCCGAGGGCCGCGTACCGCGCGTCGAGCAGCTCGCGGGCGGAGGCGACGATCGTCTTCAGGACGTCGCGCACCTCCAGGTGCCTGCTCATGGCCAGCAGCGCGGCACTGACCGCGGCGAGGCCGGACCGGGGGCCGTGACTCATGACCTCACGGTACCGGCGGGGTGTGACACCCGGATCGGCCCGGTGACGGGCGACCGGCCGGGTCGATGGTCCTAGGTCGGAGGTCCCGGGACGGTGGGATCGCGGGGGCGGGGGCCGGACGGTTGGGTACCACGCGCGCGTGCGGGTGGGGGGGCGAGGGCGACTGGTCGCCACGGCGGAGACGCAGCCGTCCGAGCGGGCTTCTCTCGCACGCGCGCGTGCGAGAGAAGGGGTGAAGGGGTAGGGAGGCGGGGCTGCCCGGGGAGCGGCTGGTGCTGGGGGGCCACCGGGTGCGCGGGTGCCGGGGCCGGACGTGGTCGGATGGGCTTTCGGTGGACGTGACCGGCTGGAGGCCATCCCGGTAAGGGTGGCCGGACGGGCCGGTGAGGGCGGCCGGACGGGCTCCCGGTGAAGGCGGTCATATGGGCGGTGGAGTCGGCGGGGGCAGGGCCGTACCGGGGGGAGGTCCTCCCCAGGGGGAGGCCGTACAGGCGTGGGCGGAGTGGGCGTGGGCGGAGTGGGAGGGCCCGGTCGTCGCGCCGGAGCGGGGTGCGGGAGGTGCGCAGGGGTGGACGGGCCGCTCGGGCTGTCCGTCCCCGGCCCCGTCTCTGCTGGTGCCGGGGACGGTGGCGGGGCGGGCTGCCCCGGAGCGGAGGCGAGGAGGTGGTGGGCGGGTGCTGCCGGTGGCGCCAGTTCCGGCAGGCTCAGTCCCCCCTGCGGCCCCTGCCATGACACCGTCCCCACCGACCCCGGCAGTCACTCACGTATCGCATTGCTTCAGCAACTCGCAGTGAGATGAGGGGGTGGCCCGTGTGAGCCCCCGCATAGGGCGCACGTCACGTACGAAGTGGGTTAGGAGGACGAGACGTCCGTTTTGACCGGGAAGATGGTCACTGTTGCCCGGTTTCTCCCCTCCCTGATCCACTATCCAGCTTCGTACGTCACACCTTTGCCAGCCGATTTTGCGGCCGCTAACAATGGCTCACGTCGCTCAGTGCCGTGGGTTGTGAACCACGGCGTTCGTGCCGGAAGCACCCCTGTACTCAGCAGGACGAGAGCGACCTCCGCGCAACTCGAAGAGGTCTATCCCGCCATGCCCAAGAACATCCTCACCCGTGGTCATAGTCGTTCCCTGACCCGCAACCACAAGATCGCCATAGCCGGTGTCGGCGCCCTCGGTGCCGCCGCCCTCGCGATCTCCGCGGTGCCCGCCAGTGGCCACACGACCGCCACGAGCGAGGCCGCCCCGGCGGCCAAGGTGGCCTACAGCTCCGAGCAGATCAAGGACGTGAAGACGTCCGTCACCGACCAGCTCGCCGGGACCAGCGAGAAGCTCGCGGCCATCGACGCGAAGCAGCAGGCAGCGGCCGACGCCAAGAAGCAGGCCGCCACGCAGGCCGCCGCCAAGAAGCGTGCCGCGAAGCAGGCCGCCAGCCGGTCCGCCGAGCGCGCCGAGGTGAAGCAGGTCGCCGCCAAGAGCTACCCGGACAACCTCAACGGCTGGATCAACGAGGCCCTGAGCATCATGAAGGCCAAGGGCATCCCCGGCTCCTACCACGGCCTGCACAAGAACATCATGCGTGAGTCCTCGGGCAACCCGAAGGCGATCAACGACTGGGACATCAACGCCATCAACGGCATCCCGTCCAAGGGCCTGCTCCAGGTGATCCCGCCGACCTTCAAGGCGTACCACGTGGCCGGCACCTCCTGGAACATCTACGACCCGGTCGCCAACATCACCGCCGCCGCCAACTACGCGGCCGACAAGTACGGCACCATCGACAACGTCAACAGCGCGTACTGAGCCGGCCCGGAGACCGAGGTCAGCGCGGACCTCACTTCCGACACGCAGCCACGCCGAAGGGCGGCACCCCGTACGAGGGTGCCGCCCTTCGGGGCTGTCCGGGGGCGGGCGGCCGCTTCCGCGTCACCTCGGGCTCGTGGCGGCGCAGGACGCGGGAGACGGGGAGGCCGCAGAGGACGCCGAGGACGAGCACGGCGGCCGGGTCCATGGTCCAGGCGGGTGCGGTGTGCTCCCACAGCGGATCGGCGCCGGCGGCCCCCTGTGGCGGGCCGATCCGGTCGAGGTCCAGCGTGGCGCCGGCCGCGGCGACCGCCCAGCGCGACGGCGTCAGGTACGAGACCTGGTTCACGCCCGCCGTGCCGTGCGGAGCAAAGAGACAGCACCTGAAGACGACCTGGACGACCGCGAACACCACCAGCGGCGGCACGGTCGTCTCGGAGGTCCGTACCAGCGCCGAGATGACCGGGCCGGACATCGTCGAGGCGAAGCCGAGCGCCATGGCCGGCAGGCACAGCTCCAGCAGCGTGAGCCCCCAAGAAAAGGACCACGCCCTCGTGCGGGATCTCCCGGGTCGAGAGGCCGATGAGCCCGAGCAGCAGCCCCTGGAGCAGGGTGATCAGGCCGAGCACCACGACCCTGGACATCAGGTACGCCGAGCGGGACAGGCCGGTCGCGCGCTCCCGCTCGTAGAGGACCCGTTCCTTGGTCAGCTCACTGACCGAGTTGGCCGCGCCCGTGAAGCAGGCGCCGGCGGCGGGGATCAGCAGGACCGTGGTGGCCGTGCCGTCGGGCTCGGGCCGCCCGGCCTCCGAGTCGGCCGGGTGTGCCGGGTCGGGCAGCAGGCCGGCACCGAAGTCGATGAGCAGGCCGACCAGGCCCAGGAGGGCCGGCGGGGACACCGTTACGGCCAGGAAACTCCGGTCGGAAGCGATCACCGAGACATAGCGCCGCGCCGGGGTGGCGAACCGCGCCGTCCAGGGCTGCGGCTGCCGTCCGGGAGGTGGTGCTGGTTTTAGGGGTGCTGGTGCTGGTGCTGGTGTTGATGCGGATTCGGGTGCGGGTGGTGGTGCTGCTGCGGGTTCGGCTGCTGCTGGTACTGGTTCGGGTGGTGGTGTTGGTATTGGGGTGGCTGCTGGTACTGGTGCCAGGGGGGTTGCTGGTGCTGGTTCTGTTGCTGTTGCTGAGGGATGTGCGGAGGGTGGGCCTCCTGGTGCGGTGGCGCGAAATGCTGGGTGTACGACGCCGGTCGAGGCGCGTACGGCTGGTGTTCGGGGTGCGCCTGCCGCGGGTCGGCGGTGACGGCCGTGGCGGAGAGGTTCAGCAGCGGGCCGTCGGTCGCGTTGCCCAGGTGTACGGCCGTGGCGGCGTCCAGCTCGCACCGGTGGATGCGACGGCCGTGTACGAACGTGCCGTTGGTGCTGCCGTGGTCCTCGAGCACCCAACCGCGGCCGTCGAAGCGGACCGTGGCGTGCCGCCAGGAGACCCTGGCGTCGGTGAACACGATGTCGCCCTGCGGATCGCGTCCCAGGGTGTAGGGCCTGGACGGATCGAGTGTCCAGGTCTGCCCGTTTGATTCCAGTACGAGTTCCGGCACTCCGAGCCCCATTGAGTTGTCCCCTGACGTACCCCCGGTCACGGGGAGTCTAGGGATGTCGAACATCGGGGGAACTATCTCAGGCACGGCCCCTGACCGAAAGCCGGGCCTTGCGCGAACCGGACCAGGGGGGCGTCTTCCGTTTCCGTCGAGGGGTCGAAAACGGCCTGGAGGGTGGCGAAGCACGCGAGGGGGACGAGTGGTGCGACCCGGCCGCGCGATGCGTAGCGGGGGTTTTGCCATGAGCGCGTCCAGGAGTACGGCGGTCGCGGAACACGGCGTGAAAGCGCCGTGGTGCGATGTGCCGCTGTCCGCGATCGCGGCCGTGAGCTGGGCGTTGGTCGAGGTGCCGGGACGGCCGCGCTCGGGCCGCGGCTCCTGGCTGCGGACGCGTCGGGCTCGCCCGGCCGACGACGCCCCCGTACCCGGCACCGGACGGGCAGCCGGTCCGTACCGGCCGGCTCCTCGTGTCCGCCGCCGAACCCCGCCACGAAACCCCCTAGGCTCAGGCCACCGGAACGGCCGTCTGTCCCTCCCCCGGCCCCCGCGTGCGAGGACGCGGCGGACGGGGGGGCCGGACCTCCACGGGCGCCCACCGTTGAGGTCCCGTACTCCCGCGACGGTCGCCGTCGAAGCGGGGTCAGGGGTTCCGGCGCCACCGCCACCGCATCATCTCCCCGGCACCGCGTCGGCCGAGGCGGCCCGAGCGCGGGGAGTGAGCCCCTCCGACGGCGGGGCCGGCGATCGGCCGACAGCACCACCTGCCGCACCGCTCCACCGCTGCCTTCACGCCACCGAACCGCCACCCACTGTTCCGTGTCCGCCAGGCGGACCTCGGGCGCGCGGGGCGCGGGGTGCCGGATACCGTATGACCACCATGAGCGCTACGCAGACCTCTGACGTCCCTACGCTTCTCGTCAAGATCTTCGGCAAGGACCGGCCGGGCATCACGGCGGGCCTCTTCGACACTCTCGCGGCCTTCTCCCTCGATGTCGTCGACATCGAGCAGGTCGTCACCCGTGGCCGGATGGTGCTGTGCGCGCTCGTGACCCATCCGCCCCAGGGGCTGGAGGGTGAGCTGCGGGCCACCGTCCACAGCTGGGCGGAGTCGATGAGGATGCAGGCCGAGATCATCTCCGGCACCGGCGACAACCGGCCGCGCGGCCTCGGCCGCTCCCTGGTCACGGTGCTCGGCCACCCGCTCACCGCGGAGGCGACGGCCCAGGTCACCGCCCGGATCACCAAGGCCGGCGGCAATATCGACCGCATCTTCCGGCTGGCGAAGTATCCGGTGACGGCGGTCGAGTTCGCGGTGTCCGGCGTGGAGACCGAGCCGCTGCGGACCGCGCTGGTGACGGAGGCGGCGGCGCTGGGCGTCGACGTCGCGGTCGTCGCCGCCGGGCTGCACCGGCGGGCGCAGCGACTGGTCGTCATGGACGTGGACTCGACGGTCATCCAGGACGAGGTCATCGAGCTGTTCGCCGCGCACGCCGGCTGTGAGGCGGAGGTCGCCGAGGTGACGGCCGCCGCCATGCGCGGGGAGCTGGACTTCGAGCAGTCCCTGCACGCCCGCGTGGCGCTGCTCGCGGGGCTGGACGCCTCCGTCGTGGACAAGGTGCGCAGCGAGGTGCGGCTGACCCCGGGGGCGCGGACGCTGATCCGTACGCTGAAGCGGCTCGGATATCAGGTCGGCGTCGTCTCCGGCGGCTTCACCCAGGTCACCGACGACCTCAGGGAACGGCTGGGGCTGGACTTCGCCCAGGCCAACACCCTGGAGATCGTCGACGGGAAGCTGACCGGGCGGGTCACCGGGGAGATCGTGGACCGGGCGGGCAAGGCGCGGCTGCTGCGCCGGTTCGCCGCGGAGGCGGGCGTACCGCTCTCCCAGACGGTGGCGATCGGGGACGGCGCCAACGACCTGGACATGCTGAACGCGGCCGGGCTCGGAGTGGCCTTCAACGCCAAGCCGGTGGTCCGGCAGGCGGCGCACACCGCGGTGAACGTGCCGTTCCTGGACACCGTCCTGTATCTGCTGGGCATCACCCGCGAGGAGGTCGAGGCCGCGGACACCCTCGATGAGCGGCTCCTCGGCCGGGCCGCGGACGAGGAGCACTGAAGGGTCCGGTACCGGACCGGATCGGGTCGGTACCGGGTGCTCTGCTGACGGGAGTGCCGGGACCGGCTCCGCCGGGCCGGGAGACCGGGGGCCGGTCAGTCGGCGGGGGCCCAGTAGTCCCGCAGGGTGGCGGCACCGGGCTCCAGGGACTTCCAGGGGCCGTCGAAGGAGAGGACCGCGAAGGCGGCGGTCGGGAAACCGCGGCCGGCCATCCGCTCGCGGACGTCGCCCTCGGCCGAGCCGGCCAGGACCTCGGTGAGTCCCTGCGCGCCCGGGTTGTGGCCGATCAGCAGGACGTCCCGCAGGTCGTCGGGGGTCTCGTTGAGCACGGCGATCAGCTCGCCAGGGGACGCCTCGTAGATCCGCTCCTCGTAGACCGTTTTCGGCCGCTGCGGGAACTCCTGGACGGCGAGCTTCCAGGTCTCGCGGGTGCGGACGGCGGTGGAGCACAGGGCCAGATCGAAGGAGATGCCGGTGTCGGTGAGGCGGCGTCCGGCCTCCGCTGCGTCCTTGCGTCCCCGCTCGGCGAGCGGTCGCTCGTGATCGGGCACCTGGGGCCAGTCGGCTTTCGCATGCCGGAAAACAACAATCCTGCGGGATTCTGCGACGCTCATACCCTCCAGCTTCGCATGAAACAGGCCATGGGGCGCAGGGAGTTGACCGGGTGGGCCGTCAGCGTCCGATCAGGTGCCGTATTCGCTCCACGAGGTGGGTGACGGCCGGGTCGGCGGTGGTCGCGTGCGCCTTCGCCGGGTCGAGGATCAGCGCGAGCAGCGCGGCGAAGGCGAGAACCGGCAGGACCAGCGCCCACCAGGGCAGCCGGCTGTCGACGCCCCCGCGTACGGCAGGGCGGGAGCCGGGGTGGGTAGGGGTCGACATGAGTGCCTCCGCGGGTCTTCGGCGTCCCTGAGTCCGTGGTCCGTCGTGCGCCACGCTCCCGGCTCCGGCGCCGGGACTCGCGGTCACACCACGACGCTACGGAATCCGCGGGCGGCTTCCCATCCGGTGATCCACCCACTCGACCCTGAGCCTTCCCCCCTAGGGGACGGGGGGCTGGCCCTACCCTCCCGTCGGGTTCACGGTGAGGCGATGGTCGCGACGATGCCGATGATCACGAAGATTGCGAGGAACGAGCCGAAGACGAGCAGCATCTTCTTCTGGCCGTTCTGGGGGTTCGGGTCGAGGACTGGCATGGGACAAGTCTCGCACCCGCCCCGGACACCCCGGTCGGCGGGCCGCCGTCCCGGCAGGCCCCGGACCCCGTCGGCGGCGACCTCCCGGCCCCGTCACCGGCAGGCCGCCGCCCCCGGTCAGCGGGCCGCCTCCTCCTCCACCGTACGGTCGCGTCCCGCCAGGACGCCCACCACCATCTGCGGCACCATCAGGGCGGCCATCAGCGCGATCGGCAGCCCCCAGCCGCCGCTGTGCTGGTAGAGCACGCCCACCAGGAGCGGCCCGGGGATCGAGATCAGGTAGCCGGTGCTCTGCGCGAAGGCCGAGAGCTGGGCGACACCCGGCCCGGTCCTCGCGCGCATCCCGACCATGGTCAGGGCCAGCGGGAAGGCGCAGTTGGAGATGCCGAGCAGTACGGCCCAGGCCCAGGCGCCGCCGGCGGGCGCGAGGTACAGGCCGGCGTAGCCCGCGAGACCGCAGAGGCCGAGGACGACCACCATCGGGCCCTGCTGGGGCAGCCGGGTCGCCACCCGGGGAATGACGAAGGCCAGCGGTATGCCCATCGCCATGGTGACGGCCAGCAGCACTCCGGCGGTGCCGGCGGAGACGCCCGCGTCCCGGAAGATCTGCGCCATCCAGCCCATCGTGATGTAGGCGGCGGTCGCCTGGAGGCCGAAGAACACGGCGAGCGCCCAGGCGGTACGGCTCCGGGTGATCCGCAGCGCGGGCCGCCCGGCGCCGGGGCCGGCCGGGGCGGACCGGGTGGCCGGGGCCTGCCCCGTCCCCGGGGCGGCGCCGCGGTCCCGGAGGAACGGGAGCCACGGCAGTACGGCCGCCGCCGCCAGCGCGGCCCACACCCCGAGGCCCGGCCGCCAGTTCCCGCCGAGGGCGTCCGTCACCGGCACGGTCGCCGCGGCGGCGATCGACGTACCGCAGGCCAGGGCCATCGAGTACAGCCCGGTCATGGAACCGACCCGGTCGGGGAACCAGCGCTTGACGATGACCGGCATCAGGACGTTGCTGACCGCGATGCCCATGAGCGCCAGGGCGCTGGCCGCCAGGAACACGGCCGTGTTCCCCACGAAGGGGCGGACCAGCAGGCCCGCGGTGATGGCGGCCATGCCGGCGCAGACCACCGCACCGGGGCCGAAGCGGCGGGCGAGCCGCGGGGCGGTGACGCCGAAGACGGCGAAGCAGAGCGGGGGCACCGAGGTGAGGAGCCCGGCCACACTGCCGCTCATGCCCAGTCCGTCGCGGACCTCCTCCAGGAGCGCGCCGAGACTGGTGATCGCGGGCCGCAGGTTGAGCGCGGCCAGCACGATGCCGAGGACGAGCAGGCGGGTGGTCCACACCGTCCAGGGGCGCCCGGTGGACGGCGCGGGCGCCGCACGGTCCGCGTCCGCGCCGGGTGCCGCCGCTCGCTCACCACCGCGCGCGGCGTCGTCGGTGCGGGGGCGGGCCTCGGCGCCGACGCGGGGCGCCGGCCTGAGCGTCGGGGTTTCCTCACTAGCCATGAGGCCCATCATAGAATCATGGGATGATTAGTTGTCCAGTTCGCGCTGGACACCGCAGGAGACCCTCAGCGAAGGTGAGCCATGCCTCTGAGCCATCCCCACCGCTCGGCCCTGTCCGAGCAGGTCATCGCCGCGCTCCGCCAGCAGATCACCTCGGGCGAGTGGCCGGTCGGCTCCCGCATCCCGACCGAGCCCGAGCTGGTCGATCAGCTGGGGGTCGCCCGGAACACCGTCCGTGAGGCGGTCCGCGCGCTGGCGCACAACGGGCTGCTGGACATCCGCCAGGGCTCCGGCACCTACGTCGTCGCCACCAGTGAGCTGGCCGGCGTGATGCAGCGCCGCTTCGCCGACACCGACCCCCGGCACATCGCCGAGCTGCGCTCCACGCTGGAGTCGGCCGCCGCCCGGCTGGCCGCCGAGCGGCGCACCGAGCGTGACCTCAAGCACCTGGAGGCGCTGCTGGCGCGCCGCGACGAAGCGTGGGAGTCGGGGGACGCGGAGGCGTTCGTCACCGCGGACGCCACCTTCCACCTGGCCGTCGTCGCCGCCTCGCACAACGAGGTGATGACCGCGATGTTCGCGGACCTGGGCGAGGTGATGCTGGACTGGCTGCGCGAGGACGTCGGTGCGGAGCTGACACCGGAGACGCACTTGGACCACACCCGGCTGATGGA
This sequence comes from Streptomyces daghestanicus, assembly GCF_020521275.1. Lineage (NCBI taxonomy): Bacteria > Bacillati > Actinomycetota > Actinomycetes > Kitasatosporales > Streptomycetaceae > Streptomyces > Streptomyces daghestanicus. Next base: position 167,992 of record NZ_BNDX01000002.1, on the reverse strand, counting down.
CGCGATCCGCGCGGGCGACGCGGCGACGGCCGCGCGGGAGGCGGCGGGCTACCCCTTCGCCTGCCGTCCGGGGCGGGTCGGACCACACTCCGGCGACTGACCCCTGCCGGGCCGGACCGGCACGCGGAAGGGTCCGCGCCCTCGCGGGCGCGGACCCTTCGGAGAAGCGGACCCTTCGGAGAAGCGGGCCCCTCGGAGAAGCGGACCCCTCGGAGAAACCGGCGTCAGGCGCCGATCGCGTGCAGACCGCCGTCCACGTGGATGATCTCGCCGGTGGTCTTCGGGAACCAGTCGCTCAGCAGGGCGACGATGCCGCGGCCGGCCGGCTCCGGGTCGTCCAGCTTCCACTCCAGCGGGGAGCGCGTGTCCCACACGGCGGCCAGGTCACTGAAGCCCGGGATGGACTTGGCGGCCATGGAGCCGAGCGGGCCGGCCGAGACGAGGTTGCAGCGGATGTTCTGCTTGCCCAGGTCGCGCGCCATGTAGCGGCTGGTGGCCTCCAGGGCGGCCTTGGCCGGGCCCATCCAGTCGTACTGCGGCCAGGCGAACTGCGCGTCGAAGGTGAGGCCGACGACGGAACCGCCGTTCTGCATCAGCGGCAGGCAGGCCATGGTGAGCGACTTCAGGGAGTACGCCGAGACGTGCATGGCCGTGGCGACCGACTCGAACGGCGTGTTGAGGAAGTTGCCGCCGAGCGCGTCCTGCGGAGCGAAGCCGATGGAGTGCACGACACCGTCGAGGCCGCCCAGCTCCTCGCCGACGATGTCGGCCAGCCGCCCGAGGTGCTCGTCGTTGGTGACGTCCAGCTCGATGACCTTGGTGGGCTTGGGCAGCTTCTTGGCGATGCGCTCGGTCAGCGTGGGCCGCGGGAAGGCGGTCAGGATGATCTCCGCGCCCTGCTCCTGGGCCAGCTTGGCCGCGTGGAAGGCGATGGAGGACTCCAGCAGCACGCCGGTGATCAGGACGCGCTTGCCCTCGAGGATTCCGCTCATGGTGATCAGTGACCCATTCCCAGTCCGCCGTCAACGGGGATGACGGCTCCAGTGATGTACGAGGCGTCGTCCGAGGCGAGGAACCGCACCGTCGCGGCGATCTCCTCCGGCTGCGCGTACCGGCCGAGCGGCACCTGCGACACGATGTTCGACCGCTGCTCGTCGGAGAGCGACCTGGTCATGTCGGTGTCGACGAAGCCGGGCGCGACGACGTTGAAGGTGATGTTGCGCGACCCCAGCTCGCGGGCGAGCGAGCGCGCGAAGCCGACCAGACCCGCCTTGGACGCTGCGTAGTTCGCCTGCCCCGCCTGACCGAGCAGCCCGACCACCGAGGAGATGAGCACGACGCGGCCCTTCTTGGCGCGCAGCATGCCGCGGTTGGCCCGCTTGACGACGCGGAAGGCGCCGGTGAGGTTGGTGTCGAGGACGGAGGTGAAGTCGTCCTCGGACATGCGCATCAGGAGCTGGTCCTTGGTGACGCCGGCGTTGGCGACGAGCACCTCGACGTTGCCGTGCGCCGCCTCGATCTCCTTGTAGGCCTGCTCCACCTGCTCGGCATCGGTGATGTCGCACTTGACGGCGAGGAAGCCGGCCGGCGGCTCACCCGACCGGTATGTGATGGCGACCTTGTCTCCGGCGTCGGCGAACGCGCGGGCGATGGCGAGGCCGATGCCCCGGTTACCTCCGGTGACGAGAACCGAGCGGCTCAACGGATCACCCTTTCCATAGCGGTCTGAACACGCCGCCCGAACACCTGGATGGCAGGCGGCTTCCTCGAAAACCTATCGGTCCCCGCTTCCGCTCGGGGAATCGGGCACCCACAGTGGCTTACGGCACGCGCTGTCGGGTCCCTACAGAAACGGGTCCCCGCAGAAAGCGGAGCACCGCCGGCGGAAAGGTGTGGTCCCCGTACGGGCCGACGCGACATGATGCGCCGCACGCTCTCTTGTACGACCATCCCTACGATCGCACCGCTCCACGACCGGTTCCGCCGACAGAAAGAGACGCAGGTGCCCCATCGCATCGACGACACCTTCACCGCCCTCCCACTGCGCCCCCTCGCCGACGCCGCCCTGGCCCGCGCCCGTTCCCTCGGGGCCGTGCACGCGGACTTCCGTTTCGAGCGGGTGCGCAGCGCCTCCCTGCGGCTGCGGGACGCCAGGCCGGCCGGTTCCTCGGACACCACCGACCTCGGGTACGCGGTCCGCGTCGTGCACGGCGGCACCTGGGGCTTCGCCTCCGGGGTGGACCTGACGCCGGACGCCGCCGCCAAGGTCGCCTCGCAGGCGGTGGCGATGGCGAAGCTGGCGGCGCAGGTGATCAAGGCGTCCGGGTCGGAGGAGAGGGTCGAGCTGGCGGAGGAGCCGGTGCACGCCGACCGTACGTGGGTGTCCTCGTACGAGATCGACCCGTTCGCCGTGGACGACGCCGAGAAGGCGGGGCTGCTCGCCGACTGGAGCGCGCGGCTGCTGGCGGCCGACGGGGTCGACCACGTGGACGCCTCGCTGGTCGCCGTCCACGAGAACAAGTTCTACGCCGACACGGCGGGGACCACGACCACCCAGCAGCGCGTCCGGCTGCACCCGGTGCTCACCGCCGTGTCGGTGGACGGGCCGACCGGCGAGTTCGACTCGATGCGGACGCTGGCGCCGCCGGTCGGGCGCGGCTGGGAGTACCTGACCGGCACCGGCTGGGACTGGGACGCCGAGTTGGCCGGGATCCCCGGGCTGCTGGCCGAGAAGATGCGGGCGCCGAGCGTCGAACCGGGCCTGTACGACCTGGTCGTCGACCCCTCCAACCTGTGGCTGACCATCCACGAGTCGATCGGGCACGCCACCGAGCTGGACCGCGCCCTCGGCTACGAGGCCGCCTACGCCGGTACCTCCTTCGCCACCTTCGACCAGCTCGGCAAGCTCCGCTACGGCTCGGAGCTGATGAACGTCACCGGTGACCGCACCGCCGAGCACGGCCTCGCGACCATCGGGTACGACGACGAAGGCGTCGAGGCGCAGTCCTGGGACCTGGTGAAGGACGGCACGCTGGTCGGCTACCAGCTCGACCGCAGGATCGCCCGGCTCACCGGCTTCGAGCGGTCCAACGGGTGCGCGTACGCCGACTCCCCCGGCCACGTGCCGGTGCAGCGCATGGCCAACGTGTCGCTGCGGCCCGATCCCGGCGGGCTGTCGACGGAGGATCTGATCGGCGGAGTGGAACGGGGCATTTACGTCGTAGGTGACCGTTCATGGTCAATCGATATGCAAAGGTACAACTTCCAGTTCACCGGCCAGCGCTTCTTCCGGATCGAGAACGGGCGGCTCGCGGGTCAGCTGCGGGACGTGGCCTACCAGGCGACGACCACCGACTTCTGGGGGTCCATGGCGGCCGTCGGCGGGCCGCAGACGTATGTCCTGGGCGGGGCCATCAACTGCGGCAAGGCCCAGCCGGGGCAGGTCGCGGCGGTGTCGCACGGCTGCCCGTCGGCCCTGTTCAAGGGCGTCAACATCCTCAACACCACGCAGGAGGCGGGGCGATGAGCGCCCGGACGAAGACCACACCGCACGAGACCGTCGAGCGGGCGCTGGAGCTGTCCCGCGCGGACGGGTGCGTCGTCATCGCCGACGAGCACTCCACCGCCAATCTGCGCTGGGCGGGCAACGCGCTCACCACCAACGGCGTGACGCGCGGGCGCACCCTCACGGTGATCGCCACCGTGAACGGGCGGGAGGGCACCGCCTCCGGGGTCGTGTCGCGGTCCGCCGTGACCCGGGACGACCTGGAGCCGCTGGTGCGGGCGGCGGAGGCGGCGGCGCGCGGGGCCGGGCCGGCCGAGGACGCGCAGCCGCTGGTCGCGGGGGCGCCCGAGGCGCCGGACTTCACGGACGCGCCGGCCGAGACGTCCTCCGCGGTCTTCGCCGACTTCGCGCCGGCGCTCGGGGAGGCGTTCGCCCGCGCGCGGGCCGGCGGCCGGGAGCTGTACGGCTTCGCGCGCCACGAGATGACGTCGACGTACCTGGGGACCTCGACGGGGCTGCGGCTGCGGCACGACCAGCCCACCGGGACGCTGGAGCTGAACGCCAAGTCGCCGGACCGGTCGCGGTCGGCGTGGGCCGGGCGGGCCACCCGGGACTTCCGGGACGTCGACCCGGCGGCGCTCGACGCCGAGCTGGCCGTCCGGCTGGGCTGGGCCGAGCGGCGGGTGGAGCTGCCCGCGGGGCGGTACGAGACGCTGCTGCCGCCGACGGCCGTCGCGGACCTGCTGATCTACCAGCTCTGGTCGGCGTCGGGCCGGGACGCGGCCGAGGGGCGGACGGTGTTCTCCCGGCCGGGCGGCGGCACCCGGCTGGGCGAACGGCTCGGGCGGCTGCCGCTGACCCTGCGCAGCGATCCGGCCGAGCCCGGTCTGGAGACCGCGCCGTTCGTGGTGGCGCACTCCTCCGACGGCGACCGGTCGGTGTTCGACAACGGGCTGCCGGTGCCGGCCACCGAGTGGATCAGGGAGGGCGTGCTGTCCCGGCTGACGACGACCCGGCACAGCGCCGCGCTGACCGGGCTGCCGCCGGCGCCGGCCGTCGACAACCTGGTACTGGACGGCGGGGCGGACCGCTCGCTGGAGGAGATGGTCGCGGCCACCGGACGGGGACTGCTGCTGACCTGCCTGTGGTACATCCGCGAGGTCGACCCGGCGACGCTGCTGCTGACCGGTCTGACCCGGGACGGCGTCTATCTCGTGGAGGACGGCGAGGTCGTCGGCGAGGTGAACAACTTCCGGTTCAACGAGTCGCCGATGGACCTGCTGGGACGGGTCACCGAGGCGGGGCGTACGGAGCGGACGCTGCCCCGGGAGTGGGGCGACTGGTTCACACGGGCGGCGATGCCCCCGCTGCGGGTCCCCGATTTCAATATGAGCTCTGTCAGCCAGGGCGTATAACCTCGTAGCCGCACACGCGGACCATACGAGGAGACACGAGAACCGTGACGGACATCGTCGACGAGCTGAAGTGGCGCGGGCTGTTCGCCCAGTCCACCGACGAGGACGCTTTGCGCAAGGCGCTCGCGGACGGTCCCGTCACGTTCTATTGCGGTTTCGACCCGACCGCGCCGTCGTTGCACGTGGGACACCTGGTGCAGGTGCTCACCGTGCGCCGGCTCCAGCAGGCCGGGCACCGGCCGCTGGCGCTGGTCGGCGGGGCGACGGGCCAGATCGGCGACCCCCGCCCGACCGCGGAGCGCACGCTGAACTCGCCGGAGACGGTGGCCGGCTGGGTGGAGCGGCTGCGCGGCCAGATCGAGCCCTTCCTCGCCTTCGAGGGCGAGAACGCGGCGGTGATGGTCAACAACCTGGACTGGACCGAGGGGCTCTCCGCGATCGAGTTCCTGCGGGACATCGGCAAGCACTTCCGGGTCAACAAGATGCTGACCAAGGACTCCGTGGCCCGCCGGCTGGAGTCCTCGGAGGGCATCAGCTACACCGAGTTCAGCTACCAGCTGCTCCAGGCCATGGACTTCCTCCAGCTCTACCGGCGCTACGGCTGTGTGCTCCAGCAGGGCGGCAGCGACCAGTGGGGCAACCTCACGGCGGGCCTGGACCTGATCCACCGCCTGGAGCCGGACGCGACGGTGCACGCGTACGCGACGCCGCTGATGACCAAGGCGGACGGCACCAAGTTCGGCAAGACCGAGGGCGGCGCCGTCTGGCTGGACCCGGAGATGACGACCCCGTACGCCTTCTACCAGTTCTGGCTGAACGTCGACGACCGGGACATCTCGCGCTACTCGCGCATCCTGTCCTTCCGGTCCCGCGAGGAGCTGGAGGAGCTGGAGCGGCAGACCGAGGAGCGTCCGCAGGCGCGGGCGGCGCAGCGGGCGCTGGCCGAGGAGCTGACGACGCTGGTGCACGGCGCGGACCAGACGGCCGCGGTGATCGCCGCGTCCAAGGCGCTGTTCGGCCAGGGTGACCTGGCGGAGCTGGACGAGCGGACGCTGACCGCCGCGCTGTCGGAGGTGCCGCACGTCCGGGTCGCCGAGGCCGGTCCGGTGGTCGACCTGTTCGCGGAGGTCGGCCTGGTCGCCAGCAAGTCGGCGGCCCGCCGCACGGTCAAGGAGGGCGGCGCCTACGTGAACAACGTGAAGGTCGCCGCCGAAGACGCGGTGCCCGCCGGCGGGGACCTGCTGCACGGCCGGTGGCTGGTGCTGCGCCGCGGCAAGAAGAACCTCGCCGCGGTGGAGGTCACCGGCGCCTGAGCGGCGTACCGGCACGCGTGAGGGGCGGCTCCCGGACTGCGGGGGCCGCCCCTCGGCGTACGGGCGCGGCCCTGGTCAGGCGGTGTGCCGTCGCTGCTTCCTGTTGCCGCGCACCGCCATGTACACCATGTCTCCGACCCCGACGATGATGATCGCGGCGACCAGCTGGAAGAGGTGCCGCCACCAGTCGATGCCGGAGGTGGCCTCGACGCCGGCCGCGCGGGCGACCGCGTTGCCGACGATGGCACCGAGCATGCCGAAGATCGTGGTCAGCCACAGAGGACTGTGCTGCTTGCCCGGAATGATCGCCTTGGCGATCAGACCGAGTACGAATCCGACGATGATCGCCCACAACCAGCCCATGGCTGCCTCCTCGTCCGGCTCTACGTGAGCATTACGCCCACCCTCGGTCCGTACGGCGTACGGCGCACGGCGGGTACGGCCGAACGGGGGACACGCCCGGACGCCGCGACGCATTCCGGCCGCTCCGGCACGGGGCGGACCCCCTCTCGTGGGCGACCGGGCGGCGGCGTACCGTGGGAGACGTCCCGGACCGGCGTCCCCGAGCGGCCGCGGACCGGTGCGGGCGGGGAGACTCCCATGCGGGCGGGTGGTGGAACGTGATGCGGAAGCGGAGCGGGAACGGCAAGGCCCAGGTGTTCCGGATCACCGGAGCCCGGACGGGCCTGGAGGAGGACGTCCGCGGACGCCAGCGCCGGTACGTCATCTCGATGACGGTCCGCACCCTGGCGGTGATCCTGACGGCCGTGCTGTGGAACGTGGAACGGCACGTCGCCGTCGTGACGCTGGTGCTGGGCGCGGTGCTGCCGTACATCGCGGTGGTGATCGCCAACGCCGGGCGGGAGAACGCGCCGGGGCTGCCGACGACGTTCGTCACGGCGCCGACGCCGCCGATGATCGAGCCGCCGCTCGCGCGGCACGGCTTCGCGGAATCGGTCCCGGAAGACGCCGGAACTGATCGAAAATAAACGATCGGATCATGGCAGCACAGAGCGAACTTGACGACCATTCTTGATCGAATTTGACCTGCATCGATCACAAATGATCGCCAAGCGGGCGGTCAAGTCCGTCCCGAGCCAATGAGAAGCTCGCTCGAATCATGTTGTTCGGGTCCCGGCGGGTGGGCCGGTCGTGACATACTCGGTGAGCGCTCCGCATCCCCCGTCGGAGCGACAGACCGACGCCGGGCAGCTCCCCCCGTGGCTGCTCGGCGTCGCCTTTGTGCGTGACCTGCTCCGCGTGACCTGTTCCGCGCGACCTGTGAGACGAACCTGTGAGTGACGAGACCACCCCGATCTGCTCCGCCAAGGGCTGCCGCGCCGACGCCGTGTGGGTCCTCGCCTGGAACAACCCGAAGCTGCACACGCCGGAGCGCCGCAAGACGTGGATCGCGTGCGAGGAGCACCGGGAGCACCTGTCCCAGTTCCTCGGCGTACGGGGCTTCCTGAAGGACGTCGTCCCGCTCGCCGACTGGGAGCCGGGCTCCTAGGCCCTGCCGTTCGGATCACGCCGCGGACGCGGGGCCTGGCACGCGCACCTGCGCGCGGAAGGCACAGCCGATTCCCCGCGACCTGATCCGAACGACAGGGCCTAGGCCCTGCCGGCCCGCCTGGCTAGCCGCCGATCGCCGACATCGGGCGGTCCGGCTGGACGAAGGCGGGGTCGTCGAGGCCGGCGCCCGCTTTCTTGCCCCACATGGCGAGCTTCCAGACGCGGGCGATCTCCTCGTCCGGGGCGCCGGAGCGCAGGGCGGCACGCAGGTCGGTCTCCTCGCGGGCGAACAGGCAGGTGCGGACCTGGCCGTCGGCGGTCAGCCGGGTGCGGTCGCAGGCGGCGCAGAACGGGCGGGTGACCGAGGCGATGACACCGACGCGGTGCGGCCCGCCGTCGACCAGCCAGCGCTCGGCGGGGGCCGAGCCGCGCTCCTCGGAGCCCTCCTCGGTCAGTGTGAAGCGGGTACGCAGGGAGGCCAGGATGTCGCCGGCGGTGACCATGCCGTCGCGCTTCCAGCCGTGCTGGGCGTCGAGCGGCATCTGCTCGATGAAACGCAGCTCGTAGCCGTGCTCCACGGCCCAGGCGAGGAGCTCGGGGGCCTCGTCGTCGTTGACCCCCGGCATCAGGACCGAGTTGACCTTGACCGGGGTCAGACCGGCCTCGCGGGCGGCGTGCAGGCCCTCCAGGACGTCCCGGTGCCTGTCACGGCGGGTGAGGGTCTTGAAGACGTCCGGGCGGAGGGTGTCCAGGGAGACGTTGACCCGGTCCAGGCCCGCCGCCTTCAGGGCCGCCGCGGTGCGCTTGAGCCCGATGCCGTTGGTGGTCAGGGACGTCTGGGGGCGCGGGTCGAGCGCGGCGACGCGCTCCACGATGCCGGCCAGGCCGGGGCGGAGCAGCGGCTCGCCGCCGGTGAAGCGGACCTCCGTGACGCCCAGGGAGGTGACCGCGATGCCGACCAGGCGGACGATCTCGTCGTCGGTGAGCAGGTCGGGCTTGGCCAGCCACTGCAGGCCCTCCTCGGGCATGCAGTACGTACACCGCAGATTGCAGCGGTCGGTCAGCGAGACCCTCAGGTCGGTGGCCACTCGGCCGTAGGTGTCGATGAGCACGTGGGCCCCCTCCCTCGACGCGGATCGGCGGAGCGCCTTCCCTCCGCCGACGCCTTCGAGCCTACGTGACCGCGGTGACAACGACAGCGGCCGGAAGCCACGAGGTGTGCCGCGGCCCCGTCGTAGGGAGCTACGACGGGGCCGCGGCGGGGACGGGCCGGCGGGACGGGATCAGTGGGCGCCGGTGCCGGTCAGGGACCGGACCTCCAGCTCGGCGTACTTGGCGGCGTTCGGCTCCTCCTTCGACAGGAGGGTGCCGAGCCAGCCCATCAGGAAGCCGAACGGGATGGAGATCAGGCCGGGGTTCTTCAGCGGGAACCAGGCGAAGTCGACGTCCGGGAACATCGAGGTCGCGTCGCCCGAGACGACCGGTGAGAAGAGCACCAGGCCGACGGCGACGACCAGACCGCCGTAGATCGACCACAGGGCGCCCTGGGTGGTGAACCGCTTCCAGAAGAGGCTGTAGAGGATCGTGGGCAGGTTGGCGGAGGCGGCGACCGCGAAGGCGAGGGCGACCAGGCCGGCCACGTTCAGGTCGCGGGAGAGGGCGCCCAGGGCGATGGAGACGATGCCGATGAAGACGGTCGCCCAGCGGGCCGCCCGCATCTCCTCCTTCTCGGTGGCCCGGCCCTTGCGGATGACGTTGGCGTAGATGTCGTGCGCGAAGGACGAGGACGAGGCCAGGGTGAGGCCGGCCACCACGGCGAGGATGGTCGCGAAGGCCACCGCCGAGATCACGGCGAGCAGGATCGCGCCCCACGCCGAGTCGACGCCGCCGACGTGCAGGGCGAGCAGCGGGGCGGCGGTGTTGCCGGACGGGTTGGAGTCGGTGATCTCCTTCTGCGAGATCAGGGCCGCCGCGCCGAAACCGAGCGCGATGGTCATCAGGTAGAAGACACCGATGATGCCGATCGCCCAGTTCACCGACTTACGGGCGGCCTTGGCGTTGGGCACGGTGTAGAAGCGGATCAGGATGTGCGGCAGGCCGGCGGTGCCGAGGACCAGGGCGATGCCGAGGGAGATGAAGTCCAGCTTGGTGGTGCCGGTCGCGCCGTACTGGAGGCCGGGCTCCAGGAAGGCGGCGCCCTTGCCGCTGTTCTCGGCGGCGGTGCCGAGCAGGTCGGAGATGTTGAAGTCGAACTTCAGCAGTACCAGGAAGGTGATCAGGATGGTGCCGCCGATCAGCAGCACCGCCTTGACCATCTGGACCCAGGTCGTCCCCTTCATGCCGCCGATGGAGACGTACACGATCATCAGCAGGCCGACCAGGGCGACGATGAGGACCTTGCCCGCGTCGGAGGTGATGCCGAGCAGCAGGGAGACCAGGACGCCGGCACCCGCCATCTGGGCCAGCAGGTAGAAGATCGACACGACGATGGTGGAGGTGCCGGCGGCGGTCCGCACCGGGCGCTGGCGCATCCGGTAGGCGAGGACGTCGCCCATGGTGTAACGGCCGGAGTTCCGGAGCGGCTCGGCGACCAGCAGCAGGGCCACCAGCCAGGCGACCAGGAAGCCGATGGAGTACAGGAAGCCGTCGTAGCCGAAGATGGCGATGGCGCCGGCGATACCGAGGAAGGACGCGGCGGACATGTAGTCGCCCGAGACGGCCAGGCCGTTCTGGAAGGCGCTGAACTGGCGGCCGCCCGCGTAGAAGTCGGCGGCGTCCTTGGTCTGCCGGCCCGCCCAGACGGTGATGACGAGGGTGGCGAGGACGAACACCGCGAAGAGGCTGATGATCAGCGGCCGGTGCTCACTGGCCTCGTTGGCCGCCAGGAACGTGTGCTGCGCGGGGCTCATGCGCCGCCCTCCATCCGGGACTTGATGGCCTCGGCCTTGGGGTCGAGCTTCGCGGCGGCGTACCGCGAGTACCACCAGGCGATGAGGAACGTGGTGACGAACTGGGCGATGCCGAAGACGAACGCCACGTTGATGTTGCCGAACAGCTCGGTGCCCATGAAGCCGCCCGCGTAGTTCGACAGCAGCACGTAGAGCAGGTACCAGAGGACGAAGGCGATCGTCAGCGGGAAGGCGAAGGAGCGGAAGGAACGGCGCAGTTCACCGAACTCCGCGCTCTGCTGCACCTCGTTGAACTCCTCGGCGGAGGGCAGCCGGTGTTGTTCCTGCGAGGGGGGCGGTGCGTCGGTGGCCACGGATTCTCCTCGTACGACGGACATGACTGCTGTACCTATCGGTCGGGGGCTGATCGTGCTCGTGCTCCCTGACCAACGACACGGCGCCGCCCCGGACCCGGTTCAAACCTGCCCCGCACTTTTCCGGTGCCGCTCGGGCCTGCCCGGAGCGACTTCGGGGAAAGCATTGCTGACCAGCGACTTCGGGAGATAGCTTCACCCTGCACCACCCGACATGTACCTGCCCGAGCACCACCGTGTCTCGGGCAGGCCCGTTTCGAGAAGTTGTGGAGACCCCATGGCTCGTCCGCGCGCCGGAACCGTGCCCTGGCCTCCGCACTCCCGCTCCCCGGCCCGTCCGGACCTGGCACCCGCACGTCAGCACTCGGAACTCGACTGGAGATCTCGCACATGACTCGGTCCCTCTCCCGCCACCGCCGCGCCGTGGCCCTCCCCGTCGGCATGGCCATGGCCACCGCGCTGGCCTTCCTGCCGAACGTCCAGGCCGTCGCGGCCGACGCCCCGTCGGTCTCCGCCGACGCGACCTCGCTCAGCTACGTCGTCAACGTCAAGGCGGGCAAGGCGCCGTCGGCCACCGTCCGGCGCGCGATAGCCGAGGCCGGCGGCACGATCGTGACGTCCTACGACCGGATCGGTGTCGTCGTCGTCCACTCCTCGAACCCGGACTTCGCCAAGACCGTCCGCACGGCGCGCGGCGTGCAGTCGGCGGGCGCCACCCGCACCGCCCCGCTGCCCTCGGCCGCCACCACCGACGTGGGCACGCCGAAGGTGCTCAGCGCCACCGAGGCCGCCGCGGCCGAGGCCGCCGAGGGCCAGGACCCGCTGGAGTCCCTCCAGTGGGACCTGCCGGCCATCAAGGCGGACAAGGCGCACGAGAAGTCACTCGGCAGCAGCAAGGTGACGGTCGCGGTCATCGACACCGGCGTGGACGACACCCACCCGGACATCGCCCCGAACTTCGACCGGGCCGCGTCCGTCAACTGCGTCTCCGGCAAGCCGGACACCACCGACGGCGCCTGGCGGCCCACCGCCGAGGAGTCCCCGCACGGCACCCACGTGGCCGGTGAGATCGCCGCCGCCAAGAACGGCGTCGGCATGACGGGCGTCGCGCCGGGCGTCAAGGTGTCCGGCATCAAGGTGTCCACGACCGCCGGGTTCTTCTACACCGAGGCCGTGGTCTGCGGGTTCATGTGGGCGGCCGAGCACGGCGTCGAGGTGACCAACAACAGCTACTACACCGACCCGTGGTACTTCAACTGCAAGGACGACCCGGACCAGAAGGCCCTGGTCGAGGCCGTCCGCCGGGCCTCCTCCTACGCGGAGCGCAAGGGCGCGGTCAACGTGGCCGCGGCCGGCAACGAGGAGTACGACCTCGCCGCCGACGAGATCACCGACCCGTCCTCCCCCAACGACACCACGCCCTCCGACCGGGTGATCGACCCGTCCGAGTGCTACGACATCCCGACCCAGCTGCCGGGTGTCGTCACCACCGCCGCGACCGGCGCCAAGGGCATCAAGTCGTCCTTCTCCAACTACGGCCTCGGCGTCATCGACATCGCCGCGCCCGGCGGCGACTCGACGGCGTACCAGACCCCGGCGCCGCCCGCCACCAGCGGCCTGATCCTGGGCACGCTGCCCGGCGGCAAGTGGGGCTACATGGCCGGTACGTCGATGGCGTCGCCGCACGTCGCGGGCGTCGCCGCGCTCATCAAGTCCACCCACCCGCGCGCCACGCCCGCCCAGGTGAAGGCGCTGCTGTACGCCCAGGCCGACGCGACGCCGTGCACCAAGCCGTACGACATCGACGGCGACGGCAAGGTCGACGCGGTCTGCGAGGGCGGCAAGAACCGCAACGGCTTCTACGGCTGGGGCACGGCGGACGCGCTGGACGCGGTCACCAAGTAGGCCGACGCGCCGGGGGCGTGCGCCGTACGCCGGTCGTCCCGTGAAGTTGCCCGGTCATGGGATGACTGGTGAAGATTTCCGGGTGACCCTCATACGACCCACGCCCCCGTCGGCCCGGCCCCGCGGGCACGCGCGCCCGCGCTCCGGCAACGGCCGGGCCGTGGCCGTCCTCGTGCTCGTGGCGCTGGCGGCGCTCGTCCCGCTGCTCGGCCCGGCCCCGGCGCTGGCCGGCACCGGGGAGGCCGCGGCGCCCGGCACCGGGGGCATCGCGCTGCTGCGGACGGTCCTGTTCGCGGCGCTGGCCGTCCCGGTGGGCGAACTCTTCGCCGGGCGGCTGGCCCGCCGGCTGGACGGCGCTCCGCCGCTCGCGCCGCGCAGCTGGTCGCCGTACGCGGCGGCGGCCGGTTTCGCCGCCGCGCTGGGGCTGGCCTCGGTGGTGGCCGCCGGCAATCTGGCACCGGGCTCCCTCACCGGCCTGGACCTCGGCGGGCTGTACTCCTCCCGGGAGGGCAGGCTCGCGCTGCTGGAGGTCAACGCGTTCCTGGTGGCCGGGCTGTGCGCCGCCTCCCGGCGGCCGGGCACCCAGGTGTGGCCGCTGGCCGCGGTGGTGGTGGCCGAGGCGCTGCGCGCGCACCCGCCGGACGAGCACACGCCGCTGCTGGGCTCCGGCCTGACCCTGCTCCACCTGACCTGCGCCTCCCTGTGGGTGGGCGGTCTGCTGCACGTGCTGCGGACGCTGGGCCGGTGGCGGGGGTCCGGGGCGGGGCCCGCGCTGCTGGGGCTGTACGCGCGCGTGGCGGCGGTGCTGCTGGCCGTCATCACGGCGACCGGGGTGTGCAGTTCGCTGCGCCGGATGCCACCGGGCACGGTCCTGGAGCAGCTGACGGACACCGCGTACGGGCGGGTGCTGCTCGCCAAGGTGCTCGTGGTGGCGGCCGTGGCGGCGCTGGCCCTGTGGGCGCGGGTCCGGCTGGGCCGCGCGGCCGATCCGCTGGCCGCCTGCTCCCCCGCGCGGGCCGAGGTCGCGGTGCTCGCCCTGGTGGTCGCCGTCTCCGGGCTGCTGACGGCCCTTCCGGTGCCGATCCGCTGGTGAGCCCGCTCGTCAAGTCCCGTACTTCCCGGAGCGGTTGTCCGGCGGGGACGCCCGGCGCCCGGGCGCGCGGGACCCCTGCGGGACGGGACTGTCAGTCGCGGCCCGTATCCTCTGGGACCATGCTCGAAGACCGGACGATCGCAGCAGCGTCCTCCCCCACGGTGTGGCCGGCCGCGTATCCGCGGGGATACGCGGTCGTTGACGTGGAGACCACCGGCCTGGCCCGCGACGACCGCATCATCTCGGCGGCCGTCTACCGTCTGGACGCGCGCGGCGCGGTCGAGGACCACTGGTACACGCTGGTCAATCCGGAGCGGGACCCGGGGCCCGTGTGGATACACGGCCTGACCAGTGACGTGCTCGAAGGGGCGCCGCTCTTCGGGGACGTCGCCGAGGAGTTCGCGGCCCGGCTCGACGGCCGGGTGCTGGTCGCGCACAACGCCGTCTTCGACTGGCAGATGATCGCCCGCGAGTACGCGCGGGCGCGGCGCGAGGCGCCGGTGCGCCAGCGGCTGTGCACCATCGCGCTCGCCAAGGAACTGGCGCTGCCGCTGCCCAACCACAAGCTGGAGTCGCTCGCCGCGCACTTCGGGGTGGTGCAGCGGCGGGCGCACCACGCGCTGGACGACGCGCGGGTGCTCGCGGAGGCGTTCCGGCCGAGCCTGCACGCCGCGGCGGCGGGCAGCGTCCGGCTGCCGCTCCAGGAGTGCCGGCCGCTGACCGAGTGGGCGGACCGTCCGGCGGCCCGCATCGGGCGCCAGGCGGGCTCCGGCGGCGGCTACCGGGCGGCGGGGAGCTGGCGCCCCGCCCGCAAGCGGCCGGCCTGCCCGTACCCCAATCCGGGCCGGTACGAAGTCGGCAAACCGCTCAAACAGGGCATGCGGGTCGCCTTCTCGGGTGACACCTCGACCGAGCGGGAGCTGCTGGAGGACCGCGCGACCGAGGCCGGCCTGCACGTCGCCACGAGCCTGTCCCGGCTGACCAGCCTGCTCGTCACCAACGACCCCGACTCGGGCACCTCCAAAGTGGTCAAGGCCCGGCAGTTCGGGACGCCGGTGGTGGACGAGGCGGCGTTCGGGCAGCTGCTGCGGGACGTCGCCCCGGCCGACAGCTGATTCGTACGACGGTGTGACATCGGGGGTGAAAGCCGGGCGACTCGCCCGCCGTCCGCTCGCCCCCTCCCTGGCGACGGCTCACCCTGTGGCCCATGGCGACATGTGAAGTCTGCGGCAACAACTACGGCATGAGCTTCGAGGTCCACGCGCAGGGAGCGGTCCACGTGTTCGACTGCTTCGCCTGCGCGATCCACCGCATGGCCCCCATCTGCGAGCACTGCCGGGTGCAGATCATCGGGCAGGGCGCGGAGGTCGACGGCCACTGGTACTGCGGCGCGCACTGCGCCCGCGCGGAGGGCAGGACGGGGGTCGTCGACAAGGTGTGACGGGGGCGCGGCGGCCCCCCCGGACCCGCACCCGCCCGCACTCGCCCCACGACCGAGTTGTACGGTCGTGGGGTGTACCGCTTCCTGTTGTCCCGGCAGTGGGTGATCCTGACGCTGATCGCCCTGCTTCTCATCCCCACGATGATCGAGCTGGGCTTCTGGCAGATGCACCGCTACGAGGAGCGCACCGCCCGCAACGACCTGGTGGCCGAGGCGCTCGACGCCGACCCGGTCCCGGTGGAGCGGCTGACCTCACCGGGCAAGAGGATCACCTCGGCCGAGCGGTACCGCTCGGTGACCGCGACGGGCCGCTTCGACACCGCCGGCGAGGTCGTCGTCCGGCGCCGCACCAACGCCGACGACGAGGTCGGCTACCACGTGCTCACCCCGTTCGTCCTGGACGACGGCAAGGTGCTGCTGGTCAACCGGGGCTGGATCCCCGCGGACGGCCCCAGCCAGACCGAGTACCCGGAGGTCCCCGCGCCGCCCTCCGGCGAGGTCACCGTCACCGGGCGGATGATGCCCGACGAGACGACCGAGGCGAGCGGCATCAAGAACCTCAAGGGCCTCCCCGACCGGCAGGTCATGCTGATCGACAGCGCGCGGGAGGCCGAACGCCTGGACGCGTCGGTGCTCGGCGGCTACATCGTGCTGACCACGCCGGAGCCGAAGGACGGCACCCCCGAGCTGATCGGCCGGCCGGGCGACGAGGACGCCGCGCTGAACTTCGCGTACGCGATCCAGTGGTGGCTGTTCTCCGCCGCCGTCCCGGTCGGCTGGTGGTTCCTGGTCCGCCGCGAGGCCCGCGACCGCGCCGACGCGACGGACACCGCGGACGACGCCGCGGAGGCGGAACCGGCGGCGGTGTAGCGCGGGCACCGGAGCCCTGATTGCCGTACCCCCTCCTGGGCAGACGGTTCCCGTGCATCCCCGTATCGAGGACTACGCGCTCATCGGCGACGAGCAGACCGCCGCCCTGGTCTCCGCCGACGGTTCCGTGGACTGGCTGTGCCTGCCCCGGTTCGACTCCGCCGCCTGCTTCGCCCGGCTGCTCGGCGACGAGGAGAACGGCCACTGGCGGATCGCGCCCCGGGGCGCCGGGCGCTGCGCCCGGCGGGCCTACCGCCGCGACACCCTGGTCCTGGACACCGAGTGGGAGACGGACGGCGGCGCGGTCCGGGTCACCGACCTGATGCCGCAGCGCGACCGCGCCCCCGACCTGGTGCGGATCGTGGAGGGGCTGAGCGGCGAGGTGACCGTGCGCAGCACCCTGCGGCTGCGCTTCGACTACGGCTCCGTCGTTCCCTGGGTGCGCCGCAGCGACGGGCACCGGGTGGCGGTGGCCGGGCCGGACTCGGCGTGGCTGCGCAGCGAGCCGGAGGTGCCCACCTGGGGCGAGGACTACGGCACGCACTCCGAGTTCACCGTCAAGGCGGGTGAGAAGGTCGCCTTCGTCCTCACCTGGCACCCCTCGCACGAGCCCCGGCCCCCGCTGGTCGACCCGTACGAGGCGCTGGAGCACAGCGTCGCCGACTGGCGGGCCTGGGCCGCCCGCTGCCGCTACGACGGCCCCTACCGGGACGCGGTCGTCCGTTCCCTGATCACCCTCAAGGCGCTGACGTACAAGCCGACCGGCGGCATCGTGGCCGCGGCCACCACCTCGCTGCCCGAGGAGCCGGGCGGGGTGCGCAACTGGGACTACCGGCACTGCTGGCTGCGCGACTCCACCCTCACCCTGGCCGCGCTGCTGGCCGCCGGGTACACGGACGAGGCGGAGGCGTGGCGCGACTGGCTGCTGCGCGCGGTCGCCGGCTCCCCCGCCGACCTCCAGATCATGTACGGCCTCGCCGGTGAGCGCCGGCTGCCCGAGTCCGAGCTGCCCTGGCTGTCCGGCTTCGCCGGGTCCCGGCCGGTGCGGATCGGCAACGACGCGGTGAACCAGCTCCAGCTCGACGTGTTCGGCGAGGTGATGGACACCCTGGCGCTGGCCCGTGCCGCCGGGATGCCCGGGGTACCGCAGATGTGGGAGCTGCAGCGGGCCCTGCTGGAGTTCCTGCGCACCGCGTGGCGCCGCCCCGACGAGGGGCTGTGGGAGGTGCGCGGCGGACGCCGCCCGTTCGTGCACTCCAAGGTGATGGCGTGGGTCGCGGCCGACCGGGCGGTGCGCACCCTGGAGGCGGAGCCGGAGCTGGGCGGCGACCTGGCGGGCTGGCGCGCGCTGCGCGACGAGATCCACCGGGAGGTCTGCGAGAAGGGCTACGACCCCGAACGCAACACCTTCACCCAGTACTACGGCTCCCGCGAACTGGACGCCGCTCTGCTGTTCATCCCCCGCGTCGGCTTCCTGCCTCCGGACGACCCCCGGGTGACCGGCACCATCGACGCCGTCTCCCGCGAACTGACCCGCGACGGCCTGGTGCAGCGGTACAGCACCGCTCAGAGCGAGGTCGACGGCCTGCCCGGCGGTGAGGGCACCTTCCTGGTCTGCTCGTTCTGGCTGGCGGACGCCCTGCACATGACGGGCCGCACCAAGGAGGCGCGGGAGCTGTTCGAACGGCTGCTGGGCCTCGCCAACGACGTGGGCCTGCTGGCGGAGGAGTACGACCCGGTGGCCGGCCGGCAGCTCGGCAACTTCCCGCAGGCGTTCAGCCACATCGGCCTGGTGCACACGGCCCTCGCCCTGACCGGTGACGACGAGGCAGGATAGAAGCCATGGATCTTGGACTGAGGGACCGGGTGTACGTCGTCACCGGAGCCACCCGGGGCCTGGGCAACGCGACCGCGCGCGCCCTGGTGGCCGACGGGGCGAAGGTGGTCGTCAGCGGCCGGGACGAGAAGAGCGTCGCCGAGGCCGCCGCCGCGCTCGGCCCGGACGCGGCCGGGGTGGCCGTCGACAACGCCGACCCGGCGGCGGCCGGACGGCTCATCGCCACCGCCCGGGAGCGCTTCGGGCGGTTCGACGGCGTGCTGATCAGCGTGGGCGGGCCGCCCGCCGGGTTCGTCGCCGACATCACCGACGAGCAGTGGCAGGCGGCGTTCGAGTCGGTCTTCCTCGGCGCGGTGCGCCTGGCCCGCGCGGCGGCGTCCGAGCTGGGCGAGGGCGGGGTCATCGGCTTCGTGCTGTCCGGCTCGGTGCACGAGCCGATCCCGGGGCTCACCGTCTCCAACGGGCTGCGGCCGGGGCTGGCCGGCTTCGCCAAGTCCCTCGGCGACGAACTGGGCCCGCACGGCATCCGCGTGGTGGGCGTGCTGCCGGGCCGCATCGACACCGACCGGGTACGCGAGCTGGACGGCCTCTCCGCCGACCCGCAGGCCACCCGTACGGCGGCCGAGTCCCGCATCCCGCTGCGCCGGTACGGCACGCCCGAGGAGTTCGGCCGCGCGGCGGCGTTCCTGCTCTCCCCGGCCGCCTCCTACATCACCGGCGTGATGGTGCCGGTGGACGGCGGGGTACGGCACGGCTTCTGAGCGGCCCCGGGCGGTCCGTCCGCCCGTCAGCCGACCCGTTCCGCCCGGTGTCCGACACTTCTGAGGCGGACCTCCGTCGGCAGGGTGTCGAGGCCGGCCGAGGTACGGGCGTGCGCGAGGGCGCCGCCGGTCAGCCCGTCGAGGGCGGTGCCGGGGTCGACGTGCGGTTCCAGCCGGAGCCGTACCCTCGCCCTGGGCGCGCTGCGGCGCCCGGTGAGCCGCGCGTCGGCACGGTCGACGCCGTCGAGCCGGCCGGCCTCCGCGGCGAGGGCGTCCTCCAGGGCCCGGCCGCGCAGCACCGCGCCGTCGCCGTCGCCGGTGTCGACGAGGACCTCGCCGAGCCGGCGCCGGCGCAGGGCCGCGACCAGCCACCACAGGGCGAGCAGCAGCAGGACGGCGAGCGCGGCGATCACGACCGGCCACCACCAGCCCTCGCCCCGCCACTTGGTCCGCTCGGCGGTGCTGAGCAGCACGTCGTGGCGGGAGTCGTGGATCCACCAGGAGGGCGGCTTCGCCCCGAGCCCGACGGCCAGCACCGAGCCGCCGAGGACCAGCAGGACGAGGCCGACAAGGGCGAGCAGCACCCGGTTCACGGTCCTGAGCACGGTGGTCATCCCTTCCGTCCGGGCCGCCGCACCTTCACCGACAGCCGGGGCGGCCGGGCCAGGCCCAGCCCCCGCACCGTGTCGCCGAGGGCGGTGTCCAGATCGGTGCGTACGTCGTCCAGTTCGCGGAAGTGCGCCACCGCGCGGACCTTGGCCCCGGACCGGCGGGCGCGGACCTTGGCCGACTGCACGCCGGCCACCTCCATGGCCCGGTCGCGCAGCACCGTCGCGGCGGCGTCCCGGTGCAGCCCGGCCCGGACGTCGGGGTGCGTGCGGCGCATCGGCAGGACCGCGCGCAGGCCCGGGGTGAGGGCCAGCAGCAGGAGCCACAGGCCCAGCGCGGTGGCGACGCCCGCGCCGACCAGCACCCAGATGTCGTCGAGGGGCCGCCGCGCGAGCTGCCGGGCCAGTTCGCGGCGCCAGCTCATGCCGGGCCGGTCCGCGCGCACGGCGACGATGTCGTACAGGAACAGGCCCGCGAGGGCGAGGAGCAGCAGGGCGACGATGCCCGCCGGGACGCGTCGCGCGGACCAGAACCGGTGGGCCCGGCCGGCGTTCTCCGGGGCGGGCTGCGGTTCCCGCGGTGCCGTTCCGGTCCCCTTCTCCAGGACGGGCGACCGGACGGTGCTGCCCTGGGGCCCGGTGGACTCGGCCGGTCCGGCGGCTCCGGGGGGTCCGGTGGGTCCGGTGGGTCCGGTCCCGGCGGGTCCGGTGGGCTCGGTGGGCTCGGTGGGTTCGCTCATCGCGTCCTTCCCTGTGCCGCGCCGTACTCCGCCGCCGGGTGGAGCCGCTCCACCCGTACGGCGACCTCCGGCACCTTCATGCCCGTCAAGGTGCTCACCCGTTCGCTGACGTGGTGCCGCACCCGGCCGCAGCGGGCGCCGACGTCGCAGGGGTAGTCGAGTTCCACGTGGACCCGGACCCGGACGACACCGTGCCGCACCACGACGCTCGCGTGGGGGTGCTCGGCGTCCGGCGGCAGGGTGCCGACCGCCTCGCGCGCCGCCTGCGCGGCGATCTTGGCGACGACCCGGTCGGCGATCCGCGTGGCGCCGCGCTCGCCGGGCGGGACGGCGTCCCCGTCCACGCGCGGCTCGGTGGCCGTGCCGCTCACGCCGGTCACCGCCGGCGGTCGTCGCGGCTGCGGAAGAAGTCGCCCGGTTCCATGTCGCCCTCCAGGAACCGGCCGACGACGAAGCCGACGGCGCCCAGGGCGGCCACCAGCAGGAAGGCCCCGAATCCGCCGAAGTATCCGGCGAAGCCCAGTGCCATGCCGGCGATCATGCCGACCACGGCCATGTTCATGGTGCGCTCTCCTCACGTCCGGGGCAGCGGGGCCGTCTCACTGGAGCCGCGGTTCCGGCTGGTCCTCGTCCTCTTCGTCGGGCAGTTTGACGTCGCTGACCGCGATGTTGACCTCGACGACCTCCAGTCCGGTCATCCGCTCCACCGCCGCCACGACGTTCTCCCGCACATCGCGGGCCACGTCCGAGATCGACACGCCGTACTCGACGACGATCTCCAGGTCGAGGGCGGTCTGCTTCTCGCCGACCTCGGCCTTCACCCCGCGTGTCACACCGGACGACTTGGACCCGCCGGGCACCCGGTCCCGGACGGCCCCGAAGGTGCGGGACATCCCGCTGCCCATGGCGTGCACACCCACCACGTCGCGGGCCGCCATTCCGGTGATCTTCTCCACCACGCCGTCCGCGATGGTGGTCCGGCCGCGGCTGCCGGGGTCTCCCCCGCCCCGCCGGACCGACTGCCCCCTGCTCAGGCCCTCGGCGCCGATGTCCCGGCCGGGCCGGTTGCTCTCCGTTGTCTCACTCATCGCCGTACGTCCCTTTCGGTCGTCGTCGTCCTGTGACCCACGTTAAGTGTGTTTGCGCGCTCGCGCGCCGGGGATGCGGCAGGCTGGACGAATGACGACGGCCGACCGGTGGACACGGACAGTACGGGAGCAGCTGGGGCTGGGCAGGTTCCTGCCCCTGGGCGGCGCGCGGGACGGCGCCTGGATCGCGGAGCGGGCGGCGCGCGAGGTGCTGCTGGCGGTGGCGGCGGCCCTGCCGGGCGTGGCCCTGGACCGCCTGCGGATCGCGCCCGCCGATCCGGAGGCGGCGGCCGAGCCCGCCGTACCGCCGCCGCCGAGCGCCCTGCCGCCGGGGCCGCTGCGGGTGACGGCGGAGCTGACGGCGACGGCGGCGGAGCCGCTGCCCGCGGTGGCCGCCCGGGTGCGTGCCACGCTGGCCGAGGCGGCGGAGCTGCGGCTCGGCCTGCTGGTCACGGAGGTGGACCTGCGGGTGACGGACCTGTTTGAGGCGGCTTCGGAAGAGGCTGCCGCCCCGTCGCCGCGGCCGGAGGAGCCGCCGGCGGAGGCGGCCCGGCAGGACGGCGACGAAGGACGGGCGGGCCGGGCCGCGCTGGCGGTCGAGGGCGTGACCCGGCTGACCGGACCGGGGCGTGCCGTGCACCTCTCGGCGCCGGAGGAGGGGGCGGCGGCGCTGGCCCGGCGGCACGTGCGGGTGGAGTGCGCGGTGGACGGACGGCACCGCACGGTGGAGGTGGCCCGGCGCGTCCGTGCCGCGGTGGCGGAGGCGTTGCCGGACCACCCGTCCGTGGCGGTACTGGTGACTGCCGTCGACTGACCGGGGCGGGACGGGTTCCTCGGTGGGTGCGGGTACGTCGCGGCTGGTGGCGCGGTTCCCGGCGCCCCTTCGGGGACGTGCGGCGCACGTCCCTCCAGGGCACGGGGCGTCCGGTTACTCGCCGAGGCCGGCCAGGTCCCGCAGGCGGCGTGCCTGCGCGGCCCGCTCGGCCCGGCGCTGCGCCTCGAAGTCCCGGGACAGGGCGCCCTGGAGCAGCGTCTTCGTCTCGATCACGGCGTCGCGCGGCGCCGCCAGCACCGCGGAGGCGAGATCGCGTACGGCGCCGTCGAGCTGGTCGCCCGGCACGGCGAGGCTGGCCAACCCGCTGGAGACGGCCTCCTCGGCCAGGACGAACCGCCCGGTCACGCAGATCTCCAGGGCGCGCGCGTATCCGACGAGGCCGACGAGCGGATGGGTGCCCGTCAGGTCGGGGACGAGACCGAGCGAGGTCTCGCGCATGGCGAACTGCACGTCGTCGGCGACCACCCGCAGGTCACAGGCGAGAGCGAGCTGGAATCCGGCACCGATGGCGTGCCCCTGGACGGCGGCGATCGACAGGATGTCGCCGCGCCGCCACCAGGTGAACCCCTCCTGGTACTCGGCGATGGCCGCGTCCAGTTCGGTGTCGCTGCCGCGCGCGAGGTCCAGGAACGACGGCTCGCCTTCGAAGCCCTCGGGCGTGAACGCCTGCCGGTCGAGTCCCGCCGAGAACGACTTGCCCTCGGCCCGCAGCACGACGACCTGCACGGAGCCCGGCAGCCGCCGCCCGGCCTCGGTGAGCGCCCGCCACAGGGCGGGGCTCTGCGCGTTGCGCTTGGCCGGGTTGGTCAGCGTCACCGTGGCGATCGCGTCGTCGACGGTGAGCCGTACGCCGTCCTGGTCGAGTACGGGATCCTGTGCAGCCATGAGGCGCCTCCGATGGGTGCGGTCGGCCTGGTATGCCGTACGGACATCCGTACGGCGCACGTAAGTGACTGCACAGTAACCACCCGGTCGGTCATGCGTCCGACCGGGTGGCCACCATCGGAAGAGCCGAGGGGCCGCCCGGGGAAATCAGGCCGGTGTGGCCTTTTTGCCCCGGGTCGCCCCGCCACGCCCTCGGAGCGTGACGCCCGACTCACTGAGCATGCGGTGCACAAAGCCATACGAGCGGCCGGTCTCCTCGGCCAACGCCCGGATGCTCGCACCGGCGTCGTACTTCTTCTTCAGGTCTGCCGCGAGCTTGTCGCGCGCGGCGCCGGTCACCCGGCTGCCCTTCTTCAGAGTCTCGGCCACCCGTGCCTCCTCATGGGAAGTGCGCTCTGGTCTCCTCATGATCACCCCTCCGGGCCCCGATGGCCACCCATTCGGCAAGGTCGATGAGACAGAGATGTGACGACAGGAGCGTGTCCCCACAAGCGGAAGCCCGGATTCCAAGAGTTCGCGTCCGTACACCCGAACGGGTACGTCCGGGAAAGACGCTGGTCAGAAAGGCGAAACGGCCGAGCCGCCCGGGAGGGGCGGCTCGGCCGCGAAATCGATGCAGGACACACCTCGGTACGAGGAGATCTCACACAGATGGTGGATCACGGATCGGCCGAATGATCCATACGCCGTGGATCATCCATTCGATCAAGCGAGGGCGACGAGATCCGCGTAGTCGGCGCCCCAGAGGTCCTCGACCCCGTCCGGCAGCAGGATGATCCGCTCCGGCTGGAGCGCCTCGACGGCGCCCTCGTCGTGGGTGACGAGGACGACGGCGCCCTTGTAGGTGCGCAGCGCGCCGAGGATCTCCTCGCGGCTGGCCGGGTCGAGGTTGTTGGTCGGCTCGTCGAGCAGCAGCACGTTGGCCGAGGACACCACGAGGGTGGCCAGGGCGAGGCGGGTCTTCTCGCCGCCGGAGAGGACCCCGGCCGGCTTGTCGACGTCGTCACCGGAGAACAGGAACGAGCCGAGCACCTTGCGGACCTCGACCAGGTCCATGTCGGGGGCGGCGGAGCGCATGTTCTCCAGGACCGTGCGCCCGGGGTCGAGGGTCTCGTGCTCCTGCGCGTAGTAGCCGAGCTTGAGGCCGTGGCCGGGGACGACCTTGCCGGTGTCGGGCTGCTCGACGCCGCCGAGCAGGCGCAGCAGGGTGGTCTTGCCGGCGCCGTTGAGCCCGAGGATGACGACGCGGGAACCCTTGTCGATGGCCAGGTCGACGTCGGTGAAGATCTCCAGCGAGCCGTAGGACTTCGACAGGCCCTCGGCCATCAGCGGGGTCTTGCCGCAGGGCGCGGGCTCGGGGAAGCGGAGCTTGGCGACCTTGTCGGACTGGCGGACCGCCTCCAGTCCGCTGAGCAGCTTGTCCGCGCGGCGCGCCATGTTCTGCGCGGCGACCGTCTTGGTGGCCTTGGCGCGCATCTTGTCGGCCTGCGAGTGCAGGGCGGCGGCCTTCTTCTCGGCGTTGGCGCGCTCGCGCTTGCGGCGCTTCTCGTCGGCCTCGCGCTGCTGCTGGTAGAGCTTCCAGCCCATGTTGTAGATGTCGATCTGGGCGCGGTTGGCGTCCAGGTAGAACACCTTGTTGACGACCGTCTCGACCAGGTCGACGTCGTGGGAGATCACGATGAAGCCGCCGCGGTAGGTCTTCAGGTAGTCCCGCAGCCAGATGATCGAGTCGGCGTCGAGGTGGTTCGTGGGCTCGTCGAGGAGCAGGGTGTCGGCGTCCGAGAAGAGGATGCGGGCCAGCTCGATGCGGCGGCGCTGGCCGCCGGAGAGGGTGTGCAGGGGCTGGCCGAGCACCCGGTCGGGCAGGTTCAGCGCGGCGGCGATGGTGGCGGCCTCGGCCTCGGCGGCGTACCCGCCCTTGGTGAGGAACTCCGTCTCCTGGCGCTCGTACTGGCGCAGGGCCTTCTCGCGGGTGGCGCCCTGGCCGTTGGCGATGCGCTGCTCGTTCTCCCGCATCTTGCGGATCAGGGTGTCCAGGCCGCGGGCGGAGAGGATGCGGTCGCGGGCGAGGACGTCGAGGTCGCCGGTGCGGGGGTCCTGCGGCAGGTAGCCGACCTCGCCGGAGCGGGTGATGGTGCCGGCGGCGGGGATGCCCTCGCCGGCCAGGCACTTGGTGAGGGTCGTCTTCCCGGCGCCGTTGCGGCCGACCAGGCCGATGCGGTCGCCCTTGGCGACGCGGAAGGTGGCGCTCTCGATGAGGACACGGGCACCGGCGCGCAGCTCGATACCGGAGGCGGAGATCACGGACAGACTCCAGGGCGGGTTGGGGGCGGGAGGGGCGGCTGAGGACGTGCCCGCCGTCTAATGCGCGAGGAGAATGGCCATGGGGCCAGTCTAACGGTGCCGTGCAACCACTTTTTCCGGTGCTGCCGTCCCCGCGCCCGGCCCCGCCCGGCCGCCCCGCGGCCCGTCAGCTGCCTCCCGTGTGCACCTGGAAGGCGGCCCGGCGCACGGCCTTGGCCAGGGCCGGGTCGGGGTGGGCGGCGGCCAGCGCCACCAGGACCTGCACGGTCCGGGGGTGCCCGACCGCCTGGACCTCCTCCAGCAGCATCGGGACGGTGGGCTGGACGGCCGCCTCCAGGTGCCGCACCAGCAGCGGGGCCTCGCCGTGGTCGGCGACGGCGGCGGCGGTGTCGACCCACAGCCAGGTGGCCTCCTCGCGGGTGAGGACCTCGTGCGCGTCCTCGGGGTCGACGCCGTCGTGCTCGGCCAGCCACAGCAGCGCGTACGGCCGCAGCGTCGGCTCCTCCAGCACGGCCCGTACGTCGGGCTCGGCGGGGGCGCCGACGACGCGCAGCGCCTCGAAGGCCAGGCCGCGCAGCAGGGCGTCCTCGCCGCGGGCGGCCTGGAGCAGCTCGGTGACGGCGCTGCCCACGGGGCGGGCGGCGAGCCAGGCGCGGTACTCGGCGCGGGCCGCGTTGGGGCGGAGCTGGGCGCAGCCGCGCAGCATGTCCTCGGCGCCCTGCTCGATGTTGCCGGCGGGGCTCTGCGCGGCGACGCAGATCTGCTCCAGCTTGACCCAGACCGCCCAGTTGCCGAGCGGGGTGAGGGTGGCCTGGCCGCCGCCGTAGGTGAGGGCGCCCACGGAGGCGAGGGCGCCGAGGGCCCAGTCGAGGAGCGGGGCGAGCGCGGTGTCGTCGGCGCTGTCGGGCCGCTGCTTCGGGGGGTCGGACAGGGGGCCGTCGTAGGGGACCTCGCAGCGTTCGGTGCGCAGTTCGGTGACGCGCTGCTGGAGGAGGTCGAGGAGCTGGGCGACGGGTACCGGGCCGGCGGACAGGTGGAGGAAGGAGAGCACCTGGGGCATGGCCGAGACGACCTCGGCGACGGCGGCGGGCTCCTGGTCGGCGGCCTCGGGGTGGGCGAGCGACCAGGCGTCGAAGAGGGCGACCCAGCCGCGCAGGACGGCGCTGTCGTCCCGGTCCCAGGCGCGCAGCCGCCAGCCGGGGCGGGCGTTGTCGCCGTGCACCTCGACCAGTCCGGCGAGGCGGGCGATGTCCCAGTCGGCGCGGACCTGAGCCGCGGTCAGGCCCAGGTCGCGGCCCGCGCGTTCGGCGGTGGCGGCGGCCAGGGTGGCCTTGCCGTCGGCGGTCCCGCTCTCCCGGCCGGGACCGAGGGCGGCGTCGGCCCAGCGGGCGACGCGGGCGGCGTCGGCCAGCACGGCGCGTGCCATGCGGGCCAGCTCCGACCGTGCGGGGGTGCCCTCCGGGGGGCGTGGCGCGGTGCGGCGCGAGGGCCGCTGGTTCATCGCTCTGGGGGCGGCGGCCAGGGGTCGCGGGCGGACGAGTCGGAGCCTGGAGTCGCGCGGGATACGGGACGTCACGGGGGCAGTCTTCCGGTTGACGGTCCGAAAACCCAAACGGAATGCCTCGACGGGTCACCGGCGCGGGCGGGGCGACGGCGCGGCCGGCCCTTGTCGCAAGGGGCTCGGCACGGTCGTGGCAGGGTCTGCGGACACTCGTGAGCGGAACGGGGGGCGCGGCCGGGGGGCGCGGCCCCGGCCGGGTCTCCGGTCAGGCCAGCGGGGTCAGGAAGCGGCGCAGCGCCTCTTCGTACCGGTCCGGCGCGGCGTTCCACATCGCGCCGTGCGGGGCCTGGGGGACGGTGTGCAGGGCGACCAGCCGGGGGTGGGCGTCGGCGAAGCGGCGGGAGAGCCGCCAGGGGGCGACGGTGTCGGCGGGGCCGTGGAAGACGAGGGCCGGGACGTCCAGGCGGTCCTGGGCACCGGGCCGGGCGGCATCGAGGCCGGTGCGGCCCTGGGCGGCGCGGACCGCGAGCGGGAGCAGCGCGCCCGGGGTGCGGCGGGCCGCGGCGAGGGCGCGCACGGTCGTCCGCCAGTCGAGGACCGGGGAGTCGAGGACCAGCCCGGAGATGTGGTCGCGCAGGTCGGACCGGGCGGCGGTGCGCAGGGCCATGGTGGCGCCGGTGGACCAGCCGAGCAGCACGACCCGGCGGGCGCCGTGCTCGACGGCGTAGTGGACGGCGGACTCCAGGTCGTGCCACTCGGTCTCGCCGAAGTGCCGCAGGCCGCCCGGCGGGCGGGGCGCTCCGGCGTCGCCCCGGTAGGCGAGGGCCAGCAGCGGGAATTCGAGGCGGTGCAGCAGGGCCATGAGGTTCAGGGCGTGCTCGCGGGTGGCGCCGAGGCCGTGCACCGCGATGATCCAGGTGGCGCGGGGGCCCGGCAGGAACCAGCCGGGCAGGGCGCCGAGTTCGCCGGGGATCTGGACGTCGGCGTAGCGCAGGCCCAGCGCGGTGCCCGGGTTGCCGACGTACAGGTTGGGGGTCAGCCAGGCCTTGTCGCCGGGGGCGAGGGTGCCGTGTGTGACGCGTTCGAGGCGGCGTACGACGGCGTCGGCCGGGTGCCGGTCGCCGGGCAGGACGGGGCCCACCACGGCGTGCGAGCCGTCGCCGGCCAGTCCGTAGCGGCCGGGCCGCAGGCTGGCCAGGTGCCGGGTGAGGGTGATCTGGCCGGCGGCGGTGCCGTGCACGGTGAGCCGGGGCTCGGTGGGCAGGGGCCGGCCGGGCGGCGCCTTGAGCGCGGCGTCGCTGGCGAGGCGGCCGGCGGCGACGCTCGCGGCGCCGGCTGCCAGGGCCGCGGTGACGGCGGCGGTCGTTGCGGTGACGGTGCGCACAGCTCCCAGTTTCCCGGCGTGCTCCGTCGTAAGCCACCGGAGGGCGGCGGAGGGAGGAGGCCCGGGGCCGGGCCGGTGTGCGGTCAGGGGCGCTGCCCGTACCCGCGCAGCCGCTCGCCGACCTCCGCGACCTGCTCCTCGGTCAGCAGGGCCGGGGTGCGGCCGGGCACCGAGGCGGCGGTCAGCCACAGGCGGCACATCCACTCCAGCTGGGCCGTGCGGTCGTACGCCTGGTCCAGGGTGGCGCCGTGGGTGACCGTGCCGTGGTTGCGCAGCAGGCAGCCGGAGCGGCCGTCGAGGGCGCGCAGCACGTGCGCGGCCAGTTCGTCGGTGCCGTACGTCGCGTAGGGGGCGACCCGGACGGGTCCGCCGAGCGCCGCGGCCATGTAGTGCACCAGCGGCAGTTCCTCGACGAGCGTGGAGACGGCCGTGGCGTGCACGGCGTGGGTGTGGACGACGGCGCCGGCGTCGGTGGCCCGGTAGACCGCGAGGTGGAGGGGGAGTTCGCTGGTCGGGACGAGGGTGCCGAGGACCTGCCGGCCGTCCAGGGCGACGCCGGTCAGGTCGGCCGGGGCGAGCCGGTCGTAGGGCACGCCCGAGGGGGTGACCAGCACGGTGTCGCCGACGCGGACCGAGACGTTGCCGGAGGTGCCGACCACCAGTCCGTCGGCGACCGTGCGCCGGGCGGCGGCCACCAGGGACTCCCAGGCTCGCGTCTCCTCCGGTCGCGGACGCCTCTGCGCGGACTCCTGCACGGCCCCGCCTCCTCCCGGGGCGTCCCGTACGCCCCTGTGGTTCCCGCCGCCGGCCGGCGGCGCTGCGGTGATCCTGCCAGGCGGGCGGGGCGCCCCGAGGCGGAAACCGGCCCTCCGGGCCCGGGGCCGGCGGAGGCGGGTTCCGGTGGCCCCGATTCCGGACACCACCGCGCCCCCCTCAGTTCATCTTCCGTTCACCCTGGTTACCTACGGTCGAGCAGCCAATGACCTCGAACGATTGCCTGGGTAAATGGAAAGCTTCTCGCTGATCCTCGCGATTGTGGTGGTGACCGCACTCGCGTTTGATTTCACGAACGGTTTCCACGACACCGCGAACGCGATGGCCACCACCATTTCGACCGGTGCGCTCAAGCCCAAGGTCGCGGTGGCCATGTCCGCCGCGCTGAACCTGGTGGGCGCCTTCCTCTCCGTGGAGGTCGCCAACACGATCTCCAAGGGTCTCGTCGACGAGACCGGCATCCGTCCCGAGGTCATCTTCGCCGCCCTGGTCGGCGCGATCCTCTGGAACCTGCTGACCTGGCTGGTCGGGCTGCCGTCCAGTTCCTCGCACGCCCTCATGGGCGGCCTGATCGGTGCCGCCATCGCCTCGGCCGGGGTCGGCGCGGTCCACGGCGACGTCCTCGTCACCAAGGTGCTGCTCCCGGCGGTCGCCGCCCCGGTGGTGGCGGGCGTCGCGGCGCTGGTCGCCACCCGGCTGTCGTACCGGATGAGCCGGGGGGCCGACGGCAAGGCCGCCGAGAAGGGCTACCGCGTCGGCCAGATCGCCTCGGCCGGCCTGGTCTCGCTGGCGCACGGCACGAACGACGCGCAGAAGACCATGGGCATCATCACCCTCGCCCTGGTGGCGGGCGGTGCCCTCGCCCCCGACTCCGACCCGCCGGTGTGGGTCATCCTCTCCGCGGGCCTCGCCATCGCGCTCGGCACCTACCTCGGCGGCTGGCGGATCATCCGCACCATGGGCAAGGGGCTGACCGACCTCGAACCGCAGCAGGGCTTCGCCGCCCAGACCAGCGCCGCGACGGTCATCCTGGCCTCCTCCCACCTCGGCTTCTCCCTCTCCACCACGCACTCGGTCTCGGGTGCGGTGATGGGCGCGGGGCTGGGCCGCAAGGGCGGCGTGGTGCGCTGGTCCACGGCGACGCGGATGTTCGTCGCCTGGGGGCTGACGCTGCCGGCCGCGGCCCTGGTCGCCGCGTTCGCCGAGTGGGTCTGCGGCCTCGGCGACTGGGGCACGGCGCTGATCGCGGTCGCGCTGGTCGCCGCGAGCTTCGCGATCTGGCGGATCTCCCGGCGCGAGGTCGTCGACCACACCAACGTCACCGCCCCCGACGAACCGGAACCTGCCGGCGTGGTGACGGCGGCGGTGGCCGCCGTGGCCCCGCCCCCGGCGGGCGTGCCGGCGGCCGACGGCCTCGCGGCCGCCTTCCCCGCCCAGAAGGACATCGCTCCCGACGCCCCGGCCCGTCCGGCCGCCACCTCCGTCTGACGCCCGAGGAAGAGAAGCATGAAGATCGACTGGGCAGCCCTCGGCTCCGTCTTCGGGGTCGGCCTCGTGGCCACCGTCGCCCTGGTGGCCCTGTTCACCCTCGGCATCGCCGGCCTCTCCCGCCAGGAGCGGGCCGCCGCGCGGGGCGGCTCCGCGGCCCTCGCGGTCACCGGCGCGTACGCCTGCTTCGCGGCCTGCGCGGCGGCGGTGGCGTACGGCATCTATCTGATCGTGGCCTGAGCCGTCCGAGCGTGGCCTGAGCCGCCCGCGGCGGGCGGCACGCGCCCGGCCCTCGCCCGCCCCGTCCGGACCGGTACCCGCCGGCCTCCGCACGGGGCGGTTCGCCGTGCGCGCCATCAGCCGCCCGATCCCTCCCCGTGCCCGCCGGTGCTCCGGCGTCGCTGACGGACCGTCGGCCGTGTGGACCTCGGCACATCGCCCCCGCCCAGGTCAACGGCAAGTTGACGGGCGTTCTCGGGGCGTGGTGGACTTCCGGGGCCATGTACGGCGGCAGGAGAGGAAGCCCGGTGCGAATCCGGCGCGGTCCCGCCACTGTGACCGGGGAGTGGTCCCCGGGAGCCAGGAACTCTCACCGCCGGTCTCGTCGAACCAGGGCGTGGACACCCTGAGTGAGGACATAACGCGATGCCCGGCTGCCGTTGCGAACGCAGGTCCGCCTCTCCCGACCGCCGTGTGACCGGCTGATCCCCCGTGCGAGCCGAACGCGTCTTCGCGTACGGCGCCGCCGCCGGCCTCCTCGGCGACCTGCTCCTCGGTGATCCCCGCCGCGGGCATCCGGTCGCCGTGTTCGGCCGCGCCGCCGGTGCCGTGGAACGAGTGCTGTGGCGTGACCACCGGGGCGCGGGCGCCCTGCACACCGCCGTGTGCGCCGGTGGCGCCGTCGCCCTGGGCGCCGTGGCCGCCCGTGCGGTACGCCGCTCCCCCGCCGCCTCCGTCGCGCTGACCGCCGCCGCCACCTGGACCGTCGTCGGCGGGACCTCGCTGGCCCGGGAGGCCCGCGCGATCGGCCGGGCGCTCACGGCCGGGGACGTCGAGGCGGCCCGGGAGCGGCTGCCGCACCTGTGCGGCCGGGACCCCGGGGCGCTGGACGCCGACGGGATCGCGCGGGCCGTGGTGGAGTCCGTCGCCGAGAACACCTCCGACGCGGTGGTGGGCGCCCTGGTGTGGGGAGCGGTGGCCGGGGTGCCGGGACTGCTCGGTTTCCGGGCGGTCAACACCCTCGACGCCATGGTCGGGCACAAGTCGCCCCGCCACCGGCGCTACGGCTGGGCCTCCGCCCGGCTCGACGACGTGGCCGGCTGGCCGGGGGCGCGGCTGACCGCCGCCCTGGCCGTGCTCGCCGGGGACGACCCGCGGGGTGCCGTACGGGCCTGGCGGGCCGATGCCGGGCGGCATCCGAGTCCCAACGCCGGCCCGGTGGAGGCGTCGTTCGCGGGCGCCCTCGGGGTGCGGCTCGGCGGGACGCTGGCGTACGGCGGGCGGGTCGAACACCGGCCGGTGCTCAACGGGGCGCGCGGGCGGGCCGTCCGGGTCGCGGACGTCGAGCGGGCGGTACGGCTGTCGCGGCGCGTGGGTCTGCTCGCGCTCGGCGTGTGCGCGGGCGCGGGAGTGCTGATGAGAGGACGTGGAGCGTGAACGGTGGGGGGCTGCTCGTCGCCGGGACCACCTCCGACGCCGGGAAGAGCGTCGTGACCGCCGGGATCTGCCGGTGGCTGGTCCGGCAGGGCGTGAAGGTGGCGCCGTTCAAGGCGCAGAACATGTCCCTCAACTCGTTCGTGACCCGCGAGGGCGCGGAGATCGGGCGGGCGCAGGCCATGCAGGCCCAGGCGTGCCGGGTCGAACCGACCGCGCTGATGAACCCGGTGCTGCTCAAGCCCGGTGGCGAGCGCAGCAGCCAGGTCGTGCTGCTCGGCAGGCCGGTCGGGGAGATGACCGCCCGCGGCTACCACGGCGGGCGGCAGCGGCAGCTGCTCGGCACGGTCCTCGACTGTCTCGCCGAGTTGCGGGGCACGTATGACGCGGTGATCTGTGAGGGGGCGGGCAGCCCGGCCGAGATCAACCTGCGCCGGACCGACATCGTCAACATGGGGATCGCCCGGGGCGCCGGGCTGCCCGTGCTGGTGGTCGGCGACATCGACCGAGGGGGCGTCTTCGCGTCCTTCTTCGGCACGGTCGCGCTGCTCGCGCCCGAGGACCAGGCGCTGGTCGCCGGGTTCCTGGTGAACAAGTTCCGGGGGGACGTCTCCCTGCTGGAACCCGGCCTCGACATGCTCCGCGGCCTCACCGGGCGGCGGACGTACGGCGTGCTGCCGTTCCGGCACGGGCTCGGCATCGACGAGGAGGACGGGATGGCGGTGTCCCTGCGGGGCGCGGTCCGCGAGTCCCGGGTGACCGCCCCCGTCGGGGAGGACGTGCTGCGGATCGCGGTCTGCGCGGTGCCGCTGATGTCCAACTTCACGGACGTCGACGCGCTCGCCGCCGAACCGGGCGTCGTGGTGCGGTTCGTGGACCGGCCGGAGGAACTGGCCGACGCGGACCTGGTGATCGTGCCGGGCACCCGGGGGACGGTCCGGGCGCTGGCGTGGCTGCGCGAGCGGGGGCTCGCGGACGCCCTGGCGCGCCGGGCCGCCGAGGGGCGGCCCGTCCTCGGCATCTGCGGCGGTTTCCAGCTCCTCGGGGAGCACATCGAGGACGACGTCGAGTCGCGCGCCGGGCACGTCGACGGGCTCGGACTGCTGCCCGTACGCGTGCGGTTCGCGGCGGAGAAGACGCTCACCCGGCCGGTCGGCACGGCCCTGGGCGAACCCGTCGAGGGGTACGAGATCCATCACGGCGTCGCCGAGGTCATGGGCGGCGCCCCCTTCCTGGACGGGTGCCGGGTCGGCCAGACCTGGGGCACGCACTGGCACGGTTCGCTGGAGTCGGACGGGTTCCGGCGGGCGTTCCTGCGCGAGGTGGCCGCCGCCGCGGGCCGCCGCTTCGTACCGGCCCCGGCCACGAGCTTCGCCGCGCTGCGCGAGGAGCAGCTCGACCGGCTCGGCGACCTGATCGAACAGCACGCGGACACGGACGCGCTGTGGCGGCTCATCGAGTCCGGCGCGCCACAAGGACTGCCTTTCATTCCACCGGGAGCGCCCGCATGAGCACAGTGTTGTTGTTGTCGACCGCCGACACGGACCTGCTGGCGGCCCGCGCGTCGGACGCCGCCTACCGGATCGGCAACCCGACCCGCGTCGACGTCCGCGAGGAGCTGCCCGCCCTGGTCGAGGGCGCCGACCTCGCCGTCGTCCGGCTGCTGGGCGGCAAGCGGGCCTGGGAGGACGGGCTCGCCGCGCTGAAGGCGTCGGGCATCCCCACGGTGCTGCTCGGCGGCGAGTCGGTGCCGGACGCGGAGCTGATGGCCGAGTCGTCGGTGCCGGCCGGCGTGGTGGCCGAGGCGCTGCGCTACCTCGTCGAGGGCGGCCCGGAGAACCTCGCCCAGCTGGCCCGGTTCCTCTCCGACACCGTGCTGCTGACCGGCGAGGGCTTCGACGGGCCGCGTGCCATGCCGGAGTACGGCGTGCACGGCGAACGCCCGTACGTCGAGGGCCGCCCGACCGTCGGCGTGCTCTTCTACCGGGCGCACGAGCTGAGCGGCAACACCGCCTTCGTGGACACCCTGTGCGACGCCGTCGAGGCGAGGGGCGCCAACGCGCTCCCGGTGTACTGCGGTTCGCTGCGCGGCGCCGACGCCGGGCTGTACGAGCTGCTCGGCCGGGCGGACGCCCTGGTCGCCACCGTCCTCGCGGCCGGCGGCACGCACGCCTCGCAGGCGTCGGCGGGCGGCGACGAGGAGGCGTGGGACATCGGGGCGCTGGCCGACCTGGACGTCCCCGTGCTCCAGGGGCTCTGCCTCACCTCGTCCAGGGCGGCCTGGGAGGCGTCCGACGCCGCCCTCTCCCCCATGGACGCGGCGATGCAGGTCGCGATCCCCGAGTTCGACGGCCGGCTGGTCACGGTGCCGTTCTCCTTCAAGGAGCAGGGCGCCGACGAGGTCCCGGTGTACGTGGCCGACCCCGAGCGGGCCGCGCGGGTCGCCGGGATCGCCGTACGGCACGCGGTGCTGCGGCACAAGGCGAACGCGGAGAAGAAGCTGGCGCTGGTCTTCACGGCGTACCCGACCAAGCACTCGCGGGTCGGCAACGCGGTGGGCCTGGACACCCCGGCGTCGGCGGTGCGGGTGCTGGACGCGCTGCGGGCGGCCGGGTACGCGGTCGACGGGTACCCGGACAACGGCGACGAGCTGATCCACCGGCTGATCGAGGCCGGCGGCCACGACGTGGAGTGGCTGACGGAGGACCAGCTGGCGGCGGCCCCGGCGCGGGTGCCGCTGGCCGACTACCGCGCGTGGTTCGAGAAGCTCGACCCGGAGCTGCGGGACGCCATGACCGAGGCGTGGGGGGAGCCGCCGGGCTCGCTGTACGTCGACGGCGACGACATCGTGCTGGCGTCCCTGCGGTTCGGGAACGTCGTCGTGATGATCCAGCCGCCGCGCGGCTTCGGGGAGAACCCGATCGCGATCTACCACGACCCCGACATGCCGCCCTCCCACCACTACCTCGCGGCCTACCGCTGGCTGGAGAACAGCTTCGGCGCCGACGCGATCGTGCACATGGGCAAGCACGGCACGATGGAGTGGCTGCCCGGCAAGGGGCTGGGGCTGAGCGCCCGCTGCGCGCCGGACGCGGTGCTGGGCGAGCTGCCGCTGATCTACCCGTTCATCGTCAACGACCCCGGTGAGGGCACCCAGGCCAAGCGGCGCGGTCACGCCACCGTCGTGGACCACCTGGTGCCGCCGATGGCCCGCGCCGACACCTACGGCGACCTGGCCAAGCTGGAGCAGCTCCTCGACGAGTACGCGCTCGTCTCCGACCTGGACCCGGCGAAGGCCCCGGCGGTCCGCGCGCAGATCTGGACGCTGGTCAAGGCGGCGGAGCTCCACCACGACCTGCACGTGGACGACCAGCCGGACGACGACGCGTTCGACGAGTTCGTCATGCACATCGACGGCTATCTGTGCGAGATCAAGGACGTGCAGATCCGCGACGGCCTGCACGTCCTGGGCGGCGGCCCGGAGGGTGAGCCCCGCGTCAACCTGGTCCTCGCGGTGCTGCGGGCCTCCCAGGTGTGGGGCGGGCAGGCGAACGCGCTGCCCGGTCTGCGGGCCGCGCTGGCCGCGCACTTCGGGCTGGTGGAGAAGGAACTGCTGGCCGAGCCGGGCGCCCCGGTGAAGGTGCCGGCGGAGCTGACCGGGCTGGTGGACGGCCCGGCGCGGACCGGCGCCGACGCGATCGACCTGCTGGAGCAGCTGTGCCGGCGGGTCGCGGAGGGCATGGAGGCACGGGACTGGGACCGCGCGGCCGTCCCGGCGCTGGTGCGGGAGGTCCTCGGGACCGAACTGCCGGACGCGGTCGCCGTGCTGGAGTTCGCCTGCGCCGAGGTCGTGCCGCGGCTCGCCCGGACCACGGACGAGATCGGGCACATCCTGCGGGCGCTGAACGGCGGTTACGTCCCGGCGGGGCCGTCCGGCTCCCCGACCCGCGGCCTGGTCAACGTCCTGCCGACCGGCCGGAACTTCTACTCCGTCGACCCCAAGGCGATCCCGTCCCGGCTGAGCTGGGAGGTCGGGCAGTCGCTCGCGGACTCCCTGGTCCAGCGGTACCTGGCGGACACCGGGGAGTACCCGAAGTCCGTGGGCCTCACCGTCTGGGGCACGTCCGCGATGCGCACCCAGGGCGACGACATCGCCGAGATCCTGGCGCTCCTCGGCTGCCGTCCGGTGTGGGACGACGCCTCGCGCCGGGTGACCGGCTTCGAGATCGTGCCGGTGGCGGAGCTGGGCCGGCCGCGCATCGACGTGACGGTCCGCATCTCCGGCTTCTTCCGGGACGCCTTCCCGCACGTCGTCGCGTTGATCGACGACGCGGTACGGGCGGTGGCGGAGCTGGACGAGCCCGCCGGCGCCAACTACGTGCGGGCGCACGTCGAGGAGGACGCCGCCGGGCACGGGGACCGGCGCCGGGCCACGGCCCGGATCTTCGGTTCCAAGCCGGGGGCGTACGGCGCGGGTCTGCTGCCGCTGA
Organism: Streptomyces daghestanicus; assembly: GCF_020521275.1. Lineage (NCBI taxonomy): Bacteria > Bacillati > Actinomycetota > Actinomycetes > Kitasatosporales > Streptomycetaceae > Streptomyces > Streptomyces daghestanicus. Next base: position 131,328 of record NZ_BNDX01000002.1, on the reverse strand, counting down.
TCGACGCCCGCAACTGGCGCTCGGACGCGGACCTCGCCGAGGTGTACGCGGTGTGGGGCGGCTACGCCTACGGGCGGGGGCTCGACGGACGGGCGGCGCGCGGGGACATGGAGACGGCGTTCCGGCGGATCGCCGTGGCCGCGAAGAACGTCGACACCCGCGAGCACGACCTCGTCGACGCCGACGACTACTTCCAGTACCACGGCGGCATGGTCGCGATGGTGCGGCACCTGACGGGCGAGAGCCCCGAGGCGTACGTCGGTGACTCCGCCACCCCGGACCAGGTGAGGACCCGGACGCTGGGCGAGGAGACCCACCGCGTCTTCCGGGCCCGGGTGGTCAACCCCCGCTGGATGGCGGCGATGCGGCGGCACGGCTACAAGGGCGCCTTCGAGATGGCGGCGACCGTGGACTACCTCTTCGGCTACGACGCGACGGCCGGGGTCGTGGACGACTGGATGTACGAGAAGCTCAGCGCCGAGTACGTCTTCGACCCGGAGAACCGGGACTTCATGAGGAAGTCCAACCCGTGGGCGCTGCGCGGCATCACGGAACGGCTGCTGGAGGCGGCGGACCGGGGGCTGTGGGCGGAGCCGGACGCGCAGACCCTGGAGCGGCTGCGCGCCACGTATCTGGAGCTTGAGGGCGACTTGGAGGGTGACGACCAGTGACCACGACCCCGTTCCCGTTCTCGGCCGTCGTCGGCCAGGACGACCTGCGGCTGGCGCTGCTGCTGAACGCCGTCTCCCCGGCGGTCGGCGGGGTGCTGGTGCGCGGCGAGAAGGGCACCGCCAAGTCGACGGCCGTGCGGGCGCTGTCGGCGCTGCTGCCGCCGGTGGACGTCGTCCCCGGGTGCCGTTTCTCCTGTGACCCGGCCGCGCCCGACTCGGGCTGCCCGGACGGGCCGCACGAGCCGGGCGGCGGCACGGCGCGGCCGGCCCGGATGGTCGAGCTGCCGGTCGGCGCCTCCGAGGACCGCCTGGTCGGCGCCCTCGACATCGAGCGGGCGCTGGCGGAGGGCGTGAAGGCGTTCGAGCCGGGGCTGCTCGCGCAGGCGCACCGAGGCATCCTCTACGTCGACGAGGTCAACCTCCTCCACGACCACCTGGTCGACCTGCTGCTGGACGCGGCGGCGATGGGCGCGTCGTACGTCGAGCGCGAGGGCGTGTCGGTGCGGCACGCGGCGCGGTTCCTGCTGGTCGGCACCATGAACCCGGAGGAGGGCGAGCTGCGCCCGCAGCTCCTCGACCGGTTCGGCCTGACCGTCGAGGTCGCCGCCTCCCGCGAGCCCGGCCAGCGGGTGGAGGTCGTACGGCGCAGGCTCGCCCACGACGACGACCCGGCCGGGTTCGCGGCGCGCTGGGCGGACGAGGAGGCCGCCGTACGGGCGCGGATCACGGCGGCGCGGGAACTGCTGCCGTCGGTGCGGCTCGGCGACGGGGCGCTGCGGCAGATCGCGGCGACCTGCGCGGCCTTCGAGGTCGACGGGATGCGGGCCGACATCGTGATGGCGCGGACCGCGACCGCGCTGGCGGCGTGGGCCGGGCGGCCGGAGGTGCTGGCGGAGGACGTGCGGCAGGCCGCGCTGCTGGCCCTGCCGCACCGGCGGCGGCGCAACCCCTTCGACGCGCCCGGTCTGGACGAGGACAAGCTGGACCAGACGCTGGAGGAGTTCGGCGGCGGGCAGGGCGGCCAGGAGGACCAGGGCGACGGGGACGACGATCCCGACGGTCCCGGTGGTCCGGGCGGGGGCGGTGGGCAGCCGCCCGCGGAGGGGCCCCGGGGCGGTGACACCGGTGCCCGTCCCGAGGCCGGGGACGAGGGCGAACCGCAGCCGTCCGGGGGCGGGGCGGGCGAGCGGCGGCCGGCGCCGGCGGCGGAGCCGTTCCGCACCAGGGTGCTGAGTGTGCCGGGTCTGGGCGAGGGGGCCGCCGGGCGGCGGTCGCGGGCCCGGACCGAGCACGGGCGGACCACCGGGGCGCGGCGGCCGAAGGGCGCGCTGACCAAACTGCACCTGGCGGCGACCGTGCGGGCGGCGGCGCCGCACCAGCGGGCGCGGGGGCGCAGCGGTCCGGGCCTGGTGGTCCGGCGGGACGATCTGCGGCAGGCGACGCGGGAGGGCCGGGAGGGCAACCTCGTGCTGTTCGTCGTGGACGCCTCCGGGTCGATGGCGGCGCGGCAGCGGATGAGCGCCGTGAAGGGCGCGGTGCTGTCGCTGCTGCTCGACGCCTACCAGCGGCGGGACAAGGTGGGGCTGGTGACCTTCCGTGGGTCGGCGGCGGACGTGGCGCTGCCGCCGACGTCGTCGGTGGACGCGGCGGCGGTCCGGCTGGAGTCGCTTCCGACGGGCGGGCGGACGCCGCTGGCGGCCGGGCTGCTGCGCGCGCACGAGGTGCTGCGGGTGGAGCGGCTGCGGGACCCGGCGCGGCGGCCCCTGGTCGTCGTCGTGACGGACGGGCGGGCGACCGGCGGTCCGGAACCGGTGGCGCTGGCGGAGCGGGCGGCGCGGCTGTTCGCGGCCGAGTCGGTCGCCTCGGTGGTCGTGGACTGCGAGGCGGGGCCGGTGCGGCTGGGGCTGGCCGGACGGCTCGCCGGTGAGCTGGGCGGGACGGCGGTGACGCTGGAGGAGCTGCGGGCGGACTCGATCGCCGGGCTCGTCAAGGACGTGCAGAGGAGGGCGGCCTGATGCCGCAGGGACAGCCGAGTGTCGTACCGGACGACGGTCTGACGACCCGTCAGCGGCGGAACCGTCCGCTGGTGGTCGTGCACACGGGCATCGGCAAGGGCAAGTCGACGGCCGCGTTCGGGCTGGCGCTGCGGGCCTGGAACCAGGGCTGGCCGATCGGGGTGTTCCAGTTCGTCAAGTCGGCGAAGTGGAAGGTCGGCGAGGAGAACGCGCTGCGGGTGCTGGGCGCCTCCGGCGAGGGCGGGACCGTCGACTGGCACAAGATGGGCGAGGGCTGGTCCTGGGTCCAGCGCGACGCGCAGATGGACAACGAGGAGAAGGCCCGGGAGGGCTGGGAGCAGGTCAAGCGGGACCTGGCGGCCGAGACGTACAGGCTGTACGTGCTGGACGAGTTCGCCTACCCGATGCACTGGGGATGGGTGGACACCGACGAGGTGGTGGAGGTGCTGCGGGACCGGCCGGGGACCCAGCACGTCGTGATCACCGGGCGGAACGCGCCGGAGAAGCTGGTGGGGTTCGCCGACCTGGTCACCGACATGTCCAAGGTCAAGCACCCGATGGACGCCGGGCAGAAGGGGCAGAGGGGCATCGAGTGGTGACCTCCTCCGTGCCCCGGCTGGTCATCGCCGCGCCGGCCTCCGGCAGCGGGAAGACCACCGTCGCCACCGGGCTGATGGCCGCGCTGACCGCGCGGGGACTCGCCGTGTCCCCGCACAAGGTCGGGCCGGACTACATCGATCCCGGGTACCACACGCTGGCCACCGGACGGCCGGGGCGGAACCTCGACGCGTACCTGTGCGGTCCCGAGCTGGTCGCTCCGCTGTTCCTGCACGGGGCGGCGGGGTGCGACCTCGCGGTCGTCGAGGGCGTGATGGGGCTGTACGACGGGGCCGCCGGGGAGGGCGAGCTGGCGTCCACCGCGCAGGTCGCGAAGGTGCTGGGCGCGCCGGTGGTGCTGGTCGTCGACGCGGCGTCGCAGTCGCGGTCGGTGGCGGCGCTGGTGCACGGGTTCGTGTCCTGGGACCCCGGGGTGCGGATCGGGGGCGTGATCCTCAACAAGGTCGGGTCGGACCGGCACGAGGCGCTGCTGCGGGAGGCGCTGGACTCCGTCGGGCTCCCGGTGCTGGGGGTGCTGCGGCGGGCGGCCGCCGTGTCCGTGCCGTCGCGGCATCTCGGGCTGGTGCCGGTCGCCGAGCGGCGGGGGGACGCGGTCGGTGCGGTCGCCGCCATGGCGGGGATGGTGTCCGAGGGGTGCGACCTGGACGCCCTCGTCGCGCTGGCCCGGTCCGCCGGGGCCCTGCCAGGGGGCTCCGTCCCCTGGACCCCCGGGCCTTCGCCGGCCCTCCCCGGCGCGAGGCCGCGCGTCGCCGTCGCCGGTGGGGCCGCGTTCAGCTTCTCCTATGCCGAGCACACGGAGCTGCTGGCCGCCGCCGGTGCGGAGGTCGTCCCCTTCGATCCGTTGCGGGACGAGGGGCTGCCCGAGGACACGGCGGGGCTGGTGATCGGCGGGGGGTTCCCCGAGGTGTACGCCGCCGAGCTGTCCGCCAACGCGACGCTGCGCGCGTCGGTCGCGGAGCTGGCGGCGCGCGGAGCGCCCGTCGCCGCCGAGTGCGCGGGGCTGCTGTACCTGTGCCGGGAGCTGGACGGCAGGCCGATGTGCGGGGTGCTGGACGCGGCGGCGCGGATGTCGGAGCGGCTGACGCTGGGCTACCGGGACGCCGTGGCCGTCTCGGACAGCGCGCTGGCCGCCGCCGGGACACGGCTGCGGGGGCACGAGTTCCACCGGACGGTGGTGGAGCCGGGGGCCGGGGCGGCTCCGGCGTGGGGGGTGCGCGCGCCGGAGCGGCGCGTCGAGGGTTTCGTACAGCGGGGTGTGCACGCGAGCTATCTGCACACGCACTGGGCGGCCGAGCCCGGTGTGGCCCGTCGGTTCGTGGAGAGGTGCCGGACGTCATGAGCAGCCATCTGGTGGGAGTCGGGGTGGGCCCCGGTGATCCGGAGCTGGTGACCGTCAAGGGGGTCAACGCGCTGCGGGCGGCCGAGGTCGTCGTCGTCCCCGTGATGGACACGGGTGAGCGGGGCCGGGCCGAGGCGACCGTGCTGCACTACGTGGGCGCCGAGAAGATCGTCCGGGTCGTCTTCGCGCTCAACGAGCGCAGTGACCGGGCGCGGCGGGAGGCCGCCTGGGACGCCGCCGGGGAGCGCGTGGCCGGGTTGCTGCGCGCGCACGGCCGGGTCGCCTTCGCGACCATCGGGGACCCCAACGTGTACTCGACGTTCACCTATCTCGCGCAGACGGTCGGCGCGCTGGTGCCGGGGACGGTCGTGGAGACCGTGCCGGGCATCACCGCCATGCAGGACCTCGCCGCGCGGTCGGGTGCCGTGCTCACCGAGGGCACCGAGCCGCTGACGCTGGTGCCGGTGACGGCCGGGGCGGCCGTGCTGAAGGACGCGCTGCACGGGCCGGGGACGGTCGTGGCGTACAAGTTCGGGCGGCAGGCGGCCCAGGTGGCCGAGGCGCTGCGGGAGACCGGGCGGCTGGCGGACGCGGTGTGGGGGTCGGCGCTCGGGCTGGCGGAGGAGTCGATCCGGCCGGCCGGTGACCTCGACGGCACCGCCCTGCCGTATCTGTCGACGCTGATCGCGCCCGCGCGGCGGGACGGCGGCCGGGGCGGGAAACTGTGACCACGGTGGCCGGGGGGACCACGGCGACCGGGGCGCCGCTACTCCGCGATGCCGACCACCAGCCAGATGAACGCCGCTCCGGCGGTCGTGCACAGCAGAGTGGAGCGGGCGGGGTGCTCGTGGTGGGCCTCGGGAAGGATCTCGGCGGCGGCGAGATAGAGGAGCACGCCGCCGAAGAGGCCGAGATAGGCGCCGAGGGCCTGCTCGGGGATGGTGAGGAACAGGGTGGAGGCCGCGCCGAGGACGGGGGCGCAGGCGTCGGCGACCAGCATGGCGACGGCGCGGCGGCGGGCGTTGCCGTAGAGGCTGGTCAGTGTGTAGGTGTTGAAGCCGTCGGCGAAGTCGTGGGCGATCACCGCCATGGCGACCGCCGCGCCCATGCCGCCGCCGACCTGGAAGGCGGCGCCGATCGCCACGCCGTCCATCGCGCTGTGCCCGACCATCGCCGCGGCGGCCGTCAGGCCCACCTCCGGGGCGCGGGCGTGCTCGTCGGCGCCGTGCGCGGCCCGGCGCGCGGCCAGCAGGCGTTCCACGAGGTGGGCGAGGAGGAAGCCCGCGACGAACAGCAGCAGGGCCTCGGGCACGCCGAACACCTCGTCGCCGGCGGCCTCCAGCGCCTCCGGCAGCAGGTCCAGGCCGACCACGCCGAGCATCAGGCCGCCGGCCAGGCCCAGCACCAGGTGGCGGCGGTCGGTCACGCGCTGTGCCGTCCAGCCGCCGGCCAGCGTCATCAGGAACGCGCCGAGCGCGACGAAGACCGCCATGTGCCCTTGCTATCCGATCGGCGTGTCCGTACGCGCCTCCGACAGCGGCAATCGCAGTAAACATGTCCAGGAGAGGACCCGAATCCATGGCCCCCGAACCCGTGGCCGCCGCCCCCGCCGGCAAGGTGACCTTCGTCGGTGCCGGTCCCGGCGCCGCCGATCTGCTGACGTTCCGGGCGGCGCGTGCCATCGCCGACGCCGATGTCGTGATCTGGGCGGCCAGCCTGGTGCAGGCGGAGGTGCTGGAGCACGCGCGCGCGGACGCCGAGGTGCTCGACTCGGCGACGATGTCGCTGGAGGACGTCGTCGCCGTCTACGAGCGCGCCCACCGCGAGGGCCTCGCCGTGGCCCGGGTGCACTCCGGTGACCCGGCGCTGTGGGGCGGCACGCAGGAGCAGCTCGACCGGTGCGCGGAGATCGGTGTGGCGACGGAGATCGTGCCCGGCGTCTCGTCGTTCTCGGCCGTCGCCGCGCTGGCCGGCCGGGAGCTGACCGTTCCGGAGGTCGCGCAGTCGGTGATCCTGACCCGGCTGGGCGGCGGCAAGACGCCGATGCCGCCCGGTGAGGAGGTCCGGGAGTTCGCCCGGCACGGCACGACCATGGCGGTGTTCCTGTCCGCCGCCCGCAGCGGGCAGCTGGTGCGGGAGCTGCTGGAGGGCGGCTACCCGACCGACACCCCGGTCGTGGTGGCGTACCAGGCGACCTGGCCGGAGGAGCTGGTCGTGCGGTGCACGATCGGGACGCTGGAGGAGACCGTCAAGGAGCACAAGCTGTGGAAGCACACGCTGTTCCTGGTCGGCCCGGCCCTCGCCGCGCACGGCACCCGCTCCCACCTGTACCACCCGGGGCACTTCCACGGCTTCCGCCGGGCCGACCCCGAGGCCCGCAGGGCGCTGCGCGCCCGCCGCGCCGACGACCAGCACGAAGGAGTCACCCAGTGATCGGCATCGTCTCCGCCACGGCGGCGGGCGCGGCGGCCCGGGACCGGCTGGCCGCCGCGTGGCCCGGACGCGTCCGGGTCTACGGCGGTCCCGTCGCGGACGCCGTCCGGGCCGCGTTCGCCGAGTGCGAGCAGCTGGTGTGCTTCCTGGCGACCGGCGCGGTGGTGCGGATCGTCGCCCCGCTGCTGGCCGGGAAGGAGACCGACCCGGGCATCGTCTGCGTGGACGAGGCGGGCCGGTTCGCGGTGGCGCTGCTCGGCGGGCACGGCGGCGGGGCCAACGCCCTGGCCCGGGAGGTCGCCGGGGTGCTCGGCGCCGAACCGGTGGTGACCACGGCGACGGACGCGGTGGACGTGCCCGGCCTGGACACCCTCGGGCTGCCCGTCGAGGGCGCGGTGGCCGGGGTGACCCGGGCGCTGCTGGACGGGGAGCCGGTGGCGCTGCGCGCCGAGGTGGCCTGGCCGCTGCCGCCGCTGCCGGTCGTGCCGGAGGGGACGGCGGCGGCGTACACGATCCGGGTGACGGACCGGCTGGTCGAGCCGGGCGAGCGGGAGGCCGTGCTGCGTCCGCCGTCCCTCGTGGTCGGGGTGGGCGCCTCCCGGGGCGCGCCCGCCGAGGAGGTGCTCGGGCTGATCGGGGACGCCCTGCGGGACGCCGGTCTCGCGGCGGCCTCGGTCGCCGAGCTGGCCACCGTGGACGCCAAGGCCGGCGAGCCGGGCCTGCTCGCCGCCGCCGAACGGCTGGGCGTGCCGCTGGTGACGTACCCGGCCGGGGAACTGGCCGGCGTGGCGGTCCCGAACCCGTCCGCCGCGCCGCTGGACGCCGTCGGCACCCCGTCGGTCGCGGAGGCCGCGGCGCTGCGCCGGGGCGGTGAACTCCTCGTTCCCAAGCGGAAGTCGGTACGCGCCGACGGCCGCCCCGCGACGGCGACCTGCGCGGTCGTACGGCGTCCCGGGCGCGGCCGGCTCGCCGTGGTCGGCCTCGGCCCGGGCGCCCGGGACCTGCTCACCCCGCGCGCCGCCGCCGAACTGCGCCGGGCGTCGGTCCTGGTCGGCCTGGACCAGTACGTCGACCAGATCCGGGACCTGCTGCGCCCCGGCACCCGGATCCTGGAGTCGGGGCTGGGCGCCGAGGAGGAACGGGCCCGTACGGCGGTCGAGGAGGCCCGGCGCGGGCACGCGGTGGCGCTGATCGGCAGCGGTGACGCGGGCGTGTACGCGATGGCCTCGCCGGCCCTCGCGGAGGCGTCCGACGACATCGACGTGGTCGGGGTGCCGGGGGTGACGGCGGCGCTCGCGGCCGGGGCGGTGCTCGGCGCCCCGCTCGGCCACGACCACGTCTCCATCAGCCTGTCCGACCTGCACACGCCGTGGGAGGTCATCGAACGCCGGGTGCGCGCGGCGGCCGGGGCCGACCTGGTGGTGACGTTCTACAACCCGCGCAGCCGGGGCCGCGACTGGCAGTTGCCGAAGGCGCTGGCGATCCTCGCGGAGCACCGCGCGCCCGCCACCCCGGTCGGGGTGGTGCGCAACGCCTCCCGCGCCGACGAGTCCGCCCGGCTGACGACACTGGCCGCGCTGGACCCGGCGACCGTCGACATGATGACCGTCGTGACGGTGGGCAACACCGCCACCCGCGAGATCGCGGGCCGGATGGTGACGCCGCGCGGCTACCGCTGGCAGGAGAGCACCCGATGACCCCCGTACCGAACCCTTCGCCCCGAGGAGAGACCGTGACCACCCCGCCCGCCCTGCTCATCGCCGGCCACGGCACCCGGGACGACGCCGGGGCCGAGGCGTTCCGTGACTTCGTGCGCGAGCTGGGCCGCCGCCACCCCGGACTGCCCGTCGCCGGCGGTTTCATCGAGCTGTCCCCGCCGCCGCTGGGCGACGTGGTGGCCGAGCTGGTGGAGCGCGGGGTGCGCCGGTTCGCGGCGGTGCCGCTGATGCTGGTCTCCGCCGGGCACGCCAAGGGCGACATCCCGGCGGCGCTGGCCCGCGAGAAGGAGCGGCACGCCGGGATCTCGTACACCTACGGCCGTCCGCTGGGCCCGCACCCCGCGCTGCTGCGGGTGCTGGAGCGGCGGCTGGCCGAGGCGATGGACCCGTCCTGGGACCCGGCCGGGGTGACCGTGCTGCTGGTGGGGCGCGGGTCGACGGACCCGGACGCCAACGCCGAGGTGTTCAAGGCGGCGCGGCTGCTGTGGGAGGGCCGCGGGTACGCGGGCGTGGAGACCGCGTTCGTGTCGCTGGCGCGGCCGGACGTGCCGGGCGGCCTGGAGCGGTGCGCGCGGCTCGGCGCCGAGCGGATCGTGGTGCTGCCGTACTTCCTGTTCACCGGCATCCTCCCGGACCGGGTCCGGTTCCAGACCGAGGAGTGGGCCGCCGCGCACCCGGGGACGGCGGTGCGCTCGGCGGACGTCATCGGTCCCGAGCCGGAACTGCTCGACCTGGTGTGGGAGCGGTACGAGGAGGCGGTCGGCGGGGATCTCCGGATGAACTGCGACTCGTGCGTGTACCGGATCGCGCTGCCCGGGTTCGAGGACAAGGTGGGGGCGCCGCAGCAGCCGCACTTCCACCCGGACGACGACGGCCATCACCACCACGGGCACGGGCACGTGCACTCCCATGCCCACTGAGGGCGGCCCCGATCTGCGCCACCACGGCGACGCCGAGGTCCGGGACGACGGTTCGGCGCTGGTGGACCTCGCGGTCAACGTCCGCGCGGGCACGCCGCCGCGGTGGCTGCGCGAGCGGCTCGCGGAGTCCCTGGGCTCGCTCGCCGCCTACCCGGACGGGCGGGCGGCGCGGGCGGCGGTGGCGGCGCGGCACGGGCTGCCGGCGGAGCGGGTGCTGCTGACGGCGGGCGCGGCGGAGGCGTTCGTGCTGCTGGCGCGGGCACTGAAGGTGCGCCGGCCGGTGGTGGTGCATCCGCAGTTCACGGAGCCGGAGGCGGCGCTGCGGGACGCGGGGCACACGGTCGACCGGGTGCTGCTGCGCGCGGCGGACGGTTTCCGGCTGGACCCGGCGGCCGTCCCGGACGACGCCGACCTGGTGGTGGTCGGCAACCCGACCAATCCGACGTCCGTCCTGCACCCCGCCGCCGCGCTCGCCGCGCTGGCCCGGCCCGGGCGGACGCTGGTGGTGGACGAGGCGTTCATGGACGCGGTGCCGGGTGAGCGGGAGGCGCTGGCCGGCCGCACGGACGTGCCCGGTCTGGTGGTGCTGCGCAGCCTCACCAAGACCTGGGGCCTGGCCGGGCTGCGGATCGGCTACGCGCTGGCCGCGCCGGAGACGGTGGCGGCGCTGGAGCGGGCGCAGCCGCTGTGGCCGGTGTCCGCGCCGGCACTGGTCGCGGCCGAGGCGTGCGTGGGGCCGCGGGCGGTGGCGGAGGCCGCGCACGCCGCGCACCGGGTCGCCGCCGACCGGGAGCGGCTGGTCGCCGGGCTGGCGGAGTTCACCGGCCGGGGCCTGGCGGTGGTGGAGCCCGCCGAGGGGCCGTTCGTCCTGGTCCGGCTGCCGGGGGCGGCCGGGGTGCGGCGGCGGCTGCGCGAGCTGGGGTACGCGGTCCGGCGCGGGGACACCTTTCCCGGGCTGGGCGAGGAGTGGCTGCGGCTCGCGGTCCGGGACCGGGCGACGACGGACGGGTTCCTGCGGGCGCTGGACCGGGCCACGGGGTGACCGGCCGGCCGCCCCGCTCGGCCGGGGACGCCGGCCCGGCCGGGCGCCGGCCCGGTGGTGCCGGCCGGGCTCCCCGGCGGGTCAGCCCACCACGCGCCCGTTCAGCACCACCCGGGCCGGTGCGGCCAGCACGCGGACGTCGGTGCGCGGGTCCCGTTCGTACACGACCAGGTCGGCCGCCGCGCCCTCCTCCAGGCCGGGACGGCCGAGCCAGGCGCGGGCGGCCCAGGTGGCCGCCGACAGGGCGCGCAGGGGCGGGAGTCCGGCGGTGACGAGTTCCGCGACCTCGGCCGCGGCCAGGCCGTGCGGCAGGGTGCCGCCCGCGTCCGTGCCGACGAAGACCGGGACGCCGGCGTCGTAGGCGTCGCGGACGGTGTCGTAGCGGCGGGCGTGGAGCCGGCGGATGTGGGCGGACCAGCGGGGGAACTTGGCCTCGCCGCCGGCCGCCAGGTCGGGGAAGGTGGCGATGTTGACCAGGGTGGGGACGATCGCGACGCCCCGCTCGGCGAAGAGCGGGACCAGGTCGGCGGTGAGACCGGTGGCGTGTTCGACGCAGTCGATGCCCGCTTCCACCAGGTCGCGCAGGGAGTCCTCGGCGAAGCAGTGGGCGGTGACGCGGGCGCCGAGCCGGTGGGCCTCGGCGATGGCCGCCTCGGCCGCCTCCCGGGGCCAGCAGGCGGCCAGGTCCCCGAGGTCGCGGTCGATCCAGTCGCCGACCAGCTTGACCCAGCCGTCGCCGCGCCGGGCCTCCTGGGCGACGTAGGCGGGCAGTTCGCCGGGCTCGATCTCCCAGGCGTAGTCGCGGATGTAGCGGCGGGTGCGGGCGATGTGCCGGCCGGCCCGGATGATCTTCGGGAGGTCCTCGCGGGCGTCGGTCCAGCGGGTGTCGGAGGGCGAGCCGGCGTCGCGCAGCAGCAGCGCGCCGGCGTCCCGGTCGGCCAGCGCCTGCCGCTCCGCGACGTCGTCGGGGACCGCCCCGTGCCGGTCCAGGCCGACGTGGCAGTGCGCGTCGACCAGGCCGGGCAGCGCCCAGCCCTCGACGGTACGGACGTCCCGGGCGCCGGCCGGGCGGTCGTACGAGATCCGGCCGTCGATCACCCACAGTTCGTCGCGGACGTCGTCGTCCTCCGGTCCGACGAGCACCCGGCCCGTCACGTGCAGCACCGCGCCATCGCTCATGCCCCGCAGCCTAATCAGGTGCGGACACGGGCCGTTCGCCCGGTGGCGTACCCGGCGGTGACCGCGCTGGCGGCGCAGGCCAGGGCGAGGACGGCGGCGCCGGAGGTGACGTATCCGGGGACGGCGTCGGACGGGTAGCCGTCGCCGTCGGGGGTCTCGCAGCGGAAGCGGAGGGGGAGGTAGGACACCGAGTAGCCGGTGACCCGTTCCGCGCGCTCCGGGTGGGCGGCCGCGCGGCACGGGCGCAGCGGCGCCGAGCCGGTGCCGCCGTCCTCCGCCGCCAGCACCGCGAAGGCCAGGTGCAGCAGTCCCCACAGGTACAGGAGGACGGCCGCCGCGCCGGTCCACCATGCGAGGGTGCGGAGCCCGGCGGCGGGCGGCCGGGGCGGAGCGGCGGGGGCGGGCTCCGGCGGCCGGGGGCGGCGGCGGGCCGCGCGGCCGAGGACGACGCCCGTCACCGCCGCGACGAGGACGAGCAGCAGGACGGCGTACACGGGGCGAGTCAATCAGCCCGGTGATCAGCGCCGCTGTGGCGGAAGCCACGATTCCGGGCGTGACCATGTCGCAACGGAGGGGCTCCGGCGCGAGTGGGGGAACGCCCCGCGGTTACTCTCGACCCGTACGCCCGCGTACATCCGCCCGTGAGCAGTGCCGTATGCAGTGAAGAGAGCCCGCCGTGACACATCCGTTCCTGGACCTTCCCCCGCTGGGCGCCGCCCGTTTCGCCGCGATCGAGGACCGGGTGGCGCGGCTGCTCGGCACCGCGCACGACGTGGTGATCACGCAGGGCGAGGCGCTGCTGCCGCTGGAGGGCGCGATCCGCGGGACGGCCGGGCCGGGCACCGTGGCGCTGAACGTGATCACGGGACCGTACGGACAGACCTTCGGCGACTGGCTGCGGGACTGCGGCGCGACCGTGCACGACCTCGCGGTGCCGTTCGACGAGGCGGTGACGGCGGAGCGGGTGCGGGAGGCGTTCGCCGAGCACCCGGAGATCGGTTTCGTGTCGCTGGTGCACGCCGAGGCGGCGACCGGGAACACCAACCCGGTGGCGGAGATCGGCGAGGTGGTGAAGGCGCACGGCGCGCTGTTCTACCTGGACGCGGTGGCGTCCGTGGGCGCCGAGCCGGTGCTGCCGGACGCCTGGGGCGTGGATCTGTGCGTGATCGGGGCGCAGAAGGCGCTGGGCGGTCCGGCCGGGGTGTCGGCGGTCTCGGTGAGCGAGCGGGCGTGGGCGCGGATGGCCGCGAACCCGGCGGCGCCGCGCCGGTCGTACCTGTCGCTCCTCGACTGGAAGGAGCGCTGGATCGACGGCGGGCGCAGGGTGCTGCCGCACGCTCCGGCGCAGTTGGAGATGCTCGGCCTGGAGGCGTGCCTGGAGCGGCTGGAGGAGGCCGGGCCGCGAAAGGTGATGGCACGGCACGCCTCGGCGGCGGCGGCCACCCGGGCGGGGGCGCTCGCCCTCGGCGGCGGTCTGGAGCCGTACGTACGCGCGGCGCGGGACGCGGCGCCGGTCGCCACGACGCTGCGGGCGCCGGCCGGTCTGGACGCCTCGGAGCTGGTGGCGCGGGCGCTGGCGACCGACCCGGCGCTGCCGCTGGCCGCGGGCGGGGGCGCGCTGGCCAAGGAGATGATCCGGATCAACCACTACGGGCCGGCCGCGACCCGCGGGGTCGTGCGCGGCGCGCTGGCGGCGCTGGGGACCGCGCTGGCCGAGAAGGGCCGCGCGATCGACCCGGAAGGCGCCCGACGGGCCGCCGAGGACGCGTGGACCGCATAACGGAACCTGAATTCGGGGTTTCTTCGAAAAGACCGGCACGCACAATTCAATAATTCTTTCCAGGGCAGCTTCCCTTTCTCTTCTGCCCGGTTTCCCCAAGGCTAAACGCCTGGATTTCAACACCGTCGAAGCGTGCATTTCGGACTCGTCTCGTCCGGGTTACGCGATTGTGACCCGTTACACAAGCAGACCGATTTGCCCCTTATGTACCGGGCAAATCCCCCCAAAGCGCCGACGGCTCGCGCGGCCCCACGCGCTCGCGTGATAACACACGGCACGCCCATCCGTAACCCCACCCGGCGATGCATTTTCGAATTCGGCTGGGTAAGTTCAATTTGCATGACTGCCGCACAAGCAGACCTCCAGATCGACCGTCCGAGCGTGGCGGACGGAGCCGCGCTGTGGCGGATAGCGAGGGATTCGAAGGTCCTGGACCTGAACTCCTCCTACGCTTATCTGCTCTGGTGCCGGGACTTCGCCGCCACCTCGGCCGTCGCCCGCGACGCGAGCGGCGCGGCGGTCGGTTTCGTGACCGGCTATGTGCGGCCGGACCGGCCCGGCACCCTGCTCATCTGGCAGGTGGCGGTGGACGACGCGTACCGCGGCCGCGGACTGGCCGCGGCGCTGCTCGACGGTCTGGTCGCGCGCACCGTGACCGAGCGGGCGGTGACCACGCTGGAGACGACCATCAGCCCGGACAACCTTCCCTCCCAGCGGCTGTTCACCTCGTTCGCGGAGCGCCACGGCGCCCCGCTGGAGCGCGAGACGCTGTTCGACGCCGGACTGTTCCCCGACGGACCGCACGAACCCGAGGTCCTGTACCGCATCGGCCCCCTGTCCGCCCCCCGCTGACACCGGACCCCCCACCAGACTTCGACTTCCCTCACCTCTTCCCTCACCGCATCGAGGAGCGATTCGTCGTGACCATCACCCAGCCCGACCTGAGTGTCTTCGAGACCCTGGAGTCCGAGGTGCGCAGCTACTGCCGCGGCTGGCCCACCGTCTTCGACCGCGCGCACGGCAGCCGGATGTACGACGAGGACGGCCACGAGTACCTCGACTTCTTCGCCGGCGCCGGCTCGCTCAACTACGGGCACAACAACCCCGTGCTGAAACGGGCCCTGATCGACTACCTGGAACGGGACGGCGTCACCCACGGGCTCGACATGTCGACCACCGCCAAACGACGGTTCCTGGAGACGTTCCAGAACCTGGTGCTGCGCCCCCGTGACCTGCCGTACAAGGTCATGTTCCCGGGCCCGACGGGCACCAACGCGGTGGAGGCCGCGCTGAAGCTGGCCCGCAAGGTCAAGGGCCGCGAGGCCATCGTCTCCTTCACCAACGCCTTCCACGGCATGTCGCTGGGCTCGCTCGCGGTGACCGGCAACGCCTTCAAACGGGCCGGCGCCGGCATCCCGCTGGTGCACGGCACCCCGATGCCGTTCGACAACTACTTCGACGGCACGGTCGAGGACTTCCTGTGGTTCGAGCGGCTCCTGGAGGACCAGGGCTCCGGCCTCAACAAGCCCGCCGCGGTGATCGTGGAGACCGTGCAGGGCGAGGGCGGCATCAACGTGGCGCGGGCCGAGTGGCTGCGCGCCCTGGCCGACCTGTGCGCGCGCCAGGACATGCTGCTGATCGTCGACGACATCCAGATGGGCTGCGGCCGCACCGGCGCCTTCTTCTCCTTCGAGGAGGCCGGCATCACCCCGGACATCGTGACCGTCTCCAAGTCCATCAGCGGTTACGGCCTGCCGATGTCGCTCTGCCTGTTCAAGCCGGAACTGGACGTCTGGGAGCCGGGCGAGCACAACGGCACCTTCCGCGGCAACAACCCCGCCTTCGTCACCGCGACCGCCGCCCTGGAGACCTACTGGGCGGACGGCTCCGCCATGGAGAAGCAGACCCGCGCCCGCGGCGAGCTGGTCGAGCAGCACCTGATCTCCATCACCGAGGAGAACCTCGCCGACATCAAGGAGTACCGGGGCCGCGGCCTGGTGTGGGGCCTGGAGTTCCACGACAAGGCACGCGCCGGCAAGGTCGCCGGGCGCGCCTTCGAGCTGGGCCTGCTGATCGAGACGTCCGGGCCGGAGAGCGAGGTCGTCAAGCTGCTCCCGGCCCTCACCCTGACCCCCGACGAGCTGGAGGAGGGCATGAAGCTCCTCGCCCGCGCCGTCCGCGAGACCGTCTGACCGGCCGCGTCCCCCCGGGGCGCCGCCCGTCGGGCCCGGCAAGAGAGAACCCTCACCGAGGAGGCATCGCCACACCGTGATCGTCCGTTCGTTCGACGAGTTCAAAGGCACCGACCGGCACGTCAAGTCCGCGTCCGGCACCTGGGAGAGCACGCGCATCGTCCTCGCCAAGGAGGGCGTCGGCTTCTCCGTGCACGAGACGATCCTCTACGCGGGTACGTCGACCGACATGTGGTACGCCAACCACATCGAGGCCGTCGTCTGCACCAAGGGCGACGCCGAGCTGACCGACCGCGAGACCGGGAAGACGTACCACATCACGCCCGGCACCATGTACCTCCTGAACGGCCACGAGCGGCACACGCTCAAGGTCAAGGAGGACTTCCACTGCATCTGCGTGTTCAACCCGCCCGTGACCGGACGGGAGGACCACGACGAGAACGGCACGTACCCGCTGCTCACCGAGGAGGTGTGAGGAACCGTGACCGCGACGACCACCACCGTCACCGATCTCTACCCCACCCGGGGCGCCACCGAGGTGTCCACCCCCCGGCAGGACCCGGTCGTCTGGGGCGCGCCCGACGCGCCCGGGCCGTTCGGGCCGGGTGACCTCCAGTCCTTCGAGCGCGACGGCTTCTTCGCCATCGACCAGCTCCTCACGCCGGACGAGGTCGCCGTCTACCGGGAGGAACTGGACCGCCTCGTCGGCAGCCCGGAGATCCGCGCCGACGAACGCTCCATCGTCGAGCCGCAGTCCAAGGAGATCCGGTCCGTCTTCGAGGTGCACCGGATCAGCGAGGTCTTCGCGCGGCTGGTGCGCGACGAGCGGGTCGTGGGCCGCGCCCGGCAGATCCTCGGCTCGGACGTCTACGTCCACCAGTCGCGGATCAACGTCAAGCCGGGGTTCGGCGCCAGCGGCTTCTACTGGCACTCGGACTTCGAGACCTGGCACGCCGAGGACGGCCTGCCGCGCATGCGCACGGTGTCGGTGTCGATCGCGCTGACCGAGAACCACGACACCAACGGCGGGCTCATGATCATGCCGGGGTCGCACAAGACGTTCCTCGGGTGCGCCGGCGAGACGCCGAAGGACAACTACAAGAAGTCGCTCCAGATGCAGGACGCGGGCACCCCCTCCGACGAGGCGCTGACCGCGATGGCCTCCGAGCACGGCATCAAGCTGTTCACCGGCAAGGCCGGTTCGGCCACCTGGTTCGACTGCAACGCCATGCACGGCTCGGGCGACAACATCACCCCGTTCCCGCGCAGCAACGTCTTCATCGTGTTCAACAGCGTGGAGAACACGGCGGTGGAGCCGTTCGCGGCGCCGGTACGGCGGCCCGAGTTCATCGGCGCCCGGGACTTCACGCCGGTGCGGTGAACCGCCGCTGACCGTCCTTCGGACCGGTGCCTCCCCCGTCCGGTACGGGAGGCACCGGCCCGCCGTCCGTCCCGGCCTCTACAGAGCGTCCAGCAGCCGGTCGACGTCGGCGTCCGTGTTGTACACGTGGAACGCGGCGCGCAGGTTCCCCGCCCGGTCGGAGACCTCGATCCCGGCCCGGCTCAGCCCGGCCTGCCGGTGGCCGAGGCCGGGCACCGACACGATCGCCGAGCCCGGTGCCGGCACCGGTGCGTGCCCCAGCCGGGCCAGCCCGGCCCGGAACCGGTCGGCGAGCGCGAGGTCATGGGCGTGCACGGCGCCCACCCCCAGCTCCTCGACCAGGGCCAGGGAGTGCCGGGCGGCGGTGTAGGGCAGCAGGGCCGGGCTCTCGTCGAACCGCCGGGCGGAGCGGGCCAGTTCCCGCACCGGGCCGTAGGTGCTCCGCCAGGGGTGCTCGCCCGCGGCCCACCCGGCGAACAGCGGCGGCAGCCCGCCCAGGTCCTCCGGGACGACGAGGAAGGCGACGCCGCGCGGGCAGAGCACCCACTTGTAGGCGACGACGGCGACGTAGTCCGCGTCACCGGCGGCCAGCGGCAGCCAGCCGGCCGACTGGGAGGCGTCCAGGAAGAGCCGCGCGCCGTGCGCACGGGCGGCGGCGCGCAGCGCGGGCAGGTCCACGAGGCGGCCGTCGGCGGACTGGACGGCGCTGACGGCGACGAGGGCGGTGTCCGGGCCGACCGACTCGGCGATCCGCTCCAGCGGTACGGCGCGCACCTTCAGGTCGTCGCGCATGTGGAAGGGGTTGACCAGGGAGGCGAAGTCGTCCTCGGCGGTGAGGACCTCGGCGCCCGCGGGCAGCGAGGCGGCGACCAGGCCGCTGTAGACGGCGACGGACGCCCCGGCGGCGACCCGGCCGGCCGGCACCCCGGCGATCCGGGCGAAGGCGGCGCGGGCCGCCTCCACGTCGGCGAACAGGTCCACCGGCCGCCCGTCCGCCATGTCCGCGACCGCGTCCCGGATCGCGGCGACGGACCGGGCGGGCAGCAGCCCCAGGGTGGCGGTGTTCAGGTAGACGGTCTTCGGCTGGAACTCGGCACGGACGAGACGCTCGAAGGTCTGCATGCCTCTCACTGTGCGGCCCCGGCGGTCCCCCCGTCCACCAGGCCGTCCGTCAGGCCCCGGGCACCGCGCAGCCGTCGGGACCGCAGGCGTCGCCGTCGCCCTGGACCATGGCGAGCGGGGTCCGCGCCTGCCAGGCCCGGTCGAGTGCCCGCGCGAAGACCTCGACGGGCTGGGCGCCGGAGACGCCGTAGGCCCGGTCGAGGACGAAGAACGGCACACCCCGCGCCCCGAGCCGCGCGGCCTCCCGCTCGTCGGCCCGTACGTCCTCGGCGTGGGCGGCGGGGTCGGCGAGCACCGCGCGGGCGCCCTCGGCGTCGAGGCCGACGGCGACGGCCAGCTCGACCAGCCGCTCGTCGTCGGCGAAGACGGACCGCTCCTCGGCGAAGTTGGCGCGGTAGAACGCGTCGAGGAGCGCCTCCCGCTTCCCCGCCGCCTCGGCGAAGTGCAGCAGCCGGTGCATGTCGAAGGTGGAGCCGTGGTCCCGGCCGCGCGTGCGGTACGGCAGTCCCTCGGCGGCGGCCTGCGCGCCGAGGTTGTCCTCCCCCGCCTGCGCCTGGGCCTCGCTCATGCCGTACTTGGCGGTGAGCATGCCGAGCACCGGCTCCACGTCGTCCTTGCCGCGCCCCGGGTCCAGCTCGAACGACCGGTGCACCACCTCGACCCCGTCCCGGTGCGGGAACTCCCCGAGGGCCTTCTCGAACCGGGCCTTGCCGACGTAGCACCAGGGGCAGGCGATGTCCGACCAGATCTCTACACGCATGCCCGCGGCAACTTCGCGGCGCCGGGTGGTATTCCCGCTCCCCCCGGGCGCGGGGCCGCGGCGATGTGCGGCCCCGCGGGCCGGCCGGCGGGTCCTACCGCTCCAGGACCCCGTTGAACCGCCGGGGCAGCCCCAGCTCGTTCGCGTCCCGCAGCTCCACCGGCAGCAGCGCCTCCGGCGTGTTCTGGTACACGACCGGCCGCAGCCACCGCTCGATCGCCGTGCCGCCCACCGAGGTGGACGTCGACGTCGTCGCCGGGTAGGGCCCGCCGTGGTGCTGGGCCGGCGCCACCGCGACCCCCGTCGGCCACGCGTTGACCAGCACGCGCCCCGCCAGCGGCGTCAGCTCCCGGAGGATCTCCGCGCCCCGTCCCTCGCCGGCGGCCTCGCCGGAGGACAGGTGGACCGTCGCCGTCAGGTTGCCCGGCAGCCGGGAGAGCACGGCCTCGACCTCGCCCTGGTCCTCGTAGCGGACCACGACCGTGACCGGGCCGAAGCATTCCTCCAGGAGGAGGTCGTACTCCCCTTCCCGCGCCAGCCGGCTCGCCGGCACGGTGAGGAAGCCGGGGCTGACGGTGTGCTCGCCGCCGGCGCCCGGGGTCACCGGGGAGTCGACGTCGGGCAGCGCGGCCCGCTCGGCGACCCCGGCGATGAAGTTGTCCCGCATGCGGTGGTCGAGCAGGACCCCGGCGGCGGTGTCGCTGACGGCCTCGGTGAGCGACTTGACGAGCTGGTCGCCGGCCGCGCCGGAGGGCGCGAGGACCAGGCCGGGCTTGACGCAGAACTGCCCGACGCCCATCGTCATCGACCCGGCCAGCCCGGTGCCGATCGCCTCGGGGCGCTCGGCCGCGGCGGCCTCGGTGACCACCACCGGGTTCAGGGAGCCCAGCTCGCCGTGGAAGGGGATCGGCACGGGGCGGGCCGCCGCCGCGTCGAACAGGGCGCGTCCGCCGCGCACCGAGCCGGTGAAGCCGGCCGCCGCGATCAGCGGGTGCTTGATCAGCTCGATACCGGCCTCGAAGCCGTGCACCAGGCCGAGGACGCCCGCGGGGATGTCGTGCCGGGCGGCGGCCCGCCGCAGCACCGAGGCGACCAGCTCGGACAGGGCCGGGTGGTCGGGGTGGGCCTTGACCACGACCGGGCAGCCGGCCGCGAGCGCGCTCGCGGTGTCGCCGCCGGGGACGGAGAAGGCGAAGGGGAAGTTGGAGGCCGAGTAGACGGCGACCACGCCGAGCGGCACCTTGTAGCGGCGCAGGTCGGGGATGGGCGGCGTCGCGGTGTCGTCGGGGTGGTCGATGACGACGCCGAGGAACTCGCCCTCGTCGACGATCTTCGCGAAGGCGCGCAACTGATAGCAGGTGCGGGCGAGTTCGCCGCCCAGCCGGACCGGGCTGAGGGCCGTCTCGGCGTCGGCGACCTCTACGAGCGAGTCCTTGGCGGCCTCCAGCTCGTCGGCGGCGGTGCGCAGGAAGGCGGCGCGGACGGCGCGGTCGGCCAGCGCCGCGCGGACGTCGTGCGCGGCGCGGACGGCGGCGTCCACCTCCTGGGCCGTCGCCTCCACCGCGACCTGTTCACGCTGCTTCCCGGTACGGGGGTCGACACTCCAGACTGGTGCTGCTGCCACCGCGGGTCCCTCCAGATCTAGGGACGTTCGATATACTGAACGCTGTCTCCATTGATGAATACGCTGCGAGACTATTTCCCGTCCGACGAAGGGGTCAAGGCCGATGCCGACAGGCGAGACAGGCGGCGGAGCGCAGGTCAAGTCCGCCGTGCGGACCGTCGAACTGCTGGAGTACTTCGCCGGGCGCCCCGGCATGCACTCCCTCGCCTCCGTCCAGGAGGCCGTCGGGTATCCCAAGTCGAGTCTGTACATGCTGCTGCGCACGCTGGTCGACCTCGGCTGGGTGGAGACGGACGCCACCGGCACGCGGTACGGCATCGGGGTGCGGGCACTGCTGGTCGGCACCTCCTACATCGACGGCGACGAGGTGGTCGCGGCGGCCCGGCCGACCCTGGACCGGCTGAGCGACGACACCACCGAGACCATCCACCTGGCCCGCCTCGACGGCACCAACGTGGTCTACCTCGCCACCCGCCAGTCCCAGCACTACCTGCGCCCCTTCACCCGCGTCGGCCGCCGGCTGCCCGCCCACTCCACCTCGCTGGGCAAGGCGTTGCTGAGCACGTACACCGACGAGCAGGTCCGCAAGATGCTTCCCGAGACGCTGCCGGCGCTGACCGAGCACACCCTCACCGACCGGGAGGAGCTCATCGAGGAGCTGCGCCAGATCCGGGAGCAGGGCTTCGCGGTGGACCGCGAGGAGAACACGCTGGGGCTGCGCTGCTTCGGCGTGGCGGTCCCCTACCGCACCCCCGCGCGGGACGCGATCAGCTGCTCGGTGCCGGTGGCGCGGCTCACCCCGGCGCACGAGCAACTGGTCAAGGACGCGCTCTTCGACGCCCGCGACCGCCTGCTGCTGGCCACCCGGAGACTGTGACCCGGGTGCGGGCGCCGGGGCGTTCATGAGACGAAGATGAGAAAACGGGCGGGAGGGAACGTTTCCCTCCCGCCCCTCGTCGTCCTGGGCGGGATGAACAAGACGATCAGGCGCGCTTCGGTCTTCACGCTGCTCCTGGTGCTCGCCCTGCTGGTGCGGGCGACCTGGGTGCAGTTCTACGAGGGCCAGGCACTAGCGGACGACCAGCACAACCGGCGCAACGCGATCCAGACGTACGCGGAGCCGCTGGGCAACATCGTCGTGGCCGGCGAGGCGGTCACCGGCTCGGCCCGGACGGAGGGCAGCGACCTCGCCTACAAGCGCACGTACCCGGACGGCCCGCTGTACGCGGCGGTGACGGGCTACGCCTCGCAGGCGTACGCGCCGACCCAGCTGGAGGGGATCTACGAGGATCTCCTCAACGGCACCGACCCGCGGCTGGACACGGTGGTGGACACCGTCACCGGCAAGCGGGCCGACCCGGGGAACGTGATCACGACGATCGACCCGGCCGTGCAGAAGGCCGGGTACGAGGCGCTGGGCGACACCAAGGGCGCCGCCGTGGCGATGGACCCGAGGACGGGCCGCATCCTCGGCGTGGTCTCCACGCCGTCGTACGACCCGTCCTCGCTGACCGACGCCGACACGGCCGGGGCCGCGTGGAAGAAGCTGAACGCGGACGCGGACAAGCCGCTGACCAACCGCGCGCTGCGCCAGCCGCTGCCGCCGGGCTCGACGTTCAAGCTGGTGGTGGCGTCGGCCGCGCTGGAGGACGGGCTGTACACGTCGGTGGACGAGAGGACCGACAGCCCCGACCCGTACACCCTGCCGGGCACGGTCACGCCGCTGACCAACGAGAACCCCTCCGCGCCCTGCGAGAACGCCTCGATCCGGGTCGCCCTCCAGTACTCCTGCAACAACGTCTTCGGCAAGATGGCCGTCGACCTGGGCCAGGACAAGGTGCGGGCGATGGCGGAGAAGTACGGCTTCAACGACGACGAGCAGGACGTGCCGGTCCGGGCGTACACCAGCGTGTACCCGAAGGACATGGACAAGGCGCAGACGGGCCTGTCGGGCATCGGGCAGTTCGACGTGACGGCGACGCCGCTGCAGATGGCGATGGTCTCCGCCGCCATCGCCAACGGCGGCGAGCTGGTCTCCCCGCACATGGTGGCGCAGACCACCGACAGCGGCGGTGACGTGCTGGAGGACTACGACGAGAACGCGGGCACCGAGCGGATCATCAGCGCGGACACCGCGGCGCAGCTCCGGTCGGCGATGCGGACGGTGGTCGAGGACGGCACCGGTTCCAACGCGCGGATCGACGGCGCGACGGTGGGCGGCAAGACGGGCACCGCGCAGCACGGCGAGAACAACAGCAAGACGCCGTACGCCTGGTTCACCTCGTACGCGAAGTCGGACTCGACGGGCGAGGAGGTCGCCGTCGCCGTGATGGTCGAGCAGTCCGACGCGGCCCGCTCCGAGGTCAGCGGCAACGGGCTGGCGGCACCGGTGGCCAAGGCGATGATGGAGGCGGCGCTGGCCGGGTGAGCGGCCCCGGCCGGGCGGGAGGGCGTCGGGGGCCGGTTCGGCTCGTTCCGGGGATCTCGCAGACGTCCTCGGCGAGCCCCGCCGCCCGCGCCGGTCCGCCTGGTCACCGCCCTGGAAGACGGCGGACGGCGGCGGCCCGGCCGCACCTGGACACCCGCCCGTGCCCCATCTCCCGGTCGGCACCGCCTGGTTCGACCCGCCATACGGCGTTCGACTAACCGTACAAATGTCCGGGGAACGCTGGTACAGTGCCGCACCCCGCCCGGTGCGCGGTCGTCCGACGCCGGGAAGCCGCCGCGAGGAGGGACCGTCCGTGGGCACAGTCGTCGACGACGACGCCTCCGTGGAGTTCCATGACTTCTTCGAGCGCCACTACGCCGAACTCTCCCGGCTGGCCCGTCTGCTGACGGGTGAGCCGGACATCGCCGACGACCTGGCGGCGGACGCGCTGCTGGCGCTCTGGCACCGCTGGGACCGGGTGCGCGCCGCCGACCGGCCCGTGGCCTACGCCCGCGGGGTCGTCGCCAACCTGGCCCGGACCCGGGCGCGCAGCGCGGTGCGGGAGCGCCGGCGCGTCGCCCTGTTCTGGTCGCAGCGCGAGGAACGCGCCGAGAACCCGGACGTGGCCGGGGTCGTCGACGTCCAGGAGGCGCTGCGGGCGCTGCCGTTCCGCAAGCGGGCCTGTGTGGTGCTGCGGCACGCCTTCGACCTGTCGGAGAAGGACACCGCGCTCGCGCTGGGCGTCTCGGTGGGTACGGTGAAGAGCCAGACCTCCAAGGCGATGGCCGAACTCCAGCGGAGGCTGGGCACGGAACGGGCCGCGCCGAGGATGCGCGCGGCCGCGGGGGCGACGCCCCGGCCGGGACGGGTGTAGACGTGGGGCCAGGCACCGGCACGGCCGGGGAAGGGGACCGGTGACGGTGCGGCGGGACGGGCATGAGGAGGTGCGGGCCCGGCTGCGGGAGGCGGCCGGGGCGCACGAGCCCGACCGGGCGCGGATGCTGGCCCGGGTGGAGCGCGGCATGGCCGGGTCCGCCGGGCGTGGGGCCGCGCGACCCCCCGTGCGTGGCTGGGTGCGGGTGGCGGGGGCCACCGCGGCGGTGGCCGGCGTCCTCGCGGCGGGCGGCTGCACGGTCGCCGCCGTGCTCCGCGACCCGGGCCCCGCGCACCGCACGGTCGCGGTCCCGCCGGCACCGATGCCGGCCGCGACACCGGCACCGACCGCCTCCGCGCCCGCGTCACCGGCGGCGGCACCGACCGGGGGCGGCACGGCCGGCCCGCCCCCCTCCGCGAGCCCCACCCCCGCCGCGCCCGTCTCCCCCACCGGCTCCGCCCGGCCGCCCGCCGCCGGCCGGGTCGAGGACGGTCCGCTGTGGTCGGACGGCTCGGTCGACCCGCACAGCAACGCGTTCTGGGCGCAGAGCAACGTGACGCTGAAGACGGCCGAACCGCTGACCGCCCTCACCGTCCGGCTGCGGATCGCCCGCACCCCCGGGGTCACCTCGACCGGCGCCTGGCGGTCGCTGCCCGAGGACGACTTCGCCCTGTCCGTGGACGTCCGCGACGGCTTCCTCGAATACACCTGGACGCTCGAGGAGGGCCGCACGGTGCCGGCGGGCACCTGGGTGTTCGCCGGGCAGTACGACCACGCGCGCGGCGGCCGGGACGCGGGGGACGACAGCTACGCGGCGACCGCCGCCACGGGCACCGGCAGCCTGTCGGTGGCGGGCGACTTCGCGCCCCGCGCCGACGGCACGGACTGACCGGGCCGGCGCGGGCGGCAACCCGGCGCGGTCCGGCGGCGACCAGGAGAGGCAAGGACCAGGAACACCTTCCCTCACGCAAGGATCTGTCATGACCGTACGAGTCGCACAGCGCGCCGGCCACCGCCGCCGGACCTCCCGCCGCCGGGCGGTGCTCGCCGGCGCCGCCGCGTTCGGCCTCACCGGCGCCGCGATCGTCACCACCTCGATGCTCTCCACCGCCGGTGCCGCCACGGCCTGGCCCACCCCCAGCGGCAAGCAGGCCGTCTCCGCCACCATCAAGGTGTCGGGCACCTACGACGGCGCGCTGAAGAACTTCTACGGCACCGGCGGCCTCGGCGGCGACGGCCAGGAGGAGGGCCAGGACCCGCTCTTCGAACTGGCCGACGGCGCGGTGCTGAAGAACGTCGTCATCGGCTCCCCGGCCGCCGACGGCGTCCACTGCAAGGGCTCCTGCACGCTCCAGAACGTGTGGTGGACCGATGTCGGCGAGGACGCCGCCACCTTCAAGGGCACGTCGTCCTCGGCGACGTACAAGGTGACCGGGGGCGGCGCGAAGAAGGCCGACGACAAGGTGCTCCAGTTCAACGGCGCCGGGAAGCTCACCGTGACCGGGTTCCAGGTCGAGGACTTCGGCAAGCTGGTCCGCTCCTGCGGCAACTGCTCCACGCAGTACAAGCGGACGATCGTGCTGAGCGACCTCGACGTCACGGCGCCCGGCAAGGCGCTCGCCGGCATCAACACCAACTACGGCGACACCGCGACCCTGTCGGGCATCCGCGTCCACGGCGACGACGACCGGGACATCGAACCCTGCGTCCGCTACACCGGCAACGACGACGGCGACGAGCCCACGAAGACGGGCTCCGGCCCGGACGGCACGTACTGCCGGTACAGCGCCTCGGACATCAGCCACGACTGAGCCGGGACGTCCCCGGTCCGCCGCCCGGTGACGGCGGCGGACCGGGGGCGGGCGGTCACAGCACCGAGTCCAGCCAGGCGAAGACGTCGTCCTGCACGGGAGCGGTGAACTCGTGGGCGGTGTCCGGGCGCAGCTCGGTGCGCAGCCGGTCCCCGGCGCCGCACGACTCCCAGACGGCCCGCAGCTTGGCGTACGCCACCGACACCCCTTCCGGGGTGAACAGCGGGTCCCGGGCGCCGGTGAGGAAGTACATCGGCCGGGGCGCGGCGATGCCCGCCACGTCGGGGAGGTCGAGGTACCGGGAGAGGCCGGGGTGGAGCGTGTAGTACGCGGACTGCCCGCGCAGCGCGTTGCCGCCGGGCGCCAGCATCTCCTTGAGGCCGGTCGTCCAGGCCACGCAGACGGCGGCGGCGACGTCCTCGGTGAGGGCGGCGGTCTGCCAGGCCCGGTAGCCGCCCAGGGAGAAGCCGAGGGCGGCCACCCGCCGGGCGTCGACGCGGTCCAGGCCGGCCAGGAACCCGGCGGCGCGGACGTCCTCGCGGGCCATCAGCCCGGCGAGGGAGGAGCCCAGGTGGAAGAGGTGGGCGGCCAGGGCCTGCTGCCGCTCGTAGCCGACGGGACCGCGGTCGCCCCAGCCGAGGGCGTCCAGGCAGAGCACCGCGTAACCGCGCCGGGCGAGTTCGTCGCCGGGGAACCGGCCGCTGAAGTGCCGCCGCGCCCACTCCTCGGCGGAGGCGAGCCGGGCCGGGCCCCCGTCCCAGGGGCGGACGCACTTCTCCCGGCCGATGTCGAACCGCCCGCCGTGGTCGTGCAGGAGCAGCACCGCCGGGAAGGGGCCGGTGCCGTGCGGGGTGAGCAGGCTGCCGCGGACCCGGGTGTGACGGGTGAGGGAGAGGGCCACCGTCTGCCGCCGGTAACCCTCGCCCTCGGGCCCGTCGGTGAACTCCGGCGCGTACGGGACGCCCTGCTGGTCGTCGACGAGGAGGTGGTCCTCGACCGTCCGCCGCGCGGCGCGCCGCCAGGCCGCGAAGTCCCGCTCGGGCGCGGTGCCCCAGGCGAGCGGGAAGCGCAGCTCGTCCAGGAGCGCCCGGTGCAGGTCCGCGCCGGCGGGCGGCTCCGGCTCAGGGCCGGGCATACGGCCGCCAGTCGCCCAGGTGGGCGGCGCGGGTGTGGACGGCGGCCTCGGCGCGGGTGAGCTGGGGCCGGTTCGCCGGGACGGTGACGGCGGCGCCGGGGCCGGTGTTGCGGTACTCCCGGAAGCGCTGCTCCTGCCACGGGTGGGCGTCGCGCATGTTCGCGTACGGGGCGACCGCGTCGAGGCCGGCGCCGAGGCGGGTCCCGCGGACGGTGAGCATGGGGCGGGCGGTGGGGTCGGAACTGGGCACCCAGGGGCGGGCCAGCTTGTAGAAGCCGTCGGGGGCCTCGCTGCTGATCCGGCTGTCCGTGACGAGGTAGCCGCGCGGGTTGGCGGCCGCCGTGGACGGCGCGAAGACGAAGCCGTACGGCGGGGCCGCGAGGTCGGTGCGGACCAGGGTGCGGAAGTGGCAGTGGTCGTAGACGGCGGTCGCCCGGCCGAAGACGAAGTCGACGTCGCCCTCGGCGTAGCAGTGGGCGTAGTACTGGCGGGCGAGGTGGGTCAGGTCGCGGGTGTCGGCGTACAGGGTGTCCTGGTGGCCGAGGAAGCGGCAGTGGTGGAAGGCGCAGCGGTCGCCCTGCACCTTGATCGCCACGGCCTGGGTGCCGGTGTACTCGGGGTGGTCGGCGCGCAGCCAGTCGTTGGCGAAGGTGATCCGGTGGGCGGTGAACCCGTCGGCGGCGACCGTGGTGGTGGCCGAGCCGCTGGTGCCGTGGGTGCCGGAGCCGTCGGGCCGGGGGGTGCCGGCCGCGTTGTCGTACACGATGACGGTGGCGCGGGGGTCCTCGGCGGCGCCGATCCAGGTGGTGCCGGTGCGGGTGCTGTCGAGGGTGACCGTCTCCCGGTAGGTGCCGGGGGCGAGGACGAGCGTCCAGCCGGGGCCGGTGGCGGCGGTGACGGCGGCCTGCACGGAGGTGAAGTCGCCGCGGCCGTGCGGGTCGACGTAGAGCGTGGCGGGGGTGCGGCGGGCGCGCGGGGAGCCGTACCGGCCGAAGGGGCGGCTGACGGCGGTGGCGGGGCTCGCGGCGAGGCCGAGGGCGGCGCCGGCGGCGGCGGTCGCCAGCAGGAGGCTTCTGCGGGAGGGGGCGGCGGGTCGGGACATGCGGGTGCTCCTTGGAGGTGGCTGCGGGCGGGGAGGCCGGGCGTACGGCCGCCCCGCCCGCGGGGGATCAGCGCAGGCGGCCCGCGCCGGCGCCGCGGCCGACCAGGCCGGGGACGGCCCTGGCGGGGTCGACCTCGGTGCGCAGGGTGGGCGTCCAGCCGGCGCCCGGCCGGAGGGTCTCGGCCGGGATCTCCGCGTTGTGCACGGCGATCAGGTCGACCGCGCGTCCGTTGACCCGGTTGTGCGCGGCGGTGACCGGCGCCTCGCTCCACTTCTTCAGCACCTTCGCGGCGCTGACGCCGTCCGGCAGCGTGAACGCGTTGTACTCGGCGACCAGCGCGGACTCCTTGCCGACGCCGAAGCTGTAGGCGTAGTCGTCGTTCGCCACGAAGTGGTTGTCGTAGACGTCGACCTGCCCGAAGCGGACCCGGGGCGCGCGCTCCACCAGGTTCTCGAACAGGTTGTGGTGGAAGGTCGCCCTCAGGTGGCCCCGGTCGCCGGCGGCCGTGGACTCGCTGTCGCTGTTGCCGATCAGGATCGTCTTGTCGTGGTCGCTGAAGACGTTCCAGGAGGCGGTCACGTGGTCCGCGCCGCGCACGATGTCGAGCTGCCCGTCGTGCTGCTGGTACAGCATGCCGAAGTAGGTGGGCGCGGCGCTGTCGGGGTGCTCGCCGTCGGTGAAGGTGTTGTGGTCCAGCCAGACGTGCGTGGAGCCGTACACCACGGCGCTGTCGTACTCGCTGTTCCAGTTGCCGGTGGCGCCGTCCGTCGGGTCCCACTGCGGGAAGCAGTCGACGGGGCTCTCGAAGGCGAGGTTGCGGACGATGACGTTGTCCACGCCCTTGATCTGGAGGCTGGCGCCCTTGAATCCGGCGTTCCGGCCGACGCCGATGATGGTGGTGTTGGCGGGGACGTTCGCCTTGACGGCCTGGTCCTGCCGGGCGGCGGAGGCGCGCCGCAGCCCCTCGGGACTGTCGTCGGGCTCGGCGCTCAGGTCGGTGTCGTGGCCCCAGGTCGCCGGGTCGTACGCGGCGAGGTAGGCGTCGAAGTCGTAGCCGGGCACGGCGAACGCGTCGCAGCCGTCGGCGACGGCGTCGACGGTGCCCTTGACCTTGATGATGCGGGGTGCGGTGCCGGGCACCGCCAGGGCCGCCTTGAACCCGGCCCAGGTGGTGACGGTGTACACCCGTGCCGCGTCGGCGGCGGCACCCCCGGTGGTGCCGGTGCCGTGGGCGGCCCAGCCGTCGTTCGCGGGCAGCGTCTGCCGGGCGGGGTCCCGGTGCCCCGGGTGCGCCTGGGCGCCCGCGGCCGTCAGTCCCACGACCAGCGCGGCGCAGCCGGCCAGCGCGGCGCCCTTTCTCATGGCATGCGCATGCCATCTCGATGTCTGCATGGTGCGGCTCTCCTTGAGGAACTCGGGGTCAGGCGGCGGGCCAGGTGATCCAGGACGCGGGGATCTCCGCGTCCAGGCGGCGTGTGTCCCGGGGGGCGAGCACCCGGGCGCGGATCAGCTCGCGCGCCACGAGCCGGGCCACCTCGATCGCGCCCGGCGGGTTGAAGTGGGTGTTGTCCTGTTCGGTGGACGTCCAGTTGAAGTACGCCTTCGTGCCCTCGGCGCCGATCCGCTGCCACAGCGCCAGCGACAGCGCCTGCGCGTCCAGCAGCGCCACGCCCTCCTCGGCGGCGAGCGCCCGCATGGCCGCCGGGTACTCGCCATGGCTCGGCTGCGCGGTGCCGGCCGCGTCGAACCGGCGCCGCTCGACGGGCGTCGCCAGCACCGGCCGCACGCCGCGGGCCCGCGCGCCGTCGACGTACCGCCGCAGGTACTGCTGGTACGTCGTCCAGGGCTCGGTGTACCGGAGCGGGTCCTCGCTCTTCTCGTCGTTGTGCGCGAACTGGACGACCAGGACGTCACCGGGCCGGACGGCCTCCAGAAGGGTGTCGAGCCGCCCCTCGTCGACGAAGCTCTTGGAACTGCGCCCGTTCACGGCGTGGTTGGCGACGGCGAGGCCCTCGCGGAGGAAGAACGGCAGCGCCATGCCCCACCCGGTCTCGGGCGCGGCGTCGGCGTACTTCTGCGCGGCGGTGGAGTCCCCGGCGACGAAGACGGTCCGCCGCCGGTTCCGGGAGGCGTGCGCGGTGCCGGTGCCGGCGAGCACCAGGGGGACGGAGGCGACGGCGGCTCGGGTGATCTGTCTACGGCTGAGAGACACGCGGGTGACCTTTCGGCGGAGAGAGGGGAGGCCCCCAGGGGCGCGGGGAACTGCGCGACAAGCCGCGGACGGCCCGCACCCGACGGACCACGGGGCGCCCACGGCGAGCGTCAGCCCTTCTGCTCGTCCCACTCCGCCTGCGCCTCGTTCAGCTGCTCGGCCACCGTGTCCAGGAACTCCTTCGCCGACATCTTCCCGAGCAGCACCTTCTGGAAGTTCGGCTCGTTGTCCGCCTTCGAGATCGTGTTCCAGTCCGGCAGGTAGTACGGCAGCTGCACGATCGTCGTCGACCCGTCCGTCAGCGCCTGCGCCGCCAGCTTCGTCGGCTCGGACTCGGAGATCCAGGCGTCCTCCGCGGCCTCCAGGTTGGCCGGCACCTGCCCGGCCGACCGGTTGAACTTGGAGTTCTCCTCGTGGGAGAGGGCGAACTCGATGAACTTCCAGGCCGCTTCCTTGTTCTTGGAGTTCTTGAACACGCCCAGCCCGTCGACCGGGTTGGAGACCTGGACCCGCTTGCCGCCGGGGCCGGCCGGCTGCGGGATGCCGCGGAACTTGTCCTCGCCGAACGCCTTCACGTGGTCCTGGAAGGAGCCCAGGTTGTGGTTGAGCATGCCGATCGTGCCCGAGTCCCACTGGGCGACCATCTTGGTGAAGTCGTTGTTGAGGTCGGCGGCCGGGGTGACCTTCTTGTACAGCGCGGCGTACTTCTCCAGTGCCTCGACGTTCTTCGGGTCGTTGACGGTCGTCTGCTTCCCGTCGGCGTTCCAGAAGGACGTGATCCCGGACTGCCCGTACATCGCGTCCAGCGCCTGCGCGATGGAACCCGCGCCGCCGCGGATGGTGTACCCGAACTTGTTGGCGCCCGCGTCGGTCAGCTTCTCGGCGGCCTCGTAGAACGCGTCCCAGGTGGACGGCTCCTTCAGGCCGGCCTTCTCGAACAGGTCGGTGCGGTAGTACAGGACGCCGTTGTTGGCGGAGGTCGGCACCGAGTAGAGGGTGCCGTCGCCGCCGCCGGCCGCCTTCAGCGACTCGACCATGTCCTCGTTGAGCCTGCCGTCCAGCGGGGAGCCCGCGAGCCGGTCGTCCAGCGGCTCCAGCGCGTCCTGCGCGGCGAACCCGGCGAGCATGGCCGCGCCGACCCCGCCGACGTCCGGGAGCCCGCCGCCCTGGATGGCGGTGTCGACCTTCGACTGGTACTCGGTGGAGGCGATCCCGACGTACTCGACGTCGATGTCCGGGTTGGCCTTCTCGAAGTCGGCGATGATCTCCTTCCAGATGTCGGTGCGGACACCGCCGTTGTTGTCCCAGAAGGTGATCTTGCCCTTGCCGCTGCCCTCGGCCCCGCCGGAGCCGCCCGAGCCGCTGCCGTCGTCCCCGCAGGCGGTGGCGGTCAGCGCGAGGACGGCCCCCAGGGCGACGGCGGCCGGGACGCGGCGCCTGCCGGTGCTGCTGCGCATGCTGTTCTTCATGAGTCGGCTCTCTTCTTCTGGATCTGGCTGGATGGAACGGAGCGACGTACGGGGGTGCACACGTGGGGGGAAGTCAGGGCGCGGTCAGGGGGTGCCGCGCTGCCGCCTCGGCGGTGCGGCGCCCACCCGGAAGCGGGTGAACTCGGCCGTGCCCGCCGCCGGCGCCCCGGCGGGCGCGACGGCGAAGAGGCCGAGCAGGGCGCCGACCCAGCGCCAGGGAGTGGCGGCGAAGACCTGGCCGGAGGGGCGGAAGCCGTTCCCGGTGTCGTAGTGGAAGCGGCAGCGGGCGTGCGGGCCGATCTCGACGCGCAGCCGGGCGCGGCCGGCCGGGGCGGGCCGGGCGTGCGCGGCGTCCCGCTCGGCCGGCGCGACCGCCTCGCCGAACCGGTGCACCAGGTACGTCCCGCCGTCCGCGCCCCGCTGGAGCCCGATCCAGCAGAACGCGTCCCCGAGCACCGCGAGCCCGGCCCGCGCGCCCGGCACCCCGCTGTCCAGGCGCAGTTCCACCTCGACGGTGGCCGGGGCGCCGGGCAGCCGCTGGGTGAGGACGTTCGGCAGCGCGCGCGGGTCGTGCGCGTCGGCCGAGGGGACGCAGGCCAGCCGCAGCCCGTCCGCGCCGTGCGGGAGAGTCCAGCGGTCCTGCGGGTTGGCGATCCAGGACCACTGGGGGCCGAACCGGCCGCCGGGGAAGTCGTCGTCGGTGGCGGGGGCGGCCGGCGGCCCCGGCGGCAGGGCCGGGCGGCGGTGTTCGGTCACCGGGGCGCCCTCGTCGCCGATCACCGGCCAGCCGTCCGGCGTGTCCCAGCGCATCGGCTGGAGGTGGACGACCCGGCCGTACGCGCCGCGCTGCTGGAAGTGCAGGAACCAGTCCTCGCCGGCCGCGGTGCGCACCCAGCCGCCCTGGTGGGGGCCGTTGACGTCGGTGTCCTTCTGTTCGAGGACGACCCGCTCCTCGTACGGGCCGAAGAAGCCGCGGGAGCGGAAGGCGCCCTGCCAGCCGGTCTCCACTCCCCCGGCGGGCGCGAGGATCCAGAACCAGCCGTCGTGCCGGTAGAGCTTGGGGCCCTCCAGGGTGAACCAGCCGGGGATGCGGTCGGCGTCGACGATCACCGTGCCCTCGTCGAGCAGTCCGGTGCCGTCGGGGCGCATGCGGTGGCCGGTGAGACGGTTCTTGACGCCGGAGCGGGACTTCGCCCAGGCGTGCACGAGGTACGCCTCGCCGCTCTCCGCGTCCCACAGCGGGCAGGGGTCGATCAGGCCCTTGCCCTCCTTGACCAGGTGCGGGCGGGTCCAGGGGCCGGTGATCTGCGGAGCGTTGACCTGGAAGATCCCCTGGTCGGGGTCGCCCCAGAAGATCCAGAAGCGGTCCGCGTGGTGGCGCAGGGACGGGGCCCAGACCCCGCGGTCGTGCCGGGGGCGGGCGAAGGTCTCCGCCGGTTCCAGGTGGTCCAGGGCGTGCCCGGCGAGCGTCCAGTCGACCAGGTTCCGGGAGTGCAGCAGGGGCAGGCCGGGGGCGCGGCCGAAGCTGGAGGCGGTCAGGTAGAAGTCGTCGCCGACGCGGACCACGTCGGGGTCGGACCAGTCGGCGTTCAGGACGGGGTTGCGGTACGTGCCGGGGCCGTTCACGGGCTGACCGCCTTCCGTACGAGGGCGGCGGCTGCGGGCGCGTCCAGGCGGCCGTCGGCGACGACGGTGACGATCCGGCGGACCGCCGTGTCGCCGGGGGCGACGGCCAGCCGGGTGTCGTGGGCGAGCGAGGAGCCGACGCCGGGGTACTCCGCGGTGCGGACGAACCACGGGTCCCGGCGGGTCCGTTCGGTGGCCCCGGCGAACACCAGGGACCAGGTGGAGCCGACCAGCGCGAGCCAGTCGGCGCGGCGGCCGTGGACGGCGGCCTCGCCCTCGGCGTCCGGGGTGAGCACGTCCGGTGCCGCGGCCTCCTTGCGGGCCCGCCAGAAGAAGCCGCCGTAGGCCGCGCCGGGGCGCCCGTTGGTGGCGGGGCTGCCGATGGTGAGGGCGCCGGAGGTGACGTTGGTGAGCGAGAAGGTGAAGTCCAGCGCCCAGGCGCGGTCGGTGAGCGGCGTCGCGGCCACCGTGCGGCGTTCGCGCAGCAGCTCGGCGCCGGCCGCGACCCAGCGCAGCTCCTCCACGAAGCCGTCGGAGTCGCGCAGCGGGAAGGAGGTGTGCCGCTGGGCGCCGTGGTTGTCCAGCTCGGTCGGGCCCTGGTCGCGGACGAAGGTGCGCCCGCCCCAGAAGTTGTGCCCCTCGACGTCGGGAACGGCGACACCGACGCCGAGGTGGTGGGTGTGGTCGGCGGGCGCGAACTCGGTGACCGCCGTACCGGTCAGGGTGGTGACGGGGTGCAGGTAGGGGCGTGGGGAGCAGCGGGCGGGCAGCTCGGGCCGGGTGACGTAGCGGGCGACGGGCCGGCCGGCGACGCGCAGGACCGGGGAGTCGGCGCCGGTCACGGGGGCGGCGGGGCTCATCGGGCGCGCACCTCCTCGGCGGCCCAGGGGGCGCCCAGTTCGGAGAAGAGGGAGAGGGTGCGGGCGGCGTCGGCGACGAGGGCGTCGACGCCCGGGACGACCCGGCGCCGTTCGGCGTCGATCCGGCGGACGGCCGTCTCCGGGAGGGTGGCCGGGTCGGGGGCCCGGCGGATCGCCTCCACGACCCGCATGAAGGCGCCGGTGTCGTCGGGTTCCACCAGCAGCCCGGTGCCGGTGCGCAGATGGGCGACGAGGTTCTCCAGCAGGTCGGTGCGGCCGTGGTCGGTCTCCTCGGGGCCGTGCCCGGCCCGCTGGAGCAGCACCCGGTCCTGCTTGTACCAGAAGGTGATCCGGCCCCGGGTGCCGTGCACCAGGACGTACGGTTCCCCGGCGTGCTCGGCGCACAGGGTGGCGGCGACGGTGATCCGCAGGCCGGTGGTGGCGGTGACGCGGACGCAGGAGGTGTCGTCGGCCTCGATGTCGTTGGCGCGGCGCAGTTCGGTCTCGATGGTGCTGACGTCCTGGTCGCGGGTGACGCCGCCGAGGGCGAGCGCGGTGGCGACGGCGTGGGCGAGGGGGTTGGTGAGCGCCCCGTCGACCACGTCGGTGCCGTCGTCCAGGCGGCGCCGCCCGGCCCAGGGCGAGCGGCGGAAGTACGCCTCGTCGCGGACCCAGGCGCCGGCCCCGCCGATGCCGGTGACCTCGCCGATCGCGCCCTCGGCGATCAGCTCCCGGATCGCGGGCACGGCGTGCGAGCCCAGCGACTGGAACCCGATCTGGCAGGCGACGCCCGCCGCGGCGACCCCGTCGGCCATCCGGCGGAACTCCGCGTACGACGGTGCCGGGGGCTTCTCCAGGAGCAGGTGCACGCCCCGGCGGGCGGCGGTCAGCGTGAGGTCGGTGTGGGTGGGGATCGGCGTGCAGATCACGGCGGCCTCGGCGCCGGTGGCGTCCAGCAGCGCCCCGAAGTCGGTGGACTGATCGGGGAGTTCTCCGCCGTACTCGTCCTCGGTGAGCGGGGTCAGCTCGCACAGGCCGGCCACCCGGACCAGGCCGGCCCGCTCCAGGCGGCGGAGGTTGGCGACGTGCCAGCGGCCGTGGCCGCGGGCGCCGGCCAGGACGACCGGGACAGGAGCGCTCATCCCTTGACCGCCCCGGCGCTGAAGCCCGTGATCAGCCACTTCTGGATGAAGGCGAAGACGATGACGACCGGGACGGCGGCGATGATGCCGCCGGCGGCGAGCGCGCCGAGGTCGACGCTGTCCGCGCTCATCAGGGTGTTGAGGCCGACCGGGATGGTCTGCTTGCTCTGGTTGTTGAGGAACATCAGGGCGAACAGGAAGTGGTTCCAGGAGTGCACGAAGGCGAAGGAGCCGACGGCGATGATCCCCGGCCGCAGCAGCGGCAGGACGACGATCCGGAAGGCCCGCAGCCGGCCGCAGCCGTCGACCCAGGCGGCCTCCTCCAGGGAGTACGGCACGTTCTTGATGAAGTTGCTGATCAGGATCATCGACAGCGGGAGCTGGAAGACCGTCTCGGCGATGATCACGCTGCCCAGGGAGTTGATCATCTGGAGGTTGGCGAAGATCTCGAAGAGCGGGACGAGGAGCAGCGCGCCGGGCACGAACTGGGAGCAGAGCAGCGCCAGCATGAAACCGCGCTTGATCCTGAAGTCGAAGCGGGCGAGCGCGTAGCCGCCGGCCAGCGCGACCAGCGTGGTCATCACCAGGGTGGCGACGCCGACCAGGACGCTGTTGCCGAAGTAGGTGCCGAAGCTGCGTTCCGTCCAGACCTTCTCGAAGTGGTCGAAGGTGACCGGCCAGGGCACCAGCGAGGTGGAGCCGGCCGGGCGTAGGGAGAAGAGGAGGATCCAGTAGAAGGGGATGAGGGTGAAGACGAGGTAGACGCCGAGCGGCAGGTAGATCTGCCAGCGGGGGACCTCGTCCCAGGCGGGGCGGTGCCTCTTCGCCGGGTGCGGCGGGGCGGGAGCGGCCCGCTCGGCGGCGGGGGCGGCCTCGGTGGCCTCCTTGGTGATCACTTGTTCTCGCCTCCGAACTTGCTCAGCCGCAGATAGACGATCGAGCAGAAGAGCAGGATCACGAACGCGACGGTGGTCAGGGCCGACGCGTAGCCGAAGTCGTGCGCGTCGACGGAGGTGTTGGCGATGTACAGCGGCAGGGTCGTGGTCTCACCCGCGGGTCCGCCGCCGGTCAGGGTGTAGAGCAGGTCGACGTTGTTGAACTCCCACACCGCGCGCAGCAGCGTGGAGAGGATGATCGCGTCCTTCAGGTGCGGCAGGGTGATGTGCCAGAACTGCTTGATCCGGCCGGCCCCGTCGACCTCGGCCGCCTCGTACAGGTCCTTCGAGACGGACTGGAGGTCGGCGAGGATGAGGATCGCGAAGAAGGGCACGCCCCGCCAGAGGTCGGCGACCACCGCCGCCGGGAAGACGGTCGAGGTGTCCGACAGCCAGCTCGTGCCGTAGGAGCCGATGCCCAGGTCGGCGAGGTAACGGGTGATGCCGGTCTGGGAGTTGTAGAGCAGCACCCAGATCGCGGAGGTCAGCACGCCGGAGACGGCCCACGGGGAGAAGACCATGGCGCGGCCCAGGCCCCGGCCGACGAAGCTCTGGTTGACGATGAGGGCGAGGGCGAGGCCGAAGAGGAGTTGCAGGCCGACCTCGACGAAGACCCATTTGGCGCTGAAGACCAGGGTGTCCCAGAAGACCGCGTCGTCGGTGAAGATCCGGACGAAGTTGTCGAAGCCCGCGAAGCCGTTCCGCCAGGGTTTGGTGGGGTTGTACTCCTGCAGGCTGTAGTAGAAGACGCTGATGACCGGGTAGGCGATGAAGCCCAGCATCAGCAGGCCCGCCGGGGCGATCAGCAGGTACGGGAGCCTGCGCGGCGTGGCGGAGGCACGGCGCCGCCTCGCTGGCGCGGGCGGTTTCGCCACGGCTGCGGCTTGGGCCATGACTGTTCTCCGTTCTGGTACGTCGTGCGTGGGGCGTACGTGCGCCGGTCGGGCGTGGGTGGCGCGTACGTGCGGTGGTCGGGCCGGGTGGTGCGCCTGTGCGGTGATGCGTACGGGCGGTGGTCGCGTGTGCGTGGTGCGTACAGGAAGCGCTTTCTGCACGGGTAGGGGTGTGCGGGGGTTCCTTCGCCGGCCCCGGGGGGTCAGCCGGCGTACGGGTCCTGGACCTTCCCCGGGCGGGCCAGGAACTCGAAGTCGCAGCCGGTGTCGGCCTGGGTGATCTGTTCGTTGTAGAGCGCGCCGTAGCCGCGCTCGTACCGGACCGGGGGCGGGGTCCACTCGGCCCGGCGGCGGGCCAGTTCGGCGTCGTCCACGTTCAGTGTCAGCGAACGGCCGGGGACGTCGAGGGTGATGGTGTCGCCGGTGCGGACCAGGGCGAGCGGGCCGCCGACGTACGACTCGGGCGCGATGTGCAGCACGCAGGTGCCGTAGCTCGTGCCGCTCATCCGGGCGTCGGAGATCCGCACCATGTCCCGCACGCCCTGCTTGAGGAGGTGGCCGGGGAGCGGGAGCATGCCGTACTCGGGCATGCCGGGACCGCCCTTGGGTCCGGCGTTGCGCAGGACCAGCACGTCGTCGGCGGTGATCTCCAGGGCCGGGTCGTCGATGGTGCGCTGCATCGTCCGGTAGTCGTCGAAGACGACCGCGCGGCCGGTGTGCCGCAGCAGGTGCGGTGCGGCGGCGATGTGCTTGATGACGGCGCCGTCCGGGCAGAGGTTGCCGCGCAGCACGGCGACCCCGCCCTCGCTCGCGACCGGGTTGTCGCGGGGCCGGATGACGTCGTCGTCGTGCACCCGGGCGCCCGCGAGCTGCTCGCGCAGCGTGTCGTGCGCCACCGTGGGCCGGTCCAGGTGGAGCAGGTCGGGGATGCGGGAGAGGAACCCGGGCAGGCCGCCGGCGAAGTGGAAGTCCTCCATGAGGTACTTCTGGCCGCCCGGCCGGACGTTGGCGAGCACCGGTACCGTGCGGGCGATGCGGTCGAAGTCGTCCAGGGTGAGGCGGACGCCCGCCCGGCCGGCCATGGCGATCAGATGGATCACGGCGTTGGTGGAGCCGCCGAGGCCGAGCACGGTGGTGACGGCGTCCTCGAAGGCGTCGGCGGTGAGGATCTGGCTCAGCCGGCGGTCCTTGCGGACCAGGTCGACCACGCGCAGCCCGGCCGCGGCGGCCATCCGGTCGTGCCCGGAGTCGACGGCCGGGATGCTGGAGGCGCCCGGGACGGTGACGCCGAGCGCCTCGGCGGCGGCGGTCAGCGTGGAGGCGGTGCCCATCGTCATGCAGTGGCCGGGCGACCGGGCCAGGCCGCTCTCCAGCTCCTGCATCTCGCAGTCGCCGATGAGCCCGGCCCGCTTGTCGTCCCAGTACTTCCACATGTCGGTGCCGCTGCCGAGGGTCTCGCCGCGCCAGTGCCCCGGCAGCATGGGGCCGGCGGGCACGAAGACGGCCGGCAGGTCGGCGGAGGCGGCGCCCATCAGCAGCGCGGGCGTCGACTTGTCGCAGCCGCCCATCAGCACCGCGCCGTCCACCGGGTAGGATCGCAGCAGTTCCTCGGTCTCCATGGCGAGCAGGTTGCGGTAGAGCATCGGGGTCGGCTTCTGGAAGGTCTCGCTGAGGGTGGCGACCGGGAATTCCAGGGGGAAGCCGCCCGCCTGCCACACCCCGCGCTTGACGGCCTGGGCCCGGTCGCGGAGGTGGACGTGGCAGGGGTTGATGTCCGACCAGGTGTTGAGGACGGCGATGACCGGCTTGCCGAGGTGCTCCTCGGGGAGGTAGCCGAGCTGGCGGGTACGGGCGCGGTGGCTGAAGGTGCGCAGGCCCTCGGTGCCGTACCACTGGTGGCTGCGCAGTTCCT
The DNA here is from genome assembly GCF_020521275.1 of Streptomyces daghestanicus. NCBI lineage: Bacteria > Bacillati > Actinomycetota > Actinomycetes > Kitasatosporales > Streptomycetaceae > Streptomyces > Streptomyces daghestanicus. Next base: position 92,134 of record NZ_BNDX01000002.1, on the reverse strand, counting down.
CGGGCCGCCTCATATCGACCACCCGGCGGCGATGGCGGCGACCGCGGCGCGCTCGCTCTCCGGGAGCGGGCGGCTCGGCGGGCGGACGTCCCGGCGGCACAGGCCGAGCGAGGCGAGGGCCTCCTTGACGACGGTGACGTTGTTCGCGGAGCCGTTGGCGGCGCGCAGCTCCTCGAAGCGGCGGATCTGCTCCCAGACCTTCATCGCGGCCGGGTAGTCGCCGGCCCGCAGCGCCTCGATCATGTTCAGGGAGACGGCCGGGGCGACGTTCACCAGGCCGGAGGTGAAACCGGTGGCGCCGGCCGAGAAGTAGGAGGGCGCGTACGGTTCGGCCAGCCCCGCCACCCACACGAACCGGTCCAGGCCCGCGTCCCGGGCGAACCCGGCGAACTTCGCGGCGTCCGGCACGGCGTACTTCACGCCGATCACGTTCGGGCAGCTGTCGGCCAGCTCGGCCAGCCGGGCCCCGGCGAGCTGCGGGTTGCGGATGTACGGCACGACGCCCAGCCCGGGGACGGCCTCGGCGACGGCGCGGTGGTAGTCGACCCAGCCGGCCTGGGAGACGTAGGGGTGGACGGGCTGGTGGACCATCACCATGGGGACGCCGAGGTCGCGGGCGTGCTCGGCGGAGGCGACGGCGGTGGGCACGTCGTGGCCGACGCCGACCAGGATGTCCGCCCGGCCGCCGGCCTCCTCCACGGTCAGCTCGGTGACCTGGCGGCGCTCGGCCGGGGTGAGGGCGTAGAACTCGCCGGTGTTGCCGTTGGGGGTGAGGGTGGTGATGCCGGCGTCGAGCAGGCGGCGCAGCAGGGCCCGGTAGGTGGCCGGGTCGACGGAGCCGTCCGCGGCGAACGGGGTCACCGGGATCGCGACCACGTCGGCCAGGGCCGCCCGCTGGGTCTCGAACGTCGTTGTCATGCCTGTCCGTCCTCTTCCTGGGTCCGTCCGGCCGCGTGGTCCGCGTCCGGGAAGGCCCGTTCGACGAAGGACGCGATGTGTGCGTGGAGGGCGCCCGCGGCGCCGTCCGCGTCACCGGCGAGGGCGAGCCGCAGGATCTCCTGGTGCTCACCGGCCTCCCGGTCCCAGGAGGGGTCGGCGGCCCAGGCCACGGCGGAGACCAGGGCCGCCTGGTCCCGGACCTCGTCGAGCATCCGGCCGAGCAGCGGGTTGCCGCAGGGCAGGTAGAGGGCGCGGTGGAACTCCCGGTTGGCCAGCGACCGTTCGGCGGTGTCCGTGGCCCGGCCGGCGCGGGCCAGCGCGTCCCGGGCGGCGTCCAGGGAGGCGCCGCGGCGCACGGCGCGCCGGAGGGCCTCCGGTTCGAGGAGCAGCCGGACGTCGTAGACCTCGCGTGCCATGTCCGCGTCGACCATGCGGACCGTCGCGCCCTTGTACTGGCTCATGATGACCAGTCCGGTGCCGGCCAGGGTCTTGAGCGCCTCGCGCACCGGGGTCTTGGACACCCCGAACTGCGCGGCGAGCTCGGTCTCGACCAGGGCCTGACCCGGCGTCAGCCGCCCGGTGAGGATGCGGCGCTGGATCTCCTGCAGCACGTACTGCGTGCGGCTGGGGATCGGCGTGGGCACAGAGGTCATGCGCGCCTCTCGGATCTCGCGTGGGACCGCGGGACCGATCGCGTATCGCATCTCGCGTATCGGATCTCGCGTATCGCGTCTCATATATGACGTACGGAGTACGACGCGTTGAAGGTAGGAGGGGCGCGATGTTTCGTCAATGCTTCTGACAGAGGAAGCGCGGATTGCCCGCCGTCCGCTTCCGGGACGCGGCTGGTGAGCCCTTCGCGGGCGGTGCGCCCCGCGTCCCCGGGGTCAGGTGCACCTGTTCGCGGTCGCTACGCCTATCGGTGCCGTCGGTTCCGTCGGCGGTGTCGGTGTCGGCCTCGCAGAGCGGGGCAGGCCGGCGTCCGGCCCGCGCAGGTGGACCGCAGCCCGTACGCCCCGGTGCCGGGCCGGACGGCGTGGGCGGTGAGGACCGGACCGCCGTGCCGGGCGGTGTGCCGCTGCGACGCGGTGAAGGTTCCGGGCCCGCGCCCACCCACACCTCGGCCCCGCCGCCGCGCGGCAGGTGACCGGAGCGGGGGCGGTCCGGTGCCGGGCGCGGGGAGGCGGTGCCGAGGACGGTGAGGGGGAACGCCGTGCCGGTCAGCGGGCGGGCGTCCCGGCCGGCCGGGACCGGGTCCAGCTCGGGTCGCGGCCGCTCAGGCCCACCGCGCGGTCCAGCGGCGGGGCGTCCGCCGGGACGGGGACGACCGGGCCGAAGATGCCGTCCCCGCCGCCGGCCTCCTCCGCCGCGGCGGCGAGGAAGCCGTGGGCGACCCGGAGGGCGGCCGGGTCGGGCGCGTACTCCTGGCCGGTGGCGCGGGCCAGGTCCCAGCCGTGGACGACCAGTTCGCCGGCGGCGACGGCCGCGGCGACCGCGCCGGGCAGGTCGATGCCGCCGGCCCGGGTCATACCGCTCCAGGCGTCCGGGACCTGCCAGGCGGCGGTGAGGCCGTCGAGTGCCCGGGCCAGGTCCGCGCGCCAGCCCGGCCCGATGTCCGGCACGGTGGCGTCGGGCCGGGTGTCGGTCGTCACGCCGAGGTCCTTGCGGGCGGCGTCGCGGAAGGCGACGGCGAGCCCGGTGAGATGCCCGAGGAGGTCGCGGACGGCCAGCTCCGGGCAGGGCGTCGGGTCCGCGAGCCGCGCGTCGTCCACGCCCTCGGCCAGACGGGCGACGATCCGGGCCTGCGGGCCGAGGTCGAGGACGGCGGGGGCGGGGTCGGCTGTCATCGGCTGCTCCTCCGGACGGGCGGGGTTCCTGGGAGGTGGACCGGCCGGGGCGCCGGAACTCATCGGTCGCCGGGGCCGTTCCCGGGCAGCTCCCCGGCGCCGGGCCGTCCCGGCGCTCGACCGGCGCGGGGCCGTCACTGCCGGCTTACGGGTTCCGGCTCACGGGGCCCGGCTCACGGGGCCCGGCTCACGGGGCCCGGCTCACGGGGCCCGGCTCACGGGCTTCGGCTCCCACGCGGGCTTCGGCTCGCGACCGCACCGAGGCCGTCACCTTCGCCTCACGAGCCCCGTCCCATGAACCCCGCCTCACGAATGCCGCCCCACCACCCCCGCCTCACGAGCCCCGCCCCGCGAGCAGGCCAGAGTCGTCACCCCGCCCACGCCCCGGGCAGGACCGCCCCCCTGCCCCTGCCCTGCCCCTGACCGTCCCCCTGCCCAGAACCGTCATCCCAGCCCCCTCAGCCCCTCCCGGACCGCCGCCAGATCCGCGTCCGAGGCCAGCCCGGCGTGGTAGAGCCGCAGCTCCGTGGCGCCGAGGTCGCGGGCGCGGGCCGCGTCGGACGCCAGGGTCCGCGGGCTGCCGCCCATGCCGGAGACGACCGTGAGGTTCGCGGCGAGGACCGTACCGTCCCTGGCGTGCTCGGCGAACGGCGTGAGCAGGCCCGGCCCGCCCGTGCAGGGCACGACGACGCCGTCCGCGACGGACAGGATGTGCGCGGGGTCGACGCCCGCGTTGGCACCGCAGTGGTAGGAGACCGGGTCCGCGTGCAGCAGCACCCGGAACCCGGCGGGCGCCGCCGCGCGGACCGCCGCCACGGCCGCCTCCTGGAGGCTGCGGGCGGTCGTGTCCCGCCAGGCGCGGGTGGCCTCCGCCCGGCCCTCGCCGAGCAGCTCCGCCACGCCCGCCCAGCCGCCGTCGGACCCGGCGGCGCCCCGCCACACCGGTTCCAGGGCCTCGCGCACGGCGGCGGCCAGCTCATCGGGGTCCTGGCCCTGACCGCCGTAGCCCGCCCGGCAGTCGGGGCAGAAGCACAGCGACATCAGGTACTGCCCGGCGTCCCCGAGGGCGACGCCGCCGGTCTTGTCGTGGGCGTGCAGATGGGCCAGGCCGTACCAGCCGAGGGACTCCAGTTCCGTGCCGCGCGCGCCCGGCCGTACCGCCGCCTCGGCGGCCAGGTCGACGAGGTAGGCGCGGGTGGCGGGCCGGGCGATGCAGGGTGCCCAGGGGTAGCGGTCGCCGTAGGCGTTGACGACGCTGGTGCGCGGCAGCTCGGCGCCGAGGCGGGAGTTGTGGGCGAGGACGACCCAGGTGTGCACCTCCAGGCCGGCGTCGGCGAGCGAGCCGGCGGCGGCGCCGAAGGCGTCCCCCGGCGCCCAGTCACCCGCCGGGTACGGCCGTATCGCGCGGTCCGCCCAGCGGCGCTCGTCCGGCGGGTAGAGGACGGCGGCGTGCTCGGCCGTGACGACGCGGTGGCGGGGGTGCCGGGGGGTCAGGGCGCGGGTGGAGTGGTAGGCGGCGGCGAGTGTCACCTGCCCGACGCCGAGGTCCGTGATCCTCTGTGCCGCGTCCGGGTCGCCGTTGACGTCCCAGGGGTAGACGAACGCCGATGCCTTCACGGGGCCTCCTCCTCCAGCAGCGCGCGGCCGCGCTCGATCACCTCGGCGAGCCGCTTGACGTGGTCCCCGGCCGGCTCGTGCAGCGGCGGCCGCACCTCCCCGACGTCGAGTCCGCGCAACCGTACCCCGGCCTTGACGAGGGCGACGGCGTATCCGCGGCCCTGGGCGCGCAGTTCGGTGAAGGGCCGGTAGAAGCCGTCCAGCAGGCGGTGCGCGGTGGTGTCGTCACCCGTGCGCAGCGCCTCGTGGAAGGCGAGGGCGATCTCGGGGACGAAGCAGAACACGGCGGAGGAGTAGAGGGTGACGCCGAGGCCCCGGTAGGCGAGCTGGGTCTGCTCGGCGGTCGGCAGCCCGTTGAAGTAGAGGAAGTCGCCCGGTACCCCGGTGCGCACCGCGCTGACGATCCGCTGCATCAGGTCGAGGTCGCCGAGGCCGTCCTTGAGGCCGACGACGCCGTCCGTGCGGGCGAGTTCGACGACCGCGCGCGGGCTGAACACGGCGTTGTCGCGCTGGTAGACGATGACGGGCAGGGCGGTCGAGGCGGCCACCTCCCGGTAGTGCCGCAGCAGTCCCTCCTCCCCGGCGACGACCAGGTACGGCGGCATGGCGAGCAGCCCGTCCGCCCCTGCCTCCTCGGCGAGGCGGGCGTAGCGGACGGCCAGGGCGGTGCCGTAACCGGCGCCGGCCACGACCGGGACGCGGCCCGCGGTCTCCTCGACGGCCGCCCGGACGCAGAGCTGGAACTCCTCCGGCGTGAGCGCGTGGAACTCGCCGGTGCCGCAGCAGGCGAAGACGGCGGCGGCGCCCGCCTCCACCCCTTGGCGCACATGCGCGCGGTACACGTCGAGGTCGACCTCGCCGCCGGGGCCGTAGGCCGTCACCGGGAAGAACAAGGGCCCGCGCGGGGCGGTGAGTCGAGCGGCGAGCGGGACTGTCGTCACGGGCTCCCCCGTTTCCATGCGTGTTCCGCGTTTATATTTCTGAACATGCTCACGCTAAGACGCCCCCGGGGGCGGGTCAAGCATGCGGCACCCTTGACGCCCGACGATCCGCTTCCCTAGCGTGTCCACGCTTGTGAATGCCATATGCGGATGTGTACGACACCGAGCCCGGCCCCCGGTACCGCGCCGTACGGCGCCGTACCGGCGATTCAAGGAGACCCGAGGATGCCCGCTCCCCGCACCGTCCTGCTCACCGGCGCCGCCGGCGGCCTCGGCACCCTGATGCGGAATCTGCTGCCCGCCTTCGGCTACGACCTGCGCCTGTTCGACCTGCGCCCCATCGACGGGGAGCCGGACGCCGTCGTCGCCGACCTCGCCGACCGGGACGCGGTGCGCGAGGCGGTCCGCGGGGTCGACGCGATCGTCCACCTCGCCGGCATCTCCCTGGAAGCCTCCTTCGAGAAGATCCTCAAGGCCAACATCGAGGGCACGTACCACGTCTACGAGGCCGCCCGCGAGGAGGGCGTCGGCCGGATCGTCTTCGCCTCCTCCAACCACGCCCTCGGCTGGACCCCGCGCCCCCAGGGCGACGACCCCCTGATCCCCGTCGACGCCCCGCGCCGCCCGGACACCTTCTACGGCCTGTCCAAGTCCTTCGGCGAGGACCTCGCCCAGTTCTACTGGGACAAGCACGGGATCGAGACCGTCTCCGTCCGCATCGGCTCCTGCTTCCCGGAGCCGACCAGCGTGCGGATGCTCTCGGTGTGGATGAGCCCCGCCGACGGCGCCCGCCTCTTCCACGCCGCGCTCACCGCGGAGGACGTCGGCCACACCGTCGTCTACGGCTCCTCCGCCAACACCCGCCTGTGGTGGGACCTGAGCACCGCGCGGGCGCTCGGCTACGAGCCGTGCGACGACTCCGAGCCGTACGCCGCGAAGCTCATCGCCGAGCAGGGCGAACTCGACCCGGAGAACCCCGCGCACGCCCGGCTCGGCGGCCACTTCGTCACGGACCCGCCGATCTGGCCGTACTGACCCGCGCGCGGCCCGCGCGCCGGCCCCGCCGGCGCCTTCGGGCCGGTCGGCCGACCCTCGCGTACCGGCCGTGCTGGCCGAAACGCACAGCAGTCATACAGAGGACGGGCACCGAACGGGCCCGTCCTCCTCCCGTTCGGGCATCCGCGCTGCCCGATCAGACGCCCCGCGCCGCCGCGCCCCAGGTCCACGGCGGTGACCCGCCGACCGGAACGGGCACAAGCGGGCAGTATCGGCTCGGCAACAGACCTGGTCAGCGCCGCACGCCCGCTGTAGAACTCTTCACCGGGGCCCCACCGGGCCCGAACGGGCAACGGCGCGCGCAAGGCAGGTGTGACATGGGCACGAGAACGGCGGAAGAGCGCCAGCGGGAGATCGTCCGGGCCGCCCGCGCCGCCGGCTCGGTCGACGTCACCGTCCTCGCCGCCGAACTCGGCGTGGCCAAGGAGACCGTACGCCGGGACCTGCGGGCCCTGGAGGACCACGGCCTGGTCCGCCGCACCCACGGCGGCGCCTACCCGGTGGAGAGCGCCGGGTTCGAGACCACCCTCGCCGTCCGCGCCACCAGCCACGTCCCCGAGAAGCGCCGGGTCGCCGCCGCCGCGGCACAGCTCCTCGGGGACGCCGAGACGGTCTTCGTCGACGAGGGCTTCACCCCCCAGCTCATCGCCGAGGCCCTCCCCGCCGACCGGCCGCTGACCGTGGTCACCGCCTCCCTGCCGGTGGCCGGCGCGCTCGCCGGCGCCGACCACGCCTCCGTCCTCCTGCTCGGCGGCCGGGTACGGGCGGGCACCCTGGCCACCGTCGACCACTGGACCACCAAGATGCTGTCCGGGTTCGTCATCGACCTGGCCTTCATCGGCGCCAACGGCATCTCCCGCGAACACGGCCTGACCACTCCCGACCCGGCGGTCAGCGAGGTCAAGGCCCAGGCCGTGCGCGCCGCGCGGCGCACGGTGTTCGCGGGCGTGCACACCAAGTTCGGAGCGGTCAGCTTCTGCCGGTTCGCGGAGATCGGCTGCCTGGAGGCGATCGTCACCAGCACCCTGCTGCCCGCCTCCGAGGCCCACCGCTACTCGCTGCTGGGCCCCCAGGTCATCCGCGTCTGACCCCGTCCCGTTCCTCCCCCTCGCGGGGCGGGGTCACCTCTCTGCCGCCCGTTACCTCCCCATATGTACAGGAGCGATCCATGCGAACCCAGAGCCGACGGAGGCCGCGAGCCACGCTCGCCATGGCCGCCGCAGGGACGCTGCTCGCCCCGCTGCTCTCCGGCTGCTGGGTCGGGGCGGGCGGGGCGGGTTCCGGCGGCGACGCCATCAACGTGCTGATGGTGAACAACCCGCAGATGGTCGAGTTGCAGAAGCTCACCGCCGGCCACTTCACCAAGGAGACCGGCATCAAGGTGAACTTCACCGTGCTGCCGGAGAACGACGTCCGCGACAAGATCAGCCAGGACTTCGCCAACCAGGCCGGCCAGTACGACGTCGCCACCCTCTCCAACTACGAGATCCCCATCTACGCCCGCAACGAGTGGCTGCGCGAGATGGACTCCTACGCGGCGAAGGACACCGCCTACGACGAGCAGGACGTCCTCAAGCCGATGCGCGAGTCCCTCACCGGGGACGACGGCAAGCTCTACGGCCAGCCCTTCTACGGCGAGTCCTCCTTCCTGATGTACCGCAAGGACATCTTCGAGAAGGAGGGCCTGACCATGCCCGAGCACCCCACCTGGCAGCAGGTCGCCGACCTCGCCGCGAAGACCGACGGCGCCGAGTCCGGCATGAAGGGCATCTGCCTGCGCGGCCTGCCCGGCTGGGGCGAGGTGATGGCGCCGCTGACCACCGTGGTGAACACCTTCGGCGGCACCTGGTTCGACAAGGACTGGAAGGCCCGCCTGGACTCCCCCGAGTTCGGCAAGGCGGTGAAGTTCTATGTCGACCTGGTCCGCGAGCACGGCGAGTCCGGCGCCCCGCAGGCCGGTTTCGCCGAGTGCCTGAACAACATGACCCAGGGCAAGGTCGCCATGTGGTACGACGCCACCTCCGCGGCCGGCTCCCTGGAGGCGGCGAACTCCCCCGTCAAGGGCAAGCTCGGCTACGCCCCCGCCCCGGTCGAGAAGACCGAGTCGGCCGGCTGGCTCTACACCTGGGCCTGGGGCATCCAGAAGGCATCCCGCAACCCCGACAAGGCGTGGAAGTTCGTCTCCTGGGCGTCCAGCAAGGAGTACGAGCAGCTCGTCGGCGACACGATCGGCTGGTCCAACGTCCCGGCCGGCAAGCGCGCCTCCACCTACGAGAACCCGGCCTACCGGCAGGAGGCCGCCGCCTTCCAGGAGATGACCAAGGAGGCGATCGAGGGGGCGAGGCCCACCGACCCCGGGGTGCAGCCGCGTCCGGCGCCCGGCATCCAGTTCGTCGGCATCCCGGAGTTCACCGACCTCGGCACCAAGGTCTCCCAGGAGATCAGCGCGGCCATCGCCGGACGCCAGTCCGTCGAGGCGGCCCTGAAGAAGTCACAAGCGCTCGCCGAAGAGATCGCCGAGGAGTACGAGGGACGATGACCGCCACGACGACGGCCCCCGTGGCCGCACCCGACGTCAGCACCCGGCCGCGGCAGCCCTCCGCGCGGCTGCGCGCCTGGGCCACCCGGGCCCCGCTGCTCCCGGCCCTGATCTTCATGATCGTGGTCACCCAGCTGCCCTTCGTGGCGACGCTGGTGATCTCCTTCTTCGACTGGAACGCCCTCTACCCGGACGCCCGCCACTTCGCCGGCCTCGCCAACTACGGCGACGTCCTCACCGATCCCGACCTGCGCAAGTCGGTGTGGACGACGATCCTGCTCACCGTCGCGGTGGTCCTGGCCAGCCTGGTCCTGGGCCTGGCCCTCGCGCTGCTCCTGGACCGGAGGTTCAAGGGCCGGGGCGTGGTCCGCACCCTCCTGATCGCCCCGTTCCTGGTCGTGCCGGTGGCGGCGGCCCTGCTCTGGAAGCACGTCCTGTACAACCCCGAGTACGGCCTGCTGAACGGGTTGCTGCACTACGTCGGCGGCCCCCAGCCCGACTGGATCTCCAACACCCCGCTGCTCGCGGTGGAGCTGTCCCTGATCTGGCAGTGGACCCCGTTCATGATGCTGATCCTGCTGGCCGGGCTGCAGAGCCGGGACCAGCAGCAGATCGAGGCCGCCCGGGTCGACGGGGCGGGCGACTGGCAGATCTTCGTCCACCTGACCCTGCCCCACCTGCGCCGCTACCTCGAACTGGGCGCCCTGCTCGGCTCGATCTACATCGTGCAGAACTTCGACGCGGTCTTCACGATCACCTCCGGCGGCCTGGGCACCGCCAACCTGCCGTACACCGTCTACCAGAGCTTCTACCAGGCCCACGAGAACGGCCTCGCCTCGGCCGCCGGCGTCCTGGTCGTCATCGGTTCGATCATCATCGCGACCTTCGCGCTGCGCGTGGTGTCGTCCCTGTTCCGCGAGGAGGTGGGCCGCGCATGAGCAGCACCGTGGCCGCTGTACGAAGCCGCCGCCGTACCGGCGGTGCGACCCTGGGCCTGCTGGCCTGGCTGGCCGGGATCGTCTTCTTCCTGCCCATCGCCTGGATGGCGCTGACCTCCTTCCACTCGGAGGAGGACGCCGCCACCAACCCGCCGTCCTTCGCGGCGTCGCTGACCCTGGACGGCTACCGGGAGTTCTTCGGCGCGGGCGGCGGCGCGAGCCCCTGGCCGGCTTTGACCAACTCGGTCGTCGCCTCGGTCGCCTCCACCCTCTTCGTCCTGCTCCTCGCCCTGCCGGCCGCGTACGCCCTGTCCATCCGCCCGGTGAAGAAGTGGACGGACGTCCTGTTCTTCTTCCTCTCCACCAAGATGCTCCCGGTCGTGGCCGGCCTCCTGCCCCTCTATCTGTTCGCCAAGAACACCGGCCTGCTGGACAACATCTGGCTGCTGGTCATCCTGTACACCTCCATGAACCTGCCGATCGCGGTGTGGATGATGCAGTCCTTCCTCGCCGAGGTGCCGGTGGCGATCATCGAGGCGGCCCGGGTGGACGGTGCCCGGCTGCCGACCGTCCTGGCCCGGGTGGTCGCCCCGATCGCTCTCCCCGGCATCGCGGCGACCTCCCTCATCTGCTTCATCTTCAGCTGGAACGAACTGCTCTTCGCCCGGGTTCTGACCGGGGTCGTCGCCGAGACCGCCCCCGTCTTCCTGACCGGCTTCATCACCAGCCAGGGCCTGTTCCTGGCCAAGGTGTGCGCCGCGTCGCTCGTCATCTCCCTGCCGGTGCTCGCCGCGGGGTTCGCCGCCCAGGACAAGCTGGTCCAGGGCCTGTCGTTGGGAGCCGTGAAATGAAGGCCGCCGTCATCGAGTCCGTGGGCCGCGCCGTCGTGGCCGAGGTCCCGGACCCGACGCCAGGGCCGCGCGAGGTCGTCGTCCAGGTCGCCGCGTGCGGGCTGTGCGGCACCGACCTGCACATCCTCCAGGGCGAGTTCGCGCCGAAGCTGCCGATCACGCCGGGGCACGAGTTCGCCGGCGAGGTGGTCGGGGTGGGCACGGCCGTCACGGAGGTCGCGGTCGGCGACCGGGTCGCCGTCGACCCCTCCCTCTACTGTCACGAGTGCCGCTACTGCCGTACCGGCCACAACAACCTCTGCGAGCGCTGGGCGGCCATCGGCGTGACCACGGCCGGCGGGGCCGCCGAGTACGCGGTCGCCCCCGTCGCGAACTGCGTGAAGCTCCCCGACCACGTCCGCACCCAGGACGCGGCGCTGATCGAGCCGCTCTCCTGCGCGGTACGCGGCTACGACGTCCTCCAGTCCCGCCTCGGGGCGCACGTCCTGATCTACGGCTCCGGGACGATGGGCCTGATGATGCTGGAGCTGGCCAAGCGGACGGGCGCGGCCAGCGTGGACATGGTCGACCTCAACCCGGCCCGTCTGGAGACCGCCAGGGGCCTGGGCGTCTCGGGCGCCGCCGCCACCCCGGACGAGCTGGACCGTCCCCAGGGCTGGGACCTCGTCATCGACGCGACGGGCAACGCGGCGGCCATCCAGGACGGCCTGGACCGCGTCGCCAAGGCCGGTACGTTCCTCCAGTTCGGCGTGGCCGACTACGCGACGCGCGTGCAGATCGACCCGTACCGCATCTACAACCAGGAGATCACCATCACGGGCTCCATGGCCGTCCTGCACAGCTACGAGCGCGCCGCGGAACTCTTCGCCAACGGCGTCCTCGACCCCGACGTCTTCATCAGCGACCGCATCCCCCTGGACCGCTACCCGCAGGCCCTGGACCAGTTCGCGGCGGGCGTCGGCCGCAAGATCGTGGTGACGCCCTAGCGATCGTTCCTCCCGTCCGGTGCTTGAGGAGGAGGCCGTCCGCTTCCAGCGCGTCCGGCGCTTGAGGACGAGACCGTCCAGGCCGAAGAGGGGTCCGGGGGCGCAGCCCCCGGGGACGGGACGGGTAGGGGCGGCGGGGGCGAAAACCCCCGGTCAACCCCTGCCGGTCCCCCGTTCGCCGGGTAAGGGAACGGTAAAACGCCCTCGCTCGTTCATCCGGCATGACAGCTATGACCCCCGGCTCGAACATCCCCCTGTCCGCCGCCCGCGTAACGGTGGACGTCGCCGCGCCCGTGCGCCTCGACGTATCGGGCCTGCTGCTCACCGCCGACGGCAAGGTGCGCTCCGACGACGACTTCATCTTCTACAACCAGCCCGCCGGCCCGGGCGTGACGTACCGCTCCGGCGGCGGCACCGCCCCGGACGCGATCACCATCGACACCACCGCGGTCCCCCCGGGCATCGAGAAGATCGCCGTCACCGCCAGCCCGGACGCCGCGGGCCAGACCTTCCAGGGCATCGAGCCCACGGCCACGATCCGCGACGCCGCCGACGGCTCCGTCCTGGCCACCTTCACACCCCCGCGGCTCGGCACCGAGACCGCCCTGGTGATCGTCGAGGTGTACCTCCGCAACGGCGTCTGGAAGGCCCGCGCCGTGGGCCAGGGCTACGCCGACGGCCTGGCCGGCATCGCCACCGACTTCGGTGTCACGGTCGAGGAACCGGCCGCCCCGGCCGCCGCGCCCCAGCCGGTCGCGCCCCCGGCGCCCGCCGCCGTCCAGCCCCCGCCCGCCCCGGTCACCGCCCCGGCCGCGCCTGCCGCCCCCGCCGCGCCGCCGGCCCCCGCGCCCGGCACCGGGAAGATCAACCTGGACAAGGGCCGGGTCAGCCTCCAGAAGAACCAGACCGTCTCCCTGGTCAAGGGCGGTCGCCCGGTCCTCTCCCAGGTCAAGATGGGCCTCGGCTGGGAGCCGGCCTTCCGCGGCAAGGACATCGACCTGGACGCCTCGGTCATCGCCTACGGCCCCCAGCGCAATCACATCGACAGCTGCTACTTCGGCAAGCTGTCCATCGTGGGCGGCGCCATCAAGCACTCCGGTGACAACCTCACCGGCGAGGGCGGCGGCGACGACGAGGTCATCGTCGTGGACCTCGGCCGGCTCCCCCAGGAGGTCACCGGCCTGGTCTTCACGGTGAACTCCTTCTCCGGCCAGAAGTTCACCGAGGTCGCCAAGGCGTACTGCCGTCTGCTGGACGCCGCGACCGGCGAGGAACTGGTCCGCTTCGACCTCACCTCCGCCGAACCGCAGACCGGCGTGATGATGGCCAAGCTGATCCGGCAGTTCTCCGGCGAGTGGGACATGACGGCGATGGGCGAGTTCGTCAAGTCCCGCACGGTCCGCGGGATGGTCAAGCCGGCCGCCAAGTCGCTGTGACCGCGGACGGCCCGGGTCCCGCGCGGACCCGGGCCGTCCCCCTCAGCGCCGCTTCTGCCGCTTCCACGGCCCGGTGATCGCGAGCATGATGCCGGGCGTCTGGATGTTGGCGTAGAGCGTGCGCCCGTCGGGCGAGAAGGTCACGCCGGTGAACTCGCTGTACTCGGGCTCCTCCTCGGTACCGAGGTTCAGCTCGTTGCGGGCGATGGGGTACGTCTTCCCGCTCTCGGTCGCCCCGAACAGGTGCTGGACGCCGTCGCCGTCCTCGGCGACGACCAGGCCGCCGTACGGGGAGACGGTGATGTTGTCGGGGCCGTCGAAGGCACCGTCCGCGGCGGGGTCCGGGTTGACGCCGAGGAGGACCGTGAGGGTGAGGGTGCGGCGCCTCGGGTCGTAGAACCAGACCTGGCCGTCGTGCGGCACGCCGGGGCTCTCGGAGCGGGCGTAGGAGGAGACGACGTAGGCGCCGCCGTCCGCCCACCACATGCCCTCCAGCTTGCGGGCACGGGTGACCTGGCCGGTGGTGAACTGCTTGCGGACGGAGACGGTCCGGGCGTCCCGGTCGGGGACCTCGGCCCAGTCGACGCCGTACACGGTGCCGGTCCTGGTCGCGCGGGAGAGGTCGTCGACGAACTTCCCGCCGGAGTCGAAGCACTTGAACGCCTCCAGGCGTCCGGCGTCGTCGGCGAGGGTGCGCAGCCTGCCCCGCCCGTGGCGGAAGCCCTCCGGCGGGGTCCAGCGGTAGAACAGGCCGTTGGGCCCGGAGGCGTCCTCGGTGAGGTAGGCGTGGCCGCGCCTCGGGTCGATGACGACGGCCTCGTGGGCGTACCGGCCGAAGGCCCTGACGGGCTTCGGGTCGCGGCCCGCGCGGCGGTCGGCGGGGTCGACCTCGAAGACGTACCCGTGGTCCTTGGTCATGCCGTTGGAGCCGGCCCGGTCCTCGGTCTCCTCGCAGGTCAGCCAGGTGTCCCAGGGGGTGGAGCCGCCCGCGCAGTTGGTGGCGGTGCCGGCGATGCCGACCCATTCCGCGACCGCGCCGCCGGGGCGGACCTCGACGACGGTGCAGCCGCCGGAGGCCGCCGGGTCGTAGACGAGGCCCTCGGTGAGCGGGACGGGGTGCGGCCAGTTCGCGCGGGGGCCGCCGAGTTCGTGGTTGTTGACCAGCAGGGTGGTGCCGCGCGGGCCGGCGAAGGCGGCGGTGCCGTCGTGGTTCGAGGGGGTGTACTCGCCCGTCTCCAGTCTGGTCCGGCCGCTGTGGGTGATGACGCGGTACGAGAAGCCGGCGGGCAGGGCGAGGATGCCGTCGGGGTCGGGCAGCAGCGGCCCGTAGCCGACGCCGTGCGCGTGCCCGTGCTCCTCCTGGCCGGCGTCCTCGACGTCGGTGTCTGTGGCGGCGAGGGCGTGGGGGGCGGTGGCGAGGGCGCCGACGCTGCCCGTGAGCGCGACCCCGGCGCCGGTGAGGGCGGAGCGTCTGGCGAAGTCCCTGCGGGTGAGCGGCATGGTGTCTCCTGTGACGTGGGCGTGCCAGGAAGGGGGTGGCGGAACGGGCTGCCGCGCCACGGTCCCGCCCGCTCCTTAACGCCGCCTGAACACCGGACGACACCCCGGTACCCGCGCACGCGAATCCACCGCCGCGCCCGCCGCCCTGCTCGGCCCCCTTCGCCCCGGCCGCGTCAACTCACTTGCTGCGAGCGCGCCTTGAACGCCGCCTTGCGGGCCTCCTTGGCGATCTTCTTGTCGGGGTGCAGCCGCCCCATCGCCTCCAGGACGTCGGCGGTGGCCGGGTGGTCGACCCGCCAGGCGGTGGCGAAGAACCCGCTGTGCTGGGCGGCGAGCCCCTCCACCAGGGCGCGCAGTTCCTCGGAGTTGCCCTCGGCGGCGAGCTGCGCGGCCACCGTGTCGACGGTCAGCCAGAAGACCATGGACTCCGGCGGCGGGGGCACGTCCCGCGCCCCGTGCTCGGCCAGCCAGACCCGGGCCAGCCCGCCCAGCTCCGCGTCGTCGAGGACCTCGCGCAGCGCGGGCTCGGCGTCGGGCCCGACCAGGGCCAGCGCCTGCTGGCAGCGCAGCCGGCGCAGCGGCGCCCCGGCGTCCGTGCCGCGCGCCGCGGCCAGCAGTTCCCGGGCGGCGGCGAGGGCGTCGCGGCGGGCCAGCCAGCCCTCGGTCTCGGCGTGCGCGGCGGCCGGCGGGTACCCGGCCGTGCCGTCGAGCAGCACGTCGGCGCCTTTGTCGGCGAGGTCGCCGACGGCCGGGGCGGTGAACCCGGCCTCCAGCAGCCGGGCCCGCAGCCCGTACAGGCCGAGCGGGGTCAGCCGCACCATGCCGTAGCGGGCGACGTCGGTGTCGTCGACGGGCGCGGCGGGCTCCTCGTCGGTGTCGGTCATCAGGGCCTCGTCCACCGGCCGGTAGGCGACGAGGCCGATCGGCTCCAGCAGCCGGAACTGGTCGTCCAGCCGCATCATCGCGTCGGAGACCTGCTGGAGCACGTCGTTGCTGGGTTCCCCCATGTCGCCGGGGATCAGCACCGACGCGGCGAGCGCGGGCAGCGGCACCGGGGCGTCGCCGGTGGCGTCCTCACCGACGGTGAGGAGGTAGAGGTTGCCGAGCACCCCGTCGAGGAACGCCGCCTCGGCCTCGGGGTCCCAGTCCAGGGAGGACAGGTCCAGCTCGCCGTCGCTCTCGGCCACCGCGTCGACCAGGGCGCCGAGGTCGGGGGCGCTCGCGTCGGCGAGCACGGTCTCCAGGGCGGCGAGCCACACGCCGAGCACGTCCTGCGGGGAGCCGCCGGTCAGCAGGGCGAGGTCCGCGCCCGCCCGGACGGAGCCCCGCTCCTCGTCGACGATCTCGACCAGCCCGGCGTCCACGGCGACCCGCCAGGCCCCGCCCGCGTCCGCGGCGGCCTGCTCGCCGTCGAGCCCGAGCGCCTCGGCCGCCGCGCCGAGCTGCTCCTCGGCCAGGTCCCCGCCGGCCTCCACCCGGGTCCCGGGACCGGCCCAGCGGGCCAGCCGGACGGCCCGGGCGAACAGGGGGGCGGCGAGCGCTTCGCGGGCCAGCTCCGCTTCGGGGTGGAGCCGCGCGGGCGGCAGGGTGGAGCTGTCTGACATGGGCTGTTATCTCCTCGCGCGCCTCGACGGCCGTACGGCCACCTGGACGCCGTACGGCTCAGCCGCTCAGCCTAGACGGGTTTCCACCCATGCCGCCCGGTTCATCTCCCCGTCGGCCGTCGTACATGGCCGAAACCTTGACAACGGCCGTGGCCGCGCAGGAGATTGACGCGCGTAGAAACAGGGGGGCACAAGTGTTCACTCAGGCATGCGCGCGCCCCCTCCTCCCGCTCCACGGCGCCTGAATCCACGTCCCCGGAGGGACCCCATGCCGAGCAAGTCGTCCGCGCGTCTCGCCGCGCTCACCGTCGCCGCCGTCTGCTCCGCGGCGTCCGCCCTCGTCCTCGTCCCGTCCGCGCACGCGGCCTCCGCGCGCGTCCACGACATCCAGGGCACCACCCGGCTCTCCCCGTACGCCGGTCAGCAGGTCACCGACGTGACCGGCGTCGTCACCGGCGTGCGCGGCTACGGCTCGTCCCGCGGCTTCTGGATACAGGACCCGGCCCCGGACGCCGACCCGGCCACCAGCGAGGGTGTCTTCGTCTTCACCGGCTCCGCCCCGAAGGTCGCCGTCGGCGACGCGGTCACCGTCTCCGGCACCGTCACGGAGTACGTCCCCGGCGGCGCCTCCTCCGGCAACCAGTCGCTGACCGAGATCACCCGGCCCACGGTCACCGTGGTCTCGTCCGGCAACACGGTCCCGGCCGCGACCCGGATCACCGCCCGCTCGGTGCCGGCCGCCTACACCCCGGAGGCGGCCGGCGGCTCGGTCAACTCCCTGCCGCTGCGCCCGTCCCGGTACGCCCTGGACTTCTACGAGTCCCTGGAGGGCATGAACGTCCAGGTCGCCGACGCCCGCGTGGCCGGCGCCACCGACCCGTACACCGAACTGTGGGTGACGGTGAAGCCGAAGGAGAACCCGAGCGCCGGCGGCGGCACGGTCTACCGCTCCTACGACTCCCAGAACACCGGCCGGCTCCAGATCCAGTCCCTGGGCGCGGTCGCCGACTTCCCCGAGGCGACCGTGGGCGACACCCTCACGGGCACCACCGCGGGCCCGCTGGACTACAACCAGTACGGCGGTTACACGCTGGTGGCGAACGAGATCGGCGCCCTGCGCGACGGCGGCACGGAGCCCGAGACCACCAGGGCGGCCCAGCGGGGCGAGCTGGCGGTGGCGACGTACAACGTCGAGAACCTGGACCCGTCCGACGCCACCTTCGCCGCGCACGCGGCGGCCATCACCCGCCATCTGGCCTCGCCCGACATCGTGTCCCTGGAGGAGATCCAGGACGACAACGGCGCCACCGACGACGGCACGGTCACCGCCGGCGCGACGGTGACGAAGCTGATCGACGCGATCGTCGCGGCGGGCGGCCCGCGCTACGACTGGCGCTCGGTCGACCCGGCCGACGGCGAGGACGGCGGCGAACCCGGCGGCAACATCCGCCAGGTGTTCCTGTTCGACCCGGAGCGGGTCTCCTTCACCGACCGCGCGGCCGGTGACGCCGGCACCGCGACCGGCGTCACGAGGATCCGCGGCAAGGCGGCGCTCACCCACTCCCCCGGCCGCGTCGACCCGGCGAACGCCGCCTGGGAGAACAGCCGCAAGCCGCTCGCGGGCGAATTCGTCTTCCGCGGCAGGACCGTCTTCGTCATCGCCAACCACTTCGCCTCCAAGGGCGGCGACCAGGGCCTGACCAGCCAGTACCAGCCCCCGGCGCGCGGCTCGGAGATCCAGCGCCACCTCCAGGCGGCGGCCGTCAACACCTTCGTGAAGGACATCCTCGACACCCAGAAGAACGCGGACGTCGTCACCCTGGGCGACATCAACGACTTCGAGTTCTCCACGACCGCCCGCCTCCTGGAGGACGGCGGCGCCCTGTGGTCGGCGGTCAAGTCCCTGCCGCGCGCCGAGCGGTACTCGTACGTCTACCAGGGCAACAGCCAGGTCCTGGACCAGATCCTGATCAGCCCGTCGATCCGGCACGCCGGCCGCTTCACGTACGACAGCGTGCACATCAACGCCGAGTTCCCGGACCAGATCAGCGACCACGACCCGCAGGTGCTGCGCTTCCGCCCGTAAGGGTCACACGGGCCGGGGACTCCACTGTCCCCGGCCTCGCGCTCCCGTCAGGTCCTCCACCGTCAGCGACGCCCCCGCCGCAGCACCCCCGCCGCGACGACCGCCCCCGCCACCGCCCCGGCGACCAGCACCGGCCGGGACCGGGGCAGCCCGGCCCGGCTCGCCCGGTCCTGGACGGTGTGCCCGGCCTGTGCGGCGCTGCTGCGCAGCTGCACCGTCAGCGCACCGGCCTTGTCCCGCAGATCCGCGGCGCGGGCCTGCGCCCGCCCCTTCACGTCCACGCGGCCGGCCGGTGCCCCGCCCCGGCCACGCGCCCGAGCGATCTGCCGCCGCAGCTCATCGGGCCCCTTGACCCCGGCCTGCCGTTCCGTCATCGACGCGTCCTCCCTCGTCCACACGCCTGCGCCCCCTGGGTACCCCGCCCGAACCCGTTCACGCGGCCCCCGCCGGGACCGCGCGACGGCCCCGGCGCTCACCGGCGGGCGGAGGTCACCCCCAGCTGTACCCGTCCCCGAACAGCAGCGTGTGCTCCAGGACATCCTCCAGCGGGTCGTCGATCTGCCCTACGTTGACGAGCCCGACCCGGGGCCCGTTGTGCGAGGCGGTGTTGGTCTCGTCCGCGTGCGCGACCCCCGGCAGCCAGCAGGCCACCGCCACGGCCCCCGCCCCCGTCACCCACCGCGCCACGACCTTCGCCCGCTCGTTCCTCATACCAGACCTCGTTTCGTCGGTTCGGCCTCTGATCGGACTGAAACGCCCACCCGTTCATCTGCCGAACCCACGCGAAGGTCACGGTCGTGATCAGTTGTGACTGTGCAGTACGTCGTTCAGTCCGCCCCAGACCGCGTTGTTCGGCCGGGCCTCCACCGCGCCCGTCACCGAGTTGCGGCGGAAGAGGATGTTGGACGCGCCGGAGAGGTCGCGGGCCTTGACGATCTCGCCGTCCGGCATCGTCACGCGCGTGCCGGCGGTGACGTAGAGGCCGGCCTCGACCACGCACTCGTCGCCGAGGGCGATGCCGACGCCCGCCTCGGCGCCGATCAGGCAGCGCTCGCCGATGGAGATGATGACGTTGCCGCCGCCGGAGAGGGTGCCCATCGTGGACGCGCCGCCGCCGATGTCCGAGCCGTCGCCGATGACGACGCCCGCGGAGATGCGGCCCTCGACCATCGACGTGCCGAGCGTGCCGGCGTTGAAGTTGACGAAGCCCTCGTGCATGACCGTGGTGCCCTCGGAGAGGTGCGCGCCGAGGCGGACCCGGTCGGCGTCGGCGATGCGGACGCCCTTCGGGGCGACGTAGTCCGTCATGCGCGGGAACTTGTCGACCGAGGTGACCTGGAGGTGGAGGCCCTCCGCGCGGGCGTTGAGACGGACCTTCTCCAGGTCGTCGACGGCGACCGGGCCCAGCGAGGTCCAGGCGACGTTGGCCAGGTGGGCGAAGATCCCGTCCAGGTTCTGGCCGTGCGGCTTGACCAGGCGGTGGGAGAGCAGGTGCAGCCGCAGGTAGACGTCGTGCGCGTCGATCGGCTTCTCGTCCAGGGAGGCGATGACCGTACGGACCGCGACCACCTCCACGCCCCGGCGGGTGTCCGGGCCGACGGCGGCGGTCGCGCCGCCGCCGAGAAGCCCGGCGGCCTGTTCGGCCGAGAGGCGCTCGGTGCCCGACCGGCCGGGCCCGTCGACCAGTTCGGGCGCGGGGAACCAGGTGTCGAGAACGGTGCCGTCGGCGGCGATCGTGGCGAGGCCGGCGGCCACGGCACCGGTGGTGCGGGAAGCAGTCGTGTCGGTCATGGGGGAAACCTAACCGGCCGGGCGCGGCGAGGGCGAACCAGCCCTCACCCGCGTCTCACGTGCCGAGCACCCGGGCCAGCACGTCCCGCGCGTACTCCTCGTCGTACGGCGCGCCGGTGAGCAGTACCTGGAGGCAGATGCCGTCCAGGAGCGCGACCAGCGCCCGCCCGGTGACCGGGTCGACGCGCCGGGAGAGCAGGGCGGTCACCCCGTCCGCCCACTCCGCGGCCACCGGGCGCAGGGCGGGCCGGCGCAGGGCGGCCAGATACAGCTCGTACTCCAGCTCGACGCCCGTGCGGTCGCCGGCCAGCCACTCGCCGAGGACGCGGGCGAGCGCGGCGGGCAGGTCGACGGCCGGGTCCGCGAGGGCCGGGTGGGCGGCCAGCACCTCGGCGAACCCCTCGTTCGCCTGCCGCAGCGCCGCGACCAGCAGGTCGTCCAGCGTGGCGAAGTGGTACGTCGTGGAGCCGAGCGGTACGTCCGCCTCGGCGGCGACGGTGCGGTGGCTGAGCCCCGCGATGCCCGCGCGCCCCACGACCCGGATCGCCGCGTCGATGATCCGCTGCCGGCGGCCCGGATCGTGCCGGCGGGGCATCAGTGCGCCCCACCGAGATTGAGCACCACCACGCCGAGGATGATCAGCGCGATACCGGCGGCCTTGACCGCGGTCATGCCCTCCCCCATGAAGAGGACGCCGATGCCGGCGATGGCGGCGGTGCCCAGGCCGGACCAGATGGCGTAGGCGGTGCCGACCGAGAGCGTCTTCAGCGTCTGGGCCAGCAGCGTGAAGGAGACGAGGTACCCGGCCACGGTGAGCAGGGACGGCACCAGCCGGCTGAAGCCCTCGCTGTACTTCATGGCGGTGGTGCCGGCGACCTCCGCGGCGATGGCGCCGACGAGCAGCAGGTATCCCATGCGGAGGAGCGTACACAGCGTCGTGTACGGGCGTACACATGAGGGCTCGTCAGATGCCGGCCGGCAGCGCGGCGACCGGGCCCGGTTCGCGCAGCCGGGTCCGCCGGTCGCGCAGCCGGCGGCGGGCGTGGGCCGCGCGGCGCAGCGCCGACACCCGGCGGTAGCGCAGCAGTTCGGCCGGGTCGGGGCGGATCGCGCCGCTCGGCTCGTACCCGGCGTGGAGCAGCCGGTCGCCGAACGCGGCCTCGCAGAGCCCGATCTGGTCGGGGGTGAGCCGTCGCCGCCAGGTGCCGGCGCGGGCGGCGTCCGGCGCGCTGCGGGTGTGGCGGTGCCAGGTCTTGCGCGCGGGCACGGCGAGGCCCGCGAGCCGGTGCGGCGCGGTCATCGCCGGGTCGTACTCCTCGCCCAGGTAGGCGCAGAGGCCGCGCAGGACGGGCTCGGGGCCGGTCAGGAGGTCCTCGTAACGCAGCTCGTGCCAGCGTTCCGGGCCGAGGCGGCGGGCGTGGCGGCGGGTGGTGTCCATGACCTGCGCCCAGGTGGCGACCGCCTCGTGGAGGCCGGCGTGCCACCACGGCATCCCCAGCAGCGAGGCGACGCAGTCCCGTCCGTCGCGGACGAGGTGCACGAACTGGGCGTCGGGGAAGAGCCGCAGGATCTCGGGGACGTGCAGGGCGTACGCGGGGCGCTTGTCGCCCCAGCGGGCCTTGCCGTGCCGCTCGGCGTACGCCCGCAGCGGCACCCCCAGCGCCGAGCCGAGGGTGGGCGGCCCGTCGGTGATGCGGGCGGCCACCGTGTCCGCGTCCAGGCCGAGTTCGTCGAACCGGGTCTCCCGGCGGGTGGTGATCCACTCGGCCAGGGCGGCCCGGCCGGCACACCGGCGGAGGTCGCCGAAGCTCAGCCGCCGCTCGTACGCCGGCAGCACGAACCGGTTCTCCGGCGGCAGCGCGATCCTCGGATGCGCGTGCAGCATGAGCTGGAGCAGGGTCGTGCCGGACCGGGGACAGCCGAGCAGGAAGACGGGGCGGGCGGGGGCGGTGCTCATCACCCGCGCACACTGCCACCGGCGGCTGAGGACGGGCTGGGAGGAGGGGGAGAAAGGGATGTGAAACGGCTGGCGGCCCCCGGCGCGGTGCACCGGGGGCCGCCGGCCGTGGAACGGCGTCGGTCGTCGGACGGCGTCAGACGTTGAAGCCGAGCGCGCGCAGCTGCTCGCGGCCGTCGTCCGTGATCTTGTCCGGGCCCCACGGCGGCATCCAGACCCAGTTGATGCGCAGCTCGCTGACGAGGCCGTCCGTGGCGGACTTGGCCTGGTCCTCGATGACGTCGGTCAGCGGGCAGGCCGCCGAGGTCAGGGTCATGTCGACGGTCGCGATGTTCGCGTCGTCGACGTGGATGCCGTAGATCAGGCCCAGGTTGACGACGTCGATGCCCAGTTCGGGGTCGACGACGTCCATCAGGGCCTCACGGAGTTCCTCCTCCGAGGCCGGCTTCATCTCCACGGTCTCGCTCATGCCGTCTTCCTTTCGGCGTCGGTGCCGGCGCCGTCCAGCGCCTGGGCCGTCGCGTCCTTCCACGCCATCCAGCTGAGGAGGGCGCACTTGACCCGGGCCGGGTACTTGGAGACCCCGGCGAACGCGACCGCGTCCTCCAGGACGTCCTCCATCGCGTCGTCCGGCTCCAGCTTGCCCTTGGACTGCATCAGCTCCAGGAAGGTCTCCTGGATCTTCTGCGCCTGGGCGAGGTCCTTGCCGACGAGCAGGTCGTTCAGCACGGAGGCCGACGCCTGGCTGATGGAACAGCCCTGGCCCTCGTACGAGACGTCCTGGATCGTCGTGCCGTCGTACTTCACTCGGAGGGTGATCTCGTCACCGCACGTCGGGTTCACATGGTGTACCTCGGCGTCGCCATCGCGCAGACCACGCCCGTGCGGGTTCTTGTAGTGGTCCAGGATGACTTCCTGGTACATGGAGTCCAGCTTCACGCCTCAGCCCCTCATCCGAAGAAGTTCCGTACGTGCTCCAAGCCGTCGACCAGGGCGTCGATCTCGGCCGGCGAGGAGTACAGATAGAACGACGCTCGGGTGGTCGCGGGAATTCCGTAGCGGAGGCAGACGGGCCGGGCGCAGTGGTGGCCGACCCGCACCGCGATGCCCTGCTCGTCGAGGACCTGGCCCACGTCGTGCGGGTGGATGTCGCCGAGGGTGAAGGAGATCGCGGCGCCGCGGTCCTCGGCCGTGGTGGGGCCGATGATCCGCAGGTCCGGGACCTCCAGCAGGCGCTTCACCGCGTACTCGGTGAGGGCCTGCTCATGGGCGAGGATCTTGTCCATGCCGATCGAGGCGAGGTAGTCGATCGCCGCGCCGAGCCCGACCGCCTGCGCGACCGGCGGGGTGCCGGCCTCGAACTTGTGCGGTGCGGGCGCGTACGTCGACGAGTGCATCGACACCGTCTCGATCATCTCGCCGCCGCCGAGGAACGGGGGCAGGTCCTCCAGGAGTTCCTGGCGGCCCCACAGGACGCCGATGCCGGTCGGGCCGCACATCTTGTGGCCGGTGAAGGCCACGAAGTCGGCCTGGAGGGCCTGCACGTCCAGCGGCATGTGCGGCGCGGCCTGGGAGGCGTCGATGCAGACCAGGGCGCCGACCTCCTGGGCGCGGCGGACGATCGCCTCGACCGGGTTGTGGGTGCCGAGGATGTTGGAGACCAGGACGAAGGAGACGATCTTCGTCTTCTCCGTGATGATCTCCTCGATGTTCGACAGGTCCAGGCGGCCGTCGTCGGTGAGGCCGAACCAGCGGAGCTTCGCGCCGGTGCGCTGCGCGAGCAGTTGCCACGGCACGATGTTGGAGTGGTGCTCCATCTCCGTGATGACGATCTCGGTGTCGGAGTCCACGCGGTAGGGCTCGTCGGCCCAGCCCAGCATGTTCGCGACGAGGTTGAGCGACTCCGAGGCGTTCTTGGTGAAGACCACCTCGTCCCGGGAGGGCGCGTTGATGAACTCCGCGACCTTGTCGCGCGCGCCCTCGTACAGTGCCGTGGCCTCCTCGGCGAGGACATGCACGCCGCGGTGGACGTTGGCGTTGTAGCGCTCGTAGTACTCGCTGAGCGCGTCGAGCACCTGGCGCGGCTTCTGCGAGGTCGCCGCGTTGTCCAGGTACACCAGCTTGCGTCCGTCGTGGACCTGGCGGTCCAGGATGGGGAAGTCCTTGCGGATCGCCTCGGTGTCGAGGAGGCCCGGCAGCTGTGTCACTCGGATGCGCCACCCTTCGTGTAGGCCTCGTAGCCCTCGTTCTCCAGCTTGTCGGCCAGCTCGGGGCCGCCGGACTCGACGATCCGGCCGCCGGCGAAGACGTGGACGTGGTCGGGCTTGATGTAGCGCAGGATGCGCGTGTAGTGCGTGATCAGCAGGGTGCCGACCTCGCCGCTCTCGCGGACGCGGTTGACGCCCTCGGAGACGACGCGCAGCGCGTCGACGTCCAGGCCGGAGTCGGTCTCGTCGAGGACGGCGATCTTCGGCTTGAGCAGTTCGAGCTGGAGGATCTCGTGGCGCTTCTTCTCACCGCCGGAGAAGCCCTCGTTGACGTTGCGCTCGGCGAAGGCGGGGTCCATGTTGAGGCGCTCCATGGCCTCCTTGACCTCCTTCACCCAGGTGCGCAGCTTGGGGGCCTCGCCGCGGATGGCGGTGGCGGAGGTGCGCAGGAAGTTGGAGACGGAGACACCGGGGACCTCGACCGGGTACTGCATGGCGAGGAAGAGGCCGGCGCGGGCGCGCTCGTCGACGGACATCTCGATGACGTCCTCGCCGTCGAGGGTGACGGTGCCGCCGGTGATCGTGTACTTGGGGTGACCCGCGAGGGAGTAGGCGAGGGTCGACTTGCCGGAGCCGTTGGGGCCCATGATGGCGTGCGTCTCGCCCTGCTTCACGGTCAGGTCGACACCCTTGAGGATCTCCTTCGTGGCGTTGTCGGCCTCGACGGTGACGTGCAGGTCTCGGATTTCAAGCGTTGCCATGGGTGCCTCAGGACTCCTGGGTGAGGGAGACGAGCACGTCGTCCCCTTCGATCTTTACGGGGTATACGGGGACGGGTCGCGTCGCCGGAAGACTGTCGGGCTTGCCGGAGCGCAGGTCGAAGCGCGAGCCGTGCAGCCAGCACTCGATGTGGCAGTCGTCGACCTCGCCCTCGGAGAGGGAGACGTTCGCGTGCGAGCAGATGTCGTTGACCGCGAACACCTCGCCCTCCGTGCGGACGACGGAGACCGGCGTGCCGTCGAGTTCCACCCGCTTCGGGGTGTCCTCCTCCAGCTCGTCCAGCCCACAGACGCGTACGTAGGTCATGCGACCGACGCCTCCAGCTCCTGCTCGATCTTGGTGAGCAGGCGCTCCTCGATGTCCGGGACACCGATCTGCTGGACCAGCTCGGCGAAGAAGCCGCGGACCACCAGGCGGCGGGCGTCCAGCTCGGGGATGCCTCGGGCCATCAGGTAGAAGAGCTGCTCGTCGTCGAAGCGGCCGGTGGCGGAGGCGTGGCCGGCGCCGACGATCTCGCCGGTCTCGATCTCCAGGTTGGGGACCGAGTCGACCCGCGCGCCGTCGGTGAGGACGAGGTTGCGGTTCATCTCGTAGGTGTCGGTGCCCTCGGCCTTGGCCTCGATGAGCACGTCGCCGATCCAGACCGCGTGCGCGTCCTGGCCCTGGAGCGCGCCCTTGTAGACGACGTTGGACGTGCAGTGCGGCACGTTGTGGTCGACCAGGAGGCGGTGCTCCTGGTGCTGGCCCTTGTCGGTGAAGTAGAGGCCGAACAGCTCGGCCTCGCCGCCGGGGCCGGCGTACCGGACGCGCGGGTGGAGGCGGACGACGTCGCCGCCGAAGGTGACGACGACCGACTTGAAGGAGGCGTCGCGGCCGATCAGCGTGTTGTGCTGGGCGACGTGGACGGCCTTGTCGTCCCAGTCCTGGACGGAGACGACGGTGAGCTTGGCGCCGTCACCGAGGACGTAGTCGACGTTGGCGGCGAGCACCGCGTCACCGGTGTGGTCGATGACGACCACGGCTTCGGCGAACGCGCCCAGTTCGATCACCTGGTGGGCGTAGGCGACCCCGCCCTGGCCGTGCACGGCGATCCGGATCGGCTCGGTGAGCACCGTCTCCTTGGGGACGGTGACGACCGAGGCCCGCTCGAACGCCGAGTACGCCTGGGCGGCGACGCGGTCCACCGGGGTGCCGGCCGTGCCGAGCCGCGCGTCGTCCCGGCCGACGGTCTCGACGACGACGCCCTCGGGGGCCTCGATGTCGGCCTTGACGCCGTCGCCGGTGGCGGTGGCGGTGCCGTCGTGCAGGCCGCGCAGCCGCTCCAGCGGAGTGAACCGCCACTCCTCCTCGCGGCCGTGCGGGACCGGGAAGTCGGCCACGTCGAAGGACGGGGGCGCGCTCATGCGGGTGGCGACGGTCGAGTCCGCCTCGGCGGCCACCGCGATCGCACCGGCGGTGGTGGAGCCCACCGGGATGTTCTGAGCCTCAGCCATGGCTGTCGTAGTGCTCGCTTTCCGTTACGTAAGGGGCTTCAGGGGCGCGGGGCGGGGGTCAGCCGACCGCGCCTTCCATCTGCAGCTCGATCAGCCGGTTGAGTTCGAGGGCGTACTCCATCGGCAGCTCCTTGGCGATCGGCTCGACGAAGCCGCGCACGATCATCGCCATCGCCTCGTCCTCGGAGAGGCCGCGGCTCATCAGGTAGAAGAGCTGGTCCTCGGAGACCTTGGAGACGGTCGCCTCGTGGCCCATGGACACGTCGTCCTCGCGGACGTCCACGTAGGGGTAGGTGTCCGAGCGGGAGATGGTGTCCACGAGCAGCGCGTCGCACAGCACGTTGGACTTGGAGCCGGGGGCGCCCTCGCCGATCTCGATCAGACCGCGGTAGGAGGTACGCCCACCGCCTCGCGCCACCGACTTGGAGACGATGTTCGAGGAGGTGTTCGGAGCCATGTGGACCATCTTGGCGCCGGCGTCCTGGTGCTGGCCCTCGCCCGCGAAGGCGATGGACAGGGTCTCGCCCTTGGCGTGCTCGCCCATCAGGTAGACGGCCGGGTACTTCATCGTCACCTTGGAGCCGATGTTGCCGTCGATCCACTCCATGGTCGCGCCCTCGTACGCCACGGCGCGCTTGGTGACCAGGTTGTAGACGTTGTTCGACCAGTTCTGGATGGTCGTGTAGCGGCAGCGGGCGTTCTTCTTGACGATGATCTCGACGACCGCGGAGTGCAGGGAGTCCGACTTGTAGATCGGCGCCGTGCAGCCCTCGACGTAGTGCACATAGGCACCCTCGTCGACGATGATCAGGGTCCGCTCGAACTGGCCCATGTTCTCGGTGTTGATCCGGAAGTAGGCCTGGAGCGGGATCTCGACGTGCACGCCCTTGGGCACGTAGATGAAGGAGCCGCCGGACCACACGGCCGTGTTCAGCGCGGCGAACTTGTTGTCGCCGGCCGGGATGACCGTGCCGAAGTACTCCTTGAACAGCTCCGGGTGCTCCTTGAGCGCCGTGTCGGTGTCCAGGAAGATGACGCCCTGCTCCTCCAGGTCCTCGCGGATCTGGTGGTAGACGACCTCCGACTCGTACTGGGCGGCCACACCGGCGACGAGGCGCTGCTTCTCGGCCTCCGGGATGCCCAGCTTGTCGTAGGTGTTCTTGATGTCCTCGGGCAGGTCCTCCCAGGACTCCGCCTGCTTCTCCGTGGAGCGCACGAAGTACTTGATGTTGTCGAAGTCGATGCCGGAGAGGTCCGAGCCCCAGTTCGGCATGGGCTTCTTCTCGAAGAGCTTCAGGCCCTTGAGGCGGAGCTTGGTCATCCACTCCGGCTCGGACTTCTTCGCGGAGATGTCGCGGACGACGTCCTCGTTGATGCCACGCTTGGCGGAGGCGCCGGCCGTGTCGGAGTCGGCCCAGCCGTATTCGTACTTGCCCAGGCCGTCGAGCTCGGGGTGGGCAGTCTCCGTGGGGAGCGTCATGCGGGGTTCCTCCCGGCCGTGCTTGCAGAAGCGATATCGCTGATCTTGGAAAACTTGTGGGACATCTCCGGGGAACCCTTGGGGGCGTTCCTGGGGATGAACGTCGTGCAGACGCCGTCGCCGTGCGCGATGGTCGCCAGCCGCTGTACGTGCGTACCGAGCAGCTCCGCGAAGAATTCCGTCTCCGCCTCGCACAGCTGCGGGAACTTCTCGGCGGCGTGCGCGACCGGGCAGTGGTGCTGGCAGAGCTGCTCGCCCTGCTCGGGGCGGGGGGCGCTGCGCGCGGTCGCGGCGTACCCGTCCGCGCTCAGGGCCTTGGCCAGTGCTTCCGCGCGCCGCTCCGGGGGTGCCGCCTCGACCGCCTTGCGGTACGCGCCGGACTGCGCGGCGATCCGGGCGCGGGCGAAGGCGGCCACCGCCTGCTCCCCGCCCTCGCGCTCGGCGATCCAGCGCAGCGCGTCCACGGCGAGCTTGTCGTAGGACTGGTCGAAGGCGTCCCGGCCGCAGTCGGTGAGGGCGAACACCTTCGCGGGCCGCCCGCGCGTGCGCGTGCCGTAGATCCTGCGCTCCCGGGGTTCCACCACATTGTCGCCGGTCAGCGCGTCGAGGTGACGGCGGACGGCGGCCTGGGTGAGGCCGAGGCGGGTGGCCAGCTCGGCGACGGTCGACGGCCCGTGGTCCAGGATGGACCGCGCGACCCGGTTGCGCGTGGAACGCTCCCCGGTCGCCAGCTCCTCCTGCTGGGATGCTTCGCCGACGTTTTTCACAACGCCATTGTTGCGTAATTACTCGGAGCCCGGCAAGCGGCGTCCGGGCGGCCCCACGGTGCCGTACGTCACTTAGGTTTACCTAATCTGACCTGCGAAAACGATCATTGGTCGATCAAAGACGGTAGCGTACGCCCCGTCGCTCGGGGACACTCGCGAACATGCCCGCACCCGCCCCCACCGGCCCACTCGTCACTCGCGGCGCCCTCGCCGCCGGCCTGCGCGCCCTGGGCGTGCGCGACGGCGAGACCCTGCTCGTGCACTCCTCGCTCCGCTCCCTCGGCTGGGTCTGCGGCGGCGCCGTGGCCGTGGTCCAGGGCCTCCTCGACGCGCTCGGCCCGGATGGCACGCTGGTCGTGCCGACCCAGACCGCCGACCTCTCCGACCCGGCCCTGTGGCAGGACCCGCCGGTGCCCGAGGAGTGGTGGCCGACGATCCGCAACGCCATGCCCCCGTACGACCCCGCCACCACCCCGAGCCGAGGCGTCGGGGTCGTCCCGGAGACCGTACGGACCTGGCCGGGCGCCCTGCGCAGCGCGCATCCGCAGACCTCGTTCGCGGCGGTCGGCCCGCGCGCCGCCGAGGTCGTGTCCGGGCACGCCGCCGACTGCCGGCTCGGCGAGCGCAGCCCCCTGGCCACGCTGGAGCGCACGGGCGCCAGGGTCCTGCTCCTCGGCGCCGGCTACGGCTCGTGCACCGCCTTCCACCTGGCCGAGTACCGGATACCGTCGCCGCTGGTCGAGGTGGGCCGGCCGGGCCCGTACGGCTGGGAGCGGGTGACCGAGGTGTCGATCACC
This sequence comes from Streptomyces daghestanicus, assembly GCF_020521275.1. NCBI lineage: Bacteria > Bacillati > Actinomycetota > Actinomycetes > Kitasatosporales > Streptomycetaceae > Streptomyces > Streptomyces daghestanicus. Next base: position 62,522 of record NZ_BNDX01000002.1, on the reverse strand, counting down.
TCGGACCGCTTCGACGAACTGGGGCACGACTTCGAACGGGACCGGCCCGTCGTCCGCGGGACGGTCGGCGCGGCGGACGCCCGGCTCTTCCCGGTGGCGGACGCGGTGGCCTACGCCGAGCGCTGGCTCGCACTGCACCGGCCCCGGGACTAGCGCCTGTCGTTCGGATCAGGTCGCGGGGAATCGGCTGTGCCTTCCTCGCGCCGGTGAGCGGGGCCTGGTGCGTGCGGACGCAAGGCGGAGGAGGGAGTCGACGCGGAGCGCCGGCGAGTGACGACAACGCGGCAGGTGCGCGTGCCAGGCCCCGCGTCCGCGGCGTGATCCGAACGACAGGCCCCAGCGCGGCATCGAGCGACGTCGCCCTGTTGCCGTCCCGTGGCCATCGAACCGGAGCGCAACCAGTGGCTGCCGTACGCCTGTAGAGTCCCGGCTCGACGAAGGGGGGCCGCCCGTGGCCAAGGTCAACATCAGTCTCGATGCCGAACTGGTGGTGGAAGTGATGGTCCTGGCCGGGGTCGGATCGCCCCAGGACGCCGTCGAAGCGGTCGTGCGTGACTACATCGCCCGGGGGCACCGCACCGAGGCACGCACCGAACTCACAGAGCAGAGCCTGCGCGAGGTCGAGGCCACACCGCAGGAGCCCCAAGGCTGACCACGGGACCGCGTGACATCGCTCCGGCTCAACGTCGTCATCGACAGGGCGGACGTTGCCTGGCGCGGCACCGGACACTCGCGCCGCGCCGGCCCCGGGACCAGCTCCGGACAGAGAAAGCCGCCCCCGGCCCCCCCCTGCCGGAGAACCCGTGCGGAGGACAGCCCGCACCCCCGCGCCCGGTCCGGCGCGGCCGTACCTAGACTCGTGACCCATGCGAAGCGAGCCCGTGGTCCAGGTCCAGGCCCTGGTGAAGCGGTACGGCACGAAGACCGCGGTGGACGGCCTCGACCTGGTGGCCCGGACGGGCGTGACCGCCGTCCTCGGTCCCAACGGGGCGGGCAAGACGACCACGGTCGAGACCTGCGAGGGGTACCGGCGGCCGGATTCCGGCACGGTCCGCGTCCTGGGCCTCGACCCCCTGCGCCAGGCCGCCGAGCTGCGGCCCCGGGTCGGGGTGATGCTGCAGTCCGGCGGCGTCTACTCCGGCGCCCGCGCCGAGGAGATGCTGCGGCACGTCGCCAGGCTGCACTCCCACCCGCTGGACGTGGACGCCCTGATCGAGCGCCTCGGCCTCGGCTCCTGCGGCCGGACCGCGTACCGCCGGCTCTCCGGCGGCCAGCAGCAGCGGCTCGCCCTGGCGATGGCCGTGGTGGGGCGCCCCGAGCTGGTCTTCCTGGACGAGCCGACCGCCGGACTCGACCCGCAGGCCCGCCGCGCCACCTGGGACCTGGTCCGCGACCTGCGCGCCGACGGCGTCTCGGTCATCCTCACCACCCACCACATGGACGAGGCCGAGCAGCTCGCCGACGACGTCGCCATCATCGACGCGGGCCGGGTCATCGCCCAGGGCTCGCCCGACGAGCTGTGCCGCGGCGGCGCCGAGAACACCCTGCGCTTCACCGGCCGCCCCGGCCTGGACGTGGCGAGCCTGCTCAAGGCGCTCCCGGCCGACTCCGCCGCGGCCGAGCTGACCCCGGGCGCGTACCGGGTCACCGGAAAGATCGACCCGCAGCTGCTGGCGACGGTGACCTCGTGGTGCGCCCAGCACGGGGTGATGCCGGACCGGATCTCGGTCGAGCGGCACACCCTGGAGGACGTCTTCCTGGAACTGACCGGCAAGGAGCTGCGCCCGTGACCGCCACCCCCGCCGGGACGTACGCGCCGAGGCCCGGTGCCGCGCCCCTGCCCCGCATGATCGCCGCGCAGGCCGTGCTGGAGACGAAGATGCTGCTGCGCAACGGCGAGCAGCTGCTGCTGACGGTGATCATCCCGACGCTGCTCCTCGTGCTCTTCAGCTCGGTGGACATCATCGACACCGGGGCGGGCGAGTCCGTCGACTTCCTCGCCCCCGGCGTCCTGGCGCTCGCGGTGATGTCGACGGCGTTCACCGGCCAGGCCATCGCCACCGGCTTCGAACGCCGTTACGGAGTGCTGAAGCGGCTGGCGTCCTCACCGCTGCCGCGCTGGGGCCTGATGACCGCCAAGACGCTGTCCGTGCTGGTCACCGAGGTGCTCCAGGTCGTCCTGCTCACGGTGATCGCCTTCGCGCTGGGCTGGTCCCCGCACGGCGACCCGTTCGCCGTGCTCCTGCTGCTGGTCCTCGGCACGGCGGCCTTCTCCGGCCTCGGACTGCTGATGGCCGGCACGCTGAAGGCCGAGGCGACGCTGGCCGCCGCCAACCTGGTCTTCCTGCTGCTGCTCGTCGGCGGCGGCGTGATCGTGCCGCTGGACAAGTTCCCGGCCGCCGCGCAGGACATCCTGGGCCTGCTGCCCATCTCCGCGCTCTCCGACGGACTGCGCGACGTCCTCCAGCACGGCGCCGGGATGCCCTGGGGCGACCTGGGCGTCCTCGCCGTATGGGCGGTCGCGGGACTGGCGGCGGCGGGGAAGTTCTTCCGCTGGGAGTAACCCGGCGGCGGTACCCCTCGTGAAAGAGTGCACAAGCACCCCCCTACGATGGACCGCGTGCCAAACGTGACCCGCGACGACATCGCAGCCGCCGTGCGCAACCCGCTCGCCTTCATCGCCGCGCGCTGGACCCCGCGGCCCCGGACCGTGCAGCGGTCGGCCCTGTCCGCCCTCGTGATGGCGGTGATCATCGTCGGCACCGGCGGCGCCGTCCGGCTGACCGGCTCCGGCCTGGGCTGCCCGACCTGGCCGAAGTGCACGGACGAGTCGCTCACCACCACCAGCGAGATGGGCTTCCACGGCGTCATCGAGTTCGGCAACCGGCTGCTGACCTACGTGCTGTGCGCGGCGGTCGGCTGGGCGATCATCGCCGCCCGGTCCGAGAAGCCGTACCGGCGCTCGCTGACCCGGCTCGGCTGGGCACAGTTCTGGGTCGTGATGGGCAACGCGATCCTCGGCGGCATCGTCGTCCTGGTCGGTCTGAACCCGTACACGGTCGCCGCGCACTTCCTGCTGTCGACCGCGCTGATCGCGGTCGCGACCCTGATGTGGCAGCGCACCCGGGAGGGCGACGCGGCACCGCGCCCCCTGGTCGGTGCCTCCGTCCAGCAGCTGGTGTGGGTGCTCACCGGCGTCACCGTCCTGCTGATCGCGGTCGGCACGGTGGTCACCGGCGCCGGTCCGCACGCGGGTGACTCCAGCGAGGTCCCGCGGATGCCGTTCGACTGGGAGACGGTCAGCAAGGCGCACGCCGTGCTGGCGTGGGTCGTGGTGACGCTGACCTTCGCCCTGTGGTTCGTGCTGAAGGCCGTCGACGCGCCCAAGGGCCCGCTGGCCCGCACCCGCGACCTGTTCCTGATCCTGCTCGCCCAGGGGGTCATCGGGTACGTGCAGTACTTCACCGACCTGCCGGAGGTCCTCGTCGGCGTGCACATGGTCGGCTCGTGCCTGGTGTGGATCGGCGCCCTGCGCGTCCTGCTGGCGCTGCGCGAGCGTCCGGCGGGCCCGGCCGACGCGCTGCCGGTTCAGGAGTACGGCGCGACCAGCGTGTCGATCGCCGGGCCCAGGTAGGCGCGGGTCAGCGCGGCCCGGCGCGCGAGCCACTCCTCGGTGGGCGGCGCGGGATCGCCGTAGCGCCGGGCGGTGATGTCCTCGACGACCTCGGCGGGGGCGCCCAGCCGGGGCAGTTCCGCAAGGGCCTCCCGCTTCGAGATCAGCCGGCCGTCCCGCAGGGTGACGGTGGCGCGGGCGAGGACCAGCAGGCCGAGGTCGACCCACACGTCCTCCCGCCACAGCGCGGGACGGGACACGACCGGCCGCCAGTACTCCCGCATGTTCCGCACGATGTACCCGGCGAGTTCCGCGTCCGGCACCGGCGGCAGCAGACCGGCGGGCGGGCGGCCGTGCAGCACCCGGCCGAAGGAGTGCAGCTCCCGCCGGGTGACCGGGGTGACCGTACGGCGGTAGAGCTGCTCGTGGGCCCAGGTCAGGTGGCGCCGTTCGGCGTCGGCCGCGCTGCCGGGGGCCAGGTAGGAGCAGTGCAGCTTCGCGGCCAGCGGCTCGGCGCGCAGCCGGGCGTGCAGCAGGGCGAGCCGCCACACCGTCCGGGCCGCCGGTGGCTCCCGCAGGACCGCGATCAGGTCGAGGTCGCTGCGGCCCTCCTGGTAGTCGCCGCCGGCCAGTGACCCGTGCGCCCAGACGGCGACGGGGTCCAGCGGCGCGAGGCCGGTGAGGAAACGGTCGAGCAGGGCGTCGGTCTGCCGCATCCGCCCAGTCTCGGTGCGCGCCGCCGTTCTGTACACCGGCTTTCCGCACCCCTTGTCCGCCCCGGGTCACCGGCTTCCTCACCGCAGCCGGTACACCCGCTCCGCGTTCCCCGACGCGATCAGGCCCGCCACCCGCCGGGCGTCCCCGAGCGACCACGCCCCCTCGGCCACCCAGGTGCCGAGCACCCGGCCGAGGACCTCGCGGAACAGCCGGGCGCCGACGACGTGCAGCTCGGGCAGGCCCCGGCCGCCGCTGGAGAAAAGGATCTTGCCGAAGGGGGCCAGCTCCAGGATCTCGGCGAGGACGGTGGCGGCGCGGGCGCCGGTGCGGACCAGGGCGGCCCCGGAGTCGGCGTAGACGTGCGGGAAGACACCGGCGAGGTGGGCGGCGTGCCGGTGGTACGGATAGCCGTGCAGCAGCACCAGGTCGGTGCCGAGACCGGCGGTGGCCCGGACGAAGTCGGTGAGCAGCACCGGGTCGGTGCGGTCGGTGTGCCGGCCGGGTTCGCCGAGGCCCGCGTGGAGCTGGAGCGGCAGTCCGGAGGCGACGGCGGTCCACAGCAGGTGGCGCAGGAGCACCGGGTCGCTCAGCTCGCCGCCGACCGGCCGGGCGGCCAGCCAGCGGCCTGCGGCGCCGCGCACCGCGCCCGGCTCCGGCGGTTCGGGGGCCAGCGCCAGGCCGTGCCGCAGGGCGGCGACGGTGGTGAAGGCGGCGGCGTGGGCGGCGGCCCCGTGCACCGCCTCGGCGAGATTGGCGAGGAAGGACTCCACCGTGCCGGAGGTGTCGGCCACCTGCTCGGCCAGCGGTTCGAGCCGCACGACCTCATGGGCGTCGGCCCCCGCCGCCGCGGCGATCTCGGCGGGTCCGGTGAGGTCGCCGGGCGGCCCGGTGTCCACCAGGTAGGTGGTGATGCCACTGCCGCGCAGCAGCCTGCGGTCCGCCTCCAGCACACCCAGTTCGCGACGCCGGGCGAGGTAGCGGGCCGGCGGGCAGTGCGGCTCCAGGCCGAGCAGGGGCGGACACCAGCGGCGTACCGCGAACCCGGTCTGGGTGTCGAACAGGGTGGTGCCCGGCGCGGGCGGCCCCTCGGTACGGCCGAGCTGGGCCTCGAAGGTGCCGAGACCCAGCTCGGTGCGGAGGACGCCGTGGCAGTACTGGTCCACCAGGGACGGCGTGTCGATCATCCGGGCTCCCCGTGTGGACGCCGTGCTGCTGCTCACGAGTCCTAACGGGTGAACCGGGTCCCAGGTGATGCCCCGGGCGGGTTCAGGTGTTGCGGGGCCCGCCGAGCTGGAGGCCGGCCATCCGGGACCACTCGTACGGTCCCGTGCGCACCTTGCCCGCGAACTCGCCGTCGAAGGACTCGTGGACGGTGATCCCGGCCTTCTCGACCGCCTTCTCCGCGATCTCGTACGAGGGCGCGACCACGTCGCCCCAGTCCCCGTCCGCCCCGACGAGCACGATCCGCGCCCCGCGCTGCCCGAGATAGGCCACCTGCCCCTCGGCCCCGCCGTGCGCCTTGGAGAAGGCACCGATCCGCCCGGCCAGCCTGGTCACGGTCCGCTCGGCCTTCGCGTCACCCTGCCGCGTGTCTTCCTGCTGCGTGTCTGCCATGGCCAGATGCTACCGACGGGTAGCGGAAACGGCGACGGGCGGGGCACGTGGTCCGGGCCACGTGCCCCGCCCGTCGAAGCCGGGTCAGCGCAGGAACGGGTCCACCGCCACGGCGAGGAACAGCACCGACACATAGGTGATCGACCAGTGGAACAGCCGCATCTCCTTCAGCTTCGTCCCCGTCGCCTCCGCCTTCGCCCGGTTCTGCAGCCCGTGCGCCTCCCACAGCCACATGCCGCCCGCGAGCAGCGCCACGGCCGTGTAGAACCAGCCGGTGTAGCCGAGCGGGGTCAGCAGCAGGGAGACGACGACCATCACCCAGCTGTAGATGACGATCTGCTTGGCGACGACCTTGTTGGAGGCGATGACCGGCAGCATCGGCACGCCGACGCGCGCGTAGTCGTCCTTGACCTTCATGGACAGCGGCCAGTAGTGCGGCGGCGTCCAGAAGAACATGACCAGGAAGAGGATGACCGGCGCCCAGGAGATCGAGTTCGTCACCGCGGACCAGCCGATCAGCACCGGCAGACAGCCGGCGATCCCGCCCCAGACGATGTTCTGGGAGGTGCGGCGCTTGAGGATCATCGTGTAGACGACGACGTAGAAGAGGAGCGCGCCGAGGGAGAGCCAGGCCGAGAACCAGTTGACGGTGAGGCCGAACAGCAGCGTGGAGACCACCGCGAGGGTGATGCCGAAGACCAGGCACTCGACCGGGCTGACCATGCCGGTGACCAGCGGACGCTGCGACGTGCGGTCCATCAGCGCGTCGATGTCCCGGTCGATGTACATGTTCAGCGCGTTGGCGCCGCCCGCGGAGAGGTAGCCGCCGACACAGGTCAGCAGCACCAGCTTCAGATCGGGCACGCCCTGCTCGGCGAGGAACATCACCGGAACGGTGGTGATCAGCAGAAGCTCGATGATCCGCGGCTTGGTCAGTGCCACGAACGCCTTGACACGGGCCCCGAACGGCCGGTGACTCGGGCTCTGGCTCGTCCCGATAACCCCCGCAGGACGGGATTCAACGGCCGTCACGCACACCCCTGACAGAGACATCCCAGCGAGCTTCCCGTGCATCCCCGTGTGAAGTGCGGGTAAAGGCTCGCGCGTACCACGCCACTTTAGACCGCGCCCGTACCCCGGCCTTCGCGGGGGTGGGGTCGTGTTGGCGGCCGTGCTCCGACGTGCGTACACGGAGTCGATCGAGCAGTCAGATGAGCGCCTCCGTATTCATGTGCCGAATGCCGTTTCACCCGGTCGACAGGCGGATCATCCGGACTCCCGGCAGTCTGGAATAGCGGGGAAAAGCGCACGTACTCACGGGGGTAGGCTCGACAGCGGCCGGCCGATGCCGAAAGAACGCCGGCAGCCGGTGAGCACCCTCGTGCGCACCGGCATCCGACTTGTGGAGAGGAGCCCTGACCCAGGGTGAGCACCAAGCCGACCACCACAGACCTTGAGTGGACCGAGCTGGACCAGCGGGCGGTCGACACCGCACGCGTCCTGGCCGCCGACGCCGTACAGAAGGTCGGTAACGGCCATCCGGGTACGGCGATGAGCCTGGCTCCCGCCGCCTACACCCTCTTCCAGAAGGTGATGCGGCACGACCCCGCCGACGCGAACTGGGTCGGACGGGACCGTTTCGTGCTGTCCGCGGGCCACTCGTCCCTGACCCTCTACACCCAGCTGTACCTGGCCGGCTTCGGCCTGGAGCTGGACGACCTGAAGTCCTTCCGGACGTGGGGTTCGAAGACCCCCGGTCACCCGGAGTACGGCCACACCACGGGCGTGGAGACCACGACCGGCCCGCTGGGCCAGGGTGTCGCCAACGCGGTGGGCATGGCGATGGCCGCCCGCTACGAGCGCGGCCTGTTCGACCCGGAGGCACCGGCCGGCGAGTCGCCGTTCGACCACTTCGTCTACTGCATCGCCGGTGACGGCTGCCTCCAGGAGGGCATCTCCGCCGAGGCGTCCTCCCTCGCGGGCCACCAGAAGCTCGGCAACCTGATCCTGCTGTGGGACGACAACCACATCTCGATCGAGGGCGACACCGAGACCGCCGTCTCCGAGGACACCGTCAAGCGGTACGAGGCGTACGGCTGGCACGTCCAGCGGGTCGCCCCGAAGCCGGACGGCGACCTGGACCCGAACGCCATCTACGACGCGATCGAGGCGGCGAAGAAGGTCACCGACCGCCCCTCCTTCATCGCGATGCGCTCGATCATCGCCTGGCCCGCCCCGAACGCGCAGAACACCGAGGCCGCGCACGGCTCGGCGCTCGGCGACGACGAGGTCGCGGCCACCAAGCGCGTCCTCGGCTTCGACCCGGAGCAGTCCTTCGAGGTCGCCCCCGAGGTGATCGAGCACACCCGCAAGGCCCTGGAGAAGGGCCAGGCGGCCCGCGCCGTCTGGGAGAAGTCGTACCAGCAGTGGCGGGACAACAACCCCGAGCGCGCCGCCGAGTACGACCGGATCGCGCGCGGTGAGCTGCCCGAGGGCTGGGAGGAGAAGATCCCGGTCTTCGAGACCGGCAAGGGTGTCGCCACCCGCGCCGCCTCCGGCAAGGTCCTCCAGGCGCTCGGCGGGGTCATCCCCGAGCTGTGGGGCGGCTCCGCCGACCTGGCCGGGTCGAACAACACCACGATCGACAAGACGTCGTCCTTCCTCCCCGAGGGCAACCCGCTGCCGGAGGCGAGCCCGTACGGCCGCACCATCCACTTCGGCATCCGCGAGCACTCCATGGGCGCGGAGATGAACGGCATCGCGCTGCACGGCAACACCCGCATCTACGGCGGCACCTTCCTGGTGTTCTCCGACTACATGCGCAACGCCGTCCGCCTCTCCGCGCTGATGCACCTGCCGGTGACGTACGTCTGGACGCACGACTCCATCGGCCTCGGCGAGGACGGCCCGACCCACCAGCCGGTCGAGCACCTGGCCTCGCTGCGCGCCATCCCGGGCCTGAACGTGGTCCGGCCGGCCGACGCCAACGAGACCGCCATCGCCTGGCGCGAGATCCTGCGCCGCTGGACGAAGGAGTACGGCAAGGGCCAGCCGCACGGTCTGGCGCTGACCCGCCAGGGCGTGCCGACGTACGAGCCCAACGAGGACGCGGCCAAGGGCGGCTACGTGCTGTTCGAGGCCGAGGGCGGCGAGCCCGAGGTGATCCTGATCGCCACCGGCTCCGAGGTGCACGTCGCCGTCGAGGCGCGCGAGCGGCTCCAGGCCGACGGGACGCCGACCCGGGTCGTCTCGATGCCGTCCGTCGAGTGGTTCGAGCAGCAGGACCAGGGGTACCGGGACAGCGTCCTGCCCCCGGCCGTCAGGGCCCGCGTCGCGGTCGAGGCCGGGATCGGTCTCACCTGGCACAAGTACGTGGGGGACGCCGGCCGCATCGTTTCCCTGGAGCACTTCGGTGCGTCCGCGGACGGCAAGCTGCTCTTCCAGGAGTTCGGTTTCACTGCGGAGAACGTCGTCGAAAAGGCGAGGGAATCCCTCACCGCGGCTCAGCGCTGACGCTCGTATAACGACACGTAGGAGATGCAATTTCCATGACAGACGCACTCAAGCGCCTCTCCGATGAAGGCGTCGCGATCTGGCTGGACGACCTGTCGCGGAAGCGGATCACGTCCGGCAACCTCGCCGAGCTGATCGACCAGCAGCACGTCGTCGGCGTCACCACCAACCCGTCGATCTTCCAGAAGGCGATCTCGCAGGGCGACGGTTACGACCAGCAGCTCTCCGACCTGGCCGCCCGCAAGGTGACCGTCGAAGAGGCCATTCGCATGATCACGACGGCGGACGTCCGCGACGCCGCCGACATCCTGCGCTCCACCTACGAGGCGACCGGCGGCCAGGACGGCCGGGTCTCCATCGAGGTCGACCCGCGCCTGGCGCACGACACCAAGGCGACGGTCGCCGAGGCCAAGCAGCTCGCCTGGCTGGTGGACCGCCCCAACACCCTCATCAAGATCCCGGCGACCGAGGCCGGCATCCCGGCGATCGCGGAGGTCATCGGCCTGGGCATCAGCGTCAACGTCACGCTGATCTTCTCGCTGGAGCGCTACCGCAAGGTCATGGACGCCTTCCTCACCGGCCTGGAGAAGGCCAAGGAGCGCGGCCTGGACCTGTCGGACATCCACTCCGTCGCGTCCTTCTTCGTGTCCCGCGTGGACACCGAGATCGACAAGCGGATCGACGCGCTCGGCACCGACGAGGCCAAGGCGCTGCGCGGCAAGGCCGCTCTCGCCAACGCCCGTCTCGCCTACCAGGCGTACGAGGAGATCTTCTCCGGCGAGCGCTGGGCGGCCCTGGAGAAGGCCGGCGCCCACAGGCAGCGTCCGCTGTGGGCCTCCACCGGCGTCAAGGACAAGGCGTACCAGGACACCATGTACGTCACCGAGCTGGTCGCGCCCAACACGGTGAACACCATGCCGGAGGCGACCCTGTTCGCCACCGAGGACCACGGCGAGATCAAGGGTGACGCCGTCTCCGGCACGTACGAGCAGGCCCGCGCCGACCTCGACGCGGTCGAGGCGCTCGGCATCTCCTACGACGAGGTCGTCCGGCTCCTGGAGGACGAGGGCGTGGCGAAGTTCGAGGACGCCTGGACCGACCTGCTGAAGTCGACCGAGGCCGAGCTCAAGCGCCTCGCCCCGTCGGAGGGCTGAGATCCTTGTCGAGCAGCAACCCGCTGCGTGACCCCGCAGACCGACGGCTCCCGCGTATCGCGGGGCCGTCGGGTCTGGTCATCTTCGGCGTCACCGGCGATCTGTCCCGCAAGAAGCTCATGCCCGCCGTCTACGACCTCGCCAACCGGGGTCTGCTGCCGCCGGGCTTCTCACTCGTCGGCTTCGCCCGCCGCGACTGGGAGCACGAGGACTTCGCCCAGGTCGTGCACGACGCCGTCAAGGAGCACGCCCGTACGCCGTTCCGCGAGGAGGTCTGGCAGCAGCTCATCCAGGGGATGCGCTTCGTCCAGGGCACCTTCGACGACGACGACGCGTTCGAACGGCTGCGCGACACCATCGGGGAACTGGACCAGGCCCAGGGCACCGGCGGCAACTTCGCCTTCTACCTGTCCGTCCCGCCGAAGTCCTTCCCCGTGGTCATCCAGCAGCTCAGGAAGCACGGGCTGGCCGACCAGTCGGGCGGTTCCTGGCGGCGCGCGGTCATCGAGAAGCCCTTCGGCCACGACCTGAGGTCGGCCGAGGAGCTCAACGCCATCGTCCACGAGGTCTTCGCCCCGGACCAGGTCTTCCGCATCGACCACTACCTGGGCAAGGAGACCGTCCAGAACATCCTGGCGCTGCGCTTCGCCAACACGATGTTCGAGCCGATCTGGAACCGGTCCTACGTCGACCACGTGCAGATCACCATGGCCGAGGACATCGGCATCGGCGGCCGGGCCGGCTACTACGACGGTATCGGCGCCGCCCGTGACGTCATCCAGAACCACCTCCTGCAGCTGCTCGCGCTGACCGCGATGGAGGAGCCCGCCTCCTTCGACGCCGACGCGCTGGCCGCGGAGAAGACCAAGGTCCTCGGCGCGGTCCGGCTCCCCGCCGACCTGGGCCGGGACACCGTCCGCGCCCAGTACGCGGCGGGCTGGCAGGGCGGCGCGGCGGCGGTCGGCTACCTCGAGGAGGACGGCATCGACCCGAAGTCGAAGACCGACACCTACGCCGCGATCAAGGTCGGGATCGACAACCGCCGCTGGGCGGGCGTCCCCTTCTACCTGCGCACCGGCAAGCGCCTGGGCCGGCGGGTCACCGAGATCGCGGTCGTCTTCCAGCGCGCCCCGCACTCCCCCTTCGACTCCACGGCCACCGAGGAACTCGGGTCGAACGCGATCGTCATCCGCGTCCAGCCCGACGAGGGCGTCACCGTCCGCTTCGGCTCCAAGGTGCCGGGCACCTCGATGGAGATCCGGGACGTGTCGATGGACTTCGCCTACGGCGAGTCCTTCACCGAGTCCAGCCCCGAGGCGTACGAGCGGCTGATCCTGGACGTCCTCCTCGGCGACGCCAACCTCTTCCCGCGCACGGAGGAGGTCGAGCTGTCCTGGAAGATCCTCGACCCGATCGAGGAGTACTGGGACACCCACGGCACCCCGGCCCAGTACCCGGCGGGTACCTGGGGCCCGGTCGAGGCGGACGAGATGCTGGAGCGAGACGGACGGAGCTGGCGCCGGCCATGAAGATCGACCTCACGGACACCACGGCCAGCAAGATCAACAAGGCGCTGGTGCAGGGCCGCCGCGCCATCGGCACCCCGGCCGTCGGCATGGTGCTCACCCTCGTCATCGTCACCGACGAGGAGAACGCCTACGACGCCCTGAAGGCCGCCGGCGACGCCGCGCACGAGCACCCCTCGCGCACGCTCCTGGTCATCAAGCGCGTCTCGCGCTCCCCCCGGGACCGCACCAGGTCCCGGCTGGACGCCGAGGTCCGCCTCGGCGCCGACGCCGGCACCGGCGAGACGGTCGTCCTGCGGCTGTACGGCGATGTCGTCGACCACGCCCAGTCGGTGGTGCTGCCGCTGCTGCTCCCCGACGCGCCCGTCGTGGCGTGGTGGCCGGTGAACGCCCCGCTGGAACCGGCCAAGGACCCGCTCGGTGCCCTGGCCCAGCGCCGGGTCACCGACACCTACGCCTCCGAGGAGCCGGTACGGGATCTGGCGGCCCGCGCCAAGGCGTACGCCCCCGGCGACACCGACCTCTCCTGGACCCGCATCACGCCGTGGCGCTCGATGCTGGCGGCGGCCCTTGACCAGGTCGACTGCGAGGTGCAGAGCGTCGAGGTGGAGGGCGAGGAGTTCAACCCGAGCTGCGAGCTGCTCGGGATGTGGCTCGCGGACCGCCTCGGCGTGCCGGTGCGGCGGTCCCGCTCCGCCGGGCCCGGCCTCACCGCGGTGCGGATGGAGACGGACTGCGGGCCGATCGCCCTGGACCGGGCGGACGGCACGCTGGCCCACCTCTCCATCGAGGGCCAGCCCAACCGCGCGGTGGCACTCAAGCGCCGGGACACCGCCGAGCTGATCGCCGAGGAACTGCGCCGGCTCGACCCGGACGACACCTACGCGTCGGCGCTGCGGTACGGCGTCGGGCGGCTGGCGGACTCGGGCGGCTCGGCCGGTGGGGGCGGCTCGGCCAAAGGGGAGGGGGCCGTCGCGGTCGCCACTCCCGTCGAGGACGCCGCCAAGGCACCTGCTCAAGCGGCGGCGAAGAAGGCGCCGGTGAAGAGGAGGGCGGCGAAGTGAGCGCGCACACCCCTCAGCTGGTCGTGCACCGCGACAAGGAGCTGATGGCCCAGGCCGCCGCGGCCCGGCTCATCACCAAGATCGTGGACGCGCAGGCCTCCCGGGGCCACGCCTCCGTGGTCCTGACCGGTGGCCGCAACGGCAACGGCCTGCTGGCCGCCCTCGCGGCCTCCCCCGCCCGGGACGCCATCGACTGGAGCCGCCTCGACCTGTGGTGGGGCGACGAGCGGTTCCTGCCCGAGGGCGACCCGGACCGCAATGTCACGCAGGCCCGCGAGGCCCTGCTGGACGCGGTCGGTCTCGACCCGAAGCGGGTGCACGCGATGCCCGCCTCGGACGGCCCGTACGGCTCCGACGTCGACGCCGCCGCGGCGGCCTACGCGGAGGAACTCGCACAGGCCGCCGAGCCCGAGGACCACGCCGCCGTGCCCGCCTTCGACGTCCTGCTCCTCGGCGTCGGCCCGGACACGCACGTCGCCTCGCTCTTCCCGGAGCTGCCGGCGGTGCGCGAGACCGAGCGCACGGTGGTCGGCGTCCACGGCGCCCCCAAGCCGCCGCCGACCCGGGTGACCCTCACCCTTCCGGCGATCCGGGCCGCCCGCGAGGTGTGGCTGCTGGCGGCCGGTGAGGACAAGGCGGAGGCCGCGGCGATCGCCCTGTCCGGCGCGGGCGAGATCCAGGCCCCGGCGGCGGGCGCGGTGGGCCGGGCCCGCACGCTGTGGCTGCTGGACTCGGCGGCGGCCTCCCAGCTGCCGCGCTCGATGTACCCGCCGGCCTCGGCGTGACCGGCTGACGTCGGCTGTTCCGGACGGACCCCCGTCGCCCCCCTGGGTGACGGGGGTCCGTCGTTTCCTCCTGGGGTGACGGGGTCCGTCGCTCACCCGCGCCTACTGCCGGCCGCGCAGCTCCCGGTAGGCGCCGACGAGGGCCTCGGTGGAGGCGTCCAGCCCCGGCACCTCCGCGCCCTCGGTGAGGGCGGGTTCGACGCGCTTGGCGAGGACCTTGCCGAGTTCGACGCCCCACTGGTCGAAGGAGTCGATGTTCCAGATGGCGCCCTGGACGAAGACCTTGTGTTCGTAGAGGGCGATGAGCTGGCCGAGGACGGAGGGGGTCAGCTCGCGCGCGAGGATGGTCGTCGTGGGGTGGTTGCCCTGGAACGTCTTGTGCGCGACCAGGTCCTCGGGGACGCCTTCGGCGCGGACCTCGTCGGGGGTCTTGCCGAAGGCGAGGGCCTGGGTCTGGGCGAAGAAGTTGGCCATCAGCAGGTCGTGCTGGGCGGCCAGGCGGTCGTCCAGCCCGGCGACGGGGCGGGCGAAGCCGATGAAGTCCGCCGGGATCAGCTTCGTGCCCTGGTGGATGAGCTGGTAGTAGGCGTGCTGGCCGTTGGTGCCGGGGGTGCCCCACACGACCGGTCCGGTCTGCCACCGCACGGGCTGTCCGTCGCGGGTGACGGACTTGCCGTTGGACTCCATGTCGAGCTGCTGGAGATAGGCGGTGAACTTCGACAGGTAGTGGCTGTAGGGCAGGACGGCGTGGGACTGGGCGTCGTGGAAGTTGCCGTACCAGACGCCGAGCAGGCCCAGGATCAGCGGGGCGTTGGCCTCGGCGGGGGCGGTGCGGAAGTGGTCGTCGACGATGCGGAACCCGTCGAGCAGTTCGCGGAAGCGGTCCGGGCCGATGGCGATCATCAGGGACAGGCCGATCGCGGAGTCGAAGGAGTACCGGCCGCCGACCCAGTCCCAGAACCCGAACATGTTGGCCGTGTCGATGCCGAAGTCCGCGACCTTCTCCGCGTTGGTCGACAGGGCCACGAAATGCCTGGCGACGGCCGCCTCGTCCTTCAGCGCGTCCAGCAGCCAGGCCCGCGCCGAGGTGGCGTTGGTGATCGTCTCGATCGTGGTGAACGTCTTGGAGGCGACGATGAACAGCGTCTCGGCCGGGTCCAGGTCCCGGACGGCCTCGTGCAGGTCGGCGCCGTCCACGTTCGACACGAAGCGGACGGTCAGCTCGCGGTCGGTGAACGCGCGCAGCGCCTCGTAGGCCATCGCGGGACCGAGGTCGGAACCGCCGATACCGATGTTGACGACGTTGCGGATGCGCCGGCCGGTGTGGCCGGTCCACTCCCCGGACCGCACCCGCCCGGCGAAGCCGGCCATCTTGTCCAGGACGGCGTGCACACCGGGCACGACGTTCTCACCGTCGACCTCGACGGCCGCGTCCGCCGGAGCGCGCAGCGCGGTGTGCAGCACCGCCCGGCCCTCGGTGACGTTGATCTTCTCCCCGCGGAACATCGCGTCCCGCAACTCGAAGACGTCCGTGGCGGCGGCCAACTCCCGCAGCAGCGCCAGCGTCTCGTCGGTGATCAGGTGCTTGGAGTAGTCGAGGTGGAGGTCGCCCACCCTGAGGGTGTAACCGGTGCCGCGGCCCGGGTCCGCGGCGAACAGCTCGCGCAGGTGTGTCGCGCCCAGCTCCTCGCGGTGCTTGGCCAGGGCGGTCCATTCGGGCGTCTGGTCGAGCCTGGTACGGCCGTCTGCGTTCATGTCGGACTTCCGCCTTCTTTCCTGCCGGTCCGTGCTGCGTGCTGTGCCCCGCTGCCGTCCCAACCTAATGGACGGGAGGTGGGCTGACCTGTCGTCGGACGGTCGTCTTCCGGTGGCGGGTGCGTCCGGCCGGAGCCCGGGTATCAGCGCGGCGACGGCCAGGACGAAGACGGCCGCGGCGAGCAGCGCCGGGGTGTGGGCGCCCCAGGCCGCCGCGGCGGCCCCGCCCAGCAAGGCGCCCAGCGGCGCGCCGGCCACTCCGAGCGTCCGGTAGGCGGAACTGATCCGGCCCAGCATCCCGGCCGGGGCGCGCCGCTGCGTCAGCGTGGCCGTACTGGCGTTCCACACCATGCCCAGGAAGCCGAACACGGCCAGGGCCGCGGCCAGGACGGGCAGGCTGCGCACCGCCCCCATCACGACGAGCGCCCCGGTCTGGACGGTCCCGGCGAGGAGCACCGCGCGCCCGTACCCGGTGCGGGCGACGAGACGGCGGTGCGCCACTCCCCCGGCCAGCGACCCGACGGTGTACGCGGTGATCACCGCCGCGTATCCGGCCGTGCCCGCGTCGAGCCGGTCGGTGACCAGGACCACCAGGGTGGCGATGAGGGCACCCATGCCGATGTTGCACAGGGCGGTCGCGGCGCACAGGCCGCGCAGCAGCCGGTCCCGGGCGAGGGCGCGCAGCCCCTCGGCGATCTCCCGGCGCAGGGTGCCGCCGGTGGCCTTGTGAGCCCGCTCGGGGCCGACGCCGCGCAGCGAGGCGACCAGCGCGGCGGCCAGCAGGAAGGTGACGGCGTCCACCGCGAAGGGGGCGGCGGCGCTCGCCGTGAGCAGCACCGCGACGACCGGCCCGCCCAGCAGCCCGCCGGCCAGCCGCTGCCCGGTCAGCAGCCGGGCGTTGGCACTGCCCAGCGCGTCGGCGGGGACCAGGGAGGGCAGCAGGGCCGTGGCCGCGTTGTCGAAGAGGGTCTGGAGGGTGGTGAGGGCGAAGGCCAGGGCGAGCAGCAGTGCGATGGAGCCGTGGCCGCTGCCGACGGCCACCGCGAAGCACGCGACCAGCAGCCCCCGTACCACGTCGACGGCCCACATCGCGCGCCGCTGGTCCACCCGGTCGGCGACCGCGCCGCCGAGCAGTCCGAAGACCAGCCAGGGCAGATAGCCGCAGGCGGTCACCGAGGCGATGAGCAGGGGGTCGTCGGTCAGCGACACGGCCAGCAGGGGCAGCGCGGCCGTGCGCAGCGCGTCTCCGAAGGACGAGAGCACGGCGGCGCTCCACAGCCGCCCGAATCCCCCGCGCCACGCGGGCGCGCACTCGCCCACCGTCGTCCCCGCCGTCGCCATGACCGTCCCCCACGATTCGTCCGATGCGCAAACCGTAGAGGGCACCACTGACAACGGGTCGGCCAGACGGCTCCGGCCGGGCACCTCGTGGGTCCCCGGCCGGTGTCAACTGCTAGATCTCGCCCCGCAGTTTGGCGAGCGCCTCGGCGAGGATCGCCTCGCCGTCGGCGTCACTGCGGCGTTCGCGCACATACGCCAGGTGGGTCTTGTAGGGCTCGGTGCGCGGTGGGTCCGGCGGATTGTCCCGGTCCTGCCCGGCGGGGAAGCCACAGCGAGGGCAGTCCCACGTGTCGGGCACCTGCGCGTCGCTGGCGAAGCTCGGCTGTGTCTCGTGCCCGTTGGAGCACCAGAAGGAGATGCGCAGACGCGGCGCTGACTCGCCGCGCTCGGCCTCGCCCATCGGCCCCGCTCCGACCCGGCTTCCCCGGATCGCGTTGCCACTTGCCACGGTCGTAACTCCCTGCGTGATGGTGCCGCAAAGCGAGTCGGCGTTTCGCTTCGCTGCGAGCGCCTCAGTCTACGTAAGGCCCAACGCGCGTCCAGTGACGGGAGTTACCGGCCCCCCACCGAGACACAGGCCCCTCAAGACGCACGCCCCATGATAGGCCGCGCTCATCAGCGCGTACCGAACATGGGGCGTTGTGTGGAGAACTGCGGCGGGCGAGCCGCGGGCGCGTCCGCGTCAGCTGTTCGTCTTCATCAGCAGAGCCAGCACGATGATGCACACGAACCACAGCAGACCGACCACCACGGTGATCCGGTCGAGGTTGCGCTCGGCGACCGAGGAGCCGCCGACGGACGACTGCATGCCGCCGCCGAACATGTCGGAGAGGCCGCCGCCCTTCCCCTTGTGCATCAGCACCAGCAGCATCAGCAGCAGGCTGAAGACGATCAGGGCGATCGAGAACCCC
The DNA here is from genome assembly GCF_020521275.1 of Streptomyces daghestanicus. Classification (NCBI taxonomy): domain Bacteria; kingdom Bacillati; phylum Actinomycetota; class Actinomycetes; order Kitasatosporales; family Streptomycetaceae; genus Streptomyces; species Streptomyces daghestanicus. The sequence continues at coordinate 44,529 of NZ_BNDX01000002.1, read as the reverse complement.
AAAACCACGGCTGGACCAACTTCCTCGGATTCGGATGGGCGACAGGGGCACAGCCACCGGGCTGTGCCCCCGCAAGGGTACGACGGATCGCGCCTACCAGGAACTCACTGGTCGCGGAAGCGGACGATCTTGACGAACTCGTCGGCGTCCAGGGACGCCCCGCCGACCAGCGCACCGTCGATGTCGGCCTGCGCCATGATCTCGGCGACGTTGCCCGACTTGACCGAGCCGCCGTACTGGATGCGGACCTTGTCGGCCAGCTCCTGGGTGTACAGCTCGGCGAGCTTGCCGCGGATCGCCGCGCAGACCTCCTGCGCGTCCTCGGCGCCGCAGACCTTGCCGGTGCCGATGGCCCAGACGGGCTCGTAGGCGATCACGACGGACTCGGCCTGCTCGGCCGGGAGGTCCTTCAGACCGCCCTCGACCTGGGCGAGGGTGTGGGAGACGTGGTTGCCCGCGTCGCGGACCTCCAGCTCCTCGCCGACGCACAGGATCGGGGTGAGGCCGTGCTTGTAGGCGGCCTTGACCTTGGCGTTGACCTGCTCGTCGGTCTCGTTGTGGTACTGCCGGCGCTCGGAGTGCCCGATCGCGACGTAGGTGCACTTCAGCTTGGCGAGCATCGGGCCGGAGATCTCGCCGGTGTAGGCGCCGCCGTCGTGCGCCGAGATGTCCTGGGCGCCGTACTTGATCTTCAGCTTGTCGCCGTCGACCAGGGTCTGCACCGAGCGCAGGTCGGTGAAGGGGGGCAGGACGGCGACCTCGACGGCCTCGTAGTCCTTGTCGGCCAGGGCGAAGGCGAGCTTCTGGACGTGGGCGATGGCCTCCAGGTGGTTGAGGTTCATCTTCCAGTTGCCCGCCATCAGCGGCGTGCGGCCCGTTTCGGGAGCGGTCATCGAGGGTCAGTCCTCCAGTGCGGCGAGGCCGGGGAGCGTCTTGCCCTCGAGGTATTCGAGGGAGGCGCCGCCACCGGTCGAGATGTGGCCGAATGCCTTTTCGTCGAAGCCCAGGGTGCGGACGGCCGCGGCGGAGTCGCCGCCGCCGACCACGGAGAAGCCCGAGGCGTCGACGAGGGCCTGGGCGACCGCCTTGGTGCCCTCGGCGTAATCGGGGTGCTCGAAGACGCCCATGGGGCCGTTCCAGAAGACGGTGGCCGCGTCGGCGAGCTTCGAGGCGTACAGCTTGCGGGTCTCCGGACCGATGTCCAGGCCCTCCTGGTCGGCGGGGATGGCGTCCGCGGCGACGGTGGTGGGGTGGGCCGGGGCCTTGGTCTTCAGGTCCGGGAACTCGGTCGAGACCAGCACGTCGACGGGGAGCACCAGCTCCACGCCGTTCTTCTCCGCGCGCTCGATGTACTCCTTGACGGCCGGGATCTGGTCCTCCTGGAGGAGGGAGATGCCGACCTCGTACCCCTTGGCCTTGAGGAAGGTGTACGCCATGCCGCCGCCGATGAGCAGCCGGTCGGCCTTGCCGAGGAGCTGGTCGATGACGGCGAGCTTGTCGGAGACCTTGGCGCCGCCGAGCGCGACCACGTACGGCCGCTGGACGTCGTCGGTGAGCTTCTTCAGGACGCCGACCTCGGTGGCGATGAGGTGGCCGGCGTAGTGCGGGAGCTTCTTCGGCAGGTCGAAGACGGAGGCGTGCTTGCGGTGCACGGCGCCGAAGCCGTCACCGACGTACACGTCGGCCAGGCCGGCGAGCTTGTCGGCGAAGGCGGCGCGCTCGGCGTCGTCCTTGCTGGTCTCCCCGGCGTTGAAGCGCAGGTTCTCGAGGACGGCGACCTGACCGTCGGCGAGGCCGGTGACGACCGACTCGGCGGCGGTGCCGACGGTGTCCTCGGCGAAGGCGACGTCGGCGCCGAGCAGCTCACCGAGCCGGGCGGCGGCCGGGGCGAGGGAGAAGGCGGGGTCCGGGGCGCCCTTGGGGCGGCCCAGGTGCGAGGCGACGATCACGCGCGCGCCCGCCTCGGCCAGGGCCTTGACGGTGGGCAGCACGGCGCGGATGCGGCCGTCGTCGGTGATGGTGGTGCCGTCCAGCGGGACGTTGAGGTCGGCGCGGACGAAGACGCGCTTGCCCGCGACGCCTTCGGAGAGCAGTTCGTCGATCGTCTTCATGCAGCAACTCCTGGGGCTGGTGATCGCTCGTGATCCTACGAGGGCCGGTCGTACCGGACGCGCGGCAGGGCTCGGACGGCGTGTGTGCCGTCCGAGCCCTGCCGGCGCATCGAGAGTGCCTGCTCGGTCGGTCAGAGCTGGCTGCCGACGAAGACCGTGAGGTCGACGAGGCGGTTGGAGTAGCCCCACTCGTTGTCGTACCAGCCGATGACCTTCACGTTCTTGCCGTCCTGGACCATGGTCAGGGACGAGTCGAAGGTGCAGGACGCCGGGGCGTTGACGATGTCGGAGGAGACGATCGGGTCCTCGGTGTAGTCGAGGATGCCTTCCAGCTCGCCCTCGGCGGCCTTCTGGAAGGCGGCGTTGATCTCGTCCTTGGTGACCTCGCGGGAGAGCTCCAGGACGAGGTCGGTGACCGAGCCGGTGGGGACCGGGACGCGCATCGCGATGCCGTCCAGCTTGCCCTTGAGCTGCGGGAGGACCAGGGCGGTGGCCTTGGCGGCGCCCGTCGTGGTCGGGATGATGTTCTCGGCGGCGGCGCGGGCGCGGCGGAGGTCCTTGTGCGGGAAGTCCAGGATGCGCTGGTCGTTGGTGTACGCGTGGACCGTCGTCATCAGGCCCTTGACGATGCCGAAGTTCTCGTCGAGCACCTTGGCCATCGGCGCCACGCAGTTGGTGGTGCAGGAGGCGTTGGAGATGACGTGGTGGTTCGCCGGGTCGTACGTGTCCTGGTTGACGCCCATCACGATGGTGACGTCCTCGTCCTTGGCCGGAGCCGAGATGAGGACCTTCTTGGCGCCGCCGGCGATGTGCTTCTCGGCGTCGGCCTTGTTGGTGAAGATGCCGGTCGACTCGATGACGATGTCGACGCCCAGCTCGCCCCACGGGATGTCGGCGGGGTTGCGCTCGGCGAGCACCTTGATGGTCCTGCCGCCGACGGTGATGGTGTCCTCGGTGTGGCTGACCTCCTGCTTGAGGCGCCCGAGGATGGTGTCGTACTTCAGCAGGTGAGCGGTGGTCGCGGTGTCACCCAGGTCGTTGACAGCCACGATCTCGATGTCTGCACCCTGCTCCAGCAACGCGCGGAAGTAGTTACGACCGATGCGGCCAAAGCCGTTGATGCCTACGCGGATCGTCACGAACCGATCTCCTCGTTGGTACGTCGGCGGCTCGACGCCGACAAGCTGTATGGGATGTCCCCGACCACCTACGACCCTACCTCTGCTGGGCCATAAGGGTGACATCGAGATCGGGCGTACGCGGCATGGCGTCCCGTACCCGGCGGTAGCGGTACGGAACGCCATGTGAGCGGGGGATCGATCACCTGATTTGGTTACAGATCGTCGACCCGCATTGACCCGTGCGTCACTCGTTCAGGGCACGCAGGGCCGCGCCCAGCAGCGCCGCCCGGTCGGCCGCCGCCGTCAGGTGCTCCAGGCCGAAGCCCAGCAGCACGGTGTCGTCCGTGGTGACCGCGCCGTAGGTCCGGAACAGGGTTCCGGTGCGGGTCCAGTCCCGCAGGACGGCGGGGCTGCCCGCGGGCGGCCCGGCGGCCTCCCAGGCCCCGAGCGAGGTCTCGAAGCCCTCGGTGCCGGTGGCCGTGCCGCCGACGACGAGGGAGGTCTCGTCGGCCAGGACTCCCCGGCCGCCGGTGCCGGGGTCGGTGACGTAGGCGATCGACACCTCGACGTTCTTCCCGGCGTACGCGCTCAGGTCGAAGGAGACCTGGCGCCAGCCGCCGGAGGAGCCGGTGAGGCTGTGCCAGGCCCCGGTGGTCCCGGTCGCGGCGCAGCCGTCGTCGCCGAGGGTCAGGTAGTGCTCCAGCCAGGGGTGCTCACCGAGGTAGTAACCGGCCCCGCACTCCGCCGGTACGGCGGCGCGGGTGGCGCCGCCCCGCTCGGGGAGGGTCGTCCAGTCGTCGGCGCCGGCGGTGCGGGCCTCGACGATCACATGGTCGTAGCCCTCCTCGGTGTCCCACAGCAGCCGCGCGCTCAGCGTGGGTGCCTGGGCGGCGGCGGTGCCGGTGAGGTCGACGGTGCGGGTGAGGCGCTTGTAGGCGTCGTCGGTGTGGACGGCGGCGGCCATCCACTCCCCCGCGTACGGCCCGTACGGGCTGACCGTGCCGGCGAACTGCCCCGCGCCCGCGCTCGCGAACTGCGGGTAGGTCTCCACGGGCAGCTGGTCCGAGGTCACGCTGTACGTCCCGGCCCGGTCCAGCGGGTTGCCGGGCGCGGCGCCGAGCGGGCCACCGGTGCCGTCGAGCGCGCCGGAGCCGGTGAAGGCGGTGGCGCCGGAGGTGGCGGTGCGGGTGTAGGCGCCCAGGTAGTACTGGCTGAAGTCGTCCGACAGGTTGCCGCCGCCGAGGTCGACGCTGCCGCCGGCCTGCTCGCCCGCCTCGACCAGCTTGCCGCCCTCGTTGAGGAAGGCGCGCAGCTGGAGCTGGGTGGCGTTGCCGGGGGCGGCGGCGCCGCTGTAGTGGACGACGGTGCGGAAGTGGGAGAGGACGCCGAGCGCGTCGGGCGCGCCCCGGTCGGCGACGTCCCATACGGCGGCCCGGTGCCCGTTGGCCGTCAGGGCGTCCGCGTACGTCCGTGCCTGGGTGGCCGGCGTGCCCTCCTCGGCGACGACGAGGACGTCCGCGCGGGGCCGTTCGGCGACCGTGTACGTGAAGCGCGTGCCGGAGACCGGCTTGCCCTGTCCGCTCCGCCCGGTGAACCAGACCTCGACCCGGTCGCCCGGCCGGCCGTCCTCCACCTCGGCGCGGTACTCGTCGAAGTACAGGTCGTCCTCGCCGCCGTAGGTCTCGCCGCCCTTCCAGGGGCGCAGCGGCTCGTCGTGGACGCGACCGCCGTTGACGCGGTACTTCAGCTCCTTGTCGCGCACCGACTTGCGGGCGACGACGGCCACTTCCTGGTCGGCGCCGCGGGAGTAGGAGGTGCCGAAGGTCTTGGGGGTGAAGTCGGCGGCTTCCAGGCCGACGGACGAGGACGGCCGGTCGGGGTGGGATGCGGTCTCGGCGACGGAGAGCGCGAAGGGGACGTTCTTCTCGAACTCCTGCCGGATCAGCCTCTCGTCGTCCGGGAAGTTGAAGACCGACTGGCAGTCGGACGCGTTCCACTCGTCGTCGGGGTCGACGGCCGAGGCGGTCTGGCAGGTCGACATCTCGGGGGTGAACATCGCCATGCCGTTGACGTTGGCGGCGTGGCCGTCCGCTTCGCCGTTGGTGGTGTACAGCTCCGAGGAGACCTGGGGGTGGTAGCCGGGGATCGCGGAGTTGTCCGGGGTGCCGGCCAGGGCCCGGTAGAGGACGTCGTCCGGGGTGTCGGTGGCGACCTGCCAGCCGACGCCGTAGAGGAGGAGTTCGGCGGCGGAGTGGTAGTTGATGCCGTACTCGAAGCCGATGCGCTTCTCGAAGGCGTCCAGCGCCTTGGTCTCGGGCTCCGAGCCCGGACCGGCGCCGCGGTAGGTCTGGCTGGTGGGGTTGGGGGACGAGCCCTCGTCGTCGTAGCCCCACTTGTAGGCGAAGTTGCGGTTGAGGTCGACGCCGTCGCCGGTGCCGATGGCGCCGTCGCCGTTGACGTCGCGCAGGTTCTTGCGCCACAGGCGGTTGTCGGCGGACTCGAAGGTGTGGTCGTAGCCGTCGCGGTTGGCGGACAGCAGGAACCACAGTTCGGTGGAGTCGACGATCTTCTTGACGCGCCGGTCGGTCCGGTAGTGGTCCAGGTAGTGGTGCATCAGCCGCCGCGTCATCTCGGGGGTGATCCACTCGCGGGCGTGCTGGTTGGAGGCGTACAGGACGGAGGGTCTGGAGCCGTCCTTCGACGTCTTCGCGCCCTTGGTGAGCTTCAGGGCGAGGATGTCCTGCCCATTGACGGTCCTGCCGATGGAGACGACCTTGGTGAGGCCGGGGTTCTCCTGGGCGGTGCGGAGGATCTCCTCCTTCAGTCCGCCCCTGCCGCTGTACGGGCGGTAGACCCCCTCGGCGGCGGCTTCGACGCGCTGTTCGGCGCGGGCGGAGAGGGTGTGCTCGGTGAGGTCGACGCCCTGCTTCTCCAGCTTCCGGGCCTGCCGGTCGGTGAGGTAGACCTCGACGGAGGCCGTGCCCTTGTCGGGCACCCGCTCGCCGAGTTCGTGGGCGTCCTGCCCGGCGGCGAGCAGCAGCGGCACCTGGCGCTGGGTGACGTCGGCGCGGAAGACCTTCACTTCCTGCGCGTCCGGGGCGGCGGCAGCGGGCCGCGCCTGGGCGGCGGGCGCGAAGCTCGCGCCACCGATCAGGAGGGCGCCGACGGCGAGGATCGCTCTCGCTCCGCGTCGTCCGTGTCGTCCTTGTCTCATGACCCCCCCTTGCGGTGGTTCGCCACAGTGGCGAACAGGTTGCCAGGCTCATGACACTCGAAGATCGAGTCAAGAGCGCGGCCACGACACGCGGAAGCCGGTGCCGGCCACCCGTGTGGGGGCGGCCGGCACCGGCTGCGCGCGGTGCGCGGGGCGGGTCAGCCCGCGAGGTTGTCCGCCAGGTCGTCGGAGAGATTGGCCTCCGTGCCCGGGATGCCGAGGTCGGCGGCGCGCTTGTCGGCCATCGCCAGCAGCCGGCGGATACGCCCGGCGACCGCGTCCTTGGTCAGCGGCGGGTCGGCGAGCGCGCCCAGCTCCTCCAGGGACGCCTGCTTGTGCTCCATGCGCAGCCGGCCCGCGGCGGCGAGGTGCTCGGGGACGTCGTCGGCGAGGATCTCCAGCGCGCGCTGCACACGGGCGCCGGCGGCGACCGCCGCGCGGGCGGAACGGCGCAGGTTGGCGTCGTCGAAGTTGGCCAGCCGGTTGGCGGTGGCGCGGACCTCGCGGCGCAGCCGGCGCTCCTCCCAGGCCAGTACCGAGTCGTGGGCGCCGAGCCGGGTGAGCAGCGCGCCGATCGCGTCGCCGTCGCGGACGACGACCCGGTCCACGCCGCGCACCTCGCGGGCCTTGGCTGCGATCGACAGCCGGCGGGCGGCGCCGACCAGGGCGAGCGCGGCCTCGGGACCCGGGCAGGTCACCTCCAGGGAGGAGGACCGGCCCGGCTCGGTGAGCGAACCGTGCGCCAGGAACGCCCCGCGCCAGGCGGCCTCCGCGTCGCAGGTGGCCCCCGAGACCACCTGCGGGGGAAGTCCGCGGATCGGGCGGCCCCGGCCGTCGACCAGGCCGGTCTGCCGGGCCAGCTGGTCACCGCCGGCGACGACCCGGACGACGTAACGGGAGCCGCGGCGCAGTCCGCCCGGGGCCATCACGATCAGCTCCGAGCTGTGGCCGAAGATCTCCAGGATGTCCCGCTTCAGCCGACGGGCCGCGTTCGAGGTGTCCAGCTCCGCCTCGATCACGATGCGCCCGCTCACCAGGTGGAGGCCGCCGGCGAACCGCAGGATGGCCGAGACCTCCGCCTTTCTGCAGCAGGTCCGGGTGACGGGAAGCCGGGAGACTTCATCCTTCACCGCTGCCGTCATCGCCATGGGCCGATCCTTCCATGCATCCGAAAAATACGGTCGTACGCGGCGGCCAGCAGCTCCGGGTCGTGCCTCGGGGTCCCGTCGGTCCGGGCGACCGGAGCCAGCTCGACCGCGGCGCCGAACCGTTTCGCGGCTTCGGTGAGCGAGTCACGGTCGGGCACGGCGGCCTCGTCGGCCAGCACCACGTCCAGGGCGAGTTTAGGGGCGTGTCGTCCCAAAACCTCCAAATGACGCTGCGGGGAGAAGCCCTCGGTTTCTCCGGGCTGCGGCGCGAGGTTCAGGGAGAGCACCCGGCGGGCCTTGGTCTCGGTGAGCGCGTCCAGCAGATCGGGCACCAGGAGGTGCGGGATGACCGAGGAGAACCAGGAGCCGGGGCCGAGCACCACCCAGTCGGCGTCGAGGACCGCGTCCACCGCCTCCGGGACGGCGGGCGGGTCGGCCGGCACCAGGTGCACCGACTGCACCTCGCCCGGGGTGAGCGCGACGGTCGCCTGGCCGCGGACGGTGTCCACGTCCTCGGGCCGGTCCGGGTCGTGTCCCTTGACCAGGGCCTGCAACTCCAGCGGAACGGCGGACATGGGCAGCACCCGGCCGTGCGCGCCGAGCAGCTTGCCGACCAGGTCCAGGGCCATGACGTGGTCGCCGAGCTGTTCCCACAGGGCGACGATCAGCAGATTGCCGACCGCGTGTTCGTGCAGGTCGCCCTTGGACTGGAAGCGGTGCTGGATGACACGGGCCCAGGTCTGGCCCCAGTCGTCGTCGCCGCACAGCGCGGCCAGCGCCTTGCGCAGGTCGCCGGGGGGCAGCACGCCCAGCTCGTCCCGGAGGCGTCCGCTGGAGCCGCCGTCGTCGGCGACCGTGACGACGGCGGTGAGGGCGCCGGTGATCCGGCGCAGCGCGGCGAGCGAGGCGGACAGGCCCATGCCGCCGCCGAGGGCGACGACCTTGGGCTGGGCGCCCCGGCGGCGCGGCTTGCCGCCCCGGGCCTCGGCGGGGCGCCGGGCCTCGGCGGGGCGGCCGGCCCGGCCCTCGGGCAGCGCGCGGCCCAGCCTGCCCAGCCTGCTCAGCCGCGGAGTACGTGCTGTCATTCGCGTCCCATGTCCCGGTGCACGACCACCGTCTCCACGCCCTCGGCGGCGAGCCGGGCGGCGAGCTTCTCCGACATGGCGACGGAACGGTGCTTGCCGCCGGTGCAGCCGACGGCGATCGTCACATAGCGCTTGCCCTCCCGACGGTAGCCCGCGGCGATCAGCTGGAGCAGCTCGGCGTAGCGGTCCAGGAACTCCTTGGCCCCCGGCTGGTTGAGGACGTACGACGCCACCTCCTCGTTCAGGCCGGTGAAGGGGCGCAGCTCCGGGACCCAGTGCGGGTTGGGCAGGAAGCGCATGTCCGCCACCAGGTCGGCGTCGACCGGCAGGCCGTACTTGAAGCCGAACGACATGACGGTGGCCCGCAGCTCGGGCTCCTCCTCGCCGGCGAACTGGGCGTCCATCTTGGCGCGCAGCTCGTGCACGTTGAGGCTGGAGGTGTCGATCACCAGGTCGGCGTCGCCGCGCAGCTCGCGCAGCAGCTCGCGTTCGGCGGCGATGCCGTCCACGATGCGGCCGTCGCCCTGGAGGGGGTGCGGGCGGCGCACCGACTCGAAGCGGCGCACCAGGGCCTCGTCGGAGGACTCCAGGAAGACGATGCGCCGGGTGACGCCGCGGGCGTCGAGGTCGGCCAGGGATTCGCGGAGGTTGTCGAAGAACCGGCGGCCGCGCACGTCGACGACGACCGCGATCCGGGCCACGTTGCCCTGGGAGCGGGCGCCCAGCTCGACCATGGTGGGGATCAGCGCGGGCGGCAGGTTGTCCACGACGAACCAGCCGAGGTCCTCCAGGCACTTGGCGGCCGTCGACCGGCCGGCTCCGGACATGCCGGAGATGATCACCAGCTCGGGGATGGCCGTGTCGGGTACCCCGGCCGGCTCGCTGCCCGTACTCACCTGTGCTCCGTTATCGTCGCCCGCGCCGCGCTCGTGGTCCGCGGCGGGTCCGTCGTGGCTGTCGTGGCCCTGGGGGTCGTGGGGTTCGTGCTCCAGGTGATCTTCGCGCGTCTTGTTGTGCGCCGCCTGGCCGTCCGCTGGGTCTTCCGCCTGGCGTGGATTGCGCTCGCTCATGTCTCCTGCCCCCGTCGTTCGTCCGGGAGGCCCGCGGTCACGGGCTCCCCCGGGGTGTCCGCGGTCGTCCCGGACGCCCCGGACGTCGTGTCCTCGTCATCCATGATCTCTCCGGTCGCCGTGTTCACGGCGGGCGCGGCCGGGGCCGCGGCGGCGAGTGCCGCCGCGACGGTCTCGGCCGTCTTGCGGCCTATGCCGGGTACTTCGCAGATCTGGTCGATGGTCGCGGACCGCAGTTTCTTCAGCGATCCGAAATGCTTGACCAACGCCTGCTTACGGGTCTCGCCCAGCCCCGGTACGTCGTCCAGGGGGCTCGCGCGGAAGCGCTTGGCGCGCTTGGCGCGCTGGTAGGTGATGGCGAAGCGGTGCGCCTCGTCCCGGACCCGCTGGAGCAGGTAGAGGCCCTCGCTGGTGCGGGGCAGGACCACCGGGTCGTCCTCGCCCGGCAGCCAGACCTCCTCCAGCCGCTTGGCCAGGCCGCACACGGCGATGTCGTCGATGCCCAGCTCGTCCAGGGCCCGCTGGGCCGCGGCGACCTGGGGCTGCCCGCCGTCGACGACGACGAGCTGCGGCGGGTAGGCGAAGCGCTTGGGGCGTCCGTCGTCGTCCTTCAGGCCCTGACCGGGCTGGACCGGCTGCCCGTCGGCAAGGATCTCGCCGTCCGGCACGGCCGAGGGCGCGGGCCGGGGCGCACCGTCCGGCGCGGCCTCCGGAGCCGGCCGGGAGACACCGTCCGCGGGCTCTCCGGCCGCGGACTCCTCGGACCACTCGCCGGTCCGCTCCTTCTCCGCGAGATAGCGCCGGAAACGCCGGGTGATCACCTCGTGCATGGAGCGGACGTCGTCCTGCCCCCGGAAACCCTTGATCTGGAACCGGCGGTACTCGCCCTTGCGGGCGAGCCCGTCCTCGAAGACGACCATGGACGCCACCACGTCGTCGCCCTGGAGGTGGGAGATGTCGTAGCACTCGATCCGCAGGGGGGCGCTGTCCAGGCCGAGGGCCTCGGCGATCTCCTCCAGGGCGCGCGACCGCGTGGTCAGGTCGGAGGCGCGCCTGGTCTTGTGCAGGACCAGGGACTGCTGGGCGTTGCGCTGCACCGTCTCCATCAGGGCCCGCTTGTCACCGCGCTGCGGGATGCGCAGGGAGACGGCGGAGCCGCGCCGCCCGGTGAGCCACTCCTGGACCGGCTCCAGCGGCTCGGGCAGGGCCGGGACCAGCACCTCCTTGGGGACCGCGTCGCCGGTCTCCTCGCCGTACAGCTGCTGCAGCGCGTGCTCGACGAGGGCGCCGGTGGTGATCTCCTCGACCTTGTCCGTCACCCAGCCGCGCTGGCCGCGCACGCGTCCGCCGCGCACGTGGAAGATCTGGACGGCCGCCTCCAGCTCGTCCTCGGCGACCGCGATCAGGTCGGCGTCGGTCGCGTCGGCGAGCACGACCGCGTTCTTCTCCATGGCCTTCTTCAGGGCTCCGATGTCGTCGCGCAGGCGGGCCGCCCGCTCGTACTCCATCTCCTCGGCCGCCTCGGCCATCCGCTTCTCCAGGCGGCGCAGATAGGTGCCGGTGCGCCCGGCCATGAAGTCGCAGAACTCCTCCGCCAGCTCCCGGTGGTCCTCGGCCGAGATCCGCTCGACGCAGGGCGCCGAGCACTTGCCGATGTAGCCGAGGAGGCAGGGACGGCCGGTGCGGGCGGCGTTCTTGAAGACACCGGCCGAGCAGGTGCGCACCGGGAAGACGCGCAGCAGGAGGTCGACCGTGTCACGGATCGCCCACGCGTGCGCGTACGGCCCGAAGTAGCGCACGCCCTTCTTCTTGTGGCCGCGCATCACCTGGACGCGGGGGAACTCCTCGTTCATGGTCACCGCGAGGTACGGGTAGCTCTTGTCGTCGCGGTACTTGACGTTGAACCGGGGGTCGTACTCCTTGATCCAGGAGTACTCCAGCTGAAGCGCCTCGACCTCCGTGGACACCACCGTCCACTCCACGGACGCCGCCGTGGTGACCATGGAGCGGGTGCGGGGGTGCAGGTTCGCCAGGTCCTGGAAGTAGTTGGCCAGGCGCTGGCGCAGGCTTTTCGCCTTTCCGACGTAGATCACCCTGCGGTGCTCGTCACGGAACCTGTACACCCCGGGCGAGTCCGGGATCTGCCCCGGGCTGGGGCGGTAGCTGGAGGGGTCGGCCATGACTCACACCCTACTGGCGAGCACCGACAGACCGACGGGCCTGTGGACGACGTGCCGGAGGCCCGCCCGCGGGTCGGCCCGCGGGTCCGTGAGGCCGCGTCGGCCGGGCGCCGTCCCCCCGCCCGCCCGCACCGGGCGGCGTTCGGTCGCCGTACGGGCACGGACGGGCGGCTTCCGGCCGCTGTTCGGTCCCGGGTGTTGTCGGGACTTGGCCAACGCGCTTCAATGCGGGGAACTCCGGGCCCTGCCGCACGCTCGGGCGGGCGCGCCGCCGCACCGGAGCGGCCCGTGCCGATGCCGCGCCGGACGGCCGACCAGTCGTGGGGAACCGTCACAGAGAGGCTTCTGCATGCCGCACGCCACCCAGCACGCGGACGCCACCGGGTACGCCTGTGCCGCCGAGGGCGTGGCCCCCTCCCGGCGCGCCGATGCCCGCGAGGCCGATGTCTCCGGGCGCGTGGATGTCTCCCGGCGCGCGGACGCCTCCCGGCGTGCGGACGCCTCCGAGAACGGGGACGCGGCCGGGCACGGCGACGACGCCTGCCCCGTGGAGCTGGACTCCGCGCTGCGCGGTGGCCCCTTCCATGTCGCGCTGCGGGCCGCGATCGCCGCCCGGGGGCTGCCGCTGCAACGGGTGCAGCACCATCTGACGCGCCACGGCGTCAAGGTCGGCGTCACCAGCCTGAGCTACTGGCAGCAGGGGGCGCGGCGCCCCCAGCGCCCGGAGTCGCTGCGGGCCGTGCGCGCCCTGGAGGAGATCCTCCGGCTGCCGGCCGAGTCGCTGCTCAGGCTCCTCGCCGAGAGCGCGGAGTCGGCGTCGGCGCGGTACGCGCGCGTGAAGGACTCCGGCGTACTGGGCCGGCTGCTGGCCGAGCTGGACCAGTCGCCGGACGGCGGACTGGAGGCCCTCGGGCACCAGGAGCGCGTGCGGATCGGGGCCCGCCGCGAACTGTCGGGCCGCGAGGAGCAGCACATCGTCCGCGCCCGCCGGGACGGCGTCGACCGCTTCGTGGCCGTCCACCACGGAGACCCCGGCTGCGTCCCGGAGCGGATGACCGTGCACGCGCTGGAGAATTGCCGCACCGGACGCGTCCGGCGGCACCACGACACGGGCGTCCTGGTGGCAGAGCTGCTCTTCGACACCCGGCTGCGGGCCGGTGACACCTGCCTCTTCCGGTACGCCGTCGAGGACGGCACGGCGGACCTCACGCGCGAGTACGCGCGGCTCTTCGACACTGTGGGCGGCCAGTACGCGCTCCAGGTCAGGTTCGACCCGTCCGCCCTCCCGGCGCGCTGCCACCGCTTCGCCCAGCCCTCACCGGCCGGCCCGCGCGCCGGACGCCGTGACCTGCCCCTCAGCCAGCGGCACCACGCGGTCCACCTGGTGGAGCCCCGGGTACGGCCCGGCGTCGTGGGCATCGGCTGGGACTGGCCGTGACGGGCACGGAGGGAGCAGCCGGACCGGGCCCCGGCCGGAGCACGTTCCCCCCGCCCTCGCGGAGCCTGCCGTGACCGGCCGGGCGGCCAGCTGAGCCGGACGGGCCGGGCGGTCGAGGCCGCGCGTCAGGCGCCCGGCCCCGCCACGATGCGGCCGTCGCGGGCCCCGACCGACAACTGCTCCAGGGGCTGAGTGGCCGGGGCGTGCAGCACCTCGCCGGTGCGGGCATCGAACGCGCTGCCGTGGCAGGGGCAGACCAGCCGGTTCTTCTCCTCCAGGCGGTCGATCGCGCATCCCGCGTGGGTGCAGACCGTGCTGAACGCCTTCAGGGAGCCGTCCTCGGCCCTCCCGACCACCACGTTGTGCTCCCGGTACAGCTTGATACTCCCCCGGGCCACGTCGCTCTCGGCTCCGAGGTCGACGGGCGCGGTCGGCGCCGCCGCGACGCCGCTCTCGCCGCCCGGCCCGCAGGCGGCCGCGCCCAGTGCGGTGACGGACACGGCGGCAGCCGAGCACAGGAGGGTACGACGGCTCGGAACGGGGCGGCCGGACATGATGTCTCCACTGGTCAGGTGCGGGGTACGGGCACGGGCATGGGCACGGGCACGGGCACGGGCACGGGCACGGGCACGGGCACGATACCGATCGCGCCGGGGAGGAAGACGGCCGGGCGGTGGCCCCGTCTCCGGGCTCACGTGCGTAATCGCTTGCGTAAACGCTTACGCAAGCGTTTACGCGTGCCCCGCGATGGGATACCCTCCCTCCCGCCGCCGAGCGCCGACGACTACCGACGACCGCCGGCGCCGGTCGGCAGGGCGAGGGTCCGGGAGGGAGTACGCCGATGGCGACGATGGCCGATGTCGCGCGGAGCGCCGGGGTCTCCGTCGCGACCGTCTCGCACGTCCTGAACGGCACCCGGCCGGTGCTGCCGCACACCCGGCAGGCGGTCCTGGACGCCGTCGAGGAACTGGCGTACGCCCCCAACGCCCTCGCGCGGTCGCTGGTGACCGCGCGGACCCGGTCCCTCGGGCTCGCGGTCTCCGCGATCAGCAACCCCTACTTCACCGAGATCCTCCAGGGCGTGGAGGCCGCCGCCGTCCGCCAGGGTTTCGGCGTGCTCATCGCCGACCCTCGTGACGACCCCGACCACGAACTCCAGGTGGTCCGGCTCCTGCACGAACGCCGCGTGGACGGGGTGATCGTCGCCCCCTCGGCCGATCCGCGCGCCCTCGTCGCCCATCTCCGCAGGCACCGGGTGCCGACCGTGTTCCTCGACCGGCTCGTCGACGTCCCGCACGACGCTTCGCCGCGCTTCGACCAGGTCAGCGCCGCGGGCACGGAACCCACCGCCCGGCTGGTCCGGCACCTCGCCGAGCTGGGCCACCGGCGGATCGGCCTGGTGGCGGGCCGCCCCGGTTTCAGCACCACCCTCGAACGGACCGCCGGGTACCGCGAGGGCCTGGGGGCGGCCGGACTGCCGTACGACGACGCCCTCCTGGCGCACGGCGACTCCGAGTCGGCCGGTGCCGAACGCGCCACGGCCGGCCTGCTCTCCCTCCCCGCACCGCCCACCGCGCTGGTCACCGCCAACAACGCGATGACCCTCGGCGCGCTGCGCGCCCTGCGCGACCGCGGCCTCACCGTGCCCGGTGACGTCGCGCTGTGCTGCTTCGACGACTTTCCCTGGGCGGACCTGTTCACGCCCCGGCTCACCGCCGTCGCCCAGCCCGGCCGGGAGCTGGGCGCCCAGGCCGTCCGGCTGCTCCTGGAACGTCTCGCCGACCCGGATCTGCCCGCCAGGACCGTACGGCTGACCTGCACCCTGATGCACCGCACCTCGTGCGGCTGCCCCGGCCCGTCCGGGGACCCCGACCCATCCGAGGCCATGGAAAGGACCGCCCCGTGATCGTCGTCGCCGGTGAGGCACTGATCGACCTGGTACCGCAGAGCAGGGGCGCGCTGGCGGCGCTCACGCCGGCGCTCGGCGGCGGCCCGTACAACACTGCCGTGGCCCTGGGCCGCCTCGGTTCTCCCGTCGCCTTCTGCTCCCGGGTGTCGTACGACGCCTTCGGTGAGGCGCTGCTGGAGCGGCTGCGCGCGACGGGTGTGGACGTCGCCCCGGTGCAGCGCGGGAGCGAGCCGACGACGCTCGCCGTCGCCACGGTCGGCGCGGACGGTTCGGCGGCGTACTCCTTCTACGTGGAGGGCACCGCGGACCGGTTGTTCCGCGCGCCCGCCGAACTGCCGGACGGCACCCGGGCGGTCTCGTTCGGCACGTGTTCGCTGGTGCTGGAGCCGGGGGCGAGCGCGTACGAGGAACTGCTGCGCCGGTCGGCGGCGCGGGGCCTGTTCACGGCCCTGGACCCGAACATCCGGGCGGGACTCATCGCCGATCCGGACGCGTACCGGGTCCGGTTCAAGAGCTGGCTGCCGTCGGTGTCGTTGCTGAAGCTGTCCGAGGAGGACGCCGAGTGGCTGGGCGGCACGCCCCGCGAGTGGCTCGCGGCGGGTCCGGGGGCGGTCGTGGTCACCCGGGGCGGCGACGGGCTGACCGTCTTCACACGCGACGGGGGCGAGTACGCGGTGCCGGGCGAGCCGGTCGAGGTCGTGGACACGATCGGCGCCGGCGACACGGTGAACGCGGCGCTGCTGCACGGCCTCGCCGCCCGCGACGCGCTGCGCCCGGAGGCACTGGCCGCGCTGGGCCCGGACGGCTGGGCGGACCTGCTGGGTCTCGCGGCCCGCGCCGCCGCCGTGACCTGCTCACGGGCCGGCGCGGAACCTCCGTACGCGCACGAGCTGGACTGACCGGGCGGGCGGCCGGGTTCAGCCGGCCGCCGGTACGGCTCGCAGGGCGCCCGGACGGCGGCCGACGAGACGGTCCAGGGCGGCGGCCGTGGCACCGTCCGCGGGCAGGTGGACGGTGATCCACTGGCCGTCCTCCGGGAGCGCCAGCGTCTCGTGCAGCAGGTGCAGCGCGCCGGCCCGCGGGTGCCGCACGCGCCGGTTGCCGATCCGGCGCGGCGTCAGGGTGAGGTCGGCGAACCGGTCCGCGAACTCCGCGCCCGCCGTCACCGTCAGCTCGTCGGCCAGTTCCGTGACGTACGGGTCCCGCAGCGGCACGTCGTGCCGGAGCCGGGCGACCAGGTCGTCGGCCTCGTCGGCCCAGTCCGGGTAGGCCGCGCGGGACCGTTCGTCGGTGAAGACGTAGCGCAGCAGGTTCGGCCGCTCGCCGTCGAGCATCCCGAGGGGGCCGGCCAGCCGCTCGAAGCCCTGGTTGCGGGCGAGGACGTCACCGATCCAGTTCAGCGCGACCGCGGGGGTGGGCTCCAGGCGGTCCAGCACGGCCCGCACGGTGGGCCGCACCGTCCGGCTCAGCGGCGGAGCGGCGGCGCAGACCAGCGGGTCTTCGGCGCAGGCGCCCCGCTCGGTCAGCCGGCGCAGCAGTACGCGCTCGGCGAGGGACAGGTGCAGCGCGTCGGCGAGGGCGCCGAGGACCTGCGCGGACGGGTTGCGGTCCCGTCCCTGTTCGAGCCGGGTGAGGTACTCGACGCTGACGCCGGCGAGTGTGGCCAGCTCGGACCGGCGCAGGCCGGGGGTGCGGCGGCGGGGGCCGGCCGGCAGCCCGGCCTCGGCCGGGGTGACGGCTTCGCGCCGGCCGCGCAGGAATGTGCCCAGGTCGTTGTCGCTCACGGCCCGAACGTACCAACGCCCGGCCCGCGGAGGGTGGCCCTGCGACTACCACGCTCGGGCCGGTCTCCCTCGGGGGCCGTCGGCGGGCGCAGGGTGGTGGACATGACGAATGACACCTCGCTTGCCACGGTCTCCACCGCGCTGCC
This sequence comes from Streptomyces daghestanicus, assembly GCF_020521275.1. Taxonomy (NCBI): domain Bacteria; kingdom Bacillati; phylum Actinomycetota; class Actinomycetes; order Kitasatosporales; family Streptomycetaceae; genus Streptomyces; species Streptomyces daghestanicus. The sequence goes on along the minus strand of NZ_BNDX01000002.1, from coordinate 27,323 downwards.
GATCGCCCCCGGACGGTGGGAGCTGGACCCGCTGCACTCCGCCGTCAACTTCTCCGTCCGGCACATGGGCATCGCCAAGGTGCGGGGACGTTTCAGCACGGTCCGGGCCGAGCTGTACGTCGGCCCCACGGCCGATGACGTCCGGGTGTCCGCGACCATCGACCTGGCCTCCATCGACACCGGCAACGCCGACCGGGACGCCCACGTCCGCGCCTCCGACCTGCTCGACGTGGCCGAGCGGCCGACCATGACGTACCGCTCGACCCGGGTGACCGGGGAGGGCGAGGACTGGACCATGGAGGGCGAGCTGACCATCGGGGACGTGACCCGTCCGGTGACACTCGCCGTGGAGTTCGGCGGGCTGGTGGAGATGCCGGTGGAGGGGGCCGGCCGGCACGCCGGGTTCGAGGCGAGGGGCGAGATCCGGCGGAGCGACTTCGGTCTCGGCTTCGCCCCGGGAGTGCTCGGGGACGTGGTGAAGATCCAGCTCGACATGCAGTTCGTGGAACCGCGGGACGCGTGAGGCGCGGATTCACGGGAGGGACCGGGTACGGCGACGCGCCGTGTCCCACGCGGTGTCGTGGGGCACGGCGCGTCGCCGTGACGGTGCCGGTGCGGGCGGGTCAGGACGTGCTGGTCCCGCTCGCCTTCCTGGCGGGGGCCTTCGCGGGAGCCTTCGCGGGGGTCTTGGCCACCGTCTTCTTGGCGGCCGTCTTCTTCGCCGCCGCCTTCCGGGGGGCCGCCTTCTTCGCCGCCGTACCGCGCGTGGCCTTCACCGGGGCCGCGTCGCTGATCCGGTCGGCGCCGAGGATGTCCCGCAGGAACTTGCCGGTGTGGCTGGCCGGAACGCTCGCGACCTGCTCCGGGGTGCCCTCGGCGACCACCAGGCCGCCGCCGGCGCCGCCCTCGGGACCCATGTCGACGACCCAGTCGGCGGTCTTGATCACGTCGAGGTTGTGCTCGATGACGATGACCGTGTTGCCCTTGTCGACCAGGCCGGACAGGACGGTCAGCAGCTTGCTGATGTCCTCGAAGTGCAGGCCGGTGGTCGGCTCGTCCAGGACGTAGACCGTACGGCCGGTGGAGCGTCGCTGCAGCTCGCTGGCGAGCTTGACGCGCTGGGCCTCGCCGCCGGAGAGCGTGGTCGCGGACTGGCCGAGCCGGACGTAGCCGAGGCCGACGTCCTTCAGCGTCTTCATGTGCCGGGCGATCGCGGGGACCGCCTCGAAGAAGTCGGTGGCCTCCTCGATCGGCATGTTCAGCACGTCGGCGATGGACTTGCCCTTGTAGTGGACCTCCAGGGTCTCCCGGTTGTACCGGGCGCCGTGGCAGACCTCGCAGGGGACGTAGACGTCCGGGAGGAAGTTCATCTCGATCTTGATGGTGCCGTCGCCGGCGCAGTTCTCGCAGCGGCCGCCCTTGACGTTGAAGGAGAACCGGCCGGGCAGATAGCCGCGGACCTTCGCCTCCGTCGTCTCGGCGAACAGCTTGCGGATGTGGTCGAAGACACCGGTGTACGTCGCCGGGTTGGACCGCGGGGTGCGGCCGATGGGCGACTGGTCGACGTGGACCACCTTGTCGACGAGGTCGTCGCCGTCCACACGCGTGTGCCGACCGGGCACGTTGCGGGCGCCGTTCAGCTCGCGGGCGAGGTGGGTGTACAGGATGTCGTTGACCAGCGTCGACTTGCCGGAGCCGGAGACTCCGGTGACGGCCGTGAAGACGCCGAGGGGGAAGGACACGTCGATGTCCCGCAGGTTGTTCTCGCGGGCGCCGTGCACGGTGAGCTTCCGGGACGGGTCGAGAGGACGCCGTACGTCGGGCAGCGGGATGGCCTTCTTGCCGGACAGGTAGAGACCGGTCTGCGACTCGGCGTTGTCGAGCAGTTCCTTGACGGAACCGCTGTGCACCACCTTGCCGCCGTGCTCACCGGCGCCGGGGCCGATGTCGACGATCCAGTCGGCGACCTTGATGGTGTCCTCGTCGTGCTCGACCACGATGAGCGTGTTGCCCATGTCGCGCAGGCGGACCAGGGTCTCGATCAGCCGGTGGTTGTCCCGCTGGTGCAGGCCGATGGACGGCTCGTCGAGGACGTAGAGCACGCCGACCAGGCCGGAGCCGATCTGGGTGGCCAGGCGGATGCGCTGGGCCTCGCCGCCGGAGAGGGTGCCGGCCGCGCGGTTGAGCGAGAGGTAGTCGAGGCCTACGTCGACCAGGAACCGGAGCCGCTCGTTGACCTCCTTGAGGACGCGCTCGGCGATCTTCTTGTCGCGGTCGCTGAGGGTCAGCTCGCCGAGGAAGTCCGCGCAGTCGCTGATGGACATCGCGGAGACCTCGGCGATGGACTTGCCCATGACCGTGACCGCGAGGATCAGCGGCTTGAGGCGGGTGCCCTCGCAGGTGGGGCAGGGCACCTCGCGCATATAACCCTCGAAGCGCTCCCGGCTGGAGTCGCTCTCGGCCTCGCTGTGCCGGCGCTTGACGAACGGGACGGCACCCTCGAACGCCGTGGTGTACCGGCGCTCGCGGCCGTACCGGTTGCGGTAGCGGACCTCGACCTGGGTCTTGTGGCCGTACAGCAGGGCCTTCTTGGCGCGCTGGGGCAGGCCGGCGAAGGGGATGTCCGTGCGGAAGCCCAGGGCGTCGGCGAGGGCGCCGATCAGGCGGGCGAAGTAGTCCTTGGTGTGCCCGTGCGACCAGGGGTGGATGGCACCCTCGTCCAGGGACTTGTCCGGGTCCGGGACGATCAGCTCGGCGTCGACCTCCATGCGCGTGCCGATGCCGGTGCAGTCGGGGCAGGCGCCGAAGGGCGAGTTGAACGAGAAGGAGCGGGGCTCCAGCTCCTCGAAGGACAGGTCGTCGTACGGGCAGTACAGGTGCTCCGAGAACATGCGCTCGCGCTCGGGGTCGTCCTCGGGGAGGTCGACGAAGTCGAGCACGACCATGCCGCCGGACAGACCGAGCGCGGTCTCGACCGAGTCGGTGAGGCGGCGCTTGGCGGAGTCCTTGACGGTGAGGCGGTCGATGACCACCTCGATGGTGTGCTTCTCCTGCTTCTTCAGCGTGGGCGGGGTGGCGAGCTGGATGGTCTCGCCGTCCACCCGCGCGCGGGAGTAGCCCTTGGTCTGGAGGTCGGCGAAGAGGTCGACGAACTCGCCCTTGCGCTCGCGCACCAGCGGCGACAGCACCTGGAAGCGACTGCCCTCCGGCAGCTCCAGCACGCGGTCGACGATGGCCTGAGGCGACTGGCGGGAGATCGGCCGGCCGCACTCGGGGCAGTGGGGCTTGCCGATGCGCGCGAAGAGCAGGCGCAGGTAGTCGTAGACCTCGGTGATGGTGCCGACCGTGGAGCGCGGGTTGCGCGAGGTCGACTTCTGGTCGATGGAGACCGCCGGGGAGAGGCCCTCGATGAAGTCGACGTCCGGCTTGTCCATCTGGCCGAGGAACTGCCGGGCGTACGAGGAGAGGGACTCCACGTAGCGCCGCTGGCCCTCGGCGAAGATCGTGTCGAAGGCCAGGGAGGACTTGCCCGACCCGGACAAACCCGTGAAGACGATGAGCGAGTCACGCGGCAGGTCGAGCGAGACGTTCTTCAGGTTGTGCTCGCGCGCGCCACGGACGATGAGACGGTCGGCCACGCCGGTCCGCACCTTTCTTGAGAGAAGTGACAGGGGCGGGGCCCCCGTCCTTCTCAGACTAGGGGGAGCCACTGACAACGCCGGTCGGATTCACGGGTTGTCAACAAACCCCGGCTCTCCAGCATGCCCGACGCCGCTCCCGACCATATAGCACGTGCATTCGATTTACGGACGCGGTCCGTCGCCTTCACCCGAAGGGGTGACGCGGTCTAGGGTCGGCGGCATGATGGATCACGCGCATGACCTGGCGTCTGTACGTGACGCTACCGACCGGCTGCTCAGCGCGGTCGGTGAACTGGACAACGCGTCCGTGACGAAGCAGTCACGCCTGCCCGGCTGGACCGTGGGCCATGTCCTGGCCCACCTGGCCCGCAACGCGGACGCGCTCGTCAACGTCCTCGAAGGGCGGCCCATGTACGCAGGCGCCGAGGCCCGGGACGCCGACATCGAGCGGGACGCCCCGCGCCCCCTCGCGGCGCACCTCGACGACGTCCGCGAGAGCGCGGCCCGGTTCCAGCGGGCGGCGGCCGTACCGGCGGACTGGTCGCGCACCGTGGTGCTGCGCAACGGGGTCACCGACTCGGCCTCGGCGCTGCCGTTCCGCCGGTGGGCCGAGGTCGCGCTGCACCACGTGGACCTCGGCATCGGCCACGAGCTGGAGGACCTGCCCGCGGACTTCACCGAGCGGGAGACCGGCTTCCTCGCCGACCGGTTCGCCGGGCACCCGGAGGTGGCGCCGACGCGCCTCACGGACGGCACGCGCGCGTGGCGCACGGGACGGGAGGCCCAGGAACCCGAGATCACGGTCACGGGTGCCCCGGCCGACCTGCTCGGCTGGCTCTCCGGCCGCCGCGGCGGCTCGGGCCTCACCGTGACCGGCGGCCCGCTCCCGGCGCTCCCGCCGCTGTAGCCCCGCTCGCGGGTCCCCGGCCGCACCTGGCCGCCAGTAGGCTGACCGCCATGACGTACAGCGGAGAGGTGAGGGTCGGCGGACCCGCCGACGTGCACGAACTCAAGGACCTGATGATCACCAAGGTCGCGGTCGGCCCCATGGACAACAACGCCTATCTGCTGCGCTGCCGGGCCACCGACGAGCAGTTGCTGATCGACGCCGCGAACGACGCGGAGACGCTGCTCGGCACCATCGGCGCCGACGGCATCGCCTCCGTCGTCACCACCCACCGGCACGCCGACCACTGGCAGGCACTGGCCGAGGTGGTCGCCGCCACGGGCGCCCGCACGTACGCCGGGCGGCACGACGCCGGGGGCATCCCCGTCCCCACCCACGTGCCGCTGGACGACGGCGACACCGTCCGGGTGGGGCGCGTACGGCTCACCGCGCGCCACCTCGTCGGGCACACGCCGGGCTCGGTCGTCCTGGTCTACGACGACCCGCACGGGCACCCGCACGTGTTCACCGGGGACTGCCTCTTCCCGGGCGGGGTGGGCAACACCCGCAAGGACCCGGAGGCGTTCGCGAGCCTGATCCACGACGTGGAGACGAAGATCTTCGAGCCGCTGCCGGACGAGACCTGGGTCTATCCCGGCCACGGCAACGACACCACGCTCGGCGCGGAACGCCCGCACCTGCCGGAGTGGCGCGCCCGCGGGTGGTGAGCACCGCGAGGGCCGGCGCCGGCTGCCTGAGCGGGCGCCCGGGAGCGCCCCGGGGTGGCGGGCGGGGCGCCGGGCAGGAGGTGTCCGGCACCGGAGCGTCGGGCTTCGGGGGCGGCTCGACCGGCACGTGCACCTGTCCCTGTGAGGCGTGCCGCGCCGGGCGTGGGCGCCGCGCGCGCCCCGTGTGAATCCTCCGCACGCAGCGGCCTCGTACGCGCGCTCCCGGCGTGCGCCACCGCGCGGTGAACTGGTGCCGCCCCACGCGGGAGGACCGTCTCCCGTGTGATCCGGGCCGTCGGCCTCTTCCCCGTTCCCTTCCCGCCCCGGGCCGGCGGCCCGGCGGGCTCAGGCCCGGGTCCGGCCCGTCCCGGCCAGCGCGACGATCCGCTCGACACCGAACACGTACCCCTGCACACCGCATCCCGCGATGACGGCGTCGGCGCGCTGCGACACGTAGGAGTGGTGCCGGAACGGCTCGCGCTGATGGATGTTGGAGATGTGCACCTCCACCACCGGCAGGCCGTCGCAGGTGTTGAGCGCGTCCAGGATCGCGACGGAGGTGTGCGAGTAGGCGGCCGGGTTGATCACGATCCCGCAGTGGTTCTGCCGGGCCTCGTGGATCCAGTCGACCAGTTCGCCCTCGTGGTTGGACTGCCGGAAGTCCACCGCGCCGCCGTGCGCGTCCGCCGTCCTGACGCACAGCGCCTCGATGTCCGCCAGCGTGTCGGACCCGTAGATCTCCGGCTGCCGCTGACCGAGGAGGTTCAGGTTGGGGCCGTTGAGGATCATGATCGGGGCGTTGGCCAGGGTGCGGGGCACGGTTCCTCCGGTCCGTCGGGTGGTGCGGTCGTGGGACCGCCGTCGGCCCCGGTCTATCACGGCGTCCGCCCGGCGCGTCATCGTCGTCCACCGCCCCGCATGCCCCCTGAGCGCCCCGTAACCACTGGTCACCGAGGGTGGTTGGCGCAGCATGCACGACGTACGCGCCGTGAAGGCGCCCTCCATGCCGCGACTGGCCACCGCCGCGCTCGCCGGCACCGCGATCGAGTTCTACGACTTCTTCGTCTACGGCACCGCGGCGGCCCTGGTCCTCGGCCCGCTGTTCTTCCCGACCGTCTCCCCGCTGGCGGGCACCCTGGCCGCCTTCGGCACGTTCGGGGTCGGGTTCGTGGCCCGGCCGCTGGGGTCGGTGCTGTTCGGGCACATCGGGGACCGGCACGGGCGACGGCCGGTCCTCGTCCTGTCACTGCTGCTGACCGGGGCGGCCACGGTCGCGGTCGGCTGTGTGCCGACGTACGGCTCCATCGGGGTGGCGGCTCCCCTGCTCCTCATCGCGCTGCGCTTCCTGCAAGGGCTGGGGCTGGGCGGGGAGTGGGGCGGCGCCGTGCTGCTGACGGCGGAGCACGCCCCGGCCGAACGGCGCGCGCTGTGGTCGAGCTTTCCGCAGGTCGGGCCCGCGCTGGGGTTCCTGCTCGCCAACGGTGTGGTGCTGGCGCTCTCCGCGTCGCTGTCCGAGGCGCAGTTCGCGCAGTGGGGGTGGCGGGTGCCGTTCTGGGCGGCGGGTGTGCTGGCCCTGGTCGGGCTGTGGCTGCGGGCGTCGCTCGCGGAGAGCCCCCGCTTCCTGGAGATGGAGGACCGCGCCCGGGTCCCGATCGCCGAGGTGCTGCGCGACCACTGGCGGCTGGTCCTGCTGACCGGTGGCGCGCTGGCGGTCGGGTACGCCCTCTTCTACGCCGTCTCGACCTGGTCCCTCTCGTACGGGACGGAGCGGCTCGGCGTGGACCGGAGCGTGATGCTGGTCTGCGTCATGGCGGCGGTCGTGGTGAAAGGCGCGCTCACGCCGGTGTTCGCGCTGCTCAGCGACCGCTACGGGCGGCGCCCGCTGTGTCTGGGCGGGTGTGCGGCGGCGGCCGTGTGGATGTTCCCGATGGTGGCGCTCCTGGCGACCGGCGCGCCGCTGCTGATGTTCCTGGGCTTCCTGGGGGCGATGCTGGCGTTCATCACGATGTTCTCGGTGGTCGCCGCGTATCTGCCGGAACTGTACGAGCCCCGGGTGCGGTGCACGGGGGCCGCGGTCGGCTACAACCTCGGGGGCGTCATCGGGGGCGCTCTCACCCCTGTCGTGGCGACGGCTCTGGCGGAGCAGGGGGGTCGCGTGCCCTGGGCCGTGGGCGCGTATCTGACGCTGATCGCCCTGCTCAGCCTCGGATGCTTCGCGCTGTTGCCGGAGACGCGTCCGGTACCGGCGGCGGTCGCGGAGCCTGTCTCGGGCTGACCGAGTGCGCCGGGGGGCTGACTGCCCGGGGACAGCCGGGGTCGATCAGGAAAGCGGGCGGGGTCGGCTGGGGTCGGTCGGGGGGCGGCTGAGGGATGGTCCCGGTGGACCGGTGCCGGTCGGGGGTGGACTCGCCGGGCGGACGGTGCCGGGAGCGGCGCACGGCGATGTGCCGTGCGCCGCTCCCGGCCCTGTCCGAGGTGCCCGTGCCGGTCGTACCGGTCTCGGGGGTCAGACGTCGATGCTCTTCTTCGGAGCCTCTTCGTCCTTCGCTCCGGCCGCTTCGGCCGCGGCCTGCTTCCGGGTGGCCCGGAGGCTGGTGATCGTGGTGACGATCAGGACCGAGCAGATGACGCCGAGCGAGACCGGGATGCTGATCTCCGGGACATGGACACCGGACTCGTGCAGCGCGTGCAGGACGAGCTTGACTCCGATGAAGCCCAGGATGATCGACAGACCGTAGGAGAGGTGGACCAGCTTCTTCAGCAGGCCGCCTATGAGGAAGTACAGCTGACGCAGGCCCATGAGGGCGAACGCGTTGGCCGTGAACACGATGTACGGGTCCTGGGTGAGACCGAAGATCGCGGGGATCGAGTCCAGGGCGAAGAGGACGTCGGTGGTGCCGATCGCGAGCATCACGACCAGCATCGGGGTCATGACCCGCTTGCCGTTCTGCTGGATCCACAGCTTGGTGCCGTGGTAGCGGTCGGCCACGCCGAAGCGGCGCTCGGCCGCCTTCAGCAGCTTGTTCTCCTCGTACTCCTCGTCCTCCTCATCGGCCCTGGCCTCCTGGATCAGCTTCCAGGCGGTGTAGATCAGGAACGCTCCGAAGATGTAGAAGACCCAGGCGAAGCTGGCGATGATCGCGGCGCCGGCGGCGATGAAGACGGCCCTGAGCACCAGGGCTATGAGTACGCCGACGAGGAGCACTCGCTGCTGGTACTGCGAGGGCACCGCGAACTTCGCCATGATCAGAACGAAGACGAAGAGATTGTCCACGCTCAGGGACTTCTCGGTGATGAAGCCCGCGAAGAACTCGCCGGCGGGCTGGCCACCGCCGAACAGCAGCAGGCCGAGCCCGAACAGCGCGGCCAGGGCGATCCAGACGCCCGTCCAGATTCCCGCTTCCTTGATCGACACATCGTGCGGCTTGCGCCCGATGAAGAAATCGACCGCGATGAGGGCGGCAAGGCCCAGAACGGTCAGGACCCACAAGGTCGTCGTAACTTCCACTGCGCCTCCGGCAGTACGTAACGGCAGATGTCAGCGTCGTCGCTGCCGGAGGTCTCTTCCACCCCGGGCATCCGGTGCGCTCGAAGCACACGGAGCCCACGGGCCGACGCCCCGGGATCTGGCCTGATCCGTATTGACGGGCACGCCGCAGCAGATAGGGAGTACTCCCCTCCGTAGGAAAAACAGTACCTCAATCACCAAGGATTGGTAAAGGGTTCTGCAAATTACGCTCAAAACCCCTGATGGGCGGCCTTTACCAGCGCTTGGCTCCGCGATCGTCCACAGCCGGGCGGGTCACCTGCCGACGGACCGGCGGGCGGCGGCGACCCGGTCGAGCACCCGGGCGAGCACCTGACTGCCGGGGGTCACGAGCGCGGGTTCGTAGGTCCAGGCGTGGCCGACCCAGGGGTCGGCGAGGTGATCGTCGGCCACCGGGGTCAGCCGCAGCAGCCCGCGCCACAGCGGGTCGAGCAGCGGGCCGTACCCGGCGCAGTCCTCGCGGTCGGCGACCATCATGAGATGCACGCCGTAGGACGGGCCTTCGTCCGCCAGGTACCGCAACTGGTTCACGGCGCGATCGTCGAAGCCGCGCGGGAAGTCGTGGACGATCAGCAGTTGCCGGGAGGTGTCGAAGCCGGGCGGCAGGGAGTCGGCGGCGCCGCCGCGCACGGCCATCTGTACGAGGTCGACGCGCTGGGTGAGCCGGGTGAGCACGTCCGCGACGCCCCGGGCGCCCACGGCCGGCGGCGCCGCCAGTACCCCGGCCCGTACCAGGCGCGCCAGTGTCCGCGCTCCCGACCCGGCCGCGTCGACGGCGTGCACGGTGAACCCGCCCGCCGGATGAGCGGCGAGCAGCCGGGCCGTGTGGGCCACGGCCGTCTCCAGCGCCAGGCTCCGCGGCCCATGGGCGTCGGCGGAGGGATCGCCGGGCGACTCGGTGTGCCCGCTGTCGATCCACAGTCCCCGTTCCAGGGGGAGCCGGACCAGCATCGGGATGGGCACGTGTCCGGCCTCCGGCAGCCGGAGGTCACCCAGCCGCAGGGCCATGGGCATCTCCACCGGCACGCGGTAGCCGTGCCAGACGGGGCTGTCCCAGCGGGCGTACGCCGGTGGCAGGGCCGCCTCGACCGCCTCGGCCTCCGTGGCGAGCTGGGCGAGGTCACGGTCGAGGACCTCTTGGGCCCGTGCGACGAGTCGTTCGTGCCGGGCACGGGCCGACTCGCGGGCGGTGTCGCCCTGCCCGCCGACGCGGGCACGCGGGTCGGACAGCACCTGGTCGAGTTCCTTCTCCAGCCGGGAGTCCGCGAAGGCGACGCCGCTGCGGTAGGCGGCCACGCTGCGGGCCAAGTCCTCGAACATGCCCCAGACCTGGTTGTAGAGCCGCTCGTCCATGGACCAGCCGTTGGCATCACCGGCGACCGGCCGCGCGGGGCGGCCCGGGGGCGTGGGTGAGGCGGCGGGCGGGGGCGGCTGTGACGGCGCTGGGGTTGTGGTCCGCCGACGCGGATGGCGGTAGTCGACCGGCCCGCCTTCGGGGGGCCGGGACGGGGACCGGGCAGGCGGCGGGGGCGGTGACGGAAGCGGCTGGGCGGGCGCGGGCTGCCCCGGGTCGGCGCCCTGGAGCGTCGGCTTCGCTCCGGGGTCCCCGTACTCCGCCTCGTACTCCGGTCCCGGACCGGCACCCTGAGGGGGCGCCCCCGCAGGGTCGGGGCCGAGTACCGGCGTGACCGCCTGCCGGGTGCGGTCGCCCTCGCTGCCGGACGGACGCGGCGGGGTGGGCGCCTGGCGGGCCGGGCTCCGGGCCGCCGCCTCGTGGATCACACGGGCGAGGGAAGGTGCCTCGGGCAGTCCCCGGTCGGTGAGCAGCTCGGCGAGGCCGCCGGCGTAGCCCTGGCCGATGGCACGTACTTTCCAGGCGCCCTGTCTGCGGTACAGCTCCAGGGCGATGACCGCGGTCTCGGCGTCCAGCCCGGTGAGGGTGTAGTGGGCGATCTCGGCACCGCTGAGGTCGGTGACGGTGACGAAGGGAGCGGCGGCGGCCCCGAAACGCGCCGGTCCACGCCGTCCGGCTCGCGTCGCGTCGGCGGTCGGCAGGGCGAGCAGCACGTCCACGCGGTGCGCCGCGTCCGGCAGGGCGTCCAGGTCGACGGCGAGGCGGTGGTCCGCGGTCGCCTGCCGGGAGACCTCCAGGCCGGACAGAGCGGGCGTGCCGGGATGTGCCACCCACTCGGCTCCCAGGACTTTGCCTTCGGCGTCACCGAGGGTGGCGGCGGCCACGACCGGGGTGCCGGCGGAGACACGGATCTCCAGCCGGGTCCCGGGCAGCGGGTGGTTCTGTCCCCGCACCAGCTCGGCCGTCATCGCCTTCTCCCCCGCGTCACCCGTCCGCTCCGCACCGCCTCGGCCGGCGCGCCGCCCGTCCCCGGCCGGTGGCCCGCACGTCGTGCCCGGCCGACGGCCCACCTCCGTCTCCTGGAGGCGTCCGCCTGTCCAGGTCGGCGGCCCGGCCGTCGGGTGGCCCCGGCGCCTCCCGCGCTACAGCACCGGAAGGATGGTCGGCATCAGGTCCTGGAAGGTCCGGCCGTTGGCCGGGGAGCCGAGGGCCGTCATCGTCCAGCCGTTGGCGGACCGGTGGACCTTCGCCATGATCTGCGCCGTGTACGCGCCACCGCCGGCGAGCGTGTAGCGGGCGAGTTCCTGACCGTTGGTCTCGTCCACCAGGCGGCAGAAGGCGTTCTGCACCTCCTGGAACGACTGGCCCGTGAAGGAGTTCACGGTGAAGACGATCTGGTCGATGTGGACCGGGACCCGCTCCAGGTCGACGAGGATCGCCTCGTCGTCGCCCTGGCCGACACCGCCCACGAGGTTGTCCCCGGTGTGACGCACCGAGCCGTCGTCGCTCACCAGGTGCTGGAAGAAGACGACGTCGACCGGCTGCTTGTCCGCGAACAGCACGGCGGAGGCGTCCAGGTCGATCTCCCGCGTCCGCGACCCGAACAGGCCGCGCCGGGGAGCCGCCTGCCAGCCGAGACCCATGCGCACCGACGTCAGGCTGCCGCCGTCGGCCTTCTCCAGACTGATCGCCTGGCCCTTGGTCATGTTGACGGTCACGCGCTGCTTCCCCTCGTTCGAGCGGTCCCCTGTCGCCGCGACGCCCGCGGTTGCCCCGACCCTACGCAGGGGCACCGACACCGTCGTAGCCCGCTTCGCGCTTTGTGTCGGTCCTGCAACACAGCGCGTGTCCGCGCACGCCGTCAGGCCAGTCCGGCCTCCTTCATCTGGCGCAGTTCCTTCTTCATCTCGGAGACTTCGTCGCGCAGTCGTGCCGCGATCTCGAACTGGAGGTCCGCGGCGGCGGCCCGCATGCGTGCGGTCATCTCCTCGATCTGCTCCGCCAGCTCGGCCGCGGGCCGGTCGGTCGGTACCGTCTCCTTGGCCTTGCCCTTGGCGCGCTTGCCGCCGTTGGCCGCCTTGCCGCCGAGGGCGGGGACGGGGGCCTTCGCGCCCTTGCCGTCCTTGGACTGGCCGCGGTACCCCGAGCCCAGCAGTTGCTCGGTGTCGACGTCCTCGCGGGCGATCTGCGCGACGATGTCGTTGATCTTCTTGCGCAGCGGCTGGGGGTCGATGCCCCGCTCCTTGTTGTAGGCGACCTGCTTCTCCCGGCGGCGGTTGGTCTCGTCGATGGCCTTCTCCATCGCCGGGGTGATCTTGTCGGCGTACATGTGGACCTGACCGGAGACGTTGCGCGCCGCGCGGCCGATGGTCTGGATCAGGGACGTACCGGAGCGCAGGAAGCCCTCCTTGTCCGCGTCGAGGATCGCCACCAGGGAGACCTCGGGCAGGTCGAGGCCCTCGCGCAGGAGGTTGATGCCGACCAGGACGTCGTACTCACCGGCGCGCAGCTCCCGCAGCAGTTCGACGCGGCGCAGTGTGTCGACGTCGCTGTGCAGGTAGCGCACCTGGATGCCGAGCTCCAGGAAGTAGTCGGTGAGGTCCTCGGCCATCTTCTTGGTGAGGGTGGTGACCAGGACGCGCTCGTCCTTCTCGGTGCGCGTACGGATCTCGTGGACCAGGTCGTCGATCTGGCCCTCGGTGGGCTTGACGACGACCTCGGGGTCGACGAGGCCCGTCGGGCGGATGATCTGCTCCACGACACCGTCCGACCGGGACAGCTCGTACTGCCCGGGGGTGGCCGACAGGTACACGGCCTGCCCGATGCGCTCCTGGAACTCCTCCCACTTCAGCGGGCGGTTGTCGAGGGCGGAGGGCAGCCGGAAGCCGTGGTCGACGAGGGTGCGCTTGCGGGAGGCGTCGCCCTCGTACATGGCGCCGATCTGCGGGACGGTGACGTGGGATTCGTCGATGACGAGCAGGAAGTCGTCCGGGAAGTAGTCCAGCAGGGTATTCGGCGGGGAGCCGGGCAGGCGGCCGTCGAAGTGCATCGAGTAGTTCTCGACGCCGGAGCAGGTGCCGATCTGGCGGAGCATCTCCAGGTCGTACGTCGTCCGCATGCGCAGGCGCTGCGCCTCCAGGAGCTTGCCCTGCCCCTCCAGCTCGGCCAGGCGCTCCCCCAGTTCCTTCTCGATGTCGTTGACGGCCCGCTCCATGCGCTCGGGGCCGGCGACGTAGTGGGAGGCCGGGAAGACGTAGAGCTGCTGGTCGTCGCTGATGATCTCGCCGGTGACGGGGTGGAGCGTGGACAGCGCCTCGATCTCGTCGCCGAACATCTCGATACGGACGGCCAGCTCCTCGTAGACCGGGAAGATCTCGATGGTGTCGCCGCGGACCCGGAAGGTGCCGCGGGTGAAGGCCATGTCGTTGCGGGTGTACTGGATGTCGACGAAGCGGCGGAGCAGCTCGTCGCGGTCGTGTTCGTCGCCGACGCGGAGCGGGACCATGCGGTCCACGTACTCCTGGGGCGTACCGAGGCCGTAGATGCAGGAGACCGAGGCGACCACGACGACGTCACGGCGGGTGAGCAGCGAGTTGGTCGCGGAGTGGCGGAGCCGCTCGACCTCCTCGTTGATCGAGGAGTCCTTCTCGATGTAGGTGTCCGACTGGGGGACGTAGGCCTCGGGCTGGTAGTAGTCGTAGTACGAGACGAAGTACTCGACCGCGTTGTTCGGCAGCAGCTCGCGGAACTCGTTGGCCAGCTGGGCGGCCAGGGTCTTGTTCGGGGCCATCACGAGGGTCGGCCGCTGGAGCTTCTCGATCATCCACGCGGTGGTGGCGGACTTGCCGGTGCCGGTGGCGCCGAGCAGGACGACGTCCTTCTCACCTGCCTGGATGCGCCGGGCGAGATCGGCGATGGCCGCCGGCTGGTCGCCGCTCGGCTGGTAGGGGCTGACGACCTCGAAGGGCGCCACCGTGCGTTCGATGTGGGAAACGGGCCGCATGCCATCCACCGTACGACCCCCCACTGACAATGGGCCCCGATCAGCGGTTCTGCGGGGTCCGCGAGCGACCGGGGGACGGTGGGCGGCGGTACCGGAGGGTGGGGCGGCGGGTCCCCGGGCTCCGGGCCGGCCCGGAGCGTGTGACGGTGTGGGCGGGGATGCCCGGCTTGTGCTCGACCGGGCGCGGGGCGGGTTTTCCCATCACCATGAGCGGGTCGAAGATCACGACGACGGCGGCGAGGAGCAGGAAGGCGAGCGGGCCGACCAGCATGGGGGCGAGGAGCGTGGTGGGCGAATCCCCCGCGGCGGGGACCGCCGAGCCGTGCACATGGACGTCGAGCGCGGCCATGCCCGTGTAGTGCATGCCGGCGACGGCGAGGCCCATGACCAGGCTCGCGCCCACGGTCCACAGGAAGCCGCGGATCTGGCCGGCCGCCCACAGGGCCGCCGTGGCGGCGGCCATCGCTATGACGACGGACAGGGCCACGGTGACCGTGTTGTACTCGAAGGTTCCGTCCAGGCTCATGCCGGCCATACCCAGGTAGTGCATCGAGGCGATGCCCAGTCCGGTGATCGTGCCGCCGGTGAACAGCGCCGTGCCGCCCGCGCCGCGGTAGCCGACGATGAAGATGCCGATGCCCACCATCACGATGGCGACGGCCAGCGACGCGAACGTCATGGCTCTGTCGTAGCGGATCGGCGTGTCCTCGATCCTGAACCCCATCATCGCGATGAAGTGCATGGTCCAGATGCCGGAGCCGATCGCCGCCGAGCCCAGGGCCAGCCAGCCGGGCCGCCAGGAGTGGGTGACCAGCATGGATCTGGTGGTGCAGCGCAGGCCGAGGGCACCGCCGAGACAGGCCATGAGGTAGGCCACCAGCGGTGTGACGAGTCCGTAGCTGAATCCGTCGACCGTGCCTTGCATGCGCGGTTACCCTTCCGCCCTCTTGGATGTGGCTTCCCCGATGTGCGTCCCCCTCCCAGGACCGCACGAGCGGTCAGGGTCCAGAGAAGTATGACCCCCACCGGAATGGTCGAACGATTCTCCGGCAAAGAATCACGGCCTTGCCTCAGTTGTGCCGTCCCCGTGAGCGCAGTTGAGCAACTCCGTTGAGCATGTGATCATTCTGCGCCCCTCCCTTCTTGACGCTGTGCTGTCACAGTGGTGCTGTTCGTGTTCCCCTGACGCGAGGAGTACGCATGCACGCGCGCGCTGTTGCCGTCACGACCACCGCACTCCTGGGGGCGGCGCTGTTGGCGCCCGCCTCTTCGGCCCAGGCGTCCCACGGCGGTCCGGGGCCGGTGGTCATCGCCCATCGGGGCGCCTCCGCCTACGCCCCGGAGAACACCCTGGCCGCCGTCGACAAGGCGGCCGAGCTGGGCATCGACTGGGTGGAGAACGACGTCCAGCGCACGAAGGACGGCGAGCTGGTCGTCATCCATGACGACAGCCTGCGGCGCACGACCGACGTCGAGGAGGTCTTCCCCGGCCGGGCCCCCTGGAAGGTGAAGGACTTCACCGCCGCCGAGATCGCCCGCCTGGACGCCGGGAGCTGGTTCGGCGCCGCCTACGCGGGCGCGCGCGTGCCGACGCTGGAGCAGTACGTCGCCCGGGTCGAGCGGCATCGGCAGAAGCTGCTGCTGGAGATCAAGAGCCCCGAGCTGTACCCCGGCATCGAGCGGGAGACGCTCAAGGTCCTGGGCAACGAGGGCTGGCTGGACCGGCGGCACGTCGCCGGGCGGCTGATCGTGCAGAGCTTCAGCGCGGACAGCGTGCGGACCGTCCATGAGCTGAAGCCGGCCGTGAAGACCGGGCTCCTGGGCACGCCGGCCGTGGCGGATCTGCCCGCGTACGCCGGGTTCGCCGACCAGATCAACCCCTCGCACGACTCCCTCTCGCTGGGTTACGTGTCCGCCGTGCAGGCGTTCACCGGGCCGCACGGCAGGCCGATGGAGGTCTTCGCCTGGACGGTCGACGACGCGGCCGGCGCCCGGCTCACGGCCGGGTACGGCGTCGACGGGATCATCACGAACAGGCCCGACGTGGTCCTGGCCGCGACACGCGGGCAGCTACCGGACACCGGCTGAGCGCGCCCGCACCGCGGGTGGCCGCCGGTTCCGGGCGGCGTTGTCAGTGGCGGATCGTACGGTGGTGTGCATGGACAGCCATGGGCAGTACGAGCAGCGGGTGGTGTGGACCGTCGTCGGTACCGGCATCGGTCCGCTGCTGCTGGCCGCGACCGGCGAGGGGCTGGTCAACGTCGTCTTCCACGCCACCGGGCCGGTCCGCGACCGGGCACTGGACCGGCTCGCGTCCCGGCTGGGCACCGAGCCGGTGGAGGCACCCGGAGCCCCGCTGCTGATCCGGGCGGCGGAGCAGCTGGCGGCGTACTTCTCCGGTGAGCGGCACGTCTTCGGCCTGCCGTTGGACTGGTCGCTGATATCGGGGTTCAACCGCGAGGTGCTGCGGGAGCTGGCGAGGGGTGTCCCTTACGGGTCGGTCATCGGGTACGGCCGGCTCGCCGGACGCGTGGGCCAGCCAGGGGCGGCGCAGGCCGTGGGGACGGCGATGGGCGCCAACCCGCTGCCGGTGGTCGTGCCCTGTCACCGGGTCGTGGAGAGCGACGGCGGCATCGGCGGTTTCGGGGGCGGTCTGGAGACCAAGCGGAAGCTGCTCGCCCTGGAGGGGGTCCTCCCCGAGCCGCTGTTCTGACGGTGCCGGGGCGGTCGGGGGCCGCCGGCGCGTCGGCACGGGGCTGTCGGCTGCCGCGCGCTGGGCGGTCCCCCAGGGTCACGTCACGCGTAGTGCCGGGCCTCGAAGATGTTCCCGTCGGGGTCGGTGAAGTAGAAGCTGCGCCTGGCCATGCCGCGGGCTCCGTAGGAGTCGTACGAGTACTCCGAGACGGGGACTTCCTGCGCCTCCAGGCGGTCGCGCAGTGCCTCGAAACCGTCTTCGGGCAGGGACAGGCAGACGTGGTTGACCGGGTGCCCCGCGCCTGCGGCTGAGTGGGGCAGCATCGTCATTCGCGAGGCCATGGCGAGCGGCATGAGGTCGAAGATCGTCTCCTCGTTGAGGCGCACGGAGGGGAACGGCACCGTTCCCGCCGTGAACTCGGTGACCCGCAGCGGATCCATCTCCAGCGCCTTCTCGTAGAAGCCGACCGCGGCCAGCGGGTCGCGCACCCAGAGAACGACGTGGTCGAGGCGTGCCGTGTTGTCCGTCATGGTCACCAGCCTGGTGCCGTGTCAGGGGCACCGCAAGGGTTTCGTCCGGTGCCACGCCCGCCAGAGATGAGGAAGAGCCGACGGACAGGAGGCGTACCTGTGGTGCTGGTGGTGTCGGAAGAGGTACGGGAGGCGCTCGACTCACGGCGGCCCGTGGTGGCCCTGGAGTCCACGATCATCGCGCACGGGCTGCCGCGCCCGCGGAATCTCCGGGTGGCACGGGAACTGGAGGAGGCGGTACGGCGGGAGGGTGCGGTACCGGCGACGATCGCTGTGCTGGACGGGCGGCCGCACGTGGGACTGGGCAAGGAGCAGCTCGAACGGGTCGCCGGTGAGGACGGTATACGCAAGCTGGGCCACCGCGACCTGCCCCTGGCGGTGGCCGGCGGGGCGAGCGGGGCGACCACGGTCTCGGCGACCGCGGCCCTGGCGGCCGGAGCCGGCATCCGGGTCTTCGCCACCGGCGGGCTGGGCGGCGTGCACCGGGAGTGGACGGTCACCCAGGACGAGTCGGCGGACCTGGGCCTGCTGGCACGTACCCGGATCACCGTGGTCTGCGCCGGGGTGAAGTCGATCCTGGACGTACCGGCGACGTTGCAGCGGCTGGAGACGCTCGGGGTCGCCGTGGCCGGGTACGGCACGGACCGCTTCCCCGGCTTCTACCTGTCCGACTCGGGGCAACCGGTGGACTGGACGCTGCGCACACCGGAGCAGGTGGCGGCGGTGATGCGGGCGCAGGACGCCCTCGGGGTGTCCGAGTCGGCACTGATCGTCGCGAACCCCGTCCCGGTGGAGGAGCAGCTCGATCCCGAGGTGCACGCGCGGGTGCTCGCCGACGCGCTGCGGGCGTGCGCGGAGAGCGGGGTCACCGGGCAGGCGGTCACGCCGTTCCTCCTCGATCACCTGGTACGGCACACGGATGGGGCCTCGCTGAGCGCCAACCTGGCGGCGGTGCGCGGCAACGTTTGGCTGGCGGCGCGGGTGGCGGCAGCCTGGACCCAGGTGTGACGGGGGGGGAGCCTGGTGCGACGGCGGAGCCTGGTGTGACGGCGGAGCCTGGTGTGACGGCGGAGCCTGGTGTGACGGAGGAGCCTGGTGCGACGGAGGAGCCGGGTCCGGCATCGGGGCCGGGTCCGGCTGCGGGGCCGGGCGGCGCGCTGCTGGTCGTCGGGGACGTGATCACGGACATCGTGGTCCGGCCCGCCGGTCCGTTGGCCGTCGGCACGGACACGGCCGCCTCCATCCGGCGGCTGCCGGGCGGGGCGGGCGCCAACGTGGCCTGCTGGGCGGCTCAGCGGGGATGCGCGGACGTGCGGCTGTTGGGGCGGGTCGGCGCGGACACCGCGGACCGGCACGAGCGGGAGCTGCTGGCCGCCGGGGTGCGTCCCCGTCTGGTCGCGGACGAGGAGGTCCCGACCGGGACGGTCGTGTGCCTGGTCGACGCGGGCGCCTCGGCCGAACGGACGTTCCTGACGGACAGCGGGGCCTCGCTGCGGCTGGCGGCCGGCGACTGGTCGGACACGCTGCTCGACGGGGTCGGGTGGCTGCATCTGTCGGGCTACCTCCTGTTCTCCGCGCCGAGCCGTGCTCTGGTGACGGTCGCTTCGGGGGCGGCACGCGCGCGTGCGGTGCCGGTGAGTCTCGATCCGGCGTCGGCCGGTTTCCTCGCGGAGCTGGGCGCGGACCGCTTCCTCTCCCTGGTCGACGGGGTGGACGTGCTGCTGCCGAACCGGGACGAGGCGCTGCTGCTCACGGGCCTGCCTCGGGCGGCCGACGCGGCGGCGGAGCTGAGCCGCCGGGTGCCGTTGGTCGTCGTCAAGCTGGGGGCGGACGGCGCCCTGGTGGCGCGTGACGGTGCGGTACGCGCCCACGTTCCCGCCGTGCCGACGGCGCCCCTGGACACCACGGGTGCCGGCGACGCCTTCACGGGGGCGTTTCTCGCGGCCCTGCTGTCGGGGGCGGACCCGGAGGAGGCGGCGGCACGGGGGTGCCGGGCGGGCGCGGCAGCGGTCGGGCAGGTGGGCGGGCGGCCCTCGGCGACAGCCGAGGTACCGAGGCAGTCGTAGCGCCCCACCGTGGTCCTCGTGCTGGGCGCCGCGCCGTCGCGGCGAAGGGACACCATCGCCTCGGAGCGCGAAGTCGGGCACGGGCAGCCCCCGGACGCGGGCCGACCGGCGGACGGTCTGGCCCGTGTGCCGCTCCGCTACGCCTTGCGCCCCCATGCCGAGATCATCGGGGCCGTGGCCAGGTCCATGGCGCCGGTGGCGACGTTCGCGAGGTGGCGTTCGATGTCCTCGTCGGTGGCGAGGCTGGCGGTGACGAGCTGATCCCGGATCTGCCGGATCGTCGCGGACTCCAGGGCCGCACAGGCGGGTGAGGTCACCGGGAAGTAGGCGTCCGCCTCGACCCGGCGCAGCCCGGCCTCCCGCAGCAGTCGCGGCAGTTGCCGCCCGTAGGAGAGGTCGGCGCCGCGCCGGGCCAGCAACTGGCGGAAGCCGTGCCGCAGCCGGTTGGCCAACTGCTGCTCCGGGCCGTGTTCGTCGGGGCACAGCAGCGGCTGGAGTGCGGGGTCGGCGTCCTCGACGAGGAGGTGTCCGCCGGGGCGCAGCGCCGCGACCATGGAGCGCAATGCCCGTTCCCGCTCCGGTACGTGGACGAGTACGAGTCTGGCGTGCACCAGGTCGAAACCTTCGCCCGGCGGCTCCTGGGCGCCGACGTCGTGCACGCGCACCTCGACCGGCGGCCGGGCGGCCGGGGTGAGACGCGAGGTGTCGATGTCGGTCGCGACGATCCGGCCCGTGGGCCCCACCTTCTTGGCCAGCCAGGAGACGACGGAGGTGCCGCCCGCTCCCACCTCCCAGCAACGCCAGCCGGGCCCGATACCCATCGTGGTGAAGTGCCGGAACGTCGTGGGGTCGAAGAGGGTGGCGAAGGCGTCGAAACGCTCCCCCGCCTCGGTCCGCCGGTTGTCGAGGAGGTATCCGTCGGTTCGCGTCATGCGACGATCATCCCAGTTGCCCGGCTTGTCGGAAGCGGGCGACGCTCCGAGGACGACCGGTGTGGCCGAGCCCCGCCGGGAAGGCCTGCGTTCCCGGCCCGGACAGGCGGGTCCGCGGGCCGGCCGGCGGTCACCCGCTGCCCGTCACGGGTTTTCCACAGCCCGGAACCAAGCGGAATCCGCCCTTTCCACAGGCTCGCACGCGCTCTGCGGCGGCCTGGCAGACTGGCGCGGCAGGCGCGGGAAGCCCGGCGCAAGAGGAGCCACGGTAGGAGATCCATATGTCCATGGCAGGGAATCTGCGGAGGGTGACCAGCCTCGGCAAGGGCGGGCGTCTCCGTCGCGCGGCGAGGCTGGCCCGGCGGCGTCCGCGTGTCGATCTGAGCCATCCCGCGCGTTCTCCCCTGGGCTCATCGGTGGTCAACTGCGTGACGTACCGGGACGGGGTCCGCATCCCGGAGAGCGTGGGCCTGGTCGACGCGGTGGAGCGGGTCCGCAGTCGCCGGGACGGCTTCGTCTGGCTCGGCCTGCACGAGCCGACGGACGAGGAGTTCGCGGGCATCGCGGAGCTGTTCGACCTCCATCCGCTGGCGGTCGAGGACGCCGTGGAGGCCCATCAGCGTCCGAAGCTGGAGCGGTACGGGGAGACGCTCTTCGCCGTCTTCAAGACCATCTGCTACGTCGAGCACGAGGAGCTGACGGCCACCAGCGAGGTGGTGACCACCGGCGAGATCATGGTCTTCACCGGCCGGGACTTCGTGGTCACGGTCCGGCACGGGCGGCACGGCTCGCTGGGGCCGTTGCGTGAGGAGCTGGAATCCGATCCCCGGCAGCTCGCCAAAGGACCCTCGGCGGTGCTGCACGCGGTCGCGGACCATGTCGTCGACGACTTCCTCACCGCCATCGACGCGGTGCAGGCGGACGTCGACAGCGTCGAGACGGCCGTGTTCGCGGAGGACGGCGCGCGGCTCGACCCCGGCCGGATCTACCAGCTCAAGCGTGAGCTGCTGGAGCTGAAGCGGGCGGTGGTACCGCTCGGCCGGCCGTTGGAGGAGCTGGCCACCCGGCCGATCCGGGTGGTCGACCCGGAGATACAGGCCTATTTCCGTGACGTGTCCGACCACTTGGCGCGGGCCACGGAACAGATAGCCGCCTTCGACGAACTGCTCAACTCCATCCTCCAGGCCCACCTCGCGCAGGTCACGGTCGCGCAGAACGAGGACATGCGGAAGATCACGGCCTGGGCGGCGATCGTCGCCGTGCCGACCATGGTCTGCGGGGTGTACGGCATGAACTTCGACCACATGCCGGAGCTGGGGTGGCGGTACGGCTACGGCTTGGTCCTGGGCGTGATAGCCGCCGCCTGCGTGACGTTGTACCGGGGCTTCCGGCGGAACGGCTGGCTCTGACGCCGCGTCCCGACCGTCACGGCGACGCTCTCGCCATGGGGGCCGGTCAGCCGTTCCAGGCGGGATGCCGTGGGTCGTCGGCACGGACGAGGAGGTCCGCGGTGCCGGCCGGGTCGGCCTCCTGTTCGTAGCGTGCGAAGGCCGGCAGCGTCCATCGCTCGGACTCGGGGGTACGGCGGCGCAGGGCGCCGGAAGTGAGGAGGAGGTGCACGCTCAGGTCGAGGGGGAACCAGTGGCGCAGGAGAAAGGGTCCGTGCAGCAGCAGGATGCCGCCGGGCGGGAGGGAGACATAGGCGCTGCGGGTGGCACGGTCGGTGACGGGGTCCCAGAGGTCGGGCAGGACACGTCCGTCGCCGCCCTGTTCGAGGGGGCCGAAGACCTCGCGCCACAGGGCGCCGGTGTCGTACCAGCCGTCGTAGTAGGAGTCGGCGTCCTGCCGGCCGTGTTCGAGGCGGACCGATGCGGGGCGCAGGAAGCCGGCCGCGCCGACGACCAGCGAGGGCCGCCCGAGCGGACGGAGCGCCTCGGCGACGCGCTCGGCGAGGTCGTCGGGGCGGGCCGCCGGGGCTCCGTCGAAGGCGACGCGGCACCAGGGGCTGCCGTCGGCCGGTTTCAGGTCGAGCAGACGCTCGGCGATCCGGTCGCCGAGCCGGTCCAAGGTGATCGCTTCCCATCCCACGGACCCATGATGCGCCAGGTCCCTGGTCCGGAAGGCGCGGGCGTCCGCCGAAGACTCGGGCGCCGGCGCAGGCGCAGGCATGGACACGGGCGGGGATTCGGCGCACACAGGCACGCAGGCACATCACCGGGGGCAGATGACGTACACCGGACGACGGGGAGCGAGTGGACGACGTGGAACCACGTCCGTACGGCGGCGGCATCGGCCGCGGCGACGGTGCCGGGCATATCGGCGCTCACCTGACCGGACGCGTCCCCCGGGCCCCGCCCCGGTGCCGGGCACGGCGGTCGGGCGGAGGGCCCCGCCGCTGCTCTGCGGGGGTCGCCGGCCGGACGTATCGTGACAGGGAGAGTGCGGCCGCACCGCACGGCCTGACCCCGCGCACGCAAGGAAGACGGCCATGGCCGACCCCAAGGGATTCATCACCACGCCCCGCCAGGAGTGGCCCCGCAGGCCGGTGGAGGAACGGGTCCGTGACTGGGACGAGGTGTATGTCCCGGGGGCCTTGCTGCCGATCGTCGCCAAGCAGGCCGACCGGTGCATGGACTGCGGCATCCCCTTCTGTCACCAGGCGTGTCCGTTGGGCAACCTGATCCCCGAGTGGAACGGCCTCGTCTCCCGGGAGGACTGGCGGGCGGCGAGCGAGCGGCTGCACGCCACCAACAACTTCCCGGAGTTCACGGGCCGGTTGTGCCCGGCGCCGTGTGAGGCGGGGTGTGTGCTGGCGATCAACCAGCCAGCCGTCACCATCAAGAACGTGGAGTGCGCCATCGGCGACCGCGCGTGGGAGGAGGGCTTCACGCCGCCGCGTCCGCCGGAACGGCTGTCGGGCCGGACGGTGGCGGTGATCGGGTCGGGGCCCACGGGTCTCGCCGCGGCCCAGCAGCTGACGCGGGCGGGGCACACGGTCGCCGTGTACGAGAGGGACGACCGGATCGGGGGGCTGATGCGGTACGGCATTCCCGAGTTCAAGATGGAGAAGCGTCACCTGGAGCGGCGGATCGACCAGATGCGGGCGGAGGGGACGCGGTTCCGGACGTCCACCGCGGTCGGGCGGGATGTCGACGCCGAGGAGCTGCGGTGCCGGTACGACGCGGTGGTACTCGCCACGGGCGCGACGGCATGGCGGGAACTGGCGCTACCGGGGCGGGAGTTGACCGGGGTCCACCAGGCGATGGAGTACCTGCCGCTGGCCAATCGGGTGTGCGAGGGGGACCTGGACGCTTCCCCGCTGTCGGCCGCCGGGAAGCATGTCGTCATCGTCGGCGGCGGTGACACGGGGGCGGACTGTCTGGGTACGGCGATCCGGGAGGGGGCCGCGTCCGTGACCCAGCTGGACATCTACGCGCAGCCGGGCGCGGAACGGGACGAGGAGGCGGAGCCCTGGCCGACGTACCCGCGGCTGTACCGGTTGTCGGCGGCGCACGAGGAGGCGCGGGACGTGGGTGCGGCGCCCGCGGCGGACGCGGACGCGCGGCTGTTCGCGGCGTCCACCCTCCGGCTCACCGGGGACGCGGACGGCCGGGTCCGGGAGCTGCACCTGACCGGTGTGGACGCCGGGCGGCGCCCGGTGCCCGGCGCCGAGCGGACGCTGCCGGCCGATCTGGTGCTGCTCGCGCTCGGTTTCTCCGGGCCGGACCGGGAGGACGGGCTGGTCGGCGGGCTGGGGCTGGAACTGGAGCCTCGCGGCACGATCGCGCGGAGCGCCGGGTTCGAGACCAATGTGCCCGGGGTGTTCGCGGCGGGGGACGCGGCGCGCGGGCAGTCGCTCATCGTGTGGGCGATCGCGGAAGGGAGGGCGGTCGCGGCGGCCGTCGACCAGCACCTGACCGGCCGCCCCTCACACCTGCCGGCGCCGATCGGCCCGTACGACCGCCCGATGACGGTTTGAACGCGGCGCACCGCTCCGCCGGGCACGGCCCGCCATCACCGGGCCCCGCCCCCGTCACGCCCTCACGGCACCCCAGCCGTACCGGCTCACGGCTTGACCGCGTCCCAGCCGCACGACCTCACCGCGCACCGCATCACCGGGCCCCGCCCCCCTCACGCCCTCACGGCACCCCCGCGCCACAGCCCCACGGGCCACGGGCCACGGGCCACGGCACCACCGGGCCACCGGACCCGCGCCTCCGACGTCCCCGCCGCCCGGCGTCCCCGCGCCCGCGTCACCGCTTGAGCGCCACCGCCCCGTACCCCGGGATGACGCCTTCCTCCTGGCCGGGGACCGGCTCGCCGAGTTCCGGGTGCCAGAGGTGGGGCACCTCGACGCCGGGGTCGACGAGGTCGAGGCCGTCGAAGAAACGGGTGAACTCCGCCCGGGAGCGCAGCGCCAGGGTGACCCCCGCGGCCCTGAGCTTCTCGGTGGCCGCCCGTGACTCCTCGGGGGTGAAGTCGGAGGTCGCGTGGGTCACCACGAGGTGGCTGCCGGAAGGCAGCGCGGCCAGCAGGCGGCGGACCAGCTCGTGCGCGCCGTCCTCGTCGGAGACGAAGTGCAGCAGCGCGATGAGCGACAGCGCGACGGGCCGGTCGAGGTCGAGCACCTTGCGGGCACCGTCCAGGATGGCGTCCGGGTCGCGGACGTCGGCCTGGAGGTACTCGGTCACCCCCTCGGGGGTGCCGCGCAGCAGCGCCGCCGCGTGGGCCAGCACGATGGGATCGTTGTCGCAGTAGACGACGCGGGCGTCCGGCGCGCCCTCCTGGGCGACCTGGTGGAGGTTGGGCTCGGTCGGTATGCCCGTGCCGATGTCCAGGAACTGCCGCACGCCCCGGCCCACGAGCCAGCGGGTGGCCCGGTGCATGAACGCGCGGTTGACGCGTGCCATCACCGGGACCCGGGGGTCGAGGGTGAGCATCTGCCGGCCCATCTCCTCGTCGACCGGGTAGTTGTCCTTGCCGCCGAGGTACCAGTCGTACATACGGGCGGGGTGCGGTCTGCTCGTGTCGATCTCGACGGGCTGCTGTCCGGTCATGACGGACTCCAGGGAGATGAGCCGGTACGGGGGTGAGTGGCGGTCAAGTCGAAGCCGGGGTCAAGGAGGAGGTGCCAAGGGGAGCGAGCGGGCAAGCAGTGCTTAGACAAGGGGGCGCGCGGGTCAGGAGAGCAGGAAGTCCGCCTCTCCCGCCTTCGCGCCCTGGATGAAGGCCGTCATCTCGTCGGACGTGTAGATCAGCGCGGGCCCGTCCGGGTCGGTGGACTGGCGGACCGCGATGCGGCCGTCGGCGAGTTTCATCGCCTCCAGGCAGTTCCCGCCGTTGCCGCCGCTCCACGGCTTGTGCCAGCCCTCGCTGCCCAGCTCGCGCGCGGGCATGCCGTTGTAGATCCGCTGGCCGCGGACCCGTGGCCTGGGCTGGGACGTGATGCGATCCATTACAGCTCCTTGCGGAGATCCCGGAGGATCTCTTTTGTGCGATGTGCCGTAGCGGCCTGCGCCGCCATGCGGTCCATGACCTCCAGGTGGGTCGCCACCTCGGTACGCGCGTCCAGGTAGACGGCGCCGGTCAGGTACTCGCTGTAGACCATGTCCGGAAGTTCCGGCACGGCGAATCGGAAGAGCACGAACGGCCCGTACGTCCCCGGGTGCGGTCCGTTCTCGAACGGGACGACCTGAAGGGTGACCTGGGGCAGTTCCGCGGCCTCGAGCAGCCGGTCGACCTGCTCCCGCATGACGTCCGGGCCGCCGACCGGGCGGCGCAGAACGGTTTCGTCCATCACCACCCACAGCCGGGGCGCGTCCTTGCGGGTGAGCAGTTCCTGGCGTCGCATGCGCAGGTCGACGTGGCGTTCGATGTCGTCGGGGCGGGTCTGGCCGATGGCGCCCGACTTCAGCACGCCGCGCGCGTAGCCCTCGGTCTGCAGCAGCCCGGGGACGAAGTGCGGCTCGTAGGACCGGATGAGGGCCGCGGCGCCCTCCAGGCTGACGTACATCGAGAACCAGCCCGGCAGGATGTCGTGGAAGCGCTGCCACCACCCCGGCTTGTTGGCGTCCTCGGCCAGCAGGACGAATGCCTCGGCCTCCTCGTCGGAGACGCCGTACGCCTTCAGGAGCATCTGGAGGTACGGGATCTTCAGCGCGACCTCGGCCATCTCCATGCGGCGGACCGTGGCGGGGGCGACGCGGAGGATGCGGGCGGCCTCCTCGCGCTTCATCCCGGCGCTTTCCCGCAGGTCCAGCAGGCGCCGGCCGAGTACGACCTGGCCGACCGTCGGCGCGGACCGCGGTTCGCTCACCGCTCCACCTCCACGAAGAGTCCCGTATCGCGTTCTGGCTCGTATCCGTGCGTACCAGCCCGTGACTGTCGGTACCGGTTCACACCTGCCGGCACTTGTCCGTCACCTGCCGGCACCGATCCGTACCTGTTCGCACTCGCCCGTACTCGTTCCCGAGCGCTGTCGGGCCGGCCACGAGCGCGCGCGGACAGCCCGGCGGCGCCCTCCGCGGGTCCGGTCCGGGGTCTGGTCAGACCTCGGGCCCGATCCGAAGTGGCGCCGCTCGACGTGCTGTTGCGAGCAGTGTGCCACGCCCGTCCAGAACGTCACACAGCACTCTGCAATTTTCAGAGTGACTCTTGCCAAGTGTTCTCGGCGGGGCGATAGTGGCAAGCGTGATTCCGTCCGCGCCTTTAGGAACAGAGGCCGCCGCGGGCCCCCACGGCCCGGGTGCCGCCACGGTGGCCGCCGCCTCCGGGCCGGCCGCCGAGCGCCGGTTCCGGTTCGAGCTGGCCGCCCACCCGGGCTCGCCCGCCCAGGCCAGACGTCTGACGCGCGCCCGGCTGACCGGCTGGTCGGTGTGTGAGGACACCTGCGACACGGCGGCGCTGGTCGTCTCCGAGCTGGTCACCAACGCGATCGTGCA
>NZ_BNDX01000001.1:0-17232 GCF_020521275.1 Streptomyces daghestanicus | reverse complement strand
AGCACCGCGCGCGCTCCGCCGAGTGCCTGCAGGGCGGGGGCTCATCTCCTCGGCCGTGGAGTCGACGTAGTGGTGCGCGCCCAGTTCCCCGGCGAGCGCCCGCTTCTTCTCCGCGCCCCGCGCGATGACGACCGTCTCGAAGCCCATCCGGACAGCGAACTGCACTCCCAGGTGCCCCAGTCCGCCCAGTCCGAGGACCGCCACCAGGTCGCCCGGCCCCGCGCCCGAGCGGCGCAGGGCGTTGAAGGTGGTCACCCCCGCGCAGGCCAGGGGCGCCGCGTCCACCGCGCTGATCCCGTCCGGAATCCGGGCCAGGGCGTTGGCGGGGACGTTCAAAGCTTCGCCGTAGCCGCCCGGGTAGGGCCCAGCCGGGCACCTTGAGTTCGGTGCAGTGGATGAAGTCACCTCGGCGGCAGGGCACGCAGTGGCCGCAGTGGCCGCCGAACCAGCCGACGGCGACCCGGTCGCCGGCCTGCCAGCCGGTCGCGTAAGCGCCGACGGCGTCGATCCGGCCGGCGATCTCGTGTCCCGGGGTCACCGGGTGGGCCAGGCCGGGCACCAGCCCCTCGACCATCAGCGAATCGGTGTGGCACACCCCGCACGCCTCGACGGTGACGCGCACTTCGAAGGGGCCGGGGTCGGGGACGTCGCGCCGGCCGGTGCGCAGGGCACCGGCCGGCTGGTCCACCAGGACCGCGCGGACAGATGACATGACAGGAACCTCCTGCTGTTCGACGACGGGGGAAACCGCGGTACGGCCCTCAGCCCGGGACCTCGACGGTTCCGGTCAGCAGGGCGAGCGGGGCGCCGCCCGGCAGGGTGACGCGTGAGTGGACCCGGGCCGCCTTCGAGGTCCTCCAGGTGCGTGACGGTGGCGACCGGGCCGGGACACCCGGGACGACTTTCCGCGGGTCCTCGCCAGGATCGCGCGGCCCAGCGGCGGGGCCATCCGTCATCCGACGTACCGCCTCGCGGGCCGGTGTCCCCTTCCCGGCCCGGGACGACCGGACAGGCGGCGGCGGTCGGTCCGGGAAGCTCGCAACGGCACACCTGTCCCGCTCATATGTGTCTCGCCTGGGACCGGTAGTCGTTTGACGGATGCCCCGCACCACTCGTCCTCCGCAAGCTATTCCCGGCATACGCGACAGAAGCCACCCAGCCAAGGAGGAGCAGTGGCCACCAAACGCGACATGATCGTGCGCCCCGCGCACGACCTGGGCGGACTGCCGGCCGGACCGGTCGTCCCGTCCGACCACGAGATGACGCCCTTCGAGAAGAGCTGCCACGCGCTGCTCAACGTCCTCGCCGCGCACAAGCTCGTCAACACCGAGGAGAAGCGCCGCGGGGTGGAGGACCTCGGAGCCGAGATCATCGGCGACCTCACCTACTACGAGCGGTGGGCCGTCTCCGCCTCCAAGGTGCTGATCGAGAAGGGCGTCATCACCTCCGAGGAACTGGGCGCCAGGATGAACGAGATCCGGGACCGGCTCACGGAGGCCGCAGCATGAGCCCCCGCTTCGCGCCGGACCAGAGAGTCCGCATCGCCGACCGCAACGCTCCGGGCCATGTGCGCACCCCGGTCTACGTCCGCGGCAAGGAGGGCCGGATCGAACGCGTCCTGCCCCGCTTCCTCAACCCCGAGCGGGAGGCGTACGGCGTCAACGAGGGCGGCGAGGTCCGCCTGTACCGGGTCCGCATCGAGCAGTCGGCGCTCTGGCCCGACTACGACGGGCCGGCGGACGACGTGCTGGAACTGGAGATCTACGAGCACTGGCTGGAACAGGTCGACGACCGCTCCGGCGTGGAAGGACGATGACGTCGATGACGAACCCCCGCGAGACCGGCGTCGTCGGCCACGGTGACCACACGCACGGCGCCCCGGGCGCCCCGGACCCGCACGCCCCCATCGAGACGGCCGCCGGGGAACCCGACTACTTCGACGTCCTGCACCAGGCCATCCGCGAACTCCTCGTCGACAAGGGCCTGATCACCGCGGACGAGGTGCGCGCCATGGTCGAGACGCTCGACGCGCACCGGCCCACGCTCGGCTCCGCCCTGGTCGCCCGGGCCTGGACGGACCCGGACTTCAAGGAACGCCTGCTCGCCGACGGCACCGCCGCCATCGAGGAGTTCGGCATCGACAACTACGACGGCACCAGGCTGATCGTGCTGGAACAGACACCCGAGGTGCACAACCTCGTGGTGTGCACCCTCTGCTCGTGCTACCCGCGTCCCGTGCTGGGCCTGCCCCCGGACTGGTACAAGAGCCGTCCCTACCGGGCCCGCGCCGTCCGTGAACCGCGCGCGCTCTTGCGGGAGTTCGGCACGGAGGTGGCGCAGGACGTGACCATCCGCGTCCACGACAGCAACGCCAACATGCGCTACCTGGTCCTGCCGATGCGCCCCGCCGGGACCGAGGGCATGAGCGAGGAGGAGCTCGCCGCCCTCGTCACCCGGGACACGATGATCGGCGTCACCACGCCCAGGCTGCCGTGACCGGGTTCCGCCGGCGGCCGGACGGCCCCACGGCGGTGGACATTCACGGCCCGCCCGCCGCGCCCGCCGTGCGGTGGGTGGTCCGCGGCCGGCCGCTGTCCTCGTACCTCGCGGAGGCGCTGGGCTCGGCCTGGCTCGTGGTGGCCGCGCTCACCGCGGTCTCCTTCACCATGCGGGCCGACGGCGCCTACCTCTCCTCGTGGCCGCTCCTGCCGCGCCTGGCCGTCGTCGGCGTCTCGGTGGGCGGCGCGGTGGCGGTGTTCGCCCTCACCCCGCCCGGCAAGGAGTCCGGCGCCCACCTCAACCCGGCGATCAGCCTCTTCATGGCCCTGCGCGGCGTCCTCGGCGTCACCGACCTGATCGCCTACGGAGTCTTCCAGCTGACCGGTTCCGTCCTCGGGGTGCTGCTCACCCGGACGCTCTGGGGGATCGGGTCACCGAGGTGGACTACGGTCTGATCCAGCCCGGCGCCGGCTGGGGCGGCCCCGTCGTCGTGGTCCTCGGCGAACTCCTCAGCACCGCCGTCCTGCTCCAGGTCCTGGCCGCCATGACCAGCCGGCCCCGGCCGCGCTCCACACCATGGGTGCTCGGCGCCGTCGTCGCGGCGCTGATCACGTTCACCGGCTCCCGGACCGGGGCCGGCTTCAACCCGGCGCGCAACTTCGGCCCGCACGTCGTCTCGGGCGACTACCACCTGTTCTGGGCCTACATGCTGGCGCCCCTGGCCGGAGCCGCGGTGGCCGCCTCCGTACCGGCCCTCCTGGGCGCCCGCCGGGCCTGGACCCACCGGGTCTGCTGCGCCCACGACATCCACCGTTACCACCTGCGCCCGCCGCGTTCGCGGCACCGCGCTCCCACTTCCTCCCGGTGATCCCATGCTCCCTACCCACAACGGCCCCGCGACGGCCGTCCCCGACCACACCGACGAGATCCTGTGCCGGCAGGCGCGTCACATCGTCACCTCGCTCGACCTCCACGACGTGGAACTGGCACCCGGCCTCGTCCACGCCCTGCTGCGCGCGGGCTTCGGCATCCAGGCCGACACCCCGACCGGAGGTGCCCTGACCGGGGGAGTGGAGATCCGCTCCTGCCCCGAGCACTACGGGCCGGGGTCCCTCCTCGTCAGCTGGGCCCCGCACGAGGCGGCGTACACCCCGCTGGACCCGCGCGTCACCCACGTCGAGGGCCTCATGACATGCGCGCTGCTGGACACCGTGCGGGCCCTGGGCTTCCGGGCCAAACGGCTGGGCGCCTCCCACTCGGTCCAGGTCCAGCCCTGGGGGTCCCGTGCCTCGGACTGAGACGGCCACCCGGTCCGCCCGGGCGCTCACGAGCCACCGGGGCACGGTCCTGCTGGTCTCGGCGGTCGTCGCCGTCACCGTCGCCGCCTTCGCCGTGCTGGCCGGCGCGTGTCCGGGCACCGCTTCTCCGTCGGCGCCCAGGTCTTCGGCACCGGCCTCGGCCTGACGGCGTACCTGCTCGGTGTGCGGCACGCCTTCGACGCCGACCACATCGCGGCCATCGACAACACCACCCGCAGGTTCCTGGCCGAAGGGCGGCCCCCGGCCCACCTCGGCTTCTGGTTCGCCCTGGGCCACTCCTCGGTGGTCGTGCTGCTCAGCCTGCTGACCGCCCTGGGGCCCGCCTGGCCTCCCGGCTGACCGACGACTCCTCCACCGCCCACCAGGTCCTGGGCGTGCTCGGCACGTCCGTCTCCACGGCCTTCCTGCTGTCGCTGGGCGTCCTCAACCTGCTGGCCCTGCGCCGCATCGCGGCCCTGTACCGTTCCGCGCGCCGGGGCGACCATGACGAGGCGCGCCTGGACGAGGTGCTGGACGACCGGGGGCTGCTCTCGCGCCTGCTGCGCCGGCTGACCGCGTCGACCACGCGTCCCTGGCACCTGTTCCCGCTCGGCCTGCTCTTCGGTCTGGGCTTCGACACGGCCACCGAGGTGTCCCTGCTGGTCCTGTCCGGCGCGGGTGCCGCCTCCGGCGTCCCCTGGTGGGCGCTGATGCTCCTCCCGCTCCTGTTCACCTGCGGGATGACGCTCTTCGACACCCTCGACGGAGCCTTCATGTCGGCCGCGTACCGGTGGGCGTTCGTCCATCCGCTGCGCCGCATCCACTACAACCTCACCACCACCGGCCTCTCGGCCGCCGCGGCCCTCCTGGTCGCCGCCGTGAACCTGGTGACGCTGCTGGGCGACGGCGTCCCCGCCCTCCGCCGGGCCCTGCCCTGGCTGGTCGGCATCGACCTCAACACCGTCGGCTACCTGATCGGCGCGCTCTTCCTCACGGCCTGGCTCAGCTCCTTCCTGCACTGGAAGGCCGTCGGTGGACGTGCCCTGGCCCCGTCGCCGACCCGGAGGCGTGAGCCGGCGCCCGCCCGGTGGACCTACCGCCCGGCCACGGGCAGTTCGCCGTACTGAACCGCCGAGCACAACGCTCCTGGTGCGAACAGGCGCGCCGAGCGGCGGCGACTTCACCGGCTCCAGGGTGAGGTCCGCGCCGCCGTGCGGCGTTCTCCCTGCAAGGAACTCCGCCTCGTTCGTCCCCCGGGAACCGGTACGACGGCGTACGGCCTGGCCCAGCAGCCCAGGACAGGGCGACCTGGCCGGGTGGTGGCCCCCCGCTCCCGGGCGAAAACCGCTTCAGTCCAAAGTCCACCCAGCCGCAGGTTGGGCGGCAGGTTGGCCGGGCGAGAACTTCCTCTGCAGGGCGGAGACGGGTGCGGTACGGGCCGCGCGGCGCAGCTCGTCGGGCCGGCGTTGCTCAGCCCGAGCGCCGTGACCTTGCCCTCCGTGACCAGTTCGGCCATGGCGCCGACGGTCTCCTCGACCGGGACGCCGGGGTCGAGCCGGTGGCAGTAGTACAGGTCGATGTGGTCGGTGCCGAGCCGGCGCAGGCTGGCCTCGCACGCGGAGCGGACGTACGCGGGGGTGCCGTCGTAGACCACCCGGCCGTCGTCCGAGGGCCGGGCGCCGAACTTGGTGGCGATCACGGCCCGGTCCCGGCGGCCCCGGACCGCCTCGCCGAGCAGTGTCTCGTTGTGACCGAACCCGTTGGTGTCCGCCGCCGCCCCGACGGCACCGTAGACGTCGGCGGTGTCGAGGAGGTTCACGCCCAGGTCGAGGGCGAGCCGCACGGTGGCGATCGATCCCGCGCGGTCGGCGGGCCCGTAGAACTGGGACATGCCCATGCAGCCGAGCCCGATCGGGCCGACGCGCGGGCCGCTGACAGCCGAGGGTGACGTGGTGAGGTGTGGCACCGGTTTTGGGGGGGGATGCTCCCGTATGCCGCCCGGCGGTGGCAGGGGCGTGCCGATCGGGCACGCCCTGCACCGCCGCGGCAGACCGTGCGCATCACCGTGCACACCTCACACAGTCCACCCTCAGGCGTCAGCGGCCCGCGCCGTCGGCCCGATCGGGCTCGGGCTGCATGGGCATGTTCCCAGTTCTACGGGCCCGCCGACCGCGCGGGATCGATCGCCACCGTGGCGGCTCGCCCTCGACCTGGGCGTGAACCTCCTCGACACCGCCGACGTCTACGGTGCCGTCGGGGCGGCGGCGGACACCAACGGGTTCGGTCACAACGAGACACTGCTCGGCGAGGCGGTCCGGGGCCGCCGGGACCGGGCCGTGATCGCCACCAAGTTCGGCGCCCGGCCCTCGGACGACGGCCGGGTGGTCTACGACGGCACCCCCGCGTACGTCCGCTCCGCGTGCGAGGCCAGCCTGCGCCGGCTCGGCACCGACCACATCGACCTGTACTACTGCCACCGGCTCGACCCCGGCGTCCCGGTCGAGGAGACCGTCGGCGCCATGGCCGAACTGGTCACGGAGGGCAAGGTCACGGCGCTCGGGCTGAGCAACGCCGGCCCCGACGAGCTGCGCCGCGCGGCCCGTACCGCACCCGTCTCCGCCCTGCAGAGCGAGTACTCCCTGTGGGAGAGGGGGGTGGAGGACGAGATCCTGCCGCTCTGCCGGGAACTGGGCATCACACTGGTGCCGTACAGCCCGCTCGGCAGGGCCGCGCTGACCGGCCGGGTCGGCCCCGGCACCCGCCTGGACGGCGACGACTTCCGCAGCACCCTGCCGAAGTTCTCGCCCGGCAACCTGCCGCACAACCTGCGGCTGGTGGACGGACTGAAGCGGTTCGCCCGGGAGCGGGGGGCCACACCCGGCCAGGTCGCCCTGGCCTGGCTGCTGGCCCAGCCGTACGCCGTCGTACCGGTCCCGGGGACGAAACGAGCGGAGTTCCTGCGGGAGAACGCCGCGGCGGCGGACCTCACCCTGGAAGCCGGTGAAGTCGCCGCGCTCGGCGCGCTGTTCGCACCGGAGCGTGTGCGCGGCGGTCAGTACGGCGAACTGCCCGTGGCCGGGCGGTAGGTCCACCGGGCGGGCGCCGGCTCACGCCTCCGGGTCCGGCGACGGGGCCAGGGCACGTCCACCGACGGCCTTCCAGTGCAGGAAGGAGCTGAGCCAGGCCGTGAGGAAGAGCGCGCCGATCAGGTAGCCGACGGTGTTGAGGTCGATGCCGACCAGCCAGGGCAGGGCCCGGCGGAGGGCGGGGACGCCGTCGCCCAGCAGCGTCACCAGGTTCACGGCGGCGACCAGGAGGGCCGCGGCGGCCGAGAGGCCGGTGGTGGTGAGGTTGTAGTGGATGCGGCGCAGCGGATGGACGAACGCCCACCGGTACGCGGCCGACATGAAGGCTCCGTCGAGGGTGTCGAAGAGCGTCATCCCGCAGGTGAACAGGAGCGGGAGGAGCATCAGCGCCCACCAGGGGACGCCGGAGGCGGCACCCGCGCCGGACAGGACCAGCAGGGACACCTCGGTGGCCGTGTCGAAGCCCAGACCGAAGAGCAGGCCGAGCGGGAACAGGTGCCAGGGACGCGTGGTCGACGCGGTCAGCCGGCGCAGCAGGCGCGAGAGCAGCCCCCGGTCGTCCAGCACCTCGTCCAGGCGCGCCTCGTCATGGTCGCCCCGGCGCGCGGAACGGTACAGGGCCGCGATGCGGCGCAGGGCCAGCAGGTTGAGGACGCCCAGCGACAGCAGGAAGGCCGTGGAGACGGACGTGCCGAGCACGCCCAGGACCTGGTGGGCGGTGGAGGAGTCGTCGGTCAGCCGGGAGGCCAGGCGGGCCCCCAGGGCGGTCAGCAGGCTGAGCAGCACGACCACCGAGGAGTGGCCCAGGGCGAACCAGAAGCCGAGGTGGGCCGGGGGCCGCCCTTCGGCCAGGAACCTGCGGGTGGTGTTGTCGATGGCCGCGATGTGGTCGGCGTCGAAGGCGTGCCGCACACCGAGCAGGTACGCCGTCAGGCCGAGGCCGGTGCCGAAGACCTGGGCGCCGACGGAGAAGCGGTGCCCGGACACGGCGCCGGCCAGCACGGCGAAGGCGGCGACGGTGACGGCGACGACCGCCGAGACCAGCAGGACCGTGCCCCGGTGGCTCGTGAGCGCCCGGGCGGACCGGGTGGCCGTCTCAGTCCGAGGCACGGGACCCCCAGGGCTGGACCTGGACCGAGTGGGAGGCGCCCAGCCGTTTGGCCCGGAAGCCCAGGGCCCGCACGGTGTCCAGCAGCGCGCATGTCATGAGGCCCTCGACGTGGGTGACGCGCGGGTCCAGCGGGGTGTACGCCGCCTCGTGCGGGGCCCAGCTGACGAGGAGGGACCCCGGCCCGTAGTGCTCGGGGCAGGAGCGGATCTCCACTCCCCCGGTCAGGGCACCTCCGGTCGGGGTGTCGGCCTGGATGCCGAAGCCCGCGCGCAGCAGGGCGTGGACGAGGCCGGGTGCCAGTTCCACGTCGTGGAGGTCGAGCGAGGTGACGATGTGACGCGCCTGCCGGCACAGGATCTCGTCGGTGTGGTCGGGGACGGCCGTCGCGGGGCCGTTGTGGGTAGGGAGCATGGGATCACCGGGAGGAAGTGGGAGCGCGGTGCCGCGAACGCGGCGGGCGCAGGTGGTAACGGTGGATGTCGTGGGCGCAGCAGACCCGGTGGGTCCAGGCCCGGCGGGCGCCCAGGAGGGCCGGTACGGAGGCGGCCACCGCGGCTCCGGCCAGGGGCGCCAGCATGTAGGCCCAGAACAGGTGGTAGTCGCCCGAGACGACGTGCGGGCCGAAGTTGCGCGCCGGGTTGAAGCCGGCCCCGGTCCGGGAGCCGGTGAACGTGATCAGCGCCGCGACGACGGCGCCGAGCACCCATGGTGTGGAGCGCGGCCGGGGCCGGCTGGTCATGGCGGCCAGGACCTGGAGCAGGACGGCGGTGCTGAGGAGTTCGCCGAGGACCACGACGACGGGGCCGCCCCAGCCGGCGCCGGGCTGGATCAGACCGTAGTCCACCTCGGTGACCCGATCCCCCCAGAGCGTCCGGGTGAGCAGCACCCCGAGGACGGAACCGGTCAGCTGGAAGACTCCGTAGGCGATCAGGTCGGTGACGCCGAGGACGCCGCGCAGGGCCATGAAGAGGCTGATCGCCGGGTTGAGGTGGGCGCCGGACTCCTTGCCGGGCGGGGTGAGGGCGAACACCGCCACCGCGCCGCCCACCGAGACGCCGACGACGGCCAGGCGCGGCAGGAGCGGCCACGAGGAGAGGTAGGCGCCGTCGGCCCGCATGGTGAAGGAGACCGCGGTGAGCGCGGCCACCACGAGCCAGGCCGAGCCCAGCGCCTCCGCGAGGTACGAGGACAGCGGCCGGCCGCGGACCACCCACCGCACGGCGGGCGCGGCGGGCGGGCCGTGAATGTCCACCGCCGTGGGGCCGTCCGGCCGCCGGCGGAACCCGGTCACGGCAGCCTGGGCGTGGTGACGCCGATCATCGTGTCCCGGGTGACGAGGGCGGCGAGCTCCTCCTCGCTCATGCCCTCGGTCCCGGCGGGGCGCATCGGCAGGACCAGGTAGCGCATGTTGGCGTTGCTGTCGTGGACGCGGATGGTCACGTCCTGCGCCACCTCCGTGCCGAACTCCCGCAAGAGCGCGCGCGGTTCACGGACGGCGCGGGCCCGGTAGGGACGGCTCTTGTACCAGTCCGGGGGCAGGCCCAGCACGGGACGCGGGTAGCACGAGCAGAGGGTGCACACCACGAGGTTGTGCACCTCGGGTGTCTGTTCCAGCACGATCAGCCTGGTGCCGTCGTAGTTGTCGATGCCGAACTCCTCGATGGCGGCGGTGCCGTCGGCGAGCAGGCGTTCCTTGAAGTCCGGGTCCGTCCAGGCCCGGGCGACCAGGGCGGAGCCGAGCGTGGGCCGGTGCGCGTCGAGCGTCTCGACCATGGCGCGCACCTCGTCCGCGGTGATCAGGCCCTTGTCGACGAGGAGTTCGCGGATGGCCTGGTGCAGGACGTCGAAGTAGTCGGGTTCCCCGGCGGCCGTCTCGATGGGGGCGTGCGGGTCCGGGGCGCCCGGGGCGCCGTGCGTGTGGTCACCGTGGCCGACGACGCCGGTCTCGCGGGGGTTCGTCATCGACGTCATCGTCCTTCCACGCCGGAGCGGTCGTCGACCTGTTCCAGCCAGTGCTCGTAGATCTCCAGTTCCAGCACGTCGTCCGCCGGCCCGTCGTAGTCGGGCCAGAGCGCCGACTGCTCGATGCGGACCCGGTACAGGCGGACCTCGCCGCCCTCGTTGACGCCGTACGCCTCCCGCTCGGGGTTGAGGAAGCGGGGCAGGACGCGTTCGATCCGGCCCTCCTTGCCGCGGACGTAGACCGGGGTGCGCACATGGCCCGGAGCGTTGCGGTCGGCGATGCGGACTCTCTGGTCCGGCGCGAAGCGGGGGCTCATGCTGCGGCCTCCGTGAGCCGGTCCCGGATCTCGTTCATCCTGGCGCCCAGTTCCTCGGAGGTGATGACGCCCTTCTCGATCAGCACCTTGGAGGCGGAGACGGCCCACCGCTCGTAGTAGGTGAGGTCGCCGATGATCTCGGCTCCGAGGTCCTCCACCCCGCGGCGCTTCTCCTCGGTGTTGACGAGCTTGTGCGCGGCGAGGACGTTGAGCAGCGCGTGGCAGCTCTTCTCGAAGGGCGTCATCTCGTGGTCGGACGGGACGACCGGTCCGGCCGGCAGTCCGCCCAGGTCGTGCGCGGGGCGCACGATCATGTCGCGTTTGGTGGCCACTGCTCCTCCTTGGCTGGGTGGCTTCTGTCGCGTATGCCGGGAATAGCTTGCGGAGGACGAGTGGTGCGGGGCATCCGTCAAACGACTACCGGTCCCAGGCGAGACACATATGAGCGGGACAGGTGTGCCGTTGCGAGCTTCCCGGACCGACCGCCGCCGCCTGTCCGGTCGTCCCGGGCCGGGAAGGGGACACCGGCCCGCGAGGCGGTACGTCGGATGACGGATGGCCCCGCCGCTGGGCCGCGCGATCCTGGCGAGGACCCGCGGAAAGTCGTCCCGGGTGTCCCGGCCCGGTCGCCACCGTCACGCACCTGGAGGACCTCGAAGGCGGCCCGGGTCCACTCACGCGTCACCCTGCCGGGCGGCGCCCCGCTCGCCCTGCTGACCGGAACCGTCGAGGTCCCGGGCTGAGGGCCGTACCGCGGTTTCCCCCGTCGTCGAACAGCAGGAGGTTCCTGTCATGTCATCTGTCCGCGCGGTCCTGGTGGACCAGCCGGCCGGTGCCCTGCGCACCGGCCGGCGCGACGTCC
The DNA here is from genome assembly GCF_020521275.1 of Streptomyces daghestanicus. Classification (NCBI taxonomy): domain Bacteria; kingdom Bacillati; phylum Actinomycetota; class Actinomycetes; order Kitasatosporales; family Streptomycetaceae; genus Streptomyces; species Streptomyces daghestanicus. The sequence goes on along the minus strand of NZ_BNDX01000001.1, from coordinate 6,097 downwards.
CCGACCCCGGCCCCTTCGAAGTGCGCGTCACCGTCGAGGCGTGCGGGGTGTGCCACACCGATTCGCTGATGGTCGAGGGGCTGGTGCCCGGCCTGGCCCACCCGGTGACCCCGGGACACGAGATCGCCGGCCGGATCGACGCCGTCGGCGCTTACGCGACCGGCTGGCAGGCCGGCGACCGGGTCGCCGTCGGCTGGTTCGGCGGCCACTGCGGCCACTGCGTGCCCTGCCGCCGAGGTGACTTCATCCACTGCACCGAACTCAAGGTGCCCGGCTGGGCCTACCCGGGCGGCTACGGCGAAGCTTTGAACGTCCCCGCCAACGCCCTGGCCCGGATTCCGGACGGGATCAGCGCGGTGGACGCGGCGCCCCTGGCCTGCGCGGGGGTGACCACCTTCAACGCCCTGCGCCGCTCGGGCGCGGGGCCGGGCGACCTGGTGGCGGTCCTCGGACTGGGCGGACTGGGGCACCTGGGAGTGCAGTTCGCTGTCCGGATGGGCTTCGAGACGGTCGTCATCGCGCGGGGCGCGGAGAAGCGGGCGCTCGCCGGGGAACTGGGCGCGCACCACTACGTCGACTCCACGGCCGAGGAGATGAGCCCCGCCCTGCAGGCACTCGGCGGAGCGCGCGCGGTGCTCGCCACGGCGGGCGACTCGGAGACGATGTCGGCGGCCGTCGACGGTCTGGGGCCGGACGGTGAACTGGTCGTCCTGGGTGTCGACCCGGAGCCGATGCGGATCAGCCCGTTGCAGTTGATCGACCTGTCGAAGAGGATCTCCGGGCTGCCCAGCGGCACCGCGGCCGACATCGAGGACACCCTGCGGTTCGCCGCGCTGACCGGGGTCCGGCCGCACGTCGAGGAGATGCCGCTGGAACGGGCGGCCGATGCGTACGCGCGCATGATGGACAACCGGGCCCGCTTCCGCGTGGTGCTCACCACCGGCGCCTGAGCACGGGGCACACGCGACCGGCGGCCGTACCGGGCACCTGGGGTGCCGGTACGGCCGCCGGTCTTCGTGCCGCCGGGTCAGCGGCGGGCGGGTCCGCTGCCGAGGGGGAAGCGGTACAGCGCGTACGGCTTGACCCGCAGGTCCACGCCGCCGTTGTAGGCGGCCTGGCGGTTGAGCTGGTTGGCGACGACGTACAGGTGCCGGTCATAGCCGACGGACAGGGTGTCGGGCCACACCAGGCGCTCGTCGCGGATCAGGGTGCGGTAGGTGCCGTCGAGTTCACGGCGGACGATGGCGTTGTTCTCCAGGTCACCACCGTAGACGCGGCCGGCCCGGTCGGTCTCCAGGCCGTCGGACATGCCCTTGGCGCCCAGATCGCGCACGGGTACGGCGGACGCGCCGCGGTCCGACCGCGCGCGGACCAGGTCCCTGGTGCGCACCGCGTACAGGCGGCGGCTGGAGAGCGGGCAGTAGTACAGCCACTCACCGTCGGGGCTGAGCGCGATGCCGTCCGCGCCGATGTTGACGGGCGTGGCGGGCGTGGTGGCGTCCGGGCTGTTGGTCAGCGGGCGGCCCTCGACGACGGGGACGAACCCGGGAACGGGGCGGGTGGACGGCGCGTCGTCCAAGCAGCGCCAGGAGGTGCCGCTCGCCAGGTGAACGACGACCAGTCCGTTGGGGCCGTCCGGGGTGGCATCGGTGAGGTAGGCGTAGCCACGGCTCAGGTCGAAGCGGACGTCGTTGATGAAGCTGCGCGGCCCGGCGACGGAGCGGGGCAGCAGGATGGTGCGGACCACCCGGTCGGTGGCCAGGTCGATGGCGACCAGCTTCGGTCCGCCGTGGGGCGCGTCGGCCCACTCGACGCGGCCGGTGTCCACGACCCACAGCCGTTCGGCGGCGTCGACGACCACGCTCTGCACGCCGAGGAAGTGCCGCTCGGGGCGCGAGGTGTCCGGCCGGTTGACGGCCCGGTCGGGGTAGGCGACGGCCTTGCCGCCCCGGATCTCGGCCACCGAGAACGGGACGTCGTCGCCCCAGCGCGGGAAGTTGACGAAGATCCGGCCCGAGCGGGACACCGTGACCCCGGTGGGCATCGCGCCGTCGAAGGTCGCGACCGTCTCCAGCCGGGGCTGGTGGTGGCCGCCACCGGTGCCGGGGCGGGCCGCGGCCGGCGCGGCGCCGGCCGCCAGGGCCCCTCCGACCACGAGGGACAGGCCGAGGACCGTCCTGCGGCCCGGGCCGGTGTGCGAGGTGGGGGCGGGTATGGACATGGGTGACTCCAGTGTTTCTCGTCGCCCTCGTGACCGCGGAGGTCGTGAGGTGCCGGTCGGTACCGGTCCAGTGGACCGCGGACGGCCCCGGCACGCTTCCGTCGAATGACTGAGTGCCAGGGCCCGTTGACCGCCGTGACGCCCGCGGCCCCCCGAACGGGACGGTCTAGAGCTCGATCTCGGCCAGCCGCTCGATCTCGATGCCGTTCACCGTCAGGGGCGCCACCCGCTCGGCGAAGGCCCGCAGGTGCGCGCTGGCGGAATGGGCCCGCAGGTGCTCCTCGCTCTGCCACACCTCGTGCATGACGAGCAGGCCGGGGTCGTCCAGCCCCTCGTGCGGCACGTAGGTGAGGCAGCCGTCCTCCTGGCGGGTGGCGGACACCAGGGCGGGCAGCGCGTCCCACAGTTCCTGTTCCTTGCCGGGGCGCGCCTTCATGCGGGCGACGAGGACGATGGGCCCGGTGTGGCGGTCGGACATGCGCTTCTCCTTGGTGGGGTCGTGTGCAGGGGTGGGCCGGTGGGTCAGGCCAGGCGTCCGCCGCCGTCCACGTGCAGGACGGTGCCGGTGACGTAGGGGTTGTCGATGGCGAAGAGCACCGCGGCGACGAGGTCGTCGGGGGTGCCGACCCGGCGGGCCGGGTTGCTCGCGGCCACCGACTCCAGGAACGCCCGCTTGTCCGCGCCGAGCTTGTCCCAGGCGCCGCTGTCGACGATACCCGGGGACACGGCGTTGACCCGGAGCGGCGCGATCTCCACGGCGAGGGCCTGGACCAGGAAGGCGAGGGCGCCGTTGGTGGTGGCCATCACGGTCCGCTCGGGGGCGGGACGCCAGGCCGCCACGCCGGAGAAGAAGGTGAGGGAGCCGCCTTCCCGGGCCTGTCCGGCGAGGTGCTTGGCGAGGAACAGGGGGCCGGTCACCTTGGCCGCGAAGGCGCGCTGGACGTCCTCGGGGACGAGTTCGGACAGCGGCCCGTTGGCCGGCACGGCCGCCGTGGACACGAAGTGGTCGAAGGCGCCGACCTCTTCGGCCAGGTGCGCTATCGACGCCTCGTCGGTGATGTCGAAGCGGACGGTACGGGCCGTGCCCGGCAGTTCGGCGGCCGTCTTCTCCAGCTTGGCGAGGTCCGGGCCCGCGAGGACGAGTTCGGCTCCCTCGGCGGAGGCGGTCCGGGCGAGGCGGCGTCCGGTGGCCGAGCCGGCCCCGACGACGACGAGACGCTGGCCGGCGCGCTTGAGGGCGGTGCCGGCGGGGGTGGGGGACGTGCTGCTCACGGGATTCTCCTTGGTCGGGACCGGCACCGGGCCGGTGTGCGGGGCTGGATCAACTCTCGCCCTCGTGCGGCGATGAGGCCAATGCTTGTTCTTGCGGATGTCCATAAGGTGCGCGCATGGCAGGCGGTACGGGTGAGCCGGACGGGGGTGCGGGCGCGGCCCGGGCGGTCAGCCGGCGGTGGTCCTGTTCAGCAGGGGTGACCCGTCCGCTCAGCGCCACGACCGCCGTGGCAGGAAGGTCGCGGAGTCCTTCGCGGAGGCGTCGGTGAACGTGCCGGCGTGCGGGGTGATCAACGCCTCCGGCTGCCGCCAGAGCGGGTGCGCGCCGGGCAGTGGCTCGAGTGCCGCCACGTCCAGCGCCGCCCGCAGCCGTCCGGAACCCACCTCCCGGGCCAGGGCGTCGGTGTCGACCGGTTCGCCCCTGCCGACGTTCACCAGGGTCGCGCCGTCCTTGAGCGAGGCCGGCCGGTGCGCGCCGAACATGCCGAGGAGTCTCCTCGGTCGGCGGCGCGCACCGGCCGGCCTCGCTCAAGGACGGCGCGACCCTGGTGAACGTCGGCAGGGGCGAACCGGTCGACACCGACGCCCTGGCCCGGGAGGTGGGTTCCGGACGGCTGCGGGCGGCGCTGGACGTGGCGGCACTCGAGCCACTGCCCGGCGCGCACCCGCTCTGGCGGCAGCCGGAGGCGTTGATCACCCCGCACGCCGGCACGTTCACCGACGCCTCCGCGAAGGACTCCGCGACCTTCCTGCCACGGCGGTCGTGGCGCTGAGCGGACGGGTCACCCCTGCTGAACAGGACCACCGCCGGCTGACCGCCCGGGCCGCGCCCGCACCCCCGTCCGGCTCACCCGTACCGCCTGCCATGCGCGCACCTTATGGACATCCGCAAGAACAAGCATTGGCCTCATCGCCGCACGAGGGCGAGAGTTGATCCAGCCCCGCACACCGGCCCGGTGCCGGTCCCGACCAAGGAGAATCCCGTGAGCAGCACGTCCCCCACCCCCGCCGGCACCGCCCTCAAGCGCGCCGGCCAGCGTCTCGTCGTCGTCGGGGCCGGCTCGGCCACCGGACGCCGCCTCGCCCGGACCGCCTCCGCCGAGGGAGCCGAACTCGTCCTCGCGGGCCCGGACCTCGCCAAGCTGGAGAAGACGGCCGCCGAACTGCCGGGCACGGCCCGTACCGTCCGCTTCGACATCACCGACGAGGCGTCGATAGCGCACCTGGCCGAAGAGGTCGGCGCCTTCGACCACTTCGTGTCCACGGCGGCCGTGCCGGCCAACGGGCCGCTGTCCGAACTCGTCCCCGAGGACGTCCAGCGCGCCTTCGCGGCCAAGGTGACCGGCCCCCTGTTCCTCGCCAAGCACCTCGCCGGACAGGCCCGGGAAGGCGGCTCCCTCACCTTCTTCTCCGGCGTGGCGGCCTGGCGTCCCGCCCCCGAGCGGACCGTGATGGCCACCACCAACGGCGCCCTCGCCTTCCTGGTCCAGGCCCTCGCCGTGGAGATCGCGCCGCTCCGGGTCAACGCCGTGTCCCCGGGTATCGTCGACAGCGGCGCCTGGGACAAGCTCGGCGCGGACAAGCGGGCGTTCCTGGAGTCGGTGGCCGCGAGCAACCCGGCCCGCCGGGTCGGCACCCCCGACGACCTCGTCGCCGCGGTGCTCTTCGCCATCGACAACCCCTACGTCACCGGCACCGTCCTGCACGTGGACGGCGGCGGACGCCTGGCCTGACCCACCGGCCCACCCCTGCACACGACCCCACCAAGGAGAAGCGCATGTCCGACCGCCACACCGGGCCCATCGTCCTCGTCGCCCGCATGAAGGCGCGCCCCGGCAAGGAACAGGAACTGTGGGACGCGCTGCCCGCCCTGGTGTCCGCCACCCGCCAGGAGGACGGCTGCCTCACCTACGTGCCGCACGAGGGGCTGGACGACCCCGGCCTGCTCGTCATGCACGAGGTGTGGCAGAGCGAGGAGCACCTGCGGGCCCATTCCGCCAGCGCGCACCTGCGGGCCTTCGCCGAGCGGGTGGCGCCCCTGACGGTGAACGGCATCGAGATCGAGCGGCTGGCCGAGATCGAGCTCTAGACCGTCCCGTTCGGGGGGCCGCGGGCGTCACGGCGGTCAACGGGCCCTGGCACTCAGTCATTCGACGGAAGCGTGCCGGGGCCGTCCGCGGTCCACTGGACCGGTACCGACCGGCACCTCACGACCTCCGCGGTCACGAGGGCGACAGAAACACTGGAGTCACCCATGTCCATACCCGCCCCCACCTCGCACACCGGCCCGGGCCGCAGGACGGTCCTCGGCCTGTCCCTCGTGGTCGGAGGGGCCCTGGCGGCCGGCGCCGCGCCGGCCGCGGCCCGCCCCGGCACCGGTGGCGGCCACCACCAGCCCCGGCTGGAGACGGTCGCGACCTTCGACGGCGCGATGCCCACCGGGGTCACGGTGTCCCGCTCGGGCCGGATCTTCGTCAACTTCCCGCGCTGGGGCGACGACGTCCCGTTCTCGGTGGCCGAGATCCGGGGCGGCAAGGCCGTCGCCTACCCCGACCGGGCCGTCAACCGGCCGGACACCTCGCGCCCCGAGCGGCACTTCCTCGG